>NZ_BMXK01000001.1 GCF_014651715.1 Zhihengliuella salsuginis
GGTCCGCGACAACCAGCCGCGGACCGCTCAACTCTGCCTCTTGACAAGAACAACCTACATATCAGGTGTACTGACCTCGACCGTTGTTGACGCGGTCGATGGGAGCTTTACCTCCGATGCCGAGGTGGGCTCTGTCTAGGTTGTAGTAGTCGAGCCAACCTGACAAGGCCGCTGTGCGGTCGGTGTTCGATGCCCAGGGGCGTGCGTAGGCCCACTCGTTGGCCAGGGTGCGGTTCAGTCGCTCGACTTTGCCGTTGGTCCAGGGGCAGTGCGGGCGGATGAACTTCTGCTTGATGCCCCGGCTGCTCAGTGCCTCTCGGAAGGCCCGCGAGTTCCGGTAGGCGAAGGCGTTGTCGGTGATGACCCGCTCGATGTCTATGCCGAGCCCGGTGTAGAACGCGATCGCGCGTTCGATGAAGCCGGCGCTGGTGGTGCCTTTCTCGTCGTCGTGGACCTCGAGATAGGCCAGGCGGGAGTGGTCGTCGACGGCGGCGTGGACGAAGTCGTAGCCGGCGCCGCGTTTGCTCGTCGGGCGTTCACCGCGCCCGTGCGCGCGCCATCCGCCGCCGTCGGGGATGCGGCCGAGTTTCTTGACGTCGACATGGATCAGCGATCCGGGATGGTCGTGTTCGTAGCGGCGCCCCGACCGGCGGGAAGCGCGGATGACCGCCCCGGTCACCGGGTCCAGTTCACGCAGCAGCGGCATCTGGTTCCGGCGCAGGACCCTTCCGACCGTCGAGGCCTGCATGCCGAGCCTGCTCGCGATGAACACCGGCCCGCGGCGGGTCAACTCGCGCATGATCCGCACCCGGGTCTCCTGGCAGGCGCGGGTACGGTGCGGATGGCTGCGGGCGACGCTGGAACGGTCCCGCAGACCGGGCAGGCCGTGCTCGCGGAACCTGCGCCACCACCGCCACGCGGTCGTGCGAGAGACACCCATCTCGGACGCTACATGGGCCACCGCGCGCCCGGACTCGATACGCCGGACCATGGTCATTCTTCCGGCTGGAGTCAGCCGGGCGTTAGCGTGGGACATGAGAGACCTCCGTGGGAACGAGCTGAAGAATTAGACAGCTACAACTCGACCCCGGAGGTCTCTCCTACGTCAACAACGGTCCGGGCCAGTACACCTAGGGCAGGGCTTTGTCGAGGCGTTTCCTGCCGACCCGGTCCAGGACCACGGCATGGTGGTCGGTTTTGCCGACGGCGAGGCCGATGAAAACATCGACGGTTGCGGGATCATCGTCTTGCCTTCCTGGGAGCAGGGACTTCCAGCGGGTACGACGGTGCTGGCTTGTCCTGCGGCTCCAAGGCTCGGTATCCACGTCACAGCCGATTTGGACGGTAGTTCTCACTTCCGCATCCGGCCTTTATTAGCTATGTCCTCTGTGCCTATCGAACGCCGGTGACAACGCCCCCCCGTGTGAAGTCTCCCGGATCATTGGCGACTGGGGGCAGGAATCATGCCGGGGCCGACAGGCCAGCAACCTCTAAAGTCGCATTTTCGGGGGCGGCTGAGAAGGCAACGGGGGATTCGTGGGGAGCGGGGCTTGTCAGGCGGCGTATGGGCGGCGGGCGGCGACTTTGAACTCGGGCGCGCCATCGCCCGGGAGCGGCTCGATCTCCCAAACGCGCGCCGGGATCTCAGTCCCCGCGGCCGTGCGGTAGGCCTCGACGCTAAGGGTCCAAGCCGGTGCGGCTTCCGATGCGGTGAGGGCGGCCTCGGCGTCGGAGAAGTCGGAGAAGACCACGCGCACGTCGGTGGTGGTCGCGGATGGTAACGCGTGGTCGGCGCCTATCAGCCGCCGGCGCGTCCGCTCGCCGGGCCCGTCCGGTCCAGCCGGCTCCGCGCCCGGCACCCGCAGCCTGGCCCCGCGGAACAGGTGGGTGTGGGAGGCGTGCAGCACCAGGCCCGCCTCGCCGCCGCCCGCAGTCCCTGCCATGGTGCCCATCCTAGGGCGGACGGTCAATGCGCGGCGAGCGCCGCGGGCTCGAAGGAGATCGCAACCCGGCCGCGGGCGTCGTCGTACCGGACCTCCGCGTCCACCTCGTAGACGTCGCGGATCAGCGCCGGGGTGAGCACCTCGCGCGGGGTGCCGCCGGCGACCACGGCGCCGTCCTTGAGGACCACCAGCTGGTCGCAGAACATCGCGGCCAGGTTGAGGTCGTGCAGCGCCACAATGCTCGTGACCGGCAGCCGCGTGACCAGCGTGAGCAGCTCGAGCTGATGCCGGATGTCCAGGTGGTTGGTGGGCTCGTCGAGCAGCAGTTCGCGGGGTTCCTGCGCCAGGGCGCGCGCGATCTGCACGCGCTGCCGCTCGCCCCCGGAGAGCGTGTGCCACAACCGGTCCGCCTTGTCGGCGAGCCCGGTGTGCTCGAGGGCGCGCACGACGGCGGCGCGGTCCGCCTCCGGGTCCCCGCCCCACGTGCCGCGGTGCGGGATGCGGCCGAGCCGGACGACGTCCTCGACCAGGATGTCCATGTCCGTCTGCGCGTGCTGGCTGACCACGGCGACCGCGCGGGCGATGCTCCGGCGGGGGATGGAGGAGAGGGCCTCGCCGTCGAGCCGGACCGTGCCGGCGGACGGCTTGGCGACGCCCTGCATGAGGCGCAGCAGCGAGGACTTGCCGGAGCCGTTGGGGCCCAGCAGGCCCACCGTGTCCCCGGGGGCGGGGCGCAGGGTGACGCCGTCGACCACGAGCGTCCCCTCGCGGGACCAGCTGACGTTCTCGGCGGCGAGGCTCATGCGGCCCTCCGGCGGCGGGCGAGCAGCGCGATGAACACGGGCACGCCGATCAGGGCGGTGCCCACGCCGACGGGCAGCGGGGTCGGGGCGAACGCGACGCGCGATCCGGCGTCGACCCAGACCATGAAGATGGCGCCCAGCACGGCCGTCGCCGGCACGATCCGCGTGTGCCGGGACCCGAAGAGCAGGCGGGCCGCGTGCGGCAGGACGAGGCCGACGAACCCGATCGCCCCGGCCACGCTGACCAGGGTGGCGGTGATGAGGGCCGTCATGAGCAGCAGCAGGAGGCGGACGCGGCGCACGTTCAGGCCGAGCGAGGAGGCGACCTCGTCGCCGAAGGCGAACGCGTCGAGCGCGTGGGCGTAGCGCAGGCAGATCAGCGTGCCGGCCGCGACGACGGACAGGCACAGGGCGACGTCGTTCCAGCGCACGCCCTCGAGGGAGCCGAGCAGCCAGAACATGACGCCGCGGGTCTCGTCCGAGTCGGCGAACGCGAACACGATCAGCGAGGTCAGCGCGGAGAACAGCTGCGTGCTGGCGACGCCGGCGAGGACCACGCGGTCGTTGCCGCCGCCGGCCATCTTCGAGAGGCCGAGGACCAGAGCGAACGCCACCAGCGCGCCGATGAACGCGCCGCCGGAGAGGCCCAGCGCGGCGCCGCCGAGGCCCAGCACGCCGACAGCGACGGCGCCCGTGGACGCGCCCGAGGAGACGCCGAGGACGTACGGATCGGCGAGCGGGTTGCGCAGCAGCGACTGCATGATCGCCCCGCACAGGCCCAGCCCGGCGCCGCACGCCGCGGCCACCAGTGCGCGGGGCAGGCGCTCCTGCCACACGATCGCGTCCTCGGTGACGCGGACCGGGATGTCGGCCTCGGCCAGGTGGTTCAGAAGCACGTCGCGGACGTTGACCAGCGACACGTCGGCGGGACCGAGCGTGATCGCGACGCCGACGGAGAACGCGAGCAGGGCGATCCCGCCGAGCGTCAGGCCCGCCGCCGTGAGGATCGTGCGCGCACGACGGCGGCCGCCCGCCGCGGGTGCGGCGGACGCGGCCGGTGCCGGCACGGGGTCGGCTACGGGTGCGACGGTGCTAGTCAGCGTTCTGTTCCTTCCAGAATTCGCCGATCTTCTCGAGCCCGTCGACGAAGCGGATGGACGGGTTCATCTCCGCGCCGTGCAGGGCGATGTAGCGCTCGTTCTCCACGGCGTCGAGGGTGCTGGTCAGCGGGTCCGACTCGAGGAACTCGATCTTGTCCGCCAGCAGGTCGCCGGGGAAGCGGTTGCGCTGCAGGTCGCCGAGGACCAGGACGTCCGGGTCCTTCTCGACGACGGTCTCCCAGCCGGTCGCGGGCCAGTCGTCGGCGGTGTCCGCGAACGAGTTCTCCATCCCGGACATCTCGGCGAGCATGGCCGCGGAGCCGTAGCCGCCGGCGACGTACGGGGTGCGGGTGTCGGCGAACCAGAAGGCCACGGTGGCGCCGTCGGCGTCCACGCCCTCGAGGGCGGCGTCCGCGCGCGCCTGCAGGTCGGCGACCAGGGCCTCGCCGCGGGACGGGACGTCGAAGATGGCCGCGAGTTCGCGGATCTCCGTGTAGAGCGACTCGACCTCGAGCAGCTGGGTGCGGGTCCCGCCGCCGTTGATGATCAGGTCGCCCTCGCAATCCGTGGGGGAGAGGTAGGACTCGATGCCGGTCTCCGCGAAGCGGTCGCGGGTCGCGACGCCGTTCTCGCCCAGGTGGCGGCCGAACGAGGCCGTGATGAAATCGGGGTCGGCGTCGAGGACGACCTCGTAGGTCGGGGCGTTGTCGGCCAGGCGCGGCACGTCGGCGTTCGCCGCCTCCAGGCCCGGCAGGACCGGGTCGGTCCACGAGGCCGTGCCGGCCACGCGGTCCTCGAGCCCCAGGGAGTAGAGGATCTCGGTGGAGTTCTGGTCCAGGGAGACCACGCGCTCCGGCGGCGCGTCGAGAGTGACCTCGACGCCGCAGTTCTCGATCGTCAGCGGGTACTCGGTGGAGCCTTCGCCTCCGGCGGCCGCCGATGCGGACGGCTCATCGACGGGTTCGGAGGCGCCGCAACCGGTGGCGGCGAGCGCCAGCGTCGCCGCGATGGCGGCCCAGGCGGCCGAACGAATCTTCATCAACTTGCTCCCGTGGATCGTCTGGTGGGACCGAGACGCCGCACCGGGAAGACAGTTTAGCCTGCCCTAAGTTGATTTGGTAAATGAATCGTCATGAATGTCGATCGATGCCGGCGGGCGCGTCCCGCCGTCGAGTGCCGGCCGCCGCCGGCCCGGACGCCGCAGCGATGACGCGGAACCGACCAGCACTCCGGCGACGATCAGCACGCCGCCGACCAGCTCGCCGGCGCTCGCCTCCTCGCCGAGCAGCAGCCATGCCGCGCTCATGCCGAAGACCGGGACCAGCAGTGAGAACGGTGCGACGACGCCGGCCGGGTGGCGCGCCATGAGCCACGTGAAGATGCCGGAGCCGAGCACCGTCCCGATCAGGACCGTGTAGGCGAGGCCGGCCAGCGCCGCGATGCCCGCCGGGGTGCCGAGCCCGGTGAACGAGGCGGCGATCGCCTCCGGGCCCTCGGCGGCCAAGGACAGGGCGAGCATTGGAAGCGGCGGGACCACCGACATCCACAGGGTGAGGTGCAGCGGGTTCGAGGGCCGCGCCCGGCGGTTGCAGACGTTGCCGATGGCCCAGCCGAAGGCGCCGGCCAGAGTCAGGAGGAAGGGCAGCAGGCTCGCCGACTCCCAGCGCTGCCAGCCGACGATCGTGAGGCCGCCGACCGCGATCGTGATGCCGGCGATGCCGAAGGGGCCGATCCGCTCCCGCAGGAAGAGCGCACCCAGCAGGACCGTGAACGGCGCCGAGGCCTGCAGCACGAGCGAGGCCAGCCCCGCCGGCATGCCGATGGACATGCCCCAGTACAGGAAGAGGAACTGGAGGGTGCCGAAGCCGAGGCCGTAGCCGACGAGCCACCGGGTCGCGACGTCGGGGCGGGGGATCAGGATGATCGTCGGCACGGCGAGAAGAGCGAAGCGCAGCGCCACGAGGAAGAGCGGCGGGAACACCTGGAGCGAGGCGTCGATGGCGATGAAGTTCAGGCCCCACATGAGGGCGACTGAGACGGCGAGCAGCCGGTGGCGGGTGGGCATGGAATCATCCTCGCCGCTGCCTTCTTGAAGGACAATCGACAAATTTGGAAAGTACTCTGTAGGTTGTCTTCATGGAATACCGCCACCTGGAGTTGCTGCGCGAATTCGCCGACCGCGGCAGCGTCACCGCCGTCGCCGAGGCGACGTACCGGACGCCGTCGGCCGTCTCCCAGCAGTTGAAGACGGCCCAGCGCGAGGCGGGCATGGCGCTTGTCGAGCCCGCCGGCCGCGGCCTGCGACTGACCGGGGCCGGGCGGCTGCTCGCGGAGGGCGGGGCGGATCTCGCGACCGCCCTGGCGAGGGTCGAGGCGCGGTGGGACGCGTTCCGGGGCGAGCCGACCGGCGTCGTGCGCATCGCGGCGCTGCCCAGCGCGGCGACGTTCCTCATGCCGCCAGTGCTGCGGGGGCTGGGCGGCACAGGGATCGAGGTCGAGGTCAGCGACTACGACGTCGCCGAGGCCGAGTACGCGGACCTCGCCGCCGACAACGACATCGTGGTCGCCCACAGCCTGACCAGCGTCCGCCCCGCGGGAACGCGCGGCGAGTCTGTGGTGCCGCTCGCCCGCGAGCCCCTCGACGTCGCCATGAACGCCGCGCACGAGCTCGCCGGCCGGGACCATCTCACGCCCGCCGACGTCGCCGGCTGCGCGTGGATCGGCGTCCCGGTCGGGTATCCCTTCGACACCGTGCTCGAATCCGTGAGCGCCGAGACCGGTGCCGACCTCGACATCCGCCAGCGGATCCGCGACAACCGGCTCATCGAGGCACTGGTCGCCGACAGCGACCTCGTGGCGATCCTTCCCCGGTTCACGACGCCCACGGGCGGCGGGCTCGTGCTGCGGGAGCTGCGCGGGGCCTCGTCGGTCCGGCACGTGTCCGCCGTGATGCGGCCGGACCGCGCGGAGCGGCTCTCCGTCCGGACCGTCCTGGAGGCCCTGCGCGCCTCCGCGGCCGACACCGAGCGCCGCCATGAGGCCGGACCGCCGGCCTAGGCGTCGATATCCACCAGCTCGACCCCCGCCGCCGCCAGCCAGGCAGCCGCGTCGGCGGGTGCGCCGCTGGTGACGACCACGTCGACGGCGTCCGACGGGCAGACCGCGAACGTCGCCGTCATCCCGAGCTTCTCCGCCGTCGTGACGGCGATGACGCGGCGGGATGAGGCGAGCGCCGCCTTCTTGAAGTCGGCGTCCTGCATGCTGGTCGCCGTCAGGCCGATCTCCTCGCCCCAGGCGCACACGCCGAGCACGGCGACGTCCGCCCGGAAGTCGAGGACGTCGCGCGCCGCGCGGTGCCCCTTCCACGACAGCTCGTCCCCGTTCAGCTCGCCGCCGGGTGTCACGATGCGGGTCCCCGGGCGCTCGCCGAGCGCGGCGGCCCCGTGGATCGACAGCGGCATGGCCGTCAGGTCCCGCCCCGCGGCGGCGCGGGCGACCGCGGCGCACGTGGTGCCGTCGTCGATGATGACACTCGAGGCGTCGGGGATGAGGCCGGCGGCCGCGGCGCCGATGCGCTGCTTGAGGGCGGTGTTCGTCTCCTGCCGGACCTGGTACGGCAGGCGCGCGCCCCGGGCGGGCAGGCCCACCGCGCCGCCGTGGGTCCGGCGCAGCACCCCCTGGAGGGCCAGTTCGTCCAGATCGCGCCGGACGGTCATGGCCGAGGCGCCCGTGGCCCGGACCAGGTCGGCGACCCGGACCTCCGCCGTCCCCCGCACGGCGTTGATGATCGTTTTCTGCCTGATCGCACGTTGCATGTGTTTGATTCCACCGGAAGACTGCGGCGTATGCAATCCACACCCTCGCTCCGGCGGGCGCGCCTGTCCGCCATGCTGGCCTTCGCCACCAACGGCGCCCTGCTCGCGACGCTCCTCGCCCGCTACGCCGAAGTCCAGGACCTGCTCGGCGTCGGGACCGGCCTCTTCGGGCTGCTCGTCGTCGGCTACGTCCTCGGCGGCGCCGGGGCCTTCAACCTTCCCGGGGTCGTCCTGCGCCGGTTCGGGATGCGGGCCACGACCACCGTCGGCACCACCTGGGTGGCCGCCGCACTCTTCCTCGCGGTGGTCGGGATCGTCATGGGCCAGCCCTGGCTCTTCTTCGCGGCCCTGGTCCTTGCGGGCGCCGCCGACACCTGCGTCGACGTCGGGCAGAACGCCCAGGGCCTCAGGGTCCAGCAGGGGTACGGCCGTTCGCTGATGAACTTCATGCACGCCGGTTGGAGCATCGGCGCGGCGCTCGGCGGCGCCGTCGGCACTCTCATGGCGACGCTCGACGTGCCGCTCCTGGCGCACATCGGCCTCTGGGGCGCGGTCTGCATCGGATCGATGTGGTGGGCCTCCCGCGGATTCCTCGCCGACGGGACCGCGGCCGCCGGGGACGCCCCCGCGGAGTCTCTGCGCGGGCGGCACGTGATGAAGATTCTCGTCCCGCTCGCCCTCGTCGCGCTGGCCGGGATCAGCGTCGAGGAGATCGCCAACAACTGGTCGGCGATCCTCCTCGCCACCGAACGCGGAGTCCCGCTGGGTTCCGCCGGCATCGGCCTGAGCGTCCTGCTGGCCGCGCAGTTCATCGGCCGCCTCCTCGGCGACCGTTTCATCGACGCGCTCGGATCGCACCGCGCGCTGCTGATCAGCCTGGGGGTCGTGGTCGCGGGGATGCTGGCCGCGGCGTGGGCGCCGAACGCGGCGACGACCCTGCTCGGGCTGGCGCTCGCCGGCCTCGGCTGCGCGGTCACGGTCCCGGTGGCCTTCGCCGAGGCCGACGCCGTCCCCGGGCTGCCGCCCCACGCCGGTGTCACCTGGATCAGCTGGGCCATGCGGGCCGCCACGATTACCCTCGCGCCCACCATCGGCGGCATCGCCACCCTGGCCTCCCTGCCGGTCGCGCTGACCGTGGTGACGGGCATCGCCGTCGTCGCACTGGTGCTCCAGCTCGGCAAACGGCCCCGCGCGGGCCGGGAGGCGGCGTCGTGAGGGCCTTCGACGACCTGGTGGCGGAGGCGGCCGCCGCCGACGTGACCGGGTGGGGGTTCGAATTCCTGGACGGCCGGGCCGCCGAGGAGCGGCCGTGGTGGGGGTACGTTCGGCAGCAGGCCGACGCGCTGTCCCAGTCTGAGGCGGCGCTCGACCTCGACACCGGTGGCGGGGAGGTGCTCGCCGAAGCGCTCGAGCTCGCCGCGCGGCGGCCGTCGGCGACCGCCGCGACCGAGGGGTGGGAGCCGAACCTGCTGCGGGCGCGCTCCCGGCTCGAACCGCTCGGCGTGCGCGTAGCGGCGGCGGCCCCCGGCGAAGCGCTGCCCTTCGCCGCCGGCGCCTTCGACCTCGTGACGAGCCGGCACCCGGTCGCGCCGGACTGGGCCGGGACCGCGCGCGTCCTCGCATCCGGCGGGCGGTACCTCGCCCAGCACGTCGGCCCTGCCTCGGCGTTCGAGCTCGTCGAGTACTTCCTCGGCCCGCAGCCGGAGGCCCGGAAGGGGCGGGACCCGGAACGCGAGGCCGAGCAGGCCCGGGCCGCCGACCTGGACGTGGACGAGCTGCTCACCGCGCGCTGCCGGATGGAGTTCCACGACGTCGGCGCGGTGGTCTGGATCCTGCGCAAGTGCCCGTGGTGGGTCCCCGACTTCACGCCCGAGCGCTACGCGGCGAAGCTGCGCGCTCTCGACGCCCGGCTGCGGCGGGAGCCCTTCGTCGCCCACTCGACGCGGCACCTGATCCGCGCGACGCGACGCTGAGCCGAACGCCGCCGTCGTCCTGAATCTCAGGTGACGCCGAGGCCGCTGAGGGCGTTCAGGCCCAGCAGCACCCCGAGGATGCCGACGACCCAGCCGATCGTCGCCCCGGCGTGCCTGCTCAACCAAGCTTCGAGGCGCCGCAGCGGAGCATCGACGACACGGTGCGCCACCAGGCGTCCCAGAACCACCAGCACGGCGGGCAGCAGCATGACCGCGCAGTAGAACAGGATCAGCACGATGCTGCCAGGCCAGGCCGGACCGGTGCCGGCGACCAGCCCGATGCCGGCGAGATACGGCAGCAGTGTCGGCAGCTCGAGCCCGACGGCGATGAACGCCAGCCCCAGCAGCGGCCCGAATCCGCCGGGCCCGTCGCCGACGGCGCGCTGCCTGAACCGGGTCATCCGGCCGGCGTTCCCCCGGCGCTCGTCGCGCCGCCGCTTGGCCTCCTTTCCGGAGGCCGTCATCGGGTCGAGCCGGAAGCTGTAGGCGAGCAGGCCGGCACCGACCGCGAGCTGTCCCACGAGGAGAGGCGAGGACTCCCCGGCGCGTTCGACGGCCCGCACGAGCCCGTCGCCGAAGAGGCTCAGCGCCCCGAGGAGGACGACGCCGACCGCCGCGTAGGCCCCGCCGACGACGGCGAGATAGGCGGCGATCCGGCCGGCGCGCAACCTCCCGGGAGCCAGAGCCAACCAGAGCGGGATGAGCAGCGTGCCGAAGCTCGTGGAGTCGAGCAGCGCCAGCACGGCGAGAACGCCCAGGAGCGGAGCGGGTCCGTCGCCGCCGAGCGCGGCCGCCACGTCTATTTCCGTCATGATCGAATCCTCCCGCGTGGCCGGCCGCCGGGGCATCGGTCCGAAGGAGGGAACGCCCGCGGGGCCATCCCCCTTAAGTTGGAGGACGCGGAGGCGCTGCCCGTGGTCCAATACAAGCATGCCCGCCCTGTTCGCCAGCAAGCACCTGCAGACCGCCGTCACCCTGGTGCTGTCCGTGCTGCTCGTCGCCGCCGGCTGGACGGGGATGTTCAACGTGGGGTGGTGGGAACCGGGGAACCGGCCCTCCGGGTGGTGGCACCTGCTGCCGCTCGCCCTCATGGTCCTGCCCCTGCTCGGCAAGCACCGCAGGCCCGTCGCCTCCCTGGTGGCGGCCGTCCCGATAGTCGCGGCCGACGTCGCACTCGGCGGCAGCGTGGGGATCTGGCTGTGCGTCGCCGACTTGATCTACCACGTGGGGCTCAGGGCCTCACCGGGAGCCGTCCGGGCGGTCGCCGTCGTTTTCGGTGTTGGCAGTGTCGGAGCCGTCGTCGCGTCGTGGGTCGTCCAGGGGCCGTCAGCCGCGGTCGGCGCCGGTGTGAGCGCGGTGGCCCTGCTGCTCATGCCCCTCTGGTGGGCGTCGGAGGTGCGGCGCGGGTACCCGCTCTGGCCGCAGGGCTACGCGCGCAACGAGCTGGAGGCCGAGCGGAGCGCCGTACTGTTCGAACTGCACGAGCGCCAGCAGCAGGCCGCGGTCGACGCCGAACGCCGCGGCATGGCGCGCGAGCTCCACGACACCGTGTCCGCGGAGATCTCCGCGATTGCACTCACGGCCGGCGCCGCGCTCGCCGGGGACGCGGACGAGGCCCGCGACCGGCGCGCGCTCGGGACGATCCGCGCCACGAGCGTCGGAGCCCTGGAATCGCTGCGCTCCATGGTCGCCCTGCTGCGATCCTCCGACTCGGGGGAGACGACGACACAGCTGCTGGGGGAGCCCGGGGCAGACTGGGACGACGCGCTGCACCGGGCCGAGACCCTGGGGCTCGACCTCGGCGTCGAGGGGCACCCGCCCGAATCGCTGCACCCGCGGGTGCGGCACGCCCTGACGCGGGCCCTCGGCGAGGCCCTGCACAACGCGGCCAAACACGGGGCCGGCGACGCCGCCGTCGTCGTGCGCGCCGACGAGGACACCGTGACGCTGACGGTCACGAACCGGATGCCCGTCGACGCTCCCGCGCGGGTCCGCGGGACCGGGCTCATCGGGATGCGCGAGCGCGTGAGCGCCGCCGGCGGGACCATGACGGCCGGGCCGGCGCCGGACGGGAGCGGGCGGTGGCGCGTCGACGTCGAGGTGCCCAACACGCGGGCCGCCGAGCGGGAGGAAACGGGATGAGCGGGACGGTGATCCGGGTGCTGATCGCGGACGACCACGCCAGCGTGCGGGCGGGGCTGCTGCTGCTGCTCGGCATGGCCGGCGACATCGAGGTCGTCGGGGAGGCCGCCGACGGCGCGCTGGCGGTCGCCCAGGAGCGCGCCCTGCGGCCCGACGTCGTCCTGATGGACGCGCGCATGCCCGGGGTCGACGGCGTCGAGGCCACCCGGCGGATCGTCGCGAACGCCGGCGCGGACGTGCTGATGCTGACGACGTTCGACCTCGACGAGATCGTCTTCGGCGCGCTCAAGGCCGGGGCGGCCGGGTTCCTGCTGAAGACGGTGGAGCCGCAGGACCTCTTCACCGCGATCCGCCGGGTCGCCGCGGGTGACGGGGTCGTCGCGCCCGAGGTCACCCGCCAGGTGCTGCGCCGGTTCGCCGCCGCGCCCGAGCCGGGGCCGGAAGCGCGCCCGGCGTACGCCCACGACCTGACACCCCGGGAGACCGACGTGCTGGTCGCCCTCGGGCAGGGGAAATCGAATGCGCAGATCGCCCAGGAGTTCGTGATCTCGTTGGCGACGGTCAAGTCCCATGTCTCCAGCGTGCTGGCCAAGACCGGCACGTCGAGCCGCATGCAGGCGGCGATCGAGGCCCGCCGGGTCGGTCTGGTCTGAGCGGGCCGGGCGCTACATCCAGAGCACGTTGCGGCGCTCGTGCTCCTCGACGCGGTACCGGAACATGCGCTCCAGCAGCTCGGCCGGGAGCGGGGCGCCGTAGGGCAGCCGGATCGAGCCCTTGCCGGTCCCCCAGCCGTCCAGGTCCGGAAGGAAGGCCTCGAGCGTGCTCGGGGTGAAGACGATGTTGGCGTGCGCGGTGTGCCCGGAGAACATGTAGAGGATCGTCCCGCTCGCGTGGACGTAGGCGGGCTGGTTCCAGCGCACCTCCTCGGTGGTGCCGTTCGCGTCGTCGCGGCACAGCGACCGCAGCCGGGTGAGCAGGTCCAGCGCGGAGCCCTCGAAGCCGGACAGGTACTCGTCGACACTGCTGATCTTCGCCATGGCACGATTCTGGATCCTCGGCCGCCGGAAGTCGAGACATGCGCCGGCATCCGGCGTAGCCTGCCTCCATGAGCGCACTCGGCCAGCAGGCCCACTTCATCACGCTGTCCACGCCCGACCTGGACGCGTCCCGCGAGTTCTACGTCGACGCCCTCGGCTGGGAGCCGCTCCTGGACGTGCCCGGCGAGATCATCTTCTTCCAGATCGCTCCCGGCACCGTCCTCGGGCTCTTCGACGCCGACAAGTTCGGCCAGGACCTCGGCGGCGCCCCCGCCGCCGGCGCCAGCGGCGTCACGCTCGCCCACAACGTCGGCACCCGCGACGGCGTGGGCGACGTCGTGCGCCAGATGGAGGCGGCCGGAGGCCGCGTGCTGACGCCGCCGGAGGACGGGGCGTTCGGCGGGATCTTCCACGCCCACGTGGCCGACCCCAACGGGGTGGTCTGGGAGATCGCCCACAACCCCGGCTGGACCGTGCGCGACGACGGCCGGGTCGTCCTCGGATGATCACCTGACTCCGCCGTCGGTGACCCGCGCGGACTCCGGCTATAGATTGGGGTGCAACGGGAAGCACCGACGATGGGAGCCCCAATGCACGACGACGTCCCCCTGACCGTCGGCCGCGCCACGCGCGTGCTCGCCGAGCGGATCCGGCCGGCCGTGCACGCTGTCAGCGTGCCTCTGACCGCGGCGTGCCGCGCGCTGGACGGCGAGCCGATCGCCCCCGCGGACGGGCTGGCCCTCGACTTCGGCGAATACGCCGTGGGCGAGACGTGGGGCCCGGCCTGGGGGACCACCTGGTTCCGGCTGACCGGGCGGATCCCCGCGGACTGGGCGGGCGAGCGGGTGGAGGCCGTGATCGACCTCGGCTTCGACGCCGACCTGACCGGCTTCCAGTGCGAGGGCCTCGTCTACCTGCCGGACGGCACCCCGGTGAAGTCCCTGAACCCGCGCAACCAGTGGGTCGTGCTGGCGGAGGAGGCCGAGGGCGGCGAGCGCGTCGAGTTCTACATCGAGGCCGCGTCCAACCCCGTGCTGCTCGACCGTCACCCGTTCCTGCCGACGCAGCAGGGCGACGTCCGGACGTCGTCGGCGGAGCCCCTGTACACGTCGCGGCGCATGGACCTGGCGGTCTTCGCCGCCGAGGTGCACGAGCTCGCCCTCGATCTCGAGGTCCTGCTCGAGCTGCAGGCCGAGCTGCCGGAGACCTCGCCCCGCCGGATGCGGGTGCTGCAGGCGCTCGACGACGCCCTCGACGCCCTCGACCTGCAGGACGTCCGCGGCACCGCGGACGCGGCCCGCCGGGAGCTCGAGCCCGCGCTGGCCTCCCCGGCGGAGTCCTCCGCCCACCGGATCAAGGCGATCGGCCACGCACACATCGACTCCGCGTGGCTGTGGCCGGTGCGCGAGACGATCCGCAAGGTCGCCCGCACCGCCTCGAGCATGACCGCGCTGATCGGCGAGACGGACGACTTCCTCTACGGCATGTCGAGCGCGCAGCAGTTCGCGTGGCTCAAGGAGCACCGCCCGGAGGTCTTCGCCCGGGTCAAGGAGGCGGTCGACGCCGGCCGTTTCGTCCCGTTGGGCGGCATGTGGGTCGAATCGGACACGGTCATGCCATCCGGCGAGTCCTTGGTGCGACAGTTCCTGTACGGACAGCGGTTCTTCGAGCGCGAGTTCGGGATCCGCTGCAAGGGCGTGTGGCTGCCGGACAGCTTCGGCTACTCGCCGGCCCTGCCGCAGCTGATGCGCCGGGCCGGGTTCGAGTGGTTCTTCACCCAGAAGATCTCGTGGAACCAGGTCAACAGGTTCCCGCACCACACGTTCGACTGGGAGGGCATCGACGGCTCCCGCGTCTTCAGCCATTTCCCGCCCATGGACACCTACAACTCCCGGCTCTCCGGCGAGGAGCTCGCCCGCGCGAGCCGCCAGTTCCGCGAGTCCCGCCACGCCACCTCATCCATCGCCCCGGTCGGCTGGGGCGACGGCGGCGGCGGCGCCACCCGCGAGATGACCGGCAAGGCCGCCCGCCTGCGAGACCTCGAGGGCAGCGCCCGCGTCGAGTGGCAGCACCCGGACGACTTCTTCGAGGGCGCCAAGGCGGAGCTGCCGTCCCCGCCCGTCTGGGTGGGGGAGCTCTACCTGGAGCTGCACCGGGCCACGCTCACGAGCCAGCACCAGATGAAGCAGGGCAACCGCCGCACCGAGCACCTGCTCGTGGCGGCGGAGCTCTGGGCCGCGACCGCCGCGCTGAACACGGACGTCGAGTACCCGTACGAGCAGCTGGACCGCCTCTGGGAGACGGTGCTCCTGCACCAGTTCCACGACATCCTGCCGGGCACCTCCATCGCCTGGGTGCACCGCGAGGCGGCCGCGAGCTACGCCCGCGTCGAGGAGGATGCGCGCGCGATCGTCACCGGCGCCCTCGCGGCCCTCGCCGGTTCCGGCGACGACCGGCTCGTCGCCAACGCCTCCGCGTTCGACGCCCCGGCGGCCGGGGTTCGCGCGGTCCCGGCCGGCGGCATCGCCGCCGCGGGCACCGTGCACGACGACGCCGCGGCAGCGGGTGCGCCGGTGAGTGTTGCGGAGGGTGCGGGCGGGCTGGTGCTGGACAACGGCGTCGTGCGCGTGGCGCTGGACGCGGCCGGGCACGTGGTCTCCGCGGTCGAGGCGGCGACCGGGCGCGAGGCCGTCCCGGCAGGGGAGAGCGCCAACGTGCTGCGCCTGCACCAGGATTTCCCGAACAGGTGGGACGCGTGGGACATCGACCGCTTCTACCGGAACACCGTGACGATCATCGACGGTGTCGACGAGCTCACGCACGCGGCGACTCCGTCAGGAGGGGCGGCCGTGACGATCCGGCGCAGCTTCGGCGAATCGCGGGTGACGCAGCGGCTGGTCCTCGAGCCGGGGAGCCGGACCCTGCGGATCGAGCAGGAGACGGACTGGCACGAGACCGAGAAGTTCCTCAAGGCCGCGTTCCCGCTCGACATCGCCGCGCGGGAGACGGTCGCCGAGACCCAGTTCGGCGTCCAGCGGCGGCCCACGCACACGAACACGAGCTGGGAGGCCGCGAAATTCGAGACCTCCATGCACCGGTTCGTGCTGGTCTCCGAGGAGGACTTCGGGGTCGCGCTGGTCAACGACTCGATCTACGGGTTCGACGTGCTGCGGGACGTCGTGGACGGCGACGCGACCACGACGATCGGGCTGTCGCTGCTGCGGGCGCCGCGCTTCCCCGACCCGGAGACCGACCAGGGCCGCCAGAGCCACGTGTACGGGCTGATGGTCGGCGCGGACATCGCCTCCGCGACCGCGGAGGCGACCGTGCTGAACACGCCGCCGCTCGAATTCTCCGGCGATGCCGCGCGCGCCGGGGCACTGCGGCCGGTGGTCGCGGTCGCCGGCGGCGCCGGGACGGCTCCGGTGCGGTCCGCGGTCAAGCTGGCCGCCGACCGGTCCGGCGACGTCGTCGTGCGCGTCTATGAAGCCGAGGGGCGGCGCGGCGAGGCCGTGCTGCAGCTCGACCCGGAGCTCGGGTTCCGGGCGGCCGCGGCCGTCTCCCTGCTCGAGGAGCCGACGGATGATGCCCCGGAGCTGGCCTTCGATGCCGCCGCGGCGGAGGTGCGGTTCCGGATCCGGCCGTTCGAGGTCGTCACGGTGCGCCTGAGCCGCTAGCCGGCCCCGTCCAGGGGCCGGGGCGGGGGAGCGCGAAGGAGCCCTCCGGGCCGTGGCGGCCGGGAGGGCTCCTTCTCTGCTCGGATCGGGGCGGGTCCGCGGATCCAGTGGTTACAGTGCGACGTCCACGACTGCGTCCAGGGCGGCCTCGACGTCGGCGGCCGCATCGGCTGCGATGTCGGCGGGGGTCGGACCGGCCGGTGAAACGCGGAAACGCCCGCGGATCGACGTGATCCGCGGGCGCTTCCGGGCGGTGCGGCGTGCGGAGTCTAGAGCAGGCCGCCGATGATGCCGGTGACCAGGCCGGTCAGAGCCTTGAGGACGTCCTGGACGGCGTCGAGGAGGCTGATCTCCACGTCCGGGACCACAGCGCCGGCGTCGCCGAGGGCGCCATCGATGATCTCCTGGACGTCGGCCTCCAGCTGGGCCTCGACCGCGGCGTCGATGGAGCCGTTCTCGGTGAGCTCGGCCGTCACGGTCGCCTCGACCAGGTCGCCGACCTGGACCAGGATGTCCGCGACGACGCCGATGCTGAGGCTGCCGTCGGCGACGAGGGCCTGAAGCTGCGTGTAGACCTGGGCGACGACCTGGTCGGAAACCTCGGCGGCGACCTCGGCGATGGCCTCGGCGTCGAGGTCTGCCGGGATCTCGATCGCGGAGAGGTCCAGGTCGGTGGTGTCCAGCTCCGGCAGCTCGCCGACCGGCAGGTCCGCCGGCAGCTCGCCCACGGGCAGGTCCGCCGGCAGGTCGGCCGGGAGATCGACCGGCAGGTCTCCGACCGGGAGGTCCGCAGGCAGGTCGCCGAGCGGCAGGTCGGCGGGGAGGGAGTCCAGTGGCAGGTCGCCGACTGGGAGTCCTCCGACGGGCAGGTCGGCGCCCGGGGCGGTGGGGAGGTCCACGGGGGCGGCGGAGGCGGCTGCGGCGCCGGTGAAAGTGAGGGAGGCGGCGGCGACGATCGCGGCGCCGGTGCGGGTGAAGTTCTTCATACTTTTGCTCCTTCGCGTCGGTCGCCGGTCCCGGTGACCGACGACTGCCCGACCACGCTATGGGCTACTGACTAGTACGAATAGAGGTTGAATCAAATTTAATTTGGTCGCTTCTTCGAGTTCGCGGAGCGTTTCCCGGACTGTCATTTATTTGTGACACGAATGGTCCGTTCGTTGGCTGATCGACTATTCGGAGAGGATCTCGGCGGCATCGTCGACCGTGTCGACCAGGTGTACGTGCCGCTCCATGGGCCGCCCGGCGGCGAGTGCGTGTAGCAGTGCCCAGGCGGGGAAACGCTCTGTCCAATACTCCCGGCCGACCAGGACCATGGGGGCGACCGTCTCTTCGGAGGCGTAGTAGTTCTCGCACGCGTCCTGGAAGATCTCCTGCACGGTCCCGCCGGCGCCGGGCAGGAAGACGATCCCGCGGTTGCAGATCTGCAGCAGGATCGCCTCGCGCAGCGCGTTCCGGAAGTATTTCGCGATCGCCGTGGCGAAGAGATTGGGCGGCTCGTGCCCGTAGTGCCACGTCGGGATGCCCAGCGATTCGCCGGCTGCCTCCGCGACCGCCGGATCGCTCAGGACCCGGCGGGCCGCGCCCGCCCAGGCGTCCACGGACGGCTTGAACGACGGCGCCGCCGCCACGACTCCCAGCGCCTCGCGCACCCGGTCCTCGCCCAGGCCGCTGAGACGGGCCCCGAGGTTGGCCGCCTCCATCGCGCCGGGACCGCCGCCCGTGGCGACCGTCAGCGACTGGCCGAGGCGGAAGCCGAGCCGGGCAGCGTCGTCGTACGGGCCGGATCCGCGGGTGGCCGCATGGCCGCCCATGACGCCGACGAGTGCCCGCCCGGCACTCCATTCGTCGAGGGCGGCGTCCACGGAGTAGTCGTGCAGGGAGCGGGCCATGGTCGAGCGCGGCCCGCGGGCCGTCTGCTGCCACGCGAACGCGCGGCCGTCGAGGCTGTCCTCGTAGACGGGGGCGTCGTAGAGCTCGTCCGCGGTGTAGAGGGACGGCCGGTGCACGTCGACGGGTGCGCTGTCGACACGGGGCAGGATCAGGGCCCCGCGGCGGGCGTGCTCCGCGGCCGCCGCGGGCTCCAGCTCGCAGCCGGCGAACGTCGTCCTGGCGGTGTTGCAGCGCGCCAGTGCGCCGGTGTGCGCGCGCAGGTCGAGGCCGAGCAGGCGCCAGCCGGTCAGGTCGGTCGTGCCGCCGGCGAGACGGCGGTTCAGGTCGGCGAGGGCGTCGACGGCGACGAAGCGTCCGCGGGCGGGTTTCATGGCATGTCCTGACAGTCGAATTCGAACCGGTTTGTCCGTGTGATAGAACTGTTAAAGCGTCAGGCGGAGCAAAGTCACGGAACATATCAATCACGCAACGATGGATTCACCGCAACGTGTGACCCGCCTGAACACTTTCTGAGAGCGTACCCATCGCCGACGGCCCGCGATCGGCGTGATTCGGGGAATGTCGAGTTTGGTCCACTCGTCATCCACAAGTGAAACGCTTCACATCAAGTGTCCACAGGCTGTCGTTCTCCCTGAAACGGGCCTCCCGCGTCCCCTACGCTGGTCCCATGCGCTCACTCAAGCGGGCAGCCTTCGCTGTCATGACGACCGCCGCACTCGCGGCGGCCTCTGTCGTGCCCGCGCATGCCGCTCCGCCGGTGGAGGCGGCCCCGACCCCGCTCGTTTCGAGTGTCCTCCCGGCCGTGCACAGCATGACCCAGGAGGATTCCGTGGATTCCCAGACGTCGAGCGAGTCGGGTGTCCGCGTCGCCACCTACAACGCCTCGCTGTTCGGCGGGGCCGAGGGCGAATTGATCGGCGACCTGGTCAGCCCCAACAACTCGCAGGCCCAAGCGGTGGCCGAGGTCATCCAGCGCACGGCCCCGGACGTCCTGCTCGTCAACGAGTTCGACTATGACGCCGAGAAGACGGCCGCCAGTCTCTTCCGCGACAACTACCTGGCCGTCTCGCAGAACGACCAGCCGGCACAGGACTACCCGTACATGTACGTGGCGCCCTCGAACACGGGCGTCCAGACGGGAGCCGACCTGAACCAGGACGGCACGGTCGGCGGCCCCGACGACGCCTTCGGGTACGGCGAGTTCGAGGGGCAGTACGGCATGGTCCTGTACTCCAAGTACCCGATCCTCACCGACGAGGTGCGCACGTTCCAGAAGTTCCTCTGGAGCGACATGCCGGAGAGCAACCTGCCCACGGACTACTACGGGGAACTCATCAGCGGGGTCCTGCGCCTGAGCAGCAAGTCGCATTGGGACGTCCCCATCGACGTCGACGGCCGCACCGTCCACATGCTGGCCGCCCACCCGACGCCCCCGGCGTTCGACGGCGCCGAGCAGCGCAACGCGCGCCGCAACCACGACGAGATCCGCTTCTTCGCCGACTACATCTCCGGCGGCGAGGCCTCCGCCTACATCTACGACGACGCCGGCGTCAGGGGCGGCCTGGCCGAGGGGGAGGACTTCGTCGTCCTCGGAGACCTCAACGCCGACCCGCAGCGCGGCGACTCCTACGACAACGCGGTGATGAGCCTGCTCTCCCACGAGAGCATCACCGACCCGGAGCCGTCCTCGCGCGGTCCGGTCGCGAACGGGCGGCCGACCATCGGCTCCTTCCTCCAGCGCGGCGCGCCGCAGTCCGAGGGCTACCGCTCGCGCACCCTGCGCACCGCCGACTTCGGCGGATCCACCGGTGCGCTCCGCGTCGACTACGTGCTCCCGTCCAAGACGCTCGGCGTGAACGACGCCGGCGTCTTCTGGCCCGCGCCCAACCAGCCAGGCGCCGATCTCATCGGCATGAACCCCGTCCGCAGCAGCGACCACCGGCTCGTGTGGGTCGACCTCGAGACGCGCTAGCGAGCCGGTGCCGATCTTCGGCCGGCTGCCCTAGAGTGGCCTTGTGAAGGAAAAGCTCCCCGACGTCGTCCTCGGTCCCGACGGCAAGCCCGTCGCCGGCCTGCAGGGCGCCATCATGAAAGCCCTCGGCGTCCAGCGCCCCCTCGTCATCAAGTACCTCGAGTACCTGCGCCGCAAGCACCCGGGTGCGAGCGCGCACGAGCTCGGACGCATCGTCGAACGCGACTACCGCGTCGCCGTCACGGGAAGCGGCGCCGCCGTCGGCGCCACCGCCGCAGTCCCCGGGATCGGCACGGTCACCTCGCTCGGACTGTCGGCGGCGGCCACCGTCGGCTTCCTGGAGGCCAGCGCCCTCTACGCCCAATCGCTCGCCGAGCTGCACGGCATCACCGTCGAGGACCCGGCCAAGGCGCGCGTCCTGGTGATGGCGGTCGTCATGGGAGACGAGGGGTCCTCCATGATCTCCGCGCTCACCCACCAGGCCGCCGGCCGCGGCGCCGGACCGGTCCAGGGCTGGGGCTCCGTCTTCGGGGCCTCCAGCCAGCGGGGCCTCTGGGGCGGGATCGCGGCCAAGATGCAGAAGCGGTTCCTGCGCAAGGTTCTCGCCACCCAGGGCGCCTCCACGGTCGGGCGTCTCGTGCCCTTCGGCGTGGGCGCGGCCATCGGCGGCGTCGGCAACCACCTGCTCAGCAAGAAGGTCATCGAGGCCTCCCGGCTGGCCTTCGGAGCGCTCCCGGAGACGATCCCCGCGGAGGTCGCCGACGGCCAGCTGACCAGCCGGGCCATCGAGGACGTCGAGCGCGAGCTGGAAGCCGAGCGCCGACGTCGCACGGGCGAATAGGCGCCGGCGCGCGCCCAGAACTCACGCGACGTTCGCCCCGACTTCACGTGCGCTTCGGGCGGCGACGGCGCCGGTGAACGTACCGTAGGAGCATGTACACGGTATATGCGCACCGCGGCTCCAGCGGAACGTACCCGGAGCACACCCGGGCGGCCTACCTGCATGCCCTCGCCGAGGGGGCCGACGGGGTCGAATGCGACGTGCATCTGAGCGCCGACGAGGTGCCCGTCTGCTTCCACGACTCCTCCGTGGAGCGGACGTCCAACGGGTCGGGGTCCGTGGCGTCGAAGACGCTCTCCCAGTTGCGCCGGCTCGATGTCGTCTCCTGGAAGGGCGTGCGGATCCCGGAGCAGTACGGGGCCGCCAGCCAGCAGGTCGTCACTCTCGAGGAGCTGATCGACCTCATGCGGCGCGCCCGGCGCGAGGTCGGGCTCGCGATCGAGCTCAAGCACCCGAGCCCGTTCGGCCGGCGCCTCGAGGAGTCCGTGCTGACCGTGCTGATGCGCAACGGCTGGGACCCGGAGACGTCCCGCATCGGCAACATCAAGGTGTCGCTGATGAGCTTCGACCCGGACGCGATCGACTACCTGCTCGACACCGTCCCCGGCTACCACCTGTGCCAGCTGATCTCCGTTCTCGACGACGAGAAGGCGCGCGGGCTCGGGCTCATCACGCGCAATGCCGTGCGGTACCTGATGCGCCGCGTCCACCAGGGCGCCCTGAAGCACCTCGACGCCGGAGCGGCGGGGATCGCGGGGCCGGGCGTGGCCTACGCGCGCCAGCATCCCGACGTCGTCCGCCGGTGGGTGGGGCGCGGGCTGCGGGCCCGCGTCTGGACGGTCAACACCGAGGAGGACGCCGAGTTCCTGGCGTCCCTGGGGGTCACCGAGTTCACCTCCGACGTGCCGGGGCGGATCAAGCACTTCCTGGCCAATAAACTGGAGGCATGCGCCTAGAGTCCCCCACGCCCGCGGTCCGGATCGCACTTTCGGTCTCTGTCGCGACAGGCCTGTACGGGATCTCCTTCGGGGCCCTCTCCGTCGCGGCCGGCCTGAACCTGTGGCAGACCATTGCGCTCAGCGCACTGATGTTCACCGGCGGCAGCCAGTTCGCATTCATCGGCGTGCTCGCCGGCGGCGGTGCCGGGCTCGCCGCGTTCGGCGCCGCCACACTCCTCGGCGTGCGCAACGCGATCTACGGGATGCAGATGAACGTGATGCTGCGCCCGCGCCGCGCGCGCCGCTTCCTCGCCGCGCACGTGACCATCGACGAATCGATCGCGGTCGCCGCCGGCCAGAGCGAGTTGACCGAGGCCAAGCGCGGATTCTGGTGGGCCGGACTCGGCGTCTTCGCCCTGTGGAACGTGTTCACCGTCCTCGGCGCGGTCCTGGGCGACGCGCTGGGCGACCCCGCGGTCTGGGGGCTTGACGGCGCCGCCGTCGCAGCATTCCTCGCGTTGCTGTGGCCGCGGCTGAAGAGCAGGGACCCGGTCGCCCTCGCCGTCGTGGCCGCGGTCGTCACGATCATCACCATCCCGGTGGTCCCGTCCGGGGTGCCCATCATGATCGCCGCGGTCGTCGCCGGTCTCTGGGGATGGCTCGGTTCGGGGCGCTCGGCGCCGGCGGGGGATGCCGCGCCCGGGACCTCCGAGACGGAAACCGAGGGGGAGCGCGCATGAGCGGGGAAACGAGCCTGTGGATCTGGGTGCTGGCGGCCTGCGCGGCGGCCTACTGCATCAAACTCGTCGGGTACCTCGTGCCCGCGAAGGTGCTCGACAACCCGCGCATCGTGCACGTCGCCGGCGCGGTCACGATCGGGCTGCTGGCGTCGCTGACCGCGGTGAACACCTTCGCCTCGGGAGCGGAGATCGCCTTCGACGCACGCGTCGGCGCCCTGATCGCGGCGGGAATCGCACTGCTCCTGCGTGCGCCGTTCCTCGTCGTCGTCATCGTCGGCGCGGCCGCGGCGGCCGGCCTGCGGCTGCTCGGCATCGGCTGACCGCCGGTACCCGTCCGGGGAGAACCGGCCGGAATCTCCGATTCCCGTGGTTTATGTCACATGTCTTTCACGTTTTGGGGTTAGGCTCGATGTGAGCCCGATCACCACCGCAGGTGTCCCGGGTGCAGACCCCCTCCATCACGGGGTCGCTGCGGCTCGATTCGTCGGGGCGCGGTGGATCGACTCGACCTACAGGAGAAGCCATGACCATGGATGGCCCGAACACCACCGGCTCGCGCCGCCCGCGGCGCCGGCTCGCGGCACTGACCGCGACACTCGCGATCGGCGCCCTGGCCCTCTCGGCGTGCGCCGAGAGCCAGCGCGAAGACGATGGCGGAGGCGGCGGAGACAGCGACGTCGACTCGACGTTCATCTTCGCGGCGTCTTCGGACCCGCAGTCACTCGATCCGGCGTTCGCCTCCGACGGCGAGTCGTTCAGGGTCTCCCGCCAGATCTTCGAGGGGCTCGTCGGCGTCGAGTCCGGCACACCCGACCCCGAGCCGCTGCTCGCCGAGTCGTGGGATCAGTCGGAGGACGGGCTGAGCTACACGTTCGACCTCAAGGAGGGCGTCACCTTCCACGACGGAACCGAGTTCAACGCGGAGGCCGTGTGTGCGAACTTCGACCGCTGGTTCAACTTCGAGGGGATCCAGCAGGCCGAGTCGGTCGGCTACTACTACAACGCCCTGTTCAAGGGGTACGCGGACAGCCCGGAGAACGCGGTCTACGAGGCGTGCTCCGCCGACGACGAGCTGACCGCGACGGTGACGCTGGCGAAGCCGTTCGCCGGCTTCATCGCCTCGCTGTCGCTGCCGGCGTTCGCGATGCAGTCCCCGACCGCGATGGAGGAATTCGGCGCGGACGACATCTCCGGCACCGAAGAGGCCCCCGTCCTCTCCGAGTACGCCACCGGGCACCCGGTCGGCACCGGCCCCTTCAAGTTCGAGTCCTGGCAGACCGGCCAGCAGATCGAGCTGAGCGCCTACGAGGACTACTGGGGTGAACAGGGCCAGGTGCAGGAGATCATCTTCCGCGTCATCGACGACCCGACCACCCGCCGCCAGAGTCTCGAAGCCGGCGACATCGACGGGTACGACCTCGTGGCCCCGGCCGATACCGCATCGCTGAAGGACAAGGGCTTCAACGTCATGGCCCGCGACCCGTTCACGATCCTCTACCTCGGCTTCAACCACAAGATCGAGGAGCTCTCCGACCCGCTGGTCCGCCAGGCGATCGCGCACGCGATCGACAAGGAGGCCCTCGTCGCGCAAACCCTGCCCGAGGGCACCGAGACGGCCACGCAGTTCATCCCGGACTCCGTCAACGGGTACAACGACGACGTGACCGAGTACGAGTACGACCCTGAGAAGGCCAAGGACCTGCTGGCGGAGGCCGGCTATGAAGACGGCTTCGAGCTCGACTTCAACTACCCGACGGGCGTCTCCCGTCCGTACATGCCGACCCCGGAGCAGGTCTTCTCCAACATCTCGGCCCAGCTCGAGGAGGTCGGCATCACGGTCTCGCCGCAGCCGAACAAGTGGAGCCCGGACTACCTGGACCGCATCCAGGGCGGCGCCGACCACGGCATCCACCTGCTGGGCTGGACGGGCGACTACAACGACACCGACAACTTCGTCGGCGTCTTCTTCGGCGGCCAGAAGCCGGAGTTCGGGTTCGAGAACAAGGAGCTCTTCGACAAGCTCGCCGAAGCACGCAAGATTCCGGACGTCGAGGAGCAGACGCCGCTCTACGAGGAGATCAACGCGGACATCGCCGAGTTCCTGCCGGCGATCCCGCTGGCCCACCCGGCACCGTCGCTCGGCTTCAGCCCGCGCGTCGAGTCCTACCCCGTCAGCCCGGTGAACGACGAGGTCTTCAACGAGATCGTCCTGTCCGAATAAGCGCGGTCCCCGCGCGGGAGGTGAGAGCACGACGGCGGCCGCGCGCCGCCGTCGTGCCCGCGCTCCCGACCAACTCATCTGGAGAGGACACCCGTGCTCCGTACGATCGGCCATCGGCTCGCGCTGCTGGTTCCCACACTCTTCGGCCTGTCGCTGTTGCTGTTCCTGTGGGTGCGCAGCCTGCCCGGCGGGCCCGCAACCGCACTCCTCGGCGACAAGGCCACCCCGCAGGCGGTGGCGCGCATCAACGAGCTGTACGGCTTCGACAAGCCGTTCATCGAGCAGTACGCGACCTACATGGGCAAGCTGCTCAGCGGCGACTTCGGCGTCAGCCTGCGCACGGGCCGGCCCGTGCTCGACGAGTTCGCCACGCGCTTCCCGGCCACCCTGGAGCTGACGGCGATCGCGCTGGTGTTCGCCGTCGGTCTCGGCATCCCGCTCGGCTACTGGGCGGCGAAGCACGTCGGGCGCTGGCAGGACCAGCTCTCGGTGTTCCTCTCGCTCGGCGGGGTGGTGGTGCCCGTGTTCTTCCTGGCGTTCATCCTCAAGTGGATCTTCGCGATCCGTCTGGGCTGGTTCCCGACCGACGGCCGCCAGGACCCCCGGATCGACGCCACCCACTACACCGACTTCTACCTGCTCGACGGCCTGATGACCCAGGAGTGGGACGCCGCGTGGGACGCGTTCATGCACCTGGTCCTGCCGGGCATCGCGCTCGGCACCATCCCGCTGGCGATCATCGTGCGCATCACGCGGGCCTCGGTGCTCGAGGTCGTGAACGCCGACTACGTGCGCACCGCCCGCGCCAAGGGCATCGGCGCGAACCTGATCCGCAACCGGTTCGTGCTGCGCAACGCGATGCTGCCGGTGACCACCACGATCGGCCTGCAGCTCGGCCTGCTCATCTCCGGAGCCGTGCTGACGGAGACGGTGTTCGCGTTCAACGGGATCGGCCGGTTCCTGCGCGATGCGATCTTCTATCTCGACTATCCGGTCCTGCAGGGCTTCATCATCTTCATCGCGGTGATCTACTCGCTGATCAACCTGCTGGTGGACGTGTCCTACAACCTGATCGACCCGAGGGTGCGTGTGCAATGAGCCAGAACCTTCCTCCTTCCGCGGGCGACGGCCCGGCCCCCGTTCCCGGTACGACGACGGCGGCCGGCGCCCCGGCTCCCACCGGAAAGGCGCCGGGGCCCGAGGGGCGCGGCACCAGCGTGTGGGGCGATGCCTTCATCCGGCTGCGCCGCAATCCCGCTGCGATCGTCGGGGCCGTGATCGTGGCCCTGTTCCTGCTCGTGGCGGTGCTCGCGCCGATCCTGGCCCCGTTCGGCGGCGAGGACCTGCCGGGCCGCCGCGAGATCACCCCGACGAACATCCCCGGCCCCGGCGAGGTGGAGGGGTACGTCCTCGGCCTCGACAGGTTCGGCGGGGACGTGCTCTCGAAGCTGATCTGGGGTGCGCAATCCTCGCTCATGATCGGCATCGTCTCCACGGCGTTCGGGCTGGTCGGCGGCATGATCCTCGGGCTGCTCGCCGGCGGGATCGGCGGCTGGGTCGACAACGTGATCATGCGCTTCGTCGACATCCTGCTCTCCGTCCCGAACCTGCTGCTGGCCGTGTCCATCGCCGCGGTGCTGGGCCAGGGCGAGTACGCGATCATGATCGCGATCGGCGTCTCCGCCGTGCCGATCTTCGCGCGCCTGCTGCGCTCGTCGATCCTGGCGCAGAAGGGCTCCGACTACATCCTCGCCGCGCAGACCCTGGGATTGAGCCGGCGGACCATCACGATGAGCCACCTGCTGCCGAACTCGATCGGCCCGGTCATCGTCCAGGCGACGCTGACGCTGGCGACGGCGGTCATCGACGCGGCGGCCCTCTCCTTCCTGGGCCTCGGCGGCGGCGTCCCCTACGAGGCCGAGTGGGGGCGCATGCTCACGTACGCGCAGGCCGAACTGAGCATCGCGCCGCAGCTCGCGTTCCTGCCGGGCATCTGCATCGCGATCACGGCGCTCGGCTTCACGCTGCTGGGCGAGTCCCTGCGCGAGGCGCTGGACCCGAAGTCCCGCGCCCGATAGCCGGAGGTCGACTGCGTTCTGGGGGATGGACCGGCCGTTCCGTCCCCCAGAACGCAGTCGACGCCGCTTCGTGTGGCTAGCGCTCGGCGACGAACCGGCGGGTGACGGCCATGTCGCGGTCGCCGAGGCCCGCCGCGACGATCTGGGCGAAGGACTCGCGCAGGGCCGGCAGCAACGCGGCCCGGGTGGCGGTCGCCTCGGCCACCTCCAGCCCGCACTCCAGATCCTTCAGCAGGTATTTGGCGGCACCCGAGGGGCTGTCGTCGCGGGACACGAGCTTGTCCTTGCGGGTGTCGAGCAGGCGCGATGACGCGTAGCCGTGGCCCAGCAGATCCCACATCTGGCCGACGTCGATCCCGGAGCGCTCCGCCAGCACCGTGGCCTCCCCGAGGGCCAGGATGGTGGCGCTGACCACCAACTGGTTGCAGGACTTGGCGACCTCTCCGGCGCCGAGCGGCCCGAGCCGCACGGGCGTCCCGCAGGGGGCGAGGGCGCGGGCGGCGCGCCCGCAGTCGGCCTCCGTCCCGCCCATCATGATCGAGAGGGTGCCGGCCATCGCGCCGTCCTCGCCGCCGGAGACCGGCGCGTCGACGAGGCGCACGTCGGCACCGGCCGTCTCCGCGAGCCGCCCGCCGAGCTGCTGGATGCCCGGCGCCGAGCACGTCGAGCCGACGATCACGAGCAGCGGATCGGCGCCCTGAGGCCGGTCCGCGGCGCCGGCGAGGAGGCCCGCCGGCCCGTCCAGCAGGTCGATCACCTGGGGGAGGTCGGGGACCATGAGCAGCACGGCGTCGCAGGTGCGCGCGAGCGAGGCGGCGTCGTCGTGCCAGTCGATGGCGGCGGCGGGGGAGCCGAGCAGACGCTCGGTCATGACGTCGCCGCGCGGCCGGCGGGCGGTGACGGCCGCGCGGCCGTGGCCGGCGGCGAGGTGCCGGGCCATGGGCGCGCCCATGGCGCCGAGTCCGATGACGCCGACGAGCGGCGAGGCGTGATCCGGGCGCGTCATTGCAGCGGAGGTCCTTCGGTCGGGGACGGTGCACGTGCGGCCAATACAGTGAACGATGTTCAACTGGTTGTCCAAACAGCTATGCTGGGGGCAACAGGAAGGATACCCGCACATGAGTGCTACCTCACAGAGACTACAGGTCGGCATCGCCGTCGACCTCCCGGCCGAAGATTGCGACCTGATCGAGCAGCTCGAGCCGCGGGTGACGGTGCTGCGCCGGCCCGACCTCAACCGGCCGGCACGCTGGGACGCCGACTGGGAAGGCGAGCCCGGCTTCACCCGCACGCCGGAGCAGGAGCAGGAGTTCGCCGAACTCCTCGCCGGGGCCGACGCCCTCTTCGGGATCCCCGACGTCGACCCGGCGCTGCTCGCGCGGACCGTGCGTGCCAACCCGCGGCTGCGGTGGGTGCACACGACGGCGGCCGGCGGCGGCGCGCAGGTGCGCGCGGCCGGTCTGGGGCGCGAGGAGCTCGAGCGCGTCGCGTTCACCACCAGCGCGGGCGTCCACGGGTCGACGCTCGCCGAGTTCGCCCTGTTCGGCGTGCTGGCGGGAGCCAAGGAGCTCCGCCGGCTCGAGCGCGACCAGGCGGCGAAGCTCTGGCCCGTCGAGCGCCGCTACATGCGCCACCTGGACGAGATGACCGTGCTCGTCGTGGGTCTCGGCGGGATCGGCGCGGCGACCGCCGCCCGCTTCGCGGCCTGCGGGTCCACCGTGTGGGGCACCTCCCGCAGCGGCCGGCCCGTCGACCATGTGGAGCGGGTCGTCCCCCTCGACGAACTGGCCGACGCGGCGGGCGAGGCCGACGCGATCGTCGTGACGCTGCCGGGCACCGCGTCGACCGAGAAGCTCATCGGCGCGGACGTCCTCGCCGCCGTGAAGCCGGGGACGATCCTGGTCAACGTCGGCCGCGGCACCGTGGTCGACGAGGAGGCGCTGGTGTCCGCGCTGGACGACGGCCGGATCGGCTTCGCCGCCCTCGACGTCTTCGCGACGGAGCCGCTGCCGGCGTCCAGCCCGCTGTGGGAGCACCCGAACGTCCTCGCGAGCCCGCACACCGCCGCCCTGAGCCGGCACGAGGCGCGCCGCATCGCGAAGCTGTTCGCACAGAACGCCACCCGGCTGCTCGACGGCGAACCGCTGCGCAACCGCGTCGACACCGTGGAGTTCTACTGATGCCGCGCGAAGCGGGCGACGATCCCGGCGCGACGTCGACGCGGACCGCACGCGATCCCGCCCCCGCCGTGACCCGTGCGCTGGGCATCATGACGCTGCTCGCCGACGCGGAGGGCAAGCCGCTGCCCCTGAGCGAGATCTCGCGGGGTCTCGGCCTGGCGAAGTCCTCCTGCGCGAACCTGTGCCAGGCGCTCGAGGACGGCGGGATGATCCGCCGCGTCACCGAGGGCTTCGCGCTGGGCCGCCGGACCGCCGAGCTGGGCGGCGCGTTCGCCGTCCAGTTCAACCAGGTCCGCGAGTTCTTCGGCCTCGTGGCCGCCTCGCCCACGCTGCACTCCGAGGTCGTGCAGATCGCCATGCTCGACGGCGCCGACGCACTCTACCTGGCGCGGCACGAGGGCCGGGCGCCCTACCGCTTCGGCACTCCGCTCGGGTCGCGGCTGCCCGCCGTCTTCACGGCCGCGGGCAACGCGCTGCTCTGCGGTCTGGGCGACGAGGAGCTCGAAGGGCTGCTGGGCGACCGGCTGCCGGCCAGTTCCGGCGTCGACGGCCTGGCCCTGACGCTGCCCGCGCTGCGCGACCGCCTGCAGGAGGCCAGGGAGCGGGGCTACGCCGTCGACGAGGGGCACTCCATCGTCGGCCTGCGCGGCGTCGCCGTGCCCCTGCCGGCCTGGGCGCCCGGGGATCCGCCCCTGGCCATGGGTGCGGCCATCCCGTCCGACCAGGCCGACCCCGCCCGGATCGCCGCGATCGGGACCGCCCTCCGGGAGGTGGCGGCGCGCCTCGAGAATCCGTGGCGGGCGCGCACGGCCGTGGGCTGAGCCGCCCCGCGCTTGGACGCGTCATGACGAGCGCGGGTCGGCATCGTGCCGGTCCGCCGCCCGTCATGGCGCGTTTCTGCGTTCACCCTGACGCGGGCGGCACCACGCCGCCGTTCAATATGTTGTACAGCGTTCGCGTAAATGGTAGTTTCTTTCAAGCAGCACGGATGTGACCACCATCACTCGTCGAAGGAGACCCATGCAGACCCCACCAACACCCGCCGCGGCGGACGAAGACGCGGAGTACGCCGACAACCTGCGGCGGGCAACACTCGCCTCCAGTATCGGCAGCGCCCTGGAGTATTTCGACTTCGCGCTCTACGGGCTGGCGACGGCCCTGATCTTCAACGTCCTCTTCTTCCCGCAAGAGGATCCGGCGATGGCCACCGTCGCGGCCTTCGCCACCTTCGGGGTCGGGTTCGTCGCCCGGCCGTTCGGAGGGCTCTTCTTCGGCGTTCTCGGCGACAAGTTCGGCCGCAAGATCGTCCTCGTCATCACGATCGTCCTCATGGGAGGAGCCTCCACGCTCATCGGGGTCCTCCCGACGTACGAGACGGCCGGCCTCTGGGCTCCCGCACTGCTCGTGGTGCTGCGTCTCCTGCAGGGCTTCGGAGCCGGCGCCGAGCAGGCCGGGGCCACGGTCCTCATGGCCGAGTACGCCCCCGTGCGGCGGCGGGGGTTCTTCTCCGCCCTGCCGTTCATCGGCATCATGGCCGGCGTGCTGCTCGCCGGGCTCGTCTTCTCGCTGTTGACCATGCTCCCGGAGAGCGCGTTGATGACGTGGGGTTGGCGCGTGCCGTTCCTCGCCTCGTTCCTCCTGATCGTCCTGGCGGTCGTGATCCGTGCGCGGCTCCATGAGACTCCCACGTTCGTCGAGATGGAGAAGCACGAGCAGGTCGCGGACCGCCCCCTCCGCGAGATGTTCAAGCACGGATTTCCTTCGGTCCTCGTCGGCATCGGCCTGCGCATGGGCGAGAACGGCGGTTCGTACATGATCCAGGGACTGGCGCTCAGCTTCTTCGTGACGGTCGTCGGGCCGGAGGCGGACAAGAGCCTGCTCACGTGGGGCGTGACCATCGGATCGCTCATCGGCATGATCACGGTGCCGGTTTCCGGCGCTCTGTCAGACCGCTGGGGCCGCCGGGTCGTATACCGCGCGGGCGCCCTGTTCATGCTGGCCTATTCGTTCCCTGCGTGGTGGGCCTTGACGTTGGGCAGCTACCCCATCGCGATCGCCGTCATCGCGATCGGTATCGGGGTGGCCGTGTGCACCATGCTCGGGCCGCAGTGCGCCATGCTGCCCGAACTCTTCGGCAGCCGCCACCGCTACTTGGGCGTCGCGATGGCGCGCGAGATCTCAGCCGTCCTGGCCGGCGGTCTGGCCGGCGTCCTCGGGGCGTACCTGATCGCCATCACCGACGCCAACTGGATCGTGCTCGCCGTCTACATGGCCGTCCTTGCGACGATAACCGTTGTCTCGACCTTCCTCGTTCCGGAGACGCTCCGGCGCGACCTCAGCCGCACCGACGACGCAGTCAAGATCTCCCGCGTCGAGGCCGGCGACGACGTCTGGCTGGGTGGCAGCCAGCCGGTGGCGGCCGGCGCGGTCACCTCCGAGACGACCTTCTCGGCCGTCCGCAGCGGGCAGTAGGGCGCGTGCCCGGGCCGTTCGCTTCAGAGCAGCGCCGCGCCCTCGAGTGCGAGCAGGAAGCGCTTGCGCTCCTCGCCGCCCGCATACCCGGTGATCTTCCCGTCGGCGGCGAGGACGCGGTGGCACGGGACCACGATGCTCAGGGGGTTTCGTCCCACCGCCTGCCCGACAGCCTGCGCCCCGCGCGGCGAGCCCACGGCCGCGGCCAGCGATCCGTAGGTGGTGGTGGATCCGCGGTCGATGCGGCTCAGCAGGTCCCAGACCGCCCGTTGCCCGGGCGTGCCCGCGGGGTCCAGCGGCAGGTCGAAGCCGGTGCTGCGGCCGGCCGCGTAGGCGGCGAGCTGGGCCGCGGCGTCGTCGAGCAGCGCATCGTCGCCCGGCGCCACCCGTTCGCCGAGCTGGGCCGTCGTCGGCGGGTAGCGGTGGTCGCCGAACCAGATCCCCGTCACGGCGCCGCCGTCGCCCGCGATCGTCAGGGCCCCCAGCGGCGTCGCGGTCAGTGCGGGCGCTTCGGCGATCAGGTGCCTCATGGTTTTCCTCCGGGCGTCGTCGCGGGTGTTGGGGCGGGCGTCGCGGCCCACAGGTGTGCGGCGGCGTAGGAGCGCCACGGCCGGGTGCCGTCGAGCGCCGCGCTCAGGGCGCTGCGGCCCTCCGCGATGCCCAGGGCCCTGGCGTTGTTCGCCAGCGCGACGTCGCCGCCGAGGTCCACGTCGGGATCCCCCAGCGCACGGAGCCGCGTGTAGGCCAGGGTCCACGGGCCGATGCCCTTGACCCGCGCGAGTCGCTCGAGCAGATCGCCCGGCGGCGCGTCCGGGGTGCCCGCGAGCAGCGTCAGCGCGTCCTCGATTGTTCTGCGGCGCGACGCCGGTCCGCGGAACCAGCCGTCCAGCGTCGCGAGTGCCTCGCCCGCCGAGGGGAACGGGCGCAGCAGAGAGGACGACGTCGGGGCCCCGCCGTCGTCGTGCCGGTTTCCGGGCGGCGCCCCGCCGTTGACGGCCCCGACCGCGGCGGCCATGAGGCGCTGGCCGGCGGCCACCGTGATCTGCTGGCCGGTGATGGCGCGGAGCGCGGCCTCGTGCAGGGTCGGGATGCCGGGGATCCGCGTCCCGGGGCGGGCGGCAACGAGCGGGCGCAGCCACGGGGTACGGCCCAGTGCGGCTTCGATCCCGGGCACGTCGGCGTCGGCGTCGGCCAGGTGGCGTGCCGCGGCAACGGCCGCGGCGAGATCGCGGGCGTCGTCGAGCGTGAGCCGCGCCCGCAGCACGCCGGAGGCGTCGGGTCCCAGCCGGACCACACCGCGGGCGTGCGGCAGGGCGAGCGCGCGCACGTAGTTCCCCTTGTCGAAGCGGTCCAGGCCGGTGACGGTGCGGGCCGCGAACCAGGAGGCCAGTCCGCCCCAGTTCAGGTCTCCGCGCACGATCAGCCGGGCGCTGAGACGGACCGGGGCATCGCCCACGCGGCCCGGGGCGGCTGCCGACCGCCGGGCCGCCGTGCGCAGCTCGACGGGGGACCGGCCGAAGACGGAGCGGATCGTGTCGTTGAACTGCCGCACGCTGCCGAAGCCGGCCGCGAACGCGACGTCCGCGACCGGCAGGTCGGTGGACGCCAGCAGTCGGAACGCGCCGCGGGCACGCCGGGATCGGGCGTGGGCGACGGCCGGCGCGCCGGTGGACTCGACCAGCGCGCGGTTCAGCGTCCGCACCGAGACGCCCAGGTGCGCGGCCAGCGCAGGAACCGTCGACAAGGCCCCGGTGGCGCCGGATGCGTCGGGGGAGCCGCCCGCGTCGGCGGCCCCGCCGCCGTCGGAATCCAGGGCCCCGTCCGCGATCAGCGCCTGCGCCCGGCCGGCGAGCGTCGCGGCGGGGTCCCACGCCGCCGACCCCGGCAGCGCCTCGGGGAAGCAGCGCAGGCACGGGCGGAAACCCTGCACCTGCGCCTCGGCGGCAGTCCGGAGGAAGCGCACGTTCTCCCGCTTCGGGGTCGGAGCCGGGCAGGACGGGCGGCAGTAGATGCTGGTGGTCAGCACGGCCGTGTAGAAGGCGCCGTCGAAGCGGGCGTCGCGGGCATCGATCGCCGTGTACTTCGCGTCGAAGGGCAGGGCGTCGAAGGGCAGGGCGTCGAAGGCGGCCGCGCCACGGGTGCTGGTCATGGGTTCATCCTGCCGCACGCGCGCCGTTCGCGCTGGCGGAATTCGGTCACGGGCCTCGGGGCCGGTCAGCCGGCGGTCACGCGCAGGGCGTTCCTCCAGGGGTCCTCGAAGGTCACCGTGCGGCCGTCGTCGTGCTGGGCGACGCCGTGGGAGGCGAGGCGCTCGCGCAGGGCGCCCACCGCGTCGCGGTCCGGAAGGACGAGGTCGATCTCGCCGAGGCCCAGCGACGGCTCGCGACCCGTCGCCCCGCGCGAGGACCACGTGTTCGCCGCGATGTGGTGGTGGTAGCCGCCGACCGAGAAGAAGGCGGCGGTGGTGCCGATGGTCGCAGTCAGGTCGAAGCCGACGACGCCCGTGTAGAAAGCGCGGGCGGTGGCGACGTCGCCGACTTTGAGGTGGACGTGGCCGACCCCGGCGTCGTGCTCTCCGGCCGGCGCGGCGAGGGCGGACGCGGTGAGGTTCTCGCGCAGGTAGGCGTTCGGGTCGAGGAAGACCGTGTCCATCCGGACGCGGTCCCCGTCCCACGCCCAGGTCTCGCGCGGGCGGTCGAAGTAGAGCTCGACGCCGTTGCCCTCCGGGTCGTCGAAGTAGAACGCCTCCGAGACCAGGTGGTCCGAGGACCCGACGAAGCGTCCCGGGTACGCGGTGGCGACCTTGTGGACCGCAGCCGCCAGATCGGCGCGGGTCTCGAAGACGATCGCCGTGTGGAAGAGGCCGGCCGCGCCCTCCGGGGCGTGCCTCAGGGCGGGCGCGTGCTCGAGGATCACCGCGGGCCGGCCGCCGCGCCCGAGGACCGCCGATGACCCTTGCTGCGCGATCACGCCGAGGCCGACGGCGTCGGTGTAGTAGTGGATCATTCCGTCGAGGTCGGCGACCTTGAGGGTGACGGCTCCGACGTCGCTGCGCGCGTCGAGGCGGTCGCGGGTGTCGTCGAGGGTGTTCAGCGGGCTGGTCATGAGTGCCTCCGGTGGTGGGCGGGTGCGGAGCTGCGTCCGCCATTTACTTGAAGGAACAACTAAATCGCAGCGTCTATTCCGGAGGGGGCCGTCTGCGCTGCCGTTCACGAGCGAGGGGGTCGGCAGGGGTTCGGTCGCGCTGTCCTGCTCCTGCGGCAGATTCTCGGGCACCGATAGGAGCGTCACCTTCGTTTTGAGCGATGAAACGGCCTCCCCGCCGCGCAGAACGAAGTTGACCCGGCGTGAGGCGCGGCCGGGCTGTGGATAACGTCGGGTCCGCCGGATTCTCGTCGAAGATGGAAGCATGCCCCTGCGCCGACCGCTGCCGAGCGAGCTGCAGGGCCGCGTCTTCACGGCGCGGCAGGCCGTGGACCTCGGGGTGTCCCGCAGCCGGCTGCGCGCCGCCGATGTCACCCGGCTGGCCACCGGGGTCTACGTCCACGACGTCGAGGAACCGACCGAGCTCGCGCAGGTGGCCGCCCTGCGGTACTGGCGCCCCGACCTGTGGCTGACGCATGCCAGTGCGGCGCGGACTTTCGGCCTCTGGGTCCCGCCTGCAGTCGAGCGGGATGCGCGGCTCCACGTGAGCCTGCCGCAGGGGCGGCGGACGGTCACGGCTGGCGGGGTGTCCGGACACACGCTGATCGCCGGGCCCGACGAGGTCCTCCGGTTCGACGGCGTCCCGCACGCGCCGCAAGGTCTGGCGGGTGCCGTCTCCTCGCCGGCACGCACGTGGCTCGATCTGGCACCGCTGCTCTCGATCGAGGAGCTGGTGGTCCTCGGCGATCAGCTGGTCCGCCGTCCGTACCTCCGATTCGATGGGCGGCGCACGCCGTGGGCCACCCGCGACAGCCTGACTGATCTGCTTGCCGCCCATGCGCAGGTGGCGGGGGCGGTGCGGGCGCGCGAGGCGTTGAAGCTCGTCCGCGTCGGTGCGGACTCGCCGCCGGAGACGCGGATGCGCCTGGCGATCCTGCGCGCGGGCCTGCCGGAGCCGGGGCTGCAGGTGCGCCCGAATCCTGGCGACCGGCATGCGATCCCGGCCGATCTGGGGTACCGGGAGCATCGGATCGCCCTCCACTACGAGGGCGGGGGCCACCGTTCGCCGGATCAGCTCGAGCGGGACATCCGGCGGGATGAGGCCTTCAGCGCCAGCGGGTGGACCAATCTGCGGTTTACGAGCGTGGACGGCCGGCAGGGGTTCGGTCGCGCTGTCCTGCTCCTACGGCAGATTCTCGGGCACCAGCGGGAGCGTCACCTTCGTTTTGAGCGATGAAACGGCCTCCCCATCGCCCGGAACGAAGTTGACCCGGGTCTGCGCGGTGGGCTGCGGTGCGCGGGCGGGGTCCGCCCGGTCAGGCCGCGTCGCCGTCCAGGTCGATCCGCAGCTCGTTGCCCGGGATCGACGCGAGCAGGCGCCGCGTGTACGGGTGCCGCGGGTTCGTGAAGATCTCCTCGCTCGACGCCGCCTCCACCAGTTCGCCGTCCTTCATCACGCAGACGAAGTCGGAGATCAGGCGCACCACCGCGAGGTCGTGCGAGATGAACAGGTAGCTCAGCCCCATGTCCTTCTGCAGGTCGCCGAGAAGCTTGAGGATCTGGTCCTGCACCAGAACGTCGAGCGCGGACACCGGCTCGTCGCACACGATCAGCTCCGGCTCGAGCGCCAGCGCCCGCGCGATCGCCACGCGCTGCCGCTGCCCGCCCGAGAGCTCCGAGGGATACCGCCGCATCATCGTGGTCGGCAGCGCCACCTGCTCCATGAGCTTGCGCACGCGCTCCCGCCGCTCCGTCGGCGTTCCCCGCTTGTAGGCCTTCAGCGGCTCCTCGATGATCCGGCCGATCGTGAACATCGGGTTCAGCGACGAGTACGGGTCCTGGAACACCGGCTGCACGCGCTGCCGGAAGTCGTTCAGCGCCGCCTTGTCTAGCGTCGCGACGTCCTGCCCGTCGAACGTCATCGACCCGCTGGTCGGGTCGATCACCTTCAGGAGCATGCGCGCCGTCGTCGTCTTGCCGGACCCGGACTCGCCCACGATCGCGACGGTCGATCCGCGCGGGATCTCGAGGGAGACGTCCTTCGCCGCGTAGAAGTCCTCGCGCGATCCGCGCCGTTTGTAGACCTTGGTCAGGTCGCGGATCTCCACGATGTTGTCCGTCGCCTGCGCGGGCGCGTCGTCCGGTACGACGTCGGCCGCGGCCTTCGCGCGCTCGTCGCGGTCCGTGGCGTAGGCCCCTGGCAGCAGTCGCGCGGCCGCCACCGAGGGGGCCGCCGCGACGAGGGACCGGGTGTAGGGGTGCTGCGGGTCCTCGAGCAGCTGCTTCGCGTCGCCGGCCTCGACGACGCGGCCGCGGTGCATGACCACGAGTTCCGAGGCGCGCTCGGCGGCCAGCCCCAGGTCGTGGGTGATGAGCAGGACCGCGGTGCCGAGGTCCTCGGTCATCTGCTGGAGCTGGTCCAGGATGACCTGCTGGACCGTGACGTCGAGTGCGCTGGTCGGCTCGTCGGCGATGAGCAGGCGCGGCTGGCAGGCGAGGCCGATCGCGATCAGTGCGCGCTGGCGGAGGCCGCCGGAGAACTCGTGCGGGTACATCTTCGCGCGGCTCTTCGCGTCGGGGATGCCGGCCGCCTCGAGGGTTGCGACGACCTTCGCGTCGACGTCCTTCTTGGTCGCCATCCCGTGCGCCAGGAGGGTCTCTGCGACCTGGGTGCCGATCTTGGAGACCGGGTTCAGGTTGGACATCGGGTCCTGCGGAACCATGCCGACGTGCTTGCCGCGGATCTGCTGCAGCTCCGACTCCGGCAGGCCCACGAGCTCGCGGCCGTCGAGTTTGATGCTGCCGCCCACCCGGGCGTTCGAGGGCAGGAGCCCGATGGCGGCCATCGCCGTCGTGCTCTTCCCCGACCCGGACTCGCCCACGATGGCGAGCGTGCGGCCCGGCTCGAGGGTGAGGCTCGCGCTCTGGATGGCCGAGACCTCGCCGTGCGTGGTCTTGAAATCGACGGACAGGTCGGCGATCTCCAGTAGTGGGGTGGCCCCGGCGTCGGGCTGCGAATCGGTCATGGGTCCATCCTGCCTCAAATATGTGGCAGATGTGCTTCACGTCACACCGGGCGTGCCGCGGCCGGTCCTCACGCGACCGCAGACAGCAGCGCGGTGCGGGGCTATGCTCGGAACCACCGAGGAGAGGAGCGATCATGACCACCGTCCCCGAACCCGTCGCCTCCTTCATCGAGGCGGTCAACCGGCACGACGGCGACGCCTTCCTGGACGCTTTCGCGCCGGACGGCTTCGTCGACGACTGGGGCCGCGTCTTCACGGGCCGCGATGAGATCCGGGCGTGGAGCGACGCCGAATTCATCGGAGCCCGCGGCGTCCTGACCGTCGAGGAAGTCGACGAAGTCGAGTCCGCGCCTGAGGAGATCGAGGTGATCGGCGACTGGCGCAGCCAGCACGCGAACGGGCGGTCGAAGTTCACCTTCGCCATCGCCGGCGACAAGCTGGCGTCCATGACGATCCGCGCGGGCTGACAGCCCGGAACACGTGTGGCCGCCACCCTGAGGGGTGGCGGCCACGCGTTTCAGTCCGCGGGGCTGCGCCCGCGAGAAGCCGGAGGGGCCGGTTCCCGGCTAGGGGACCGGCTCCCGACTACTTCTTCAGGTCGAAGCGGTCCAGCTCCATGACCTTGACCCATGCGGCGACGAAGTCGTTGAGGAACTTGTCGGCCGCGTCGTCGGAGGCGTACACCTCGGCGATGGCGCGCAGCTCGGAGTTGGCGCCGAACAGCAGGTCCACACGGCTGCCCGTGAGGCCCGTGCTGGACGTGTAGGTCCGCTCGTCCTCGGAGGCGGTCCACTCGACGCCCAGCTCGAGCAGGTTGACGAAGAAGTCGTTCGTCAGCGCGCCCGGGGTGGACGTGAAGACGCCCAGGTTCGAGCCGTCCCAGTTGTTGCCCAGCGTGCGCAGGCCGCCGACGAGGACGGTCATCTCCGGTGCGGACAGCTTCAGCTGGTTGGCGCGGTCGATCAGCAGGTACTCGCTCGGCAGCTTCAGGTAGCCCGAGTCGTGGTTGCGGAAGCCGTCGGCGACCGGCTCGAGCCAGGCGAACTGGTCCAGGTCGGTCTGCTCCTGCGTGGCGTCGACGCGGCCCGGCGTGAACAGAACCGTGATCTGCTTGCCGGCCGCCTTCGCGGCCAGCTCGACACCCACGCCGCCGGCGAGGACGACGACGTCGGCGAAGGAGACCTTCACCGGTGCCGTGGCGTTGAACTCATCGGTGATGGACTCGAGGGTCTCGAGGACCGGCTTCAGTGCGGCCGGGTTGTTGGCCGTCCAGTTCACCTGCGGCTCGAGGCGGATGCGGCCGCCGTTGGCGCCGCCGCGCTTGTCGGAGCCGCGGAAGGTCGAGGCGGCCTTCCAGGCGGTGGAGACGAGCTGGTCGACCGTCAGGCCCGACTCGGCGATCTGCTGCTTCAGGGTGCCGATCTCGGCGGTGCCGATGACCTGCTCCGGTGCGGCCGGAAGCGGGTCCTGCCAGATCAGGTCCTCGTTCGGGACCTCCGGGCCGAGGTAGAGCGGCTTCGGGCCCATGTCGCGGTGGGTCAGCTTGAACCAGGCGCGGGCGAACGCGTCGGCGAACGCCTCCTGGTCGTCCTTGAAGCGGCGCGAGATCGGCTCGAAGCCCGGGTCCATGCGCAGGGCCAGGTCCGAGGTCAGCATGCGCGGCTCGCGCTTGCCGTCCGAGTGGGCCATCGGCACGAGGCCGTCGCCGCCGCCGTTCTTCGGGCGCCACTGCATGGCGCCGGCCGGGGACTCGAAGAGCTCCCACTCGTACGCGAAGAGGATGTGGAAGAACTCGTTGTCCCAGCGGGTCGGGTGGTAGGTCCAGGTGACCTCCAGACCCGAGCCGATGGTGTCGTCGCCGGAGCCGGTGCCGAAGGAGGACTTCCAGCCCAGGCCCTGGTTCTCGAGCGGCGAGGCCTCGGGGTCCGTGCCCTTGTGGCTCTCGGGGGCCGCGCCGTGGGTCTTGCCGAAGGTGTGGCCGCCGGCGATCAGCGCCACGGTCTCCTCATCGGTCATGCCCATGCGGGTGAACGTCTCGCGGACGTCGCGCCCGGAGGCGATGGGGTCCGGGTTGCCGTTGGGGCCCTCCGGGTTCACGTAGATGAGACCCATCTGCACGGCCGCCAGCGGCGCCTCGAGCTCGCGGTCGCCGGTGTAGCGCTCGTCGTCGAGCCACACCTTCTCGGGACCCCAGTAGATGTCCTCGTCCGACTCCCAGACGTCCTCGCGGCCGCCGCCGAAGCCGAAGGTCTTCAGGCCCATGGTCTCCAGGGCGACGTTGCCGGCCAGGATGAAGAGGTCGCCCCAGGAGATCGACTGGCCGTACTTCTTCTTGACCGGCCACAGCAGGCGGCGGGCCTTGTCCAGGGAGACGTTGTCAGGCCAGGAGTTCAGGGGGGCGAAGCGCTGCTGCCCGCGCCCGCCGCCTCCGCGGCCGTCGTGGCTGCGATAGGTGCCGGCGGAGTGCCACGCCATGCGGATCATGAACGGGCCGTAGTGGCCGAAGTCAGCGGGCCACCAGTCCTTGGAATCGGTCATGGCCTCGGCCAGGTCCGCCTTCACGGCGTTCAGATCCAGGTTCTTGAAGGCCTCGACGTAGTCGAACTCCTCGCCCAGCGGGTTGGTCACCGGCTGGTCCTTGGACAGGATCTTCAGGTTCAGCTTGTTCGGCCACCAGCCGCTGTTGGTGGAGCCGGCCGTCGGCTGCGACGTGGCGCCGTGCATAACCGGGCACTGGCCGACAGATGTTGCGGTTTCAGTCATGACAATCCTTTCGGAATTGCTTCAGGGGGCTTTGGTTGTGGCGGTGCATGCGGGGCACAGGCCCCAGTAGATGACCTCGGCTTCGTCGATGTCGAAGCCGTGGTCGTCCGGAGCGTGGAGACACGGGGCTTTGCCGCGGGCGCAGTCGACGTCGACGACGACGCCGCACTGTCGGCAGACCAGGTGGTGGTGGTTGTCGCCCACCCGCGACTCGTACCGTGTCAGCGACCCCGCGGGCTGGATGCTGCGCAGCAGGCCGGCTTGGGTCACGGCGCGCAGGGCGTCGTACACGGCCTGCCGGGAAACCTCCGGCCGGGTCTCGTGAACGGCGCCCAGAACGGTGTCCGTGCTCGCATGCGGGTGTGCCTCGACGGCCTGCAGCACGGCGACCCGGGGGCGGGTGACGCGCAGGCCAGCATCACGCAGCTGGTGCTCGTGATCTGTCTCGGTCCGCATGTCCCTCAATCTACCCGCTTTCTGGACACAGTCAAGATTAGGCGGGAAATTGTCGGGTGCTGTTCACCCGCCGGTCAGGCGCGGGGACGCCCGCCGACGCAGGGTCTGGTGGTCGCCTCGCGCGCGGACGTCACGGAGTCGTGGCGGCCTCCACGAGCGATTCCGCCCGCGCGGCCAGTTCCGCCGCCGTCGCGTGCCGCGAGTCGAGCACGTGCCGGGGGTCCTTCCAGAGGGCGAGCTTGAGCCGGCGCCGGTTCAGCGACACCCACGTGGGTGCGCCGATGAGCTGGTCTTCGGCGCGTTTGCGCTGCTGCAGGCGCATGCGGTGCACCGTGGGGTCGGAGCAGACGACCTCGAACCACGTGAGCTCGGCGCCGGTCCGCGCGGCCAGCCGCTTCCACTGCCCGCGCGCCTCCGCAGAGTCGTTCACCGCGTCGATCACGACGTCCAGCCCGTTGCGCAGCTGCGGTTCGGCGGCCGCTTCGACCGCGGCGTACGCGGCGTGCCCGGTCGGCTGCCGGTTCTGCTGCACTCCCGCCGACACGATCGCGGCCTCCAGCGGGTCCACGCCGAGCAGCACGGCGCCCAGGCGCGCGGCGAGGGCCGCCGCCGTCGTCGACTTGCCCGTTCCGGGCAGCCCGGCGAGGGCGATGAGTCGGGCCACGGGATCCACCTCCGCCTGTGTCTTCGAGCGCCAGACGACGACGGCGTGGCAGCCTCGTCGTGTTCGACGATTCTGCCACGCCGTGCGGCGGTCAGACGGTGACCGGCCCTAGTCGCGCAGGGCCAGCTCGGGGCGCACCCGTCCGGAGGCGCCGACGAACAGCTTGTAGCCGACGAGCAGCAGCGCGATCCAGATGGCGCCGACGGTCAGGGCGGCCTGGCCGGCCGGCGTGAACGCCAGGATGACGACGATCAGGCCCATGAAGCCCAGGCCGACGAAGTTCAGCACCGGCCAGAGCGGGGCGGTGAACCCTCCCGGCTTCTCGCCGTTCCGGGCCATCTCGCGGCGCATGTTGTGGTGCGCCAGCAGGATCGACGCCCACGTGAACACGGTCGCGAAGGTCGCGATCGACGCCACGATCAGGAACAGCTGGTCCGGGATCCAGAGGTAGACGAACAGTCCGACGACGAGGCAGCAGGCCACGATCGCGACGGGCTGGACGGGCACGCCGGCCTTCGAGATCCGGCGGAAGGAGGCCGGTGCGTGGCCCTGGTCGGCGAGGCCGTACATCGTGCGGGAGGCGGCGTAGGTGATCGAGTTCATCGCCGACAGCGCCGCCGAGAGGACCACCGCGTTGATGACGTGCGCGGCGCCCGGGATGCCGAGCACGGAGAAGACCTGGACGAACGGGGACTCGCCCGAGCCGATCTCCGTCCACGGGATCAGCATCAGCATCACGCCGATGGTGAGGATGTAGAACACCAGGATGCGGACCGGGACCGTGTTCACGGCCTTCGGGATGGCGCGGGCCGGGTCGTCGGCCTCGCCGGCGGTCATGCCGAGCGTCTCGACGCCGCCGAAGGAGAAGACCACGATGCCGAGGCTCATCACGATGCCCCAGACGCCGAACGGGGCGAAGCCCGAGTGCTCGAAGAAGTTGTGGGGCCCGGGGGTGAAGCCGCCCAGGCTCACGCCGCCGATGATCAGGGCGAGTCCGCCGACGATCATCGCGACGATGGTGACGATCTTGATGAGCGTGAACCAGAACTCCAGTTCGCCGAAGACCTTCACCCGCAGCAGGTTCAGGCCGCAGATCAGCACGAGGGCGGCCACCATCCACACCCAGCCAGGGGTTTCGGGGTACCACATCTTCATGTACATGGCGGCGGCGGTCATGTCGGCGATCGCGACGATGATCATCTCGAACGCGAACGTCCAGCCCGTCAGGAAGCCCGCGAGCGGGCCGATGTAGCGGCCGGAGTACTGGGCGAAGGAACCGGCGACGGGATGGCGGACGGCCATCTCGCCGAGCGCGCGCATCACGGCGTAGACCGCGCAGCCGGCGATCAGGTACGCGATCAAGACGGCCGGCCCGGCGGCCTGGATCGTCTCCGACGACCCGTAGAACAGCCCGGTTCCGATGGCGGAGCCGAGGGCGATGAAGCGGATGTGCCGCAGCGAGAGCTTGCGATCGAGCTCGTTGGCGGCGGGGTCCGGACTCGTCGTCGAGCCGGGGCCGTTGTCGTGCACGGCGGTCTTGCTGGAGGTCATGTTGTTCCTCGTGGTTGCTTGCCTGGCCGTAACAAAGGGTGGTTGCCACGGCTGGGATTGCCCGATTGGAGCAGCGTCCAGTGTTCCATGAGATGAGCGTTCCGTCACAATTGACCAGGTCGTGCTTGCATGAAGTGCACCCTTCGAGATAGGTGGACACGGTGCGCGTGTAGCGCGCACGCGCGCCGAGATGGCAGGGTTGTGGGCATGATTGCCGCCTTTTCCGTAGCCCCCATGAACGCCCAGGACGCGGACGGGTCCGTCCACGACGCCGTGGCCGCCGCCGTCCGCGTGGTCCGCGAGTCGGGCCTGCCCAACCGCACCTCGTCGATGTTCACCGAGATCGAGGGCGAATGGGACGAGGTCATGGATGTCGTCAAGCGCGCCACCGCGGCCGTCACCGCCGTCAGCGACCGCGTCTCGCTCGTCCTCAAGGCCGACATCCGCGCCGGCCGCACGGGTGAGATCGACGGCAAGGTCGAGCGCCTCGAGCGTGCGCTCGCGGACGAGGCGCACTCCTGATGCCCCAGCACAGCTACGCCATCCGCAAGGCCACGCCCGAGGACATCCGCGGCACGCTCGAGATGAAGCTCGCCGCGTGGCGGGAGACCTACTCCGACCGGCGGCCCGAGTCCTTCTTCTCCGCGGAGGAGGCCCGGCGGGAGGAGCTCGTGGCCTGGTGGACCAACGGCCTGGAGGCCGGGGCCGAGTTCTGGATCGCGGTCGACACCGACGGCGAGATCGTCGGCTGCGCCGGCGGGGCGCCGGCCACGGACGACGACGCCGACACGGGGGTGGGGCTCGAGCTGCAGATGCTCTACGTGCGCTCCTTCGCCCAGGGGACCGGCCTCGGCGAGCAGCTCATGGCGACCGTGATCGGCGACGACCCCGCTCTCGTCTGGGTGCTCGAGGGCAACGGCCGGGCCATCCGCTTCTACGAGAAGCACGGCTTCGCAGCGGACGGGCGCGTCGAACCCCTCGCCGACGAGGGCGGCGGGCTCGACTGGACCGGCCTCAACGAACTGCGGATGGTGCGCGGCGCCGTGACCGGCACGCTCTCCGACGGCGCGGCGGGCTAGGCACCGGCGTGGGCGGCCGGCGTCGTACCCCGAAGACCAAGGGCGGTGCGCGGAACGCGGCCGAGGCCGTCAGCACGCTGACCGACGGCCCCGTCGAGGGCGAGTTCGAGATCGACACCGGCACCGCGCGGCTGGAGCGCGACCGGTTCAGCACCGGGTGGATCCTGTACGTCAACGGCGTGCCGTCGTCGCACGTCGACCTGGCCGCGCCCGAGCAGCTCGACTTCGAGTACATGCGGTGGATCGCCGCGCTGATGCGTGCCCGGTTCGCCCCGGACGACTTCGGCGAGCGGAAGCTGCGCGCCCTGCACCTCGGCGGCGGGGCGTGCTCGATGGCGCGCTGGGTGCATGCGACGTACGAGGCGCGCCAGGTGGTCGTCGAGCTCGATGGGAAACTGGCCGACTACGTGCGCCAGTGGTTCGACCTGCCGCGCGCGCCGCTGCTGCGCCTGCGGCAGGGCGAGGCGGGCCAGGTGCTCGGGTCGCTGACGGAGGCCACGCGCGACGTCGTCATCCGCGACGTGTTCGCCGGGGACGCGACCCCCGACGCGCTGACGGGGGAGGAGACGGCGCGCGACGCCGACCGCGTGCTCGACGCCGGCGGCCTCTACATCGTGAACTGCGGCGACAGGCCGGACCTCGCCAACTTCCGGCGCGAGGCGGGCGTGCTGCGTTCGGTGTTCGGGCACGTGGTGGCCGTCGCCGACCCGGCGATGTTCAAGGGGCGCCGGCGCGGCAACGTGATCATCGCCTGCTCGCAGGAACCCGTGGTCGCCGAGGTGGCCGCCGCGGGCCTGCGGCGTGAGCTGCTGGGCGGCGGGGTGCCCGCGGCCTACTGGGACGAGGAGAAGGTCCGCGCCTTCGCGGGCTGAGGTGTGCCGACTTGCGCGCGGTGCCGATCCTCCGGGGTCAGCAGGTGCGCTTTCCGGGAAGATCGGCTCCGCGTTTCAGGGGTGGGGCGTCCAGCCCGGCCGGGTCAGGCGATGGCCTGCTCGATCACTCCGATGCCGAAGAAGAGGACGAAGGCCGCGGCGACGACCCACATGAGCGGGTGGACGTCCTTGGCGCGGCCCTGGATGGCGCGCAGGAAGACGAACGAGACGAAGCCCGCACCGATGCCGTTGGCGATCGAGTAGGTGAACGGCATCAGCGTGAACGTCAGGAAGGCGGGCAGGGCGACGCCCCAGTCGGCCCAGTCGATCTTCGCGACCTGCGTGATCATCATGAAGCCGACGACGACGAGCGCCGGGGCGACGGCCTCGAACGGCACCAGGTGGATCAGCGGCGTCAGGAACATGGCGAGTACGAACAGCACGCCGGTCACGATCGAGGCCAGACCCGTGCGGGCGCCCTCGCCGATGCCCGCGCCGGACTCGACGTAGAGCTGGCTCGAGGACGTGGAGGCGCCGGCGCCGGCGATCGCGCCCGCGGCATCGACCAGGAGCACGCGGTCCACGTTCGGGATGTTTCCGTCCTTGTCGACGGTGCCGGCCTCGTTGGCCAGGCCCACCATGGTGCCCATGGCGTCGAAGAAGATCGAGAGCAGGATGACGAAGGCCAGGAGGGCGGCCGCCGTGACGCCCATGTTCGCGAACGCCCCGAAGACGGAGACCTCGCCGATCAGCGACAGGTCCGGCGAGGACCACTCGGGCATGGAGGGGACCACGAGGGACCAGCCCTGGGGGTTCTCGACGCTGGAGCCGATGTCGAAAACGAGCTCCAGGATGTTCGCCAGCACGGCCGAGACGACGATGCCGATGAGGATCGCGCCACGCACCTTGCGGATGACGAGGGCGCTGGTCAGCAGCAGTCCGACGACGAAGACAAGGATCGGCCAGCCGAGCAGCTCGCCGTCGAAGCCCAGGCCGACCGGGACGGTGGTCCCGGCGGCGTCCGGGATGCGGCGGACGAATCCGGCGTTCACGAGGCCGATGAGCGCGATGAACATGCCGATGCCGACGACGATCGCGGTCTTCAGCGACGGCGGGACGGCGCGGAAGACGGCCGTCCGGAAGCCCGTGAGCACCAGGATCAGCATGGTGACGCCCGCGATGAGCACCAGGCCCATCACGTCGGGCCACGTCAGGCCGGGGTTGGTGGCCACCGTGATCGCCAGGAACGCGTTGACGCCGAGGCCGGTCGCCATGGCGAACGGGTGCTTGGCCCAGGCGCCCATCAGGATCGTCATGATGCCGGCGACGAGGGCGGTGGCTGCGGCCACGCGGGCCGGGCCCAGCTCGGCGCCGGTCGAATCCGCCCCCGAGAGGATGAGGGGGTTCAGCACCACGATGTAGCTCATCGCGAAGAACGTCGCGACGCCGCCGCGGATCTCCTGGGAGACGGAGGATCCGCGTTCGGAGATCATGAAGTAGCGGTCCAGTGGACCCGCCCCGGATTTTGGCATGAAGCGGTCCCGTAGACCCGTTCCCGATTTTGGCATGAATACATGGTATGGCGAGTTCTTTTGCGTTCTAGACCACACCTAGGGAAAGGTGAACAATATAACTACGGCGTTAGCCACTCACGAAGGAGTCGGACGATGACTGAGAACCCCAGCGAAGGTGTTACGGACCCGGACCGCGCCGGAGGCAAGGCGGACGGGATCATCGTGGGCGTGGACGGCTCGGAAGCCGGCCAGTGCGCCCTGAAATGGGCAGCTGACGAGGCGCGACGTCGCGGTCTCCCGCTCAACATCGTCACCGCCTACACCATCCCGGTGTTCGCGGCCTCGAGCATGGACGCCGGCTACGCCACCCTGGACGACGACGTCATCCGCGAGGGCGCCGAAGAGGTTCTGCACGAGGCGACTCGCGACCTCGACCGGGCCGGCCTCGAGGTCCGGACCCGGCTCGAGTCGGGCGATCCGGCGGGCGTGCTGCTCGACCTGAGCGAAGATGCGGACCTGGTCGTGGTCGGCACGCGCGGCCGCGGAGGGTTCGTCGGCCGCATGCTCGGATCGGTCAGTTCCGCGCTCCCGGCGCACGCCAAGTGCCCGACCGTGGTCGTGCCGCAGTGCGTCAGCGACGTTCCGGCGGATGCGCCCCAGCGGCGCGACGTCGTCGTGGTGGGCGTGGACGGCTCCGAGCGGGCCCGGCACGCGGTGCTGATCGCTGCCGAGCGGGCCGACCAGCGCGGCGTCCCGCTGCGCGTGGTCTGCGGCATCCCCCCGGTCAGCGGGGCGCTGGCGTGGATGCCGGCGACCGTCGACCAGGAGGCGCTCGTCGCCGACATCGAGGTGCAGCTGGGCAACGGTGCGCGCTGGCTGAAGAGCCACTTCCCGACGCTGGAGATCGAGACGGAGGCCGTGAACGGCCCGCCGATCGAGATGCTGCTCGAGGAATCGGAGCGGTGCCGCCTCACGGTGGTGGGCACGCGCGGCCGCGGCGGATTCGCGGGCATGCTGCTCGGCTCGACGAGCCAGGGCGTCCTGCACCACGCCCGCGGGCCGGTCCTGGTGGTCCCGGACCTCGACGATCCGCGCCTGCACAACCGTTCCGACTTCGACACCCCGGCGGAGTAGACGACGGCCGCCGGGGCCGCCCGAACCTGGGTGTTGACGAGGAATAACAGCCTCGGGGCGGGTCCGGCGGAGAATTCTGTTGTCTTCGGGCGGCCGCTCGCCTAAGAATGAACCATGACAGTGCTGCTGAGGTCCCTCGAAACCGCGCTCCCGTCGACCGTCATGGTCCAGTCCGAGGTGCGCGACGTCTTCGCGGAGCAACCCGGGCTGACCCGCCTCGGCCGACGCCTGGTCGGCGCCGCCTTCGACTCGTCCGGCATCGACACCCGCTACACGGCCGTGGAAGAGCTCACGCTGCAGCAGAAGACCGAGAACCCGGTCTTCTTCGACTCCGAGACTATGGAGATCCTCCGGCCCGGCACCAAGGCGCGCAACGAGCTCTACGCCGAGGCCGGGACCGGGCTCTTCGTCGGCGCCGCGCAGAAGGCCCTCGACGCCGCCGAGGAGATCGGGCCCGACGACGTCACGCACGTGGTCACCGTCTCCTGCACCGGCTTCTTCAACCCGGGCCCCGACTACAAGATCGTCCGCGCCCTCGGCCTGCGCCCCTCCGTCCAGCGCTACCACCTCGGTTTCATGGGCTGCTACGCCGCGTTCCCGGCGCTGCGGGCCGCCAAGTCCTTCTGCGACGCCGACCCCGACGCCGTCGTCCTGGTGGTGAGCGCCGAGCTCTGCTCGCTGCACGTGCGCTCGTCGAACGACCCGGACACGATCGTCGGCACGTCCCTGTTCGCCGACGGCGCGGCCGCGGCCGTGGTCTCCGCGCGCGGCGACCTCGCGCCGCCGTCGCGCCCGTACCTGACGCTCGACTGCTTCGAGACCACCCTGACGCCCGTCGGCGAGGAGTCGATGGCGTGGAACATCGGCGACGAGGGCTTCGAGATGGTCCTCGGCAACTACGTCCCGCACATCATCGACGACCACATCGTCGGGGCGCTCGCCCCGCTCCTCGAGAGCGACGAGTCGCTGCACGGCGTCGACTACCACGAGATCGAGCACTGGGGCATCCACCCGGGCGGCCGCAGCATCCTCGACAAGGTGCAGGCCAGGCTCCGGTTGAGCGACGCGCAGCTGGTGCCGGCGCGGGAGACCCTGCGCGACTACGGGAACATGAGCAGCGCGACGGTGATGTTCGTGCTCAAGCACATCCTCGACCACCCCGGTGCCGGGCGGCCGGGCGGGGAGCCGGACATGGAGCCCTCCACCGCGGAGTCCGACGCCGGCCGGGCGGAGCGGGTCTGCGCGATGGCGTTCGGCCCCGGCCTGACGGTGGAGACCGCGCTCCTGACGAAGGTCTCCGCCTGAATGGACTTCCTGGCCCGGCGCGACGAGCACGTTCTCGAGCAGATGGACCGGCCCGACTGCGACCCCGCTCGGCTGGCGAACACCTACCGCCAGTTCCGCCTGGTCAACGCGGTGGTGTCCGGCTGGCGCCGCACGTGGGTGTCGCGGATCCGCCCGGTCCTCTCCACGTCGCGCACCACCACGCTGCTCGACGTCGGCTCCGGCGCCGGCGACATCCCGCGCGCCTTCGCCCGGTGGGCGGCCCGCGACGGGCTCGCGCTCCAGGTCACGGCGATCGACCCGGACGAGCGCGCCGACGCCTACCTGCGCTCGCTGCCGCCGGTGCCGGGCCTCACCCACCGGCGCGCGCACACCGCCGATCTGGTCGCCGAGGGCGCCCGGTACGACGTCGTCACCTCCAACCACCTGCTCCACCATCTGGACGCCGCGCAGCTGGGCGGGCTGCTCGCCGACTCGGAGGCGCTCGCCGGCCGGCTGGCGCTGCACAGCGACATCGCGCGCACGCGCCTCGGCTACCCCCTGTTCTCGGTGGCGACGCTGCCGTTCCGGGATTCGTTCATCCGCGAGGACGGCCTGACCTCGATCCGGCGCAGCTACCGGCCCGCCGAACTGCGGGCCGTCGTCCCGGACGGGTGGCGGGTCGAGACCCAGACCCCCTTCCGGAACCTGCTGGTCCACCGTGCCTGACCGCCCCGTGCCCGGCGAACGCGCGACCACGCGCCCGGTGCTCGGGCGGCCCCTCCCGGAGCGGGCCGACGTCGTGGTGGCCGGCGCCGGGCCCGTGGGCCTCTACGCGGCGATCCTGCTCGCCGGGGCGGGTCTCGACGTCGTCGTCCTGGAGCGGCGCCCGGAGCGCAGCGGGCACTCGCGTGCCATCGGCATCCACCCGCCGGCCCTGGCCGCGCTGGAGCGGGCGGGCGTCGCGGACGAGCTGATCGCGGGCGGCGTCCGCATCCCAGGCGGCGAGGCGCGCAGCCGGGGCCGCGCGGTGGGGGAGCTCTCCTTCGGCGCCGTCCCGGGCCGGCACCCGTACGTCCTCGCGCTGCCCCAGTTCCAGACGGAGGGCATCCTCGAGCGCCGGCTGGCCGATGCCGCGGGCGCGGCGCTCCACCGGGGTGTGGAGGTGCGCGGCCTGCACCAGGAGCCGGACCGGGCGGTGCTCGTCACGTCCCACGGGCAGATCGCGGCCCGGTTCGTCGTCGCCGCCGACGGCGCCCGCAGCACGGTCCGCGCCGCCGCCGGGATCCGCGCACCCGTGCGCACCTACCCCGACACCTACGCCATGGGCGACTTCCCCGAGACCGGCGCGGACGAGGACCGGGCGGTGCTCTACCTGGAGCGGGCGGGGATCGTCGAGTCGTTCCCGCTGCCCGGCGGCACCCGGCGCTGGGTCGCGCGGACGCGCTCCCTGGTCGAGCGGCCGACGGCCGGCTGGCTCGCCGCGACCGTCGCGGAGCGCACCGGCGTCGTGCTGGACCCGGAACGGAATTCGATGCTCAGCTCCTTCTGCGTGCGCCGCCGCATCGCGGACGAGTTCGTCGCCGGCCGTGTGGCGCTCGCCGGCGACGCCGCGCACGAGGTCAGCCCCATCGGCGGGCAGGGCATGAACCTCGGCTGGCTGGACGCGGCGATGCTCGCCCCGCTCGTCGCCGCCCGGCTGGACGGGGACGACGCCGGGGCCGGCCTGGCCGGGTACGGCACCGTCCGCCGCCGGGCGGCCCGCGCGGCGGCGCGGCAGGCGCACCTGAACATGATGCTCGGCCGCCCGCTGCCCGCACCGCTGCTGGGGCTGCGCAACGGGGCGATGGGACGGGCGGCGTCCCTTCCCCGGGTGCACGACGCCGTCGCGCGCGTCTTCACGATGCACTGAGCGGCCGGGCGGCGTCCCGGATTCGTCGCCGACGACGACGGTGCGGCGGCCGGCGGCTACTGCCGGGCCGCGCCGAGGCGGGACGCGGGCCGCAGCAGCTCCGGCACGGCGCCGGTCAGGGCCGTCTCGGCGAGGGCCTCGCCCAGCGCCGGCGCCAGCTTGAACAGGTTGTGCCCGGCCACCGCGGTGACCGGGCCGGCGGACCAGATCCCGACCCCGTCGTCGCCCCACGGCAGCGTGGTGACGAAGCAGTGGACGTGGCTCAGGGGCTCCGGGTCCAGTCCGGGCAGGGCGCGGCGGACGTACTCGGCGGTGCGCGCGGCCAGCCTTTCCAGCCCGGCCGGGTCCTCCAGCCGCCCGTCCGGCGACACCGGCGTGGTCTCGCCCAGGCCGACCGAGTAGCGGTGGTCGTCCTCGGCCGGGGCGGCGTAGATTCCGGTCTCGCCGAACGCGCCGCTGCCGTCCTGGAGGGTCGGCAGCGGCGCGTCCGCCGGGTTGCGGACGGCGAAGCCGACCCTGACGTGCGCGCTCAGTTCGACGGGGAGGTCCAGGCCCGCCCCGCGCGCGAGCGGGGCCGTGCCGCGCCCGGCGCACAGCACGACGTGGTCGAAGGTGTCGATGCCGGTGCCGGTGCGGATCTCCGCGGTCCCGGCTCCCAGCTGCCGGACGGAGAGGACGTGGTCCGCGACCAGATCGGCGGAGAGGGCGTCGGAGAGGGCGTCGATCGCCACGAGCGTGTGGATGGCGCCGCCGTCGGCGTCGAGCATGGCCGGCCCGGAATAGGCAGCGAGCAGGGGCATCCGGTCCGCGAGTCCGTCCGCGTCCAGTCGGGCGGCCGGGGCGTCCGCGGCCTGTTCCAGGAGGGCGAGCTTGTCCTCGACACCCGCCCCGATGGCCACGGCGTCGCCGGGGGAGATCAGCCGGCGGCCGAACTCCTCGGACCAGCCCCGCCACTTCGCCCGGCTGCGGCGGGCGAACGCGGCCAGCCGGGCGTCGTCGTGCGCGTGCCGGAAGATCCGGGACTCGCCCGCGGACTGTCCGCCGCCGGGCGCCCCCGATTCGTAGACGACGACGTCGGCGCCCCGCCCGCGCAGAGCTTTGGCCGCCGAGAGCCCGATGATGCCCGCTCCCACTACTGCAATGCGTGTCATGGCGCCAGCGTAGGCGCGTCGGACGCCCGCGTCGACCGGGACGATCGCGATCGCCGTGACCACGTTCTCCCGGCTCGGCCGCGCCTGTTCAGGACCAGGGCTGACGATCAGGGCAGTTCGGCCGACGGGGACGCGGTACTTCCGGCCGCCGTGAGCCGCCGGTCTTCGGATCGCTAGTAGCGGGCGCCGTACGCGTAGATGTTGTTGACGTAGCTCAGCGGCGTGACGGAGATGCCCACGTTCGGGTTGCGGGCGTGCACCACCTGGCCGTTCCCCAGGTAGATGGCCACGTGGTAGAACGAACTGCCGCCGTTGGAGCTGGAGAACACCAGGTCGCCGCGCTTGAGCTGGTTCAGCGGGACCTTGATCGGAGCCGAGTGGAACTGCTGCGTCGAGGTGCGCGGCAGCGAGACGCCGCCCTGGCGGAACGCGGACTGCGTGAAGAGCGAGCAGTCGAACTGCCACGGCGGGTTGCCGCCGTAGAGGTAGGTGTAGCGGTCGTCCTTGGCGATGTTGATCGCCCAGGAGATGGCCGGCTCGTACGCGGAGCTGCCCGATCCGGGGGCCGGTGCCGGCTCCTGCGTGGGGGTCGGCTTCGGAGTCGGTTTCGGCTTCGGCTTGGGCGCGGCCGTCTTCGTCGGGGTGGGCTTGGGCGTCGCAGTCTTGGTCGGCGTGGGTTTCGGAGCGGCCGTCCTGGTGGGCTTCGGCGTCGGCTTGGGCGCGGCAGTCTTCGTGGGGGTCGGCGCCGGGGCCGGGGCTGCGGTCCTGGTCGGCTTGGGGGTCGGCCTCGGTGCCGCCGGCTCGGCGGACGGGGTGGGGCGCGTGACCACGCTTGGGCCGGGCTCGGCGTCCGGGACCGCGGGCGGCGGGGCCGGAAGGTCGGGCTCCTGGCCGGCGGGCGCCGGGACGGCGGCGGGCACGACGCCGGGATCCTGCTCGCGCGCCTGCTCGAGCTGCTGCTCGCGCTGCTCGCTTTCCCGCGCCTCGATGCGTTCCGACTCCTCGCGGGCGGTGGTGTCGCGGAGGGTTGCGAGCTGGTTGATCAGCCGGTCGCGGGTGCGCTCCTGGTCGGCCAGGGCGGTCTCGTAGTTCGCCTGCTCGCGTTCGGCCTCCTCGAGCGCGGCCGCGCTGACGCCGGCGGCCTCCTCGGCGGCTTTCTCGACGGCGGCCGCGTAGTCCTCCCACGCCGTCCAGAGGTTCGCGGCCTCGTCGGCCGAGGCCAGGGTGTGGGCGCGGTTGGTGGCGAGCGCGGTCATGGTGGACGTCTTGTAGAGGACGTCGTTCGCCTCGCTCTGGGTGAGGAGCGCGGAGACGGCCGGGTTCACGCCGCCGTTGCGGTACAGGTCCCCGGCGAGCTGGCCGACGGCTGTCCGGCTGTCCTCGAAGTACTGCTCGGCGGCTTCCGCGTTCTTGCGGGCGTCGTCGGCGGCGGCGTTGCGCTCGGCCAGGACCTCCTGGGCGGCGGTGGCGGACTCCTGGTCGCCCAGAGCGGCGGCCTCGGCCTCGGCGACGCGGCCGCTGGCCTCGAAGATCAGGGACTCGACGCGCTCGATCATGGCCTTCAGCTCGGCCGGGTTGCCCCGGGCGGCCTCGATCTCCGCCGCGGACGGCAGCTTCGCCGCGGCCGCGGGGGCCGCGGGCAGCGAAACGCCGGCGAGCACGGACGCGGGGGAGCCCTGCTGGGGCGAGGCGGCCGCCGTCGTACCGGTCAGGGACGCGCCCGCGACGAGGGCGAGCGCGCAGAAGGCGACGGGCAGGGTGTGCCGCTGGGCCATGGGTGATCCTCACGAGTGAGCGCAGGTGCGAGTCCGGATCCGTACCCCGGGTGCGGGGTCCGGCGGGGCGCGCCGCGAAGGCGCACCAACTGCGAGAATAGGGCACCAGAGCCCCACGAGCAACAAGATTCACACGAACCCCAGTAATCACATATGTGTCATTCCCGAAGTGGAATATACGACGTCGGTGCGCCGCGTCCGCGGCGGGGTTCAGTCGTGCGTGGGGTGCTCGTGGCGGGTGTGCTCGGCCGGCTCGAGCTGGAACGTGCAGTGCTCGGTGTCGAAGTGCGATCCGAGGCATCCGGTGAGGGCGTCGAGTACCTCGTCGGCCCGGGTGGCGGAGAAGTGGTCGGCGTCGAGGACGATGTGCGCCGAGAGGACGGGGACGCCCGAGGTGATCGTCCACGCGTGCAGGTCGTGGACGTCGACGACGCCGTCGATGCTGATGATGTGCTCGCGGACCGTGTCCAGGTCGACGTGGCGCGGCGTGGCTTCCAGCAGCACGTCGACGACCTCGCGCATGAGCGACCAGGCGCGCGGCAGGATCATCGCCGCGATGGCGAGGGAGGCAATAGGGTCCGCCAGCGGCGACCCCGTCAGGGCGATGACGATCGCCGCGGCGATGACGGCCAGGGAGCCGAGGGTGTCGCCGAGGACCTCGAGGTAGGCTCCGCGCAGGTTCAGGCTCGCCTTGCGGCCGCTGTGCAGGATGCCGAGGCTGGCGAGGTTCGCCGCCAGGCCGATGCATGCCGCGACGAGCATGGGAGTCGGCGCCACCGTGGCCGTCTCGCCGAAGCGGCCGATCGCCTCGATGGTGATGACGACGGCGATCACCACCAGCGCGGTCGCGTTCGCCAGCGCGGCGAGCACCTCGGCGCGCTGCCAGCCGAACGTCCGCTTGTTCGTCGCCGGGCGGGTGGCGACCCACGCGGCCAGCAGCGCGATGCCGACGCCGGCCGCGTCGGAGAGCATGTGGCCCGCGTCGGCGAGCAGCGCGAGCGACCCGGAGACGGCGGCGCCGATCAGCTGCGCGACGACGCCGAGCAGGGTGATGACGACGACGGCGGCCAGCTTCCTGCGGTGCCGGCCCGTCGCGGTGCCTCCCGTGAGGCCGTGGCTGTGTCCGTGGTCGTGCCCCATCAGCCCCACCCGAGTTCGTGCAGCGTCGCGTCGTCGATGCCGAAGTGGTGGGCGACCTCGTGCACGACCGTGATCGCCACCTCGTCGACGACCTCCTCCTCCGACTCGCACATCTCGAGGATCGGCTCCTGGTAGATGAAGATCCGGTCCGGCATCGCCACCTCGCCCCAGTCCATGCCGCGCTCGGTGAGGGGGACGCCGTCGTACAGTCCGAGCAGGACGGTGTCGGGATCCTCGTCGGGGCCCGGCTCGTACCGGTTCTCGATGAAGATGACGACGTTGTCCATGACGTCGCGCAGCCGCGACGGGATGTCGTCCAGTGCTCGCGAGACCGCGTCCTCGAACGCGTCGTCGTCCATGAGAAAGGCCATGGATCGACTCTAGCTTTTCCGTCCCCGCTGGTGGGATTCGCGTGCGGCGGGACGGGTTTTGTGTTGGGCGCGGGCGTGCACTATAGTTTTACTGGTTCGCTCGCGGCTCGTCCGCGCAGCGGCGAAGGCCCCCATCGTCTAGTGGCCTAGGACACCGCCCTTTCACGGCGGCGACACGGGTTCGAATCCCGTTGGGGGTACTGAGATCTAGATCACGAGGAATCGATTTGCGCAGGCAAAAATGATTCTGATAGGGTTTAGATCTTGTGAGCGAGGCGCTGCTTCGCAAACAACACTGGCCCTGTAGCGCAGCTGGTTAGCGCGCCGCCCTGTCACGGCGGAGGTCGCGGGTTCAAGTCCCGTCAGGGTCGCTGAGATGTTCCGGCAACGGAAGATCGTGGTGATCATCAGTGATGATGCCAGGCTCTGTAGCTCAGTTGGTAGAGCGTTCGACTGAAAATCGAAAGGTCACCGGATCGACGCCGGTCGGAGCCACCAGCTAGAAAAGCCCCCGGAGGGATTCCCTCCGGGGGCTTTCTCGTGCCCGGGCCAGCCGATGACAAGAAGCCGGAATCCCGCTGCGGAATAAATGAACGGCGTGGTCTCTTCAACCGACCATGGCATCAACCGCGAACACTGAACATCCAACCCCACCTCGGACAGCGCTGATCGTGGGCGCCTCGGGCATCGCCGGCTCAGCCGTCGCCCGCCAGCTCATCGCTGACGGCTGGGAGGTCGTCGCGCTCTCGCGCAGCGCCTCCTCGGCACCGGGCATCCGCGGAGTCGCCGCTGACCTGCGCGACCCGGAGAGTCTGCGCAGCGCGCTGGCCGACGAGCACCCCACCCACGTGTTCTTCACCGCCTGGCAGAAGCAGGACACCGAAGCAGAGAACATCACGGTGAACGGGGGCATGCTGCGCGATCTCCTGGCGGCTCTCGCCCATGCGCCGCTCCAGCACGTGGCACTCGTGACCGGCCTCAAGCACTACCTCGGCCCCTTCGAGGCCTATGCCGCCGGCGCAACCCCCGACACGCCCTTCCACGAGGAGGAGCCGCGGCTCGAGGCGCCGAACTTCTACTACGCGCAGGAGGACGAGTTGTTCGCCGCCGCCCCCAACCAGGGATTCCACTGGTCGGTGCACCGGGCGCACACGATCATCGGCCACGCCGTCGGCAATGCGATGAACATGGGATTGACCATCGCGGTCCAGGCGACGCTGGCCAACGAGCTGGGCCTGGACTTCGTGTTCCCCGGCAGCGAGCAGCAGTGGAACGGGCTCACCGATATGACCGATGCCGGCCTGCTCGCCGAGCAGATGATCTGGGCGTCCACCGACCCGGCCGGCGGGAACGAGCCGTTCAACATCGTCAACGGAGACGTGTTCCGGTGGCGGTGGATGTGGCCGCGGCTGGCGGCCGACCTGGGTGTGGCACCCGAGCGGGTGGTCGGCTACGCCGATGCGCCGCGGCCGCTGGAGCAGCAGATGGCGCCGCACGAGGCCGCCTGGCCCGGGATCGCGGAGAAGCACGGGCTGGTCGAAGCCGACATCACCCGGCTCGCCTCCTGGTGGCACACCGACGCCGACCTGGGGCGCGACATGGAGGTCGTCACCGACATGGGCAAGAGCCGCGACGCCGGGTTCCTCGCCCACCGCCGCACGGAGCAGGCCTTCAAAGACCTCTTCGCCCGGTACCGGGAGGACCGCCTCATTCCGTAGGGGTGTGCTCGCACCTCGGAGTCAACGGGCTGCGTTGGCGGCCTCCCGGGCCTCGATGCGTCCGGGAGGCCGCCGTTCGCGTCAGTTGCGGCCGGGGCGGCCGTACTTTCCGGAGCCGCCGATTTCGAATTCCACCCGGTACTCCGTCCGGGATCCGTCGGCCGCCGTCACCGTGACCAGCGCCGTTCGATCCGGCATCTCGGCCTGCACGACGTCGACCTGCGCGTCCTGATCCGTGGGGGCAGCCGAGATCGCGGGGAAGCTGTCGCCGCGTGCTTCGTGTTCGCCGCCCTTCGGGATCTGGTAGGTGGTGGTCTCCGGGGCGAAGCCCTCGACGTCGACACCGCCGAGCATCAGCCGCCCGGCCGTGGAAACCTCCGAGGCGCCGGCAGCCAGGGCCGCGATCGCCACCTCGGCCACCACCATGTGCGTCTGCGGCCGGGCGTCGAGCACCACCCGCACCTGGTCCGCGGCGAGACCGCCGGTCTCGACCGTGACAACGGGGGCGGACCCGTCGGAGGACGTCACCTCGGTGTCCGGGGACGCGGTCCAGTCGCCGCCGTCGGCCCGCGTTTCGACGCGCAGCGATTCGGCCCAGGACTCGTGTGAGCCGTCCCGCCAGAAGTGCACCGTTACGGACTCGACCGCGGTGCTCGCGGCGAGATCGTACGTCAGCGCGTCCTGCGGGTTCTTGTCACCGGAGACCCAGTTGGACCAGGCCTTGTCCGCTACATCGCCATTCACGGTATCGGCCGCGTAGTAGCCGGGTTCGGTGAACGTGGTGTCGACGGTTGCCTGCGGAGCGACGTTGGCCGTCTCCGGTTCGGTCACGATCACGGTTGCGGTGGCCGGAAGCGGGGCGGCGTCCGGGTCGTTCGACGCGGCCAGGCCCTCAACCGTCACCGTGCCCGGGGTCGCGAGCGCCTCGTCGGTCAGCGTGCCCTCCTCCCAGGTCACGGCCGTGTCGAAGCGCTCGGACCCCGTGCCCACCTGGGCGGGAACGGCATCCGGCAGCCCGTCCGCAGCCGCCTGGGCGGAGACGCCGGCCCACGTGGTCGAGGAGACCGGGTCGACGGCGGCGAAGGTGCCGACGGCGATGGTCAGCTCGGCGTCGTCGAACGCGTTGCCGAAGATGTCCGTGCCCGCACCCGTCACGGTGGCTGTGCCCTTCCTGCTCCAATCGACGTCCTCGACGTCCCAGCGGACCTCGGCCGGGGCGCCCGGGCCATCCGCGTAGAGCGGCGTCGCGGTCCCGGGCAGGTCGGCGGGGACACCCGGCAGGGTCTGGACCGAGGCCGCCTCCACACCCTTCAGTTCGGTGCTGCGCAGGTCCCACAGCTGGTTCGGCCGGTTGGTCGCCGTCCACGTTCCCACGGCCGCGCCGGCGGCAGAGGATTCGCCGTCGACGTCCAGCGAGCGCGCATTCGCGACGTTGACCAGGGACCAGTCCGCGCCGTTGGTGGTCGTCGGAATCCACTGGAGGCTCTCGTCCTCCGCGGCTGCCGCTCCCGAGTCGCCGGCATCCGCCAGCCGCGTGGAGCCGTCCTCAGCGACGCCGAGTGCGCGCCCGTCGTCGTTCACCAGGGCGATGCGCTCCTGGTTGGTGAACCCCTCGGTCAGGCGGACGGCCGTCCACGACTGGGCCGCTGCGCCCTCCGGTGTCAGGGCGGCCGGCTCGATCGTCGTTGCCGCCGCGGCGTCCTCGCCGGCGGCCGTCAGGGCCTTTCCGGAGGCTTCGCCGAAGAGCTGGTAGCTCGCTCCGTCCTGGACGGGCGCTGCGTCCGCGGCCACCCCGGAGGCGCCCGTGACCTGCAGGGTCGTCACGGATTTCGCCGGCAGGGTCAGCGTCGCGGTGCGCGTGGCGGAGTCGACGGCGACCGGCTCGCCCGCCACCAGGGCGTTCGACGTCGGGTTCTCCGCGGGTGACTCGGTCGTGACCACGGGGGTGACGCGGGCGTCGTCGGACACGTCGCCGAAGGCGCTCAGATCCACGGTCACGGTTTCTGCGGCGTCCGAATGGTTGATGTGCACCAGGTCGACGCCGTCGCCGCCGCCGTTGAGGGCGGCGGTCGTGTTGTTGTCGCCCGCGGGGACGAACCGGTCGCCGGGCTCGAGGAAATGGGTGAAGTTCCGGACCGTGTTGAACTTCGAGTTGGTGAGGACCTCGCAGGACGGGTCCGCCTCGCCATCGGCGATGCGGCGGGCCGAATTGCCGTTCTCGTCGCAGTCGAAGTCCACCAGGACGCTGCCCCAGTTGCTGTTCTCCACCTTCTCCATGTTGTAGAGGTCCTCGACGGGCTGCCAGAAGACCCAGGCCTCGGGTTCGAGCTCGCGCATGTCGTCGACGATGCGGCCCGCCATGCCGAGCCCGTTCTCGATGTTGGTCAGGTTGTGACCGGTGGAGTCCCAGCTGCCCTCCACCTCGCTCATCCACAGCGGCTTGTCCGCGGCTTTGGCGATGTCCCGCACCACCACCCGGTCGCCCGTGCCGTAGGTGTGCACGTTGAGCTGTTCGACGGCGTCGCGCGCCTTCGGTCCGTACGCGTTCCAGTTCTGCGCGAACCGGGAGGGGTTGGTCTCGTCCATCGCCGAGATCGCGACGTCGGTCTCCGTCTGCGGTGCCTCGAGCCGCTCCGCCAGTGCTTCGATCACGCGCTCCTGGACCCCGGGCCCGATGTGCGCGCCCTCCTGCCGGCTGGCGGAGGTCGGCCAGCCGTCCTCGCCCAGGCGGGTGGACCAGTAGTCGGTGTTGGGTTCGTTGAACGGGTCCAGCGTGGCGAAGTCGATCCCGTGCTCGGCCTCGACGTGGTCCACGACCTCGGTCAGGTAGCCGACGAAGTCGTCGATGTCCTCGTCAGCGAGCTGCTCCGCGTTGCCGTCGTCGATTCCGCCGGAGACGAACCCGCTCTCGGTGAGGAAGTAGGGCGGGGAGTTGCTGAACGCCTCCCACACCATGTCGTCGCGTTCGGCGGCCAGTGCGTCGAGCCACCAGCGTTGGGTTTCATCGGCGTCGAAGTTGTAGGCCTCGGGGTCGTCCGGGTTCCACGCTGCCGCGTAGGCCTCGCGGTCCGCGTACTCGGCGGTGACGCCGTCGTCCGCGGCGTAGTCCGGATTCCACCAGCCGTCCACCGCGCCGCCCGGCCGCAGGTAGGCCGGCACGTCGACGGCGTTGCCGCCGCCGATGTTGTAGCGGGCGATGTTGAGGTTCAGGCCTTCGGGACCGAAGACCTTGTCGAACAGGTCGCGCCGGACGGCCTCCGGGTAGCCGCCCGTGGCGTTGGCGAACCAGACCAGACTGGTGCCCCAACCCTGGAACTCCTGGCCCTGGTATGCGGGGTTCGGCTTCAGGACGGTGCTTTCGGCGCTCGAATCGGCGCCGGCCGCGGAGGCGGACTCATGGGGAGCGGGGGCCGCGGCGGCGGTCGGAGCCCCCGCGGCGAGTGCGATGGCGGCTATCCCCGCGAGGGAAGCTCTGGCGCGGTGTGTCGTCACGGGTCGGTACCTTTCAGGCGAGCGAGGTGAGAAGTGTCATCGGTCACACCCGGGAGGATGTTTACGCAAACATAGCGGCCCGGCGACGTCCTGTGAAGCCCGCTGGCGGGAGACCGGCGTGAAGGAAGTCAGCCCCGGGGCGCGGCCGTGCTCTCGCGGACGACCAGTCGGGCGGGCACCAGCGAGGTGCCCGGCGGGTGCTCGCCGGTGCGCAGGTGATCGAGCACGCGGCTCACGCAGCGGCGGCCCACCTCGGCGAAATCCTGGTGGATCGTGGTCAGGGGCGGGGAGTAGGAGGGGGAGTCGGCGGTGTCGTCGAAGCCCACCACGCTCACGTCGCCCGGCACCTCGCGCCCGGCCTCGCGCAACGCCCGGTAGAGGCCCAGGGCCATCTGGTCGTTGGCGCAGAAGACGGCCGTGCACTCCTCGCGCCGCGCCAACTCCTGCCCGGCGGCGTACCCGGATTCGCCGCTCCAGTCCCCGCGGAGCAGGCCGGGCACCTCGCGCCCCGCCTCTTCCAGGGTGTGGCGCCAGGCCTGCACCCGCCGCTCCGCCGCGAACGAGTCCTCCGGCCCGGCCAGATGCCAGACGGTCCGGTGGCCCAGGTCCAGCAGGTGCCGGGTGGCACGCTGTGCGCCGTCGGCCTGGTCGGTATCAACCACGGTGTAGGCGTCGCCCGCATCGGAATCCACGACGACGACGGTCGGCACGCCCCGCGGCAACGTCACCTTGGCGCGATCGAGGAGGTGGACCTCCATGATGACGATGACCGCGTCGACGGCGAGCTCCTCGAGCCGCGTGAACGCGTTCTCGACGCCGCCGTGGGTCGGCAGGCCGACCGGGATGAGGGTGACCGCGTAGCCGGCTTCGGCCGCGGAGGTGGAGATGGCCTCGATAGTCCGCAGATTCCCCAGGGGGGCGAGGGAGAACGTGATGACGCCGATGGTGCGGAAGGAGCCGAGCTTGAGGGCGCGGGCAGCGCTGTTGGGGCGGTACCCCAGTTCGTCCATGGCCAAGTGGACCGCATGGCGGGTCTCCGGCAGAACGCCCGGGTAGCCGTTGGATACCCGGGACACGGTCTGCGAGGAGACCCCCGCGCGTTTCGCCACGTCGGCCATGGAGACGTGGCGCTTGTGGTGGCTTGCAGGGCGTCCCGAGGTCATGCGCTCCAGAGTACCCGGCCCCGAAAACAGTTGCGCAGGTCACATTCGCGCGTATGATGTTTACGTAAACATCAGTCGCATCCTTCGAGGCACGCGAAACTCCCCGCTCCAGAAACCGGAGGACCCATGGCATGAGCGTCACGTCATCGCAGATGCCCGCCGGGGCGGCAGCGCCCGCTACCCCGGATCCGGAACTCCCCGTCTCCCCACGTGCGGCTTCCACCAGAGGCCGATGGGCCGGCTGGTGGTTCCTGGGGCCCTTCATGCTGGTCTTCGTTCTGGTGTTCATCGCACCAGTTCTCTATTCGCTCTACCTGAGCCTCTTCCACACGCAGATGGTCGGCGGGACGCAGTTCGTCGGGTTCGACAACTACATCCGCGCGTTCAGCGATGGCGCGTTCTGGGCCGGGCTGCTGCGGGTGAGCGTGTTCCTGGTGATCCAGGTCCCGATCATGCTCGCGATCTCGCTTCTCGTCGCTCTCGCCGTCGACAGCGGCCGCCTCTACGGCCGGGACTTCTTCCGCATCTCGATCTTCATGCCCTACGCCGTCCCGGCCGTCGTCGCCAGCCTGATGTGGGGCTTCATGTACGGGACGCGCTTCGGCCTGGTGGGGAACCTGAACGACTTCTTCGGCTGGAACCTGCCGGACCTGCTGACGCCGGACTTCATCCTGCTGTCCATCGGCAACATCGTCACCTGGGAGTTCGTCGGCTACAACATGCTGATCTTCTACTCCGCCCTGCGCGTCATCCCGTCCTCGCTCTACGAGGCGGCGGCGATCGACGGCGCCGGCCAGTGGCGGGTCGTCGCCGCCATCAAGATCCCGGCGATCCGCGGCGCGCTGGTGGTCGCGACGATCTTCTCGATCATCGGGAGCTTCCAGCTCTTCAACGAGCCGGCGATCCTCCAGTCCCTGGCGCCGAACGCGATCTCGTCGTCGTTCACGCCCAACCTGTACGCGTACTCGCTCTCCTTCGCGGGACAGCAGCAGAACTACTCGGCGACCGTGGCCATCATCATGGGCCTGGTCACCATGGTCATCGCCTACGTGGTGCAGCTGCGCGGCATGAAGCAGGAGGCCTAGCCATGGCGCCCCCCACGCTCCGCGTCCCCGCTCCACGTCGAAGCAGGCTCTCGACGCCGTCGAATCCTCGGCGCAGCCCGCTGCTGACCGTCCTGACCGGAATCGTTCTGCTCTACTCACTGATCCCGCTTCTCTGGCTGCTGATCAACTCGACCAAGACCCAGGGCGATCTCTTCTCCACGTTCGGCCTGTGGTTCGGCAGGGAGTTCTCCCTGGTCGAGAACGTCTGGCGCACCCTGACCTACGACGACGGCATCTTCGTCCGCTGGCTCGGCAACACCCTGCTCTACGTCGTGGCCGGGGCCGGCGGCGCCACGTTGCTGGCCGTGCTCGGCGGATACGCGCTCGCCAAGTTCGACTTCCCGGGCAAGAAGGCGGTGTTCGCGGTCGTCATCGGCGCCGTCGCCGTTCCCGGCACCGCGCTGGCCGTCCCGACGTTCTGGATGTTCAGCGCCATGGAGCTGACCGACACCCCGTGGTCCGTCATCATCCCGTCGCTGATCTCCCCGTTCGGTCTGTACCTGATGTGGACCTTCGCGAGCCAGGCGATCCCGACAGACCTGATGGAGGCCGCGCGCATCGACGGCGCCGGAGAGTTCCGGACCTTCTTGCAGGTGTGCCTGCCGCTGCTGGCGCCGGGCACCGTCACGGTCATGCTCTTCACGATGGTCGCCACGTGGAACAACTACTTCCTGCCGCTGATCATGCTGCGCGACCCCGACTGGTACCCGCTCACGCTGGGGCTGAACCAGTGGAACTCGCAGGCCGGCACCGCCGGCGGCGACGCGATCTTCGACCTGGTGCTGACCGGATCGCTGCTCACGATCGTCCCCCTCATCATCGCGTTCCTCTTCCTGCAGCGCTTCTGGCAGTCCGGCCTGGCGGCCGGCGGCGTCAAGGAATAACACGTCTTCATCCCCGCGAACCACACCCTGTCAACGAGGAGAGAACCCCATGAGCACCAACCGCAGATTCCGCCGTCGTCTGGCCGCGGGCCTGTCCGTTGCCGCCGTCACGGCACTGGCCCTGAGCGCCTGTTCGTCAGGGGCGGACCCGGAGGCCGCCGCCGAGGAGGGCGGCGAACTGACCGTCTGGGCGTGGGACCCGACCATCGAGGACGTCGCCGCGGCCTACGAAGAGGAGAACCCGGCGGTGAGCGTCGAGGTCGTCAACGTGGGCACGGGCAACGACCACTACACCGCTCTGCAGAACGCGGTCAGTGCCGGCAGCGGCGGACCCGACCTCGCCCAGGTCGAGTACCAGGCCACCACCCAGTTCACTCTGGCCGAGGCCCTCGTCGACCTCACGGAATTCGGCGCAGACGAGCTCGACGGCACGTTCGCCCCCGGCCCGTGGGAAGGGGTCCGGTCGGGCGACGGCGTCTACGGCCTGCCGCTCGATTCCGGTCCCATGGCGCTGTTCTACAACCAGGCGGTGTTCGAGGAGCACGACATCGCGGTCCCGGAGACCTGGGAGGACTATGTGCAGGCCGGGCGCGACCTCCAGGCCGCCGATCCCGACGTGTACATCACCAACGACACGGGCGACGCCGGTCTGACGACGTCACTCATGTGGCAGGCCGGCGGCCACCCGTTCGACGTGGAGGAGACCACGGTCGGCGTCGACTTCACGGGCGAGGGCTCGCAGAAGTTCGTCGAGGCCTGGCAGCCGATGCTGGAGGAGGAGCTCATCGCCCCCATCAGCTCCTGGAGCGACGAGTGGTACCAGGGCCTCGGCGACGGCACGATCGCCTCGCTGGTCATCGGCGCGTGGATGCCCGGGAACCTCGAGGGCGGTGTCCCCGATGCCGCCGGCGACTGGCGTGTGGCCCCCATGCCGCAGTGGGGCGACTCCGGCTTCCAGACCGCTGAGCAGGGCGGCAGCGGCATGTCGGTCATGGCCGACAGCGAGCAGCAGGCCCTCGCCTACGACTTCCTGGAGTACGCCGCGGTGAACGGCGGCAAGGAGGTGCGCGTCGACGACGGCGTGTTCCCGGCCACCACCGCGGACCTCGAGAGCCCGGAGTTCCTGGAGCGCGAATACGAGTACTTCGGCGGCCAGCAGATCAACCAGGTGCTGTCCGAATCGTCCGCGGCCGTCGTCGAGGGCTGGGACTACCTGCCGTACCAGGTCTACGCGAACACGATCTTCAACGATTCGGTCGGCCAGGCCTATGTCGGCGGCACCTCCCTCGCCGACGGGCTCGCCGAGTGGCAGGACGCGCTGCTCGCCTACGGCGAGGACCAGGGCTTCACCCTCGAGTAGTCCCGCCGCGCCGGCGAGGGATCCCGTCGCCGGCGCGGCATGTGCGCCCGCCCGGCGGCCCGCGCCCCACCTACGAACACCCCAGGAGACCACCATGACCAGCCGCTGGCTGCGCCGCCCCGAAGGCACCCCCGAGAGACTGTCCTACGGGGCCGACTACAACCCCGAGCAGTGGCCGCGAGAGGTCTGGGACGAGGACGTGCGCCTCATGCGCGAGGCCGACGTCGACGTCGTGTCCCTGGCGATCTTCTCCTGGGCCCGCATCCAGCCCGCCGACGGGACCTGGGATTTCGAGTGGCTCGACGAGATCATGGACCTGCTCCACGCCAACGGCATCGGCGTCGACCTGGCCACCGCCACCGCCTCGCCGCCCCCGTGGCTGGCCGTGAAGCACCCGGAGATCCTGCCCGTGACCGCCGACGGCCGCACGCTCTGGCAGGGCGGGCGCCAGCACTGGCGCCCCACCTCGCCCGTCTTCCGCCGCTACGCGCTGGAACTCGTGGAGGCCCTCGCCCGCCGCTACCGGGACCACCCCGCGCTGGTGGCCTGGCACGTCAACAACGAGCTCGGCTGCCACAACGCCTACGACTACTCCGACGACGCCGCAGCCGCCTTCCGCAGGTGGCTGCGGGAGCGCTACGCCACGGTCGAGGCGCTCAACCACGCGTGGGGCACCGATTTCTGGTCGCAGCGCTACAGCGACTTCGAGCACGTGCTGCCCCCGCGGCTGGCGGCCTCCTACCCGAATCCCACCCAGCAGCTGGACTTCGCGCGCTTCAGTTCGGACGCGCTCAAAGACCACTTCGTCGCCGAGCGGGACCTGCTGCGCTCCGTGACGCCGGACGTGCCCGTGACCACCAACTTCATGGTCGTGGGCGACACCAGCTTCGCGGACTACGCGGACTTCGGCCGGGAGGTGGACTTCGTCTCCAACGACCACTACCGGCTGCCGGTGGACCACTCCCGCGACGAGCTCTCCTTCTCGGCGGCGTGGGTCTCCGGCGTCGCCTCCGGGGACCCGTGGTTCCTCATGGAGCACTCCACCAGCGCGGTCAACTGGCAGCCCGTCAACCGGCCCAAGCGGCCGGGGGAGCTGGAGCGCGACTCCCTGGCGCACGTGGCCCACGGCGCGGACGCCGTCTGCTATTTCCAGTGGCGCCAGTCGGCGGCCGGGGCCGAGAAATACCACTCGGCCATGGTTCCCCACGCCGGGCCGGACAGCCGCCTGTTCCGCGACGTCGTCGCCCTCGGGAAGCGCCTCGGCGAGCTGTCCGAGGTGGCCGGAAGCCGGCGCGCACCGGCGCGCGTGGCGATCCTCGTGGACTGGACCTCGTGGCGGGCCAGCGAACTCGATTCGCACCCCTCGGAGAATCTGCGCTACCGCGATGAGGCGTTCGACTGGTGGCTCGCGCTGGTCGACGCCGGCGTGCGCGCCGACGTCGTGCACGCCGGACAGGATTTCAGCGGGTACGACGTCGTGATCGCCCCCGTGCTCTACAGCGTTCCGGACGCGCTCGCCGAGGAGCTCGCCGCCTACGCGGCCGGCGGCGGGCACCTCGTCACCACCTACTTCTCGGGCATCGTCGACCAGGACGACCGCGTCCGGCTCGGCGGGTACCCGGGCGTGCTGCGCGAGCTGCTCGGCATCCGCGTGGAGGAGTTCCGCCCGCTGCACCCGCAGGAGACGGTCGACGTCGTCGGCCGCGCGGGTGCCGACGTCTCCGGTGCCGGCGACCTCTGGAGCGAGGTGGTCGACCTGGTCGACGACGCCACCGGGGTCGTCGCCGCCTTTGCCGGCGACGAAGAGCTCGACGGCCGCCCGGCGGTGACCCGTCGGGCGGCCGGCGCCGGCAGCGCGAGCTACGTTGCGACCAGACTGGACGCGCCGTCCCGGGCGGGCGTGCTGGCCGAACTGCTGGCACGCGCCGGCGTCGAGCCGGAGCTGCCCGAGCACCTGCGCGGCGCCGTCGAGGTCGTCGTCCGGCGCGGCGGCGACGCCGAGTACGCGTTCTACATCAACCGTACGGACGAGCCGCTGGACCTGACCGGAGTCGACGGCGATCCCGTCGGCGCGGGCCGCGGCTCCGTACTGGCAGCACGCGGGGTGGAGGTGCGCCGACGGGCCTAGGGCGTGTCTGACAAAGGTGCGGTCGTTTGGCTGAGAGCCTGGGATCGTGTCGCGTTTTCAGATGCTTTCGGATGCTCAGTGGTCGTTGATTGAGTCGATGTTGCCGCGCCCAACGGGGCGGCCGGGGCATCGGCTCGCGCTCGACGCTGATCGTCCGCTACGTGTCGCGCAGCCACGCCTCCGCATGATCACCTCACGTGATGTTGTTTGATGGGTCGATGAGCATTCTCGACCCGACCCAGGACGTCGTCGTCTGCGGTCCCGCCTCCTGGAACCACCTGATCAGCCTGGGTCGCCTGCCCGAACCGGTTCCGCACATGCAGTTCGCCGAGCGTTCCTGGCACACCGTCGGCGGCACGTCCGCGGGCAAGGCGGCGCATCTCGCCGGGCTCGGCATTCCCACCATGCTCCACGCGCCCCTCGGCCGCGACAAAGACGGCGAGCGCATCGCCGCGCGCCTACACGCTGCCGGTGTCGATCTGCGAGCGGTGGCGAGCGACCGCACCGAGAAGCACGTGAGTCTCATGGCGCGGGACGGGCGGGTCTCGCTGTACGTCGCGACCCCGTCGGCCCCGTCGGCCGATGACGTATCCTCCGCCGTATCCTCCGCGCTCGCGGCTGACGTCGCCGTGCTGGACTTGTCGGAGCTGGGGCACGCCGTGCTCCGGGACCTCGAGCACTCCCCGCACTGCCCCAGCATTTGGACCGACCTGCACGACTACGACGGCTCCGCAGCTTTCCACGAGCCCTTCCTGCGCGCCGCCGAGGTCGTCCTCATGAACGCAGATGCGACTGACGACGCCTGGGCGCTGCTCGCCTCCTGCGTCGCGCGCGGTCCGCGCCTCGCGGTCTGCACCCTCGGCGCGCAGGGCGCGATCGCCCTCGAGGCCGACGGAACGCGCCACGAGGTCGCGGCTGTGCCGGCCGAGGTCGTGGACACCAACGGCGCCGGAGACGCCTTCATGGCCGGTCTGCTGGCGGCCACCCTGCAGGGAGCGGACATCGACTCCGCGCTCTCCGCAGCGGCTGAGCAGGCGCGGGTTGCGATCGAGGGCGAGCACCTGCATCCCGCGCTACGGGCCGGGGGATGATTTCTCCGCCACATCTGCAGGTCGCGGGAATATGACGACGGCGCGCGCCGCGGTCCTCGTGTTGGTCCTGCTCCTGTCCGTGGCGATCGCGTCGTGCTCCGCGGCCGCGCGGGCACTTGCGACCATGCCCATGGCCCTCCTCACAGCCGCGGTGATGCTTGCGGTTGCGCTCGACGAGCCGTTCCTCGTGCGCGACGCCGAGACACGCGCACAGAAGCGCAGCGCGCGATGAACGTCTGGCGCGTACCGCTACTGGTCGTCACTCAGCAGACGACGGTGACCCGTCAATCAGCGTCGACGCGCGTCACGACGGAGCGCTCGCCCGTCGGCAGAACGCGCACGTCGGTCTGCGGCGCGAGCCGCGCGGCCGCGCGCCGGAAGTTCTCCGGATCGCGGTCCTTCTTCGTGAGGAGTCTGTCGCCCCAGGCGCCGCGGCTCACGCGGCGGCAGACCCGTCGAACTCGACGCCGCCGACTACCGGAACCGGAACGTCATCGAGCGCGGCTACTGCCGCATCAAGCAATGGCGAGGCCTCGCCACCCGCTACGACAAACACGCCGTGATCTACCGCGCCGCCATCGTCCTCAACACCGTCATCGCCTGGACCAAAACATTGTCAGACACACCCTAGGCGCCGATGCGGCGGCCGCTCCACTCCGGGACGGCCGCCGGCAGCGCCTCGATCCGCTCCGCGATCGCGGCGGGGAAGGGCGCGGCCCCGCTCCCGTCCACGTGCAGTGCCATGATCTCCTCGGTGGCCACGAGCTCGCCTCCGACGTGCATCTCGTAGGCCAGGTGCAGCTTCTTCGCACCCGAGGCGACCACGCGGGGCGTCACCTGCAGCGTCGCTCCGCGCGGCACCTCGCGCAGGTACCGCACATGGGCCTCCACGGTGTAGAGGGAGCAGCCGGTCGCCGCGCGGTAGTCGGCGTCGAGCCCCAGGTCCACCATGATCCGGTCCGTGGTGAACCCGAAGACCAGGACGTAGTAGGCCTCCGACAGGTGGCCGTTGTAGTCGATCCACTCCTCGGCGACCTCGGTCGTGTACGGCCTCAGCGCCGCATCCGCGGCGCTCACGGCTGCGGCACCGGGGTGGCCGCGCGGAGCCCCGCCGTGAGCCTGCGCAGCGCCACGATGCCTGCGTCGCGTTCGGCGACCAGGTCGGCGATCGTGTGCTTTCCGGTGGCCTCCTCGCACCCGGCGACGACGGCGTCGCGCAGCTCGCGGGTGAGCTCCGGCGCGGTCAGCCGGGTCCACGGCGACTTCAGCGACGGGCCGAAGTGGTCCAGCATGTGGCCCATGCCGCCGGGGCCGCCGGCGAGGTGGAACGTGAGCATCGGCCCCTGGAACGGCCAGCGCAGCCCCGGGCCGTCGGTGATGGAGCGGTCGATCTGCTCGACCGTCGCCTCGCCGTTCTCGACCATGTGCAGCGCCTCCCGCCACAGGGCCTCCTGCAGGCGGTTCGCGATGAAGCCGGGGACCTCGCGGTCCATGTGGATCACCGACTTGCCGATCCGCGTGTAGAAGTCGGCGGCCCAGGCCACCGCCGCGGCGGCCGTCCGGTCGCCGCCGACGACCTCGACCAGCGGGATCAGGTACGGCGGGTTGAAGGGGTGCCCGACGACGAAGCGCTCCGGGTGCCCGGCGACGTCCACCGCCATCTCCGTCATGCTGTACCCCGACGTCGAGGAGCCGATGACGACGCCGGGTGCGCACACGGCGTCGAGGTCTGCGAAGAGCCGGCGCTTGAGGGCCAGATCCTCTGGGGCGGACTCCTGGACGAAGTCCACGCCGTCCACCGCCTCGGCCAGGTCCGTGTGCACGCTCCAGGCTTCCTTGTCGGCGCCGTCGAGCATGTCGAGCTCGGCCAGGGCCGGCCACGCGGCGTCGATCAGCTGCGCGAGGCGGACGCCGGCGTCTGCGGCCGGGTCCCACACCTTGACGCGGTAGCCGCGGGCGAGGAAGTAGCCGGCCCAGCCCCCGCCGATGGTGCCGGCGCCGATGCAGGCGACGGTGCGGACGTCGTCGATTGCGGGGTGCTGGTTCACAGTCGTACTCCTTCGTGCGGCACCTGGACGTCGAGCTTGAGGATCTCGCGCGCCTCGTCGGGGGTGGCGACCTCGGCGCCGAGGTCCTCGATGATGGACACGGCCCGCTCGGTCAGGCCCGCGTTCGTGGCCTTGACCCCCTTGGAGAGGTAGAGGTTGTCCTCGAGGCCCACGCGGGCGTGCCCGCCGGCCAGCACGGACTGCGCGACCCACGGCAGCTGGTTGCGGCCGATCGAGAAGGACGTGAACTCGGCGCCGGCGGGGAGCATGTTCACCATGGCCTGCAGCAGCGCCGGATCGGCGGGCGCGCCGTAGGGGATGCCCATGCACAGCTGGTAGAGGGGCGGCGGGTCGATCAGGCCCTCCTCGACGAGCACGTTCGCGAACCAGAGGTTTCCGGTGTCGAAGATCTCCAGCTCGGGGCGCACCCCGAGGGTCTGGATCCGCTTCGATCCCTCGCGCAGCATGTCCGGGGTCGAGACGTAGAGGTTGGAGCCGTCGCCGAAGTTGAGCGATCCGCAGTCCAGGGTGCAGATCTCCGGCAGCAGCTCCTCGACGTGGGGCAGGCGGTCGAGCGCGTTGACCAGGTCGGTGCCCGGCATCTGCGTGGTCGGGTCCTGCGGGTCGATGACCAGGTCGCCGCCCATGCCGGCCGTCAGGTTGATGACCGGGTCGACGTCGGACTCCCGGATCAGCCGGACTGCCTCGCGGTAGTGGGCGACCTCGCGCGAGGACTGCTTCGTCTCGAGGTCGCGCACGTGGATGTGCACGACAGAGGCGCCGGCGCGGGCCGCGGCGATGGCGTCCGCGGCGATCTCCTCCGGGGTGACGGGCACGTGCTCGCTCTTGCCGGCGGTGTCCCCCGCGCCCGTGAGGGCGCAGGTGAGGATGACTTTGCGATTCATCTTGACTCCCTGTCAGGTGGTGTCGTGGTCGGTTCCGGGGTCTATCCGGCGCGGTTGAGGACCGCGCGGTCGAGGTAGTCGGAGATCCGCCGGCGCAGTGTCTTCGCGTCGAGGATTCCGGTCATGAGCTTGATGCCGAGGCCGTCGAGCAGGGAGGTCAGCTCGTCCGTCATCGCGTCCGCGTCGCCCGGCCGGAACCGGCCCTGCTCCTGCCCCTCGGCGATGGTCGAGCGGACCGTGGCCGACCAGCGGCGGTAGCTGCTGACGTAGTCCTCGTTGCCCGGCTCCTCGAGGGCCAGGCGGCTCCACGTCTGCAGCCAGATGGACCACTCCAGCCGCGCGGTCCGCCCGATGGGCGACTGCAGCTCCAGCAGGCGGGTCAGCCGGTCCCGGGGATCGGCGATGTCCGACAGCCACGCGATCTGGCGGTCGAACGCCAGCTTCACCGAGTAGCTCAGCGCCGCCGAGAACAGCTCCTGTTTGCCCGCGAAGTAGTAGTGCACGCTGGCGCTGGAGACGCCGGCCTCCTCGGCGATGTCGGCGATCCGCACCGCGTCGAAGCCCCGGCTCGCGAACAGCGTCCAGGCCGCTTCCACGACCATGCGCCGCCGCATCGCCACCTCGCCGGACGCCGGCGGGGCGGCCGCCGCGGCGGGCCGGGGCGGCGTCGCCGACACGTGGGACTGCTCGCCGAGCAGCCACTTGACGGTCACGCCGGTCGCGGTGGCGAGGGCCAGCAGCTCCTCCGCGTTGAACCTCCGCTGCCCGGAGAGGGACTTCGACAGCTTCGTCTCGTCGAGGCCCATCTGCGCGGCGACGCTGCGCTGGGAGTGGCCGCCCGAGTGGATGGCCTCCTTGGCGCGTTCGCCGACGCGCGGTGGTCCGGATATCTCGCTCATGCGGGAAACGCTACGCGCAACTTGCGTATACCGCAAGGCGTCCTGATGATGAGTCAGTCAAACTTGCGCAAGTTCTGCCGAACGTCCGTAGAGGCCCCGCCGGGGCGGCGGTAGGCTGTGAGAGTCGCACGTGAGGTGCGGCGCAGCACCCGTCGAAAGGCATGGCAGCCATGGTCTCCGAGCAGATTCCGCAGCAGGGCCCCGGCCCGGGATCCGGCCCGCCGCCTGCCGGCCGGAGCATGCCCGAGCCCCCGGCCCAGGCGCCGCAGGTTCCGGGCGCCACACACGTCTCCGAGGCCGCCGTCGCGCGCGTCGCCGCCGCGGCCGCGCGCGCGATCGACGGCGTCCACTCCCTCGGCACCGGAGCCGGGCGCGCGCTCGGTGCGCTGCGCGGGCGGGTCTCTGGAGCGCAGCACGAATCCACGGTCGGTGTCAGCGCGGAAGTCGGGCGCGAGGAGGTCGCCGTCGACCTCACCCTCATCGCCGACTACGGGCGCCCCCTGCACGCCATCGCCGCCGACGTCCGGACCGCCGTCTTCGCCTCCGTCGAGGAGCTCACCGGCCTGCGCGTCATCGAGGTCAACATCGAGATCGGCGACATCCACGTCCCCACCGCGAGCGGCTCCAGCCCGGCGACAGGGGCCATCCCGGCCGTGCCCGCAGCGGCCCGGCCGCCGGCACCCGGAACGCCGCCGGCCGGCGCTGAACCCGCGGACCCGACAACACCAGATGGAGAACGCGCATGAACTACATGCAACTTTCCCCCGTCGCCCTGAGCCTGCTCCTCGCGGCCGCCCTCGGCTGGGCGGCCCTCGAGCACGGTGCTGCCGGCTTCATCCTGATGGGCGTCTTCCTCGCCATCGGGCTGGTCATCGGCCGCATGGTGGACGGGCGGATCGACGCCCGCAAGTTCTGGGATCTGCTGACGGGACGGCGGTCGTCCTCGTGACCGCCCCCTCCGACCTGCCCGGCCACACGCGCGTCAGCACCCAGGCGCTCGCCAGCGCGGCCCGGGTCATCGCCGCCGACCTCTTCGCCGTGCCCGCGGCCCGCATCCACGTGGACCTCGACGACGACTACGGGAACCTCTCTATCGCCCTGAGCCTCCCGCTGCCGCTGGCGCCGCCCGCAACGACGCCCGCAGCGAGCGTGTGGGACCGCGCGGTCACCGTGCGCGACGACGTGCGCCTCCAGTTCGTGCGCCTCACGGGATCGCAGGTCAGCCGGGTCGACGTACGCGTGACCGGCGTCGTCCTGGAGCACTCCGGTGACGGGCGGCCGGCCGGGCGGAGGGTCGCATGAGCCGGTTCGAACCCCGCGACGCCGAGCGGGAGCGCTACTTCATCCAGCGGCGGCAGACGCATTCGGCCCGGTCGTTCGCGTCGATCGTCGCCGCCGTGCTCGTGGCGCTGATCTGCCTCTACTTCATGTTCGAGGCCGCACTGAAGTCGATCGGCCAGGACGTCTGGCTCAAGTCGCCGGGCCAGTGGTGGTCCTGGATCGCCGCGCTGCCGGGCGATGCCGGCGCCGGGCTGGTCGGCGCCGGGTCCCTGGTCCTGCTGCTGCTCGGGTTGTTCTTCGTGCTCCAGGGCCTGCTGCCCGGCCGCAAGGCGCGCCGCGCCATCGAGAACGACCGCGCGATCGTCATCATCGACCACGAGGTCCTCGCCTCGACCCTCGCCCGCCGGGCCCGCACCGAGGCCAACGTCAGCCCCGAACAGGTGATGGTCGCCGTCGCGCACGCCCACGTGGACGTGCAGGTCCGCCCGACCTCCGGCATCCCGGTCGACGCCGACGCCATCCGCGCCGCCGTCGCCGACGAGCTCGCCGAGAACCTCATTGACCCCGTTCCGCCCGTGACCGTCCGCGTCGCCGACACCGGCGTCGTCGGGCAGTAGAAGGAGCGCCGCATGAACCAGACACCCCGCGGACTGAACCGGACCCTGCTGATCCTGATCGGCGTGCTGTTCGCGCTCACGGGACTGCACGGCCTCCTCCTCGTCGCGCTGCCCGCGTACGCCGGCGGGTGGCACGAGGTCGCACTCGACGTCACGGCCGGCGTCGAGTCCGTGCTGGCCGCCACCACGCTGCCCGGCCAGCGGGACTCGTGGCTGTGGATCGTCGTCGCCCTCGTCCTGATCGCCGTGGTCCTGCTCCTGGCCGGCTGGATCTCCGTGCAGGGGCGGGGGCGCACCGGCGTCTTCGCCCGCGGCGAGGACCCCGCCGCCCGGTACGACGGCGTCAGCACGCCCGGCGCGGTCTCCCTCAGCGCCGCCGTGCCCGAGCAGGTGATGAGGGCCGCGCTGGCCGGCCGCAGCGACCTGGTGTCGGTCTCGGTGTCGACGTGGGAGCCGGTCGCGTTCGGGCGGGACGACGACGCGGCGTGGCGCGGCGACGGCGCCGGCCTGCAGATCAAGGTCCAGCCGCGGCTCGGGGCGGGCCCGCGGCGCATCGCCGAGGACATCGCCGAGTCCGTGCGGCAGATGGACCGCGCCCTCGGCCAGCAGGGGCCGGTCGTGATCCACCTGGCCTCCGGCGCGCGCACGCGCATGTCGCGGGCCGAACGCGTGCGCTGACGCGCGTGGCGGCTGCCGGCCGGAAACGCAGGAGGCCGCCCACCGGAACCGGTGGGCGGCCTCCTGCGCGTCGGGGTCAGGCCGTGAGCCAGACCGCCGCGTTGGGCGCCAGGGTCTCCGCGCCGCCCCTGTTGGAGAGGGCCTGCTCCTCGCTGACGACGAGGACGCCCGCGCCGTCGGGGAGCTCGAACGGCTCACCCGACAGGTTGGCGAGGACCTGGACCTTGCCGTTGCGGTAGGCCAGGATGCCGCGGGCGGGGTCGTTCGCCTCCGTCCACTCGATCGATCCGGAGCCCAGACCGAGCTGGGACCGCAGCGAGATGGCCTGGCGGTAGAGCTCGAAGGTCGAGCCCTCGACGTCCACCTGCTCGTCGGCGGCGTAGCGGGCGAAGCTCTCCGGCTGCGGCAGCCACGGTTCGCCGTCCGGGTTGTCACCCGAGAAGCCGTAGGCCGGCGCGTCCGCCTCCCACGGGATCGGGACCCGGCAGCCGTCGCGACCGCGCTCGGCGCCCTCGGTGCGGAAGAAGCTCGGGTCCTGGCGGACCTCGTTCGGCAGCGTGGTGTGCTCCGGCAGGCCCAGCTCGTCGCCCTGGTAGACGTACGCCGAACCCGGCAGCCCGAACATGATGAGCGACGCCGCGCGGCCGCGGGCCAGCCCGAGCTCCTCGTCCGGCTGCTCGTCGTCCGCGGAGATGCCCTTCGGGAACGACGTCGGATCGGCGAGCCCGTAGCGGGAGCTGTGGCGGACGGTGTCGTGATTCGAGAGGACCCACGTGGCCGGGGCGTTCACGGCCGAGGCCTCGTGCAGGGTCTCGACGACGTTCCCGTGGATTCGGGCCGCGTCCCAGCCGGCCAGCAGGAAGCCGAAGTTGAACGCCTGCTGCATCTCGTCGTCGCGCACGTAGCGGAAGATGCGGCTCATCGGCTCGACCCAGGCCTCCGCGACCAGCATTCGGTCGCCGTCGTAGCCCTTCAGGACCTTGTGCCAGGCCCGGTAGATGTCGTGCACGCCCTCCTGGTCGAAATACGGGGGAGCGTTGTCGCCGGACGGGGCCATATTGCCCTCGGCCGCTTCGCCGTCGATCTCGACGGATTCGTTGCCGGCGACCATCGCGACCTTCGCCGACCAGTCCGGCAGGCCCTCGGCCTTGACCATGCCGTGGGCGACGTCCACGCGGAAGCCGTCGACGCCGCGGTCGAGCCAGAAGCGCAGCACGTCCTCCATCTCGGCGCGGACTTCCGCGTTCTCCCAGTTCAGGTCCGGCTGCTTGGTGTCGAAGAGGTGGAGGTACCACTGGCCCAGGGCGCCGTCGGTGTTCGGAACGCGGGTCCAGGCCGGCCCGCCGAACAGCGACTGCCAGTTGTTCGGCGGCTCCTCGCCGTTCTCGCCCTTGCCGTCCCGGAAGATGTAGCGGTCGCGCTCGGACGAGCCCGGGGCGGCCACGAGCGCCGCCTTGAACCACTCGTGCTCGTCGGAGGTGTGGTTGGGGACGAGGTCGACGATGATCTTCAGGCCCAGCTCGTGGGCCTCGTTGAGCATCTCGTCGAAGTCGGCGAGCGAGCCGAAGAGCGGGTCGACGTTCCGGTAGTCGGCGACGTCGTAGCCGGCGTCGGCCTGCGGGGACGTGTAGAAGGGGGAGAGCCAGACGGCGTTCACGCCGAGGTCGGCCAGGTAGTTGAGGCGCTCGGTGACGCCGACCAGGTCGCCCATGCCGTCGCCGTTCCCGTCGGCGAAGGAGCGGGGGTACACCTGGTAGATGACCGCATCGGCCCACCAGGGGGAGTCGGCGTTGTCGGCTTCGGCTGGGGTGGATGCGGGCACGGAATTCATGGTGTTTCCCCTCGCGTCAAGTATGTGGTCGGCGCAACATGCTGCGGCTGCGGCCAGTCTAGTTGGAGCGGGCGTTCTGGCGCACCCGGACCCAGCGGTTGGTCAGCCGGCGGTAGGATGCCGCGGCGCCCACCATGTCGCCGTCGCCGAGCGAATCGATCCCGAGGCGCAGGTCCTGCGGGGAGTCGTCCGGCCAGACGTAGTCCGCCAGGAGGCCGTAGTCGAGCTCCACGATCGAGTCCTCGTGGAAGCTCTTCAGCCAGTCGCCCAGGGACGTCAGCTCGTCGAGGATGTCGAGCTCGGGGGCGTTGATGGCCAGCGAGGCCGCCGCCACCCGGGTCCGCTCGAGGACCTGGACCGCGGGCGCCGCCAGCCGGACGCCGAGCAGCGATTGCTCGTCCTCGTCGATCTCCACGTGGTCGTCCTCGCGCAGCGCGACGAACCAGGCCAGCGGGACGCCCCACACCGAGGTGCGGGTGTGCAGGTGGGCGACCTCGTCCGCGAACCGGTCCGGGTCGGTGCGCTCGGCGTTGGCGGCCCGGGAGGCCTCGGGCATCACCAGTGCCAGCACCTGCGGGCGCATCAGGTGGTCGAGCTGCTCTGCGGCGATGGTCGCGCGCGTCTGCACCTGGTCCGGGCAGAAGAACGGCGCGGTCACGCCGTCGGCCCCGGGGTAGTGCAGCACCCGGTACTGCTCCACGTCGGGGCCGGGGAAGGGGTCCGAGATCTCGCGCAGGATGCGTCGCAGCGACTCGGCGGCCAGGCGCTCCTCGAGCTCGGCGCGCGGCGTATCCCGCTGCTGGGCGATGACGAGCTGCGATTCGTCGTCGTACGCGCGCAGCGGTTCGAAGACGCGCAGGTGGGCCGACGGCGGCAGCCGGCGCCGCGCGGACGCCCCCTCGTGCTCCTGGCCCCCGGTCGCCATGCTCAGCCCAGCTCCACCAGCACGGGGGCGTGGTCCGAGGCGCCCTTGCCCTTGCGCTCCTCGCGGTCGATCGAGGCGCCCGTGACGCGCTCGGCGAGGGCGGGGGAGGCCAGGACGAAGTCGATGCGCATGCCCTCGCGCTTCGGGAAGCGCAGCTTGGTGTAGTCCCAGTACGTGTAGACGCCCGGACCGGGGGTGTGCGGGCGGACGACGTCGACGAAGCCGGTGTCGAGGAACGCGTCGAAGGCCGCGCGCTCGGGCTCGGAGACGTGGGTGAGCTCGTTCTCGACGAAGTAGTCGATGTCCCAGACGTCGTCGTCCTGCGGAGCGATGTTCCAGTCGCCCATCAGCGCGATCTGCGCGTCCGGGTTCTCGGCCAGCCAGCCGGCGGCCTGCCGGTTCAGGGTGTCGAGCCAGGAGAGCTTGTAGGGCATGTGCTCGTCCTCGCGGGCGCGGCCGTTGGGGACGTAGAGGCTCCAGACGCGGACGCCGCCGCAGGTCGCGGCGATGGCGCGCGGCTCCTGGATCGGGTCCTTGCCGCCCTTGCCGAAGGCGGGCTGGTCGGCGAAGGTGCGTTCGACGTCGTCGAGGCCGACGCGCGAGGCGATCGCGACGCCGTTCCACTGGTTCACGCCGAAGTGCGCGACCTCGTAGCCGTTCATCTCGAACAGCTCCCAGGGGAAGTTGTCGTCCTTGCACTTGGTCTCCTGGATGGCCAGGACGTCGGCATCGGTGCGGCGCAGCCAGTCTTCGACACGGTCGGCACGGGCGCGCAGCGAGTTCACATTCCAGGTAGCAATCAGCACGGCACCAACCTATCAATTGCGGGCGCGAGTGGAAGCCGGCCGCGATGAGTGGGCCCTGCCCCTGACCAGCACGCCGACGGTCGGGGTGGGTTCCGGACGGCGGATGTAGGCACCGGCGACCCGTTGACCGGGATTGATCGGCCCGGAAACCGGAGGTTCGCCACAGGTAGAGCGCGTGGAACCGGGTTGCTGGTGCGGAAGTGCTGCGGTATCGAGTCGCGGAGGCCGTTGGAGCGGCCGCGGCTCACGCTTGACGGATCGGTTGGTTGGTGCTTTGGTTAATTACATGAGTAATGAACCTAGCAACCGCGACGGGAAAGGGGCTGGTACGCGTGGATGACTCCAAGCCGATCTTCCTGCAGGTTGCCGAGCGCATCGAGGCCGGTGTGCTGGACGGGACCTACGCCGAAGAGGAGCAGGTCCCGTCGACCAACGAATTCGCCGCGTTCATGCGGATCAACCCGGCGACCGCCGGAAAGGGCATCACCCGGCTGGTCGAGTCGGGCGTCCTCTACAAGAAACGGGGCATCGGCATGTTCGTCACGAGCGGCGCACGCGCACAGCTTCTCGCAGCGCGGCGAGAGAGCTTCGCCGAACAGTACATCCACCCTCTGCTGCAGGCAGCCGCGCACCTCGACCTCGACTCCGACGAGCTGGTCGGCATGATCAGAGAAGCCACACACGAACCCCTGGGGGAACCGCGATGAGCACTTCACACGTCGTTCAGGTCTCGGGCCTGAACAAGAGCTACGGGAAGACCCGGGTCCTGACGGACCTCGACTTCAGCATCGAGGAGAACACGATCACCGGTCTGCTCGGCCGCAACGGCGCCGGCAAGACCACGATCATGTCGATCCTCGCCGGCCAGGAGCCGAAGTCAGGCGGACGCGTGAGCGTCTTCGGGGCCGAGCCCTTCGAGAACGCCGACGTCCTGGCCAACATGTGCTTCGTCCGCGAATCCCAGAAGTACCCGGAGGATTTCAAGACCTCGCACGTGCTCAAGACCGGCCCCTGGTTCTTCGAGAACTGGGACGCCGCCCTGGCGGACGAGCTCGTCGACGTCTTCCGCCTGCCCGTGAACACGCGCATCAAGAAGCTCTCGCGCGGGCAGCTCTCGGCGGTCGCCATCATCGTCGGCATGGCCTCGCGCGCGCCGCTGACGATCTTCGACGAGCCCTACCTGGGCCTCGACGCGACGGCGCGCGGGCTGTTCTACGACTACCTGCTGCGCGACTTCATGGAGCACCCGCGCACCATCCTCATGTCCACCCACCTCATCGACGAGGTCTCCAACCTCCTCGAGAAGGTCGTCGTGATCGACCGCGGCCGCAAGGTGCTCGACACCGGGGTCGACGAGGCCCGCGACGCAGCGTTCACCGTGGCCGGGGGCGCCCAGGCGATCGACGCCGTCGTGCAGGACCGCAAGGTGCTCCGCCGGCAGAGCCTCGGCGGGCTCGCTTCGGTCACGGTCGACGGGTTTGCCGACGAGGCGATCCGCGCCCGCGCCGCCCAACACGGCGCGGAGATCGGGGCCGTCGGCCTGCAGGACCTCGTCTCCGCGTACGGCCTGATCGACGACCCGGCCGCCGCAGCCATCACGGGTGAACCCCGAACCCGCCAGAACGCCACCGAGGAGGTCACGCGATGAGCACCGCCACCACGCACGCCGAACTGCCCGCACGCCACCGTCCGGGCTCGCTGTCCAAGATCGTCCGCCTGCACTTCGTCGACCGCTCCCGCATGATCGACGCGCCCCTGCTCATCATGGCCGGCGTCGCCGTTCTGATCATCGCGGTCATGCTGGTCCTGCAGTCCTTCACCGACGTCTCCCGCGCGGATCTCTCGGAGGGCTTCCGCTACAACCAGGCCGCGATCTGGTGCCTGAGCGGCTACATCATGAACGTCGGCGTCATGGCCTACGCGCGCACCATGCCGTACGCGATGGGCCTGGGTGCCACCCGCCGCCAATACTTCTGGGGCACCACGGCGGCCCTGGCGCTGGAGGCGCTGATCATCGCCGCCATGATGACCGTGTTCCTCTTCCTCGAGAAGGTCACGGGCCACTGGTTCACGGGCGCGCGCATGTTCGACACCTACCTGATCGGCGACGGCGACTACTCGAGCTTGTTCGTCCTGGGCTTCGGGATCGCGCTCGCGATGCTGTTCCTGGGCAGCCTCTTCGCAGCCGTCTACATGCGCTGGGGTCCGCCCGGCGTGATCGCCTCGATCGCGGTGATCGTCCTGGCGGTCCTCGGCGTGGTCTCGATGGTGCTCGGCTTCGACCTCGACGTCATCGCCTGGTTCACGCCGTTCGCATTCTGGAAGGTCGCCGGCGTGCTCGTGCTGGTCTCCGCGCTCGCCGCGCTCGGCTCCTGGGGCGTGATGCGCCGGGTCCCGGTCGGTCGCTGAGCCGGCACAGTGAAGAGGTACGACGACGGAGCCCGCCGAGCGCCGTCGTCGTACCACTGCGTGCGGGGACACCCTGCCGCGCCGAACGCGGAGCCGATCCGACACACTCGAAACGCTCGGTACCACGGCTTTTCGGCTCCGCGTTGGAGCGGTCGTCCTCTGCTATGCCGGAGTGCTCGTCAGCGCCACCAGGAATCGAGGATCGTGACCGGGACCGTGCGTTTGTGGCGGGTGATCAGGTAGCGCCGCTCCAGCTTCTCGGCCGTGGCCTCGTCGATCTCGCGGCCCTCGAGGAAGTCGTCGATGGCGTCGTAGGTCATGCCGAGCTCGTCCTCGTCTGAGCGGCCCGGCTGGTCGTCCAGCAGGTCGGCGGTCGGCACCTTCGACCACACCTGCTCCGGGGCGCCGAGGTGCTCGGTGAGCTGGCGGATCTGGCGCTTGTTCAGGCCGAAGAGCGGCAGGATGTCCGCGCCGCCGTCGCCGAACTTGGTGAAGAAGCCCGTCACGGATTCGGCGCCGTGGTCGGTGCCGACGACCAGCAGGTTGCGCTCGCCGGCCAGTGCGTACTGTGCCGCCATGCGCATGCGGGCCTTGGAGTTGCCCTTGTTGAAGTCGGAGATCTCGCGGTCCGTGGTCTGTGCGAACTCGGCCTCGAGCCCGTCGACGGCGAGTTTCACGTTGAACGTCCAAGTGGTGGACGGCCGGATGAATTCGAGGGCCCGCTGGGCGTCGTCCTCGTCGGCCTGCACGCCGTACGGCAGGCGGACCGCCACGAAGTCCGCCTCGTGCCCGTCGGACTGCAGGTCCTCGGCCGCCAGCTGGGCGAGCCGGCCGGCCAGCGAGGAGTCCACGCCGCCGGAGATGCCGAGCACGAACCCGGCGGTGCCGGTCGCGAGCGCGTACTCCCTGAGGAACTGGACGCGCCTCGCCACCTCCTCGGCAGGATCGATCTCGGGCGAAACGCCCATTTCTTCAACGATTCTCGCCTGCAGTTCGCGCATGCAGCCAGCATACCGGCGCGGTGCCGAACCGAGCTGAGGCGGAGGGGTGCGAAACAAGAAATTCACGCGCAGTCCTTGGCACGTTCTCAATGAACTGCTTGGATTGAATCAAGACCCGGCCCTCGGCAGCAGGGCACGTTGTAAGGACAGGCCGCCATGACCACTTCACGGTCCACCCCGCGCACCCCCGAACACCCTGCCCCGGAGCACTTCCTCCTCCACCTCAGCGACACCCACCTGCGGGGCGGCGACGCCGCGCTCGGCGGCACGATCGACGCCGAGGCCCGCCTGCAGATGATCTTCGCGGACCTCGAGGCCGCGGGATGCCGCCCGGAGGCCCTCCTGTTCACCGGGGACCTCGCCGACAAGGGCGAACCCGACGCCTACGCGAAGCTCCGGGCGATCGTCGAGCCCGCCGCCCGGCGGATGGGAGCCGACGTCGTCTGGGCGATGGGCAACCACGACGACCGCGGCGCCCTGCGCGCCGGCCTCCTGGACGAGGCGCCCAGCGCCGACCCGCTGGATACGGTGCACTGGCTGGGCGGGCTGCGCATCGTCGTCCTCGACACGTCGGTCCCCGGGGCCCACCACGGGGAGCTGACCGGCGGGCAGCTGGACTGGCTCGCGGCCGAGCTCGCGACCGACGCCCCGGAAGGCACCCTCCTGGCGCTGCACCACCCGCCGGTCCCGAGCGTCCAGCCGCTCGCGGTCCTCGTGGAGCTCCGCGGGCAGGCGGAGCTGGCCGAGGTGCTCCACGGCACGGACGTGCGCGCGATCCTCGGCGGGCACCTGCACTACTCGACGGCGGCGACTTTCGACGGCATCCCCGTCTCCGTCGCCTCGGCCACCTGCTACACGCAGGACCTCGCCGCCACCGTGGACGCCGAGACCGGCATCCGCGGCACCCGCGGCCGCGACTCCGCCCAGTCCTACAACCTGGTCCACGTCTTCCCGGACACGGTGGTGCACTCCGTGGTCCCGGCCGCCGGGGGAGAGGATTTCGGCGAGATCATGACCCCGCTCCAGGTCCAGCGGGTCCTGGAGGAGCACGGCATCCGGTACGACGGCGGGGCGGAGTCCGCGTCGGCCTGGCACCGGGGCGCCGTGCGCCAGGGCGCGCGGGGCTAGGAACTGGGCCGCCGACGGTCGCTGATTGCGCGTTTCGGAGCCCGGCTCCCGGCCCCCGGCCGCCGAATGGAGGTGTGATACCTCAGTTGGTTGAATAGGGTGGTTCCCACCTCCGGAGAAGGGCCGAGATGAAAACCCCGATCGCAAGTTCCGACTACCACACCGCCGGCGAGCCGTTCCGGATCGTCGAGTCGATCCCCTTCGAATTCGAGGGCGACACCGTGGCCGAGCGCCGTGCGAACGCCATGCGCGGCGGCGACATCGATTGGCTGCGCCAGGTGCTGTGCCTCGAGCCGCGCGGCCACGCCGACATGTACGGAGGGTTCATCACCCCGCCCGACGACGATGGCGCGGACTTCGGTGTGCTGTTCTGGCACAAGGACGGCTTCTCGACGGCATGCGGGCACGGGACGATCGCGCTCGGCGTCTGGGCCCTGCAGCGCGGCCTCGTGGCCCCGGATCCGTCAGGCTCCACCGACGTGACGGTCGACGTCCCCTCCGGCCGCGTCACGGCCCGCGTGCACACCGAGGGCGAGCGGGTGACCGCCGTCGACTTCATCAACGTACCGAGCTACGTTCTGGCCACGGACGTTCCACTCGCGACGTCCCGCGGTGAGGTCTCCGTGGATGTCAGCTTCGGCGGAGCCGCCTACGCCCAGGTCGACGCCGCGACGCTCGGACTGGAGGTGGCTCCGGAGAACGTCACCGAGCTGATCGCGATCGGCCGCGAGATCAAGTGGGCGCTGAACGATTCCGAGCACGCCCGCCACCCCTCGGACGACCGTCTGAGCGGCATCTACGGGACCATCATCCACGAGCGGCTCCCGCCCGGGGCCGACGGCGAAGTCCGTTACCGCAACATCACCGTGTTCGCGGACGGCCAGGTGGACCGCTCGCCGACCGGTTCGGGGACGGCCGCCCGCGTCGCCACGCTCGTCGCCAGCGGTGAGCTGGGCGACGGCGGTACGTTCGTCAACGAGTCCGTCGTCGGCTCGGCGTTCACGGCGCGCATTGCGGAACGACTTGAGGTTGAGGGTCGCGCCGCCGTCGTTGCCGAGGTGCGGGGCACGGCCTACAAGACGGGCGAGCACCGCTTCGAGGTGGATCCGCACGACCCGCTGGTCCCCGGGTTCGTGCTCCGCTGACCGGGTGATGCGGCTCCTGCGCCGCAAAGAACCTGCCGCCCCGCGCCGAGTAGTCACGAAATGCTGAGATTTCCACGGATCACAGCTCTCAGCGACGACTGGCTGGTGCCGGATCGCAGTCAGTGACGACTCGACCCGGGGCTGCAGGACTACGGCGTCTCGCGCTCCCACGGTGCCACGATCGGGAAGTACTTCTCGAGGAAGTCGGTCACGACCTCCTGCCGCTCCTTGGCGGAGACCTCGGGGAACGAACCGTCGTTGAGGCAGAAGAAGTCCTGGTTGCGCTTGCGCACCAGCTTCGACAGGCTGTCCAATCCGGAGAACATCGTGGTGTCGACGTACTTCACCTTCGCCCCCACCTTGGTCACGGCGCGCCCGGTGAGCAGCGCGTAGTAGTGGTAGAGCGAGTTCGTCACGGAGATGTTGTCCTTCGCGCGGAACCGGCTCGCGGCCGTGGACGCGAACTCCTCGGAGAACGTCTCCTCCATCTCGTGCAGGACGCTGCGGCGCAGCGGGGCCGCCGTGTGCTCCAGATGGCGCGTCGTGATGCGGCCGAACCGGTCGTGCAGCAGGCGGCGGTTCACGCGGGCCGCGTTCTCGAATCCCGAGCGGTCCAGGTGGTTGTCGCCGAGCCCGATCCGGGTCTCCGCCTCGATGAACTTGGTGATGCCGCCCGGGGAGAAGAACATGTCCGGTCCGAGCGGGCGCCCGAAGAACATGTCGTCGTTCGAGTACAGGAAGTGCTCGGAGAGGCCCTCGATGTGCTGCAGCTGCGCCTCGATGGCCTGCGAGTTGAACACGGGCAGCACGTCCGCGTCGCGGAAGTGGTCCTCGGCCCGAACGATCGTGACGTCCGGGTGCTCCGCGTCCAGCCACGCCGGGATCGGCGAGTCCGTGCAGATGTAGACGTGGCGGACCCACGGGGCGAACATGTGGATGGAGCGCAGCGCGTACTTCAGCTCGTCGATCTGCCGGTAGCGCGCCTCGTCGTCGTCCCCTTCGCCGACCACGACGTTCTCCATGAAGGAGGCCCGGTAGCGCTGGAAGTCCAGGTTGTTCCCGTCAACCCAGGAGAAGACGATGTCGATGGGGAAGTCGATGTCCGTCGCGTGGTCGGAGAACATGTTCTCGATCGTGGACCAGACGCGCCCGTACCGCTGGACGGTCCCGCGCACGGCCTCGTCGGCGGGGATCGTGCGGCGGGTCAGGGAGTTCTCGATGGGCAGCTTGACGGTGCCGTCGTCGTCGAACTTCCACAACTCCACCTGCACACCCGTGCCCTGGCCGTAGCCGAGGCCGCCGATCGGCTCGACGCGCGGGCGGTAGAGCCGGAACATGCGGGCCTTGGAGCTCAGGCTCAGCTTCCCGTCGGCGACCAGCAGCGCCTTGTCCCGGCGGGTGTCGACGCTCAGCGAGTAGAACGGCTCGTCCGCACAGGCCGTGACGAGGGCCGCGCGCAGGCGCTTGCGCTGCTTCCAGTCGACGGCCACGACGGGGCGCGCGTCGCTGCCGCGGACGAGCAGGTGCTCGATCCCGGCCGCGTCCAGGGCGTCGCGGACGAACAGCAGGTCGATCACCATCGCGTCGCTGGGCGTGATGGTCCGGTTGGCGAGGGCGTAGCGACCCTTGTGCCGTACGACGTCGTCGCGTCCGGAGAAGCGCGCGCTCGCCTCGGCGCTGGTCACCTCCGTGATCTCGCCGGTTCTCGATTCCGGCTCGGGCGCGGCGTGGTAGATCTCCGACGGGAATGCCGCGTTCTGGGGGTGACCGTGTGGGGTCATCTACTGACTCTCTCCTTCCGGGCCGGAACCGTCCCAGCCCAAGTTCTCCGCCATGCGCTGCAGGGAGCCCACGGTCGTCGCGTACTGCTCGGCTGTGATGCCGGCGCTGGAGGCCTCGCGCATGTTGGTGACGACCTCATTGAGCTTCTCCCAGCCCGTGCCGCCCTGGCCGCTGAGCGAGAGGACTCCGCCGTCGCTGACGATCCACCCGGACTCGATGAGCTCGGCCAGATGCTCGTCGAGCGTGTCCGGCTCGTCGGCGGGCGTCGGCGCCAGGTAGGGGCCGAGCGCGTGTGTGAGCTCGTCGTGGGTGGCGGGCTTCTTGGCGAGCGTGTTCAGCAGCTGCCACTGCAGCCGTGTGACTCCGTGCTCCTCGAGCACGACCGCGAACTGCTTCGCGATCAGGGAGTCCACGAGCTTCAGCCAGAAGCCGAGCGGGCGATCATGATTCTCGGTCACCTTGACCTCCTTCTGCGCGGGTCCTCGATAGGCCCAGCGTAGACCCTGGAACCCGTTCTGTCTTGGGCGGGCGTCGCGGCGCGCGAGACACTAGAATCGTGAACATGACTTCCCACGCTGACGCCCGCGCCCGCCTGCTCGAACTCATCAAGGAACTCGCCGTCGTGCGCGGCAAGGTGACACTGTCCTCCGGCAAGGAGGCCGACTACTACATCGATCTGCGCCGCATCACCCTGCACCATGAGGCCTCCCGTCTGGTCGGCGAGGTCATGCTGGGGCTGCTCGACGACGCCGGCATCGACTTCGAGACGGCCGGCGGCCTGACGATGGGCGCCGACCCGGTCGGCACCGCCCTGATGCACGCAGCGGGCGACCAGGACCGGGCGATCGACGCGTTCGTGGTCCGCAAGGCCCAGAAGTCCTACGGCATGGGCCGCCAGGTCGAGGGGCCCGGCGTGGACGGACGTGACGTCGTCGTACTGGAGGACACGTCCACTACTGGAGGGTCCGCACTGACGGCCGTCGAGGGCGTGCGCAAGGCGGGCGGAAACGTGAAGGCGGTGGCCGTGATCGTGGACCGCGACACGGGCGCCAAGGAGCGCATCGAGGCCGAGGCCGAGGTGCCCTACCTGTTCGCGTTCGGACTCGACGAGCTGGGCCTCTAGACCCATGACGGTGCGGGTCCGCGATTTCGGCCAAGACGACGCCGCGTTCCTGGGCGCCCTCGCCCGGGATCCACGGGTGGTCCGGTTCGTCGGCGACGGGACCGTCTGGTCCGATGCCTACATCGCCGAGCGCACGGCGCAGGCCCTGACGCCGGGAGCGTGGGGCGAGGTCGGGGCCACGCGCTGGGTCACGCTCTGGTGCGACGAGGCGGGCGAGGAGCCCGGCGAGCACCGCATCGGGCTCGCGCTGGCCATGTTCAAGGACCTGGGCGGAGATATCGGGGAGTGCACTGAGATCGGCTACTGGCTGGACCCGGACTTCTGGGGCTGCGGCCTGGCCAAGCCCATGGTCGCCGCGGTCGCCGACTGGGTCGAGGCCAACGCGGCGGAGCCCGGCGGACCGCACCTGGTGGCCAGGATCGCGCCGGACAACGCCGCCAGCGCGGCGACGGTCCGTGGGCTCGGCTTCGAGTACACGGGCGCGAGCGAGGGGCTCGACGTCTACACGCGCTCCCGCTAATGAATTCAGGTCTACTCGCCGTCGTCGGTGCCTAGCTCTGGAGGCCCAGTGCGAAGTAAGCCCAGTCTGTTGATGGCTGGTGCACTACGGACGCGCCCGATCTACACGAGTTGGTCTTGATGGAGAGCAGGCCAACGCCTGAACCTACGGGGTGGCCACTTCCACGTCCGCCCGGTCAATAGCCGCCAGCCAGGCCTCAAAGGCGTCGCGGACCTTGTTGTAGCTGGCAGTGTTTGATTTGCCGGACATGTCGACTCCTATAATAAGAAGAGATGCGTCGAATGCCAGGTCAGCGAGTTCAGTTCGTCCCAAACAGCTAGGGGAAGAATTCTCAGACAAGTTGGAAACTGTGTCATAAAATACCTCGACGGTTTCATGGTGATCGGTAGCACCGATACTCAGGATGACCATCTCCCATGATGACGCGACGAGTGCAATGGACGAGTCTGCGACGCACACGGATGGCGCCGTGTCCTGCCCTCCATATTCAGGGGGCAGCTTCTTAACCCGGGTTGCTAGGGCGGTCGCATAGTCGTCCAGAGTGCTGCCGGCGAGGCATGTCTCTCCGGCCTGAAGGGCGGCTAGCATCATCTCCTGAGCCGGAATGTCGAGCGATGCGTCCCCCTTCTCAACAACATCCACGACGGTCTGCGGTCCGGACGAAAGGTCATTGATTGCGTCGACGTAGAGCGGGTTTGCGATGTCCGCGAGTTCATCGAGCTCCTCTGCTAAATCCTTCGCAGCCTGATAGGCGCTGTTATCGATCTCCGCGGTGTTCATAATCTCGACGGTGTAGTCTGCCACTCGTAGTCCGAGCGCATTATCGCCGTTCCCGACCAAGCGGTCGCAAGTGGCCTTGCTCGATAGCGACTCAGATTCCGTTGAAAGTGCCGCGTTTGAGGATGAGGGCCCTGGAGTAGGCGAGGACGATGGTTCGGTCCCAGCAGAACCGCACCCAATTGTTGCCAAAATAAGCGGCAGGATGACATAGGTAGGCCGGTACTTCATAATTCCTCCCCAATATAGTGATTACGCATCTGTTGTATTCCTATCGAAGCCGTTTGGCTACCTCTGTGGCGCTCGACGATAGAGAACCAGTGGGCGGGCGTGACGCACCTTGCCGGGGGCGAGCTGGGTTCTTGTGGTCAAGGGCCCTGCGATGGCTGTCTTGTTTATGACTAGGGAACCATGGCGCTCTTGGCTGGATCGCAAGTGCCACAAACTAGTGAAATCGGCAAGACTCCGACAGCCGTGGACGCTCCGCGGTACGTCCTCCAAGAATTTGACTTGCTTGATTAAAGCGAGGATATGGCCGTATTTGTTTAAATCGAGATAGGAGGCCTCCTATCAGTAGATGCGGTGGACGAAATGATGAGCATACCGATGCGCTGGTCTGCCGTTTGTCGCTGAACTTTGAACTAGGAGCCGAACGTAGCCCTCGTCTGGCAGTATGCTGCCACCATGAAGTTCACTGCCCTCCACCGCGCACTCGGGCTGCCCCCTCAATTGCTCACGCTCGAGATTCTCCAGCAGGCCATGGAGGCTGGGGTGGCAGAGTCCGACGACTTGGACTGGAAATCGCAGCTGCCGGATCGAAAGAATCTCGCCCAGAGCGACGTGCCTAAGGACGTCGCAGCGATGGCCAACAGCGGCGGGGGGATTATCGTCTATGGAGTAGAGGAGCAGCAGAAGGCCGCCACGGGCCTAAAAGATACCGGCGAGCTCGACGAGGGCCACGAGCGCGCTCTCCGAAGTGTCGCCGTCACCGCGATATCTCCGCCCGTCTTCGGCCTTAAGATCCAGCGGCTCGGCACCCCCACTCAAGTCGTCGTCCTTGAGGTGCCAGCCAGCATCGACGGCCCCCACCTCATCTACCGCGGCGAATACTTCGGGGCTCCCGTCCGCAATGACGCCGACACCGTCTGGATGAAAGAACGTCAACTAGAAGCCATGTATAGGGCACGCTTCGACGAGCGCCGAAACGCCACAGAAGACCTTGACAACCTCTACGCCGAGCAGGCTCTGAGTCACGATATTGAAAGCCGAGCCTGGCTCATCGCCGTCGCACAACCCCGTCTTCCGGGACACTCCATCCGCCTGACTCGCGGTAAAGCCCAGAGCATAAGTCAACGTGCTGAAAAACTCGCGACGAACCACTTCACCCTTGACGGGCTGCGACCCTTCACCGAGTTGGGTATGAATCCACGCCGTGGTCTCCGTCGATGGAACACAAACAATCTGGGCACGGTCAGCGCCAATAGTGAAGCTTGGATTGCCATCCACGACAACGGGTCCGCTACTCTCGCGGTCGCTGTTGGCGGTCGCCGGAACCGCGATGACAGCAATGGTCCAGGCCAAGTTGAAGGGCATACGATCGAATACGCCCTCGCCGACTTCGGCGGACTTCTCCGCGCTTTGCAAGAGGCTTTCAGCCATGATGAGTACGGGGTTCGCATCGGCATAGAATGGGGAGGAGGGCCACTGTGCTTCCTCCTCGCGGACGGATTTGGCAACACTCGCCCAAACAATGGCCCCTCCATCCGTCGGTACGCCCCAGTGCGGTCGACACTCACGACTGGCGCAACATTGGACGAGTACCATCGCCAGATCTTCGCATTGACCGAGGACTGCCTGAATCAGGGAGGCATCACCGAGCTCCAAGTTCTAATCGAACCCACTCCTGATGACTAAGTCCCGAACGACTTCAAGAGGGGCACATCCCGTTGCCAGATACTGCCTAGAATGCTCCGGCAAAACCCATTTGTACCGCAGCATCGCTCAAACAGAACATGGGGCAATCTTCAATTCGGTCAGCTTGAACCCCGTCGAAGAAGATTCAACCGGGAATTACAACCATTTGTTGTGCCGGAAGACGGCCCAGAGGGTCACCCCGACGCCGAGCATGAGCCCGAGCGCCCCGTAGTAGCCGAACGGCCAGTCCAGTTCCGGCATGTTCTCGAAGTTCATCCCGTAGACGGCGCCGACCAGGCTGGGCGCGAAGATGATCGCCGCCCACGCCGAGATCTTCTTCATCTGTTCGTTCTGCTCGACTCCCGCCTGCGCGGCGGCCTGGGAGCTGAGCGTCGACGACAGCGACAGCGCGTTGGCCAGCAGGCTGCGCATCCCGGAGATCCGCTCGTTCAGGTGGACCACGTGGTCCTGCACGTCGGCGAGGTAGCGGTCCAGTTCGGTCGCCTCCGGCTCGTCCACCTCCGCGTCTTCCGGCGACGGGCCCCAGGCCGAGGCTCCCGTGGTGAGCCGGTTGCGCAGGGTCGTCATGACGCGTTCGAGCGGTGCCACGGCCTTCTGGAATTCGGTGACTTCGCGGAACAGCTCGTAGATGCGGCGCGAGACCCCGTAGTTCCCGGAGAACAGGTCCGCCTCGATCTCCTCCACGTCGACCTCGAGTCCGTCGGCGACGGGCTCGTACTCGTCGACGACCTGGTCGATGATGGCGTACTGGATCGCCACCGTTCCCATTGCCAGCAGGTCGGGGGAGCTCTCCATGCGGTGGCGCACGTTGGCCAGATCGGGGACCTCCGCCTGCCGCGCCGTGATCACGAAGTTCGGACCCGTGTAGACGTGCAATTCGCCGAACTCGATGGTCTCGACATCGTCCAGGTAGCGGGCGGGACGCAGCACCAGCAGGGTGTGGTCCCCGTAGGAGTCCATCTTCGCCCGCTGGTGCGATTCGAGGGTGTCCTCGACGGCGAGCGGGTGCAGCCCGAACTCCTCGGCGGCCGTGTTGATCTCCTCGATCGTGGGCCGGTACAGCCCGAGCCAGCACGTGCCGCCGCCGGAGCGCAGCTGCTCCAGCGTGGACTCGAAGTCGGGCGGCGTCTGCGTGCGCTGCCCGTGGACGTAGATGGCGCTGTCGACGATCGGCATGGTCCCAGACTAGGCCCGCCGCCGGCTGCGGACCATGAGCGGGCCCGGGCGCCCCCGCGCTACGCCTCGAACCGCCGGATCCACTCGGCCGGCGCGTCGAAGACCGGCTGAATGGCCCGCAGCGCCGCGCCCGCGAGCGAGGGGCGGGCCGCCGCCGTCGTCGTCTCGATGCGCACCCCGCCCGCCTCGACCGCGAGCGCGTGCCGGTCCAGCTGGGCGTTGACCAGCGGGGCGATGTCGGCCGCGAGGTGCCGGAAGTAGCCGCCGAGGACCACGGTGGGCAGGTCCACGATGTTCAGGACCTGCGACAGCGCGAGCCCCAGCGACGAGCCGATCCGCTCGATCGCGGCCTCCCGCGCGTCCCCCTCCAGTGACGTGAAGAACTCGGAGATGTAGCCGCTGCCCGTCTGCATCGACTGCTGCGCGATCGCCCAGTAGCTCGCGTACGCCTCCAGGCAGCCGCGCCGCCCGCACCGGCACTCGGGGCCACGCGGGTCCAGGCACAGGTGCCCGATCTCGCCGCCCCAGCCGTTGGCGCCGCGCTGGATGTCGCCGTCGACGACCACCGCCCCGCCGATGCCGCTCTCCCCGTACACGAGCACGAATCCCTCGCCGCGCCGGTTCACGATCTCCGTCTCGGCGACCAGCCGCGCGTCGTTCTCCACGCTCACGTCCAGGTCCTCGAGCCCGGGCGCGGTCTCGAGCAGCTCGGCGAGCGGCGCGTCCTCCCAGCCGAGGTTCGGCGCCGACTGCACCCGGCGCCCGTCCGGGCTCAGACGTCCGGGGACCGACACGCAGATCCCGCTGGTGCGGGTGTGGGGGTTGGCCGCCAGCAGCTCGGCGGCGAGGTCGGCGATCAGCACGACGGCGTCGCGCGGCGTGGGTGCCCGCGTCACGGGGGTCTCGGCCACGGCGACGACCTGCCGGCGCATGTCGATCATGTTCACCGCCACGTGGTCGGCGCTGACCGAGGCGCCGAGTCCGACGACGGCCGCCTGCGCGATCGAGACGGGTACGGAGGGGCGGCCGCCGGCGGCGCCTACGGCGCGGGTGGGGGCGTGCTCGATCAGGAACCCGGCGGCGAGCAGCTCGTCGACGAGCCGGGAGACGGTCGGCTTGGTCAGTCCGGTGGCCTGCGCCAGGGTGGCGCGGGAGAGCGGGGCGTCGGAGGAGGCGAGCGTGTTCAGCACGGTGCCCAGGTTGTGCTCCCGCACGTTCGTCAGCTGCATGGCCACCCTCTCCTCGATCGCGGTCTCCCGCCCGGCCGGCGCCCGCTGTCTCTACAAGGGTATTGCGTCGGGAGCCTTCAACGAGCATACTAAGTAATTATTCATAACTAATCGTTTTCACGGAAGGACCCCCGAATGATCACGCCTCGTCCCGAACACAAGTTCAGCTTCGGCCTCTGGACCACGGGCTGGGAGGCCCGCGACCAGTTCGGCCTCGCGACCCGCCCGGCGATCGACCCGGTCGACTCCCTGCACAAGCTCAAGGAGCTCGGCGCCTGGGGCTTCACCTTCCACGACAACGACGTGGTTCCGTTCGGCGCCTCGGCCTCCGAGCGCGACGCCATCCTGTCCCGACTGAAGGGCGCGATCGACGAGACCGGCCTCGTCGTCGAGATGGTCACCACCGACACGTTCGCCCACCCGGTCTTCAAGGACGGCGCGTTCACCTCCAACGACCGCGGCGTGCGCCGCTTCGGCCTGCGCAAGGTCCTCGAGAACGTCGACCTGGCCGCGGAGCTCGGCGCGAAGACGTTCGTCATGTGGGGCGGCCGCGAGGGCAGCGAGTACGACTCGTCGAAGGACCTGCTGGTCGCCCACGAGCGCTACGCCGAGGGCATCGACACCGTCGCCGGCTACATCAAGTCCAAGGGCTACGACCTGCGCATCGGCCTCGAGCCGAAGCCGAACGAGCCGCGCGGCAACATCTTCCTGCCGAGCATCGGCCACGCCCTCGCGTTCATCGCCGAGCTGGAGAACGGCGACATCGTCGGCGTGAACCCGGAGACCGGCCACGAGCAGATGGCCACCCTGAACTACAACCACGGCCTCGCCCAGGCCCTGTGGGCGGACAAGCTCTTCCACATCGACCTCAACGGCCAGCACGGCCCCATGTACGACCAGGACCTGGTCTTCGGCCACGGCGACCTGATCAGCGCGTTCTTCACGGTGGACCTGCTGGAGAACGGCTTCCCGTCCAAGCCGGGCGCCTACACCGGCGCCCGCCACTTCGACTACAAGCCCTCCCGCACGGAGTACACGGCGGGCCAGTGGGACGCCGCCGCGGCGAACATGGAGATGTACCTGATGCTCGCCGAGCGCGCGAAGTCCTTCCGCGCCGACCCGGAGGTCCAGGAGGCGCTCGAGGCCGCCGGCGTCAACGAGCTGGCGCAGCCGACCATCGCCGCGGGCGAGTCGCTGGCGGACCTGCTCGCCGACCGCTCCTCCTACGAGGAGTTCGACGCCGACGCCGCGGGCGAGCGGAACTACGGCTTCGTCCGCCTGCACCAGCTGGCCATGCGCCACCTGATCGGCTTCGGCGGCAAGTAGGCTGCCCTTGACCCGCCGACTCCCAGAACCGAGGATTCAACCATGAGCCGCACCCTTGTCGCCGGAATCGATTCGTCCACCCAGTCCACCAAGGTGCTCCTGGTCGACGCCGACACCGGCGAGGTCGTCGACGAGGGCCGCGCCAAGCACCCCGACGGCACGGAGGTCGACCCGCGGGCGTGGCTGGACGCGCTCGAGTCCGCCGGCGCCGGCCTGCTGGAGGAGGCCGCCGCGGTCGCCGTCGGCGGCCAGCAGCACGGGCTCGTCGCCCTGGACGAGAACGACGACGTCGTCCGGGACGCGCTGCTGTGGAACGATACCCGCTCGGCGTCCTCGGCCGAGGCGCTCATCGAGGAGATCGGCGGGCCCGAGGCGTGCGCGCAGGCGACCGGATCGCTGCTGGTCCCCTCGATCACGTCGACCAAGCTGCGCTGGGTGCGAGACAACGAGCCCGAGAACGCTGCGCGGATCAAGCGCGTGCTGCTGCCGCACGACTACCTGACCTGGCACCTGCGGTCCGACCGCACGCGCTTCACGACCGACCGCGGCGACGCCTCCGGCACCGGCTACTACTCGACCGTGGACGACGCGTGGGACCCGGCGCTCGCCGAGGCCGCGCTCGGGCACGCGTTCGAGCTGCCGGAGGTCGCCGCGCCGGACGCCGTCGTGGGGGAGACCGCGTGGGGCGCGAAGATCGCGCCCGGCACCGGCGACAACATGGCCGCCGCGCTCGGTCTGAATCTGAAGCCGGGCGACGTCTCCCTCTCGATCGGCACGTCCGGCGTGGCCGCCATGGTCTCGCCGACCCCGACGACGGATGCCAGCGGTCTGGTCGCCGGGTTCGCGGACGCGACGGGCCGCTACCTGCCACTGGCCTGCACGCTCAACGCCGCCCGCGTCCTCGACTTCGGCGCGCGCATGCTCGGCGTCGACCACGACCGCCTGGCGCAGCTCGCGCTCGAGTCGGTGCCGGGGGCGAACGGCGTCACCCTGCTGCCGTATCTCGACGGCGAGCGGACCCCGAACCGTCCGGACGCCACCGGCACGCTGACCGGCTTCACGAGTTCGACGTCGCAGGCCGACATCGCCCGGGCCTGCGTCGAGGGGCTGCTGTGCTCGCTGGCCGACGCCGTCGCGAACCTCGAGGAGTCGACCGGGACCAGCGCGGAGCGGATCTTCCTCATCGGCGGCGGCGCGAAGTCCGCCGCGGTGCGCGAACTGGCGCCGGCGATCCTCGGGCGCGACGTCGTCGTGCCGCCGGAGCGCGAGTACGTGGCGCTCGGCGCCGCCCGCCAGGCCGCCTGGGCGCTGACGGGCCGGCGGCCCGAGTGGGAGATCGCGGGTGCGAAGGTCTACTCGGCGGAGGCGACCCCGGCCGTGCTGGAGCAGTACCGCGCGCTGCGGGACAACACGGCCGGCTGGTAGGCCGCTTCGGCCGGCTCCGGAATCACGGCTCAGGCCCGGATCTCATGGATAGTTCCTGTCAAGCAGGGTCAGGGTCGAACCGCAGAGGTTTCTGATGGGGCCGCGAAGCCGTTCTGGGAGCAGGCTGCCGCTGGCTGCTTCAGCCTCTTCCCGCAGGACTTCGTCCAGCGCGTCGGGAATGAGAAGGGCCAGAGCCCGGACTGTTCCGACGATCCAGTCTTCGTCTATGCCGGAGTCGGCGGCGAATTTGGTCCAATGTTTGCGCGCCACCCGCCCGAATCTTCGCTCGCCACCGATGGCCATGGCGGATTTTCGCAGGCCGTCCTTCTTGCTCGGTATGCCGTCTTCAAGATATTCGTAGGGCAGCCCGGAGGCGATGTCGTAGAAGGGTGCCAAGGCGACCAGGCCGGGCGCAAGAATGATTGAGTAGTTCTTGGCATGCGCATCTGGTGCCCCCAGCAGGTAATTGCCGATCAGCCCTTCTGCGAACCGGTGGACTTCGGTCTCAGGAGCCCCTGACTCCCGGAGGGTTCGAACGATTTTCAGCGCAGACGGCCCCTTGGCGGATTCGTACTTGTATCTCGGGAGGGTCGACGTTGCTTGGCAGAGATCTTCTTGATGGATGCGAATCACGCGTCCGTTGTCGATGAGTCGGTCGTAGCGTTCGACGACGATGGCGGGAGAATCATCGAACTCCACGTATTCGCTCTGTGCGACGGGGAGCCCGGCCTTGCCGAGTGTTTTCAGGGACAGGTGCTCGTTGAGGGCCTGGTCCCTGAAGTCGTTGATACCGGGTTTGAGGATGTGCGTTGTGGGCTCGGCTCCAATGGCCTCGTGCCAGCCGTCCGCCCATCTGAGCGCGAATTTCGACTGGGCACCTGCCAGGGACCAGCGCTCTTTGTCAACGATCCATGATCCCTTGGGGTCGGAAGCAAGCGATCGCAGCCTGCGGCCGATGTCTCTCTCGGTGCACGGTATGAGGTCTCCCGTCTCAGCGAGTGCCATGTCAAGCTCGGATGGCCGTACGAATTGGACGGCTCCCGCGCATTCCAGTCCGATGTGCTCGAGCAGTGCAAAGGGGTTGGCCGGAGAGATGTCGAATGCTTGGGCAAGGGCTTGGCGCACGCCTTCTCCCTCTGGAAGCAGGCCCTCGATGAATGGGTCTGTTTTCCGCTTGGGATAGGGATCCGCGCGGTAGGGAAGGGCCACGGAAACCTCGTTCACGGGGTCCGCGTCGACCGAATACTGGAACGTGCGGTTGCCCTGGGTGCTCTGCTGCAGGACTCCGACGAGCTCTCCGTGGAGCAGAACGAGCAGCTCTTTCACGAGCGCTCTTGATCTGTCGTGTCGAGTGTGCCGGGGGTCCGGGACGATGATGCGCCTGAGCGTCGGAGGGCATCAAGAGCGTCTGCCGACGGGCTGGCGGATCGCCGTAGTGCTTTCAGTGCTTCTTCCCTTTGGCTGGTCGTCCGGCCCCCGGAGCGGCCAGGTGAAGAGGCTTCGGCATCCTGGGTGCGGTCACCCGAGAGTGATTTCGCCTGGTCGGGGCGCTCAGTGAGTTCGAATGAGAGGTCGAGTGCGCGCAGCACATCGAGCACCTTTCCAAGCTCGGCCCCTGTTCGTGCCCCTTGTTCAACCCCGATCAACCACTTGCGGGAGACGCCGGCTCGCGCGGCCAAGGCCGCCTGCGTCACGCCCGCTCTCACCCGAGCGTCGTGCACGGCGGTGCCCAACTGACGCTGCGTGGAGATGGCCCGCTTTCTCATGGTGTGAACATACCATCACATCGGGCGATGAGTACATACCGTCACGTTGGCGAATGTGTCGAATGTGTCACCAACTCAATTGTGAAGGTTTTGACACAACCTCGTGTGCGGGCGTCCTTTCTATCGGGCGGCGCCAGGTACGCCGTCGTTGGCGGAGTGTGCCCGGCCTCCTGCGTCGCGGCTCAAGCTGCGAGCTTCTCGAGCCCGTCGGCCACCGGGTCGGGCAGGCGCGTGCTGCCGCTGTGGCGGCGACTTGCCTCTTCGGTGGGGACGTCGACTGGTCCATGCACACGGAGGCGCCGCGTCGCGCGGCCAGATGATCCGCTCCTTTCCGGTCTGACGCGCAGGGCTCTCTCGTCCGCTGGTCGGAGGCGCCCAGTCAACCGGCTGCCCGGCAGCTCCGGGAGCGTTCGCCGTTCGGGGGCATAGCAGTAACTTCCCACCCGCCGCATCAGGCGACGATGGCGTATAGCACCCAGCAGAGCGCGAACGCCATGAAGCCCACCGCGGTCGCGATGACCGTCCACGTCGACAGCGCGACCTGCGTGGACAGCCCCAGGAACCGGCTGACCAGCCAGAACCCGGAGTCGTTGACGTGGGAGAACGTGATCGCGCCGGCGACGATCGCCACGACGATGCACGCGAGCGCCAGCGGCGACTGGTCCCCCGAGGCGGCGACGGCGGGCGCCATCAGGCCGGCCGCCGTCGTGCCCGCGACCGTGGCGGAGCCCTGGGCGACGCGCATGATCACGGCGATCAGGAATCCGGCCAGGATGAGCGGCATGCCGACGGCCTGGAGGCTCGAGGCCATGGCGCCGCCGATGCCTGTGGCCGTCAGGACGCCGCCGAAGATGCCGCCGGCGCCGGTGATGAGGATGATCGAGCAGACGGGGCCGAGCGCGTCGTCGACGACCTTCTCGATCGCGCCGCCGATCGGACCGTCGTGCCGGCGGACCACCAGCAGGTACATCGCCAGCAGGGTGGAGATCAGCAGGGCGATCGGGGTGTTGCCGATGAAGACCAGCACCTGCGCCCACGCCGCGTCCTGGGGCACGGACCCGGTGGCCTGCAGGGTCTTCAGGCCCGTGTTCATGAAGATCAGGACCAGCGGCAGCAGCAGCAGGCCCAGCACGGTCCCGAAGCGCGGCGGGTTCGGGTTGTGCTCCGGCGCGCTGCCGAGCAGTTCGGGCACGGGCATGCGCGGGGTCCGCGCGGCGAGGACCAGCGAGAGCCGGTAGCCGGCCACGTACCAGGTGGGCAGGCCGACGAGCAGCCCGACCATGAGCACCAGACCGACGTCGGCGCCGACGATCCCGGCGGCAGCCACCGGTCCGGGGTGCGGCGGAACGAGCGCGTGCATCACGAGGAACGCGCCCGCGGCCGGCAGCGCGTACCGCAGCAGGCCGCCGCCGACCCGCCGGGCCACCGTGTAGATGATGGGCAGCATGACGATGAAGCCGGCGTCCAGGAAGATCGGGAAGCCGAAGAGCAGCGACGCGACGGACAGCGCCAGCGGCGCCCGCTTCTCGCCGAACAGGCCGATCAGCTTGCCGGAGATGACCTGGGCGCCGCCGGAGGTCTCCACGATCCGGCCCAGCACGGCGCCGAAACCGACGAGCATCGCGACGTTGCCGAGCGTCTGGCCGAACGGGCCGACGATGGTGTCCAGCAGGTCGGCTGCGCTCACCCCGGCGGCGACCGCCGTCAGCAGGCTGACGATGATCAGCGAGAAGAACGCGTGCAGGCGCACCTTCATGATCAGGAACAGCAGCGCGGCGATCGCCAGGACGGCGATCAGCAGCAGCACGGGCACGGGCAGGGCCGCCTCGGGCGTCGTGGCCGCGGGCAGCGCGAGCGGGGTCAGCGGTGTCATGTGGTCTCCAAGCGGGGTCGGCGGGCGCGCGCCTCGTCGAGCACGGCGCCGAAGTTGGCGGGGTCGTGGGCGAAGCGGCCCAGGAAGAGGCCGTCGGCCTCGGGCAGTCGCGGCAGCAGGCCGGGGCCGGCGCTGCCGCCGTAGATGAGCGTGACCGGGCGGCCCGGTACGGTCAGCCGCTCGCGCACGAGCGCGAGGACGGCGTTGACGTGCGCGGGGGAGGCGGGCTCGGTGGCGCCGATCGCCCAGACGGGTTCGTAGGCGAACAGCACGGAGGCCGGGTCGGTCCCGGCTTCCGTCCCGGTGCCCAGTGCGGCGGCGATCTGCCGCAGGCAGTCCGCCGCCGCCTCCCCGGGCCCGCCCCGGCGCAGCTCGCCGACGCAGAGCAGCGGGGTCAGGCCGGCGGCGGTCGCGGAGCGCACCTTGGCGGCCACCACGGCGTCGTCCTCGCCGAAGTCGGCCCGGCGCTCGGCGTGCCCGATCTCCACGATCCGCACCCCGAGCTCGGCGAGCATCCCGGCGCTGACCTCGCCCGTCGCGGCGCCGTCACCGACGGCGCAGTTCTGGGCGGCCAGCCGGCAGCCGGTGCCGTCCAGGATCCGCGCCGCGGATTCCAGCACGGGGTACGACGGCGCCGCGAACGGGATCGCGTCCATCCCGCCGGACGCCGTCGTGCCGGGTGCGCCGTCCGCCGTCGTGCGGGGGGTGCCCTCGCCGCGGGCGAGGAGCTCGCGGCGGAGACCCTCCAGCCAGGCGAGGGAGCGCTCGTAGCCCAGGTACATCTTGGTGCTCACGCCGACGTAGACGGCGTCCGGGCGGTCGATCGTGGCCACGGGGTCCTACTCGGCGGCGCCGGGGTCCAGCGGTGCCGGCCCCAGGTCCTTGAGCAGCTGGCCCATCTTGACGTAGGCCTCGTTGCGGTAGGCGATCAGGTCGGCGAGCTTGTCGGCGGGGACGTCGAGGAAGCCGCCGCCCGACTTGGTGCCGAGCTGGCCGGCCTCGATCTTCTCCGCGAGGATCGCCGGCGTGGCGAAGCGCTCCGGGAAGTCCGACTGCAGGGACTTGTAGCAGAAGTTGTAGACGTCCAGCCCGGCCATGTCGGCGATCGCGAACGGCCCGAAGAACGGCAGGCGGAACCCGAACGTGGTGCGGACCAGGGTGTCGATGTCGTCCGGGGAGGCGACGCCCTCCTCGACCAGCTGCGTGGCCTCGTGGAACAGCGCGTACTGCAGGCGGTTGAGGACGAACCCGGTGACGTCCTTGACCACCGCGGTCTCCTTGCCGGTCTCCTCGACGTAGCCGACGGCGGTGGCGACCGCGGCCTCGGACGTGCCCTCGTGGGGGATGATCTCGACGCCCGGGATGAACGGGGACGGGTTGGAGAAGTGGATGCCGAGGAAGCGCTCCGGGTTCTCGACGGCCACGGCCATGTCCGCGATGGAGATGGTGGAGGTGTTGGAGCCGATGATCGCGTCCGGGCGGGCGGCCGCGGAGATCTGGGCCAGGATGCTGCGCTTGAGCTCGAGCTTCTCCGGGACGGCCTCCTCGATGAAGGAGGCGTTCGCGACGGCGTCCTCCAGCGACGGCGCCGCGGAGAGGTTCCGCGTCAGCGTCTCGGTGGCGCCGGCCGGGAAGAGGCCCTGCTCCTCGAACTGCTTCGATTCGGTGAGCAGGCGCTCCAGGTTGGTCTGCGCGGTGGCGGCGTCGGCGTCCGCGAGGGCCACCTTGGCGCCGGCGAGGGCCAGCACCTGGCCGATGCCGCCGCCCATGTAGCCGGAGCCGATGATCGCTACGTTGATATCCATGTGTTTGTCCTTTGGTCCGTAGGGGGTGGGCGGCGCTTACGCGTCCGGCTCGTAGGAGCAGATGGCGTCCACCTTGGCGGCGGAGGAGCTCTGCGGGTCGAAGGTGTGGCGCAGCCATTCGTCAGCGAGCTTCTTGGCCAGCTCCAATCCGATCACGCGCTGCCCGAAGGTCAGGACCTGCGCGTTGTTGCTGAGGATCGCGCGCTCCACGGAGTAGGCGTCGTGGGCGGTGACGGCGCGGACGCCGGACACCTTGTTGGCGGCGATCGCGACGCCGAGGCCCGTGCCGCAGATCAGCAGGGCCCGGTCGGCCTCGCCGGCGGCGACCTTGCGGGCCGCGGCCACGGCCACGTGCGGGTAGGCGGTGTCGTCGCCGGAGCCGACGCCGAGGTCGACGACGGACTCGACGCGGTCGTCCGCCTCGAGCCGGGCCAGCAGGGCCTGCTTGTACTCGACCCCGGCGGAGTCGTTGCCCATCACAATCCGGAACTTCTCACTCATGTTCGTCCTCGCTTCTCTTGGTCAGTTGGCGGTGCCGTCGGCAGCGCTTAGGGCTTCGGCCACGCCCGTGGCGATCAGCGCGAAGGAGTACGCCCCCGGGTCCGGGTGGCCCAGCGACTTCTCCGCTAGGGGGCGGGCGCGGCCCTTCTTCGGCCGCAGGTCCGCGGTGGCGCGGGCGGCCTCCGTCGCGACGCCGGCGGCTTCCGCCAGCACCTCGGCCACGCTTCGTCCCGCTGCGATCCCCGCGCTGACCGCGTCCGCGTAGGGGTGCAGGGCGTCGACCATCGTCTTGTCGCCGATCTCCGTCTTGCCGAGGTCGACCACGGCGTCCCGGAACGCCGCCGCCGCGGCAGCCGCGTCGGCGCCGTCGTGCTCCTCCTTGTTGCCGAGCACGCGCCCGACGGCCGCGATCCCCGCGCCCCACAGGGCGCCCGAGGTGCCGCCGGCCTTCTCGCTCCACGCGTCGCCGGCCGCGGCCAGGACGTCGCATGCGCTGCGCTCGCCGGCGGCGGAGCGGGCGGCCGCAGCCGCCGCCTCGACCCCGCGGCGCATGCCGATCCCGTGGTCGCCGTCGCCGGCGATCGCGTCCAGGTCGCCGAGCTCGCCCTCGTGCTGCACGACGACGTCGCGCGCGGTCTCGAGCAGGTCGGCTGCGGTCGTACCGAGGCGGGCGGAGGCCGCGGTCGCGGTTTCGTGCTCGTCGGCCGCCGCGGCCGCGGCACCGAACTCGCGGCGCGCTCCGGCGTCGACGCTGCCGCGCCGGAACGCCGGGGTGTCGGCGGGCGCGGTCCATAGGCGCTCGAGTTCGTCGTCGACCCAGAAGAGCGTGAGCGAGGCGCCGGACATGTCGAGGCTCGTGACCAGCTCGCCGCATTCGGGCTCGACGACCTCGTAGCCGGCGTCGGCGAGGAGCCGGTCCACGTGTCCGAAGAGCACGAACAGCTCCTCGTACTTCACGGTGCCGAGGCCGTTGACGATCGGCACCACGCGCGTCCCGGCCTCGTCGGGCCGGTCCTGCAGCAGGCGGGTGACGAGCAGCTGGGCGAGCTCGGCGGACGTCGGCAGCTCGTGGTCGGAGATGCCCGGCTCGCCGTGGATGCCAAGGCCCAGCGACATGGTGTCCGAGGGGACGTGGAAGAGCGGGGCGGCGGCACCGGGGAGGGTGCAGCCGTCGAAGGCCACGCCGAGGCTGCGGGTGCGGTGGTTCGCCTTCTCGGCCAGGCGCACCACCTCGTCCAGGCCGGCGCCCTCCTCGGAGGCGGCGCCGGCGACCTTGAAGACGGTGAGGTCCCCGGCGATGCCCCGGCGCTCGCCGAGGCGGTCCTGCGGGGCGCTCGCGATGTCGTCGGTGACGACGACGGTGCGGGTCTCGATGCCCTCGGCGATCAAGCGCTCCTGGGCCTGGCCGAAGTGCAGGACGTCGCCGGCGTAGTTGCCGTAGCTGAGCAGGACGCCGCCGCCGTTGGCCGCGAGCTTCGCCACCCGGTGGATCTGCCCCGCGGACGGGGAGGCGAAGAGGTTGCCGCACGCGGAGCCGGCCGCCAGCCCGGGCCCGACCAGGCCCGCGAAGGCCGGGTAGTGGCCGGAGCCGCCGCCGATCACGACGGCGACCTGCTCGTCCTTCATCTCGCTCGCGCGGACCACACCGCCGTCCACGCGCTCCAGGCGGTTCCGGTGGGCGGCGACGAGGCCGTCGATCGCCGCGTCGGCGAATCCGGTGGGGTCGTCGAAGATTCGTGTCATCGTCCCGGGGCACCCGCCTGGTTCGAAACGGAGAGGGAGGCGGCGTCGTCGTGCCCGCCGGCCTGCGCCGGAAGCGGCTGCTGCCGGCCCTGGGCGACGAGCGGGGTGCCGAGCTCGTAGTCGGCGGTCTTCGGCAGGATCCGGTTGCGCAGGTACTCCTGGTTGGTCGCGCAGACGCTGAGGCCGTCTCCTCCGTAGTGCTCGGCGCAGATGATGCCCTGGAAGCCGTGGGCGAGGGCGACCTTGAACGCCTCGCGGTAGCTGATGACGCCGGTCTCCAGCGGGGCGGGCATCGCCGAGTAGTGCCCGCGGGCGGTGTTCTCGTCGCGCAGGTAGTTCTTCACGTGCCAGTAGTTGGCGTACGGCATGGTCGTGGCGATGAGCTCGTGGATGTTCTCGATGGGGCGGTGCGGGCGCACCAGGTTGCCGAGGTCCGGGTTCAGGCCGACGTTCGGCAGGTCGATGTCCTGCAGGAGCCGCACGGCCGAGTCTCCGGTGCCGACGTAGGTGTCCTCGTACATCTCCAGGGAGAGCAGCAGGCCGAGCTCGGCCGCGTGGCGCCCGAGCTCGCGGATGCGGGTCACGGCGTTGCCCCAGGCCTCGGCGTCGCCCACGGGGTCTTTGTAGCCCTCGACGGTCCAGAACCACAGTTGCTTGCGCTGCGCCGCGGTCAGCGCCTGGTGCAGGCCGATCGAGACGACCTCGCTGCCCAGGTGGGCGGCGGCCTCGAGCGTGCGGTGGCTGTAGGCGAGGTTCTCCTCCCAGTTGGCCGCGTCGATGACGCTGCGGCGGATCGCCGAGATGGCGGGGGTTCCGACGCCGGCCGCGTCTGCGGTGCGCTTGAACTCGTCGAGGCGCTGCGTGGACAGGTCGCCCGGGCGGACCCACCCGTCGAAGAGGTCGACGTTGGAGAAGCCGGCCTCGCGGACCTCGGTGAAGACGTCCATCCACACGGACGCGTCCGCGTCCTGGACGGTGCCGCCGCCGGGCAGGTCGTGGGGGAACTGCAGCAGGGCCGCCGTGATGGGCCAGTCGGCCGCGGTGTAGGGCATGGTGTCTCCGTAGTCGTAGATCCTATTTCCTATAGGATCTACGGAAGTGTGATCCATGTCAACCTTCCGACCCGAGGAGTGCCCCTGTGAAACGCCGTCGAACATATGATGAAGCGATGAGTTCCGTCTTCCCCAGCAGCCCGATGCCCGGGCGCCAGGTCCTGGCCGACCACGTGCACGAGGAGCTGCTCGCCGCCCTGATCGACGGCCGGTTCGACGCCGGCGCGGCCCTCAGCATCGAGGGGATCGCCCGCGAGCTGGGCGTCTCGCCCACCCCGGTCCGCGAGGCCCTGGCCCGGCTCGAGCACACCGGCATGGTGCGCCGCGCGGCGCTCAAGGGGTACCGCGTCGCGCCGCTGATGACCGCGGAGGAGCACGGGCAGCTCGTCCAGGCGCGCAAGCTCCTCGAAGCGGAGAACGCCGAGCTCGCCTGCCGGCGGGCCGGCGGGGAGTTCGTCGAGCAGCTCCGCGAGTCGATCGAGCGGCTGCGAACGGCCCCGACCGGCGGCTCCTACAGCGAGTTCCGCGACTACTGGAAGGCAGACGAGGACTTCCACCGGCTCATCGCCGAAAACGCCGGCAACCCGTTCCTCCTCACCGCCTACCAGACCCTCGGCGGGCAGGTGCAGCGGTTCCGCCTCTTCGCCGGTCGCGGCGTGACGGACGCCCACTGCGCCATCGCCGAGCACACGGAGGTCCTCGAGGCCTTCGAGCGCGGGGACGCCGCGGCCGCCCGCGCCGCCATGGAGAAGCACCTCGACGGCGTCGGGCGGCGCGCGATCGAGGACAGCAGCGACTGACGATCGCCTCGTCTTGCCGCGCCTCGCCCCGCGCCGGCGGTCAGGACACGGCCACCGGAGCCTCCGGTGCGCGGCTGCCGGCGACCTCGCGCACGGTCACGGGGGTGTCCATGACGCGCCCCTCGGGAACCTCCCGCACCCCGCCGACAACCGCGAACGCTCCGGTCAACGGCAGGTCCTCGCTGCTGGTGCCGACCTCGACGCCGAAGGTGCCGGGCTCGACGATCCGCCGCCCGTCGAGGCCCGTGAACGACGTCCGGTCCGCGTGTACCGAGAACTCCACCCGCCGCGACTCGCCGGCGGCCAGCCGCACCTTCGCGAACCCCGTGAGGAGCCGCCGCGGGCGCACCACGGAGGCGACGTGGTCGTCGATGTACAGCTGCACGACCTCGGCGCCGTCGCGCTCCCCGGTGTTGGCGACCGTCGCGCCGACGGTGACGACGCCGTCGTTCGCGATCTCCTCCGCCGAGACGGACAGGTCCGAGACCTCGAACCGGGTGTAGGAGAGGCCGAACCCGAACGGGTACAGCGGCCGCGGGTCCAGGTTGGAGACGCCGTCCGAGTGCCAGCCCAGCGGCGGGGTGAGGTAGGTTCCCGGCTGGCCTCCGACGTGGTCGGGGATCTGCACCGGCAGCCTGCCGGACGGGTTGACCGCGCCGGTCAGCACGGAGGCCACCGCGGGCCCGCCCTCCTCGCCGGGCATGAACGCCTGCACGATCCCCGCCGCCCGGTCCGCAAACGCGCCGAGCGAGTACGGCCGGCCGGTGACGATCACCAGGACCGTCGGCGTGCCCGTGGCCAGCACGGCCTCGACCAGGTCGGCCTGCTTCCCGGGCAGGGAGAGGTCGACGACGTCGCAGCCCTCGCCCGAGGTGCCGCGGCCGAACAGGCCCGCCAGATCGCCGACCGTGACGATCGCGACCTCGGCGTCCTCCGCCGCGGCGACGGCCGCCGCGATGCCGGCGTCGTCCGGGTCAGTGAAGTCGACCCCGCGCTCGTAGGCGATGATCGCGTCCGCCAGTACCGGGTCCGCGCGCAGGGAGTCGAGGATCGAGGGCAGCTCGATGCCGTGCTCGTTCTCGCCGAAGAACCGGGAGAGCACGTGGTTGGTGAACGAGTAGCAGCCCAGGTGCGCCCGCGGCTGGGCGGCGGACGGTCCGACGACGGCGATGCGCGCCGGTGCGGCACTGTCGCCGCCGGCGGTGGCGGGCCGGGCACCCAGCGGCAGGACGCCGTCGTTCTTGAGCAGGATGACCGACTCCTCCGCCATCCGGCGGGCGTGGGCGCGGTTGCCCGGGGAGTCGAAGTCGACGACGTCCGCCGCCCAGTCCTGCTCCGGCGACCAGTCGGCGTCCAACAGGCCCAGCTCGGCCTTCTGGGTGAGCACGCGGCGGACGGCGGTGTCGAGGACCTGCGCGTCCAGGCGTCCGTCGGCGACGGCCGCGGCCAGGTGCCGGAACGCGTTGGTCTCCGGCAGCTCCACGTCCATGCCGGCCGCGATCGAGACGATGCCGGCGGCGTCCTGACTCTCGGCGATGCGGTGCATGGTCTCGAGGAAGCTCACGGCCCAGTAGTCGGAGACCACGGTGCCGGTGAAGCCCCAGCGGTCGCGGAGGATCCCGGTCAGCATCCGGTGGCTCGCCGCGGGCGCCTCGCCGTCGACGTCGGCGTAGGAGTTCATCACGGACTTCACGCCGCCCTCGCGGACGGCGCGCTCGAAGGGCGGCAGGACGACGTCCTCGAACTCGCGGGTGCCCATCGGCACCGGTGCGTGGTTGCGGCCGGCGCGGGAGGCGGCATAGCCGGCGAAGTGCTTCAGCGTCGCGTGCACGCCCGCGCCCTGCAGGCCCCGCACGTAGGCGGTGGAGAGTTCGGAGACCAGGTGCGGGTCCTCGCCGAGGGTCTCCTCGACGCGGCCCCAGCGGTAGTCGCGGACGACGTCGAGCACGGGGGACAGGCCCAGGTGAACGCCGACGTGCTTCATGTCGGAGCCGATGCGGGACGCCATGTCGCGGACCAGCTCCGGGTCCCAGCTGGCGCCCCACGCGATCGACGCCGGGTAGCAGGTGGCGCCCATCGTGGTGAAGCCGGTCAGGCACTCCTCGTGCGCCAGGGCCGGGATGCCGAGCCGGTTCGCGGCCACGACCTGCCGTTGCAGGTCCGCAAGCCGGCCCCGGCCCTCGGTCGGGTCGAGCGGTGCCGAGCCGAAGGCGCGGGTGATCTGGCCCAGGCCGCCGGCGATCTCCTCCTCGAAGCTCGGGTGGCCGGCGGAGAACGTGTCCTCCATGGGCGCGACGTTCCCGTCGCCGTCGTCGTTGCGCTCCTCGGGGCGGATCCAGGAGGAGCCGAGCTGGGAGACCTTCTCCTCGACGGACATCTCCGCCATCAGCGCCTCCACACGCTCGGCGACGGGCAGGCCGGCATCGCGCCAGGTGTTCCGGGGGTTGTTCATGGTGTTCCTTTGCGGTTCGTGGGCGTCGTTACTTGCTGAAGCCGGCCGTCAGGCCCGCCACGAGCTGGCGGCGGCCGATGATGTAGGCGGCGAGGATCGGGAGGCAGGAGAGGACGACGGCGGCGAGCACCGCCGGGATGTCCACCGCGAATTCGCCCTGGTAGGTCCACAGGGACAGCGGCAGCACCCGCACCTCGGAGCTCTGGGTGAGCACCAGTGGGAACAGGAAGCCGTTCCACACCTGCAGCGCGTCGTAGATGCCGACCGCCATGATCGCCGGCTTGGACAGCGGCAGCACCAGCTCGCGGAACATCTGCCAGTGGCTGGCGCCGTCGAGCGTCATCGCCTCGTACAGCGAGGACGGGATGTCGCGCAGGAAGTTCGTCAGGATCAGCACGCTGATGGGGATGGCGAACGCGATGCCCGGCAGGATCAGCGCCAGCAGGGAGTCGTAGAGTCCCAGCTGCACGATCAGGTAGTAGACGGGGATGATCGTCGCCTGGATCGGGATGGCGATGCCCAGCAGGAAGAGGCGGTGGCTGAACTTCGCGAATGCCCCGCGGTTGCGGACGATCACGTAGCTCGCCAGCAGCGAGATCAACAGCACGACGCCGACGGTCACCACCGTGACCAGCGCCGAGTTGAAGAAGTACAGCGCGAACTCGTTCTCGAGCACCCGGCCGTACGCGGCGAAGGTCAATTCCCGCGGCCACGCCAGCGGGTTGGCGCCGAAGTACTCCTGCCGCGGCTTCAGGCTGGTGACCAGGATGTAGTAGATCGGGACGATCGTCACCAGCAGCCAGAAGGTGGCGGCGAGTCCGCCGATGGCGTTGGGGGCCTGCCCGCCCGTTGTACGCAGATTCATCAGGCGCCCTCCTGCTGGCTTTCCATTTTGTCCGCCCCGCCGAGCCGGTTCAGCAGCAGTGAGATCACGAGGCCGACCACCACGAGGATCACGGCGATCGCGCTCGCCGGGCCCATCTGGTAGCTGCGGAATCCGGTGAGGTACATGTCCAGCGGCAGGATGCGGGTCGCGTTGCCCGGCCCGCCGTTGGTCATGACGAACACCAGGTCGAAGTACGTCAGCGAGCCGACGATCATCAGCGTCGAACTGGTGATGACGGTGTACTTGATCTGCGGGAGCGTCACGGAGAAGAAGGTGCGCACGCGCCCGGCGCCGTCGAGCATGGCGGCCTCGTACATCGACGTCGGGATCTGCTTGACGCCCGCCTGGTAGAGCAGCGAGTGGAAGGGGACGAAGCACCACGCGATGACGAAGATCAGCACGTAGAAGACCAGATCGGTGCTGCCGAGCCAGTCCTGGCTCAACCACGGGACGTTGAACGCGTTGGACAGGCCGAAGTTCGGGTCCAGCAGGGCCTTGAACGCGATGCCGACCGCGGCCGCGGAGAACAGCAGCGGCAGGAAGTACAGCACCGAGTACACGGCCCGGTACTTCTGGCTGCCGGCCATGAAGACGCCGAGCAGGATGGCGATCGGCGCCTGGGTCACGTAGGTCAGCACGGTCATGGCGAGCGTCAGCCACATGGCGTGCAGCGTCACCGGGTCGGAGAACACGCTCTGCCAGTTCGCGAGGCCGGCGAACGACGGCGTCCCGAGCCCGTCCCAGTTCGTGAGGGACAGTACGGCCACGCCGAGCAGCGGGATCAGGGCGAAGACCGTGAAGAAGGCCAGCGCGGGGGCCAGCATCCAGTAGCTCGGCCCGTCGGTCGTCGTCCGCCGCTGGCGCCGGCGTGCCGGAGCGGGCGGGGGGCTCACCGGAGCAGTCAGGGTACTCATCGGCATCCGGCTACTTGATCGTGGCGTTCATGTTGTCCACGAACTGCTCCGGCGTGACCGTTCCCTGGAAGATCTGCGAGAGGTTGGTCAGCAGTTCCTGTGCCTGATCCGGAGCCAGCGCCTGGTCCCACGAGAGCTGGAAGTTCGGCGCGTCCTGGACCATGCCGTAGGCGTAGTCCAGGAACTCCGCGTCCTCGCTGGCGGCGATGGCTTCCCCGGCGTCGTCGGTCGAGGGGACCAGCCCCAGCTCGATGAACTTGTCGATGGACTCCTCGTTGAGGGTGTACTCGTTCAGGTAGTCGAACGCGGCCTGCTGCTCCTCCTCGGAGGCATCTGCGGAGACGGCCCAGAAGTTGGCCGGGTTGCCGACGATGTTCGCCGGGTCGCCTGCGCCGCCGTCGACGGTGGGGAACGGGGCGAATCCCAGGTTGCCCTCCTCGTACCACTCCGGCGCGTCGGCTTTGAAGCCCGCGTAGACCCAAGACCCCTGCAGCAGCATCGCGGCCTTGTCCGTGTGGACCAGGGCGGCGTCCGCGTTGGCGTCGGCGACCACCGAGCCGTAGGAGTCGCCGAAACCGCCGGCGTCGACGAGCTCCTGGATCCTGGTGAGGGCCTCGGCCACCGCCGGGTGGCTCCACGCGTCCGGCTCGTTGTTCGCGATGGCCTGGAAGACCTCCGGGCCGCCGATGCGGTCGGTGAGGTACTGGATCCACATCAGGTACGGCCACTGGCTCTGGCCGGCGACGGCGAACGGGATGATGCCCTCCGCTTTGAAGGCCTCGACGGCGTCGAGCGTCTCCTCCCACGTGGTCGGCGGCTCGACGCCGACCTCGTCGAAGAGTTTCTCGTTGATGTAGAGAACCACGGGCTGCGTGCTGTTGTTCGGGACGGCGTACTGCGCCCCGTCCACCTCGCCGGCCTGCTCGATGGACTCGATCGCGCGGTCCTCGAGCGCGTCGACCTTGCCGGTCAGGTCGACGACGTTGCCGTTGGCGACGTAATCGGCGAGAGTGCCGCCCGACCAGTTGAAGATGAGGGTCGGGGCGTTGCCTGCGCCGACGGCGGTGCGGATCTTCTCTTTGTAGGCGTCGTTGGCGAAGAACTCGGCGGAGATCCCCTGATCGGGATTCGCCTCGTTCCACTGCTCGAAGGAGGCCTCGAAGGCGTCCTGCTGGGATCCCGTGAGGGTCCAGGCGGAGAAGCCGCCGGCGGTGGCCCCGCCGGGCTGTGCGCCGCCGCAGGCGGAGAGGGCGAGCGGGGCGATCAGTGCGGCGGACGCCAGGAGGCGGCGACGGGTGCCGCGCTTCTTCGTGGCTGGCGGGGTCGGATTCGCGGAGACGTGCATGGTGGATTCCCTCGATTTCTGCGGACGGCGGTGGTGCCTCAGCGACCCGTCGTCACGAAAGTTTCGGAAAGTTACTAATGGCGGACACAAGTTATAGTGTGCTGTGAGTCACGTCAAGTGCATCGCAGGCCAGGTGTTCGTCGGCCCGATCGGCGGCGCGGAGGAAGAGGAGGGATCGGTGACAGTTCGGCTTCAGGACGTCGCAGCGGCGGCGGGGGTGTCGACGGCGACAGCGTCGAAGGCCCTCAACGGGCGCGGCGACGTCAGTGAGACTGTCCGTCGAAAGATCACGAAAGTTGCGGAGGAGATGTCGTACGCACCGCGGCCGCGATCGCGGCCCGGCAGTTCGCATCCGCGGCTGACGATGGTCTTCGACCACTTCAGCAGCCCCTATGCCGTGGCGATCCTCAACGGGGCCATCCACGCGGCCAAGCGGGCCGGCGTCGACCTGGTGACCACCTGCATCGAGGGCGAGTCGGTCGGCCACGACGTCATGTCGATGGCGTGGCTGCGCGACCTCGTGAAAGACGGGGTGGCCGGCCTGATCGTCGTCACGACGTCGCTCGACGACGCCACCGTGCGCTGGTGCCGCAGGAACGCGCTGCCGCTCATCGCCGTCGACCCCGCCTCGCCGAACCGCGAGCACGTGGTGTCGATCGGCTCCACCAACTGGCAGGGCGGCAAGCAGGCCACCGACCACCTGATCGGGCTGGGGCACCGGCGGATCGGCATGGCGTGCGGCCCCGGCGACTCCGTCCCCGCGGGCGAGCGCCTCCAGGGGTTCCGGTCGGCGATGCAGTTGGCGGGGCTGGCAGTGGACGAGTCGCTGGTCGCGGGCGACGGGTTCACGCCCGAGGTCGGGCGCGTCGCCGCGCTGCGCATGCTGCACTCGGAGGATCCGCCGACGGCGATCTTCGCGGTGTCCGACGACGTCGCCCTCGGCGTGCTGCGGGCCGCGGAGGAGCTCGGGATCGGCGTCCCGGGGCGCCTCAGCGTGATCGGCTTCGACGACACGTCGGCGGCGTCGTGGATGTCGCCGCCGCTGACGACCGTCCGCCAGCCGCTCGGCTCCATGGGCCAGGTCGCGGTGGAGCGCGTGCTGGCGCTGGCGGGGGATTCCGAGCGGTTCGCCCACCCCTTCCAGTTGGAGACGCGGCTCGTGGTCCGCGAGTCGACGGCCGCGCCAGCCTGAAGGAGGGCCGCGGCGGATGCCGTCTACCCGGGCAGTTTCTCCTGCGCGGCACGCTGAATCGGGGTGGGCACCCGGTCGCCGAGTCGGTTGAGGAAGTCCTTCACCGCGTCCGGGGCGGCGCCGCCCGCGTGTTTGAGGGCGGTCCCGACCGGCTTGGCGACGAGCGGATCGGGATCGTGCAGGAGGCGCTCGGCGATTGTCAGGAGATCCGCGATCCCCTCCGTGTCCGGAGGGCGCGTATACGCCAGGGGCGCCGTGATCGCCGTGCGGCGCCGCAGCGGATCCTCTGATTCCGCGAGGGCGAAGAGTGGGCGCCGCGACCGATCGCGGAGGTAGTCGCCGACGACGCGCGGCGCGGCGCGGTCGACCATGTCCCATGCGTCGATCCGATCATGGCGTGCCAGATACAGTTCGTAGCGGTCCGCGCGCTCCGCCCCGGTCGCCCCGCGGGCGCGCACAGCGAAGTCGAGAATGCAGAAGGCTGCCAGACGCGGTTCGTACGCGGGCTCGTCCAGCAGCTCGTCCACCTGGGCCAGCGGTAGGCCGGTGAAGCGCTTGGCGATCCCGAAGAGCGTCCCCATGCGGACACCGAGTACCGGGCCGTCGCCGCGGTAGTGACGATTGGGGTGGGTGCCCGGATCGGCAACGGATTCGAGTTCGGCCAGCAGGTCCGCGGCGTTCATCGGCGCCTCCTCCCTAGGCGAGGTCGCGCAACTGGCTGACGAGGTTGGTGGCACGCTCGAGGTTGACTGCCATCTGCTCGCGCTTGGCCGCGACCTGCTCGGTGAACCCGCGCAGCCGGTCGCGGGCGGCGTCGTCGTCGGGGTCCGCCTCGGCGGAGTCGATCGCGTCGAGGATGCCGCGCATCTCCTCCAGCGAGAAACCCAGCGGCTTCAGGGTGCGGATGGCGAGCATGCGCCGCAGGTCGCTCTCCGAGTAGACCCGGTAGCCGCCCTCGGTGCGCGAGGCGGGGAGGAGGCCGACGTCGTCGTAGTGGCGAATGGTGCGCAGCGAGAGGCCCACGGCCTCCGAAAGTTCGCCGATCTGCATATCTCTCCTCGTCTCGAGTGGAGCGGGGCCGGATGGTGGCGTCCGTCACATTCCTTCAACCCTAACGTTACGTTAGGGTACGCTGGTTTCTGCCTGCCGGTGGCAGCTTCTGCCGTGAACCAGTGAAGCAGGCTCCATTCTACGAACTTCCACCACATCGACGTGGGCGGGCCGGCCTCGATCGGACCGCCCACGGCTGCGCGCCCTGCGGTCCCCGCCGCACCAGAAGAGGAAAGGCACGAATGTCTACGAAAGCCGCGTCCGCCGAGATGACGCCGATCGAGCGGCAGTCGGTCCTGCGCACGCTCCGATCGCCGCGTCTGCTGAAGACCGAGGTGCTGGCCGGCCTCGTCGTCGCCCTGGCCCTGATCCCGGAGGCGATCGCGTTCTCGATCATCGCCGGCGTCGACCCGCGGCTCGGCCTGTTCGCCTCCTTCACGATGGCTGTCACGATCGCCTTCGTCGGCGGGCGCCCGGCCATGATCACGGCCGCCACGGGTGCCGTCGCGCTGGTGATCGCGCCGCTGGTGGAGTCGCACGGCATCCAGTACTTCCTGGCCGCCGTCATCCTCGCCGGCATCCTGCAGATCGTGCTCGCCCTCGTCGGCGTCGCCAAGCTGATGCGTTTCATCCCGCGTTCCGTCATGGTCGGCTTCGTGAACGCGCTCGGCATCCTGATCTTCTCCTCGCAGGTTCCCGAGCTGATCGGCGTGCCGTGGCTGGTGTACCCGCTGACGGCGCTCGGGCTGCTGATCGTCTTCGGCCTGCCGAAGCTCACCAACGTGGTCCCGGCCCCGCTCGTGGCCATCGTCGTCCTGACCCTGATCACCGTGCTCGCCGCCATCACCGTCCCGACCGTCGGCGACAAGGGCGACCTGCCCGAGTCCCTTCCGTCCCTGCTGATTCCGGACGTCCCGTTCAACGTCGAGACGCTGCAGATCATCTTCCCGTTCTCGCTGGCGATGGCCTTCGTTGGCCTGCTCGAGTCCCTCATGACGGCCAAGCTCGTCGACGACATCACGGACACGCACTCGGACAAGACCCGCGAGTCGTGGGGCCAGGGCGTCGCGAACGTGGTCGCCGGCCTGTTCGGCGGCATGGGCGGCTGCGCCATGATCGGCCAGACCATGATCAACGTGAAGGCCTCGGGTGCCCGCACCCGCATCTCCACGTTCCTGGCCGGCTTGTTCCTGCTGATCCTGGTCATCTCGCTGGGTGACCTGGTGGCGGTCATCCCCATGGCGGCGCTCGTCGCCGTCATGATCTTCGTGTCGATCATGACCTTCGACTGGCACTCCATCATGCCGTCGACGCTCAAGCGGATGCCCAAGTCGGAGACCATAGTCATGCTGGCAACCGTCATCGGCACGGTCGCCACGCACAACCTGGCGATCGGCGTCGGTATCGGCGTGGTCATGGCGATGATCCTCTTCGCCCGCCGCGTCGCGCACTTCGTGACCGTCAAGCGCTCGGTCGCCGGCGAGGGCGACGACGCCGTGGCCACCTACGTGGTGGACGGCGAGCTGTTCTTCGCCTCCTCGAACGACCTCTACTACCAGTTCGAGTACGCGACCGATCCGGACAAGGTCGTCATCGACATGCACGCCTCGCACCTCTGGGACGCGTCGACGATCGCCGCACTCGACAGCATCCAGGAGAAGTACGAGCACTACGGCAAGGACGTCGAGGTCGTCGGCCTCAACGAGGCCAGCGTCGAGATGCGCACGCGCCTGGCCGGAAAGCTCAACGCCGGCGGCCACTGATCGCGCCGGCCACCGCCAGCGACGACGCCGAGGGCGCCCGCACCGGAGAACCGGTGCGGGCGCCCTCGGCGTTCAGTCCGCGAACAGTTCGGGCAGCTTCTCGAGGGCGCGCTCGAACTTCCACTTGTCGCGGAAGACGCCCACCACCTCGCCGTCGGGACGGTAGAGCAGGTCGGTGCCGAAGACCTGCTTGAGCGATTCGACGTTCGGGCCCTTCAGAGGGCGGGAGAGCTCGTAGGGGAGCAGCTCGTCGTAGGCCGTTTCGACGCCGAATTCGCGTCGCAGGCGCTCCTTGACGACCTCGAACTGCAAGTCCCCGACGGCACCGAGTACGGGGCCGCGCGGGCTGCCGTCCGGCGTGCGGAACACCTGCACGGTGCCGTCCTCCTCAAGCTGCGCGATGCCCTTGGCGAAGCGCTTCTGCTGGCTGGAGTCCGTGAGGCGGATGACGCGGAAGCGTTCCGGGTTGAACCGGGGCATCGGCGGGAACTCGACGCGCTTGCCGGAGTGCATCGTGTCGCCGATCTTCAGGCCGGTCACGTTGACGAATCCGACGATATCGCCCGGCCACGAGAGCGCGGCGGTTTCGCGTCCGCGCCCTACGAGGTGGTGGGCGTACTTGGAATTCAGGGGTCGCCCGGACTGGGCGTGGCGGATGTCCATGCCGCGCTCGAAGGTCCCGGAGTTCACCCGGACGATCGCGATCTGGTCCCGGTGGGCCGGGTTCATGCCGGACTGGACCTTGAAGACGTAACCGGAGAAGTCGGCCGTCAGGGCGCGGTCGTCTCCCGTGACGGCGGTGCGCGGCGACGGCGCGGGCGCGTGGGCTGCGATAAAGTCCATGACCGCCCGGACGCCCAGGTTGCTCGAGGCCGCGGTGAAGAAGACGGGAGTCTGCTCGCAAGCGGTGAAGTCCTCGTCGTCGAAGGCGCCGTTGAGTTCGCGGGCGAGAAGGGCGTTCTCGCTGGCGGCCGACCAGGCGCCGGGCTCGAGCCGCTCGTCGCTCGCGCCCTCGACGACCTCCTCGCGGGCCACGCGCGCCCCCGACTGCGTGGCCTCGTGCCACGTGTAGGTCTCCTCGCCCGGAGTCGTCAGACCCTGGAAGGCGCTGGGCAGGCCGACCGGCCAGTTCACGGCGACCGGGGTGCGGCCGGTCGCGTCCTGGATCTCGTCGAACAGCTCGAGCGGCTCCTTGCCGGGCCGGTCGCATTTGTTGATGACGGTGATGACGGGCAGGTCGAGGCGGCGGCAGGCGTCGAAGAGCTTGCGCGTCTGCGGTTCCATGCCCTTGGCGGCATCGATCAGCATGACGGTGAAGTCCACGGCCATCAGCACCCGGTAGGTGTCCTCGGAGAAGTCCGAGTGCCCGGGGGTGTCCAGGAGGTTGATGACCTTGCCCGCGAAGTCGAAGCGCAGCGCCGAGGAGCTGATGGAGATTCCGCGCTCGCGTTCGACGTCGTTCCAGTCGGACACCGTGGACTGCCGGCTCGCCTTGCCGTGCGTGACACCGGCTTCGTCGACCACCCGGGCCTGCAGCGCCATCGCCTCGGTCAGGGTGGACTTGCCGGCGTCCGGGTGAGAGATGACGGCGAAGGTTCGGCGCCGCGCGGTTTCGGTAGCGGGTCCGGCGTCGCCGCCGGCGGGGGAGTCAGTGTTCAGCACCCTCCAACGCTACCCCTTGCGCCGGGCGGCCGCCGGATCGTGTGGTGGAATGGCCGTATCCGCAACGCGCGAGGGGGAATCGTGGTCAGGCTCTACGGGCACGTGATCGGCGTCTGCTTCGGCGCCGCACTGACGGCCCTCGTCTTCTCGGTGGCGTTCGGGGTGCTCGTCTCAATCGCGCTCGCCGCACCCTTCCTGCTGGCCGGCACCCTGGCGACGCTCCTCCTCCGCGACCTGCCGGCGCGCCGGCTCAGCTGGCGTCAACTGAATGTGGTGGTCGGCTTGACGGTCGCCGTCCCCGTCGCGACGTGGCTGCCCGACCCCTGGTGGATGGCGGCGGGCGTGGCGCTCGGCGTGTCCGGCTATGCGGCCGTGGTGGTCTTCTGGAACCGGCAGGCGGACCAGCCCGAACCCGAGGATCCGCTGGCCGTCTTTGGCCCGCGCACCGGGCCTCCGGCCTGAGTTTCCCGCTACGGGGGCCGGGTGTAGCGTGCTGTCCATGAGCACTCACGACTGGGCTCCGCTCTGGGAGCAGCTGGAATCCGACCGCCCGAGCGACGCCGCTCTGCTGCGCGCGCCCACCCTCGAGGTGGGCTCGCCCCGGAAGCTGCCGGAGGAGTACGCGCTTTTCGAGGCCCCGCTGGCGGACTACGACGTCGTCGAGCTCACGCTCTTCGACCGCCCCGTCGCCCGCGGACGGGTCGCGTACGGTGACGGCTTCGCCGTCGTCGCGCCAGTTCTTCCCGTGCACGACGACGACGCGCTGGGGCCTGAGCACATCGGCGCCGTCGTCGAGCGCCTCGCGGACAACGCACACGGCGAGGGCGCCGAGACCGTCTACGCCCTGGTGGCCGCTGACGCCGTCGAGCACTACCGGGAGTTCGGCTTCGCCGACGCAGATTGAGGCGGCGCTGACCGACTCGCGGCCCGGGGCGTGGGACCGTCTTGACTCTCACACTGTGGCAGATGGGAGAACAGAAGCATGTTGTCCATCGGAGCGTTCGCGCGTATCGGCCAGGTCAGCCACCGCATGCTGCGGCACTGGGATGCGGCCGGGCTGCTGGTGCCTGCGCGCGTGGACGAGTTCACGGGGTTCCGCTCCTACGACCCGTCGCAGCTCGAGCGGCTGCACCGGATTGTCGCGCTGAGGCAGCTCGGGTTCGGTCTGGAGGACGTCGCCGATTTCCTCGAGGAAGGCGTCGACGCCGCCCGGATGGAAGCCCTCCTGCGCGCACGGAGGGCCGACGTCGAACGCGACTACCGGATCGCCGCGGCCCGGCTCGTGGACGTGGAACACCGGCTCCGCCTCATCGAAAGGGAGAAACACATGTCCACCGTCGAATTCGTCGAGAAGTCGCTGCCGCCGCTGCGGCTGGCCGCCGGGACCGCCGTCGTTGCGGAGCAGCCGGAGGTCGCCGGCGTCGTCGGGCCGCTGTTCGACCGGGTTGCGTCCGTCATCGGGTCCACGCCCGGCGCGCTGGAAACCCCGATCGCGCAGTACGACATGAGCGAGGAGGGCCTGCGCATCACCGCAGGGTACGTCTACACGGGCGGGCCGCGCGAGGGCGTGGAGATCGTCGAGCTGCCGCGCGTCGACCAGGCCGTGTGCGCGGTGCACCTGGGCGAGATGAGCCGCATCGCCGAATCCTGGCAGGCGATCCACGCTGAGGCGATCGCCCGCGGGCTCGCCGCGTCGGGGCCGTGCCGGGAGCTCTACCTGCGCGCTGACGGCGAGGACCAGTCCGGCTGGGTCACCGAGCTCCAGCAGCCCGTGGCCCCGGTCTGAGACACGCCGCCGGAGGAGTCGACCGTCCGGAGGCCTACCCCCACATCCACCAGATGGCGGTGCAGGTGGCCACCATCAGGATGAGGTTGAGTGGGGCCCCCACCTTCGCGAAGTCGGTGAACTTGTAGACGCCGGTGCCGAACACCATCGCGTTGGTCTGGTAGCCGACCGGCGAGAGGAAGCTGGTCGATGCCGCGAACATCACGGTCAGCGCTACCGCCAGGACCGGGATGTCGAGCGCCGTCGAGAGCGCGACACCGACGGGGACCAGAATGACCACGCTCGCATTGTTGCTGACGACCTCGGTGAGCACGGTTGTGACGACGTAGAGCGCCATCAGCACGAGCAGCGGATGCCACCCGGTCGCAGCCGAGGCGAGCACCTCGCCGATCCACTGCGCGCCACCGGACTTCGTCATGGCGATCCCCAGAGGGATCACGCCGGCCAGCATGAAGATGATCTCCCACTGCACCCCGCTCGTGAGGTCCTCGGCCGTGATGCAGCGGGAAACGGCCATCAGGACGACGCCGGCCAGCGCCGTCACCACGATGGGCAGCGGCGTGAGCGCGGCAGAGAGGACGACGGCGAGCATGATGGAGCCGACCAGCCACATTCGGCTGCGGTCGAATTCGTCCTCGAACTCGCTCAGCAGCACGAGGTCCGGCCGGCTGCGAAGCTGCGGCAGGTCCTTTTCGGCGGCCTCCAGCAGCACGATTTCGCCCACCCGCAGCTTGGTGTCCGCCAAGCGGGTGTCCTGCGTGCCGGAACCCTCGAGGCCGATGGGCCGGGCACGGTAGCGCCGCCAGAATCCGATGTCGGCAGAGCGGCGGCCGTTGAACAGCCAGCGGTTGCGCACCACCGCGCGCACAAGGTGCCCCTCCCGCGCGTGCCCGTAGTTGCCGTCCATATCGCTCGCCACGTGTACGTGATCGCTGGCCACGAAGTCGGCCACCTGACGTGTGGTCGCGTGGACGGTGACGATGTCGCCGTCTTCCAGCGGCATCGTCGCGGCAGGTTCGCTGTCGTGCCGAGTATCGCCTCTGGTGAGGCCCAAGATATCGGCGCCGATGTAATTGACGTTGTCAGCATCGGCCAGCGTGTTCCCGACGAGTTCACTGCCGTGCGGGATGCGCAGTTCGACGACGAACTGGGCGTCCTCGTCCGTTTCGCCGCCGCCCAGGTCGCGATTCGGCAGGAGGTGCCGACCGACAGTCACGAAGTACAACAGGCCGATCACGAGAATGAGTAGGCCGACCGGGGCGAATTCGAACATGCCGAGCGGGCGCCCGAACTGCGGCAGGTCCGCCAGGATGGCCACCGCCAGAATCGACGTCGAGGTGCCGATGACGGTGAGCATCCCGCCGAGCATGCCGAGGAAGCTGAGCGGGATGAGCGCTTTGGATGCTTTCAGGCCGATGCGTCGAGACAATTCGATGACGAAGGGGATCGCCACCGCCACTGCGGCAGTGTTGTTGACGAAGCCGGAGATGACGCCGACGAGCCCTGTCACCACCAGCAGGAAGCGGACCTCTGAATCGCCGACGAGGGGGACGATTTTGCGCCCGAGGACGTGCATCAAGCCGGACCGTTGAATGCCCGCGGAGAGCAGGAACATCGCCATCACCGTCACGGTGGCGGGATTGGAGAGACCGGAGAGCCCTTCCTCGACCGTCGGGAAGCTGCCGGCGAAGTCGAGCCCGGTGTCGCGCAGCCACGGCAGCTCTCCGATGAACGGGACGCAGATGACCAGCACCATGATGCCGAGCGAGGTGACGTAGAGCGGGAGCTTCTGACTGGCGAAGAAATACAGCGCGACCGCGATGATGGCGAAAACAACGGAGATCTCGACTGTCATGAAACCTGAGAGTAGCAGTGACCCGGCTCGCCCTACTCAGGATGAAGAACTCTCCTGAGCCTCGGCCGGCGCCACTGGACGGTGCCGGACCGGAGCCGAACACAGCGCAGCGGCCGCTCACCCGGAAAGGGTGAGCGGCCGCCGTCGTGAGTTCAACCCAACCCGTTGGCCGGGAGGGGACTACTTCCCGTTGTTCTCGTAAACGTCCGGGATGCCGTCCTGGTTGGCATCGACGGCCGCCTCGCGCTCGACGCGCTTGTAGTGGCGGTTGCGGGAACCGAGCAGAATCGCGGCCAGGATGGCGGCGAGCAGCGAGGCGGAGAGGATCGCCACCTTCGCGTGGTCGTTGTGCGGGCTCTCGAGGCCGAAGCTGAGCTCTGCCACCAGCAGGGAGACCGTGAAGCCGATGCCTGCCAGCAGGCCGACGCCGAAGAGGTCGATCCACTTGATCGACTTGTCGAGCTCGGCGTTCGTGAACTTCGCCATCAGCCAGGTCGTGACGAGGATGCCGAGCGGCTTGCCGAACACCAGGCCGGCGACGACGCCGATCGTGACGGTGTCGGTCAGCGCGGAGACGAAGCCCTCCGCGCCGCCGATCGCGACGCCCGCTGAGAAGAAGGCGAAGACGGGGACCGCGAAACCGCTCGAGATCGGGCGCAGGTGGTGCTCCAGATCTTCGGCGAGACCGTGGGTCGCGCCCTTGTCCTTGCCCTTCTGACTGACGAGCACGGGGACGACGAAGCCGAGGACGACGCCGGCGATGGTCGCGTGGATGCCGGAGGCGTGGAGGAGCGCCCAGGCGATGAAGCCCAGCGGCAGCAGGATGACCCAGGCGGCCCACTTGCTGGTGCCGAAGAAGTGACGGAACTTCTGCGCCAGGAACGCGTAGATGATCACGGGGACCAGGAAGAGCAGCAGCGGGGCGATCTCGATCTCATCGGTGTAGAAGATCGCGATGATCAGGATGGCGATGAGGTCGTCGACGACGGCGAGCGTCAGCAGGAAGATGCGCAGCGGCGACGGCAGGTGCGAGCCGATGATCGCCAGCACGGCGACGGCGAACGCGATGTCGGTCGCCGTCGGGATGGCCCAGCCGTGCAGGGCCGTGGCTGAGCCCATGTTGATGAGCGCGTAGATCCCGGCCGGGATCACGACGCCGCCGACAGCGGCCATGACGGGGACCATCGCCTTGGATGGTTTGCGCAGGTCGCCCGCGACGATCTCCTTCTTCAGCTCGAGTCCGACGAGGAAGAAGAAGATGGCCAGCAGGCCGTCCGAGGCCCAGTGGCCCAGGCTCAGGTCCAGGTGCAGCGACTCGATGCCGACGTGGAAATCGCGCAGCGAGAAGTAGGAGTCCGCGGCCGGTGAATTGGCCCAGATCAGCGCGATGGCGGCGGCGGCGACCAGCAGCATGCCGCCGACTGTCTCCTTGCGGAGGATCTCGCCGATGCGGCGGGACTCTGAGTACGTGCCCCATCCGATGAGCGGCCGGGAGGTCCCGTCCTCTTGCGGCGGCGTGGGCTGTGGCGAATTTGCCATATGAGAGTCAGTCCTTTTGGGGTCGATGAAAATTGTGCCGACCAGTCTTCCCGGCTCACCACCATCCATTCTAGGGGAGGCAGTGGCGCCGACCTCAATTAAGCTGGGTGGGTGAACCCTTCCGAGATCTCCGAGACGCCCGAGGGCGCCGCTGCCGCGGCTGCACCCGCTTCCACGACGACGCCGGCGCAGCCGCCGGCCCCCGAGGTGGGCGTCGGGCCATGGGAAGGCGAATGGCCCGACGGGGAGCACTGGGACCCCGACCTGCTGCGTGAGGGCGACCGGCGCAACGTGCTGGACGCGTACCGCTACTGGAATCATGACGCGATCGTCGCCGAGCTGGACACGCGCCGGCACGAGTTCCACGTCGCCATCGAGAACTGGCAGCACGACCTGAACATCGGCACGGTGGTCCGCACTGCGAACGCGTTCCTGGCCAAGGAGGTCCACATCATCGGACGCCGGCGCTGGAACCGGCGCGGCGCCATGGTGACGGACAAGTACCAGCACGTCCGCCACCACCCGACGGTCGACGAGTTCGTCGAGTGGGCGCGCGGCGAGGGGCTGGCCATCATCGGGGTCGACATCTTCCCGGACTCCCAGCAGTTGGAGACGTACGATCTGCCGCGCAATTGCGTGCTCGTCTTCGGGCAGGAGGGCCCCGGACTGAGCGAGGAGGTCCATGCTGCGGCGGAGACGACGCTCTCGATCGAGCAGTTCGGTTCGACCCGATCGATCAACGCGGCGTCGGCGGCCGGCATCGCGATGCACGCTTGGATCCGCCGTCACGTGTTCGGGCAGCGCACCAGCTGATTTCCCGGCCGCCCCTGCCGCGGTGCGGGCCCGTCCTCAGAACGGGCAGGGACGGAGGAACTCGACGAGGCGGTGCTCCATGCCCGCGACGAGCCGTGCGAATTCTTCATCCCTGCCGGAGGCCCGGGCTCTGCCGCGGCGGCGGTGCCCGAGGGAGGTGAGGATGAGGCCCGGCCCGTGCTTGAAGAGGTCCGTGCCCGGTTGGCCGGTGTCGATCTTGAGGGTGCGGGCGCGGATCATCGTGCTCAGCTGGCGCTTCGCCCGGTCGGGAACAGCGGCCCAGGGGGAGTCGGGCAGGGTGACGCGGCGTGTGCCCCAGAATGTTTCGACTTCGAGGGTGCCGTCTGGTTGCAGGTCGAAGGTCAGGAGTCCCCAGGACTTCAGCCGGTGGCATCTCTTGCAGAGACTCACGAGGTTCTCCAGCCGGGTCCTCCCGCCGTGCTGGAACTCGATCACGTGGTCGGGTTCGCACGCGCTGGCTCTCCGCCCGCAGCCGGGTACCCGGCAGGTCCGGTCCCGGAGCGCGAGGGCTCGGCGCATGGCTGCGGTGGGCCGGTAGGCGTCGGCGTCGAATCGGGTGATCTCGCCGCTCCAGGGATCCGTGACGACCCGCGTCCAGGTGCTCGACTGGGGTAGGAGCCGCTCCAGTTCGCTGATGTCGAAGGCCCCGAACCGCTCGGTCTCGGCCAGCCCGGATGTCGCCGCCGGGTGGTCGGCTGCGGCCCCGTCAAACTCGCCGGCGGCGGGTTCTGGGGTGGTCCCTGCGGAACCGCCTGCGCCGGAGTGGTCTGCGGCGGTGCGGTCCAGAGTGGCGAGCAGCGTGGCCGGGACGGTGATCGTGACCAGCGGCTTCACGTTGGCCAGACCGGCCGCTTCCGGGCCGGAGAGCAGCATGTCGACGAAGGCGTCGGCGCGGACCTGCCGTGCTGTCCGCGGTTCGCCGCCCTCTTCGGCGTCGTCCTCGAGGCCCCACTCGCCGAGGCCCTGTCCGTTGTCGTTCGCGTCGATCCGCGGAGTGCTCCCGGCGGCGGGGCCGTCCTGGAGGGCTGGGCGCGTGCGGGTTGCCGGGTTTGTCTGGGCGGCCGCGTACTCGGCCAGCCGGCGATCGATCGCCTCCGCGGCCGCCGTCGGAATGTAGGCGGTCAGGTAGCACATGCCGTTCTCGTCGGGTTCGACGGCCACGAACCTGTCTGCCCGCGCGCGGCCGTGCCGGACGCCGAACGGCTCGTCGAGTTCGCGCTCGAGGCGGCGCTTGCCGTGCCGCTCGAGTTGTCCCGGTGTCTTGCCGGTGGCACGATCCAGCACGTCGGCGCAGAAGCGGCGGCGCTGCGCCCGGCACTCGTCCCGTGCGGACTGGAGCGTCCGCTGGTGCTCCTCCACTGCCGCCGGATCGCCTTCATCAGGGGCCGCGACGTCGGCAGGCACGATCTTCGCCGCCAAGTCGACCACAGTGCGCGCGTGCGCCGGTCCGGTTTCCCCTGCTGCCAGCGCCTCGAGGACGGCGGGGACCTCGCCGACCAGCACCCGTGCGCGGGAGAGTTCGCGGGCCGCGCTCTGCCGGGCGATGCCGCGAACCGAGGCGATCTCCTGTGCCACCGCCTGCTCCGGGGCCGTCGAAGCGAGCCGGCCCGCGTTCACGGACCGGGCCATGCCCTCCGAGGACGCCGCAACCTCCTCGAGGTCGGCGGCCAGCGCTTCCTGCGCAGAGGTCTCGAGGCGGACGGCCGCTTCATACGACGCCGCCTCGGCGAAGCAGCGCAGCTGCTCTGCGAAGACGAGGAGGCCCTGCGGTCCCAGGCTCTCCGCCGCGACTTCCAGCGCCTTCCGTCCGGCAGGGGACGGCTCGTCGGGCGCGGCCGGCTCCAGGTCGAGGACTGCGTCCCCGATCCGGAACCGGAAGCGTTGCGAGTGGGCCATACCACCCATTATAGAAGATGTGTTCGATCAAGTGAAGAGCAGGGAGAGCCGATTGGATCCGTTTTCGAACCTCTTTACGGGGTGCACATCTGGGTCTAGTCTGTGACTCGGCTCACAGGTTACCCGCGAGTATCTTCACGGTGGAGCCGCCGGCAACGACGCCGCACCTCGATGACAGGAGTCCGCATGACCCGTTTCGAAACCCGCGCCCCGGACCGTGCACCCGTCCGCAGTGGAGGCGGCGCGTCCGCCCGCCGCCTCTCCATCAGCCTCACGGCGGTACTCGCCGCGGCGGCTCTCGTGGCCGCCGCAGGTCCCGCCCAGGCCACCGCCGACCCCGACGACCAGCAAGCCGTGACCGGCGAAGACCTGCAGCGCGAGGCGGCGCTCGAGAAGCTCGCCCGATCGGTCGACGGCGACTTCTACCTTCCTCCCTCCACACTTCCCGACGAGGACGGGGCCGTGATCCGCAGCGAGCCGGCCGAGTTCTACCTGGACCCGGTCCGGCTGATCGAGCCGGACGCGACGGTGACGCGCATCATGTACGCCTCCACGGACGCCCACGGCGATCCCATGGCCGTGACGGGCACGGTCCTGGTTCCCGAGAAGGCCTGGCGCGGCCCGGGCGATCGGCCGGTGGTCGGGTACGCGGCCGGCACCCAGGGCGCCGGCGACCACTGCGCCCCGTCCCGGCAGATGGCGATCGGGCAGGAGTACGAGGGCCCCATGGTGACCGCCCTCCTCGAGGCCGGCTACGCGCTGGCCCTCACCGACTACCAGGGGCTCGGTACCCCTGGCGCGCACAGCTACATGGTCCGCGCAGCGCAGGGACACGCGGTCCTGGACTCGGTGCGCGCCGCGCAGAACCTGGGCCTGACCGGCATCGACGCCGGAAATCCCGTGGCGCTGGTCGGCTACTCCCAGGGCGGCGGCGCCTCGGCCGCCGCGGCCGAGCTCGCCCCGGACTACGCCCCGGATCTGAACCTCAAGGGCGCGTACGCCGGCGCGGTCCCGGGCGACCTCCAGCAGGTCGCGGCGAAGATCGACTCGTCCCTCTACACGGTGTTCCTCCTCTTCGCCCTGTCCGCGCTCGACGCGCAGTACCCCGTCGACCTCGACTCCGTCCTCAACGACGCCGGCCGTCAGCGCCTCGCCGACGCCTCCGAGGCCTGCGTGGTCGACGGCCTGGCCGGTCACGCGTTCGTCGACACGTCCACCCTGACCTCGACGGGCGAATCCTTCACGGACCTGGTCGAGCGGGAGCCGTTCGCCCCGGTGCTGGCGGAGCAGCGGATCGGTGCGGGGCGCGCACCCGCAGTCCCGGTTCTGCTCTCCCACAGCGTGCTCGACGACGTCATCCCGTACCGCGCCGGGCGCGGAGTCGCCGAGCGCTGGTGCGCCAGCGGCGCCGTCGTCTCCTGGGAGACCACGGTCGCCCCGACGCACGTGGGCGGCTATGCGGCCGCCGTGCCGCGCGCGATGCTCTTCCTCGAGGCGCGATTCGCCGGCGTCCCGGCGTTCTCGAGCTGCTGGCGCCTCTGACCCGCGCCCACCGCACGGTACGACGACGGTGCGTTCCGTCGTCGTACCGTCCTGGGCGACGCTGCAACGGGGCGGGCTGCCGGGCGCCCGCGGACCGGCCGGTCCGTCAAGTAGGCGACCGCGCGCGAAACACGCCCGCCGGTGTGACGTCGCCTGCCCTAGGATGGTCTGCAGACAGTGTTGTCCCGACCTATTGAATTGCGAACGTCAGGAGACGGTATGCCCATCGCTACCCCGGACAAGTACAACGCCATGATCGATTCCGCGAAGGCCGGCGGATTCGCCTTCCCCGCGGTCAACGTGACCAGCTCACAGACCCTGAACGCCGCCATCCGCGGCTTCGCCGAGGCCGAGTCGGACGGCATCATCCAGGTCTCGACCGGTGGCGCCGCCTACTGGTCGGGCTCGTCGGTGAAGGACATGGTCGTCGGCTCGCTGGGCTTCGCGGCCTTCGCCCGCGAGGTCGCCAAGCAGTACGGCGTGAACATCGCCCTGCATACGGACCACTGCCCCAAGGACAAGCTGGACGGCTTCGTCCTGCCGCTGCTCGAGGCCTCGGAGGCCGAGGTCAAAGCCGGCCGCGACCCGATCTTCAACTCGCACATGTGGGACGGCTCCGCCGAGACCCTCGAGGAGAACCTGCGCATCGCCGCCGAACTGCTCCCGCGCTCCGCGGCCGCCAAGCAGATCCTCGAGGTCGAGATCGGCGCGGTCGGCGGCGAGGAGGACGGCGTCGAGAACGACATCAACGAGAAGCTCTACAGCACGGTCGAGGACGCGATGGCGACCGTCGAGGCGCTCGGCTCCGGTGAGAACGGCCGCTTCATCACGGCGCTGACCTTCGGCAACGTGCACGGCGTCTACAAGCCGGGCAACGTGAAGCTGCGCCCGGAGATCCTGGCCGACATCCAGAAGCAGGTCGGGTCCAAGATCGGCAAGGACAGCCCGTTCGACCTGGTCTTCCACGGCGGCTCCGGCTCCACCGAGAAGGAGATCGCCGATGCCGTCTCCTACGGCGTCATCAAGATGAACATCGACACCGACACCCAGTACGCCTTCACGCGCCCGGTGGCGGGCCACATGCTCGCCAACTACGACGGCGTCCTGAAGGTCGACGGCGACGTCGGCAACAAGAAGACCTACGACCCGCGCGTGTGGGGCGCCAAGGCCGAAGAGTCCATGGCCGCCCGCATCGTCGAAGCCGCGGGCCAGCTCGGCTCCGCCGGCAAGTCGATCAAGTAGGGCCGGTCATGAGCGACGCTCTCGGCAAGAACCTGCTCGGCATTCCGGAGACCCTCCTGCCGGAGGAGACGGACGTGGAGGCGAAGTTCGCCGCGGGCGAGGAAGCGGTGGACATCGCCGCGGCGCACCCGACGTCGTCCCTCGCCTGGGCGGTCCTCGCCGCGGAGGCGTACGACGGCGGCCACTACGTCGAGTCGTACGCCTACGCCCGCGTGGGCTACCACCGCGGCCTCGACTCGCTCCGCAAGGCGGGCTGGCGCGGACAGGGCCCGGTGCCGTGGACGCACGCGCCCAACCGCGGTTTCCTGCGCTCCCTCTACGCGCTGGGACGTGCGGCCGCCGCGATCGGTGAAACCGACGAGGTCGAGCGGATCAACCGCTTCCTCGACGACTCGGACCCGACCGCCAAGGCCGCGATCGAGGCCTGAGCCGCCGGCCGGCGTCGTACCGGCGCCAGCCGATCCTGCATCCTCCCCCTTCCGCAAGCACCGCGGAAGGGGGAGGATGTTTTTCATGGAGGCCATCACAGCACTCGAGGACGAGATCCTGATCCACCTGCCGGCGGCCCGCGTGTGGGACCTGCTGACCGACTGGACGGCCGCGCCGTTGTGGATGCCCGGCGTCGACAAGATGCACGCCGAGGGGCCCGCTGCGCCCGGACAGGTGCTGCGCTACGTGGCGGGCGAGCACGAGCGCAGGTTGTCCGTCGTGACGCTCGAGCCGGGCGGGGCGCTCACGTTGGCCACGGCATCCGATGGCGCCGACGTGCGCGTCGAGTACGGGTACCTGCTGGTCGCCGTGGGCGACCAGACCCGGATGCGGCTGCGTGTCGGAATCAGGGTCAACAACGACGGCGGCAACGCGGACGAGCTGCGGGAGGCACTGGTCGAGGCCGAGTCCGGCCAGCTCGAGGCCTTCCGGGCCTATGCGGAGAAGGCTCCGTAGGATCGCGCACCCCCATGGGGACTTCTCCCCATCGCTATATTCAACCTGATTCGTCTAATGTATGGAATCGGAGTTGGTTGATACGGCAGGAGGGTCCGAATGAGTTGGGAGCTCAACCAGAGCGCCGCGCAGGGCGCTGTCGATGGGACCAGGACGTCCTGGTCTGATCTGGACGGTCATGAGAACAAGATCCAGACGGCCATGAGCAACTGCGCGGAGGCCGCTGTTGAGGAGCGCATCTTCAATGCCTTGAACAAGCTCTACGACAATGCGGTCAACCCGTTGACCGTCACGATGATCAAGTCCGGCCGGGCCGCTGCGGACAGTGCGCAAGCCGTCATCAACGAGCTCAAAAACGCCAACGAGGAGATGACCGGCGAGTCCCAGCGGGTCGTCGCCGATGCCATCCAGGACTCCGGCAAGCTGCCCGACTACAATCCGGGTGAGGGGACGTCGACGACTCCCACCGTCGGCCCGCAGAAGTCAGGGGAGTACCAGGTATGACCTACGTCGTTCACTTTCCGTACAACTGGCCGGAGAAGATGCCGAAGCACTCCCAGTTGACAGACGACGCGCAGAAGCTCGGGAAGACGGGCGAAGACATTCTGACCGCCTACGACGACGCCGCGACCCAGTGGGGAGGACTGCCGAGTGCTTTGACAGTCGAAGGGGATGAAAAGCTTTTCATGGCCTTCACGACCAACGTCGCACCCTATGCCGATACGGTCAACACGTCCCTCACGGAGACCAAGAAGGCCCTGAAGGATTTCGCGGGCGAGGTAGAAGGCTTCAAGCCCCGGTGGCAGAACCTCAAGAGCGAGGTCGCGACGTACAACGCCCTCGAGGCCGAGCCGGACGTGGACGCGGACAAGGTGGACGGGGTGTCCTACCGGACGTACACCGAGAGCAACGACCTTTCCCAGCGCTTGATGGAAGCCCGTGACGACTACGTCGCCATGGTCGGCAGGTGCGTGACTGCCATCGAGAACGCTGATCCGTCGTTGGATCCCCTCTACACGAATTCGGGGCTCAAAGGTTTCTTGGAAGGGACCAAGAAGCAATGGAACCGAGCCCGAACAACCCTCCAGGTTGGGGCGGGCTTCAACGGGCACGACGGCAAAATCGGGTTCAAGTTCAATGCCGATAGCCCGGTCCCGACATCGATCACCGAGGTTATGCGCGGCCGCATCCCGAAGTGGTTGCCGGAGGATGTGAAAACCAAGCTCGAGAGCTACCTCCCCGAGAATCCCGCCAGGTACCAGGTGGCACCGGACGGCAGCGTCATGCGGTACGCCAATGGCGACCCGATCCCCGCATTCGTCTCATGGTCGGACCGGTTCCGGCGGTCCTCGGTCGGTCAGCTCATGAAGGACAAGTTCAATTGGCGGCTGCGTGGAGTGACTGACGCGACGGGCACCAAGACCCGGTTCCAGCTGAACACGAACATCAGGATGCCGGGCTGGGCGCAGCGCGGCAGCAGAGGCCTCCGTAAGGTCGAAGGCGCCGTCAAGAAGATCGAGGGCAACAAGTACGTCAAGGGCGCCGGCAAGGTCTTCGGAGTCGCCGAGGCAATCGGTGGGTACGCGGACGGATACGCCGAGGGGTACAACAACTCCTTGCGCGACCATCCGGACCGGACGCCGGGGGAGCATCAGAGGGAGGCGGCGACTAGCTCGGCCGTCCGCGGCACCACCGAGGTCGTCACGCAGGTCGCTTTCGGTGTCGGCGGGCGCGCAATCGGTACGGCTATCGGTGGCCCCGTTGGCGGTTTCGTGGGCGGTATCGTCGGCGATTACGTCGGCGGTAAGGTGGCACCACACGCCGCCGATATCGTCGACGCCTTCCGAACAGGCGGCTGGGAAGGCGGTGTCGACGAGATCAAGGAGAAGGGCGAAGCCTTCGTGGACGGCGCCAAGGATCTGGCGAAGAAGGCCGACCCGCGCAACTGGTTCTGACCGGCGCGGTCACCACACAGAGGAGCAAGAGGAATCGAATGGGAATGTCGACCGACGCGATTGTCTTCGCAGTTGTTGCACACCTCGTAGTCATCGCGTTCGTGACCCCCGGGTTCCGGGCTCTGACCGGGGCCCGGCGTGCTTGGACGGTCAAGCCGCCGTTCAACATCACCCAGTTGTCGCCGCGCAACACGTGGCCGTTCATGCTCGTGTGTGTGGCGGCAGCTCTGCTGCTGTCGACGCCGGCCACGTACTTCGAGGCCGTCGGCGACGAGGCCATGCGTCAGTTGTGGTGGAACCTTCCCTTCATCTGGATCCCGCTCCCCTTCATCATGCTTTCCTTCGTCTGGTGGCCGGCCAAGCTCGCGCCGCGCTGGTACCGCGAGTGGGTCGAGCGGGGAGGGCGGCGTGACGTCATGCCGTGGACCGATGCGGAGATCGCGGACGTTCAGGCCCTTCCTGAAGGGCGCCGAAAGAACAAGATCATGAAGGACATCGACTTGTGCCGTGGTCTCACGGCAGCCGAGAGGGCAGGGAAATGACAACGGTAACGGGCCGCAATGGTGTCCTCGCCATCGACATCGACGAGCCGTGGGTTGAGGGAGTCGTCGAGGACACTGTGGATCTTCTTGTCCACCTTCCCGCCGATCAGAATGGGAACTTCGCTCCCAACCTCGTGGCCCGCGCCTACCCGTTCGACGGTCTGGTCGATGAACTAGCCGGCCGGCTCGTCAGCTCTCTGCATGACAACCTCCACAAGGTGCAGGTCATCGACGTGCAGATGTGGCAGGGGCCCGAGACCCGAGCGGTCGTCTACTCGCACGTCTCACCGGCGTCGAAGACGCGCATTCGCTCAATGGATCTCATCAAATTTGAGGGGCGCGTAGCCATCCAGGTCACGATTTCCTCGAGTTCTCCGCAGTGGCCGGCGCTCCGGACGCATTTGGAAGAGGTCGCGAGGTCCGTCAGGGTCGTTGATGCCACGGCCGTCGAGACGCCGGCGGGGCCTGAGATCCAGTCGGAGTTCAATGTTCTCGACGCGCCATATGCCGAACAGGAGAGTGTCGAGGTCGTCGACTATTCGGGTGTCGCTGACAGACAGCCGTACCCGGTGGCGGACATGCCGACCGTCACAGATGCTGCGATGGACCTGTTGCAGCGCATGTCGGACGGCTACAAGATCGGACGCCTCGGTGCCGGCAAGGACACTGAAGCGCTGAGGACTCTCGAAGACGGCGGATTCGTCGAAGGGCAGTCCCTGACCGAGATTGGCGCGGCCTGTGCGGCACTGATGGACGAGGCCTCGGTGTCCTTGCACTGCTCGGCGACGCGCTCAACGGGCACGTCACAGCTTTTCGTATGGGCCGACGACTCTTTGGCCTTCGTCGTCGCGGGACGTGGTCCGGGCGCCGGACAAGAGGGGCCCGAACAAGGCACCTACAGCGCGTACGTCATTCCCCTTTACGAGGTCTCGACGAACATCGGCCAGTGGCTGGGACTGGCACCGGCATGGCAACTGGAGCTCGCACCGACCGTCATCGACGAGGGAACGCTCAATGCCCTGGTCATCCACGGCGAGCCCGCGCTCCCGGTCGGTGGCAACACGGCGTGGATCGATGCCGCCTCGCAACCGTGGGTCATGTGGACGCTGGAGGCGCGGAGCGAGGCGGGCGAGCTGGAACCGCTTACGTATTTCTCCGCCGGCCGCCGCGGCCAGTACCGCCCCGCCGACGTGGATCGGAACCACTACGCGCTGATTCCGCAGCCCACGATCACGGTCCAGGATCAGATCGAGGACCGCATCCAGGCCCTCCTCTTCGACCGCCCGGTCCAGATGGTCTGACCGTCCGGCGATGGGGAGTTCTCCCCATCGCCGGACCACGCCACCCCTGCCACGATGGTGGGGTCAAGGGCGCCGGAAGTCGGGAGTTGGGAATCATCGCGGTTTTCGGAGTACTCCTGCTCGTCGTGGGCGGCGCGTTCGTCGCGGCCGGCGTCCTCACCTACCGAGGCGCCTGGCGTCCGCTCAACGCCTACTTTCCCTGCTTGGGCTCCGGCATCCTCTTCATGGGGTGCGGGATCCTGCTGTGGGGTGGTCTGGCGGTGACTACCGGGACCCTGACGCGCGGCGGCACCCGCGAGCTCGTCTCGGCGCTCCAGTGGGTATTCAGCTTCGCCGGATTCGGCGCTTTCCTGCTCTTCGCTGCCGGCGTCTTCTTCGGCTGCGGCCACCTGCCCCGCCGGCTGCGCCCCCGGTGGATGACCGACGCGGACGGCACCACCGACCCCGTCGCCGACGGCGGATTCGCCGTCTCGCTGCCGCGCTGGTCCGCCGCGGCGACCGGTGCGACGCTCGCCGCCAGCCGCGGGCCGCTGCTCGCCCCCGAGGCCGTGGACTGGCTCCACCGGAACTGGTCGGGGCGCCGCTGGGCGCGTTTCGGCGCGACTGTGGCCGCCGCGCCCCTGCGCGCGCTCGGCATGGTGGACGACGACGGCCGGGCCGCACCCGAGGTCCTGCTCGCCTCCCAGCCGCTCCAGTCGGGCGCGACGACGGCGTACATCGTCGCATTCCAGCCCTGCCCGGGCGCGGCCGGGCCGCGCGCGGCCGAGATGATTCTGCGGCTGGGGGCGCGCAACGCCGTCGTACTGTGGCAAGAAGAAGCGCGGCAGGCGCAGCAGGGCGGCCTCGACGACGACCGCAGCCTCCGCCAGCGCCTGGACGCGCTGACCGGGTACGGCCGCCGGCGCGGGGTCGACGCGGCATACCGGGTGGACTTCGTCGTGCCCGAGGCGGCCGGCGCCTGGATCGCGGACTTCCTCGCCGCCACAGGGGGAGCGGGAGCGTCGTGGCGGATCTTCCTCGACCGCGACCAGTCCCTCTCCCTGACGCAGGGCGGGCACCACGGCGAGTACGTGACCGGGAGCGGGAGAACTGTCACGGCCGAAGGGCTCGGCCGGAAGCTCGACGCGACGCTGCGGGCCGCGCCCGCATAGAATCGACGGCGGCGCCGGACGATCCGCTGCCATCCAGTCGAAGGGAGCCGGTGGACGGTGGCGAAGCTCTATTTCCGCTACGGGGCGATGAACTCGGGCAAATCGACCGGCCTGCTGCAGGCGGCGTTCAACTACGAGGAGCGCGGCCAGCGGGTCCTGCTGGCCAAGCCGGCCGTCGACACCAAGGGCGACCGGACGATCGTCTCCCGGCTCGGCGTCTCCCGCGAGGTCGACTTCACCATCCATCCCGACGAGCCGGTGCGCAGCCTCTTCGCCAAGCACGCCGCCGGCGACGACCCCGATGCGCTGGTCACCCACGTCGACGTCGAGCCCGTGGCCTGTCTGCTGATCGACGAGGCGCAGTTCCTGACCCGCGAACAGGTGGACGACCTGTTGCGCATCGCGGTGCTCGACTCCGTCCCCGTGCTCGCCTACGGCATCCGCACCGACTTCCGGACCGACGCGTTCCCGGGCGCGGCACGCCTGATGGAGCTCGCGCACACCCTCGAGGAGCTCAAGACGATCTGCCGGTGCGGCCGCAAGGCCGTCTTCAACACCCGACGGGTCGGTGAGACGTTCGTGTTCGACGGCGACCAGGTCGCGATCGACGGGCAGGACGTCAGCTACGAGTCGCTGTGCGCGACCTGTTATCTGGAGGTTTCGGGCGGGCGACTCGGCTGATGGGACGCGCGGTGGTGCACCGCTCGTCGACCAATGTGCCGGAGCATCGCTCTACCTCTTGACAGGGCCCGTGGCGGGTCAGCAGACTGACTGATACCCGATTAGTAATCGACTGATATTTCAGAGAATGGCGGCTCGAAGATGAGTAACAAGGCAGTCAGCTACGCAGGTCCCGGCAAGGTCGAGGTCATCGACACCCCCTACCCGGAGTTCGAACTCAAGGACGGCCCCGGCGTCAACCCGGCCAACATCGGCCGCAAGGTGCACCACGGCGTCATCCTCAAGACGATCGCCACCAACATCTGCGGCTCGGACCAGCACATGGTCCGCGGCCGCACCACCGCGCCCGAGGGGCTCGTCCTCGGCCACGAGATCACCGGCGAGGTCGTCGAGGTCGGCCGCGACGTCGAGTTCCTCAAAGTCGGCGACGTCGTCTCCGTCCCGTTCAACATCTCCTGCGGCCGCTGCCGGAACTGCAAGGAAGGCCAGACCGGCATCTGCCTGAACGTGAACCCGGACCGCCCGGGATCGGCGTACGGCTACGTCGACATGGGCGGCTGGGTCGGCGGCCAGGCGGAGTACGTGCTGGTCCCGTACGCCGACTGGAACGCACTGAAATTCCCGGACCGCGACCAGGCGATGGAGAAGATCCTCGACCTGACCATGCTCTCGGACATCTTCCCGACCGGATTCCACGGGGCGGTCGGAGCCGGCGTCGGACTCGGGTCGACGGTGTACGTCGCCGGCGCCGGCCCCGTGGGGCTGGCCGCGGCCACCTCGGCCCACCTGCTCGGCGCGGCGACCGTGATCGTCGGCGACCTCAACGCCGACCGGCTGGCCCAGGCCCGCAGCTTCGGCTGCGAGACCGTGGACGTCTCGCTCGGCGATCCGGGCGAGCAGATCGCTCAGATCCTGGGCACCCCCGAGGTCGACTGCGGCATCGACGCCGTGGGCTTCGAGGCACGCGGCCACGGGCACGACGCCGGGAAGGAGCAGCCGGCGACCGTGCTGAACTCGCTCATGGAGATCACGCGTGCCGGCGGCAGCCTGGGTATTCCGGGCCTCTACGTGACCGGCGACCCGGGTGCTTCGGACGAGGCGGCCAAGGCCGGCTCCCTGTCGATGCGCTTCGGCCTCGGCTTCGCCAAGTCCCACACGTTCGTCACCGGCCAGTGTCCGGTGATGAAGTACCACCGCGGGCTCATGCAGGCGATCCTCTCCGACAAGGTGAACATCGCCGCCAACGTGAACGCCACGGCGATCTCCCTCGACGACGCCCCGAAGGGCTACGCCGCGTTCGACGAGGGTGCCGCGCAGAAGTTCGTGCTCGACCCGCACGGACTCATCTCCAGCAACTGACCCCTGCGACGACGGTGGCACCCGTCGTCGTCGTCGGTGCGCGGCCGCCGCCCGGGACGGGATACCGTCCCGGGCGGCGCCATTCAGCGCTGCTTGTGCGAGGCGTCCCGTCGCCGGATCAGCAGGCCGACGGCGATGCCGAACAGGCCCACCGACAGCGGGCTCAGGGCGCCCGCGGCGAAGACGGCCTCGGGTGGGGCGAACGCGGCGAGCGTCTGCCACGTCGGCCCCGAGAGCATCGCGCCGAAGACCATGCACGCGGCTATGCTGATCGCGACGCCGGAGGCGGCCGTGGTGGACGCGCGGGCCATCAGGACCGCCCCGAGTGCCAGGGCCGCGACGACGAGCGCGAATCCGAAGCGCACGAAGAGGTGGGAGCCGCTGGCCATCGCGAGCACCAGGAATTGGTTGCCGACGAAGAACACGCCGGCACCGACACCGAGCCCGCCGACGAAGTGGACGACGCCGCTGAAGAACGACGTCGTGTGGGTTCCTCCGATGGCCGTGGTCATCACAGCACCTGCTTCCCCGTGTCCGCCCTGCACTGTTCTCTCAGTGAAACGCCGGGCGCGCGCGGAGTCAATGGCTAGCGGCGCACCGGGTCGCCGTCGGGGTGGCTACGGTGCCCCGACCGCCGGAAGCAGGCCGTCCAGGGCGCGCTCCAACGCCCACCGGAAGTCCGGGGCGTCCGTGCCGGAGACGGCGAAGTCCGCCCGGTTCTGCGCCTCGGCGATCGAGCCGAGCACGTGGTTCACGATCAGCGACTGCGCGCTCACCGCCCGCTCGGCCGGCAGTCCCGCCGCCGCGAACAGGTCCGTCAGCCGGGTCAGCGGAGTGAGGCGCTCCGGCGCCAGCACCCGCGCCACGTGCACGACCTCCGCGCTGTCCGGGATCGGCAGCAGCAGCGTGTGCAGTGAGGAGGCCAGGTGAAGGATGCTGCCGCGAGCGGCAGCCGGGGTGACGGCGTCGTGCACCGCCCCGGCGGGGCCTCCCGCGCCGAGCGCGGGGGTGTCCATGAGCGCGGAGGCGACCTCGACGAGGAGCTCCTGCTTGTTCTTGACGTGCCAGTAGAGGGCGCCGACCTGGACGTCGAGGTCGCGGGCCAGCCGGCGCATCGAGAGGTCCGCGAGGCCGAAGTCGCGCAGGATGCCGACGGCCGCGGTCACTACGGTCTCCTGTGTCAGCGCCATGGGTTCCAGTCTAGGCGGAGCGCGGGGGCGTTCACGCGCCGTCTCCGCCCGGCTCGAGCTGCTCGAAGACCAGCGACGTCTGCGTGGTGGCGAAGACCGGGTTGGCGCCGAGATGGGCGGCGATGAAGTCCCGCAGCGACTCCACGGTGGCGCACATGACGTGCACGTGCAGGTCGGACGTGCCGCCCAGGACGAAGACGTCGGTGACCTCCGGCAGGTCCCGCAGCCGGCGCGCGGCCGGCAGCATCCGGTCCCGCATCTCCGGCCGGAGGACCACGGAGATGACGGCGCGGATCTGCAGCCCGAGCGCCCGCGGGTCGACGTCGGCGTGGTAGCCGCGGATGATCCCCGCCTCCTGCAGCGCGCGGACGCGCCCCAGGCAGGTGGAGGGCGCCACGCCGGCCCGTGAGGCGAGCACGTTGTTGGGCAGGCGCGCGTCGCGGGTGAGTTCCCGCAGGATCGCCAGGTCCGTCTCATCGAGCCGAACAGGATTCTGGCGGGCGTGGTAGTTGTCGATGCCCTGCGAATTCAGCACGGAATGACACCTCTTTTATTTGTGGTTATTCGGATCTACTGCATTTCGATTCCCTTCGATTCTACGATGGCCTGAACGGCGAGTCGCACCCGACTCCTCAGACATCCCGAAAGGCCCCATGGATTCGACGATCTCGACCCACGACCGCTCACGCTGCGCAGACCGCGACGCGAACGACCCCCTGGCCGGGTTCCGGTCCCGCTTCCTGCTGCCCGACGGCGTCGTCTACCTGGACGGCAACTCGCTCGGTCCGCGTCCGGTGGGGGCCGCCGAGCGGGCCGCCGGGGTGATCGAGCAGGAATGGGGCGAGGGGCTGATCCGGTCCTGGAACACGGCCGGCTGGTTCGAGCTGCCGCGCCGGCTGGGGGACAAGATCTCCCGGCTGATCGGCGGGGGCGACGGGGAGGCGGTCGTCACCGACACCACCACCCTGAACCTCTTCAAGGCGCTGTCCTCCGCCGTGCGCATCCAGCAGCAGGACGCGCCCGGCCGCCGCGTGATCGTCACCGAGCGGGACAACTTCCCCACGGACATCTACATCGCCGAGGGCCTCGCCGACCTGCTCAACTCGGTCGGCGGCGGCTACGAGGTCCGCCTCATCGACGACGAGCTGAGCCTCGAGGCGGCGCTGGACGACGACGTCGCCGTCGTCTCGCTCTCCCACGTCAACTACCGCACGGGCTCCATGTGGGACATGGCGTCCGTGACCGCGCAGATCCACGACGCCGGCGCGCTGGCGATCTGGGACCTGGCCCACGCCGCCGGCGCCGTGCCCGTCGCGCTGAACGCGGCGGACGCCGACTACGCGGTCGGCTGCACCTACAAGTACCTCAACGGCGGGCCGGGCTCGCCCGCGTTCATCTGGGTCAACCGCCGCCACCAGAACCGCTTCTGGCAGCCGCTCTCCGGCTGGTGGTCCCACGCCAGGCCGTTCGCGATGGCCGACGGCTACGAGCCCGACAACGGCGCCGGCCGGTTCCTGTGCGGGACCCAGCCGGTCATCTCCCTGGCCACCCTCGAGTGCGGCCTGGACATCGCGCTCGAGGTCGACGAGGCCGAGCTGCGGGCGAAGTCGCTCGCCCTGACGGACCTGTTCATGGAGCTCGTCGAGGAGCGCTGCGCCGGCCACGGCCTGAAGTTCATCACGCCGCGCGGGCACGAGGACCGGGGCAGCCATGTGAGCGTCGAGCACCCCCAGGCCTACGCCGTCGTCAGCGCCCTGATCGAGCGCGGCGTCATCGGCGACTACCGGGAACCGGGCGCCATGCGCTTCGGCTTCACCCCGCTCTACACGTCCTACACCGACGTGTGGGACGCCGTCGAGCACCTGCGCGACATCCTCGACACCCGCGCGTGGGAGGCGCCCGAGCACCAGCGCCGCAACGCCGTCACCTGATCACCCCCATCACCGCATCCAGACAACGAGGTCACGATGAAATCAAGCATGGAACAGCTCGCCGAGCGCGAGCAGGGGCTCTCCCGGGGGCTGACCGGGCGTCAGCTCAGCATGATCGCGCTGGGCGGCGCGATCGGCACGGGGCTCTTCCTCGGCAGCAAGTTCGCCATCGGGTTCGCGGGCCCGAGCGTCCTGGTCAGCTACGGGATCGGCGGTGTGATCGCCCTGCTGGTCATGGGCGCGCTCGCCGAGATGACGGCGAGCCACGCCACCACCGGGTCCTTCGGAGCCTTCGCCGAGCACTACATCGGGCCGCTGGCCGGCTTCATGGTGAAGTACCTCTACTGGTCCTGCATCGTGCTGGCCGTCGGCACGGAGGTGACGGCGGTCGGCGAGTACATGCAGCACTGGTTCCCAGCGGTGCCGCCGCTCGTCTGGGTGCTGGCCTTCTCCGCGCTCCTGCTGGGCGTGAACATGATGAACGTCAAGGTCTTCGGCACGCTCGAGTACTGGCTGTCCGCCACCAAGGTGTTCGCGATCGTGGCCTTCATCGTCGTGGCCGCGTCGCTGGTGTTCGGCGGCGACGAGTCATACGGCTTCCACCACTACACCAGCGAGGGCGGCTTCTTCGCCGGCGGCTTCACCGGGCTGTGGTTCGGCGTGATCGTGGCGATCTTCTCCTACCTGAGCATCGAGATGATCGCGATCGCCGCGGGCGAGGCGAAGGACCCCGGAACGGCCGTGAAGAAGGCGTTCAAGGTGACGATCGTCCGACTCTTCCTCTTCTACATCGCCACCCTGGCCCTGATCCTGGCGATCGCCCCGGTGTCCGCGCTGCTCGCGGGCGGCAGCCCGTTCGTGACCGTCATGCAGGTGGCCGGCATCCCGTTCGCGGACTCGCTGCTGAACTTCGTGCTGATCGTCGCGGCGCTCTCCGCGATGAATTCCCAGCTGTACATCTCCACGCGCATGATGTTCTCGCTCTCCCGCGGCGGGCAGGCGCCCCGCGCCTTCGGCGTGCTCCGGAAGAACGGCGCCCCCGTGAACGCGCTGCTGCTCTCGGCGGCCGGCGTCGCGGTGGCGGCCATCGTGTACGCGGCCAACCCGGAGTCGGGCTTCACGATCATGATGGCGTTGTCGATGTTCGGCGCCATGAGCACCTGGATGATCATCTTCGTCACCCACCTGTTCTTCCGCCGCGCGCACCGCCGCACCGGCGCCGCCCTGGCCTACCGGCTGCCGTTCTATCCGGCCGGCTCGGTCCTGGGCGCCCTGCTGATGCTCGCCCTGCTCGTGACCACGCTGTTCACCGAGGAGTTCCGGATGACGCTGGTCTTCGGCGTCCCGTTCGCGGTGCTGGTCGTCGTCGCCTACTTCGTGATGCGCCGGCGCGGCGCGCGCGGCGACGGCGGCCCCGAGGCCCGGCACGACGACGTCGCACCCGACGAGGTGCCCGAGGAGACGGTCGGCGAGCCGGTCCGCGGCGGCTGAGGCGGCCGGCGGGGCGTCGCCCTGGCAACGAATCGGATCCGAGGGGGTCGGCGCAGTGCGCCGGCCCCCTCGCGGCTTCGGCGAGGTGGTGCGCCGGGCCGGCCGGAGTCGCCGGGATCGCGGATTCCGAGGTCCGCAAAAACTTTCTTCGTGTTTTTCCAATCCGCTCGGCCGTCGGCTCCGAATGTGAATTGCAACACAACGCAAATTCAGGAGCTCTGGTGCTGTCACAGGTGATGGCACCCCAACGGAAGGACTTCCATGAAGAAGCTACAACTGCTCGCCGTACCAACGCTGGCGCTGGGCATGCTGGCCGCCGCGGCTACCGGCGCGTCGGCCGACACCCACGCCGAGACGTACCAGGCCGAGCTCGAGGAACTGAACGGAAGCGGCGGGTCCGGTTCCACGATGATCCGCATCTCGGGAGACCAGGCAACCGTCTCCCAGGAGGTCAGCGGCCTCGCCGAGACGTTCGACGGCAACCCGTACCCGCACGTCCAGCACATCCACATCACCACCGACACCCAGGGGCAGTGCCCCACCCCGGATGCCGACGAGAACGGTGATGGGATTGTCGACACCCCCGAGGGTGGCCCGTCCTACGGCATGGTGGGCACCACGCTCTCGACCTCCGGCGACACCAGCGCCGGGGCCGCAACGGACCTGACGGTCGCGGGCATGGGCGGCAGCTTCAGTTTCGAGCGCACGTTCACGATGAATGCCGAGACCATCGAGGCGATCGAGGCCGGCAACGGCACCGTCGTCGTCCACGGGCTGGACCCGGCAACGCTGAGCGAGGAGGCCGCCGGGGCCATGTCCACCCTGGCTCCGGAGCTGCCCCTCGCGGCGACCGCGCCCGCACTGTGCGGGACGCTGACCGCGTCGCAGATGGACATGCCGATCGGCAACCCCGAGACCGGCGGTGGCAACACGGCCGGTATGGACTCCGAGATGATCGCCCTCGGCGGAGGCCTCGTGCTGGTCGCTGCGGGAGCCGGTGTCTACATGGTCCGCCGCCGCCAGGCGGGTCAGGGCTAACCACGGCGCAAGCAAACCCAGGAAGGAACGATCACCATGAGGCATGCCCGGAACAAAGCCGCCAGGGGACGCTTGATCGCCTTGGCGCTCATCGTCACAGCCGGGGTCCTCGGTTCCATCCTGGTCGGAGTCGGGGTGAGGGGGGAGGCGCCTCCCCCCTCGCCCCCGGCTTCCGAGGCCCTCGATGCCGGATCGGCTTCGGCCGCGCCGACGTCGAGGCAACCGCGGGACAGCACCCCCGCGCCGAGCGCGGAACCGAGCCGGACGGCCGAGCCCGCGCCCCCGGTCGCGGCACCGGAACTCATCCTCGACAAATCGCAGCCGACCAGACTCAGCATCCCCTCGATCGACGTGGACACCGACCTGATGAATGTGGGTCTCCAGGCCGACGGAACCATCGGTGTCCCGCCGCTGCTGGCGGACTCGCCGGCCGGCTGGTACGACCGCGGACCGTCCCCCGGCGAGCAGGGGCCGGCCGTGATCCTCGGCCATGTCACGGCCCTGAACCAGGAGGGCCCGGCGGTGTTCTTCAAGCTCGGGGCGTTGCGCAAGGGCGACGAAGCCTCGGTCACCCGCGCCGACGGCACGGTGGCCGTCTTCACCGTCACCCGGGTCGTCCAGACGCCGAAACCCGACTTCTCCACCATGGACACCTACGGCAACACCGACGACGCCCAGCTGCGTCTGATCACCTGCGGGGGAACCTTCGATGAGAGCACCGGCCGCCACGCGGACAACATCGTCGTCCATGCCGAGTTGACGTCCACCCGGGAGGCGTAGCCGACGCTTTGAGCGGGGCCGGTCCCGCCTGTAGGAGGGGCCTCACGTCAGCAGCGCCGGCTGCGCGATCATCGCGCGCACGGGCGGGTCCGTCCGGCGCCGGCCCCTCGTGGTGTAGCCTTTTCCCAGAAATTGAACACTGTTCAAGAGAAGGGGCACGGCTATGGAACAACTGGTCGAGACGGCGGACGCCGCGGACCTCGTGGACCGCATCGACGCGGGGCACGCACTGACCGGGACGGAGGCGCTCGCCGTCCTCGCGACGCCGGACGCGGAGACGCTGGCTCTGGTGCTGCAGGCCGGGCGCCTGCGCCGGCGGCACTTCGCCGACACCGTCAAGGTCAACTACCTGGTCAATCTGAAGTCGGGGCTCTGCCCCGAGGACTGCACGTACTGCTCCCAGCGGCTCGGCTCCGACGCGCAGATCCTCAAGTACAAGTGGCTCTCCACGGAGGACGCCGCCGAGCAGGCCGGGCTCGGCGTGCGCGGCGGGGCCTCGCGGGTCTGCCTCGTCGCTTCCGGCCGCGGGCCCACCGACCGCGACGTGGGCCGCGTGACCGACATGATCGAGCGCGTCAAGGACGAGAACCCCGGCGTCGAGGTCTGCGCGTGCCTCGGCCTCATCAAGGAGCGGCACGCGAGCAAGCTCGCGGCCGCCGGCGCCGACGCCTACAACCACAACCTCAACACCGCGGAGTCCAAGTACGACGACATCTGCACCACGCACACCTACGCCGACCGCGTGGCGACCGTCGAGGCCTCCAAGACCGCCGGCATGTCCCCGTGCTCGGGCCTGATCGTCGGCATGGGGGAGAGCGACGAGCAGCTCGTGGAGGCCGCGTTCGCCCTCCGCGACCTCGACGCCGACTCCGTGCCCGTCAACTTCCTGATGCCGTTCGAGGGCACTCCGCTGGAGGGCACGTGGGAGCTGACCCCCCTGAAGTGCCTGCGCATCCTCGCGATGGTGCGCCTGGCCTGCCCGGACCGCGAGGTCCGCATCGCCGGGGGCCGCGAGATGCACCTGCGCTCGCTGCAGTCCGTCGCCCTCGAGGTCGCGAACTCGCTCTTCCTCGGCGACTACCTCACCAGCGAGGGCCAGGCCGCCGAGGCGGACCTGGAGATGATCGCCGATGCCGGCTTCCGCGTCCTCGGCCGCCCCGAGCGCCCGGCGGCCGCGTCGTCGTGCGCGGAGAGGGAGGCAGAGCCGGCCGCGCACGCGTGCGGCACGGGCTGCTGCGGGTCGCGGGACGACGACGCCGAGGCGCCCGCCGCTGAGACCTCTGCCGCCGAGACCCCCGGCTCGCCCGTCCTGCGCCGCCGCGGCGCGGGAACGGCCGCAGCGCCCAACGCATGAGCGGCGCGGGACTGGTCGCGCAGGACACGGGACTGCTCGCGCAGGACACGGGACTGCTCGAGCGGGGAGGGGGACTGCTCGAGCGCGACGCCGGCCTGCTCTGGCACCCGTACGCGCCGCTGGACGGCGGCGCACTCTACGGGGTGACCGGCGCTTCCGGCGCGTGCCTCACGCTGGACGACGGCGTCCGCGAGCGCCACGTCGTCGACGGCATGGCCTCGTGGTGGTCCGCCGTCCACGGTTACGGCCACCCCGTCCTCGACGCGGCCGCCGCCGCCCAGATCGGCCAGTTCAGCCACGTCATGTTCGGCGGCCTCACGCACGCGCCGGCCGTCGGGCTCGCCGAGCGCCTGGCCCGGATCGCGCCGGCGGGGCTCGACCACGTGTTCCTGGCGGACTCCGGGTCGGTGAGCGTCGAGGTCGCGCTCAAGGTGGCGCTGCAGTACCAGGCCGCATCCGGCCGGAGCGCGCGCCAGCGGTTCCTGGCCGTGCGCGGCGGCTACCACGGGGACACCTTCGCCGCGATGAGCGTGTGCGACCCCGTCGACGGCATGCACTCGGCCTTCCCCGGCCTGGTCGCCGAGCAGGTGTTCGTTCCGCGCCCGCCGGCCGCGCGGCTCGTCGGCGACGGGCCGGAGGGTGGTCGGTGGGAGTACGACGACGACGCGCTCGCCGCGTGGGAGGCCAACCTGGAGCGCATCGCCGCGGCCGAGGAGGGCTCGCTCGCGGGCATCATCGTCGAGCCCGTCGTCCAGGGCGCCGGCGGCATGCACTTCTACCCGCCGGCGGCCCTGCGCGCGCTGCGCCGCGTCGCCGACCGGTGGGACCTGGTGCTCATCGCCGACGAGATCGCCACCGGGCTCGGCCGGACCGGCCGCCTCTGGGGGTGCGACTGGGCGGGCATCGCCCCCGACGTGCTGTGCGCGGGCAAGGCCCTCACCGGCGGCTACCTCACGCTCGCGGCCGTGGTCTGCAGCACCCGCGTGGCGCGGGCGGTCTCCGACTCCGAGCACCGCGCGATCCTGCACGGGCCCACCTTCATGGGCAACCCGCTCGCGTGTCGCGTCGCCTCCGCCTCGCTGGACCTGCTGACCGTCCCGGAGCACGACGGCGGCCCGCCGCCCTGGCAGGTCTCCGTCGCCGCCCTGCACCGCGGGCTCACCGCGGCGCTGGCCCCGGCCCGGGCGCTGTCCAGCGTGCGGGAGGTGCGCGTCCTCGGCGGCATCGGCGTCGTCGAGCTGGGCGGGTCCGTCGACGTGACCGCCGTGACGAGGGCCGCCGTCGAGGCCGGCGCCTGGGTGCGGCCGTTCCGGAACCTCGTCTACGTCATGCCGCCCTACGTCGCGTCGCCGGCGGAGGTCGCGCAGCTCGGGGACGCGGTGACCGGGGCGATCGCGCAGGTGCACGGATGAGCGCCGGCGCAGGTCCCGTCGGCGCAGGGCTCGGCGGGTCAGGATCCAGCGCCGTGGATCCCGCTGGCGCAGGACCGGCCGCTGCAGGGCCCGCCGGTGCGATGGGGCGCTGGATCGCCGACCGGGCGCGGGTGCGCGCGGCCCGGGGCGGATCGCGGGCGACCCGCGTCGCGGCCGGCCTCTACGACCTCGCCTCCAACGACTACCTCGGCCTCGCCCGCGACCCGCGTCTGGCAGCCGCGGCCGCCGCGGCGGAGGCCGAGTTCGGGACGTCCGCGGCGGCCAGCCGCGTCGTCGTCGGCACTCTGGCCGTGCACGAGGAGCTCGAGGCCGCCTTGTGCCGGCTGACCCGGCGCGAGCACGCGCTCGCCTTCTCGAGCGGGTACGCCGCCAACCTGGGGCTGCTCGCGTCCCTCGGCGGCCCCGGGACCCTCATGGTGCTCGACGAGCACGCCCACGCGAGCCTCATCGACGGCGCCCGGCTCTCCAGGAGCGGGACCCGCACCGCCGCGCACAACAGCTGCGACGACGTCGCCCGCCTCCTCGCGGGCCGGCGCGAACCGCGCGCCGTGGTGGCCGTCGAGTCCGTCTACTCGGTCCTCGGCGACGCCGCCCCGCTCGCCCGGCTCGCAGAGGTGTGCGCCGAGCACGACGCCGTACTGGTGGTCGACGAGGCCCACTCGATCGGCGTGCACGGCGCCGGCTCCGTGCACGCCGCCGGGCTCGCGGGCGACCCCCGCGTGGTCGTGACCGCGACGCTGTCCAAGGCCCTCGGCTCCCAGGGCGGGGCCGTTCTGGGAGCCGGGGACTTCGGCGCCGCGCTGCGCGACCACCTCGTCAACACCGCCCGGACCTTCGTCTTCGACACCGGCCTCGCCCCGGGCGCCGCGGCCGCCGCCGCGGAGGCCGCGCGCATCGCCGCCGCCGATGGCTCGCTGCCGGACCGGCTCGCGGCCCGCTCGCGGCAGATCGTCGCGGCGCTCGCCCCCGTGGCCGAGCTCGACGTCGGCTGCGGGGCCGTGCACTCCGCGCGGATCGGGTCCGCGGCAGCCGCCGCCGACGCCGCCGGGCAGCTGCGCCGCCTCGGCATCGCGGCCGGCTGCTTCCGGCCGCCGAGCGTGCCCGACGGCGTCTCCCGGCTGCGCTTCACAGCCCGGGCCGCCCAGGACCGGCACGAGCTGGGCCGCGCGCTCGCCGTCGTCGCCGACGTGCTGACCACCATCGACCGACAGGAGCCGGCGGCATGAGCACCTACCACCGCGTGCGCGAACCTGCGTCCGTGAAAGACGTCCTGGAGCGGACCGGGGAGTTCGAGCCCACGAACGCGCTGACCGCCGTCGTGCCGCTCGGGCCCGAGGCGCTGCGCATCCTCGCCCGCGTGGGCTTCTCGCTGCCGCCGGTGCTCGCGTCCGAGACGGGCGCGGAACACCTGCGCGTGCGCCGGATGATGGCCGGCTTCTTCAGCCCCGGCAAGGTCTCCGCCGTGACGCCGGCCGTGCGTGAGCTGGCCCGCGACGCGGCCGCCGGCGTGCGGGCCCGGTTCGACGCCGGCGCCCACGTGGACCTGGCCGCCGGGCTCGCCGACCCGGTCCCGCCCGAGATCATGAGCCGGCTGATCGGAACCGGGAACCCGCCCCTGGCGGAACTCAAGCGGTGGAGCCGGGACTCGCTCGAACTGTTCTGGGGCTGGCCGGACGAGGCCCGGCAGGTGGAGCTCGCGAAGAGCGCCGCCGAGTTCTACGCGTGGCTGCGCGGGAGCGTCCGGGCGAGCCGCGGGACGGAGTCACTCTTCGGGGTCCTGCACGCGGGGGGACTGGACGAGCGGCGGATCTGCTCGCTCGGCTACTTCCTCGTCATCGCGGGCCAGGAGACCACGGCGCTGCTGATCAACACGGTCCTCTACCGGAGCCTGCGGGACCGCGGGGTCTGGGCCGCGTGCCGGGACATGGACGCCGCCCGCGACCAGGTGAGGCGCGTGCTCGCGACGGAGTCCTCCGTGCACACGTGGCGCCGCCGGGTGGTCGCGGACGCCGTGGTCGACGGGGTGCGGCTGCCGGCCGGGGCCGAGATCCTGCTCGAGCTCAGCGGGCACCACCCGGCCGCGGACGGCACGGGGTACGGGCTGGCCTTCGGGCACGGCCTCCACCGGTGCCTGGGCGCGCGACTGGCCGAGCTCGAGGCCGTCGTCGTCCTCAACGAGGCCGCCCGCGCGCTGCCGGACGCCGAGGGTGCGGGCGGGGACCCGCCGTGGCTGCGGCTGCTGTCCTTCCAGGCCCCGCTCACGGTGGGCGCGGCGGCGCCGAAGCTGGCGGGAGTCGGCTCGTGATCCTCGCGGTGACCGGGACGGACACCGGCGTCGGCAAGACGGTCGTGACCGCCGCCCTCGCGGCCGCGCTGGCCGGCACCGGGCACACGGTGGCGGTCTACAAGCCGGTCCAGACCGGGGAGCCACCCGTGGCGGACGCCTCGCCCGGCGCCCCGCGCGGCGGGGACATCGGCGAGGTCGGGCGCCTGGCGGGGCCCGGCGTCGTCCTCTCCGAGGGGGCCCGGCTGGCCGAGCCCATGGCTCCGGTCGCGGCCGCGGCCGCCGAGGGGTGCGGTCTGCCCGGACTCGAGACGCACCTGGCGCAGATCGAACGGCTGCACGGGCGGGCCGACGTCGTGCTGGTGGAGGGGGCCGGAGGCCTCCTGGTCCAGCTCACGGGCGCCGGGGACACGATCGCCGACGTCTGCCTCGCCGCCGGTGGGCGCCTGGCCGTGGTGGCCCGGCCCGGCCTGGGGACGCTCAACCACACGGGGCTGACCCTCGAGGCCGCGCGGGCGCGGGGTGTGGAGACGGCCGGCGTCGTGCTCGGCAGCTGGCCCGCGCACCCGACGCCCGTGGAGGTCTCCAACCGCGCCACGCTGCGGCAGATGTGCTCGGACGCCGGTATCGGGTGGTGGGGCGCGTTGCCGGAGGGCGCGGGGTCGTGGGGATCCGGGCGGTTCACGCGCGAGGCGCTCCGGTGGTTCGTCAAACGACGCGTCGAAGTCGCATCGGCGGGTCCGCTCCGGTAAACTCGGGGCGTAAGAGCCCCTGACTCTTACGAACCGGCGCGCCCCGAACGAGGCGGCGGCCGCACGCAAGAGGCACAGGGGCTTACGTGTGTCCGGTTCGCCCGGAACCCGGTTCCGCGCCGCGTCGCACAGCTGCGACCAGCGCACCCAAGGACCGGACGCTGACCGAGCAAGGGGGAGGATCCCATGCCAGCAATCGTGATCGTAGGCGCCCAGTGGGGCGATGAAGGCAAAGGCAAGGCCACCGATCTCCTCGGTGGACGCGTGGACTACGTGGTCAAGCCCAACGGCGGCAACAACGCCGGCCACACCGTCGTCGTCAACGGCGAGAAGTACGAGCTCAAGCTCCTTCCCGCCGGCATCCTGTCCCCGAACGCCACCCCCATCATCGGCAACGGCTGCGTGGTGAACCTTGAGGCGCTCTTCGAGGAGATCGACGGGCTCGAGGCCCGCGGCGCCGACACCTCCAAGCTGCGCGTCTCCGCCAGCGCCCACCTGGTCGCCCCGTACCACCAGACCATGGACAAGGTGACCGAGCGCTTCCTCGGCAAGCGCGCGATCGGCACCACCGGCCGCGGCATCGGGCCCGCGTACATGGACAAGATCGGCCGCCTCGGCATCCGCGTGCAGGACGTCTTCGACGAGTCGATCCTGCGCCAGAAGGTCGAGGGCGCGCTGCGCCAGAAGAACGAGCTGCTGCTGAAGATCTACAACCGCCGCAGCGTCGAGGTCGAGGAGATCGTCGACTACTTCCTCTCCTTCGCGGACCGCCTGCGCCCGCTCGTCATCGACTCGACGTTCGTCCTCAACGAGGCCCTCGACGCCGGCAAGGTCGTGCTGATGGAGGGCGGCCAGGCGACGTTCCTCGACGTCGACCACGGCACCTACCCGTTCGTCACCAGCTCCAACCCGACCGCGGGCGGCGCGTCTGTGGGCTCGGGCATCGGCCCGACCCGCATCAACCGCTCCGTCGGCATCATCAAGGCCTACACCACGCGCGTGGGTGCCGGCCCGTTCCCGACCGAGCTGTTCGACGACTGGGGCATCTACCTGCAGAAGACCGGCGGCGAGTTCGGCGTGAACACCGGCCGTCCGCGCCGCTGCGGGTGGTACGACGCCGTGCTGGCGCGCCACGCCTCGCGTGTCAACGGCTTCACGGACTACTTCCTCACCAAGCTGGACGTGCTCACGGGCATCGAGCAGATCCCGGTCTGCGTGGCCTACGACGTCGACGGCGTCCGGCACGACGAGATGCCGATGACGCAGACCGACTTCCACCATGCGAAGCCGATCTTCGAGTACTTCGACGGCTGGACCGAGGACATCACGGGGGCCAGGACCCTTGAGGACCTGCCGGAGAACGCCCGCAAGTACGTGCTGGCGCTCGAGGAGCGCTCCGGGGCGCGTTTCTCCGCGATCGGCGTCGGGCCGGACCGCGAGCAGACGATCGTCAGGAACGACCTGATCAAAGGCTAGGAATTCCCTTTTCGAGGCCGTGTCCCCTTTGTGGGGCACGGCCTCTTCTGTACGCTCGCGGGGTAGTCTTGTCAAGGACTTATAGATAAGGATGCATCAATGGGGGAGATCCGGCTTCGGCGACTCGTGGCGGCCGACGAGGAGCTGCTGCGCGCAGCGACGCACGCCAACATGAACTGGCGCGGCCGGGAGCGGTTCACCTATCGGCAGATCGACAGCCAGTCCCACTTCAGCCACTACAGCCGCTTCGACCCGGAACGCGGCGACTTCGGCCTCGTCGCCGAGAGCGACGGCCGGCCGGTCGGCGTCGTGTGGTGCCTCTTCCTCACCGCGGACCACCCCGGCTACGGGTACATCGGCGACGGCGTCCCCGAGCTGAGCCTCTGCGTCTGGTCCGGCTACCGGGGCCTCGGCCTCGGGCAGCGGCTCCTCAGCGGGGCGCTCCATGCCGCACGCGAGCAGGGCGTGAAGCGGGTGAGCCTCAGCGTCGAATCCGGCAACACGACGGCCGTGGGCCTCTACCGGCGCGTCGGGTTCCGGCGCGCCCCCGAGGCCATCGACGACGGCACGTACTCCATCGAGCTCTCCGGCGTCGCCGTCCGCCCCGAGCGGCCTCAGGAGAGGGACCGGGTCCGCGCCGTGGTGGCGGCGGCGTTCCCGACCAACGAGGAGGCGGACCTCGTCGACGCCCTGCGTCCGGAGCCGGAGTGGCTCCCCGGCCTCTCCTGGGTGGGGGAGGACGAGGCGGGCGGCGTCGTCGCCCACGCCCTGCTGACACGCTGCCGCATCGGCGACGCGGACGCGCTCGCGCTGGCCCCCTGCGCGGTGGTCCCCGGACAGCAGCGCCGCGGCGCCGGCACCGCAGTGATCAACGGCGCCCTCGAGGCGGCCCGGGCGACGGGCGAGCGCTACGTCGTCGTCCTGGGCCATCCCGGCTACTACCCCCGGTTCGGGTTCCGTCGGGCCGCGGACTTCGGCGTGCACCTGTCGATCGACGTGCCGGACGACGCGCTCATGGTGCTGGATCTGGCCAGCGAATGGGACGTCCCGGCCGGTCGCGTCGGCTACGCGGCGCCGTTCGGCCTCTGACCGATTCGGGTCTTGCGGCCGGTGGCTAGGATCGGATCATGCGATCACCGATACCCGACTACCTGGCCGAGGTCCTCGAAGAGGTCCGGGGTGACGAGCGCGGAGACGTCGCCGACTACATCCCCGAGCTGGCGCGGGCGAATCCGGATCTGACGGCCATCGCGCTGGCCACGGTGGAGGGATCCGTCTACTGCGTCGGCGAGGCTGGCCGCGAGTTCTCCATCCAGTCGATGTCCAAGCCCTTCACCTATTCGCTGGCCCTCGGCGACCAGGGGTTCGACGACGTCGCGGCGCGCATCGGCGTGGAGCCCTCGGGTGAGGCGTTCAACGAGATCTCCCTGGAGGCCGGCACCGGGCGCCCCCTCAACCCCATGATCAACGCCGGCGCCATCGCGGCGCACTCGCTCGTCCGGGCGTCCTCGACGGCCGAGCGCGACCGCCGCGTGCTGGAGCACTACTCCGCCTTCGCCGGGCGCGAGCTGGGGGTCGCGGAGGAGGTCTTCGAATCCGAGCAGTCGACCGGCCACCGGAACCTCGGACTCGGCCACCTGATGAAGGCGTTCGGGATCATCGACGACGACCCCGTCGACGTCGTCAACGGCTACATCCGGCAGTGCTCGGTCTCCGTCACGGTCCGCGACCTGGCCCACATGGCCGCCACGCTCGCCAATGCGGGCGTCCAGCCGGTGACGGGCGAGCGGGTCGTGCGTGCCGACGTGGTCCGCCACGTGCTCAGTGTGATGACCAGCTGCGGGATGTACGACGCCGCGGGGGACTGGCTGACGACCGTGGGCATCCCGGCCAAGAGCGGCGTGGCCGGCGGGATCATCGGCGTCCTGCCCGGTCAGGTCGGCGTCGCGGTGTTCTCCCCGCGCCTCGACGTCCACGGCAACAGCGTCCGCGGCATCCGGGTGATGGAGCGGCTCTCCCGCGACCTGGGCATGCACCTGATGGAGGCGACGCGGCCCTCGAGGTCGGCCATCCGCGACCACCGCGTGGAGAGCGTCAGGGGTGAAGACGTGACCGTCTACGAGCTCCAGGGCGACCTCGTGTTCGTCAGCACCGAGTCGCTCATCCGGCACGCCGTCGAGAACCCGCCGTCGACGCGGATCGTGGTCTTCGACCTGCACCGCGTGGACGAGATCTCCGACGTCGCGCGGAAGATGTCGGCCGAGGCGGCCCGGCGGATGAAGCTCGACGGACACCGGGTCGTGTTGGTCGACCCGAACGGGGTGCTCCCGTCCTTCGATCTGGGCGACGGGACGACGCCGGAGTACAGCTCGAGCATCGCTGACATCGACGTCTCCCCGCGATGACCCGCCCGCCCGCCTCGCCCCGGCCGCACCGCGAGTGCGTCCTGCGCGGCGCGACCGCCCGGTGGGCCGAGCGCGTCGTCCTGCGCGACGTCGACCTCGCCGTCGGTCCGCGCGACCGCCTGGGCCTGGTCGGCGACAACGGCGCCGGCAAGTCGACCCTGCTGGGGCTGATCGCCGGCACCGTCGAACCCGCGGACGGGGAGCGGCGGGTCGAGATCCCCGGCGGCCTCGCCTTCGCGGAGCAGCGTCCGACGTTCGCGCCCGGCGCGAGCGTGACCGGCGCCCTCGACGCGCTCCTCGCCGACCTGCGCCGCCTCGAATCGGAGGTGCGGACGCTCGCGGAACAGGCCGCGCTGGCCACGGGCGCCGAGCAGCAGCGGCTGCTGGCGCGGCTGGGCCGGGCCACCGACGCCTTCGAGGCGCGCGACGGCTACGGGGTCGAGACGCGGCTCGACGCGGCGCTCGAGCAGCTGGGACTCGGCGACCTCGAGCGGTCCCGCCCCGTCGCCGAACTCTCCGGCGGGGAGCAGGCCCGCCTGGCCCTGGCCGCCGCCCTCTCCGCCGAGGCCGAGCTGCTCCTGCTCGACGAGCCGACCAACGACCTCGACGAGGCCGCCATGGACTGGCTCGAGGCGCGGCTCGTCGAGCACCGCGGTGCGCTCGTCGTCGTCACCCACGACCGAGACTTCCTCGACCGGGTGGCCGCCGACATCGTCGCGATCGACGACGGCAGGCTCACCCGCTACGGCAGCGGGTACGCCGGCTATCTCGACGCCCGCGCCGCGGAACGACGGCGCCTCGCCGGGGAGCACGAGGCCTGGAAGCGCGACCTGGCGCGGAACCAGGAGCTGGTCGAGGCGAACTCGTCCCGGCTCGACGCCATGCCGCGCAAGCAGGAGAAGCCGGGTTTCGGCCACGGGTCTTTCCGCGCCCGCGGCCGCGACCACGGGGCGCGGAGCAGGATCCGGATCGCCAAGGAACGTGTCGAGCGGTTGCGGGACGAACCCGCGCCGCCGCCGCCGGAGCCGCTGCGCTTCGCGCCGGCGTTCGCGGCCGCCGAGAATGAGCGGGAGGAAGGCGTCGTCCTGACCGCCGAGGGCGTCGTGCTGGGCAGCGCCGAGTCGCCGCCCCGGCTGCGCCTCGAACGGCTGGAGGTCGCGGCCGGCGACCGCTGGCTCGTCTCCGGCCCGAACGGTGCGGGCAAGACGACACTGCTCCGGGTCCTCGCCGGCGAGCTGGCCCCGGACGCCGGCTCCGTCGTCCGCCGGGCCGGGACCCGCACCGGATGGCTGCACCAGGACTTCTCCGCCCGGTCCCGCCGGCCGCTGCTCGACGCGTTCGCCGCCGCGATCAGAACGTACCGCGAGGATGCGGTGCTCCCGCTGCTGCGCTCCGGGCTGTTCGGCCGCGACGATCTGGGCCGGCCGGTCGTGGACCTCTCCGTCGGCCAGCGGAGGCGGTTCGAGCTCGCCGTCGCCGTCACCGCGCCCAGCGACCTCCTGCTCCTCGACGAGCCCACGAACCATCTGGCGCCCGAGCTCGTGGAGCAGCTGGAGGACGCCCTCGAGGACTACCCGGGCGCCGTCGTCACCGTCACCCACGACCGGCGCTGGCGCCGCCGGGCCGCCGGCGGCCAGCGGCTGGACGTCTCGCCGGGCGGCGTCGTCTCCCGCGGGTGAGGCCGGGGCCGCGGCCTCACCTGCCGTGGTGGCCGAATCGTGACCCGCCGGGAGCGCGGGCGGCGCGTCACGCCATCGTCATGGGGTCGGCGAATCGGTAGGCTGGTTCACACTCACGCAGGTGGTGAGTCGAGAACCGGCCGTGGGCCGTCGGCGCATTTGAGGAGGCGACGATGAAGATCAGCGTGGCACAGTTGAACCCGTCGGGGGATCTGCAGGACAACCTCGACGTCGTGAAGCGGTTGACGCGCCGTGCCCGCGACGAGGGCGCCGACCTGGTCCTCTTCCCCGAGGAGACCATGTTCACGATCCGCCACGTCGAGGGCGACCTGCGCGAGGCCGTGGACCGCGACTGGTCGACGTTCGTCCAGCAGCTCAGCCTGCTGGCCGCCGAGGAGTCGATCGCGATCGTCGCCGGCGGCTACGAGTCCAGCGGCGAGGCCCGCCCGTACAACACGGTGGTCGCCGTCGACGGGACGGGGCGGATCGTCACCACCTACCGCAAGGTCCACCTCTTCGACGCGTTCTCCTACAAGGAGTCCGAGCGCATCAAGCCGGGCGACCCCGACGGCGTCGGCGTGATCGAGGTCGACGGCCTCCGGTTCGGCGTCATGACCTGCTACGACATCCGGTTCCCGGAGCTCGCCCGCCGGTTGACCACGGAGGGCGCCGACGTGCTGCTCGTCGCCGCCGCCTGGTTCAAGGGCGATCACAAGGTCGAGCACTGGGAGACGGTCCTGCGCACCCGCGCGATCGAGAACACCGTCTGGGTGGCCGCGGCCGGCACCTCCTCGACGAACACCGTGGGGCACTCCGCCGTGATCGACCCGATGGGCATCCCGGTGGACTTCCTCGACGATGAGACTGAAGCGCTCGTCACAGTCGACGTCACACGGAAACGCATCGACGAGGTCCGGGAGTTCCTCCCCGTCCTCGCGAACCGCCGCCTGTAGACCCCCGATGGGCTATCGGAAAACCCCGTAATCACGGGGATCCGGGGCGGTTGAGAAGAAAGTTCGGAAAAGTTCGGTCCGATGCGTAACCCCGGAGGGGGTCGGGGCGATGACGTATATGGAGCCGGGCTGAGAGTTTCCCCCCAACGATTTTCAGCCCGGCTCCTTTATAACTAATTCATAACTTCGCACTACACTGGTTCGAGACAGTCGTCGACGAACCTGAGGAGTGCAGTGGCCGCCATCTTGACGGATGACGTGCTCGAGCAGGCTCGGCACGGAGACTCCGGCGCGCTGACCGCCATCTATCAGAACCTGGCCGGGCCGGTTCACGGATACTTGGCGGCGAAGGGACTTGAGGACCCGGAGGCTGCGGCCCAGGAGGTGTTTCTCACCGTGTTTGCTCGCCTCGCCGACGTGACCGGCGGAGTCGCAGGGCTCCGAAAGTTCACCTTCTCCATCTCGCATGCCCGCATGGTCGACGCCACCCGGGCCCGCGCCCGCGCCCCCCGGATCGTCGAATACGAACCCGCCGTCGATCCCCGCGTCGAGACCTCTCCGCAGGACGAACTGCTCGCCCAGCTCGAATCGGGCCACCTGGCGCAGGCGCTCGACTCGCTCGTCTCCGACCAGCGGGAATGCGTCATGCTGCGCATCGTCGCCGGTATGACCATCGACGAGACAGCTGACATCATGGGCAAGTCCGCCGGTTCTATCAAGCAGTTGCAGCGCCGGGGCCTGCTGTCCCTGAAGAAGACGCTCGAGGAGGTGGACGGCGATGACTGAACCGGAGCAGAACTCCTTCGATCTCGACGCCCTGCTCGAGGACGCCGGCGCGGCCGACGACGCCCGGCTGCGCGGCGCCGTCGAATCGCTGCATGCTGCCGGCTCGCTGCCGGCGCCCCGACCCACCGGAGCCCTGGCCGATCTGCTGGACGGCAGGAAGACCGCCGCCGAGGCGGCCAGCGCAGCCGGCATCGCGACGGACGCGGACGCCGAAGCGGACAACGTCCTCGGCTTCGACCCGGCGAAGCCCCGCAAGCGCCGTGGCGGAGGCGCCGTCACGGGCGGCATGACGGTCGTCGCGCTCGCGGCGGCGGCCGGACTGGCCGGCGTGGCCGCGGCCGACGTCGCGCCCCGCGCTGCGGCACCGGTGGTGAGCGTGACCGTGCCGCCTGGCGAGCTGGAGCACGAACCCGAGCGGCCGAACATCGACGCCACGAAGGCGCCCGAGCCGGAGCCCGAACGGGTGGTCAAGCGGACCCCGGCGCCGACGCCGACGCCCGAACCCGTGCAGCAGCCCGCTCCCGCACCCGAGCAGGTACCGGTGCAGGAACCCGTGAAGAAGCCGGACAAGCAGGAGAAGGTCCTCAACCCCGGGCAGCCGGCCAGCACGATGCCGAAGACCGTCAAGATGGGCTCGAAGTCCAACGGGCGCGGGAAGAAGCACGGCCGGACGCCCGGCAGGTAGTCCGGTCGGAAGCAGAGCGCCGGTAGTCCTCCGGCGCGAGGGCCCGGCGGTCCGGTGCCGGCGCCGAGGGGCGCACACGACGAGGGGGAGGAGCCGCATCATGCGGTTCCTCCCCCTCGTCGTTCGCTCAGCGCGCCCCGGTCAGGCGAGGACCTGGCGCTTGGCGCTGATCACGCCCGTGTTGAAGCCGGCCAGGTGCAGGCCGCCGTGGAAGCGGGCGTGCTCGATCTTCACGCAGCGGTCCATCACGACGTCCAGGCCCGCGGCCTCGGCGTCGCGGGCGACGTCCTCGTGCCAGGAGCCCAGCTGCAGCCACAGCGTCTTCGCGCCCGCGGCCTTGGCCTCCTCCAGCACGCCCGGCAGGTCGTCGTGCTTGCGGAAGACCTCCACCAGGTCGGGGGACTCCGGCAGGTCGGCCAGCGACTTGAAGACCGGCTGGCCGAGGATCTCGTCCAGGACCGGGTTCACGAAGTAGACCTTGTACTTCGACGAGGACAGCAGGTAGGTCGCTACGAAGTAGCTCGCCCGCGAGGGCTTGTTCGAGGCGCCCACGATCGCGATCGACGTCGTCCTGCGCAGGATTCCCAGGCGGTCGGCCGCGTTCGGGCCCTCCCAGGTGCGTGTCTGCTCGGTGCTCACTTGGCTGCTCCCATCTGCGCGGCTGGTGCGGCCGACGGCACGGCGCACGCGGCGCCGTCGTATGCGGTCTCGGCGGACGACGCCGTCGCCTCCGCGCGCTGGGAGGCGTCGAGGGCCTGGTCGAGGTCCCAGAGGATGTCCTCGACATCCTCGATGCCGACCGAGAGCCGGATGAGGTCCTCGGGGACGCCGCCGGCCACGAGCTGCTCGGGTGTGAGCTGCTGGTGGGTCGTCGACGCCGGGTGCAGCACCAGGGTGCGGGCGTCGCCGATGTTGGCCAGGTGGCTGGCCAGCTGCAGCGCGTTGATGAAGCGGGCGCCGGCCTCGCGGCCGCCCTTGACGCCGAAGCTGAAGACCGAGCCGACGCCCAGCGGGAACAGCCGCGCGGCGCGCGCGTGCTGCGGGTGGCTCGGCAGGCCGGCGTAGTTCACGTAGGACACGCGCGGGTCGGACTCGAGCCACTCGGCGACCTTGCGCGCGTTGGCGACGTGGCTGTCCATGCGCTGGGCGAGCGTCTCGACGCCCTGCAGCAGCTGGAATGCCGACTGCGCCGGCAGCGACGGGCCGAAGTCGCGCAGCTGCTCGCTGCGCAGCTTGGTCAGGAAGCCGTACTCGCCGAAGTTGGCCCACCAGGAGACGTTGCCGTAGCTCGGCACCGGCTCGGTCATGGTCGGGAACTTGCCGTTGCCCCAGTCGAACGTGCCGGACTCGACGACGACGCCGCCGAGCGTGGTGCCGTGGCCGCCGAGGAACTTGGTGGCGGAGTGGATGACGATGTCCGCGCCGTGCTCGATCGGGCGCAGCAGGTACGGCGGGGTCAGCGTCGAGTCGACGACGAGCGGGACGCCCGCGGCGTGCGCGACGCCGGCCAGGCCCTCCAGGTCGACGACGTCGCCCGAGGGGTTGGCCACGACCTCCGTGTAGACGGCCTTGGTGTTCTCCTGGATGGCCGCGGCGAAGTCGGCGGCCTCTGTGGAGTCGACGAACGTGGTCTCGATGCCGAACCGGCGCAGGCTCACGTCGAGCTGGGTGATCGTCCCGCCGTAGAGCTTCGAGGACGCGACGATGTGGTCGCCCGCCTGGGCGAGGGCGGCGAAGGTGACGAACTCGGCCGACATGCCCGACGCCGTCGCCACGGCGCCGATGCCGCCCTCGAGGGCCGCGATGCGCTCCTCGAAGGCCGCCACGGTCGGGTTGCCGATGCGGGAGTAGATGTTGCCGTACTTCTGCAGGGCGAACAGGTTGGCGGCGTCGTCGGTGTCCTTGAACACGAAGCTCGTGGACTGGTAGATCGGGACGGCACGCGCGCCGTGTTCGGCGTCCGGCGTGCCGCCGGCGTGCAGAGCGCGGGTGCGGAACCCGAACTGGTGGTCGGTCATTTAGCGCAGGGCCCCTTCGAGGTTGGTGACGGGAAGCAGGTCGGTGTTCAGTTCGGTGCCGTTCTTGCGGGCGAGGTCCGCCTCCATCTCGCGGACGATCGGCAGGATGTCGCGGCCGAACGCCTCGACCTCCTCCTGGAAGTGCAGGTAGCAGGTAAGCATGAGGTTCACGCCGATCTTCTTGAACTCGATGATGCGTTCGGCGATCTGCTCGGGCGTGCCGATGAGCTTCGAGCGGAAGCCGTCGTTGTACTGGACCATGTCCTCGAACGTCGAGTCCGCCCACATGCCCTTGCCGTCCTTCGTGGACTGCCCGGCCTCCTTGACGGCCTCGGAGAAGCCCTCGACGGCGGGGCGGTGCGCCTTCGCGATGATCTCGCGCAGCGTCTCGGTCGCCTCGGCCTCGGTGTCGCGGGCGATGACGAAGCCGTTCAGGCCGAACTTCGGCGGCTTCGGGGCCCGGCGGCCCGCAGCGGCGGAGGCGACGACGCCGGCGATGTTCTCCTGGAAGCCCTCGAGCGAGCGGCCGTTGGAGAAGTACCAGTCGGCGGTCTTGCCGGCGGCGGCCTGCGCGGCGGTGGAGTTGCCGCCGAAGAAGACCTCCGGGTGCGCGCGGCCTGCGATGTCCAGCGGCGGCGGGTTCAGGGTGAAGCCGTCGATGTTGTAGTAGTCGCCCTGGTAGGAGAAGTCCGTCTCCGTCCAGAGGCCGCGCAGGATGTCGATGAACTCGGCGGTGCGGACGTAGCGCTCGTCGTGCTCCAGCCAGTCCAGACCGAACTTCGTGAACTCGTCCTTGAGCCAGCCCGAGACGATGTTCACGGCGGAGCGCCCGCCCGAGATGTGGTCCGCGGTGATGATGAACTTCGCCAGCACGCCCGGGTGCCACATGCCCGGGTGGACGGCGGAGATGATGTTCAGGCGCTCGGTGGCGCCGAGCAGTGCCAGCGAGAAGCTCGTGGCCTCGTGCTGCTTGTCCGCGCCGTAGCTGGCGGCGTAGCGGGTCTGGGTCAGCGCGTACTCGAAACCGGAGTTCTCTGCGATGCGGGCCAGCTTCTTGTTGTAGTCGAAGTCCCAACTGGTGCGCTGCTCGATGGTCGAGACGACCAGGCCGCCCGAGACATTCGGGACCCAGTAGGCGAACTTCAGCGGGGATTCCAGATCGGCGATGGGGCTGGGGGAGGTGCTCATCGAAGCTCCTTGCATACGAGCGCACGTCGTGTCGGCCACACCGTGCGCGGTGTTGGGGCTCCCGAGGACAACGACGATCCCGGCGCGGGCTGCGCCTGCGGATCAAGAAAGCGTGATGCTTCTCCATCGTCTCTGGCAGTAGCACCTTTCCGGAGGATTCCGGATGGTTGCTGCGGCGTCGTAGAGCCAGATCTCTCAGCCGCTCGGGATGGTTGCCTCCCCAGTGTGACGTCACAAACCGCCGTGCGGCAAGCAATGTTTACGCACGTTGCGTTCCGTGTCAGATCGAATCCAGGCAGAGGGCCGTCGCGAATCCGGCGGCTGCGGTCACCCCGGTCGCGAGGTGCTGCTTCTCGAAGGCCTCGGGGATCATCGTGTCGACGATCATGGCCAGGATCGCGCCCGCGGCCAGCGCGTTGATGGCCGCCACGATCCCGGCCGGGGCCGTCTGCAGGGCGACGAACCCGACAAGGGAACTGGCCCCGGCGAGCAGCGCGATGACCGTCCAGATCCCGAAGACGTAGGCGGCGCTGCGACCGGCCCGCTTCATGCCGGCCGCACTCGAGAGGCCCTCCGGGACGTTGGAGAGGAAGACGGCGCCGAGCATCGCCGGGTTGACGGACCCGGCCGTCACCATCGACAGCCCGAGCACGAGTGATTCGGGGACGCCGTCGAGCAGCGCGCCGACCGCGATGGCCGTGCCGCTGCCGGGGACCTCGTGTTCGGCCGGCTGCTGGCCGCCGGAGCGCTTGCGGTGCCGGGCGCCGCGCCGTGCCAGCCACGCGTTGGCGCCCACGAACGCCACCGCGCCGACCATGAATCCGGCGATCGTGACGGGGAGGCCTCCGGAGGCGACGGCGTCGTCGACCAACTCGAAGGCGAGCGCGGAGAAGAGCACGCCGGCGCCGAAGGCCATGATCGCCGCGACGACCTTCTGCGGGACCTGCCAGATCCACGCGACGGCGCACCCGAGAAGCAGGGCCAGCCCGCCGAGCAGGCCGGCGGCGAAGGCGCTCATCCACTCTGGCATGCCATCCTCCTCCAGCGGGTCCGGTCGGCCTCAGCCTAGCCGGATCCGGCCCAGCGTGTCGTCCACTGTGCGGGAGGGCGTCGGTAGGGTGGGGCCATGATCGAGTTGTCCGCCGCCGAGGCCCGCCGGGCCGTCGTCAACGCCCACTTCGCCCCGGAGGCGGCCGACGCGCTCGACGTCCTGCGCAACGAGCGGCTGATCCAGCTGGACGGCATCAGCCGCGTCGACAAGGCCCACCGGCTGGCGGCGTCGGCCCGCCTGCCGGCCCGACGCCCGGCGTCAGCGTACGACGACGCCCTCTGGGACGCGCGCGAGGCGGTGTCGTTCGAGACCTTCACGGACGTGGCGTGCCTCTTCCCGATCGAGGACTGGCCGCTCTTCGAGCTCTCCCGGCAGCGGTTCCGCGACCACTTCGCCGCGAAGGGGTCGACTCCGCCGGCCGAGCTGAAGCGGGACATCCTGCGCATCGTCGCCGGTGCAGAGGGCGGCGCGACGATCGGCGACATCGAGGACGGCGGCCCGCGCGGCGGCAGCTGGGGGTGGAGCGAACGCCAGAAGGCCGCCGAGTTCATGCTCTGGTGCGGCGAGCTCGTGTGCACGCGGCGGACGGGCATCAAGCGGCTCTTCGACCTGCCCGAGTCCCGCATCCCGACCCACCTCTTCGAGGCGAGGCCGCACCGCGAGAAGATGCTGACCGGGCTCGTGGCGTCCGCCCTGCGGGCGCTCGGCGTCGCCACGGTCCCCGACCTGCGCCGGCACTACCGCTTGAGCACCGAGGAGGTGCAGACGGGGCTGGAAGGCGCCGGCGCCGTCGTCGTGCAGGTCGACGGGTGGGGCGAGGACGCGTACAGCCTCGGCGAGCCGGACACGGCGGCCGTCGCGACCACGCCGACGCGGGGCAGCCGGCTGATCGGGCCGTTCGACAACCTGCTGCGCAACCGCAAGCGGGCGGCGCGGATCTTCGGCTACGAATACCTGTTCGAGGCCTACGTGCCCCAGGCCAAGCGGCAGTACGGGGCGTACGTGATGTCCGTGCTGCACGGGGACCGGTTCGTCGGCCGTGCCGACGCCCAGCGCACGGGCCGGGACGTGAACCTGTGGCGCGTGTTCGGCGAGGACGGGGCGCCGCAGCGCAGCGTGAGAGCCGCGGCGCGGCGCGGCGGGACGCACCTGGCGCGGCAATTGGGAGGAGAACTGAGGATGGGGGAATCATGAGTGCACCGGATTGGCGGCGCCTGGTCGCCGTGCTGGCGAGCCAGGACCAGCGCGAAGTGCTCGCGCACCTGCTGCTCGGGCAGGACCCGGAACCCGCGCTGGCCGCGCTGAAGCCCAAGGTCAGGACGAAGACGCGGGCCGCGCTCCTCGCCTCCGAGGTGGTCGACGCGGACGACGACGGCCGGCTCGCCCTGCGCGCCGGGGCCTTCAAGGCGATGCTTGCCGCGTCCGCGCCGGCGCGACCGGAGGGGATCGAGCGGTTCCGCGACGGGCGGCGGATCGTGCAGTTCCCCGCGAACGCGACCGAACGGTTCGAGCTGCTGGAGCGCGTCGCCGAGGAGGCGATGCGGCCCGGCGAGGAGCTCTCCGAGCGCGACATCAACGAGCGGCTGGCCGCGTTCCACGAGGACACCGCGCTCGTGCGCCGCTACCTCGTGGACCACGGGCTGATCCGGCGGAGCCCGGACGGCGCCGTCTACGTCCGTGACGGACGGAACTGACGGCTGCGCGGCGCGGCGCTAGGCTGAAGCCATGGCTAATCGACTGGTGATGGTGCGGCACGGGCAGACCGACTGGAACGCCGAGGGCCGGCTGCAAGGCCAGGTCGACATCCCCCTGAACGGGACCGGGCGCGCGCAGGCACGCGACGCGATCGGCGAGATGCACGCCCTCGGACTGGAATCGGGAGGCTGGGACATGGTCGTCTCCTCCCCGCTGGGACGCGCCGCCGAGACCGCCCGGATCATCGCCGACGGGCTCGCGCTGCCCATCGGGGAGACGGACGCCGGGCTCCTCGAGCGCTCGTTCGGCACCTCCGAGGGCGTCGAGGCGTGGGGGCTGACCGACGAGGAGAAGGCCGGGATCTTCGCCGTGGCGGAGCCGGAGGACGAGGTGGCCGGCCGCGGCATCGACGCGCTGCGCCGCATCGCGCAGCTGTACCCGGGGCAGAACGTCCTGGTGGTCGCGCACGGCACGCTCATCCGCCTGACGGTGGACGCGCTCACCGGTACCGAGTGCCCGCGCCTGGACAACTGCGAGGCCGTCGAGGTCGACACGGCACTGATCGCCGAACCGGCGGTCTGAATCGCGCCGGTTCCGACTCGCCGTGGCTCCGGGGCGGGCGCCGGGCTAGGGTGACATCATGAGTCACCGACAGGCCCCGAGGGCCGCCATGACTGAGCGTATCCGCCGTCGGAGCGCAGGTGCCGCCGCTCTGCTGGCCGCGACGGCGCTCGCCGGGTGTTCCGGCGGAGCCGGGCCCGAGCCCTCGACCGCCCCCGTCTCCGATTCGACCTACGACGCCGCCATGGAGGCGTTCGGGTACGCGCGGGCCGACGACGGGTGGACGCGGGCGTCCTACGCCTCCGTGGTCCTGGGCGGAACAGCCGCAGTGTGGTCCGGCGGGGCGGAGGATGGAGCGGTCCGCACCGACCAGGACGGTCCCGTTCTGGCCGCCGGCGACTACTACTTCGAGCTCAAGTGCTACGGCGTCGAGATCCCCGGCGACGGCGTCTCCGTCACGTGGGACGTGGCCTTCGGCGAGGATCCCGCGGTGGCGGAAACCGCCGGCTTGAGCTGTCCGGCGGGCGAGGTGACCACCGCGCTGAGTCCCGTCGACGTGGCGGAGCCGCAGAACGGCCTCCGCATCGAGGTCGCGCCTCTCGACGGCGTCACCGCCGTCGTCGACTACGCGGTCTACGAGGGCGAGATGCCGCCCCAGGAGTGAGTGGAGCCCGGGCCGCTGCCGGCGCGGAGGCGGCCGCCGCGGGCCGCGATCAGCGCTTGGCGGCCTTGCGCTGGCGCCGCTTCTGGGCCTTCAGGGCGATGATGCGCCCCGCCCCGGCCAGGGCCACGATGATGCCGCCGGCGACCGCCGCGGCGAGGACAGTCAGGCCTACGTTCACGGTGCCCTCCCACGCGAAATAGCGCAGCGTGGTGGTGTCCTGGTTCTGCGCGATGAAGATGATCAGCAGGATGAGCACGAGCAGCGAGAAGATCGTCGTCGTCCAGATGGCGCCCGAGCGGGTCGTCGTCATCCGGTCCTGGTAGTCCTCGGACGCCGGCGTCTCCTGCTTGGTCGGTGCGAGCTCGACCTCGGGGGTTGCGGAGTCGGCGGGCACCACGTCCGACGCGGTGTCCTTCGGCGACTCGATGTCCCCGGTGGTGTCCCGGTGCTCCGGCTTGGGCTCCTTGGTGGCCATCTTCTTCCTCCCGTGACGAGTCGACGTGTCCGCCTGGCGCGGCCCCTTCCACTGATGAAACTACACGTCAAGTGGGCTTGGGGCCATGTGCTGCCGGCGCCTGTCACCTAGTGTTGTGAAAAAGTTTGCAGACGGACCTCACGCCGGGCCGTCGGCAGTCGTCTACAGGGTGTGAGGAATGTGAACCAGAGTGCACCGCGGGACGGCCTGCCGCCGTTCGAGCGCGTCGTCGAGCGGCACGGCGTCGCCGTGCTGCGCCTGTGCCGGGCGCTGGTCGGCACCCAGGAAGCCGACGACGTCTGGCAGGACGCGTTCCTCGCCGCCCTGCGCGCCTACGGCGGGTTGGACCCGTCGGCCAATCTCGAGGCGTGGCTCGTGCGCATCGCCCGCAACAAGGCGGTCGACCACCTGCGGGCCGCCGGCCGCCGCCCGGACCCCGTCGAGGCGCTGGAGTACGACGACGGCGCGCACTCGGGCGGGCGCGGCGGTGCCGACGAGGACACCGGCGTCTGGGACGAGGTCGCCCGCCTGCCCGAGAAGCAGCGCAAGGTGATCGCCTACCGCTACCTCGGCGGACTGACCTACGCCCAGATCGCCGACATCATGGGCGGAAGCACCGACTCGGCCCGACGCGCCTCGGCCGACGGCATCGCCAAACTCAGAAGTACCGAGCTGAACGCCGGGAGGAACCCGAAATGAACTCCACCGCCGAAGACACTGTGCGCGTCGGCCTGCTGAAGGCGCGCCTGGCCACGACCGCCGCCGAGCGCGGGGACCTCGACGTCGCCTACCGGGTGGTGGACTCGCCCGTCGGCCCCCTGCTCCTCGCCGCCACCGGGGCGGGACTCGTGCGGGTCGCCTTCGCGAGCGAGGACCACGACGCCGTCCTCGAGACCCTCGGACGCAGGATCAGCCCGCGCATCCTGAACGCGCCGGCCCGCCTCGACCCCGTCGCGGAACAGCTCGACGCCTACTTCGCCGGCAGCCGGCGCTCCTTCGACCTCCCCGTGGACTTCGCGCTCTCCTCCGCCTTCCGGCGGACCGTCCAGGAGCACCTGCCGGACATCGCGTACGGCCGCACCGCGACCTACAAGGAGGTGGCAGAACTCGTGGGCAACCCCAAGGCGGTGCGCGCGGTCGGCACGGCCTGCGCCACCAACCCGCTGCCCGTCGTCGTCCCCTGCCACCGCGTCCTGCGCAGCGACGGCGGGCTCGGCGGGTACCTCGGCGGGCTGGACGCCAAGACCACTCTGCTGGAGCTAGAGGGCGCGCTCGGCGAGGACGCCGGCCGTGGGTGAGGGGCCCGCACTGTTCGACGCCGACTTCGGCGGCGGGGGCCCGCGCGAGGTCGCGCCCGGGGCGGTGCACGTGCCCGGGTGGCTCGACCTCCGCGCCCAGCACTGGATCGCCGAGCAGTTCCGCGCATGGGCGTCCGGCCCCGTCCCGCCCCGCGGCGCCAAGGTGCGGGGCCACGAGATGTCGGTCAAGACCGTCTGCCTCGGCTGGCACTGGCAGCCCTACAAGTACACGCGCGAAGCCACGGACGTGAACGGCAACCGCGTGCTCGACGTGCCCGACTGGATGGTGCGCATGGGCCGGAAGGCGCTCGCCGACGTCGCCTGGCGTACACCGTGGGACGCGGGGCGGAGCGCCCCCGACTACGCCCCGGACACGGCGCTGGCGAACTTCTACGACGAGTCCGCCAGGATGGGCATGCACCAGGACAGGGACGAGCGCTCCCTCGCGCCGGTCGTGTCGGTCTCCATCGGCGACGCCTGCACGTTCCGATTCGGCAACACCGAGAACCGGAACAAGCCGCATCAGGACGTGACGCTGGCGTCGGGGGACCTGTTCGTCTTCGGCGGTCCGGCGCGGCTCGCCTACCACGGGGTCACCCGGGTCCTCCCGGGCACCGCGCCCGCCGGGTGCGGGGTGGCCGGTGGCCGGATCAACATCACGTTGCGCGAGACGGGGCTCGACGGCCGAGGCACCTGACGGGCCGATGGACAGCCCGGGGACCCTGTGGTTCTCTGGAACGAGAGGCCGGGCCGCCCCGCAAGGCGCCCGCGGAACGAGGAGGCGCAGGTGCCGGAACAGGCCTACCGGACGCTGTCGGCGTTCTGCCTGGCCGGCGTCCTGGCGGGCATCGCCGCCCGGCCGAGCCTCGGCTGGGGCGGGGCGCTCACCGGCATCGTCGCCTGCGTCGTCGTGATCCTGGTCGTCAAGCCGCGCGACCCGGAGCAGCGGAGGATCTACCTCCGCCCCGGCGAGAACATCGGGCGCTGGGCGCTGTTCCTCCCCGTGTGCGGGAGCCTCAGCACCCTCATCGGCGGTTTCACGGAGGGCAGCACGAACTTCGCCGTCTCCATCCTCCTGTTCGTCGGCTACATGGCCGCCGGCCAGCGCTACTTCCTGGCCGTCGAGGAGGCCGACCGGCGGGCCGAGTGACACGCGCCATGCGGTAGCGTGGTCCCGTTCTCGACGAAGGGCAGACATGTCACCCAGGGCCTACCGATACGCGTCCAGCGCCAGCTACGCCGTGGCGATGGCGGTCATCGCGCTCATGCCATCGATCGGGAAGACCGCCACGTTCGTCGTCGCGGGGCTGGCCCTCGCCGTGGTCGTGGCGGTGCCTCTGGCCGATCGGGCGGTGCGCGAACGGTATGCGAATCCCGGCCTCCACGCCGGAGACGGCCTGCTGCTGCCCTTCGCCGTGGCGATCGCCGCGACCTTCATCGCCCGCAGCGACCCCGGGATCTGGAACATCGGGCTGGGCCTGCTGACCCTCGTGGTCGGCTACTTCATGGGGTTGAGCTTCTGGCGGCAGGCGCTCGACCGCGCCGAGAAGGCCCGGGAAGCCGATAACGCCCGCGAAGCCGAGCCGGACGGCGGCCACTAGAGAGGCCGCCCGCAGTTATCCGCCGAGCAGCTCTTCGACCGGCTCGAGCAGGGAACCGGCCGGATCCGTGCTCGGGGCGACCGTGGATTCGACCGCCGGTTCGGCTGACGGCGACTCGGACGCCGGCGCTGAGACCTGCGTCGGTTCGCTCGGGGGCTCGGGTTCGGGAGTCGGTTCCGGGGCGGGCTGCGACGACGGCGCCGGAGACGTCGCCGGTGCCGTGCTCGGCTCGGCTGGTTCGGTCGGCACCGGGGTGCTGCTCTGCGTCGGCGAGGGCTCCGTCGGCGTGGGCGTTGGTTCCGGTGCCGGCTTGGTCGGAGTCGGTGTCGGTGACGGGGAGGGTGTCGGTTTCGGCGAAGGCGACGGCACCGGTGTTCCCGACGGCTCGGGCTTCGGCTTCGGAGACTCGGTCGGCGTCGGCGTCGGTTTGGGCTTGGGCGTCGGCTTGGGCTCCGGAGACTTGCTGGGCGACGGCGACGGTGTCGCGGTGGCCTTGTCGCCGGGTGCGGGCGTCTCCGAGGGCTTCGGTGCGGTGGAGCCCGCCGGAACCAGCGGGGCCGGCTCGTCCGTGGCGGGATCGCGCGGCGGGTTGATCGAGTCCCGCAGCCGCTCGCGCTCCTCGGGCGACAGCGGCACCGGCTGTCCCGGAACGCGCGGGACGAAGTAGGCCGGATCGGTCCAGCGGCCGTCGCGGTAGACCTCGAAGTGGACGTGGCAGCCGGTCGAGTTCCCGGTGGTCCCGGCCAGCGCGATCAGGTCGCCCTGCCGCACCTTGTCGCCGACCTTGGCCACCAGACGCGAGTTGTGGCTGTACGCGGTCTCGATGCCGCTGCCGTGGTCGATGCGCACGCGGTATCCGGAGTGCCCGGCCCATGCCGACTGCGTGACGGTGCCCGCCTCCGAGGCGCGGACCGGGGTGCCGCACGACACAGCGTAATCCTGGCCGATGTGGATGTGCGAACCGGGTCCCGTCGGGTTCTTCCGCCACCCGAAGAGGCTGGTCAACCGGAACGACGCGACCGGGTGCGCGAGTTTCAGTTCTCCGGGAAGCCCCGCGTCGGCGCCCTGCCAGTCGACTGCGGCGGCGGCAGTGGACCTCACCGATTCGCCGTCGGCCGCGCTGCCGTCGGCGAGGATCTCCGGGCGCTCGGCGCTCAGCTTCCCGTCCGTCCCCACGATCACCGGGGCGACGGTGAACGGGTCCGGGTCGGGCGGGATGTCGACGCCTGCGGTCGCCGTCTCGCGCGGCGGTTCGAGCGAGATGCCCACCGCCTGCGGTCCGGAGAGCGCGGCCAGCGAGAGCCCCAGGATGGCGAACGTCGAGACGCTCCGAGCTGTGACCAGAGGCGGACGCGCATGACGGCCGCTTCGACGTGCAGGATCCGACCTCGAGGAGTCCGCCATGGTTATCCCTTGCCCAACTGATGGTGCCCGAAAATAACGATCTGACATCAACGCTAGTCACATTTCGGACTCCTGAACAGAGTTTCCCGGCAAACTCTGAGGAAAGGTGTTACCCGGCGTCGCAGATGCGGCGGATGTCCTCGACGCAGGGCTCGTTCTGCAGGCTCGTGGTGTCGCCCAGGGCGGTCTGCTCGAAGAGCTGCGTCAGCAGCCGGCGCATGATCTTCCCCGAGCGGGTCTTGGGCACGTCCGGCACGAAGACGATGTCCCGCGGCTTGGCGATCGGCCCGATCTCGGCGGCCACGTGGTCCCGCAACTGCACGACGACGTCGCGGTGCGCCGCGCTCAGCGACGCGTCGGCCGCGGTGCCGCGGACCAGGGTGCCGACGAGGGACTTGTCGCTGGGAACCACGAACGCCGTGGCCGCATGACCGGTTTTCGCGTCGTGGGACGGGCAGACGCCGGCCTCGACGACCGCGGGGTGGGAGACGAGCGCCGACTCGATCTCGATCGTGGACAGCAGGTGTCCGGAGATGTTGATCGCGTCGTCGATGCGGCCCAGGATCCAGGTGTCGCCGTCCGCGTCGAACTTCGCGCCGTCGCCGGCCAGGAACCAGCCCTGTTCCGCGTACTGCTCCCAGTAGGACGTGAAGTAGCGTTCGGGGTTGCCCCACACGGTGCGCGCCATCGACGGGCCCGTGGCGGTGAGCACGATGTTCCCCTGCACGCCCGCGGGGACCCGGGCGCCGTCGTCGTCCACGATGTCCGTGGCGACGCCCGGCAGGGCGCGCGTGCCGGAGCCGGGCTTGAAGGCCGGGTCGGACGGGCGGGGGGAGAGGACGGTGGCGCCGGATTCGGACTGCCACCAGGTGTCGACCATGGGGATGCCGGCCTGCGGATCGGCCGGGTCGAGCGAGTCGCGCCCGACCTGCGCGCGCAGCCACCGCCAGGCCTCCGGATTGACGGCCTCGCCGACGGTTCCGGCCAGGCGGATGGAAGAGAGGTCGTGCCCGGCGGGGATGCCGTCGGGGAACCAGCCCATGAGGGAGCGGACCAGAGTGGGCGCCGTGTAGTAGCTGGTCACGCCGTAGCGCTCGATGATCTCGAAGTGCCGGCCGGGGTGGGGCGCGTTCGGGACGCCCTCGTAGATCACCTGGGTGACGCCGTTGGAGAGCGGCCCGTAGATCTCGTAGGTGTGCGCGGTGACCCACGCGAGGTCTGCGGTGCACCAGTGGACGTCGTGCTCGCGCTGCGCGGGATCCGGGTGGGAGAAGAGGTACTCGTGGGACCAGCTGGCGTTCGCGAGGTAGCCGCCGGTGGTGTGGACGAGGCCCTTGGGGCGGCCCGTGGTGCCGGAGGTGTACATGATGAACAGTGGCGTCTCGGAGTCGAACGCCTCCGCCGCGTGCGTGCGCGGCTGGGTGTCGACAACGTCGTGCCACCACACATCGCGGCCCTCGGTCCACGGGATGTCGGTTTGGCCGGTCCGGTTGACCACCAGCACGTGCTCGATGCTGTTCTCGCCCGCGACGGCGGCGTCCGCGTTCTCCTTCACGGGCACCGCGGCGCCCCGGCGGAACTGGCCGTCCGTGGTCACGAGGAGCTTGGCGCCGGTGTCCTCGACGCGGAACTTCAGCGCCTCGGCCGAGAACCCGCCGAAGACCAGCGAGTGGATGGCCCCGATGCGCGCGCAGGCCAGCGTGATGACCACCGTCTCGACCAGCACCGGCAGGTAGACGACCACGCGGTCGCCCTTGGTCACGCCGAGCGCCTCGAGCGCGTTGGCGGCCTGGCTGACGAGCTCGGTGAGCTCTGCGTAGGTGACCGTGCGGGTGTCGCCCGGCTCGCCCTCGAAGTGCAGGGCGACCTTGTCGCCGCGCCCGGCCGCCACGTGGCGGTCGGCGCAGTTGACCGCGGCGTTCAGCCGGCCGCCGTCGTACCAGGAGATCTGCGGGCCGCGCTTCGCGGCCGGGTCGGCGGGCACCCACGTGTGGGTGGTGTGCCAGTCGGTCTCCCAATCGAGGCGCCGCGCGGCGGCGTCCCAGTGCGCGAGGCGCTCGGCCTCGGTCCAGCGCTGCTCGGCGGCTTCGGCCTCGGTGCGCGCGGTCAGGTTCGGGGCGGCGGGTACGACGGCGGCGGGTACTGCAGTGCTCATGATCAACTCCATCGGTCCTGGCGGTAGCACCATGCCGGAAGCGCGGCCCCGTGAAGGGCGCGGTCCCGGGTGGTTGCTGCGGCGTCGACGAGCCAGATCTCTCGGCCGCTCGGGATGGTTTCCCCACCACTAAACGCCGGTACGCGGCGCGGGGCAAAACGGGTGACGCGGCGCGCAACAATGTGATGGGTTCCGGCGCAGCGCCACGTGCGGCAGAATCGCAGTATGGACCCTGCAGGACACAACGACGACGGCGCCACCGCGCCCGCGCCCACTCGCGCCGCGCCGGGGGTCTCGGAGGGGCAGCGGCGGGCGTTCGTCGAGCGGATCCTATGGACCTTCGCCGGCGGCGCGGCGGTCTATGCGCTGCTGTTCGCGTTCGTGTACGGCGGGTTGGGCCATCTGGTGGTCGGGCAGCCGCCGGCACTGATTGTGACGCTGTCCATCGGGGTGTTCCCGGTCCTGATGATGCTGGCCGGCTACCTCGTCGCACATCCCGTGGAAGCGTACCGGGGCGCGGCCGTCATCGGACTGATTCTGGGAGTGCTGCTCGCAGTGACGGGCTTCTCCGGGGGCCCTGTCCACGCGGTCGTCGGCGTGGGGTTGCTCCTGTGGGCGTTCAAGACGCGTGAACAGATCCTCGTCTGGGCTGGCGTCACGAGCCTGGTGCTCGCGGTGGCCAATGTTTTTCTCGGCGGATTCATGGTTCCGCCCGCTTATAGCGGTTCGGGGGCGGAAGACTTCGGGCCGTTGTTCACGGTTTCGCCGTACTGGGTCGGTCTGTTCGGGGCTGTCGTGCTGGGTGTCATGGCGCACTACCAGCGGCGGAGGCGTGCTCGTAGTCGGGGATGAGGCCGCCCCGGGCGATTCACGGACCGTTTGGTGCCGCTTGGCCCGCTCGTGCAGGATGTAGGAGTGGATACGACTGCAGGGATGAGAAACAAGTTGCCCGATATGGGGGAGGGTGATGATTCCGCTGCGACGGAGCACCCCGAGACCCAGTCGGCGCCAGGCGAAACGGACCGGCTCGCCGCCAGAGTGTTGTGGATCCACGCGGTGGCGGTGGTCATCGCCTTGGCGCTACCGCTCGGATTGACGGCCGCGGATGGCGGACCACCGCGGCTGGCCGACGTTCTGTACGTGGCCAGCCTGCTGCTGCCGCTGGCCGTGGCCGAGGCCGTGTTCGTCGCCGCCCGCAAAATGCCGGAGCACCGTCCGGCAGCCGTGGCGGGCTTCTTCCTGGGTGCGGTCTTCTTGGTGGCTGCCGTCCCTTTCGCCGCCTGGGCCGTCCCGGGGTACATCGGCCTCGGGCTGCTCTTCTGGGCGTGGAAGCTCCGGCGGTCCACTCTGCTCCTCGGCGGCGTGGTGGCAGTCATCGCCAGCGCCGTGCCGGAAGTCTGGTGGCAGCTCTCGGCTCCCGCGTCCTCTGCGGACTACGCCGTGCCGGGCGGGCCACCGGCCGGCACGCCGGGCCTGATGCCCGCCCTCGCGCTGGCCGTGGTGGCGACGCTGGCCGCTCTCGCGTGGTGGACGAGGCGGAAGCGGGATCGTTACGCGTCCTAGCTGGACGCGGCGGCAGGTGGGAAGAAGAATCGGCCCATGGGGACAAAAGATACGCAGAAACGTGAGTCCGGTGCCGGGGCGTCTTCGGCACCGTCGTTTCCGGAGCCCGACGCCGCCCGGGACGACGCGTTCGCCGTCCGGCTGCTGTGGATCTTCGCCGTGGCCTACCTGCCGAGTCTGGTGCTGCAGGCGGTCCTGACGGCGATGAGGCCGACCCAGCCGGCAACCGCTTGGCCACTCTGGCTCTCCGTGTTCGCGGCAGCGATGCCACTGGCCGCCGCCGCCGCGGTCCTCGTGGTGTCGCGCCGGTTTCCCGAGTTTCGCCGAACCGCACTCATCCTCACCTGGGTGATGCTTGCCGGGACGGCACTCTCCTTCCTGACGGGCCAAACGTCGCTGATCCTCGTCGTCCAGCTGGTGGCCTGGGCACTCCTCCTGCGCCACCGCCTGGTCATGATCGGTGCCGCGGTGGCCTTCGCGGCCCTCGTCATCCCGTCGATCATGGTCTCGGTGGGCATGGAGTTCCCCGGCAGGCTGTACGTGATGGACGTCTTCTCCTGGCTCAGCAGGGTTGCGCCCCCGCTGGCGCTCGGCGCGCTCGCCGTCGTTCTGGACCGCCGGGACCGGGCCGGTACGTAGCCAGCGGGCGGCCCGGCCGGCTCAGGCCCAGCGGGCGATCGCCCAGCGCTCCACCACGCCCACCAGCGCGTCGGAGATCTTGCCGAAGACAGCCAAGAGGACGATCGCGAGAATCAGCCGGTCGGTGCGCCCGTTGTACTGCGAATCCGTGAGCAGGAAACCCAGCCCCATCGACGAGGCGATGAGTTCCGCCGCGACCAGGAACAGCCAGGCCTGCGCGAGGGCGAGCCGCAGGCCGGAGAAGATCGACGGGACGACGGCGGGCAGCTGGACCGTCGTCAGCAGCCTCACGCCCCGCAGCCCGAACGCGCGCGCCGCCTCGACCAGGTTCTGATCCACGTGCCGCAGCGCCAGGTACACCGTGGTGAACACGGGGAAGAACGCGCCGATCGAGATCAGCGTGACCTTCGAGTCCTCGCCGATCTGCATCCACAGGATGAGCAGGGGCACCCACGCGAGCGACGGCACGGCACGGAAGGCGCCGATCGTCGGGCTGAACAGCGCGTCCGCGACCCGGGAGAGCCCGACCAGCGAGCCGACCGCGAGGCCGAGCAGCCCGCCGATCGCGAACCCGAGCAGCACGCGCTGCGTGGAGATGCCGATGTGGTTCCACAGCTCACCGCGCTGGATCAGCTCGGCGGCCGCGTTCCAGACCGAGGCCGGGGTGGGCAGCTGCACCGACGTGAACACGCCGGCCGCCGTCGAAAAATGCCAGGCGGCCAGCACGACGACGGGCACGACGAGCCCCAGCAGCACCCGCCCGCCCGTGGTGTTCAGCAGGCGCGCGCCGGCGCGTGGCGGCTTTCCGCCCGGCGCCGGCGCAGCCTCGGGTGAGGCACCCGAGCCCGCCGCGCTGGACCCGTACGAGCCCACCGTGGCTTGGGCGGTGCCTCCGTTGACCTGGGGGCTCCGGCGACCTTGCGTTTCCTCAGCGGCACTCATGGACTACTCCTTGATGGTCGACGCGTCGGCGTTCTCGGCGAAGGACGGGTCGAAGAGTGTGTCGAGGGCCTCGTCGATGCTCGACTGCTCGGACACGTCGCCGATCTCGACGAAGATCGGGCCCACGGCCTCGAGGACCTTCCGTTGCGCATCCCCCGGGACGGGGTCGACGTCGAGGTTCGAGCGCTCGAGGATCACCTTGTTCGCGATGGCCGGCTCGAGGCCCGCCTCGTCCGCGAGGATCTGCGCCGTCTCCTCCGGGTGCTCCGCGGCCCATTCGCGGGCCTTCTGGTACGCGTCGATCACGGTCTGGGCGAGCTCGGGCTCGTTCTCCAGGAAGTCCTCGGTGGCGTTCAGGAACCCGTAGGTGTTGAAGTCCAGATTCCGGTACGTCAGCTCGGCGCCCTCCTCCTCGGCGCCGGCCATGATCGGGTCCAGCCCGGCCCAGGCGTCGACGGAGCTGTTGTTGAGAGCTCCCCAGCCGTCGGCGTGCTGGAGGTTCTCGACGGTCACGTCGTCGACCGTCAGGCCGTGCTCCTGCAGCGCCTGAACCAGGAAGAAGTACGGGTCCGTCCCCTTGGTGGCGGCGATCTTCTTGCCCTTCAGGTCCTCGACCGAGTCGATGTCGGAGCCGGCCGGAGTCACGATCGCGGACCATTCCGGCTGCGAGTACATGGCGATGGTCTTGATCGGTGTCCCGTTCGCGCGGGCCAGCAGCGCGGCGGAGCCGGCCGTCGAGCCGACGTGCAGCGCGTCGGAGCGCAGCCCCTCGTTGGCCTTGTTCGAGCCCGCGGACTTCAGCCAGTTGACCTCCACGCCCTCGTCCTCGAGCGTCGCATCCAGCCAGCCCTGATCCTTGATGATCAGGCTGAGCGGGTTGTAGGTCGCGTAGTCGACGTTGAGGGTCTCGGTGCCGCCGCCGGCGGCGTCGGGCTCGGCGTTCTCGCCGGCGCAGCCGGTCAGTGCGACGGCGGCGGCGACCGTGGTCAGGCCCAGCAGGCGGCGGCGGGTGACGGTGTTCAAGATGCTCATGATGTTCCTTCTTGCGTGTCGAGTGCGTGGTGAGAGTGTGCGAAAGCGACGCGTGGCCTCGGGGCGCGACCTCGGGGAGCGCCGGCAGGGGACGGGCGCGCCAGGGGGCGGCCGTCGTCGTGCGGGAATCAGTGGCGGTGGGAGTCGACGCCCAGGTTCTCCAGGAGCGTCGAGCGCAGGGCGCCGAGCTCGGCGGAGGAGCGGTCCCGCGGGCGGGTGCCGGGGACGTCGATCACGTTGGCGACGCCGGCACCCTCGTGGCCGCCGGTGGGGCTGAGGACGAGGATCCGGTCGGCGAGCTGCAGGGCCTCGTCCACGTCGTGGGTGACGAGCAGGATCGTGGCCGGGTGCTTGGCGTGGATGTCCAGCAGGAGGTCCTGCATCTTGAGCCGGGTGAGCGCGTCGAGGGCGCCGAACGGCTCGTCGAGCAGCAGCACGCCGGGCCGGCGGGCGAGGGCCCGGGCGAGGGATGCGCGCTGGGCCATCCCGCCTGAGACCTCCCGCGGACGGTGGTCGGCGTATGCGGAGAGCTCGACGTGCTCGAGGAGCTCGTCGACGTGGGCGGCGCCGGCGGCTTTGCCCGTCCCCTTCGGCAGGCCGAGGGCGACGTTCCGGCGGATCGTCTGCCACGGGAGCAGACGCGGCTCCTGGAACGCGAAGGCCGAGGTCTCGCTCAGCCCGGTCACGGGGGAGGAGTCGATCCGGACGGTGCCGGAGGTCGGAGTTTCGAGGCCCGCGACGGCGCGCAACAGCGTGGACTTGCCGCAGCCGCTCGGGCCCACGATGGCCAGCACCTCGCCGGCGCGGACGGAGAAGTCGACGCCGTTGAGGACGATGCGTTCCCCGAAGGACTTGGTCACGGACTCGAAGGTGACGGGCAGGGCGCGCTCGGAGGCCACGGCGTCGTCGGTGCGGACGTCGTCGGATACGGACAGCGTGGAAGTCATGATCATCTCCATCGGTCCTGGCGGTAGCACCTTTCCGGGGTCCCGGGTGGTTGCTGCGGCGTCGTCGAGCCAGATCTCTCAGCCGCTCTGGATGGTTGCGGACTCAACTAAATACGGCGGGCACCGGTCGCTGCAAGAGATGTGAAGGGCGCATGACGTCATGTTGCGGAAACCGGGGCGCTATATGACTCGGTGAGACGCGCGATGAAGCGTTTGCGTGCCCTGGAGGGGGCGCCGAGGCGCTGTGTGACGACTTTTCGGGCGGCAGTCCGTCCCGGCTTGTCTCGCTGTGTCGCCGTATGGCCCAATAGAATGCAACGAAACCATCCAGAGCGGCCGAGAGATCTGGCTCGACGACGCCGCAGCAACCCCCCAACCGGTTCACCGGGACGGGAAGGTGCTCACGCCAGAACCGATGGAGGAACTTTAATGGGCGTTTCCGCCGACCCCAACCGTCACACGTCGCACGACGACGAGCCGCGCCTGCTGCTCAAACTCACGCCGGGCACGCCCCAGGGGGACCACTACGACCGGCTGGCCGACCGCTTCCGCCCCGTCTTCGCGCGGATCGCCGAGGGTGCCGCCGAGCGCGACGCGCTGCGGCGCCTGCCGATCGAGCAGGTCGGCTGGCTCAACGCCGAGCGCTTCGGCGCCCTGCGGCTGCCGGTCGAGGCCGGCGGCTACGGCGCCTCCCTCACCGACTCCTTCCGGCTGCTCATCGAGCTCGCCGAGGCCGACTCACAGGTCGCCCACCTGCTGCGCGCGCACATCGCGTTCGTCGAGCAGATCCTCGTCCACCCGGACGAGGCCGTGCGCAAGAAGTGGATCGACCGCATCGCGGCCGGCCAGCTCGTCGGCAACGCCTACGCGGAACGCGGCGGCAACCGTATGGGCACGTGGAACACCCAGCTCAACGTCACCCCGTACGGCGTGACCGTCACCGGGCAGAAGTACTACTGCACGGGCACGATCTTCGCGGACTGGACGGTCGTCGCGGCCGCGAACCCGTCGGCGCCCGGCCGGCACCTCGCGGTCGTCTCGACGCACCACTCGTCCGTGTCGATCTACGACGACTGGGACGGCTTCGGCCAGCAGCTCACCGGCACCGGATCCACGGTGTTCGACGAGGTCCCCGTGGACTCGCTGTTCGGCCCGGCCGAGCAGCCGCACTTCCCGGAGTCGTCGATCTTCCAGCTGGTGCTGCTGGCGGTGCAGGCCGGCATCGCGCGGGCGACCCTCGCCGACGCGCGGGCGGCAGTTCAGGCCCGGACCCGCGCGTTCAACACCGGCACCGGTGTCGCCCTGCGCGACGAGCCGCAGGTGCTGCAGCTGATCGGCGAGATCTCCGCGAGCGCCTTCGCGGCGGAATCCGTGGTCCTCGCCGCGGTCGGGGAGGTCGAGGGCCTCTTCCAGCAGGACGCGCTCACGGGCCAGGAGACCTACACGGCGTGCGAGCTGGTCGCGAACCGCGCCCAATCGGCCGTCCAGCCGCTGGTGCTCGCCGCGGCGTCGAAGCTCTTCGACGGCCTCGGCGCCTCGTCGACGTCGAGCCAGTGCAACTTCGACCGGCACTGGCGCAACGCGCGGACCATCGCCACGCACAACCCGGCGATCTACCGGGCGCGCATCATCGGCGACTACGAGGTCAACGGGACGCCCCCGGCGACGCACGAGTCGGCCGGCGAGGCGCCGTCGTCGTACGTGTACCCGGTCAACCACTGACAGCATCCCCCTCCCGGCAGGGGAGGGGTGCGCCCGGCCGTGCCCGTAACAGTCGGTCACAAGATGAAATGAGTCGACTCATTCAGGGCAATGCGACGCCTCGTGACCCCGTGTGGCCCGTGGTTTGGCCCAGATGACCGCCGTCCCAAAAACTGGTTTAACAAACGCATAGCAAACCATCCAGAGCGGCCGAGAGATCTGGCTCGACGACGCCGCAGCAACCATCCGCCTCCAGCGCGGAAAGGTGCTACCGCCAGGAACGATGGAGGAGAAGAATGATCAGTATCCGCAACGTGTCCACGCGATTCGCCGGCAAGGGCGGTGAAGAAGGCTTCACCGCGGTCGACGACGTCTCGCTCGAGATCCCTGCCGGATCGGTCCAGGGCATCATCGGGTTCTCCGGTGCCGGGAAATCGACCCTGCTGCGCAACATCAACCTGCTCGAGCGCCCGACCTCCGGCCACGTGCTCGTCGACGGCGTCGACCTGACGGGACTCGGCGACGAGGAGCTGCGCCGCGAGCGCCACCAGATCGGCATGATCTTCCAGCACTTCAACCTGCTCAACAACCGCACCGCGGTGGAGAACGTCGAGCTGTCCCTGAAATTTGCGGGCGTGAAGAAGGCGGCGCGCCGCCGCCGCGCCCACGAGGCCCTCGAGATCGTCGACCTCGCCGAGAAGGCGAAGTCCTACCCGGCCAAGCTCTCCGGCGGCCAAAAACAGCGCGTCGCCATCGCCCGTGCCTTGGTGACCAAGCCGAAGGTGCTGCTCTGCGACGAGCCGACCTCCGCCGTCGACCCGCGCACCACCGCCTCGGTCCTGCAGTACCTCGCCGACATCAACCAGCAGCTCGGCATCACCACCGTGGTGGTCACGCACGAGCTCAACGTCGTGAAGTCGATCGCCGACAACGTCGCCGTCATGGACGCCGGTCGCGCCGTCGAGCGCTTCGCCGTCGACGACCTGAACTCCGGGCGCTTCCACCCGCAGACGGAGATCGGGCGCTACCTACTCGACGACGACCTGCACATCACCCGCACGCCGCTGGCCGAACGCAGCCGGCACACCGCCGCCAAGGGCGCGGCCGAGACGAAGGAGCACGCCGGTGTCTGATATCGCAGGCTTCGACATCGCCCGCATCATCGAGCTGCTGCCGGAGGTCGGTGTCGCGCTCGGCCAGACGTTCGTCATGCTGCTCGTCGCGATCCCGATCGCCATCCTGATCGGCACGCCGCTGGGCGTCTGGCTCTACTCGGCGTCCCCGACCGGGCTCAAGCCGCGCCCGAAGCTGCACCGGGTCGTCGACTCGCTCGTGAACGTCATCCGCTCCTTCCCGTTCCTGATCCTGCTGATCGCGATCATCCCGGTCACCCGGTTCGTCGTGGGCACCACGGTGGGCACGGCCGCGGTGATCGTCCCGCTGACCATCAACGCGATCCCGTACTTCGCCCGCTTCGTCGAGCAGAACATCACCCAGCTCGGCGCCGGCGTCGTCGAGGCCGCCCGCTCGATGGGCGCCACCCGCGGCCAGATCGTCCGCGACGTCCTGCTGGTCGAGGCCCGCCCGGCGCTGCTGGGCTCGATCACCATCATGACCGTCAGCTTCATCAGCTACTCCGCGATGGCCGGCCTGGTCGGCGGCGGCGGCATCGGCGACTTCGCGATCCGCTACGGCTACTACCGGTACGAGACCGCGGTCATGCTCTTCGCGATCGTGCTGATGATCGTCCTCGTCCAGGCCGTGCAGATCGGCGGCACCCGCTGGGCCCGCCGCCTCGACAAGCGCCACTAGGAGACCCCCATGGCCACTTTCACGCAACGACCGCGGCTGCTGCTCAGCGCGTTCGTCATGAACACCCCCAACCACATCCTCGGCGGCCACTGGCGCCGCCCCGACGCCCAGCAGCACCGCTTCAACGAGCTGGCGCTCTGGCAGGAGACGGCGCGCGTCCTCGAGGACGCCAAGTTCGACGCCCTCTTCTTCGCGGACGTCTCCGGTCTGTACGGCGAGTACGACGGCGGCCACGACGCCCACGTGCGCAAGGGCCTGCAGGTGCCCGCGAACGACCCGCTCGTGCTGCTCTCGGCCCTGGCCGCGGGGACCAGTGACATCGGCCTGGCGCTGACGAGCTCGATCATCCAGAACCACCCGTTCCAGTTCGCGCGCCAGCTCTCCACGCTGGACCACCTCTCCGGCGGCCGCGTCGCCTGGAACGTGGTCACCAGCGTGCTCGAGAACGCGCACCGGAACTTCGGCGGCGCCGGCCTCGCCAAGCACGACGACCGCTACGAGTGGGCCGAGGAGTACGTCGAGGCCGCCTACGCCCTGTGGGAGGGGTCGTGGGAGGACGACGCCGTCGTCGCGGACAAGGCGAGCGGGCTCTACGCCGACCCGGCCAAGGTGCACCGCATCGACCACGCCGGACAGCGCTACAGCATCGAGGGCCCGCACCTGGTCTCGCCGAGCCCGCAGCGCACCCCGTTCCTCTTCCAGGCCGGGTCCTCGGACCGCGGCCGGCAATTCGCTGGGCAGCACGCCGAGGCGACGTTCATCTTCGCCCCCGGCCCGGACCACGCCCGCCGCAACGCGGAGAAGTTCCGCGAGCAGGCGGTCGCCGCCGGCCGCTCGGGTGAGGACCTGAAAGTCTTCGCCGGCCTGTCCTTCCTCGTCGGCAGCACCGAGGCCGAGGTCAAGCGCAAGCAGGCCGAGTTCGACGAGTGGCTCGACCTCGACTACATCGTCGCCCACATCGGCGGCGGCATGGGGATCGACCTCGGCGGACTCGACCTCGACACCCCCGTCGGCCAGCTCGAGACCGAGGGCAACCAGGGCCACCTGGAGACGATCCGGCGCCTCGCCCCGGACGGCAAGCCGACCCTGCGCCAGATCGCCCGCTCCCGCGCCTACGGCCAGCAGATCGCCGGCACCCCGGAGCAGATCGCGGACACTCTGGAGGACTGGCAGGACGCCGGCGTCGACGGCATCAACGTCCTCAACCACGTCCTGCCCGACTCCTACGTCGAGCTCGCCGAGGGACTGCTGCCGGAGCTGCGCCGCCGCGGCCTCGCCCAGAGCGAGTACGCGCCGGGCACGCTCCGCGAGAAGGTCTTCGGCCGCGGGGACCGCCTGCCGGGCAGCCACCCGGCGGCCGGATACCGCACCAGCGTCCCCGCCCGCGCGGCCGGCGGGACGCACGATCTCCAGGAGGCCGGCGCATGAGCGGCTACGAGGTGGTGCGCGAGCGCTTCGCGCCGATCTTCGCCGACATCGCCGCGGGTGCGTGGGACCGCGACCGCGAGCGGATCCTCCCGCACGAGCCCGTCGCCGCTCTCGACGCCGCCGGCTTCGGCGCCCTGCGCGTGCCCGCCGAGCGCGGCGGGTACGGCGTCACCGTCGAGACCCTGACCCGGCTGCTTGTCGACCTGGCCGCCGCCGACTCCAACGTCGCCCACCTCTACCGATCGCACTTCGGGTTCTCGGAGACCCTGCCGTGGCAGGCGCTTCAGGTGCGCGAACGCTGGTACCCGCGCCTCGTCGCGGGCGAGACGGTCGGCAACGCCTCGACCGAGATCGGCGGCAACGCGCTCGGCACGCTGAACACCACCCTGAAGCGCGCCGGCGACGGCTGGGAGCTGACGGGGGAGAAGTTCTACTCCACGGGAACGATCTTCTCCGACCACACGCGCGTCAGCGCCCAGGTGATCGGCACGGACGGCGAGCCGACCGCGGAACGGCAGTTCGCCGTCGTGCGCGTCGACGACCCGGGCGTGCGCGTGCACGACGACTGGGACGGGTTCGGCCAGCGCCTCACGGGCACCGGCACCACGGAGTTCGACGGCGTCGCGGTCCACCCGCTCGACGTCCTGCCCCGTGTGCGCGGCACCCAGGAGGCGGTGCACGAGGCGGCGTTCTTCCAGCTCGTGCTGCTCGCCGTGCAGGCCGGCATCGCCCGGGCTGCACGCGACGACGCGGCCGCGGGCGTGGCCCGGCGCTCGCGCACGTTCAACACGGGCTCCGGCAAGCCGTTCCGCGAGGAGGACCTGATCCAGGCCGAGGTCGGGAAGATCGCCGCGCAGGCGTTCGCGGCCGAGGCGACGGTGCTGGCCGCCGCCCGCGCGATCGACGCCGCGTGGGACCTGTGCGCGGCCGGCGGGTTCTCGACGGACCCCGCCGACGTGCCCGAGGCGGCATTTACCGCCGAGCTCGCCGTGGAGGCCGCGCACGTGACCGTCCCCGACCTGGCGCTCTCCGCCGCGCAGGCCCTGTTCCAGACGGTCGGCGCCTCCGCGACCAGCACCTCCAAGGGCCTCGACCGGCACTGGCGCAACGCCCAGACCGTCGCGACCCACAACCCGATCGCCTTCCGCGCCCGCTCGCTGGGCGACTTCCACATCAACGGGGCCGCCCCGGTGGGCCTGAACGCCATCGGCGAGGCGACGCCGTCGCACTCGACGGCCACCGCCTGACTCGCACGCACCACCACTCTTGAGGAGAACCATGCCCGAAACCAATCTGACCACCGGCCGCCGCGGCTTCCTGCGCGGGGCGATCGGCCTCGGCGCGCTCGCCGGACTCGGCGGCCTGAGCGCGTGCGGCGCCTCCGCCGCCGGCGGCGACAAGAAGATCACGATCATCGCGACCGAGACCGCGCCCTGCCAGGAGCCGATCAAGATCGCCCAGAAGCTGCTCGCGGAGCAGGGGTGGGAGCTCGAGCCGACGTTCGTCACGGACATCGTCCAGCCGAACATCGTCGTCGCCCGCGGCGAGTTCGACGCGAACTACTTCCAGCACGGCGCCTACCTGGAGCAGTTCGCGAAGGACAACGACCTGGAGCTCGAGGGCTCCTTCTACACGTACTCCTCGCCGGCGGGCCTGTGGTCCGCCGAGTACGGCGACATCGACGAGCTGCCCGAGGGCGCGCGCATCGCGCTGCCCGTGGACCCGGCGAACAACGGCCGCGGCATCAAGCTGCTCGCCAAGGCCGGCCTGCTGGAGATCGACGAGTCCAAGTCCGTCATCCACCTGTCCCAGAAGGACATCAAAGCCAACCCCCGCGGGTTCGAGTTCATCGAGGTGGACCAGCAGTCGCTCGCGACGACGTTCGAGGACGTCGACGCCGGGTTCATGTTCGTGCGCCTGGCCGGCGAGATCGGCCTGACCCCGGAGGACTCGATCGCGTTCGAGACCATCGAGGACTCCCTGCCCTACATCAACCTCGTGGCCGGGCAGCCGGGCTTCCGCGACTCGGAGAAGGGCACGGCCCTGCGCGAGGCCATCCAGTCGCCCGAGGTCCGCGAGTGGTTCGAGGGCTACATCGACGGCGCCCTCGGCACCCCGTGGGACCGCGACCTGGACGCCGACTTCGCCGAATGGGCCACCGAGGCCTGAAGCGACCAAGAGACAGACACGAAGGAACCTTCATGACCAGCACACCAGCATTCGCGTCCGCGACCAGCCGGCGCGGCTTCCTGCGCGGCGCCCTCGGCGTCGGCGCCCTCGCCTCCGTCAGCGCCTTCAGTGGTTGCGGCCTGACCGGCGGCGGCAGCACGGCCGAGAAGACGATCAAGATCATCGTCACCGAGTCGGCCCCGTACCAGGAGCCGGTCAAGATCGCCCAGGGCCTGCTGGCGGAGCAGGGATGGACGCTCGAGCCGACCTACGTGACCGACATCGTCCAGCCGAACATCGCCGTGGCCAACGGGGAGTTCGACGCCAACTTCTTCCAGCACGGCGCCTACCTCGAGCAGTTCTCCGCCGACAACGACCTGGACCTGGAGGCGTCGTTCTACGTGTACGCGTCGCCGGCCGGGCTCTGGTCCAGCAAGTACGCGTCCGTGGACGAGCTGCCGGACGGCGCCCAGGTGGCCCTGCCCGTCGACCCGTCGAACAACGGGCGCGGGCTGAAGCTGCTGGCCCAGGCCGGGGCGATCGAGGTCGACGAGTCGAAGTCCGTCATCCACCTCTCGCAGAAGGACATCACCGCCAACCCGAAGAACCTCGAGTTCGTCGAGGTCGACCAGCAGTCGCTGGCCACGACGTTCGAGGACGTCGACGCCGGGTTCATGTTCGTCCGGCTGGCCGCGGAGATCGACCTGACCCCGGAGACGGCGCTGGCCTTCGAGTCGACCGAGGACTCGCTGCCGTTCATCTGCCTCGTCGCCGGCCAGCCCGGCTTCGCCGAGACGGAGAAGGGCCGGGCGCTGCAGGGCGCCCTGCAGTCGCCGGAGGTCGAGGCCTGGTTCGGAGAGTACATCGGCGGCGTCCTCGAGACCCCGTGGGACCGCGATGTGGAGGCGGACTTCGCCGAGTGGGTCTAGGAACGCGTCGCCCCACGCGCCGTTAGACGGGCAGGGCCCCGGCGCCGGATCTTCCGGTGCCGGGGCCCTGCCCGTCCAGGCGAAACCTTCGTCAGGCCTGCAGTGCGTGCAGCAGGAGCGCGTGCTCCGGGTTCAGCACGGGCAGCTGGACGCCCACGTGCTCGAGGTACGCGCCCGTGGCCGTGAACGCGCCGTCGCGCAGCCACGCCGGCGGTTGGATCTGCGTGAACGTGTTCGCGTAGTCCGCGTCCGCCTCGGTCGGCAGCACGGCCGCGACTCGGTAGGTGCGCTCCGGATCCAGCCCCGGCAGCGGCGCGGTCCCGGGCATCTCCGCGTACGACGACGCCACGCTCACCGCCGCGAACAGCCCCTCCGCGCGGTCGCTCCCCACGACGCCGTGCAGACGCAGCGCCTCGTCGGCTAGGTCCGCGTTGACGCGCGTCCCCGAGTGCAGCAGCGCCCGGTGCTCCTTGTAGAGGGCGATGGCCCGCTTGAGCGTCTCCCGCTCCGCGCCCGTCGCCTGCCGCACGTCCCACTCCATCCCGAAGTGTCCGAACAGGGCGGTGATGGCCCGGAACGAGATGTCGTGCACGCGGCCCGTGGTGTGCGAGTGGGTGGGCCCCACGTGGGAGCCGACGAGCTCGGGCGGCAGCACGGACTGCGTCCACCGCTGGATGGTCTGCCGCTCCAGGGCGTCGTTGCAGTCCGAGGCCCACACGCGGTCCGTGCGCTCCAGGATCCCGAGGTCGACGCGGGCGCCGCCAGAGGAGCAGGACTCGATCTCGACCCCCGGGTGCGCGGCCCGCAGCTCGTCGAACAGCCGGTACGCTGCCAGGGTCTGTTCGTGCACCGAGGAGAGGCCGCCGCTGCCGTGCTCGGTGAGGTCTCGGTTCTGGTCCCACTTCAGGTAGGCGATGTTGTTGCCGGCCAGCAGGGCGTCCAGCTGGTCGAACACGTGCCGCCACGCGCCCGGGTTGGTCAGGTCGAGGATGTGCTGCTGCCGCCACTCGAGCGGCAGGCGCGCCCCGGGGCCCGCAGCCGGTCCGACGACCCAGTCCGGGTGTTCGCGGGCCACATCGGAGTCGAGGTTCACCATCTCCGGCTCGACCCACAGCCCGAACTCCATCCCGAGCCCGTTCACGGCCTCGATGAGCGGCGTCAGCCCGTCGGGCCAGAGCTGCGAGTCCACGACCCAGTCGCCCAGGCCCGCGGTGTCGTCGCGGCGGCCGGCGAACCAGCCGTCGTCGAGCACGAACCGTTCGGCCCCGAGCTCGGCGCCGGAGGCGGCCAGCTCGGTCAGCGCGTCGAGCCGGTGGTCGAAGTAGACGGCCTCCCACGTGTTGAGCACCACCGGGCGGACGCGGCCGCTGGTCGTGTCCACGTGGTGGTCGCGGGCGCGGAACCAGTCGTAGAACCGCGTGCTGACGCCGTCGAGCCCGCGGTCCGAGTAGGCCGCGAAGAACGCGGGCGTGCTGTAGCTCGCGCCGGGTTCGAGCACGACCTCGCCCGGGCCCAGCAGCTCGGACGCGCCGAGCATCCGCCGGCCGTCGGCGAGCTGCTCGACGAACTGCTCGTGGTTGCCGCTCCACGCGAAGTGCGCGGCCCATACCTGCCCGGTGCGGTTCGCGAACCCGGGCGTGCCGAGGGCGGTCAGCAGCGAGGAGTCGTGTCCCGTGCGCCCGTGCCGGCCGGAGCGCACCCACGTGCCCTGGCGCAGTCGCGCCCGCTGCGGGTGCTTCTCGCGGCACCAGCGCCCGGTCAGATCCAGCACCTCGTCCGCCTGCCGGGACACCGGCACGACGACGGCCAGCTCGTCGAGCTGGTACGGGTCAGTGCCGCGGTTGCTCAGCGTGTGGGCGGCCTCGAGCAGCCCGCCCGGGTGCAGGCGCAGGTGCGTGGCGAGCGTGAGCCCCAGGGCGTCGTCGTGTTGGGTGACTGTGACGGCGTCGGCGGTTGCGTCGACGTTGGTGACGCGCAGGGCGGGGGAGAAGCCATGGCCGGCGCGGCCGTCGACCACGAACGAGCCGCGCAGGCCCGGGCGGCCCGGCCAGCCGGACGAGGCCTGCGGGACGAGGCCGGCGACGATCGGCACGTCGAGGGCCGAATTCGGGATCGGTGGCAGCAGTGCCCCGGGATCGGGGACGGTGGGGCCGAGGTCGGCGCCGTAGTGCGCGATCTCGACCTGGCCGGCGGGGAAGTGAAGCAGCAGGCTTGTGCCGGCGGCGCGGAGGTAGACGGGGTCCATGGGGTGGTTCGCTTTCGCTGAAGTGGGACGCGCGGCGCGCCGGGGTGGGCCCGGCGCGCCGCGGAGGAGGTGTCGGCGTTGTGGTCGTGGGCTACTCGAAGAGCGCGTTGACCTGGTCGTTGGCGCCGGTCAGGGAGCTCGCCGGAACCTTGCCGGAGACGACGGCGTCCATCGCCGGGGCCATGATGCCGTCGATCTGGGAGGCGTGCGCGGTGATGGGGAAGAGGAACGTGCTGTCGTCCTCGACGTGCGTGGTGAACGGGGAGACGTCGATGCCCTGGGCCTCGTAGGCCGCGGCGGCCTTCTCCGCGGAGGTCGTGACGGCCGGGAAGACGACAGCCGCCTCCGCGACGACGTCCTGGCAGTCGGTCGATCCGAGGTAGGCCACGAACTCCGCGGCCTCCTCCGGCTGGTCGGTGCCGGCGTAGATTGAGTCGGCGAGGCCGTTGAACATCGAGGCGCGCTCGCCGGACGGGCCGGTGGGGGTCGGCGCGATGCCGACCTCGACGCCGTCGTACCCGGTGTACTGGCCGATCATCCACGAGCCGTTCGCGTTGAGCGCGGACTTGCCGGCCGCGAACGTGTCCGCCATGGACGCGCCCACGGTGGTCTCGAGCTGCGGCATGAAGCCTTTGTCGGCGAGCGAGGCGAACCAGTCCATCGAGGCCTGGAAGTCCGGGTCGTCGTAGTTGTAGTGGGTGCCCCACGGGTTCTCGTCGGTGTGTGTCCACCCCGTGGTCCCCGTCAGGTAGCTCCACTCGGTCTGGCCCTGGCCGGATCCGGCGCCGTTGAGGCCCAGGCCGTAGACGGCGACGTTGTCCTTGTCGAAGCCGGCCTCGTCGCCGCGGACGCCGTTCTTGTCGACGCTCAAGTGGGCGATGACCTCTTCGTAGGTTCCCCCGTCGTCCGGGTTCCAGCTCAGGTCGGTCAGGTCGTCCGGGGTGTAGCCGGCGTCGTCGAGCATCTCCTCGTTGTAGAAGAGGGCGATCGTGTCCCAGTCCTTCGGCAACCCGTAGCGGTTGCCGTCCTCGGCGACCCAGAGGTCTGCGAGGCCCTCGTTGTAGATGGAGGTGTCGACGTCGGCCGTGGCCTCGGCGTCGTCGAGGGCCAGGAGCTGGCCGTTGGCCACGAACTCGGGGTAGCGGGAGAGGTGGTTGGTGAACACGTCGGGCGCGGTGTCCGCGACGAAGCCGTTGGTCAGCGAGCCCCAGTAGTCGTCCCAGCCCATCTGGGTGACCTCGACCTCGATCCCGGTGGACTCGGTGAAGTCGGCGGCGCACTGCTGATAGGCGGGGAGTTGGTTGGCGTCCCACAACCAGTAGTCGAGGGCGTCGCTATTGCCGCCGTCGCCACCTCCGCCGCAGGCGGTGAGGGCCAGGGTTGCGACGCCGATCGCGCCGAGTGCTGTTCTACGCATCAGGGTATTCCTTTCGAGGGGCGGCGGGCGTTGCCCGCCGTGAGTGGGTGCGGTGATGGATGGTCTGCTGGGGCTACTTGACGCCGGAGAAGCCGATGGAGTTGACGATCTTCTTGCCGAAGATCATGAAAAGGGTCAGGACGGGCAGGGCGGAGACCAAGGTGGCCGCCATGAGCCCGGACCAGTCCGGCGCGCCCTGCGGGGACTGGGACTTGAAGACGCCGAGGCCCACGGTCAGGACGCGGACATCGTCGGAATTGCCGACGAGCAGCGGCCAGAAGTACTCGTTCCACTGCTGGATGAACGTCAGCAGGACCAGGGTGGCGATCGGGGCGGCCGCGTTCGGGAGGATGATCTGGAAGAAGATGCGGAGGTGCTTCGCGCCGTCGAGCATTGCGGCCTCCTCCACCTCGCGGGACATGTTCATGAAGAACTGGCGCAGGAAGAACACGGCGAACGGGGTCATGAAGATGAAGGGCAGGACCATGCCGAGCATCGTGTTCAGCAGGCCGAGATCCTTGATGAGCAGGAAGTTCGGCAGCGCCGTGAAGATCGGCGGGACCATCATGGTGGCCAGGAAGGCCCCGAAGACGACGTTGCGGCCCTTCCAACGCAGGCGGGCGAACGCGTACGCGGCCATCGCGCTGAAGAAGACGGCCCCCGCGGTGGAGAGCGAGGCGAAGATGACCGAGTTGCGCAGGTAGACCCAGAAGTTGATGTCTGCCCCCGAGCCGCCCTGGGCGATGGCGTCCTGCGTGGACTGGAGACCGAAGACGCGGGCGAAGGCGCCGAAGTTCAGATCGACGGGCAGCAGGCTCGAGGCGTTGGCGGCCAGCGACGCGTTCATCGACAGGGACGTGCGCAGGACCCAGTAGAACGGCAGGATCGACACGGCGATGGCGAGCAGCAGCAGGATCCAGGGGACGACGTCGCGCCACGGGAGGCGCTTGGTGCGGCGCTCGTAGGAACGGTGCGGGGAGCGGGTGATTGGCATGGTCGTTTCTCCTTAGCCCAGGTCCGACTCGTTGCCGCGCAGGAACTTCATCTGGACGAAGGCCACGAGGACGAGGATGAGGAAGAGGATGACGGCGAGGGCGGAACCGTAGCCGAACTGCGACTCGGTGAACGCCTTCTGGAAGATGTAGTACTGCATGACGCGGCTCGCGTTGATCGGGCCACCCTGCGTGGTGACGGCGACCGTGTCGAATACCTGGAAGGAACCGATCACGGTGACCACCAGGACGAGCACCAACACGGGGCGCAGCAGGGGCAGGGTGATGCGGAAGAAGGTCTGCACGGCGTTGGAGCCGTCGAGGCTCGCCGCCTCGTAGAGCTGCTTCGGGATGACCTGCAGGCCGGCGAAGATGAGCAGAGCCGTGTAGCCCATGTGGCGCCACGTATTGATGAGGGCCTGCGTGGGGATCGCCCACTCCTCGCTGCCGAAGAACGCGACGCGGCTGCCGCCGAGCGTCTCGAGGACGTGGTTGACGATGCCGATCTGGTAGTCGAGGAGCCAGAACCACAGCAGGGCCGCGATCACGTTGGCCATGAGGTAGGGCAGCAGGAGCATGCCGCGGATCAGCGTCGACTTGGCGATGCGCTGCATCAGCAGCGCGATGCCGAGGGCCAGCAGGGTCTGCAGCACGATGTTGATGACCACGTACTGACCGGTGACGCCGAGCGCGTTCCAGAACAGGGGATCGCGGGCGATTGCCTCGTAGTTCTCGGTCCCGATCCAGGTCGGGTCGCCCAGGATGTTGTACTCGGTGAAGCTCAGGTAGACGCCGCGAATCATGGGCACCAGGAAGAAGACCACCAGGCCCAGCAACGCCGGGGCGATGAAGAACAGTGCGGCGGGTAGGTCTCCCCTAGTGGGGCTCCAGCCGAGGCGGCCCGGACGGCGGCGGCCGGTTGCTGTCCGCGACGGCGCAGGCGGCTGGTGCGCGCCTTCGCCGGTTGCTGTGGGGGTACTCATCTTCGCTTGCCTCCGAATGTGAGGTGACTAACAGTTGGCGACGAATCTACTTGAGTAGCTATTGGAGTGCAAGGGGTAGATCCGTATAAATTCGGGGTTGATTAACTCATGTCGTCCAACCTGTTGACCCGAGTAGATTTTGCGTGCAGGATGTTCGGCATGACGTTTTCACTGGGAATTGTTGGTGCCGGTCAGTTCGCCGGCGTGTTCGCCAAGCTCTTCGCCGCCCACCCCGGCATAGACCGCGTGTACGTTACGGACGTGATCGCGGAGCGTGCCGAGGCCCTCGTGGACCGCCTGGGTCTCGAGGGGACGCACGCGGACTTCGAGGCGCTGCTCGCCAGCGACGTCGACGCCGTGGCCCTCTTCACGCAGCGCTGGACCCACGGGCCGCTCGTCGTGCAGGCGCTCAAGGCCGGCAAGCACGTGTACTCGGCGGTGCCCATGGCTGTCTCCGAGGAGGAGATCGCCGCCATCATCGAGGCCGTGAAGGAGACCGGCCTGACCTACATGATGGGGGAGACCAGCCAGTACAACCCGGCGACGGTCTACGCCCGCGCCCGCCACGCCGCCGGCGACTTCGGGCGCATCATCTACGCCGAGGGCGACTACGTGCACGACATGGACCTGGGGTTCTACGACGCCTACAAGTACTCGGGCGGCGAGGGCTGGAAGCAGACGGCCAGCTACCCGCCGATGCTCTACCCGACGCACTCGGTCGGCGGCGTCCTCGGCGCCATCGGCGGCCGCGCGACGAGCGTGAGCTGCATCGGCGTGAAGGACCAGCGCGGCGACGGCGTCTTCGACAAGTCCGTGAGCATGTTCGACAACGACTTCTCCAACGCCACGGCCCTCTTCGAGCTCGAGGGCGGCGGCAGCATGCGCATCAACGAGATGCGCCGCGTCGGCTACCCCTCGCATCTGCGTGAGTCCCGTTTCCGGTACTTCGGCACCGAGGCCAGCTTCGAGCAGCTTGCCGAGGTCAGCGTGTGGCAGGACAAGGAGGCCGTCACGGACGTCAGCTCCCAGCTCGCCACCGGCGCGACGGTGGGGGACAACGACGCCGCGCTTGCCGACGTCGCCCCCGCGCTGCGCGACGCGTTCGCCTCCGGCATGGCCGAGGTGCACGACGCGTCCCGTCTGCCGGAGGAGTTTGTTGGTCTGCCGAACGGGCACGAGGGCAGCCACCACTTCCTGGTGGACGACTTCGTCACCGCCGTGAACAGCGGCGCCCTGCCGCCCGTCAACGCGTGGGTCGCCGCCCGCTACACCCTGCCGGGCATCGCCGCACACGCCTCCGCGCTGCGCGGCGGCGAGCGGCTGCCTGTCGCCGATTTCGGTGATCCGGTGGTGCCGCAGCGCCCCGCTGCATCCCGCGGATAGCGGGGTGGGTACGATGGCGGGTGTGAACTCTACCTCAAATGGCGCCAAGGCCAGCGTGACGCGCAAGGATGTCGCGCGCCTGGCCGGCGTCAGCACCGCCGTCGTGAGCTACGTGGTCAACGGCGGGCCGAAGCACGTCGCGCCGGCGACGGAGGCGAAGGTCCGCCAGGCCGTGGAGGCGCTCGGCTACCAGCCGAACGCCGCCGCGCGCGCCCTCAAACTCGGGTCGTCGGAGATGCTCGGCATGGTGGTCCCGGACGCGACCAACGCCTTCTTCGCCTCTATGGTCCGCGCCGTGGAGAACGCGGCGCTTGAGCGAGGATTCGCCGTCCTGTTCGCCGATTCGGACGGGTCGCTGCGCACCGAGCGCCGGCTCGTGAAGAATCTGGTCAACCGCCGGGTCGACGGCGTCTTCCTGTGCAGTGTGCTCGCCGACCCGGACTTAGGCGACCTGGCGCGCGCCGACATCCCGGCCGTTCTGCTCAACCGGAGCGTCGAGAGCCCGGCGTTCAGCTCCGTAGGCGTGACCTTCGAGGAGGGGGCGCGCCGCGCCGTCGAGCACCTGATCGGACACGGCCACCGCGATGTCGGACTGATCATGGGCACGTCGACGGTCGAGGAGCTCGACGGCCGCGAGGCCGGGTGGCGGCGGGGGCTTGAGGAGGCCGGCCTGCCCGAGGGAGCGATCATCCGCTCCGAATTCACGCGCGAGGGCGGCTACCGCGCCGGGCAGCGGTTCCTCGCGGCCAAGGAGCGCCCGCCGGCGGTGTTCGTCAGCTCCGACCTGCAGGCGATCGGCTTCATGCGCGCGATCCTCGAAGCCGGCCTGCGGGTACCGGACGATCTGGCGATCTTCGCGTTCGACGGTTCTCCGGAGTCGGCCTACAGTTGGCCCTCGCTCAGCACAGTGGTCCAGCCGGTCGAGGAGATGGCCCGCGCCGCCGTGGACGCGCTGTTCGCCTCCCGTGGCGGCGGGGAGGTCGAGCACCGCGTCTTCGACGTCGAACTCAGGCCCCGCGCGTCCTGCGGCTGCTGACGCGCCGCTAGGCTGGAGGCATGGCTGGGATCCGGGTGCGCGGCGCCGTCGTCGACGACCAGACCCGCTGCGCGCACTACGCCGGAGAGCTCGACGTGGTGGCCATCCGGTTCTACTGCTGCCGCGAGTACTATCCGTGCCACCTCTGCCACGAGGAGGCCGCGGGCCATTCCGCACGCGTCTGGCCGCGCGGCCAGCGGGATGAACCGTCGATCCTCTGCGGGGTGTGCCGGCACGAGCTGACGATCGCCGAGTATCTGGCGGTCTCCGGCTGCCCGCGCTGCGGGGCCGGATTCAACCCCGGGTGCGCGCTGCACGCGCACCTCTACTTCGGGTGACCGGCGCGCTCAGGCACAGGGGATGACGCGGTCCGCCCGGTCCCGGGTGCGCTCGACGATCCGCGCATTGACCTCATCAGTGCCCGACACCCAGGCCCTCGCCGCCTCCGGGCTCTTGCCGAACAGCTCGTGCCGGGCGACGAGTCGCTCGAGGCGCACGTCCGGAGGCGGATCCACGAACCAGATCTCCGCGCAGATCTCCCGCAGCCGGCGCCAGGGGTCGGCCTCGGCCAGCAGGTAGTTGCCCTCGGTGATGATCAGCCGGGCCGTCGGCGGGATCTCGAGTCCGGCGGCGATGGGCTCCTCCAGGTCGCGTTCGAACCGGGGCGCGAATACCGGGCGGTCGGCCTCGCTGCCGAGGCGGCGCAGCAGCGCGACGTAGCCGTCGGCGTCGAACGTGTCGATCGCGCCCTTGCGCTCGAGGGCGCCCCGCGCGGACAGGACGCGGTCGCTCAAGTGGAACCCGTCCATCGGCACGACGGCGGCCGCCGCGCCGAATCGTTCCGCGAGGAGGGTGGCGAGCGTCGATTTCCCCGCGCCGGGGGAACCCGCGATGCCGAGGAAGACGCGCCCCTGCGCCTGCTCGAGAATCTGTGCGATCCGCTCCACCGCGGTGCCGAGCGCGGAGTCGCCTCGCGGATCCAGGAGCCCGGGCGGGAGCGTGTTGTGCATGCAGGCAGTGTATTGGCTGCCGGCCCGGCCGGCATCTTGCTCATCTGAGACATCAGCTGCGCTCAAATGTTATGCTCGACTCGGGCAATGTGTCCCGCCTCACCATTCCGGGGCCGCGACGCCGGAGAACACCGACGAAAGAGAACGGGGAGCACCACCATGAGCCAGTCACATCCGGAGCAGAACGCGGCAGGGGCCACCCGCGCGGCCGTGGACGGCGGGGCGGGCGGCGCCGTCGTCGACCTGAACGCGCAGAACCTGCCGAGCATCGGGGCCAACGGGCGCGGGGTGCAGACCCCCGCGTTCGCGCTCGATGCGCGCAGCGTCGGCGTCGTCCACTTCGGCGTGGGCGGGTTCCACCGCGCACACCAGGCCCTCTATCTCGACCGGCTCATGCAGCAGGGGCGCGCGCTGGACTGGGGGATCTGCGGCGTCGGCCTCATGCCGCACGATGCCGCCATGCGCGACGCGCTGACCGCCCAGGACGGGCTCTACACGCTGGTCGAGAAATCACCCGATGGCACCCGCGCGGCCCGCGTCGTCGGCTCGGTCGTCGAGTACCTCTACGCCCCCGACGGCCCCGAGGCGGTCCTGGCGCGGCTGACGGATCCGGGCGTCCGCATCGTTTCGCTGACCGTCACCGAGGGCGGCTACAACTACAACCCCCGCACCGGCGAGTTCCTGGCCGAGACCCCCGCCGTCGCCGCCGATCTCGCCGCGGAACCGGGGGGAGAAGCACCCCGGACCACGTTCGGGTACATCACCGAGGCGCTGCGCCGCCGTCGTGCCGCCGGGACGGCACCGTTCACGGTGATGAGCTGCGACAACATCCAGGGCAACGGGCACCTGGCGCAGAAGGTCTTCACCGCGTTCGCGGACCTGAAGGACCCGGAGCTGGGCGCCTGGGTGCGCGAGAACGTGCGGTTCCCGAACTCGATGGTCGACCGGATCACCCCCGTCACGACGGACGCCGACCGCGAGGCCGTGGCGGCGGAGTACGGGATCGGGGACCGCTGGCCGGTGGTGTGCGAGGACTTCATCCAGTGGGTACTCGAGGACGACTTCCCGACGGGCCGCCCGCCCTTCGAGGAGGTGGGTGTGCAGGTGGTCGACGACGTCGAGCCGTACGAACTCATGAAGCTGCGCCTGCTCAACGCCACCCACCAGGCCATGGCGTACACGGGCCGCCTCGCCGGCTACCGCTACGCGCACGAGGCGACGCAGGATCCGCTCTTCGCCGAGTTCTTCGCCGCCTACATGGACCGCGAGGCGACGCCGACGCTGCGCCCGGTGCCCGGAATCGACCTGGACGCATACAAGCGCCAGCTGCTCGAGCGCTTCTCCAACGAGCAGGTCCGCGACACCCTCGCGCGCCTCTGCGCCGAGTCCAGCGACCGCATCCCCACCTGGCTGGTCCCGGTTATCGTGCACAACCTCGCCGCCGGCGGGCGGGAGCAGGCCGGGTACGACGGCGCGGCCACCGCGCGCGGTCCGGTCGCCCTGAGCGCCGCGATCGTCGCGTCGTGGGCACGCTACGCCGAGGGCGTGGACGAGGCCGGCGAGCCGATCGAGGTCGTCGACCGGCTCAAGGACCGCGTCATGGCGGCGGCCGCGAAGCAGGACGAGGACGATCTGGCGTTCCTGCGCGACCCCGAGCTCTTCGGCGACCTGGCCGAGCACGAGGAGTTCACGCGGCACTACGTCGCGGCGCTGCGCAGCTTCAAGACGGCGGGCTCGCGCGCGACGCTCGAGGTGCTGCGCGACTCCGGCTGGTCCACCCTGGTCTGACGCCTCCGCGGACGTGGGACGCGCTGGTCGTGGGGACGCGGGCCTCGGCGCAGCGTGGGTCACCGGCCGGCTCCGGGGCTACGCGGCGTCGAGGCCCGCGTGCTCCGCGAGGGCGGCCGCCAGGTCCCCGTCGATCACGAGCCGCTGGATGAAGCCGCCGCGCAGCGCCGCCAGGACGCCGGGCAGGTTGTCGAGCCCGTAGGCGATCGCGACTGTGGTCGTGGCGGCGCGCAGCTGGTCGATCGTCACCGCGATGACCCGGCCGTCGAGGCCCGCGTCCACGTGCTCGCCCGTCTCCGTCAGCAGCCGGCCGGAGATCTCCGCGACGGCCCCTGCGGCGGCGATCGAGGCCCGCTCCTCCTCGGAGACGCGCGCCCAGACGGTGGATCGGCCGGACGTCCACGTGCCGATCGCGACCATGGCGATGTCCAAGTGGTCGGCCTTCGCCTGCGCCTCGGAGATCTCCGGCAGCCGGCGCAGGCTCGACGCGAGCTGTGCGCTCTCGACGATCAGCGGGGCCGGCAGTGGCCAGGTCCGTCCGCCGGCGGCGGTGCCGAGCTGGTGGATCAGCTGGCCTGAGCCGGCGTCGTTTCCGAACCGCAGGTCTCCCGCGAGCTGCACGACGTCGCACGTCGGCAGCTGCCCGAGGTGCGTCGTCATGAGGCTGAGTGTGCGGGACCAGGAGACGCCGATCGTGCAGCCCTTCCGGGCGAGCGAGTCGAGCGTCGCCGCCGCCTGCACGGCCACGGCCTCCCGCGCGGATCGGCCCGCGGGTTCGCGCGCGATGTCGACGCCCTCGACGCCGAGGACCGCGGCCAGGGCGGCCGCGTCGATCTGCGTGTGCGCGGGGCGGTGGATCGTGATGTCCACGACGCCCTCGCGGCGGGCTTCGTCCAGGTAGCGCGCGACCTGGAAGCGGGAGATGCCGTGCTCCTTGGCGATCTCCACCTTCGACGTGTTGTCCAGATAGTAGGCCGTGGCGATATCGGCCAGCAGCTCCTGATGCGTCGTCGACATGGTGTCAGATCCTTGGGAGTCGGAGGGGGCGCGCGACCGGCGTGACTCGGACGCTCGGACCGCTCAAATGAGCGGTCGTGACCTCTTCGAGTATGCCACTCTTGCTCATTTGATCAAATGTGGCTACAGTCACATATCAGATGAGCGTGTGCGATTGATCATCTGAGCAACACGCCTGCAGCCAACACGAGGAGCGCCTCCACCATGAATCGTCAACGCGCCCGACGCCTCGGCGACCTGTCGCTGAGCCGCCGCGGACTGCTGGGTCTGGGACTCGGTGCAGCAGCCGCCACCGGACTCTCCGCCTGCGGGGCGAGCGGATCGCAGCAGAGCCAGGAGATCGTCGTTGCGATCGTCTCGAACCCGCAGATGCAGGACGCGATCTCGCTGATCGACGACTTCCGCGCGAAGAACCCCGGCATCAACGTCCGCTTCGTCTCCCTCCCGGAGAACGAGGCCCGCGCCAAGATCACCGCATCCGTGGCGACGGGCGGCGGCGAGTTCGACGTCGTCATGATCTCCAACTACGAGACCCCCATGTGGGCCGAGAACGGATGGATCACCGACCTGGTGCCCTTCATGGACTCCACCGACGGCTACGATCGTCAGGACTTCATCCCCACCATCCGCGAGGCCCTGTCCGTCGGCTCGGGCCAGTACTCGGTGCCGTTCTACGGCGAGTCCTCCTTCCTCGTCTACCGCCAGGACCTGTTCGACGAGGCGGGCATCTCGATGCCGGACCAGCCGACCTGGACGCAGATCCAGGAGATCGCCGCCGAGATGCACGACCCGGGGAACAACTTCTCCGGCATCTGCCTGCGCGGCCTGGCCGGCTGGGGCGAGGTCATGGCCCCGCTGAACACCGTCATCAACACGTACGGCGGCCGCTGGTTCGACGAGGCGTGGAACCCGCAGCTGGACAGCCCCGAGGTGCACGCCGCGGTCAGCGACTACGTCAAGCTGGTGCGCAACCACGGGCAGCCCGGCGCGGCGACCTCCGGCTACGGCGACTGCCTGACCCGGTTCTCCCAGGGCAATGCGGCCATGTGGTACGACGCCACGGCGATGGTCTCCTCGGTGGAGGACCCGTCGTCGTCCCTGGTGGTCGGCAAGACGGGCTACGCGCTCGCCCCCGTGAAGGAGACCGAGTCCGCCGGCTGGTTGTACACGTGGGCGCTCGCGATCCCCGAATCCAGCCAGCGCAAGCAGGCCGCCTGGGACTTCATCGCGTGGATGACCAACAAGGAGTACTTCCAGCTCGTCGGCAACGAGATCAGTTGGGAGCGCCTGCCTCCGGGCAGCCGTCAGTCCACCTATGAGATCCCCGAATACGCGGAGATCGCCGAGGCCTACGCCGGTCCGACGCTCACGGCGATGGGCCAGGCCAGCCAGGAGACCTCCATGGTCCAGCCCGTCCCGTACCCCGGAATCCAGTTCGTGGGCATCCCCGAGTTCCAGGACCTCGGCACACGCGTCGGCCAGCAGATCTCGGCCGCGATCGCGGGCAGCCAGAGCGTCGAGGAAGCCCTCGAGCAGTCGCAGAGTTTCGCCACGTCGGTGGCCCGAACCTACATGGAAGGCTAAGTCATGAGCACCGATCTCACCACCGGCTCCGGTGCCGACCGGGCCGCGACCGGCGCGCCGGGCCGGGATCCGGAGGGCCCCGACGCCCGCCGGGCCGCCCGCCGCGAGGGCTGGTCCCGCCGCCTGCCGCTGCTGCCCGCGCTGATCTTCACGATCCTCGTCACCCAGATCCCGTTCGCGATGACCATCTGGTATTCGCTGCGGTCCTGGAACCTGCTGCGCCCCGACGGCGAGACCTTCGTCTGGTTCCGGAACTTCGTCGACATCTTCATGGACTCGACGTTCCGCGGCGCGGCCCTGAACTCGATCATCATCACGCTCGGCTGCGTCTTCGCGGCCCTCATCCTGGGCACCCTGTTCGCGATCCTGCTGGACCGGGAGTTCCTGGGCCGCGGCGTGGTGCGCACCCTGCTCATCACCCCGTTCCTCATCATGCCGGCGGCGACGTCGATGCTGTGGAGCGTCTCCCTGCTGAACCCCAGCTTCGGCCTCCTGAACTGGGTGATCGGCCTCTTCGGCGCCGGCCCGATCGACTTCACCTCCCAGATGCCGCTGTTCTCCGTGATCATGGCGCTCGTCTGGCAGTGGACCCCGTTCATGATGCTGCTGATCCTCGCCGGCCTGCAGGCCCAGCCGAAGGACGTGCTCGAAGCCGCGGCACTCGACGGCGCCGGCTGGGGCAAGACGTTCCTGTTCGTCACGCTGCCGCAGCTGCGCCGCTATATCGAGCTGTCCGTGCTGCTGGGCGCGATCTACGTCGTCAACACGTTCGACCAGATCTACCTGATGACGGCCGGAGGCCCCGGCACCGCGAGCGCCAACCTGCCGTTCTACATCTACCAGCGCGCATTCCTCGGGTTCGACGTCGGCCAGGCCGCCGCCATGGGCGTCGTCACCGTGATCGCCACGATCATCATCGCCACCTTCGCGCTGCGACTGATCTTCCGCAGCTTCGACACCAAGGACTGAGCCATGGCCACCACATTGACCTCACCCACCCCCGCGCGGGGCGCGGCCGGCAACGCCCCCACGGCCGGCAGGCAGCGCCGCCGCAGCGGAGGATCCGCGAGCGGAAGCCTGCTGACGATCCTCACCTGGCTGCTCGCGCTGGTCTTCTTCGCACCCGTGCTCTGGATGGTCTCGACGTCGTTCAAGCAGGAGAACGCGGCCGCCTCGACGCCGCCGACCTTCTTCTTCGAGCCGACCTTCGAGCAGTATGCGGCAGTGCTCGCGCAGAACGCCGGGCCGTACTTCGCCAACTCCCTGATCGCGACCGGCGTCTCGACGCTGCTGGTCATCGTGCTCGCAGTGCCGGCGTCCTACGCGCTGAGCATCCGGCCCGTGAAGAAGACCTCCGACGTGCTGTTCTTCTTCATCTCCACCAAGATGCTGCCGGTGGTCGCGGTGATCATGCCGATCTACGTGATCTCGGGTCGGCTGCACGTGCTCGACAACGTGTGGACGCTCGTCATCCTGTACACGTCGATGAACCTGCCGATCGCGGTCTGGATGATGCGCTCCTTCTTCCAGGAGGTCCCGGGCGAGGTGCTCGAGGCCGCCCAGATGGACGGCGCCGGGCTCATGAAGACCCTGCGCTCGGTACTCATCCCGATGGTCACCCCTGGCATCGCCGCGACGGCGCTGATCTGCGTGATCTTCTCCTGGAACGAGTTCTTCTTCGCGCTCAACCTGACCGCGGCGAAGGCCGCCACCGTACCGGTGTTCCTGATGGGCACCATGACCAGCGAGGGCCTGTTCCTCGCGAAGCTCTCCGCCGCGAGCGTCCTGGCGTCGCTCCCGGTGGTCCTGGCCGGTTGGGCCGCTCAGAAGCAACTCGTCCGCGGCCTGTCCATGGGCGCGGTCAAGTAGGCCGGGAAGCGGGCGCGCGGTGCCCGGGCGCCGGGCCGGCCGCCGTCGTTCCGGCTCGCTCGATCGCTGCGAGCGAGCGCTCCAGCGCCGAGCGAGGGTCCTGGGCGTAGCGGCCGTCGCCGAAGAGCTCGACGGTAGCGTGCCCCGCGTACCCGTGGTTCTCGAGCGCCGCGACGATCTCGGCGAGCGACAGCTCGCCGTCACCCCACGCGAGGTGCCCGGCCGGGGCGCCGTCGATGAGGTGGACGTGGCGCACGTGCTCGCCGAACAGCGAGAAGTAGTCTTCGACCGTATCGCCCGCGACGGCGGCGGCGACGGTGTCCAGAACCACGCCGAGGTTGGGCGCCGCGACGTCGTCGAGCATGCGCCGGGCATCAGCGGCCGTTGTGACCAGGTTCGACTCGACGCGCTGGAGGGGTTCGAGTACGCACGTGAGGCCGAGTTCCGCGGCGTAGCCGGTGACCTCACCCAGTCCGTCGACGGCACGCGACCACCCCGAGGCGCGCGGCTCGTCCTCGCCGCCGCGGCCGGACGTGAGGAACAGCAGGTCCGAGCCGAGCTCGATCGCCAGCTCGGCGGCGCGGCGGAACATCGCCAGGCTCTCCGCGCGCAGCCGGGGATCCGGCGAGGCGAGGTTGACCGGGTAGGCCACCTGCTCCGGCGTGAAGCAGACAACCTGCAGCCCTCGGGCCGCGGCGGCGGCCCGGATGCTGCGCGCCGCGGCGTCGTCCAGCCAGGGCACGTGCGCGTGCGGGGCGATGCCCCACAGTTCGACGGCGGTCCGGCCGAGGCCGGCGAGGTCGTCGAAGCAGCGCTCCAACGGCAGATGTTGGTACCCGAAGTTGGAGCCGGCCACGCGGTCGATCAGCGGCGCTGTCACTTCCCGATCCCCTCGGAGAGGCCCTTGATGAAGTACCGCTGGCTCGCGAAGAACAGGACGATGACTGGCAGCGCGGCGACGACCATGCCGGCGAACACCACGGGGTAGTCGGTGCCGTGCTTGCTGAGGAGGCTGGTCAGGCCCACGGGGAGGGTTTGCACGCCAGTGCCGCTCGTGAAGACCATCGCGAACAGGTACTCGTTCCACGCGAAGAGCACGTGCAGGATCACGGTCGAGATGATGATCGGCTTGCACATCGGCAGCGTGATGCGCCAGAACGTAGTCCAACGGCTGGCGCCGTCGACCTCCGCCGCTTCATCGACCTCGCGCGGCAGATCGATCATGTAGGCGCGGATCAGGAACGTGGTGAACGGGATGCGGAACGCGGTGTAGAGGATGAGCAGGGCCCAGAAGGTGTTGTAGAGGCCCATCGCCTGGAACATGCGCACGAGCGGGACAAGGGCGACCGCCGGGGCCAGCATCAGACCGCCGAGGATGAGGCCGGAGACGGTCCGGCCGAATGGCATCCGCACGCGCGTTAGCCCATAGGCCGCCCACGCGCTGATGAAGACGGTCGCGATCGTCGACGTCACTGTGACGAGCACGCTCGCGGTTAGGTAGTCGCTGACGCCGCGGTTCCACGCGGTGACGTAGTTCTCCCAGTTCAGCTGCAGCGGCAGCGCGAACGGGTTGCCGAAGAGCTCAGTGTTGGTCTTGAAGCCGTTGAGCACCATCCACAGCAGGGGGTAAGCGACCACGACGACGAGCGCGAGCAGGAACGACCACATGAAGACGCGACTGATCGCGCTGAAGAATCCGGTGCGGGTCATCAGAAATCCACCCTTCTGCGCTTCGTGTACCAGAGCTGGCCGAGCGCGACGATGAGCGTCACCACAAAGATGACGGTGGCGATCGCGGCGGCGTAGCCGAAATCGTTGCGGACGAATCCGCTGCGGTACAGCCAGGTCGCGAGCACCTGCGTCGAGTTGTTCGGGCCGCCGCTGGTCATCACCATGACCTCGTTGAAGACCTGGAAGGCGCCGGAAATCGTCACGATGACCATGAGCCCGGTCATCTCCCGCACCAGCGGCACGGTGACGTGGAGGAATCGGCGCACCGGGCCGATACCGTCAATCGCGGCAGCTTCGTAGAGCTCCGAGGGGATGCGTTGGATCGCGACGGCGAACAGCAGGGTGGAATATCCGAAGCCCTGCCACTGGCTCATGGCGATGATCCCAACCATGGCCGTGGACTCCTGCCCGAGCCACGGCTGTGTCAGGGCGCCCAGACCAACGGCCTCGAGCAGGTGGTTCAGCATCCCGAGGTTCGGCTCGTAGATGAAGTAGAACAACAGGCCGGCGACCGTGAGGGAGATCGCCGACGGGACGAAATAGATGGCCCGGAGCGCCTTGCGCCAGCGCATGCTGCGCAGGCTCTCGATCATCGCGGCGAGCACGAGAGCGCCCGCCACTTGGAAGGCGATCGACAGCAGCGCGTAGAGCCCGTTGTTGGCTAGGGCGCTCCAGAAAACGGCATCGCCGAGAAGCTTCTCGTAGTTCTCGAGCCCCACGAACTCGGAAGTCCCCGAGTAGATGTCCCATTCCTGGGTTGAGAAGGCCAAGTTCTGCGCGAGCGGGAGGTAGACGAACACCGCCAAGAGCACGAGTGCAGGGAGGACCCATGCGAGGCCCAGAGCGCGCGACTTCCAGGTGCGTCCGGTCCCGGAGCCGACCGCACCACGCCGCCAGCGCCGAGTCGTCGTCCTCCGTGCCGGCCGATCGGCGGGGCCGAACAGTGTGGAGGAGGAGGCAGGTTCCGTGCCGCCAGAGGTCACAGGGTCCTCACCCTGCGCCCCTTGGACGTCACTTGGCGTCGGCGTTCGCTGCGCGAACACTTTCGAGCACCTCTTCGGGTGTGGAACTGCCGCTGATGATCGCCTCGCCGCCCGCGAGCCAGGCATCCGCGACCTCGGGGACCGTGATGGTGTCAAGCCAGACGACGAGCTGCGAGGCCTCGTTCACCTGCGTGATGCCCTCGAACACGGCCTTGCTCGAAGTTTCTTCGGTCACCGCGCCGATGACGGTGCTGGGCTGGCCGTAAGGCGATGAGGAGAGGGTCTTGGCGTTTTCGGGCTCGGTCACGAACTTCATGAAGTCCGCGGCCAGGGCCGCCTGCGGCGATTTCGCGTTGATGAGGTAGCCCTCGGGGGAGCCCTCGACCGCGTTCGGGTCGCCAGCGGCGTCGGCAGGTGCGGGAAGCGGGAAGATGCCGAAGTCCTCGGTGCTGAGCTTCGCGTCCTCGACGGTCACGGTGTCGAACTCCAGCACCTCTTGGTAGTACATGGCCGCGCGGCCGCCGGCGAGAGCCTCCTGCGCGGTGGTGTAGAGGACGCCGTTGGTGCCACTGCCGCTGTCAGTGCACTCGTTCACGAGGGTCTTGAACTGCTCGAGGGAGCGCACGTACCCGGGGTCGGTCCACTCTGCCGTCTCCGGATCGAAGTCGGCGTGGAGGACATCGCTCGGCACGTTGTAGGCGAACAACTGCTGCAGGTAGTGCAGCGCCGGCCAGCCGTCCTTGTTGCCGAAGGCGATCGGCTCATAGCCGGCCTCGCGCAGCGGCCCGCACGAGTCGATGAGCTCGTCGAAGTTCGTCGGGACCTCCACACCGGCCTCGGCGAAGGCAGCCTTGCTGTAGCCCATGAACTTGCCGTTGTTGTAGAGCGGGACACCGTAGAACTTGCCGTCGTACTCGAAGGCGGAGAGGGACGCCTTGCCGAAGCGGTCACCCCACTCGGTGCCGGGGGCGATGAGGTCGGTGAGGTCGGCGGCGAGTCCACCCCCGACGAAGTTCTCCGCCCAGTCGCCCGCCCACGTGAAGTAGACGTCCGGCAGGGCACCCGACGCGGTCAGCGTCTTGGTCTTGTCTTTGATCGACTGGTCCGTCTCCTGGATGAGCTCGATCTCGACCTCGGGGTGCTCGGCCTCGTAGGCCGTGGCCAGGTCGTCGAAATACGTCTCCAGCGGTTCGCCGGCGAACTTCGTGAGGAGCGAGAGCTTGCCCTCGTACACGGGTTCGGCGGTGACGTCAGCTGCCGGCTCGGCGGCGCCTCCGCCGCAAGCGGTGAGCGCGATGAGGGCCGCGGCGGCCGTCGCGGCGAGTGGGATGGTGCGGTTTCTGCGCATATCTGCCTCTCTGAAGGGGCGGGCACTGTGCCGCCGGGTAGCGGCCGCCGATCCGCCATTGGAACGAACGGTGAGTAGCTTTCAGGCGAGTGTAGCGAAAAGCTGATACCGGTACCACCCCCAATTTCCAGTTCGAGTCAATTTAGTCCTTTTGGGTACGGAATCAAGGGGGTGATTGACGAGACTTCACGGCATGTGTCACGATGATCCACACCTGATACCGGTACCACATTGGGGCTCGACGGAGGGCCTCGCCCCGGATCACTCGAAAGGAATCAGACAATGCTCGGCTCCAAGGATCAAACACTGCTCGGCTTCGACGAGAACGAATTGCGAACTCAGCTGGCCAGCACCGTCGCCCTGCGCCCGCAGATCGAGCAGCTCGTCGACGAGCTGCTCGCACAAGGCATCGACAACGTCCTCCTCGTCGGCGCTGGAGGCACCTACTCGCAGATGTGGCCGTACGAGCTGCTGGCCCGCGAGCGTTCGACGTTCTCCGTCCGCGCGGCGATCGCGGCCGAACTCGTGGTCACCGGCGACGCGCTGCTCGGCGAGCGCACCGCCGCCGTGTTCACGTCGGTCTCGGGCACCACCGAGGATGTGGTGCGCGCCGTCGAATACGTCAAGGAGGCCGGTGCGACGACGATCGCTTTCACCGGGTACCCCGAGTCGCCGATCGCGACCGGCGTCGACCACGCCCTGATTTCCGAGCCCAAGGCCTGGCCGTTCGACATGCAGCTGTTGCTGTTCGTCGGTCGCCTGCTCTTCCAGCGCGGAGAGTTCGACGCTTATCCCGCACTCGCCGACGAGCTCGTGCACCTGCCGGACGCCATGGTTGAGGTCGCACGCCAGGCCGAGCCGGCTGCGGCGGCATTCGCCGAGGCGCACCGGGACACCGACTACTACTTCCTCACCGGCGGCGGGCCGCTCTGGTCCTTCACCTACCTCTACTCGATGTGCATCCTCGAGGAGATGCAGTGGCTGCGCACGACCCGCGTGCACAGCGCCGAGTTCTTCCACGGCTCCCTCGAACTCCTCGAGGAGGACACCGCGGTGATCGTGTTCCAGGGTGAGGACCGGTCCCGGCCGCTGACCGACCGCGCCGAGGCCTTCACCAAGCGCATCTCGAAGGACGTTTCGGTGTTCGACACCCGCGACTACGAGCTCGCCGGCTTCAGCCCAGAGAGCCGCGCCCTGATCGCACCGATCGTGCTGGACACCGTGATGGGCCGGGTCAGCAAGCACCTCGAGCGGGTCCGCAACCACTCGCTCGACCTGCGCCGCTACTACCGCGTCCTCGACTACTGACTGAAAGGGGGACCGCGTGATGCGCGTCCTCGGCTTCGGCGACAACATCGTCGACCGTTTCCTCGATCGGGGAATCGACTATCCCGGCGGGAACGCGGTCAACGTCGCCGTCTATGCACGCCGGTTGCAGGTGCACGCCGAGTACCTCGGCGTGTTCGGTGACGACGAGCTCGGCCGCTTTCTCCGGCAGGCGATCGAGGAAGAGGGGGTGGGTACGCCGCGCTGCCTCGTCCGCAGCGGGGAATCGGGGGTTTCCTCGCTGCGGGTCATCGACGGCGAGCGGGTGTTCTCCGGTTGGAACGGCGGGGGCGTGACCGTCCGCGAACCGATCAACCTCGACGGCAGCCGCGAGGCGTACGCGGCGGGCTTCGACGTCGTGCACTCGAGTGTGTACTCGGGCACGGAGGCGGAGCTGCCGCGCCTGCGTGCACACGACGTGCTGGTCAGTTTCGACCTCTCCAGCGAGCCGGAGTTCCGCGCCCCGGACTACCTCGACCGCGTCTCGCCGTTCACCGATCTGGTGCTGCTCTCGTGCGAGGGTCTCGACGAGTTGGAGGCGTTTGCGCTGCTCGACGACGCGGTGCGCCGGGGTGCGGGGCTCGCGCTCGGCACCCGGGGCACCGGCGGCGCGCTTGTTACGGATGGCCGGCTGCGCTGCAGCGCCCCGGCTCAGCGCATCCCGGACGACGACGTCATCGACACCATGGGCTGCGGTGACGCGTTCCTCGCGGGTTTCCTCGTCGCGCTGCACGGTGCGGGCTGGCGGCGCCGCAGCAACCCGACGGCGCCGCAGCTGCAGGCGGCACTCGAGGCCGGTGCGGCGGCGGCGCGGGAGCAGTGCTTGGTCGAGGGCGCGTTCGCGCGCGGCGCCACCCACGACTAGCATGTGGTGAACCTGTGACGTGGAAAGGGGCGAGGGCGATGACCTCCGAACACTCCGCTCGACCGACGATTTCGGACGTTGCCGCGGAGGCCGGGGTCGGGCGCTCGACGGCCGCGCGAACCCTCGGCGGCTACGGCTACGCCAGCGAAGAGGTGCGCGAGCGCGTCCTCGCCGCGGCGGAGCGGATCGGCTACCGTGCGAACGCCTTGGCCCGCAGCGTCTCGACCGGCGTCAGCCACACCCTCGGATTGATTGTCGCCGACCTCGCGAACCCGTTCTTCGGCGGCGTCGCACGCGGCATCTCCGACGCCTCGCGGGAACGCGGCTTCGACACACTCGTGCTCAGCACCCACGAGGATCTCGCTGAAGAAGTGGCCGCGACGAACGTCCTCATCGACAAGCGCGTCGACGGCATCATCGTGGCCTCGGCCGCCCTGGAAGCGGGGGCGGCGGGACACATCGAGCAGGCGCGGTCGAGCGGCATCCCCGTGGTGTTGGTCGACCGCGCGGTGCCCGGCCTCGACATCGACGCCGTCGTCATCGACAACCGGGCCGCGGCGCGCGACGCCGTCGCCCACCTCGTCGCCGCGGGGCACCGGCGCATCGGCTTCGTGTGGGGGCCGCCGCTGGCGGAGCGGCCGCGGCGGCGCCGCGATTTGGTCGGGGTCGGCACGGGCAACCAGTGGACCGACGGGGAGCGGCTGCAGGGATATCTCGATGCGCTCGACGACGAGGGGCTGGCGTTCGACGTCGAACTCGTGATGGTCGGCGCCAAGACCGAGGAGAACGCGCAGGCCGAGGTCGCCCGCATGCTGGAACTCCCGGAGCCGCCGACCGCGTTATTCTGCACCGAGAACGACGCGATGACGGGCTCTCTGCGCGCCCTGCGGAATGCCGGATCGCGAGTGGGTGAGACCATGTCCCTCATCGGGTTCGACGACTCCTCTTGGGCCGCGGTCATGGAACCGCCACTGTCGATGATCGAGCAGCCGACGCTGGCGTTGGGTGCAAAAGCGGCTGAGGTGCTGTTCGCCACGATCGATGCCGGAAGCCGCGGCGGCGCACCCGAGCTGCACACCCTTGAGACGCGATTCATCGCGCGCGCGTCCGTCGCTCCGCCGAACGTCAACTAGGCGTGGGACACGGGGGCGCGGCATATGCTGAACAGATGCCTCACATCACTCCCGGTGCGGGCGCCAAGCGTGCCACCATGAAGGACGTCGCCGCACTGGCCGGCGTCTCGCCGAAGACCGTCTCGAACGTGCTCACCGGCTCCGCCGGCGTCCGCGAGCCCACGCGCCGCGTCGTCGAGGAGGCCATGCAGTCGCTCGGCTACGTGCCCAACCTCAGCGCGCGCGGCCTGCGGAACGGGCGGACGGGGGTCATCGGGTTCGCGCTGCCGGACCTGGCGACGGCGTTCTCCGCCACCCTGACGCACGCGATCGTGCAGGTCGCGCACGAGCGCGGCCTGGCCGTACTCGTCGAGGAGACGGCCGCCGATCCGACCCGCGAGCACCAGCTCGTGGCCCGCGCGCGGGAGCACTCCATCGACGGGCTCATCCTGAACCCGGTCCGCCTGGAGGACAGCGTCGTCGAGTACCTGGAGCACCTGCCGCCGGTCGTCCTCATCGGGGAGGTCGAGCAGTACAAGACGGACCGCGTGTTCGTCGAGAGCCGCGCCGCGGCCCGGCAGATGACCGAGCACCTCATCGAACGGGGCGCCCGGCGGATCGCGGTGATCGGCGGTTCGCAGGGTGTCCGCCCGGGGCTCGCCACGTCCGGGCTGCGGCTCCGCGGCTACCTCGAGGCGCTGGAGGGCGCCGGCATCGAGCCGGACCCCGGCCTGCAGATATCCGTGCGCCAGTGGACGATCGAGGCCGGCGCGGCTGCGGTCCGCGAGCTGCACGCCGCGGGCGAGGCCTTCGACGCGCTCCTGTGCTTCACCGACTCGATGGCCCTCGGTGCCCTCCACGCCCTGCACGAGCTGGGCCTGCAGGTGCCCCGCGACGTCCTCGTGGCCGGTTTCGACGACGTCGAGCACGCGCGCTACGCCGTTCCCGGCCTGACGACCGTCGGGTTCGACCACGTCGCCTACGTGACCGCGGCGCTGGACCTTCTTCAGCGGCGGATCGACGGCCGCGACCTGGCCGCGCAGGCGGTTCCGGTGCCGCACCGGTTGATCGTCCGGGACAGCACGTCCGCGAGCCCGGCCGGCGTCGGCGACTCCAGCCGCAACTAGCGGAGCCACCCGCCCGCGTCTCTGTGAAAATACTCGAGGGTACGTCTTGCGACTCCGATTACATCGATGTAAATTGGCTGCAATCTTCGTCACAAGGAGTCGAGATTCATGCTGACAACGCACGTAAACCGCAGACGCTTCCTGAGCGCCGCTGCAGCCATCGTGGGCGCGGGCGCCCTCGGGGCCTGCTCGGCGGCCCAGGGAGCGGACGGTCGCATCCTGCAGTTCTGGCACCTGCTGAGCGGCGGCGACGGCGTCACCATGGCCGGTCTGATCGACCAGGTCAACGCCGCCCACGCCGGGTTCGATGCCAAGCCGACGGTGCTCGCCTGGGGTGCGCCGTACTACACCAAGCTCGCTATGGCGGGCGCCGGGGGCCGGGCGCCCGAGGTGGCGATCATGCACGCCTCCCGGGTCCCCGGCTACGTCCCGGGCGGCCTGCTGGATCCGTGGGACAAGGAGCTCCTGGCCTCCCACGGGGTCGGCGAGGAGCAGTACTCGCAGCCCGTCTGGGACAAGTCGCACGTCGGCGGCGAGCTCTACAGCGTCGCGCTCGACGCGCACCCGTTCATCATGCTTTACAACAAGGAGCTCTGCGCGGAGGCCGGGGTGCTCGACGCCGACGGCCGGCTGAAGGCGACCGGAACGCCCGAGGAGTTCCTCGCCCTGGGCCGGGAGCTCTCCGCGGTGAGCGAGGGTCACGGCATGTCCTTCGGCTATCTCGGCAGCGGCTCGCAGATGTGGCGCCTCTTCTACACGCTCTACTGCCAGCAGGGGGTCGCCATGGAGCTGCCGCAGGGAGGGGAGGCGCAGATCGACGAGGACGCGGCCGTCACCGCCCTCGAATTCATGCAGCAACTGCTCGACGGCGAGGTCGCCGCGGCCCAGAACGACGAGGACAACGCGATCGCGGAGTTCGCCACCGGGCGCAGCGCGATCCTCTTCACCGGCGTCTGGGAACTGCCCACGATGCAGAAGGAGGGGATCGACGTCGGCGCCGCGGCGATCCCGACGCTGTACTCCCAGCCCGCGGTCTACGCCGATTCGCACTCGTTCGTGCTGCCGCGGCAGATGAACGCCGATCCCGAGCTGCGCAAGATGACGTACACGTTCGTCGCCGACCTGCTGTCCCGGTCCACGGAGTGGGCGGCCGCCGGTCACATCCCGGCCTACCTCCCCGTCATCGAGAGCGACGCGTACGCGAAGCTCGAGCCGCAGTCCGACTACTCCGATGCCGCCAACCACCTGGTGTACGACCCGCCCGCCTGGTTCACGGGGTCCGGCTCCAACTTCCAGAGCGACTTCGGCCAGACCGTCCAGAGCGTCCTGATGACCGGATCGGACCCGAGGCCCGCGGTCAGGGCCTTCAAGAAGCAGCTCGACGCCATCCTGGCCAAGCCCAATCCCACCGACCCGGAAGGGGAGTGGTCCGCATGAGTCACGCCGCCACCGAAACAAAGGGCGCCCGCGGGCCGGCGGCCGCCGTCGCCGGCGCGGCCGGAGCGGTCCCGCCGACCGGCGTCAAGCGGTTCCGCGAGGCGCGCGTCGCGTGGATCTTCCTCGCCCCGTTCATGATCGCGTTCCTGCTCTTCCTCGTCTGGCCGATCCTGCACGGCTTCTACCTCAGCTTCACGGATCAGTCGCTCACCGGCGCCGGAGGCGGATTCGTCGGCGGAGCGAACTACGCGGAGGCCTTCGGCGACGCGACGATGTGGCGATCGCTCGCCAACACGGTGCTGTTCACCCTCATGTCGACGGTCCCGCTCGTGGCGATCGCGCTGGTCATGGCACTGCTCGTGGACACCGGCCTGCCGGGCCAGTGGCTGTGGCGCCTGTCCTTCTTCATGCCCTACCTGCTGGCCTCCACGGTGATCTCGCAGATCTGGGTGTGGATCTTCAACCCGTCGGTCGGCGCGGCCAACGAGCTGCTGCGGGCGGTCGGACTCGAGCCCATCGCCTGGCTGCAGAACGAGAGCACCAACCTGACGGCGATCGTCATCGCCACCGTCTGGTGGACCATCGGGTTCAACTTCCTGCTCTACCTCGCGGCCCTGCAGAACATCCCGGGCCACCAGTACGAGGCGGCGGAGCTCGACGGCGCCGGCAAGCTGCGGCAGGTCTGGTCGATCACGCTGCCCCAGCTCGGCCCCACGACCGTCGTCGTCCTCATCCTCCAGATCCTGGCGTCGCTCAAGCTGTTCGATCAGGCGTACCAGATGATGGGCGGCATCTCGAGCGACACCACCCGGTCCATCATCCAGTACATCTACGAGGCCGGGTTCGTCGGCTACCGGTTCGGCTACTCGGCGGCGATCTCCTACGTCTTCTTCGCCGCCATCATCATCGTCGGCATCCTCCAGGCCGTACTGCTCCGGCAGAGGAAGGCGGAGAAATGAGCACCACCATCGAAACTCCCGATCCCGTGGCGGATCCGCCGGGAACGGCCCGCCCGGTCAAGGGGCACCGCGTCGTCAGATCGAGCCGGATGGCAGGAGCGAAGCGCTTCTCCGGGCTGCGCATCGTCGCCTTCGCCGCACTGGCCCTCATGGCGGTCGGCTGGCTGCTGCCGTTCCTCTGGGCCGTCGCCACGGCCTTCAAGACCGAGACGGACGCGGCCTTGGGCGGCCTGGACTGGATCGGCGAATCCGGGGCGACCGCGGAGGCGTTCGTCTCCATCCTCTCCCAGGGCAACATCTGGGTGTGGGCGTTCAACAGCCTCTGGACCTCCGTGGCGATCACCGCCATCACGGTGTTCATCTCCGCGTTCGCGGCCTACGCGTTCTCCCGGCTGGACTTCCGCGGCCGGCGCTGGATGTTCGTGGTGATCCTCGCCTCGATCGTCATCCCGCCGCAGGTGCTGATCATCCCGCTGTTCTACCAGATGCTCGCCTTCAACCTGGTGGACACGCACTGGGGACTGATCCTTCCGCAGGTCGTCATGCCGGCGATGGTCTTCATCCTGAAGAAGTTCTTCGACGCGGTCCCGATCGAGCTCGAGGACGCGGCCAGGGTCGACGGCGCCACCCGGTTCCGCATCTTCTGGTCGGTCGTGCTGCCGCTGTCGCGCCCGATCCTCGGAGCGGTGTCGATCTTCGTGTTCATCAACGCGTGGAACAACTTCCTCTGGCCGTTCATCGTCATCAACGACACCCTGCTGATGACGCTCCCGGTCGGCCTGCAGACCGTCATCAGCGCCTACGGCGTCCAGTACGCCCAGATCATGGCCCAGGCCGTCCTGGCGTCCCTCCCGCTCATCATCGTCTTCCTGCTGTTCCAGCGGCAGATCGTCAAGGGCGTCGCCACGACCGGCTTCGGCGGCCAGTAGCGACCCCCCCAGAATCTCGAAGGAGAAAAATGACTCAAGCACGCATCACCCTCGACCGCGATTTCACCATCGGCCCCGTGCCGCGACGCCTCTTCGGCTCGTTCGTCGAGCACATGGGCCGCTGCGTCTACACGGGCATCTACGAGCCCGGCCACCCGCAGGCCGACGCGCAGGGCTACCGCCGCGACGTCCTCGAACTCGTCAAGGAGATGGGGCCGACCGTCGTCCGCTACCCCGGCGGCAACTTCGTCTCCGGCTACCGCTGGGAGGACGGGGTCGGCCCGCGGGAGGACCGCCCCGTGCGGATCGACGGCGCGTGGCACTCGATCGAGACCAACGCGTTCGGCCTCCACGAGTTCGTGGACTGGGCCAAGCTGGCCGACGTCGAGGTGATGGAGGCCGTGAACCTGGGCACCCGCGGTGTCGAGGAGGCCCGCTCCCTGGTGGAGTACGCCAACCACCCCTCCGGCACGTACTGGTCCGATCTGCGGCGCAAGAACGGCGCCGAGGACCCGTTCGACATCAAGCTCTGGTGCCTCGGCAACGAGCTGGACGGCCCGTGGCAGATCGGGCACAAGACCGCCGACGAGTACGGCCGGCTGGCCCAGGAGACGGCGAAGGCCATGCGCCTGGTCGACCCGTCGATCGAGCTCGTCGCCGTCGGCTCCTCGAACCGGCAGATGCCCACGTTCGGCTCGTGGGAGCACTCGGTGCTCACGCACACCTACTCCGAGGTCGAGTACATCTCGATGCACGCCTACTACCAGGAGCACGCCGGCGATGCGGCGTCGTTCCTGGCCGAGGCCGTGGACATGGACGAGTTCATCGACGGCGTCATCTCGACGATCGACGCCGTGAAGGCGGCCGGCAAGCACAAGAACCAGGTCGACATCTCCTTCGACGAGTGGAACGTCTGGTACCAGCGCGGTCTCGAGACCGAGGACCAGCCGCACAAGGTCGCGGCGGGCTGGAAGCCCTACCCGCGGCTGATCGAGGACGCGTACAACGTGACGGACGCGGTCGTCGTCGGAACGTTCCTGAACAGCCTGCTGCGCCACGGCGACCGCGTGACGATCGCCAACCAGGCTCAGCTCGTCAACGTGATCGCCCCCATCCGCTCCGAGGAGGGCGGCCCGGCCTGGCGGCAGTCGAGCTTCTGGCCGTTCGCCCGGATGGCGGCCCTGGCCAGCGGCCAGATCCTGCGGCTGGCCGTCGACTCCGGCAAGGTGCCCACGGCCAAGTTCGGCGACGTCGACGCGGTCGACGCCGCGGCCACGTGGGACGCCGAGCGCGGCACGATCGCCGTCTTCCTCGCGAACCGCTCGCTCGAGGAGTCCGCCGAGGTCGAGCTCGACCTGCGCGGGCTCGCCGCGGACCGGATCACGCGCGCCGAGGTCCTCACGATCCCGGCCGGCGGCGACCGCCTCACCGCGAACACCGAGGACAACCAGGACGCCGTCGGGCTCACGCGGCTTGAGTCCGTCGGCATCGAGGACGGCAAGGTGCGCGCGACGCTGCCGAAGCTCTCGTGGGCCGTCGTGGAGATCGCGGCTGCGGCGTCGTAGCCTCTCCGCGCGGGCGGGACTAGGGTGGGTCCATGGACCACCGTGCTCACCACTCCAACGACCCGGCGGTCATCAAGCGCCTGATGACCACGCCGGGCCGCTGGGCCGTGGTCGGGCTGACGAACAACCCCGCCCGCGTCGCGCTGCCCGTGGCCACGTGGGTGCGGGACCACCTGGGCATGGACATCGTCCCCGTGAACCTGAGCGGCGAGGACGTCCTCGGCCGGCCGGGCCACACCCGGCTGGCCGAGATCGAGGGCCGCATCGACGTCGTCGACTGCTTCGTGAACTCGGCCAAGGTCGGCGACATCGTCGACCAGGCCATCGCGATCGGTGCCGGGGCCGTCTGGATGCAGCTCGGGGTGATCGACCAGGCCGCCGCCCAGCGGGCGAAGGACGCAGGGCTCGACGTCGTGATGAACACCTGCCCGAAGATCGAGGCGGTGCGGCTGCCGTGAGCGGCGGCCTCACGACGGCGGCCGTGCGCGGGATGTGCCTCGCGCTGCCGGGGGCGTTCGAAGACCAGCCGTTCGGGCCGGACACCCTGGTCGTCAAGGTGCGCGGCCGCGCCGCGACCCGGCCCAGGATGTTCGCCCTGATCTGGGGCGGGGAGCGCGCCCTCGCCTCCGGCACGGCGGAGGGGCCGGCGCGCATGAACCTGAAGATCGAGCCGGCGCTGGGGGACCAGCTGCGGGCGGCGCATCCCGAGATCACGCGCGGCTACCACATGAACAAGCGCCACTGGGTGACGGTGGCCTGCGGTGCCGGCCTGCCGGAGGCCATGGTCCGGGACATGGTCGAGGACTCCTACGACCTCGTGGTCGAGTCCCTGCCGGCCGCGGACCGCGAGGCGCTCGGTTGGCGCTGCTCGGCCGGCGGATGACGGGTAGCCGGAATCACGGCCGGACCACCGGCCCGCCCATGGCATCCGTCCGGTGCCGAGAATAGGGTGGGGGGATGATCTTCATCGTCGTCAAGTTCAAAGTGAAGCCCGAGTCCGCCGAAACCTTCGTCGAGGCCACGCGCCCGTTCACCGAGGCCACCCGCGCGGAGGCCGGGAACCTCTGGTTCGACTGGTCCCGCAGCCTCGAGGACGCGAACGAGTTCGTCCTCGTCGAGGCCTTCGAGGACGGCGCAGCCGAGGCGCACGTGGGCAGCGACCACTTCGCAGCCGGCCTCCAGGCCATGCGCCCCCACCTGGTCGAGACCCCGCGCATCATCAGCCGCCAGATCGAGGGCGACGGCTGGGACGCCATGGGCGAGCTGCAGATCGGCTGACGGCCCGGGCCGGGGTGCGGGCGCGCCCCGGCCCGGGCCGCAGCCCGCCCCCGGCGCTCCCCGCCGGGAAGCTTCGAGCTTCAACTTCGTGCTACCTTGGTGCCGGAATTGCTGGGGGGCAATCAGAATTGCGGGTCATCAGACATGGTTGAATCAGCCGGCGTCGTCGGACGTCCGCGCCTGTTGGAACGTCTCGAACGGCCGAACGCCGTCACGATCGTCCAGGCGCCGCCCGGCTACGGGAAAACCGCCCTCCTGAGCGATTGGGCCGCGCGCACGCCGACGGCGCGGATCGCGCCCGCCGAGGACCTCCTGCCGCGCCTCGCGGAGGGCGCCGGGGGGACCATCGTCGTCGACGACTTCGCCCGCCACGAGACCGCCGCGCTCGCCGAGAACATCGTCACCGCACTGGGCCGGCCCGGCGCGCCCCGCCTGGTCGTGGCGACCCGCTCCACGCCGCTGCTGCGGATGTACGCGTGGGACCGCGGGCTCGACGTCGGCACCGTCGGCGCCGCCGACCTGCTCGCCACCGAGACCGAGCTCGCCGACATGGCCTCCGCCTGGGGCGCCGCGGGGGCGGCCGATCTGCACGCCCCGACGGGCGGCTGGCCCCGCGTGGCCCGACTCCTCGCCGAGGAAGGGGCCGCCGGCGACTACCTCCGCGACGCCGTCCTCGCCCGCCTCGACCGCGAGACGCTCGCGTTCGCGCTCGCCCTCTCCGCCAACCGCCGCCTCGCCCCGGCCCACCGCCGCGTCTCGCCGGGCACCGGTGCGCCGGCCTCGGACGCGTTCGAGCGGCTCCTGGACGCCGGCGTCGTCCAGCGCCGTCCCGACGGCAGCGACCAGGTCGCGCCCGTCATGGCGGCCGCCCTGCGGCGGCTCGTGCCCGCGGAGGAGGCGCTCCCGTGGCACCGCGCGCTCGTGGAGGAGCTGGGGCACGACGGCGACGCCGCCTCCCTCGCGCCCCAGATGGAGCACGCGCGGGCGAGCCGGGACTGGGCGGTGCTCGCCCAGCTGTGGACGCGGCACGGGCTGCGGCTGCTGGAAGTCGACGAGTCCGCCGTCGAGCGCGTGTACGGCGACGTGCCGGCCGCCGCCATCGCCGCGTGGCCCGCGCTGACGCTGCCCGTCGCGACCGCGCGGGCCATGCGCGAGAAGCGCCCGTTCCACGACGTGCAGCCCGTGATGTGGGAGGCGGCGAGGAGGACGGCGCAGCAGTTCGAGGGGCCCGGCATGGACCACGGCGGCGACCTCGAGAAGTACATCTTCTTCGCGGCGACGGCCCTCGTGGACGCCAGGATGGACGGCCGCTGGGAGGAACAGCGGCGGATCGGCGAGGCGGCCGAGGAGCGGTACCGCGCCGAGCGCGGCTCCGTTCCCGACAGCCAGCGCTATGCGTGGTTCCTGCTGCAGGTGTTCTTCGGCGAGGTGACGGCCGGCGAGTCGACGCGCGCGAAGACGGCCGGGCGCAAAGTGCACCTGGTATCGCACGATGCCCCGGAATCGCGGTTCTCGACGGCGGCCGCCGCGGCCGCGATGTGCGCGCTCGCCACGCTCGAGGGAGCGGCCAGCGACGCTGCCTACTGGGGCGAGCAGTATGCCGCCGTGACGCGCGAGGACGCGTGGGGATACGGGTACGCGACCAGCCTGTTCGCGCTGGTGCGCGCGATGCGGGCCGTCGACCGGCTGGACCTCGCGGCCGCCGAGGCGGCCCTGGCAGAGGCCGGGGACCCGCGGTGCGACTTCGAGTTCTGGCCGTTCGCGCTCGTGCCCCGCACCCAGCTGGCCCTGCTGCGCGGGGAGCCGGCCGACATGCTCGACGAGATCGGCCACGTCGTCGCCACCCATCAGGGGCAGTACGACGCCGGCGGGTGGGGGACGCGCGTCGTCGCCTGCCTGCGCGTGGAGCTGCTGACGGCGCTCGGCGAGGTGGGGCAGGCCCTCGAGGTGGCGGAGAGTGTCGCCGGCGAGTCGACGGCGATCGTCCCGCTCGTCGCCCGCGCCCACCTGGTCGCCGGCGACGCGGCACGGGCCTACGAGCTGGCCCGGCAGCCCCGTTGGGACGCCGACGTGACCCCGCGGACCCGGCTCGGCCGCCTCCTGGTGACGGCGGCGGCCGCCGAGCAGCTGGGGGACCACCGCGGGGCCGACGCGGCGTTCTCGGCGGCGGTCGCGCTGTCCGGGACCACGGGCCTGATGGCCACCGTGGTCAAGCTCCCCCGCTCGGTGCGGCGGACCCTGCTCGAGCGGCACCGCCGCGCGCTGAGCGAGGACTCGCTCGAGCGCCTGTTCGAGTTCCGCGAGGTCTTCGAGACGAGCGTCGAGCCGGTGCGCCTGACGCCGCGGGAACGGGTGGTCCTGAAGGAGATGGCGCGCTCGACGACCCTGCAGGAGATCGCCAAGAAGTTGACCGTTTCAGCAAACACGGTTAAGAAACAGGCCATCTCGGTCTACTCCAAGCTCGGCGTCCACGACCGCGAGGCCGCGCTCGAGAGGGCCAGGGCGCTCGGCCTGCTGCCCCCGCTCGACTGAGCCGGCGGTCGGCCCGGGAGGCTGCCGGTCAGGTGGGACGCAATATTTCCCGTTCTGCGCCGTTTGTGACGCGACCGTGACAGACGGGGACCAAAGGTGGACCAATTGCTGCGCTGATTCGTCCAATCGTTCGCAGCAACCGCGTCGAAGCGTCAGAATGGACGTGGGTCCTGCGGGGCCCTGGCAGAGGCGCGACCGCCTGCCTGGTCTGTTGGGGGGACCGGGCGGAGTTCCGCCGAGGCCGACCGAGAGGACGACCTGGAATCTTGGGGGAGAGCACCGGGTCCGTTCCCGGCCGTGGCGGTCCGCAGTCAGCGGGTGATGCGCACCGCCACGCCGGTTCGGCCGTCGAAGCCCTAGGGGCGCGCCTTCCAGATCGCGGTGAACGATCCGTAGCCGCCGTCGAGTTCGCATTCGCCGTCGATCCCGTAGCCCGGGTACTTCCCGTCGAGTTCCGCGCCCAGCTCTTTGAGCGTGCAGGCCCACTTGCCCGCCACCTTCACGGTCGACCCGTTCTTCGAGTCCCAGTCCTCAGCGATCCGGGTCGTGTGGTAGAGGCTGCGCACGGTCTCGCAGTCGACGTTGACCGACTCGTACACGAACGTCGTCCCGTCGCACTCCTGCTTCTCCGCCTTCTCCGGGTGGTACTGGAGCGAGCCGAGCATGTGCACGATGTCGGCGTACTCCTGCGTGAGCGCGTAGTCCTCCGCCGCCTGCTCGGCGTCGTCGACGCGGTCCGGCATCTCGGCGATGCCCAGGTCGGCGCGCCCCTCGAAGCGCAGCGGTCCGGCGAGCTTCGGGTACCCCTGGGTGCCGCCGCCGAGCGGCAGCTGGTAGCCGGGGGCGTGCTCCTTCGAGACCTTCTTGTCGGAGACCAGTCCGTAGCTGGCGATGCTGTCCGCGTTCGGGTGCGTCACGAGATCGAGGACGACGGCGGTCGTCCCGCCGCCGAGCACGTCGGCGTCGGGTGCCGCGACGCTGTCGATCGGCGTGAAGGAGGATCCCGGGATCGACGCGAGCGTGCTGCGTCCCGGGTTCTGCTGCAGCGTCGCCAGCACCCGGCCGTCCAGGTGGCTCACCTCGTAGCCGGCGATGCCGGTGCTCGAGGAGTTCCCCGTCGCCTCGAGGGTCGTGACCCTCCAGTCCTCGTGGGCGAGGAAGGACATGTCCCCGGTCTCGGTCGGGACCCTCCGCCAGGCCTCCTCCGGGGAGGGCTCCGCCTTCGCGGTCGGCTGCGCCTCGGTCGGCTCCGCCTGCTCGAAGGCCTTGGGGAAGACGTCCGCGAGCGCCTCGCATCCGGTGAGGGCCGTGGTCGCCACCAGGGCGACACCGGCCAGTGCCAGTCGCTGTCGTGTCCGCCGTGCGCTCATGCCACCACCCTAGCCATGCCGGCCGGTGCTGACATGGCTGAACGGCAAAGGTGAGCAAACTGTGACACGAAGTCCCCGCCCCGCCTGTTGACGCCGGATTGAACGCGCGTATAGTGAACTGAACAAGCGTTCAATCACGGACTGGAGGCCGGCATGGCGCCGTCGGACATCACCACGCGGGCCCGGATCCGCGACGCGGCGATCGAGCAGATCGCGCGCAAGGGCTACGGCGTGAGCATGCGCGTCATCGCCGACGCCGCCGGGGTCAGCCTGGGGCTCATCAACCACCACTTCGGCTCCAAGGACGGCCTCCGCGCCGCCTGCGACGACCACGTGCTCGAGACCATCATGAACGTCAAGAGCGAGACCATGCGGGGCGGGGCGGTCGCGGCCATGGCGGCACTCGGCAAGATGGAGGAGTACGTGAACCCGACCGCCTACTGCCTGCGGGCCATCGCCGCCGGCGGCGACGTCGCCCAGCGGATCGTCGACCACTTCGTCGCGGACGCGAAGGCCTGGGTGGGGGAGGCCGTCGCGGACGGGACCCTCCGGCCGTCGGTCGACGAGGAGGCGCGCATCCGCTTGATGACCCTCCAGGGGTTCGGGGCGATGCAGCTTTTCCTCTCCCAGCGCGTCGGCTCCGCCGACGCCGAGCTCGGTCCCGCCGGTCTCAACGCCCTGCTGGACGACTACCTGAACGAATACGGACTGGTCATGCTGGAGATGTACACCTTCGGGCTCTTCGCCTCGTCCGACATGTTCGACGCCTTCCGGGCCGCGGGGCCGAACCCCCGCGCCACCACGACCGAGGAGCACTGATGGAACCCGTCATCGAGATCGAGAAGCTCGTCAAGAACTTCGGCAGGGTCCGGGCGCTCGACGGGCTGAACCTGACCGTCGCGCCGGGCGAGGTCCACGGCTTCCTGGGGCCCAACGGCGCCGGCAAGTCCACGACGATCCGCGTCCTGCTCGGCCTGCTGCGCGCCGACGCCGGCACCACCCGGCTCTTCGGCGGCGACCCGTGGAAGGACGCCGTCGACCTGCACCGCCGCCTCGCGTACGTCCCGGGCGACGTGACCCTCTGGCCCAAGCTCACCGGCGGCGAGGCCATCGACCTGCTCGGAGGCCTCCGCGGCGGCCTCAACGCCACCCGCCGCGGAGAACTGCTCGAGCGCTTCGACCTCGACCCCACCCGCAAGGGCCGGACCTACTCCAAGGGCAACCGCCAGAAGGTGGCCCTCGTCGCGGCCCTGGCCTCCGACGTCGACCTGCTCATCCTCGACGAGCCGACCTCCGGGCTGGACCCGCTCATGGAACTCGTGTTCCAAGAAACGGTGCGCGAGGCGGTCGCCCGCGGGGCCACGATCCTGCTCTCCAGCCACATCCTCGCCGAGGTCGAGGCGCTCTGCTCGCGCGTCACGATCATCCGCGACGGGGCCGACGTGCAGACCGGCACGCTCTCCGAGCTGCGCCGGCTCACCCGCAGCAGCGTGGTCCTCGACGCCGACGTCGCCCCGGACGAGCTGAGCGTTCTGGACGCCGTCCACTCGCTCACCGCCGACGACTCCCGGCTGCGCTTCAGCGTCGACGACGGCGGCATGGGCGCCGTGCTCTCAGTCCTCGCCGGGCGGACGGTGCGGTCCCTGACGGCGACGCCGCCGAGCCTCGAGGAGCTGTTCGTCCACCACTACGGCGCCGCCGCGGACCGCAGCGGCAGCGACGGGGCCGGCCGCGGCGCCGGCGCCGAGACGACGCGGAAGGCGGCGCATCGGGCATGAGCACCGCCTTCGCCGGAACGGGACGGCTCGCCGTCTCCATGCTGCGCGCGGACCGCGTCCGCGTCCCCGTCTGGGTCCTGGTCATGGTGGCCTTCGTCGCGTACGCGGCGGGCGGCATCCCCGCCGTCATGGGCGAGGAGGGCCTGCAGGCGCGCGCCGAGGTCATGAAGGAGCCGGCCGGGGCGATGATGGCCGGGCCGGGCTACGGGATCGAGGACTACTCGATCGAGATCCTCATGGCCAACGAGATGCTCGGCATGTTCGCCGTCATGGTGGCCATCATGTCGCTCCTGCTGGTGGTGCGGCACACCCGCGCCGAGGAGGAGGCCGGCCGCACCGAGCTGGTACGCGCGGCCCCCGTCGGCCGGTACGCGCAGCTGACGGCGGCGCTGATCGTGCTCGTCGCGGCCAACGCCGCCGTCGCTCTCGGGATGGGCGCCGCCCTGGTCGGCACCGGCATGGAGCCCGTGCTGGACGCCTGGGTCTTCGGCGCCGGGCTCGGCGCGGTCGGCCTGGTGTTCGGCGCGGCCGCGGCCCTGACCGTCCAGCTGAGCTCCAACGCCCGCGCCGCCTCCGGCATGGCCGGCGCCCTGGTCGGCGCCGCGTACGTCCTGCGGGCCGTCGGCGACGCGCAGGCGCCGGGCGGCAGCGTGCTCTCCTGGCTGTCGCCGATCGGGTGGGTTCAGCAGATGCGCATCTTCGCCGGCCTGCGCCTGGAGCCGGCCTGGCTCGCGGCGGGCGCCGTCGTCGTGCTGGTGTCGGCGGCGTACGCACTCGCCGCGCGTCGCGACGTCGGCGCCGGACTGCTGCCGGAGCGCCGCGGGCGCGCGAACGCGACGCCGGCCGGCCGCACGCTGCTGGGGCTGACGGCCCGGCTCGAGCGGCCGCGCCTGGTCTGGTGGGCGGTCGGCCTGTTCGTGTTCGGCGCCCTGACCGGCTCGCTCGCCGGTCCGATGTCCGAGGTGATGCGCGAGCAGCCGCAACTGCTCGCCGTCCTCGGCGTGGACCCGGGCGACGACGACGCCATGGCCAACCTGGTCTCCGAGGCGATGGGCATGTTCCTCATGTTCTTCGCCATGGCCGTCGCGGTCTACGCCGCGGCCGCCGCCCGCGGGCTGCTCGGCGACGAGACCGCCTGCCGCAGCGAGCTCGCGCTCTCGGCCGTGATGCCGCGTGCCTGGTGGCTCGGGGCGCCGCTGCTGGTCTCCCTGCTCGGCAGCACAGCGCTGCTGGTGGTCTCCGGCGTCGGGCTCGGCGCGGGGGCCTCCGCCGCGATCGGTCCCGCCGCCGTCGGGGACTTCGCGCTCGCCGCTCTCGCGTACGCCCCGCTGCTGGCGTGCTGGGCGGCGGCGGCGATGCTCCTCTACGGCGCGGGCCGGGGTTCGGCGGTGCTGTGGGTGGCGCTGATCGCGGCGTTCGTGATCGGCATGTACGGCCGGCTGCTCGACGTGCCGCAGGCCGTGCAGGACGCCGAGCCGTTCAGCATGGTCGACGCCATGGCGCTCGTCGGCGGCGACGGGGACTGGACGCCGCTCTGGGTCGCGGGGATCGTCGCCGCCGTGCTCTCGGCGGCCGCGATGATCGCATTCCGCCGCCGGGACCTGGCGGCGTAGCTGCCCTCTCCGGGCGGCCGCCCGCTGCGCCCGGCCGGCATCGACGCGCCGTTCCCGCGCCGGTAGGCTCCGTCGACATGGGCATGCAACTCGTTCAGGTGAATTTCAAGGCGCGCGACCACGAGCGGATCGGCCGGTTCTGGGCGGACGCGCTCGGCTGGGGCCTCTCCAGCGAGGGCCCCGGCGTGAGCAACGTCGAGCCGCTCGGATTCGACTGGCCGGACCCGAGCGCCCTGTGCGTGGACGTGGTCGCGGTCCCGGACCCGGAGGCGGTGGCCTACCGGGCGCACCTGGACCTCGCGAGCGAGTCCGCGGAGCACCAGGCCGAGCTCGTCGCGCGGCTGAAGACGCTCGGCGCGCGGGAGGCGGACATCGGCCAGGGCGACGTGCCGTGGACCGTGATGGCCGACCCGGAGGGGAACGTGTTCTGCGTGCTCGAGCCGCGGGACGTGTACCGGGACACGGGGCCGGTCGCCACCGTCGTCGTCGACTGCGCGGACCCGCGGGCCATGGCCGCCTTCTGGGGTGCGGCGACGGACTGGACGGTGCACGAGGCGGACGACGAGCACGCGCGCCTGCGCTCCGCCCGCGGCGTCGGGCCCTACCTCGAGTTCCTGCGCACGCCCGACCCCCGGGCTGACCGGCACCGCCTCCACCTCGACCTGCTGCCGTACCCCGGCGGCGACCAGGCCGCCGAGGCGGACCGGCTGCGGTCCCTCGGCGCGCGCGACGCCGACGTCGGCCAGGGCGACGCCCCCTGGCTGTGCCTCGCCGACCCGGAGGGCAACGAGTTCTGCATCCTGGGCCGGCGTTGAACCGCGGCTCCGGAGCGTCGCGGCTTCCGGGCCGGTCGCCCCGGGACCGGGCTACCGTGCGCCGGCGAGGTGCTCGACGAGCCGCGGGTGGATGACGCGGCCGTCGACCCGGTGGCCGCCGTCGTGCTCGGCGACCGTCAGCGCGCCGCCGGCCCCGTAGGCGCGCTCGAGGGACGCGGCCGCGGCCCGGAACCCGGCCAGCGGGAAGATCCGGTCCGCGCGCCCGGTCTCGATCAGCAGCGGCCGCGGCGCGAGCCCCGCCAGTACGTCGGGCATCTCGCCGGTCCGCGCGAGCCCGGGCACGTAGTTGCACGGGCAGTGGCGCATCGCCAGGATGCTCTGCGCGTACGTGTTCGCGTACGCGGACAGGGCGACGGCCCGCACCCGGTGGTCGACGAGCCCCAGACACGAGGCGAGCAGCGAGCCGCCCGAGTGCCCGGCCGCGCCCAGCGGAGCGCCGGGATCGAGGCCCAGGCCCGCCAGCGAATCGAGCACGGCGGTCAGCTCCGCGAGACGCGCGCCGGCCAGCGAGAGCCCCGCGAACGCCAGGTGCCGGGTCAGCCGCGCGCACGCCGACGGTTCGTCCGGGGCCGTGTCGGCCGCCGAGCGCCGCTGCCCGAACCCCACGACATCCGGCACGACGACGTTCGCCCCCAGCGCGGCCAGCGACTCGGCGAAGTGGCCGTGGCCGTCGCTGCGGTCAGGGTCGGTGCCGCCGTCCTCCGTGAGGCCCACCAGCTGGCGGCTGCCGTACCCGTGCCCGTGCAGCGCGAGGACGGTCGGCGCACCCGGCGCCGCCCGGTGCGGGCGCAGCACGTAGGCCGCGAACGGCATGCCCGGGTACGCCCCCAGCTCCCAGCGCTGCCGGGTGTACCCGGGCCCGGCCGCCTCGTCGAGCAGGCGCGGCGTCACGGGCCCCGACGCGTCGATGAGGGAGCGGAACGGAACGGCCAGGGACGCGAGGTGCGCCGCCGCCGTCGTACCGGACGCAGGCGGCGACGGCGGGCGGCGGCGGACGCGCTCCAGCAGGGGCTCGGCGCCGACACCGCGGGACGGGTCGCCCGTGGCGTCCGGCGGGGACGGGGCGTCAGGCACTCTCGATCATGCCCGCGACCTCGGCGGTGAACGCCTCGGCCGCCTGCGCGGGGGACGCCTGCTTGAAGAGCACCTGCTCGAGGTGGCGGGACAGGACGTTCTGGGCGTCGCTGCTGCCCTGCGGCGGGACCACCGGGGTGCCCGCGATCTCGGGTTCGATCTCGGACATGAAGTCGAGGAACGCCCGGTCCGGTGCCTCGAGGACGTCCATGACGGCGTCCTCGGTGGCGCTGTTGGCGGGTGCGCCCCGGTCGACGCGCAGGATGGCGGCGGCCTCGGGGTCGTTGACGAGGAAGTCCAGGAAGGAGACGGCCGTCGGGTTGGAGGCGGCCCCGGCGCCCAGCGACCAGAACATGGTGGGCTTGAAGTAGGCGCCGTTCTCCGCCGCGGCCCCGGCGGCGCTCGGCGGGCGGAGCATCACCAGGTCGCTGCCGGTGGTGGCGGCGAACGAGCTGAACTGGTTGGCCCACGACCACGTCATCCCGGCCTTGTTGGTGCCGAAGGCGGACTGCTCCAGCGGGACGCCCTGCTCCTCGGCTGCGCCGGCCGCGCCGAGACCGGCCTCCGTGTCCATCAGGTCGAGCAGGTAGGCGAACATCTCCGTCAGCGTCCGCGTCCGGTAGCCCAGGCCGCCGTCCGCGGAGTAGAGGTCCTCGCCGTGCTGGCGCAGCCACGTGACGAGGTAGGCCTCGTTGACCCCGTAGACGGTGCCGACCGTGTCGGCGCGCGAGGCCTGGATCTCGCGGGCGATCCGCGCGTAGTCCTCCCACGTCCAGGTGGTGTCGTCGGGGAGGTCGACGCCGGCGTCCGCGAAGACGGCCCGGTTCGCGAGGACGCAGTAGCTGTTCTGGCCGGTACTGATCCCGTAGAGGGTTCCGCCGACCGTGCCGGCCTCCAGAGCGCCGGCCGAGACCGTCCCCAGATCGAGCCCGTCGACGGCTCGCAGGTCGGCGAGGATGCCGCGGCCGCCGTACTCGGAGATGTACTTCTGGTCCATGTTGATGATGGCGGGCTCGTCGCCGGCCGCCGCCTGCGTGGCCAGCCGGTCCCAGTAGCTGCCCCACTGCCCGGGCTCGCCGTCGATCGTCGCGTCGGGGTGCTGCGCGAGGTAGGCCGCGATGACCTCGTCGGTCTGCCGGTTCAGGTAGTCGTTGCCCCACCAGGCGAAGCGCACGGGCCCGCCGCCGCTGGATGCGTTGCCGCTGGAGCTCGCTGCGGTCTGCCCGCCGCACGCGGCCAGCACGCCGGCGGCGCCGAGGCCGAACCCGCCGGCCAGGACGGACCGGCGCGAGAGGGCGTGGCGGCCGCGCGGTCGGACCGATGCCCGCGTTGCGCCTCGGGAGGTGCGGTGGAAGGCGGTGGGGTTGCCCATGGGAGTTCTCCATTCACGTCATCGGGATGGTGCGTTCGTTTGTTCCCGACAGGCTACGGCGCGCCCGGGCGCGTGGGGAGGGAACCGTCCGGATGGGCACCACGCCATACCTGGCGGGCATGGCTCCACGAAAGGAAAACTGAACGCCAGCCGTTAATTCGCCGCGAAATCCGGCGAATGCCGTGCTCCCGGGCAACCGTGGGACATGATGTGTCGAGACCGCGCGTGTCGCGCGGATCACTGCACGTGACGAGTCGAGGGGGTTCCGATGATTACTCCGGATGGAAGGGACTGGCTGCAGACGCCGGTCGTGGAGCTGGACCGGCTGTTCCCGGACGCGGGGGCGCGGATCTTCGCCAAGCTGGACCAGCTGCAGGTCGCCGGCAGCACCAAGGAGCGCACGGCGGCCTCGCTCCTCGACGGGGCGGAGGCGGACGGGCGGCTGCTGCCCGGCGGGACCGTCGTCGAGTCGAGCTCCGGCAACCTCGGGATCGCGCTGGCCCGGCACTGCGCCCTGCGCGGCTACCGGTTCGTCGCCGTCGTCGACGCGAACGCGAACGCCGCCGCCGTGCGGATGATGACGGCGTTCGGGGCCGGTGTCGAGCGCGTGGCGCCCGCGGACGGCAACCTGCTCGCCGCCCGTCGTCGCCATGTGCAGGAGCTGCTCGCCGAGATCGACGGCGCGGTCACGACGGATCAATACGGGTCGCCGTACAACCCGCGCGCCCACGAGACGTCGACCATGCCGGAGTTCCTCGCCGCCGCCGGCACCCTGGACACGCTCTTCGTCGCCACCAGCACCACCGGGACGCTCGTGGGCTGCCACCGCTACCTGCGCGCCCACGGGCTGGGCACGCGGCTGGTCGCGGTCGACGCCGCGGGCTCCGTGCTCTTCGGCGGCGCCCCGGCCCCGCGCCGCCTGCCCGGGCTCGGCGCCGGCATCCTGCCCGCGCTGCACGACCACGCCCGCCCCGACGAGACCGCCAGCGTCCCCGAACCCGATATGATCTGGGGCTGCCGCCGTCTGGCCCGCACGGAGGGGCTCCTCGCGGGGGCGTCGACCGGCGCGATCGTCGCCGCCCTCGCCCGCCACCTGGCCGGGCCCGGCGCCGCGCCGGGGGAGCGGGTGGGCCTGCTCGTCCACGACTCGGGAGTGCCCTACCTGGACACCGTGTACGACGACGGCTGGGTCGCCGAGGCCTACCCGGACGCCGCCGCCGGGGTGCTCGGCACCGCGGCACTCGAGTCCGCACTGCCGCCGTCGTCCGCCGCGCGCACGGCGCCGTGAACGGACGGCGGGCCCGCATCGGCGTCGTCGGCGCCGGCCCGAAGGCACTCTTCGCCCTGCAGGAGCTGCACGCGCGGCTCCCCGACGGCGCGCGCGTCGCCGTCGACGTCTTCGACCCGGCCGCGCCGGGAGGCGGCGCGGTCTGGGACCCGGAGCTGCCGGCCGCCCTGCGCCTGAACGCCCCCGCGGCGATGGTCGACGCCCGCGGTGCCGGCTGGACCGAGACGCTCGCCGACTGGATCGAGCGGGTCCATCCCGGGCACGCCGGGGAGCCGTACCCGCCGCGCCGGCTCGTGGGCGAGTACCTGCGCCTGGCGTTCGAAGCGCTGGCGGCCGGTGGCCGCCTCGAGCTGCGCCACCACCGGGTCCGCATCGGCGGCCTCGGCGACGGGTCGGGCCTGATCGATCCGTCCGCCTACGACGAGGTGCTTCTGGCCACCGGGCACGCCGGGGCCCCGCCGCGCCCCGCGGAGGCCGCCGCGGGCATTCCGGCGGGCGCGGAGGCGACCGTCCGCGGGGCGGCGCTGACCGGCCTCGACGCGGTGCTGCTGCTGACCGAGGCGCGCGGCGGGCGCTGGCGCGCCCTCCCGGCGGATCCGCTCGGGTTGCTCGCCTACGAGCCTTCCGGCGCCGAGCCGTCCCTCATCCGCCTGGCCTCGCGCACCGGGGTCCTCATGGCGCCCAAGCCGGAGCACCCGCACCCGGGCCTGCGGCCGATCGTCGAGGCGGCGGCCGCGAGCGTCCGGGACTGGGGAAGGCGCGTTCGTACGACGGCGGCTGCACCCGACCCGGCGTTCCCGCACACCTTGGCAGCGGCCGAGGCCGTGCCGCTGGATCCGCTGTGGCGCGTGCTGATCAGCGCCGGCCGCGAGGCCGCCGACGCCTACGGCGTGCAGACGAGCGGGCTGCGCCTGTGGCGGGCACTCCTGACGGGCTGTGCCGGCGCCGAACCCGAGGAGCGCGCCGGCCGGCGGCCGGCGGAGTTCCTGCGCTCCCGGCTCGCGATCGATGCCGGCCTGGCCCGCCCCGACGAGCCCTGGATCCTCGGCCGGCTGTGGCAGGGGGTCTACCGGGACATGGTGGGAGCGCTCGACCGGCTGCCCCGCTCCGCGCGGGACCAGAGGCGATTCCGGGCCATCGCCGCCCAGCAGGAACGTTCGGCCTTCGGCCCGCCGGCCGAGACCGTCCGCAAGCTCCTGGCCCTGCTCGACGCGGGGCTCGTGGAGATCAGCGTCGGCGTTCCGGCCGGCGGGGCGATCGTCGACGCGGTCACGACGGGGCCGGGAATCCTGGCGGCGCCGGCGGCACCTGCCTCCGCCGCCGAGTTCCACGACCCGCTCTACGCCGACCTGGACCGCAGGGCCCTGACCACGGTCCGGCCGGGCGAGCGCGGCATCCTGACCGACGCCGACGCCGCCTGCGTGGGCCCCGCGGGGCACCGGACCGGGTGGCTCTCAGCCCTCGGCCGCCCCACCGAGGACCCGGTGCTCGGCCACGATACGCTCGACCGCACACTGCACGACGACGGCCGGCGGTGGGCGGCCGCCGTCGTCGACCGCCTCGCTCGCCGGCAGGAAGACCACGGACCCCGGAAGGAACACGCCAGCGCATGAACACGACCCCGACGCCGACGACACCGGAGGCCCCGACGGCGACAGCTCCCGCGCCGCCGGACCGGTCGCTCTGCCGCGGCCCCCAGCCGCTGACCGCGCGGCTGGAACCCTGGATGGAGGAGCTCCTCGCGGACGACGGAACCTGCCGACGGCTCCTGGCCGAGCACGGCTCGCCGGTCAACGTCATCGACACGGCGCCCCTGGTGCGCAACATCGGCGAACTGCGAGCGGCCGCCGCGGCGCACGGCGTCGACTTCGAGGTGTACGTGGCGCGCAAGGCCAACAAGGCGATCGCGGTCGTCGACGCGGCCCGCGACGCCGGGGCCGGGATCGATGTGGCGAGCGACGACGAGCTCGCCCAGGTGCTCGAGCGCGGCGTCGACCCCGCGAAGATCATCCTGACCTCGGCCGTGAAGCCGCCGGCGACGCTGCGGCGCGCGCTGGACGCCGGCGTCGTCGTCAGTCTCGACAACCTCGACGAGCTCGACGACCTGCTCGCCGAGACCGGAGGGGAGCCGGCCGACGTGGCGCTGCGCCTGGCCGCACAGGCGCCGGGGATCCGGCCCACGCGCTTCGGCCTTCCGGGCGACGAGTGGCTCGAGGCCCTCGGAGCCGCCGGCGGCCGGGTGCGCGTGAGCGGTGTGCACTTCCATCTGCACGGCTACGCGGCCGGGGACCGGGTGACGGTGCTGGGCGAGGCGCTGGCGTTCGTGGACCGGCTGCGGGAGGCCGGGCACGACGTGCGGTTCGTCGACATCGGCGGCGGCATCCCGATGTCCTACCTGGACGACCGGGCGGAATGGGACGCGTTCTGGGCGGCGATGCGCGCCCGCCGCGACGACCTGCGCGGGGGAGCGGCGAGTGGGCAGCTGACCTGGAACGACGAACCGCTCGGGCTCGACGGTTCCGGTGTGGTCTACCCGTTCTGGCAGGAGAGCACGCGCCGCGGCTGGCTGGAGAGCGTGCTGGCGGGCCGGATCGGCGGGGCGGGCGTCGCGGAGGCGCTGCGCGATCGCGGCCTGCAGCTGCGGTGCGAGCCCGGGCGTTCGGTCCTCGACGGGTGCGGGCTGACGCTGTCCTCCGTCGCGTTCCGCAAGAACCGCGCCGACGGCGTCCCGCTGGTGGGGCTGCACATGAACCGGACGCAGATGCGCTCGACCTCGCTGGACGTGCTCATGGACCCGATCCTGGTGCGTTCACCCGGTGCGGAGGCCGGGCCGGAGGTGGATGCCTACCTGGTCGGCGCCTACTGCATCGAGGACGAGCTGATCCTCCGCCGGCGCCTGCGGTTCCCCGCCGGCGTGCGCCGCGACGACGTCGTGGCGTTCCCCAACACGGCCGGCTACCTCATGCACATCGTCGAGAGCGCGTCCCACCAGATCCCGCTCGCCGCGAACGTCGTCCGCCGCGGCGGCGGGTTCGAGCGCGACCTGATCGATGGGCGGCAGTTCGGGGTCCAGAAGGAGCAGGGGCACTGAGCGGCGGGGCCCGCAGAGGGTCAGGGGTGACGGGCGCCTTCTCCGCTGAGCACGGCGCGGTACCCCTCGCGGTAGGTCGGGAACGCGAACGTGAAGCCGGTGCCCAGGAGCGCGGCGTTCGAACAGCGCTTGCTGCCGCCCGAGGCCATCGGCACGTCGCCTGTGGGCGGAGTCGGTACGCCCAGCTCCTGAGCCAGGAATCGAAGCACGTCGCCCAGCTCTGCTGGTTCGGTGTCGACCCCCAGGTAGAGCGGCGCCGGATCCGGTACGCGCGTGGTGAGGTGGACGATCGCCTGCGCGGCATCGTCGCGATGGATCCGGTTGGTGTACCGGGGCTCGTCGGGGAGGACCGCGCGCCGTGAGGCGACGCGGTCGATGAGCATGGTGCGCCCGGGACCGTAGATGCCGCCCAGGCGCAGCGCGGTGAAACCGGTGCCGGTGGCCGCCAAGCCTCTGGCCAGCAGTTCCTCCGCCTCCAACTGGATTTCGCCCCGCCAGGTCCGCGGTGCCGGATCCGTGGTCTCGTCGACGAGGCCGCCGTTCGCCTCGCCGTAGACCGCCGTCGACGAGACGTAGAGGACGCGGCGCGGGGCGACTTCGTCACGCTCGAGGGCCCCGATGATCTTCTCGGCACCGCCGACGTACCCGGCCCGGTAGGCCTCCCGTTCCCGGGACGACGCCGAGGCGGTGATGACGACGGTGTCTACGTCGCGCGGGATGGCCGGAAGCTCGGCGGTCAGGTCGGCTTCCACGCCCTCGATCCGGGGAGGCAGTTTTTGCGGCGACCTGCGCCAACCGATGACTCGATGGCCGGCCCGGGCGAACCGCAGCCCCGTCTCTGTCCCGAGGTCTCCGCATCCGGCGATCAGTACGCTCATGGGTCCAGTCTGGCACCACGCATGACGGGGGTGCGATTCGTCGCCGCTAGCGCAGCACGATGTCCGTCGCCACCGCCGGGGAGAGACCCGTCGCCACGAACCCGGAGACGTTCGAGCCCGGATGCTTGACGATGTCGGAGATCGAGCCCAGGTGCCTGGCCAGGTCCACCTTGTCCTCGGGAGCGGCCAGCAGCAGCTGGAACCCGAACTCCTGCAGCGCGTTGATGCCCGCCCCCGCGTACTCCGCGTTCGCCTGGATGAACGCCTCGTCGATCATCACCGTCCCGTAGGTCGTGAAGCCCTGCGTCGCCAGCCCCAGCTGGTAGGCCAGCGCGGCGCCCATGATGAAGGAGGTGAACCGCTGTCCCTCGCCGCCGGAGAGCGTGCCCGGCTCCAGCCCGGCCTCGACCTCGCCGTTGCCTTTGTGCTCGTTGCAGCTGATCAGCACGTGCCGGCGCACGTCCAGCACGGTGTCCCGCCACGCGGCCCGGCCGGGGTCGTCGAGCGCGTCCACGAGCTTCTCGAGCCGCTGGTACTGCGCCGTCAGCGTCGCCTCGCCCGCACCGTAGGCGTGCCCGAGGGCCTCCTTCAGCTCCGCCTTGAACGCGCGCGCCTCGTCCGGCACGGCGGTCGCCAGCTCGAGCCGCAGCCGCGAACTGGTCCCGTCCGGTCCCTGCTCGAAGGGCACGTCGGAGAGGATCTGGTTCAGCGGCTCGATGCGCTCGCCGATCGCCCGCCGCTCCTCCTCGAGCAGCTGCAGCAGGTCGGAGAACCGCTCGTAGGACCGGTTGGAGAAGTACTCGCGGAACTCCTCCTCGCGCTGGGGCAGCCCCTCCTGCACGATCGACTCGTAGAGGCGCACGTACTCCGGCGCCGCGTCGACGCCCGTGCCGTGGGTGGCCGACGCCCCGGGACCGAACGCCCGCGCGAACTCGCGGAACGTCTCCGTCAGGTCCGCCTCCGCGGCGAAGATCGCCTGCTTCGCCTGCGCGGCCTCGCCCTGCAGCTCGAGGGCCGCGGACGACGACGACGCCTCCACCTCCGCGCCCGTCGCCGCGGCGGCCAGGTCGCCGAAGCGGGCGAGGAGCTCGGCGCGCTCCGCCTCCGAGGCGCGCTCCGGGTCCGCCCCGGCCGGGCCGTCGCCGGTGCCGGAGGCCGGCACGGGGACCGCGGCGGAGAGCCGCCGCTCGGCCGCGGCCAGCGAGGCCTCGAGCGCGGAGGCCTCGCTGCGCAGGACCGCGAGCCGGCCCACGGTCGCCTCGCGCTCCTCCTGCGCCGCCTCGAGCGCGGACCGCACCTCGGCCAGCGAGGCGTCGTCGTTCACGGCGGCCGCCAGCCGGGCCTCGAGTTCGGCCACGGCCGCGGCGGCCGGTTCCGTGTCGAGCCGCGCGAACTCGCGGGTATCGTTCGCGAGCGCGGTCAGGGCCCGCATGCGCCCGGCGAGGTCCCGGGTCGAGGCGCTGCGGTCGTCCGCGGCGGCCTCGGCGGCGTCCCGCTCGGCCTCGAGGTCCGCGGCGGCGGCCTCGAGCTCGGCGATCTTCTCCTCGTTGGTGAAGCCCAGCAGGTAGTTCGAGGCGGCGATGGAGCGGGTGTCCCGCTCGAACGTGCCGCGGCCGGTCTTCAGGGTGCCCGAGAGGGAGATCGCCCGCTCGTGCTCGTGCAGCTGCGCGTCCGATTCGACGCACGCCAGCGGGTAGTCGGCGGCGACCTTCGCGCTCAGCCACGCGCCGGCGTCGTTGTCCTTGAACTCGAGCTTCGTGACCAGGTCGTCCGCGCCGGGCGCCGCCCGCCGGGGCGCGTGCGAGGTGTCGACCCAGCGCAGCCGGGAGCCCACGCCGTCCGCCGCGCCGGAGTCGATGGCGCGCGTGACCGCGGCCAGGTGCTCGCCGGGCACCAGCAGCGTGGTCGCCAGCCGCCGCAGCGCCTTCTCGGCGGCCGGCCGCCACGCACCCGCGGCCGGATCCAGATCCACCAGCTCGCCGCCGAACGGCAGCGCCTCCGGATCGAGCCCGGTGACCGAGCAGATCGAACGCCGCGCCGTCGCGGACCGGTCGTCGATGTTGGAGCCGCGCCGCCTGTAGGAGTCGATGTCGGCCCGCAGCTGCCGCAGCTTCTCGCGGGCGGTCATGACCTGGGCCATGGCCTCGTACTCGAGCGTGCGGGTGTCCTGCTCGATCGATTCGAGCCGCTGCGCGGTCTTCGCCGCCTCGGCCCGCATCGCGGCCAGCCCGTCGGCGGTGAAGTCGAGTTCGACGCCGGCGCGCCCGGCCTCCGCGGCCAGCTTTCCGGCCGTCTTCTCCCGTTCGGCGAGGCCGGCGCGTGCGGTCTCGAGCTCGCGTTCGAGGGTGCGCACGGCCTGGCCGCCGTGGGCGTCGTGCTGCTCCTGCAGCGAGGCGACGCGGGTGTCGAGCGTCGCCTTGGCCTCCGCGGCCGCGGCGATCTGCTCGCGGTGCCCGGCGAGGTCGGAGCCCAGCCGGGCGACCTCGGCGCTCTGCACCTCGGCGGCGCGCGAGGCGCGCACCTGCGGCAGGACGACGTCGTACAGCCGGGTGGCGCTGGAGCGCTCGGTGAGCAGCTCCAGGTAGCGGCCGTAGCTCTCGGGGACGAGCTCGAGGGCGTCGCGCTGGGCGCGGGCGGTCTCGAGCTGGCGGTGGATGCCGCGCAGGTGGGCGAAGTCCTCCACCGCCCCGTCGGCGGCCGCGAGCGTGGCCGGGGCCTCGAGGACCTCCTGGCGGAAGAAGAGGTTCACGCCGCGGTCCAGACCCTTGCCGTTCTGCAGGGTGCGCAGCAGGCTGAAGGCCTTGTCGTGGTCGATGCCGAGGCGGCGGCGGAACCGCTCGGCGAAGGTCTTGTGGGTGTCGTAGACCTCGGACCCGGGCAGCGCCTTCAACAGGGTGGAGACGGAGAAGCGGCGCGAGCCGGGCTGGGCCAGCTGCTCCTCGAGCGCGGCGGTGTCCAGCGGGGCGTCGCCGATCACGTAGTGCTTGCCGACCTGGCCCTCGAGGCCGCCGGAGGGCACGTCGAAGAGCGCGGCGATGCAGGTCCGGGAGCCGAGCCCGTTCTCGTAGACCAGCGCGACGGCGCTCCAGGTGGAGCCCGGGCGCTGCGCGACGACGCCGTCGGCCGTCTTGAACTGCCGCCCGCGCATGTACGAGTAGGTGGTGCGGCGGTCGCGGCGGGTCGAGGCCTCGTGGGCGGACTCGTTCAGGCGCGGGACCGCGTGGAAGATGTGGCCGATGCCGTCGAAGAGCGTGGACTTGCCGACGCCCGGGTGGCCCGTGAGCAGGGTGCCGTTCCGGTCCACGTAGAGGCTGTGCCGGCCGTGGAACGTGCCCCAGTTGATGACCTGGATCTCGGCCAGCCGGTGCTGGCCGGGGTTGACCGATTCGCCGATCGGGAGCGTGTACTCGATGCCCATCTACGCGTTCTCCTCTTCGACGGCGGTCTCCAGCGTCTCGTCCTCGATCGCCGAGGCCGCGCTCGGCGCCTCGTCGAGCGGAAACTCGTTCGGCGGCGCCTCGTCCGGGGACACCTCGTCGAGCGGCAGCGAGTCCCCGTCCGTCCGCTCGATCGCGGCGATGTAGGCGGGGATCTCGTCGACCGTCGTGAACGGCAGCGCGATCGCGAGGGCGGCGGAGACCCGGTACTCGTCCTCGAGCTCCGTCGGCAGCACGAGCTTGAGCGCCAGCAGCCGGGCGAGCGAGGAGTCGGTGAGTTCCTCGAGCCGTTTGTCGTCCACGGTGCCCGGCAGCCGGTGCTCCTCCAGGATGTCCCGGGCGCCCGCCCGCGTGATCACCGGGTCCGTGCCGGTGCCCGCGTGGCGGTCCAGCATCAGCCGCAGCCGCAGGGCCAGCAGGGTCTCCTCCCGCTTGAGGGCGCGGCGCGGGGCGATCGGGCTGGTGTGCACGGCGTCCATCTCCACGGGCGCCAGCAGCGCGATCTTGCGGTCGGCGTCGATCTCCAGGCGCAGGAACAGCTCGGAGACGAACGCGGAGATCTCCGCCCGCCGGTCCACGATCCGCTGCCACAGGCGCGCGTCCGTGGTCCCGTCGACGTAGGGGCCGCGCAGCAGGCGCACGATCGCCTGCCGCAGGGCCAGCTCGAACCGCCCGGTGTCGCCCTCGAACAGGGCCTCGGCCGCGGTGGGCTCGCTCATGCTCTCTCCTCGGTAGTCGTCTCGATGGTGCGGTGCTCGGCCGCGAGTTCGGGTGCGTAGGTCACGCGCGGCAGGTAGGCGACGCGCTCGGAGCCGTCGACCTGCCGGATGGCGACCGTCTGGAAGTCGGCGGGGTCCAGGGCAGCGGCGCCGCTCGTGTGCGCCAGCTCGACCAGGTACCGCACCGAGTTCAGGTGCCGGTGCCCGGGCTCGAGCGTCTCGAAGACGTCGCCGAGCGTGACGGACGCGCCGGGCGCCGTCGTCGTCCGCTCCCGCAGGGCCCGCACGACGGCGGCGCGCAGCACCTGCGGGTCCGCGCCCGGGGTGATGGGGGTGCGGTGGATGTCGGCCGCGGAGAGGGCGGGCGGATCGGCGAGCTTCGGCGGGGCGACGTGCTCGGCGGGGTCGAAGATGCCGAGGCCGGCCAGGGTCGCGAAGCGCGGCTCGAACAGGCGGACCGGCGCCACGGGGGTGCGCTGGCGGAGCGCGGGCGACTTGGCGACCGCGAGCTCGGCGGCGCGGATGGCGCGGCGGAGCTGCTCGGATTCGCGCAGCTCGTCCGACTGCACGTACGCGTGGAGGGACTCGGAGAGCTTGCCGTAGGTCGCGTGGACCTCGGTGGCCTGGCGGCGCAGCTCGCGCAGCAGGTTGGCGATCGTGTGGCGCTCGCTGGGCGTCAGGTCGTCCACGAACCCGCGCTCGAGGATCTCGCCGACGGCCTCGCGGAAGCGGGCCTGCTGGGCGGGGTCGTTGAGGAAGTCGGTGAAGCCGCGGAACGTCTCGCCCTCCGGGGTGGAGCGCAGCTGGCGGTCGCCCTCGAGCACCTGGCCGACCGCGACGCCCTTGGAGACGGAGGACTCCATGATCTCCTGGCGGATCCGGTGGAGCATGGCGTGCACGCCGTCGCGCATCCGCTTGAAGTCGGCGGGCAGGTTCGCGGCGAGGTCGAGGATGCTGCGGGCGGCGGCGATGGCGCCGTCGTCGGAGAGCATCGCGGGCTCCTCCCCGCCGCGCAGGGCGTCGAGCTTCGCCCGGCGCTCGGCGATCTCGGCCTCGAGCTGTCGGATGCGGGCCTCGGGGTCGGGGTCGGTCTCGTGGGCGAGGGACTCGAGGCTGGAGAGCAGGGTGGACAGGCGGGAGGAGTTCAGGTTGGTGCCGGACCCGGCCACCGAGTCGAGGAAGCGCAGCACGCGGGCGGTGTGGGCGGTCGGCTCGTACACGAACCGGCCGTCGATCAGCGGGCGGGCGAGGAATCCGGCCTTGACCCACGAGTCGGCGTACTGCCCGGCCTGCCAGGATTCGTTGAGTGGGACCTCGGGGGAGTCGGCGCGCAGCTGCTTGAGGAAGGTGTCGAGGCTCGCGTGGAACGCCTCCAGCCTCACGCGCGGGGTCGCGGAGGTGAACTCGGCGCGCAGGAAGGCGGCGACCCAGGGCGCGGCGGAGAGGAGCTTCCACCCCGCGGATTCGCGGAAGTCCAGCTGGTCGGCCCAGGTGGCGGCAGCGGGGTGGCGGATGCGCATGCGGTGCTTTCTCGAAACGTACGGGGGAGGACGTGTGCCCGGTGTCGGGACGGGCTACGTCTGGGCACCCGATTGTAGGCCACCGGGCTGAACACGCGCTGGTCGGGTGCTCTGCGCCTCACCTCCCGCGACGGCCCCGCGCAGAACCCGCGGGAGGGTTGCCCGCTCCGGGCGCCCGGAGTCAGACCATCGTGTCGAAGCGGGCCCGGGCCGCCTGGTACGCGCCGTAGAGCATGAGTCCCAACGCGAGTCCGAGCAGCCACCCCGGCCCGAACGGCTGGTCCCGCACGGCCTGGAGCGCACCGTCGAGTCCGCTGGAATCGTTCGGATCATTCTGGACGGTCGCGACCACGAACAGCAGGCCGACGAGGCGAGGACCAGCCCCTTGGCGGCGTAGCCGGCTACTCCCAGAACGGTCACGACGACGCGGACGGACCCGCTGGGAAGCGGGTGCAGGTCCTTCAGGAACCGGCGGGAGACGCCCTTGTAGACGTGGTAGCCGGCGACGCCGAGGATCACCAGGCCGGTGGCGACGAGCAGGACCGAACCGGCCGGGTTCTTCATGAGTTCGGCGGAGATGCTCTGCGTGCTCTGGGACGAGCTGCTGCGCTCGCCGAAGGCGTAGCGCAGGATCGTCACCGCGATGGTGAGGTACGCCGCCGTCGTACTGGCGAACTTGAGCCGGGCCAGCACCCTGCTGCGGCCGAACAGCGTCCGCCCCAACTGCCACAGGCCCAGCAGGGCGCACGCCGCGCCGGCGAGCACCAGCGGCACGGTGCCGAACGGCTGGGACGCGACCGCCTGCAGCGCGCCGCTGTGGTCGGCACTGGCGCTGCCGCCGAGCGCCACGACCGCGGTCAGCCACCCGAGGATGGCGTGCAACGCCCCGCTGGTGGCGTAGCCGGACCGGGCGACGGCGGCGAACCGGCCGTCGTGGGCGGCGGCACGTGCGGCGTCCACCGGCTTGGAGTCGCGGACGGCGCCCGCCAGCTGCTCGGCCTGGTCTGCGAGTTCCTCGCGTTTGGATCGTCCACGATCGTCGCGGTGCGGGGCTCCGGTGCCGGTCATGGCAACAGCATAGATCCGGAGCGCGGGTTCCGGGGCCGCGGGATCCGGGCGTTGTGAGGTGCGATTCATCCGTAGACGCATGCCTGCACTAGCATGAACTGCTGCCGTGGGGAATGCCCGCGGCTTTTCTTTGTGTCTGAATCGAGGTGTGCATGACCGCGTGGTCCTTGTTTACCGATCTTGGCTGGATCTGCGTGCTGCTGCTCGCGGGCGCGTTCCTGCGCGCCAAAGTACCGTTCATCCAGAGCATCTTCCTGCCGTCCAGCTTGATCGCCGGCGTGCTGGGGCTGGCGCTCGGCCCGAAGATGCTGGGCGTCATCCCCTTCTCCTCGGAGATCTCCAGCTACGCGGGCGTGCTGATCGCCGTAGTCTTCGCGGCACTGCCCTTCACCTCCAAGGTCGCGTCGCTGAAGGGCGTGATGAAGTCCGTCGGGACCATGTGGGCCGTGTCCCAGTCGGCCGTGATCCTGCAGTGGGGCGTGGGCCTGCTCTTCGCGCTCGGCGTGGTCGGCGTCTTCTTCACCGCGGTGCCCGACGGATTCGGCCTGATGATCGCCACCGGGTTCATGGGCGGGCACGGCACGGCCGCGGCCGTCGCCGAGAGCTTCGGCGACCAGTGGCCCGAGGCGGCGAGCCTGGGCATGACGGCGGCGACGGTGGGCATCATCGTGTCCGTGGTCGGCGGCATCATCCTCATCAAGCTCGAGTCGATGCGCGGGAACACGGTCTACCTGACGCACTTCAAGGACCTGCCGCGCAGCCTGCGCACCGGCATGGTGGAGCCCGACAAGCGCGAGCCCATCGCGGCGAGCCCCGTCTCGTCGATGTCGATCGACCCCCTCATCTACCACGCGGGCGTCCTCTTCGCCATCGCCGGGATCTCCTACATGATCTCCGACTGGGCCGGGTCCATGGTCGACGGCCTGAACATCCCGACGTTCTCCGTCGCCTTCCTGGTGGGCTACCTGGTCTTCGGCGTCATGACCAAGTCCGGCGCCATGCGCCACTTCGACACCCGCCTGTTCGAGCGCACCTCGAGCTCGTCGACCGACCTTCTCGTCGCGTTCGGCATCGCGTCGATCGACCCGGCGATCGTGGTGGCCTACGCCGGACCGCTGGCACTGCTCATGGTCTTCGGCGTCGTCGCGATGATCGCGTTCTACTTCTTCGTCGCGAAGCGGCTCTTCGTCGACCACCAGGTCGAGCAGTCCATCTTCACCTGGGGCTGGGGCACCGGCACGGTAGCCATGGGCATCGCCCTGCTGCGCATCGTGGACCCCGGGATGCGCTCGAAGACCCTCGACTACTACGGCCTCGCCTATATTCCGATCGGGTTCGGCGACATCGCCTTCGTCGCCCTGCTCCCGGCACTGATCATGGCCGGTATGGCCTGGCCCGTGGCGATCGTGATGACCGTCGCCGGCATCGCGATCCTCACCGCCGCCCGGATCATGCGCCGCAAGAACACCCTGCCGGCCGAGGAGGCTCCGGCGACGGCCGCCGTCGACTGACTCTCAGGGGATTCCAAGCGGGGCGGGGTTCAAAGTTCACGGCCCCCGCCCTAACCTGAACATACCGGTCCCGCTGGAGGGACCCCGCCGTCGGGGCCGGACGAGGAGAACCAAAACTGGAGCTCGATCCCAGACCCGAAGGAGAGCATCATGGCAACGGTTTCCGAACGCATCGAAGTCAACGTTCCCGTTGAGACGGCCTACGACGAGTGGACCCAGTTCGAGTCGTTCCCCCGCTTCATGCACGCCGTCGAGAGCGTGACGCAGGTCGACGACGTCACGAGCCGCTGGGCCGTCTCCGTCGCCGGCGTCGAACGCGAATTCGACACCCGCATCACCGAACAGGTGCCGGACGAGGTCATCGCGTGGGAGAGCATCGACGGCAAGGGGCACAACGGCCGGGTGACCTTCCAGTCCATCGAGGTCGTGGACCCCGAGTCGCGCAGCGACCGGCCGAGCGTCGCCGGCGGCGGCCCCATGAATGCCGGCATCGAGGTCGGCGGCGTGGCCCGCGGCTGGGACCCGGACCTGGGCGCCCGGGGCGACGTCGCACCCCGGGGCCGGCCGGGGACGCTGATCGACGTCGAGATCACCTGGGACGACGAGACCTTCCTGGAGCGGCTCGGCGACAAGCTCGGCCTGGACGATGCGCAGGTGAAACGGGACCTGCGCCGCTTCAAGAAGCTCGTCGAGAAAGACGGCGCCGAAGGCGGATGGCGCGGCGAGATCCACGACGGCCGCGAACAGAGCGGCGGCGAGGCACCCGGCGGCACCGCCTGAACCTTCCGGCCGCGACGGCGGGTCAGGTGATCGTGAAGCCGCCGTCGATGCGCAGATCCGTTCCGTTGACCATGGCCGCCTCCGCCGAGGCCAGGTAGAGCGCGGCCGCCGCGATCTCCTGCGGCTCGGCGAACCGGCGGGTGGGGATCTGGGCCTTGTGGGCGTCGCCGCGGGGCCCGGACCACGCCTTGCGGCCCAGATCCGTCAGCACCACGGTCGGCGAGAGCGTATTCGCCGTGACCCCATGCGGGCCCAGCTCGCCGGCGAGCGAGCGCGTCAGGCCGAACAGGCCCGACTTGGACGCGGCGTACGCGGCGTGGTGCTCGAGCGCGACGTGCGCCGCCTGGGACGCGATGTTCACGATCCGACCGTACCCGGCCCGTTTCATGTGCGCGGCAACCGCCCGGCAGACGGCGAACGTACCCGTGAGGTTGATGCCGACCACCTTGTCCCAGTGCCCGTCCGGAACCTCCTCGACGGGGTCCAGCAGGGCGATGCCCGCGGAGTTCACGAGGATGTCGATCCGGCCGACGCGCTCCGCCAGAGTGTCGACGGCCGCCGTCACGGCATCCCGGTCCGTGACGTCCATGGCGATGGTCTGCACCTCGTGGCCGTCCGCGGCGAATTCTCCCGCGGCGGCCTCGAGCTGGGCGGCGTCGACATCGGCCAGCACGACGGCGGCGCCCTGCCCGGCGAGCGTGCGCGCGATCGCCTTGCCGAGGCCCGACGCGCCGCCGGTCACGAGCGCCGTGCGCCCGGTCAGGTCGAAGAGGCTCATCAGCACGCCCCCGTCTGCTCGAACTCGGTGATGGCGCTTACCTTCTCCTGCGAGGCGCTCGCCGGGTCGAACGCGTAGCCGAGCCACTCGGACGCGAGTCGGCGGGCCAGCTCCCGCCCGATGACCCGCTGGCCCATGCAGAGGACCTGCGCGTCGTTGGAGAGGATCGAGCGCTCCACGGAGAACGAGTCGTGGGCGGTCACGGCCCGGATCCCCGGCACCTTGTTGGCCGAGATGGCCACGCCGAGCCCTGTGCCGCAGATGAGGATCGCGCGGTCGGCCCGCCCGTCCGCCACCGCCTGCGCGGCCTCGATGGCGATCCGCGGGTAGGGGGTGTGGCCGTCGTCGTCGACTCCGACGTCGAGCACGGACGCGACGCGGCCGTCGGCCTCGAGGTCGGCGCGGATGGCCTCCTTGTAGTCGTATCCGGCGTCGTCGCAGCCGACGACGAGGCGAAGTTTCTGCGTGGTCATGGTGTCTCCTTCGAGGTGCGCACTCAGCGCAGGTGGGTGGCGAGATCGGCGACGATCAGGGACAGGGACGTGGCGCCGGCGTCCGGCGTGCCGACGCTCTTCTCGGCGAGCGGACGGGCGCGCCCGACGGCGGGCCGCAGCGACGCCGTCGCCTCCGCGGCCTCGGCGGCCGACGCGGCGGCGGAGCGCCAAGCCGCGGGTAGGGTCTCGCCGTCCTCGATCGCGGATTCGAGGGTCGTGGCGAAGGGCACGAGCGCGTCGACGAGCGTCTTGTCGCCCACCTCGGCCTTCCCGAGCCCGGTCATGGAGTCGAGGAACGCCCGGACGGCGTCCACGGCGTGCCGGTCGGTGTACTGCTCGGCCGTGTCGTCGAGCTCGTTGCCGGCCGCCTCCAGCGCGGCGCCCCAGAGGACGCCGGACGTGCCGCCCGCGTCGTCGGCCCAGGCCCGCCCGGCCGCGCGCAGCACGGCGTTCGGCCCGGCCTGCGCCGGAACGGACCGGCCCGCCTCGGTGGCGGCGGAGATGCCGCGCACCATCCCGCGCCCGTGGTCGCCGTCGCCGGCGACGGCGTCGATCCGGCCCAGCTCGGCGCTGTTCTCCTCGAGCAGGGACTGCACCGAGGCGAGTGCCGTGCGGACCGATGCGGCGAGCTCGACGCCGGCGGGCGACGCCTCCACGTCGGGCGCGGGGGCCGCCGTCGTGCTGACGATGTCCGCGGCCGCTGAACGCGCGGGGACGGCCGCGTTGATGCGGCGGAACGCCGGGGTGTAGGCGTCGGCCGTCCACCAGCGCTCCAGGTCCGGATCCAGCCACATCAGCGTCAGGGAGCAGCCGCCCATGTCGAGGCTGGTCACGAGCTCGCCGACCTCCGGCTGGACGACCTCGTACCCGCGCTCGGCCAGGAGCGCGGACACGCGGCCCCAGAGGAGGAAGAGCTCCTCGTACTTGGTGTCGCCGAGCCCGTTGAGGACGGGTGCCACGCGGCGGCCGGCGCCCTCGGGCGCCTCGGCCAGCACACGGTCGACGAACAGCTGCGCCAGGTCGTCGGCGGACATGAGCGGCACGTCCTTGATCCCCGGCTCGCCGTGGATGCCGAGGCCGAGGCCCAGGTGGCCGTCCGGGACCTCGAACAGCGGGTGGTCCTCGCCGGGCATCGTGCACCCGGAGAAGGCGACGCCGAGGGTGCGGGTCGCGGCGTTCGCGCGGTTCCCGGCCTCCTCGACCGCGTCGAGGTCCAGGCCCTCCGCGGCCGCGGCGCCGAGCACCTTGAACACGGTGAAGTCGCCGGCGATGCCGCGGCGTTTGGCGGGGTCGTCGGCCGAGGCGATGTCGTCCGTGACGACGACGAGGCGCGCGTCGAGCCCCTCGGCGGCCAGGCGCTGCTGGGCCAGGCCGAAGTTCATGTTGTCGCCGGCGTAGTTCCCGTAGGTGAAGACCACCCCGCGCCCCTGGTCGGCGGCGCGGGCGACGCTGCAGGCCCAGTTCGCCGACGGGGAGGTGAAGATGTTCCCGACGACGGCACCGGCCGCGAAGCCGGGGCCGACCAGGCCGGCGAAGGCCGGGTAGTGGCCCGAGCCGCCGCCGACGACGACCCCGACCTGGCCGGAGCCGGGCGCCGAGGCGGACACGACGCCGCCGTCGACGCCGACGAGCCGGTCGGAGTAGAGATCGAGGAAGCCGGCGAGCTGGTCCTCCATGAAACGGGCGGGATCGTTGAACAGGGTAGTCATGGTCGAAAGTCCTTACGGGTGGATCAGGCTGGGGCGGAGGACGAGGCGGCCGGCGCGGTGCGGTGGCCGAAGAGCTTGCCGTACTTCTCCTTGTCCTCGTCCTCGGGGACCTTGAGGTGGCGGATCATCGCGAAGGCGCAGGCGTAGAGGGCCACGAATGTCCACACGACGACCGAGTTGCGGGTGAAGTCGTTCCAGCCCAGGCCGGCGGCGATGTTGAAGACGATCGCGACGACGGCGGAACCGAGGAACGTGGCGCCGCCGGCCGCCGTCGTGTACATGGCGATGGCCGCGCCGCGGTGGTTCGGGGCGAGCGCCGGCATGATCGCGCCCATGGGGACGAAGCCGGCGAGCAGGCAGCCGAAGATGCAGCCGGCGACGACGGAGGCGATGTACCCCCACGTCGAGCCCGCGGGCACCATGTGCGGGACGTACCACCAGAGCAGTAGGCCGATCGCCGAGCCGGCGATGCCGAACCACTTGACGGTTCGGCGCCAGCCCCAGCGGTCGCCGATGGCGCCGAAGACGGCGTTGACGAGGATGTTCGTCGCGTAGACGGCGACGGTCATGGCGAGCCAGCGGGACTGGCCCCAGCCGAGTGTGGTGGAGATGACGGCCGGGAGCATGATGAACATGCCGAACTGCGGGGCCGTGTTGATGAGGCGGATCAAAAACCCCATGGCGACCTTGCGGTTCGTGAATGTCAGGCGCAGACCCGCGGTCATGACCTGCATGGCCGACTCGCCGGCCGGTGCGATGCGCTGCGACCCGCGGGCGTCCTTGATGCCGAACCAGGAGATGAGGAAGCCGGCGGCGACCAGCGCCGCGGCCAGCCACATCGCGCCGGTCTCGCCGGCGCGGCCGCCGCCGAACGCGGGGATCGCGCCGATGGCGACGAGCGAGCCCAGGGTCGGCAGGCCGCCCGTGTACATCACGTAGAACCAGCCGATGGCGGTGGAGTTGCGCTCCGGCGGGGCGGTGATGTTGACCCAGACGATGAACGCGAACGCGAACATCGGGAAGCCGAAGCCGCGCAGGAAGTACGTCACGGCGGCCAGTTCGAGGCTGCCCGCGGACAGGGCGATCAGGAACAGGATCTGGAAGACGAGGAAGATGCCCGCGCCGACCGCCATCACGCGGCGCGGCCCGAAGAGGTCGGAGAGCGAGCCGCCCAGGTAGGAGGCGATGAGCACGGCGATCGAGTGCCCGGTGATGATGGACGAGATCGTGGCCTCGGGGGAGCCGAGCACGTCGACCATGTGCGGGGTGAGGATGTTCGACTCGAGGCCGACGGCCGTCATGACCAGGAGCAGGCCCAGGAAGCCGAAGCGCAGCATGTGCGGCATGCCGGCGCGGTCCAGCTTCGTCTCGTTCGGGTGCCCGGCGGGGAGCGGGAGGTTCGTCACGGGTGCGGAACTCATGTTCAGGCACCCGCCTGGAAGTTGCCGGCGGTCCCGGCCGGGACCGGGCCGTTCGGCAGGATCGAGACCTTCACGGAGCCGCCGGAGGAGTCGCCGACCATGTCGAGGGCGTCCTGGAACCGTTCGAGCGGGAACTGGTGCGTGCAGATCGTCTCCATCGGCAGCTTGCCGCTCTCGATGAGCTTGATGGCGGCGGGCCAGCAGTGCGGGCCGAGGTGGGCGCCGAGGATGTCGAGTTCCTTGTCGTCGGAGATGATCGACCAGTCGACGCTCGGCTTGTCCTTGAAGACGGAGTACTCGACGAAGCGGCCGAGCTTGCGCAGCAGGTTCAGGCCCTGCCCGACGGCGGACGGGTGGCCGGTGGCCTCGATGTAGACGTCCGCGCCGTAGCCGCCCGTGAGCTCCTTGACGGCGGCGACGGCGTCGCTCTCGCCGATGTTGATGACGACGTCGGCGCCGCACGCCTTGGCGAGCTCGAGCTTCTCGTCGACCATGTCGAGGGCGATGATGCGCAGCGGGTTCTTCTGGCGTGCACCGGCGATCGCGGAGAGCCCGATCGGCCCGGCGCCGGCGACGACCACGGTGTCCTCGAACTGGATGGAGGCGCGCTCGACGGCGTGCATGGCGCAGGAGAGCGGTTCGGAGAAGGCGGCGAAGTGGCCGGGGAGCTCCGCGGCGACGCGGTGGGTGAGCGCGCGGGTGGGGATGAGGACGTACTCGGCCATGGCGCCGTCGAAGCCCTTGAAGCCGAACATGTCGTGCGGTTCGCACATCCAGTAGATGCCGCGGGAGCAGTAGAAGCAGTCGGCGCAGGGGACGATCTGCTCGCAGGCGAGGCGGTCGCCGAGCTCGACGTCGCGGGTGGTCAGCGCGCCCTCGCCGGCGGCGACGACGGTGCCGACGAACTCGTGGCCCGGGATGCGGTCGCGCTCGGCCCAGGCCGGCTTGTGCTCGCCGCCCCAGAACTTCTCGGCGCCGTGGTAGCACTTCAGGTCCGAGGCACAGACGCCGACGGCGTCGGTGCGCAGGAGCAGCTCGCCCGGTCCCGGGGTCGGCACGGGGCGCTCCTCCAGCCGGTAGTCCTCCGGGCCGTGCACGACGACGGCCCGCATCGTCGTCGGCAGTTCTTCTGCCGCGGGGGCGGCGGGGATGGTGGTTGTCTCGGTCACGCTGATCACTCCTTGACGCATGGTCATCTCTGGTCGGTCGACGCTCCGGGTGGCCCGTTCGCAGCAGAAGGGGTTGTGATGCAGGCCATGTGCATGGCGTCACAATCCATAGTGCGCGATCCCAGAACAAACGTCAAGCACATATGTTCACGAGCGCTGGCGCGCGATACGGTGGGGAGGCTCCAGTACGATGACGGCGGAGGCGAATGTGACTCAGAACGCAGAACAGGCCGGCGGGCAGCCGGCGACCGACGAGCTCGGCCATGCCGAGCTCGACCGGCTGTACCGGGCTGCCCAGATGTACTACGAGCAGGGCGCGACCCAGGCGCAGGTGGCCGAGCAGCTGCAGGTCTCACGGCCGTCGATCAGCCGGATGCTGGGCGAGGCCCGGCGGCTCGGGATCGTGGAGATCCGCGTGCACAAGCCGACGACGGTGGGCACCGACGCGCTCGCCGAGCAGCTGCGCGACGCCCTGGGTCTCGACGAGGTGCATCTTGCCCCCGGCGACCAGAGCGGCCGCCTCGGTCCGGGGCTCGCGCCGGCGACCCGGCAGGCGCTGCGCGACGTCGCACTGAACGCCGGCGACGTCCTGCTCGTCGCGTCGGGGGAGACCACGTATTCGCTGGCCCAGCAGAATCTCGGCGACTTCGGCGGCGTCATCATCGCGCCGGCGGTCGGCGGGCAGGCCGAGCCCGACCCGTGGCACCAGACCAACGAGGTCGTCCGCGCCTTCACGGCGGCGTCGGGCGGCTACGCGCACTACCTCTTCGCTCCGTCGATGCCGTCTGCCGCCCTGCTGGAAGCACTGCAGGACGACCCCGGCTACCGGCAGGTCATCCAGGACTGGGAGACGGCGAAGGTCGCGATCGTCGGCATCGGCGCCCCGGCGCTCTCACGCGAGTCGATGTCGCGCTCGGTCCCGCGCGACCACCCGAACCTGGAGCGCTCGGTCGGCGACGTCTGCCTGGCCTTCTTCGACGAGGAGGGCAGCGAGGTGGCGTTCCCGGGCAAGGAGCGCATGGTGCGGATCCCGCGGTCCACGCTGGGCCGGATCCCGACCCGCATCGCCGTGGCCGTGGGTACGCGCAAGGTGCCGAGCATCCGGGTCTCCGCCCGGGCCGGCTGGTTCAACGTCCTGGTGACCGACGAGGTCACCGCCCGCGCCATCCTCCACGCCGGCTGAGCGGGGGCGGGCGCCCGGTCAGTTCACGTCGTCGGGGTGGGACCCGCTGCGGAAGCCGCGGTCGAGGGCCGGGATCGCATGCAGGTCGTCCGCGTCGAGTGCGAAGCCGAAGACGTCGGCGTTCTGGGCCATGCGCTCGGGCGCGCTGGCCTTGGGGAAGACGATGTTCGACTCCTGCAGGTGCCAGCGCACCACGACCTGGGCGACCGTCACCCCGTGCTTGGCGGCGATCCGCATCAGCTCCGGGTCGTCGAGCAGGCGGCCGCGCGCCAGCGGCGACCACGCCTCGGTGGCGATCCCCAGCTCGGCGTGCTCCTCGCGCAGCTCGCGCTGCTGCAGCCACGGGTGCAGCTCCACCTGGTTCACGGCCGGCACGACGTCGGCGCTCTCGAGCAGGTCCTGCAGGTGTGCGGGCTGAAAGTTGGAGACGCCGATCGCGCGGACCAGGCCGTCGTCGTGCAGTCTCTCGAGCGCCCGGTAGGTCTCCCGGTAGAGGCCGCGCTCGGGGCAGGGCCAGTGGATGAGGTAGAGGTCCAGGTGCTCGAGGCCCAGGTCGGCACGGGTCTTCTCGAAGGCGCGCAGCGTGGAGTCGTAGCCCTGGTCGTCGTTCCAGACCTTGGAGGTGACGAAGAGGTCCTCCCGGGCGAGGCCGCCGTCGAACGCGGCGCGGAGGGCGCGTCCGACGCCGGCCTCGTTGCCATAGAGGGCCGCGGAGTCGAGGTGCCGGTAGCCGGTCTGCAGGGCCTGGCCGACGATGGCCTCGGCCTCGTCCCCGGGCACTTTGTAGAGCCCGAACCCGAGCTGCGGGATCGAGACGTCCGAGGTCAGCGGCATCATCGGCACGGTCAGGGGCTGGTTGTAAGCGGAAGCCATGCTCCGATCGTATCGGGCCTGACCGAGTCGATATATCGCTGTTCATGTTGCCGCAGACTCACCGAATCGCTGGCCTGCCGGATGTGTTGAGCGGGGATGCCGTTGCTGCGGGTCGACGTGCCTGCTTCCATCCGTTATTTCGGTGGATAACAGTACCTAGGGGTCAAATGCTTTGATAATCTCGGGGGGAGTCACACGCCACAAAATCCATAGAAAGGCCTGTTCCCCATGGAACTCACCTTCCTCGGCGGGTTCATTCTCGTCGTTGCGCTGATCGCACTGCTGGTTGGCTTCATCATGTTCCGTAAGGCCTACCGCGTTGCGGCACCGAACGAGGCGCTCGTCATCACCGGTCGCGCCCCGGCGAGGGTCAAGGGCGGTGACATCGACCTGGAGTCCGGTACGCGCATCGTCGTAGGCTCCCGGGCGTTCGTCCGCCCCCTGTTCGACCGCGCCCACTCGATCTCGCTGTCCTCGCGCCAGATCAATGTCGAGGTGGAGAGCCAGTCGGTCGACGGCATCTTCCTGCGCCTGCAGGCCGTTGCGCAGGTGAAGATCGGCGAGGAGGTGGACGAGATCCGCAAGGCCGCTCAGCGCTTCCTCGATCAGCAGGACAAGATCGACTCCTACAGCCAGGAGATCCTCTCCGGTGCGCTGCGCGCCGTCGTCGGAACCCTGACCGTCACGGCCGTCCTGCAGGACCGCACGACCTTCGCCCAGAAGGTCCAGGAGAACGCCGTCGACTCCATGAACAACCAGGGCCTGGTCATCGACACCCTGCAGATCATCTCCGTGGCCGACGACGGCGACTACCTGAAGAACCTGGGTCGTCCCGAGGCATCGAAGAAGGAGCAGGAGGCGCGCATCGCCGAGTCGGAGGCGCGCCGCACCTCGACCGAGGCCGAGAACCGCGACAGCCAGAAGATCGCGGACTCGCAGAAGGAACTCGACCTGCGCAACGCCACCATCGCCAAGGAGACGGCGGAGCAGCGCGCCGAGGCCGAGGCCGCGGAGGAGCTCGCGCGCTCCCGCCAGCGCCAGGAGGTCCTGGACGAGCAGCAGAAGATCGCCGAGCAGGAAAACGACCTGCGCGAGCGCGAACTCGTTCGCGAAATCCGCAAGCCGGCGGACGCCGAGGAGTACGCCGCTGGACGCAAGGCCGACGCCGAGCGCTACGCCCGCGAGCAAGAGTCGAAGGCTGCGCTCATCGAGGCCCAGAATGAGGCCGAGTCCGTCCGGGCCCGCGGTGTGGCCGACGCAGATGCCACGCGTGCCAAGGGCGAGGCCGAAGCCGCGAGCATTCAGGCCAACGCGGAGGCCTACAAGCAGTTCAACGAGGCCGCCGTCCTCTCGCAGGTCCTCGAGGCGCTCCCGGGAATCGCCCGCGAGATCGCGGCTCCGATGAGCAACATCGATTCGCTGTCGATCGTCTCCTCGGACGGAGAGTCCAAGCTCTCGCAGAACGTCTCCGCCGGCATGGCCCGCACCATGGAGTCGGTGCAGTCGGCCACGGGCCTGGACATCAAGTCCCTCATCGAGTCGGCGCTGGGCGGCAAGGACCAGTCCGACGTCGTCACGAACCTCGCGCCGCAGTCCGAACCGGAGTCCGCCTCGGAGGCCGCGGACGCCGTGGATGGAAAGCCGGTCGAGTAGGGCCGACCCCACCTGACGACGGCGGCACCGTCACCTTTTGCTGGAGGGTGGCGGTGCCGCCGTCGTTTGAACCACTGCGGTATACCTCCAGCATGGTTTCTACTACCCCTCCAGCAGGATCTGGACTGTACCTTGAACCGGAATCCGGGCCAATTGAAGGCCGCGGAACGGGCAATAGGAGCGAACATCTACGTCGGCCCGGGTCGGGAACTTCAGTGGGAGGAGAGCCTCTGGCGGACGCCTTCGGCCCAGACACCGAGGGCATTACCCGAGGCTGACAGGGGGTGCGGGAAGAATACGCCGCATTCTCCCGCGTGACGTTTCTGGGAACGGTGAAAGATCCGAGCACCGAACGAGAGCGAATCTTCGAAGGCGAAGTATCCCTCACGGGTAAGCCGCAGAAGTGGATAGGGGCCGGGCGTGACGACGTCGACCTCCCGAATGTGGTTCCAGAGAATGACCGGACGGCGCGAGATCTGAACGCCCTCGGTGGTGAAGGTGATGAAGCGCGGAGTGATGAGGAGCCGGATGGAGTTCGGGATGCCCAGGAGGCCGAAGAACAAGATGCAGAACAGTCCACCAGATCCAGTTCTTCCCCAATCGGAGACTGACTCATCGACCAGGACAGCCCAGGAACCGAAGGCGGTCATCAAGACGCTGCCGACGAGGGCAAAGGTAGGCAAACCGCGACCACACCGGATGTGAAGTCGGCCGGCCGCATTGAAAATTCCGTCCCACTCCTGCCGGAGTTCTGCGATCCTGCGTTGACGCTCGGCCTTTTCATCCGGAGGATTCGGGGCGTCCGGGCTCATGGGATGTCCTTCGTAAGTGAGCTGCGGGTTTGCGGCGCTGGGTCGTAGCCGGGACCGTCAGCGGGCGGTGAGCCGCTCGCGGGTCTCGTTCACCCAGGCTGCGATGTCACGCGGGGAGGCGGAGAGGTGCGTCGGCAGGAACACGCCGTCGGCACCGGCATAGGACTTCTGCGACGCGTGCACGCTTGCAGCCCGGCCGGCGAGAGCCACTTCGTAGGCGGCTATACCCTCCGGCGTCAGCTGCAGAACCCCGTGGGCCTGCGAGCCCTGCTCGATGAACCCGGCGCCCGCGATGGCCGCCCACGGGATCAGCGGCCGGCGGGTGATCTGCACGCCGGAGGCCGTGAACGTCAGGCTCCGCGGGTTGAAGAAGAGGTAGACGCAGCAAGGGATGCCCACGAGGCCGAAGAAGACGATGGCCAGCACGCCGGCGATCGCGGCGAACGGCCTGTCCACGCCCAGCAGCCAGATGCCCCCGGAGACAAAAGCGAGGCAGCCGAGCAGGCACAGCAGCGGCACGTGCCGGCCCATGCGAAAGCTCAGCGAACCGGTGGAGTCGAAGGCGCGGTCCCACTCGGGGAAGCGCGCGGTGGCGGCGGGGCCGGAGCTCATGGGAATTCCTTCGTGGGTGGTCTGCGGGACCGCGGCGCCCGTGAAGCCGCGTCGTGCCCTCCAGACTAGCGACGCCGTGCGACCCCCGGAGGCCGCCTGTGGACAACCAACGGCAGCGGCGCCGCCACCCTCCGAACGAAGGTGGCGGCGCCGGCGTCGTGAAGCGTTTTTTACTAGGCATCTTTGATGGGGATTTCGGTGGGTTGTTCGTCGTAGGAGAGGCGTCCTGTTCTGAGGTAGAGCAGGTGCTGGAGCACGGTGAAGGCCTGTTTGGGGTTGGCCATGGGCGTTTGGAGGCCGAGGGTGTTGTCGTTGCGGGGACGTCCGCCGAAGCCGCCGTTGGTGCCTGTGTGCCAGCGGTTTTTGTGGGCGTAGCGTTCGTGTGTTTCCGGGGTGACGGCGAGCAGGGTGTGGTTGCGGGTTTGGTAGACGCCCGTGATGTCGTCCCAGGCGAGGTCGAAGTTCCGGCTCGTCACGCCGTGTTCGGTGAGGGTGAGGTGTTGGGGCCGGAGAAACCCGAGGAGGTAGTAGAGGCCGAGGGCGAGGCCGCCGAGCGCCGCGAGGGGGACGAGGTAGTGCAGGATGGTCATGAACCCGTTGTTGGTGAAGGAGTACCAGCCGAGCTGAGCGTTGAAGGCGACAGTGGTGAGCCAGGCGCCGACTCCGAGGAGGAGCAGGGCGCTGATGCCCCATTTACGGGTGTTGACTCGGAGCGTGGTGGGCAGTTCCATCTGGGACTTCGTGGGATGCCAGGACGTGTCTGGCATGTTCTGGGGCAGGGTCATGAGGTGCTGGACTTCGGGGATCGGTTCCGAGGTTTGGCAGGGGTCCCCGGCGTTGAGGCGTTCCTTGATCCATGCGGGCAGCATGAACCGAGGCACCGGCCCCCAGAGGACAAGGTAGATGCCGAAGAGGACGATTCCGAAACTGACCAGCGCGCTGATCCTTGGGCCTTCGTTCGGAAAGATCCAGCTGAGCATTAACTCGAGGGGAATACCAAGCATCAACCCTCCCATGGGAAGCCCCATGCCAAGGAAGAAAAATGCGTTGTGCCATGTTCGGCCGCGGCCGTTGAGCCAGATCCTGGTCCGTCCGCTCCAGCGGTTCCAGAACCAGATGAGGAATGGCAGCCACAGGGGGAGCATGAAAACGAACATCTGAAAACTCATGTCAACGAACCCGCCCTCCAACTAGAAATCGGAACCACGGACTTTTCGCCACCCTTCCTGGATGAGGTCACCCGTCGCACTGGCTACACTGCCCTTTTCGCCGTCACCATCACCGTCTGCGACTTTGGCGTTGACCAGGACGCCTGAGCCGATGCCGACAACGGCGCCTACGATGGTACCGGCGAGCGTCCCTGGGCCCGGAATGACGCTGCCGGCGGCTGCGCCAGCGGCCGCGGAGGCCCCTACGTTGGCCCCGGCCTGGCCGACTGCCTGCGCAGCGGCGTCGTGACGGGCCTCGGCGCGGATGGCGTCAGCCGAGAGCGTGGGGTGCTCTGCAGCGAGTTCGGTGATTCTGTAGTCGCGTTCGGTGTCGTAGGTGAGCTTGATGCCGAGCAAGGTGCCGGCAGAGGCGAGGCCGCGGATGCCGAATTGGCCGAGCTTTGTCGACTTGGAGTTGTCTCTTGTGATCGTTGTCGTGAAGGTCTTGTCACCGATCTTGGCGGTCGCTTCCGTGGTCTGGGGGCGGCCGCGGAGGGCGTTGACTTCGCCGGCGATCGGCATGGCGCCGAGAGCTCCGCGCTTCAAGCCCTCTTTGAAGTCCTTTGTATTGTCGAAAATGCCCGTCGAAGGACTATCGATCAAGTTCTTGGTCTGCTTGGCGAGGATGTCCTTCTGGTCTCCCCAGAAACCCGGTCCGATGTTGCTGTCGCCGACAGCCGCGCGGTCGCGCGGTCGGAGCCAGAACTTGCCCGCTTCGTCGGAAGCCATCGTGGTGGAGGTTGCGGTCCGCAGCGCCGTGCCACCGGCAACGAAGGCTTCTTTCGTGAGATGGAGCGGATGGGTCGGGGTGAGCCAGGGCTCGGTCAGGGAGGTGGTCTCGCCGGCGATGTCGTTCAATCGGGCAACGCAGATCTGGATGGCGACCAGGTAGCGGTCTTGCAGGTCCGCGATTTCCTGCATGAAGTTCGCAGCGTCATGGACGCCTGCTTGGTAGTCGTTTGGGGTGCCGAATGTCGCTGCCCGATCGGCTTCGAATGCGCGGATCCGGGTGACGAGCGTGTCGCGCACGTCGACGCAGGCCTGGATGTCGTCGGCCAGGGACTCGAGGGTTTCGGCGGTGCGGCCGCCCGCGTCGTGGATCGCCTCCGCCTTGCGCAGGGGAGTGTCCAGTGCGGTGTGGAGGCTGCCTGCGCTTGCGTCTTGGTAGGACTGCTGGAGCCCCTGCCAGGTCGCGTGCCCATTCTCAATGGAGGCGGCGAACGACGTGGCGGCAGTGCGGATCTGCTCAGCGTCAGCCTGTAGGAGGCTTGGCTGTTCCCACTGGTACAGCTGGGCGGTATTGAATTCACTCATCTGAAGTATCTCCCCGCGCTACCGTACCGGCCCGAAGCGGCCGTGCCCGCCGAGGCCGACCGAGGCGTCAGACTGACGCGACGCGGCCTCGGAGGTCTGACGCATGACCTGGTCGGCCTCCACGACATGGCCGGTGGCTTCTTCCCCAGCTGCGATCGCGGTTTCGACACGTTCAAGGACGTCGCCCATGGCCGGGGCCATGACGCCGTCGCGCATCGAGTAGAGCCTGCTGATCAGGTCCTGGTGGGCGGCAGCATCGGCAGCTCCGGACACTCCGTCGATGACTGAACCGCCGTGCGTCGCTGCGTCCGCGGTTTCAGCGGCCACCGAGTTGAGTATGGAGCCTGTCCGCTGTGGATCGACATCGAATTCAGCCATCGGTGGGTGTACTTCCGTTGTTGTGTGCTCGGCACCATGAGTATTTCAGCGAACCGTCGCCCGCACCCCAGTGATGCTACCCAGTTGGGAGATCGAAAGTGGAACCTTCGGCCCAAATTGTGGACAAGTGCAGGGTTGCGTTAAAGCCGTGGGGCGCCACGGTCTCCCGTAGCGCCCCACACCTGATCCGCTGCCGTCGGCCTGTCAGCCGAGCTCGTCAGAAACCTCAGCCGAAGTACTTCTCCATGGTGCCCTCGTGGGCCTCGCGGAGCTCCTCGACCGAGGCCGTGAAGACGCCCTGGATCTCGAGGTTGCCGGACTGCGCATCGACGACGCCCAGGCGCGCGACCGGGAAGCCGCGGGCCGAGAGCATGTCGTTGAAGCGGACCTCCTCGGAGCGCGGGACGGCCACGACGGCGCGGCCCTGCGACTCGGAGAAGAGCGCGGCGAACGTGTCGACGCCGTCGCGCTCGCACACGTCGTCGAGCGCCACGCGGGCGCCCACGCCGTGGCGCAGGACCATCTCCGACAGGGCCGCGGCGAGGCCGCCCTCGGAGAGGTCGTGCGCGGCGTCGATCATGCCGTCGCGGGAGGCGTTGATCAGCAGCTCGCCGAGCAGCTTCTCGGCCGCCAGGTCGACCTTCGGCGGCACGCCGCCCAGGTGGCCGCGCAGGTTCGCGATCTCCGAACCGTCCAGCTCGTCCGCCGTGGTGCCCATCAGGTAGATCGCCTGGCCGTCGGCGTCCGCGCGCCAGCCCGACGGCGTGCGGCGGTCGACGTCGTCGAACTTGCCCAGCGTCGCCACGACCGGCGTCGGGTGGATGGCCTTGTCGCCCGTCTGGTTGTAGAGGGAGACGTTGCCGCCCGTGACCGGGACGCCGAGCGCCATGCAGGCGTCGGAGAGGCCGCGGATGCCCTCGGCCAGCTGCCACATGACGTCCGAATCCTCCGGCGAGCCGTAGTTCAGGCAGTCGGAGACGGCGGCCGGGACGGCGCCCGAGGTCGCCACGTTGCGGTACGACTCCGCCAGCGCCAGCTGGGCGCCGGCGTACGGGTCGAGGTAGGTGTAGCGGCCGTTGGCGTCCGTCGCGATGGCGACACCGAGGCCGGTCTCCTCGTCGACGCGCACCACGCCGGCGTCGTCGGGCGCCGCCAGGGCGGTGTTGCCGCCGACGTAGCGGTCGTACTGGCGGGTGATCCACGACTTGTCGCACATGTTCGGGCTGGCGATCAGCTCGAGCACGGCCGCCTTGAGGTCGTCGCCGGTCTCCGGCAGGATCGCCGCGTTGACCGAGCCGCGGAACGTGTTGGCCTGCAGCTCGTCCTGCCACTGAGGGCGGGCGTACGGGCGGTCGTAGACCGGGCCGTCGTGCGCGACCGTCTTCGGGTCGACGTCGACGATGACCTCGCCGTTCCAGGTGATGATGAGGCGGTCGTCGTCGGTGACCTCGCCGAGCCACGAGTACTCCACGCCCCACGTGGCCATGGTCGCCTCGAACGCGTCCACGTTCTCCGGCGTCACGACGGCCATCATGCGCTCCTGCGACTCCGACATCAGGATCTCGCCCGGGGTCAGGGTGTGGTCGCGCAGCAGGACGTCGGTCAGCTCCACGCGCATGCCGCCGTCGCCGTTGGACGCCAGCTCGGAAGTGGCGCAGGAGATGCCGGCGGCGCCGAGATCCTGGATGCCCTCGACGAGGGAGCCCTTGAACAGCTCGAGGCAGCACTCGATGAGCACCTTCTCGGAGAACGGGTCTCCGACCTGGACGGCCGGGCGCTTGGACGGCTTGGAGTCGTCGAAGGACTCGGAAGCGAGCACGGAGGCTCCGCCGATGCCGTCGCCGCCGGTGCGGGCGCCGAAGAGGACCACCCGGTTGCCGACGCCGGAGGCGTTCGCGAGGCGCAGGTCCTCGTGGCGCAGCTTGCCGACCGCCAGGGCGTTGACCAGCGGGTTGCCCTGGTAGATCGGGTCGAACACGGTCTCGCCGCCGACGTTCGGCAGGCCGAGCGAGTTTCCGTAGCCGCCGATGCCGGAGACCACGCCGTGGACCACGCGCTGGGAATCCGGGTGGTCGATCGCGCCGAAGCGCAGCGGGTCCATGACGGCGATCGGGCGGGCGCCCATCGAGATGATGTCGCGCACGATCCCGCCGATGCCGGTCGCGGCGCCCTGGTAGGGCTCCACGAACGACGGCGAGTTGTGGGACTCGATCTTGAAGGTCACGGCCCAGCCGTCGCCCAGGTCGGTGACGCCGGCGTTCTCGCCGATGCCGACCATCAGGTCCTTCTTCATCTCGTCCGTGACCTTCTGGCCGAACTGGCGCAGGTGGTTCTTGGTGGACTTGTAGGAGCAGTGCTCGCTCCACATGACGGAGTACATCGCGAGCTCGGCGGCCGTCGGGCGGCGGCCCAGGATCTTCACGACCTCGTCGAACTCGTTCTGCTTCAGGCCCAGTTCGGCCCACGGCAGCTCGACGTCCGGGGTCGACGCCGCGTTGTCCACGGTGTCGATGTTGAATTCCTTCTCGGTCGCCTCGGCGGTCACTTGGTGCCTCCAACAAGGGTGGTCAGGACGGAGGTGAAGAAACCCAGGCCGTCGGTTCCGGTGTGGTCGGGGCCGTAGCCCGCCTCCACGGCGTGCTCCGGGTGCGGCATCAGCCCGACGACGTTGCCCGCCGCGTTGGTGATGCCGGCGATGTCGCGGCGCGAGCCGTTGGGGTTCCAGCCGACGTAGCGGAAGGCCACGCGGCCCTCGCCCTCGAGCTCGTCGAGGGTCTTCTCGTCGGCGACGTACTGGCCATCCTGGTTCTTCAGGACGATCGTGATCTCCTGGCCGGACTCGTACTGGTTGGTCCACGCCGTCGAGTTGTTCTCGACGCGCAGCACCTGGTCGCGGCAGATGAACTTCAGGTGGTCGTTCTTGATCATCGAGCCCGGCAGCAGGTGCGACTCGGTCAGCACCTGGAAGCCGTTGCAGATGCCCAGCACGGGCAGCTTGGCGTCCGAGTTCGCGGCGTCGACGATCTTGTCCATCAGCGGTGCGAAGCGGGAGATCGCGCCGGCGCGGAGGTAGTCGCCATAGGAGAATCCACCCGGGATGACGATCGCGTCGACGTCGGGCAGTTCGGTGTCGGCGTGCCACAGGGACACGGCCTCACCGCCGGCGAGCCGCACGGCGCGGGCCGCGTCGCGGTCGTCCAGGGTGCCGGGGAAGGTCACGACGCCGACGCGGGCGCCTGAGAGCTCGGTGCTCGGCGTCGCGTAGTCGCCGATCAGGGGGAGGTCCGTCATGATTAGTCCTCAACCACCTGCACGTTGACGACGTCCTCGATCACCGGGTTGGACAGGAGGGTCTCGGCGGCCTCGCGGGCCTGCTGCAGCACGGCGTCGGTCACCTCGCCGTCAACGTTCAGTTCGAAGCGCTTGCCCTGGCGGACGCCGGAGAAGGCGTCGAATCCGAGGCGGGGCAGTGCGCCGACGATAGCCTTGCCCTGGGGGTCCAGGATCTCGGGCTTGGGCATGACATCAACAACAATCCGGGGCATCCGGTGCTACTCCTGTGGGCGAGGGGTGATTTATCGTCCGCGGAGGGTCAGGTGCCGTCTCACGCCTTGTGCGCTCCGCGAGCTTGCCGTCCAAGTCTACCGGTCGCGCGGCCCCCGCGCGTCCCCTCCGTACGCGGGCGCCGCCCGACGGGGTGCCGCGAGTGGGACGACCCCGGTATTAATGGGGTGGGCGGCATCGTGGGAGTAGGGTACGTCACGGTTCACGGGGCTTCACATCGGTCCACGGCGGCCGCAGACCAGGACGGAGGCGGAAACGGGTGGACGAGCGAAGCGCGGTGCTCGGGCTGGACATCGGCACCGGTTCGACCAAGGCGGTCCTGACGGACGCCCGCGGCGGGATCCTGGCGACGTCCGTGCGGCACCACAGCATGTCGATGCCGCACTCGGCGTGGGCGGAGATGGACGCCGAGAGCGACTGGTGGGGCGACGCCGTCGTGTGCCTCCGGGAGCTCGCCGCGGCCGCCGCAGACCTGGGGCGGACCATCGCGGCCGTCTGCGTCTCCGGGCTCGGCCCGGCCGTCGTCGCCGAATCACCCGGAGGGGCCGTTCGCAGCCCGGCGATCCTCTACGGCGTCGACACGCGCTCCGGCGAGCAGATCGACCAGCTGAACCGCGAGCTCGGGCGCCCCGAGATCCTGGGGCGCGGCGGGACCGAGCTGTCCTCGCAGGCCGCGGGGGCCAAACTCCTCTGGCTGGCGCAGCACGGCGCGCTGCAGCCCGGCGACCGGTTCTTCTCGTCCCACACGTTCGTCACCTGGCGGCTCACCGGCGCCTACTACCTGGACCACCAGACCGCCAGCCAGTTCGACCCCTTCTACGACATGGCCGCGGGGCGGTGGGCGGAGGACTGGGCCGGGCACTACCTCCCCGGGCGCGAGCTGCCGCCGCTGCGCTGGCCGGGCGAGATCGTCGGCGCGGTGACCGCCGCCGCGGCGGCACAGACCGGGCTGGGCGCGGGCACGCCCGTCCTGGCCGGCACCATCGACGCGTGGGCGGAGGCCTACTCGGTCGGCACGACCTCGCCCGGCGACGCCATGCTGATGTACGGGTCGACGGTCCTGATGATCTCCGCGCTCGAGGGCTTCCGGAGCCATCCGGGGCTCTGGGCGACGACGGGGCTGACCCCCGGCTCGCACACGCTGGCCGCCGGGATGTCGACGAGCGGCTCCCTCATGTCCTGGATCCGCGACCTCTGCAGCGGGCAGTCCTACGAGTCGCTGATCGAGCAGGCGCGAGCCGTGCCGCCCGGCGCCGACGGCCTGCTCATGCTGCCCTACTTCGCCGGCGAGCGGGCGCCCGTCTCGGACCCCAAGGCCCGCGGCGTCATCGCCGGCCTGACCCTCGGCCACGGGCCCGGGCACCTCTTCCGCGCCGGGTACGAATCGATCGCCTTCGGGGTCCGCCAGATCCTGGACCTGCTCCGCGCCGCCGACGCCGCACCGACCCGCGTGGTGGCGGTCGGCGGCGGGACGCAGGGCGGCCTGGGCCTGCAGGTGGTCTCCGACGTGTGCGGCATCGAACAGCACGTGCCCCGCACCGTCATCGGTGCGAGCTACGGCGACGCGCTGCTGGCCGCGCAGGCCGCCGGCCTCGCAGACCCGTCCGCCGGCTGGTGCGACATCGCCCGGACCATCACGCCCGACCCGGAGCACCGCGCGGCGTACGACGAGCTCTACCCCAACTACTCGCGGCTGTACGCGGCCACGCGCTCGATCGTGCACGACCTCGCCGACTTCGGCGACGCCCGCGGAACGTAGGCTGGTCGCATGGCCCAGAGCATCGAGAACGACCTGCGTTGCCCGTGCGGGACCGGCGACACGTACGCGGAGTGCTGCGGCCGCTTCCATGCGGGTCCCGCGGCCCCTACCGCCGAGGCGCTCATGCGGTCGCGCTACTGCGCCTACGCGCTCCTGGGCCGAGACCCGCAGCGGTTCGGCGCCTACCTCCACGCGACGTGGGACCCGGCGACGCGCCCCGCGCTCGCCGAGCCCGGCCCCGAGTGGATGCGTCTGCAGATCCTGGGCGCCTCCGGCGGCCCGTTCGACGACGCCGCCACGGTCGAGTTCGTCGCCCTCTACCGGGACGACGACGGCGCCCGGCACCGCATGCACGAACTCAGCCGGTTCCGCCGCGAGTCGGGCCGGTGGCTCTACATCGACGGCGACGTGCGCTGACCCGCGGGCCGGCGCTCAGTCGTCGGCCGTCACCCGCGGCTCTGCAGGCGTCCGGCTGTGGCTGGACGAGGACCAGATGCCGACCAGGCAGGCGACAACGATCGTGAGGTAGAGCGTCGCGCTGGCCCCGTCGTCGCACCGCGGCGGTCCCCTCTCCGCTGCTCCACCTCGATGACCTGCGAAAATACGGTGAATTCCGGCGTTATTCACCCGAAGAATGACAGTCATCCGCGCGAGTCGATGGGGACCGCCGGGGCTGGCTCCCGGCGGACCACACCCGACGAGCGATTCCATCCCGCGCCCCGTGCGGCGAGCACCTGTGGACAATTCGGCCCGCTTCCGGCGCCCTGCGGGAGGATGGGCGGATGAGGCGACCCGAACCGCTGCCGGCACCGATCCGCAACGCTGTCTTCACCGGGCGGCAGGCTGCCGCGCTCGGGGTCGCGCCCGACCGGCTGAGAGCCGGTGACCTGCGGCGTGTCGGGGCCGGGCTCTACGCGCACGGCGACGTCGTCGTGGCGGACCTCGCCCTGGCCGCAGCACTGAGGTACCTCGATCCGAGGTCCTGGATGTCCCACCTGAGTGCCGCGACGCACCACGGGTTGTGGCTTCCGCCGTCGGGCGACGACGGGTTGCTGCATATCAGCCGGTTCCCGGGCAGCGTTCGCCGCCGCGCGCGCGGAATCGCCAGCCACGAGGGCATGCCCCTGGACGGCGAGGTCGAGTTCGTCCGCCCCGTTCCCGGCGCGCCCACCGGCGTGGACGGCACGGTCTCGACGCGGCCGCGGGCGTGGCTCGAGCTGGCCACGACTCTCGACGAGGACTCGCTGGTGGCCATCGGCGACCAGTTGGTTCGGAGGCCGGACGAGCGCGGCGGCCGTCGCGCGCCGTACGCCACGATCACGGTCCTGGCCGAGATGCTCGCTCGGCATCCCCACATGAACGGCGTGGCCAGGGCCAGGCGCGCGCTGGAGCTGGTCCGGGTCGGCTCCGATTCACGTCCGGAGAGCCTGTTGCGCCTGGCGCTGGTCCGGGCCGGGCTGCCGGAGCCGGAGCTCCAGATCAGCCTCGATCCACGGGACTTCGCCGCACCGTCGGCAGATCTCGGCTACCGGGAGAGGAAGATCGTCCTGCAGTACGAGGGAGCGCAGCACCGCACGCCGGCGCAGTTCGCCCGCGACATCCACCGGGATCAGCGCTTCCAAGACGCAGGCTGGACGTCGTACAAGTACAGTGCCGAGGACCTTCAGACCGGGTTCGGGCGCGCAGTGCACGAGATGCGCGCGGCCCTTCGGGTGCCACCCACGAACAGGCGTCCGGGGAACGACGCTGACCCGTCCCGCGAATGAGCGCGGGTGCGCAGCTCAGCGTTCGAGAGTGACCGTCCGCAGGTCCAGGCGGCGCAGCACGACGTCGGCCGCCTCCGGGTCCGTGCCTGGCGACTTCCGGGCCTCGAGCACCTCGTGGCGGGCGGCGTCGAGCGCCTCGCGCTGGACCTGATCCATGACCTCGAGCGTCTGCCGGAGCCTGCGCATCTTCTCGGGGTCGTCCTCCGCGTCGCCCTCGAGCAGCGCGTGCAGCGACGACATCCGCTTGGCCAGCACGGCACGGCGTTCCGGCGGAAGTTTCTGCGCGATGCCGGAGCTCTCCATGGCCTCCAGCGCTACGCGCTGGGCACGGCGGGCCAGCGCGTGCTCCTGGCGCTCGAGTTCGGCCCGGTCGTCGGGGAGCCGGAGCCGGCGCATCAGCCACGGCAGTGTCAGACCCGGACCGACCAAGGTGACCAGCAGTACCGCGCACGCGGCGGCGATGACGAAGTTCCGGCTCTCGAGCGGCTCGCCCGACGCGGTGGTCGCCGGCAGCGCGAGGGCGAGGGCGAGCGTCGCCAGGCCGCGCATCCCGCACCATGTCAGGACGAGGACCTCCTTGAGCGAGCCGGGCACCTTGTTCCGGCGTTCTGTTCCGCCCAGTTTGAGGATGCCCATCATCCACGAGAAGCGTACGAGCAGCACGGCCGCGCAGATCACCGCGATGCCCGGGACGAAACCCAGCAGGTCCGCACCCTCGTCCTCGATGACGTAGCGCATCTCGATCCCGACCAGCCCGAACGCGACGCCGGTGGTCAGCAGCTCTACGACCTCCCAGAACGAGGTGCGGGTCAGGCGCTCCTCCGAGTCCTGGGGGCGGGCCCGCCGGCCCAGCTCCAGGGCGGTGACGACGACGGCGACGACCCCGGAGCAATGGAGCTCCTCGGCCAGCAGGTAGACGGCGTAGGGGGCGACGAGCGTCGTCGCGGACCGGGCGACGAGGTTCGGGACGAACCGGTTCAGCGTGCCGACGAGCCAGGCCATGCCGAGGCCCAGCAGGCCGGCGCCGGCGGCGCCCAGGAGGAAAGCGGGGACGATCTCCCAGCCGACGTCGCCCCCGCTCACGGCCGCGGCGACGGCCGCCTGGAAGACGACGATCGCCATGGCGTCGTTGAAGAGGCCCTCGGTCTGCAGCGTGGAGACGAGCCGGCGGGGCATGTTCACCTTGCCCGCGACGGCCTCGACGGCCACCGGATCCGGCGGGGCCACGATCGCTCCGAGGGCGATCGCGGACGGCAGCCCGACGGCCGGGACGATCCACCAGGCGAGGCCGGCCACGACGGCGATCGTGGCGACGATGAGCAGGACGGCGAGCAGGACCAGACTGCGCCAGCGGAGCCGGAAGACCGACCAGGAGCTGCGCTGCGCTGCGGCGAAGAGCAGGGGCGGCAGGAACAGCGGCAGGATCAGCTCCGGGTCGATGCGGATCTCCGGGCTGAAGGGCAGGAAGGCGAAGCCGGCCGAGAAGAGGAGCATCAGCACCGGGTAGGGGAGGCGGATGCGCTCGCCGATGCCCACGACCAGCACGGTGCCGAAGAGGAGGCCGACGAGCAGGATCATAAACTCCATGGCTCGACTATTCCACGTCCGGGCGAACTGGCCGCGACGCCCGAACCTCCGCCGTCGCCCCCAGCTCCGCAGGCCCCTGGCTGTGGCTGGACGAGGACCAGATGCCGACCAGACGGGCCACCACGATCGTGAGGTAGAGCGTCGCGCCGACCCCGTGGAAGGTGACCAGGGAGCGCGACCAGGCGGTGGTCGCGAGGATGTCCCCGTAGCCGACGGTGGACATGGTCACGTAGCTGAAGTAGACCAGCTGCGGCCAGGTCGGGGAGATGCCCGGCGTCAGCGGGTCCTCGAAACTGCCGGGGACCAGCAGCTCGATGCCCGCGTACACGGCGCCGAAGAACCCGCCCACGATCACGTAGACCGTCAGCGCCGCCAGGATCAGCGAGAGCCCGTCGGCGCGCTGGCGGCGGAACAGGAAGACGCCGAGCTTGCCGATGATCACCGCCATGAAGAGGGCGACGGTGAACAGCATGACCACGGTGATCGTCTCGTTGCGCTGATTGAACGAGTAGACGATCCCCACCGTCGTGGAGACCGCCCCGAGGAGGACGAACGGGAGGAGCCCGCGGCCCTGTTCGTGCACGATGAGCAGGGCGAAGAAGAGCATGCCGCCGTAGAGGGCCATGTACAGGCCCGTCCAGAGCTCGCCGTGCAGGGTGACCGGGTACCCGAACTGGAGGACCACCGCGAAGGCGAGCATCAGCGCCAGCGCGCCGCGCAGCCCGATGCGGTCGATGAGGGCCTCGGCCGCCGCGCCGACGGTCCGGTGCAGGCGGCTGCGCGATGACTGGGCGGGTGGCATCCTGCCTCCTGGGGTGCTGGGGTGTTCACTTTCAACCTACGGGTTTCCGTAGGATGATCCCATGTTCGAATCGCGCGGAACCCTCGGAGTCTTGAGGAACCAACGTCCCGGCACGCACGGCGTGGGCGGGATGGAGCTGTTCTTCGACCTCGTCTACGTCTTCGCGATCATCCAGCTCTCGCACTTCCTGCTCCACCACCTGTCGTGGCAGGGCGCGGCCGAGGCCGCTGTCCTCTTCGCGGCCGTCTGGTGGGGGTGGAACTACACGGCCTGGGCCATGAACTGGTTGGACCCTCAGCACGCGAGCGTCCGGGTGCTGCTGGCATTCCTCATGCTGTGCGCGCTGGGCATGGCGATCGCGATCCCCGAGTCCTTCGGCGAGCGGGCCTGGCTGTTCGCGGGCGCCTACATCGTGTTCCAGATCGTGCGCAGCGCCTTCATGGTGCTCGCGTTCCGAGGTCAGCAGATGGGGCGCAACTACGCGCAGCTGCTGGCGTGGAGCGGCATCGCGAGCGTGGTCTGGATCGCCGGCGCGGCCGCCCCCGAGGAGTACCGGCTGGCCGTCTGGGCCCTGGCCGTGATCGTCGACTACATGGCGCCCCTGGTCGGTTTCTGGCTCCCGGGAGTCGGCACGAGCGACATGAGCACGTGGCCGCTCGACGAGCCGCACCTGGCGGAACGCAGCCGGCTGCTCTTCATCATCGCGCTCGGCGAGTCGATCCTCATCCTCGGCGGCGTGCTGCTTGAGGCGGAGTTGACGCCGGCCGTCGTCACGGCGGCGGTGATGGGCTTCTGCGCGATCGTGATGCTGTGGTGGCTCTACTTCTCCGCACGCCACGGCAACGCATACCACGAGGCGCCCGAACTTGAACGGGCCTCGCACGTGGCCCGGGCGGCCTACGCGTATGCGCATGCGTTCATGGTGGCGGGTGCGATCGTGGCGGCCGTCGCAGTGGAGCTCGTCGTGGCGCACCCGCTGGAGAACGAGGGCTGGCCGGTGGCGCTGACGCTCACGGCGGGGCCGGCCCTCTACCTGCTCGGCAACATCGGGTTCGTCGCCGCGCACACGGGCCGGGCGCCGACGTCGCGCATCGTCGCGCTGGGCCTGCTGGTCCTGGTGCTGCCCCTGAACGCAGTGCTGATCAACCTGCTGGCCGGAGCTGTCGTCACGCTGATCCTGCTCGGCCTGCTGCTGGCCACGGTGACCCTCCGTCAGTCCTCCCGCCCGGCGGGGGCCTCCACCCGGTGAGTTGCGGGAGCGATCGACGTGGCCTCGACAAGCCGCCGGACGGCGTCAGGGCTGCCGGACACGGAGACTCCTGGCAGTTGCTCGAGAGGCACACCCCCGATGAGGCACGTCTTCCAGTCCCGCGTCGACGCCGACACCTGAGCGTCGGAGGACTCCGCAGCCGTTGATCTGACGATCATCGTCGTGCCGGCCCCGATGCGCGCCCGGTAGTAGACCGGCTCCGCGCCGCCGGACCCGGTTTTCTCCTGTTGGCGCGAATCCCAGAGGCACAGGCCCACGGTGTGCTCGGGGCCGTCGCCCACGGCCCTGGCGTGCGCACGCATCGCGAGGACGACCGTATCCGGGCTCATGTCCGCGTCCAGCGGCAGCTCCGGTGACGCGACCGCCCACAGCGACAACGCGGTATTGACGGATTCCAAACCGTAGCCCCAGTCGCTGAGTTCATAGACTTCCACGCGCCCCGGCGGCGGTAGTCGTCGGCGCAGGACGACGCCGTGGGACTCAAGATCGTGCAGGCGCTGCGTCAGGACGGCGGGACCGATGCCGACCACGTCGCGCTGGATGTCGGAGAAGCGTTTCGGGCCCAGCAGGAGTTCGCGCACCACGATCATGGTCCACCGGTCCCCGATGAGGTCGAGGGCGTGGGCGGCGGCGCATCCGTCGTTGTACGAGCCGTAGGAGCGTCGGGAAGCCATTGACACAGCATACTACATATGCAGTAGTGTTTACTTCAGTATTAGTAGTAGCAAGCGAGTGGCGCCACCATCCGAAGTTTGACTCCTCGTCCCACGTAAGGAACCGGCATGCACACCACGGCAGCAGCGATCTGGCAGACGGTCCACGAGGAGAGACAACGCCTCGCCGCGGACCTCGACGGGCTGCGGGGTGAGCAGTGGACAGTCCCGTCTCTCTGTCCGGGGTGGGACGTTCACGATGTCCTCGCCCACCTCGTCGACTCAGCCCGGATCGGTCGGTTCGGGTTCGTCCGCGAGCTCCTGGCGGCGCGGTTCGACTTCGATCGGGCCAACGAACGGGGAATCGCGCGGGAGAAGCGGCAGGATCCACGCGACACCGTCGCCGCGCTCCGTGCGGCCGCCGGCCTGACTCGGACGCCCCCGGCGCAGCCGGCCACGCGCCTGGTCGAAGCCATCGTCCACGGCGAGGACATCCGCCGGCCGCTCGGCCTGACGGGCAGCTACCCGGAGACGGCGATTGCCGAGGCCTTGAAGTACCAGCTACGCACGCCCGTCTCATTTGGCGGCGGACGCGAGCGCGCAGAGGGCTTGCAGCTCATCGACCGCAATACCGGGGCCACGTGGGGCGACGGCGACAGTATCACTGGCGACGCCGTCGATCTGCTGCTGGCGGTCTCGGGGCGTCGTGTGGAACGCGACGGGCTCTCCGGAGCCGGTGCCGACCGGCTCACCGCAGCTGAACGGGCGTGAGGCAACATGACCCGGAGCCAGAACGCGGAGCTGTGGGCGCTGGCGAGCGCTGAAAGATCGGCGCTGGCAGACGACCTCGCGACGCTCAGCGAGGACCAGTGGCGGATAGAAACTCTGTGCCCTGCGTGGGATGTCGAAGACGTCGTCGCCCACCTCATCTCTGCGGCGAGCATGAACCAGTGGCGCTGGCTGCGCAGCATGGTCGGCGCGCGTTTCCGGCCCGATGTGCACAATCAGCGCCGGCTGACCGAGCACCGGGGCGCGAGCCCGGCCGAGACGCTGGAACGGTTCCGCGCCGTCGTCGACAGCACCACGGCCCCCTCGGGGCATATCCCCGCGTACCTGGGCGAGATCGTCGTGCACGCCCAGGACATCCGCCGGCCGGCGGGAATGCGCAATGCTCCGCGCGTCGAATCGCTGACGCCGGTGGCCGGGTTCTTCGCCCGGCGGGACTTCGCCGTGGACAGTCGAACCCGTGCAGCCGGCCTGCATCTGCGAGCCGACGACGGTCCGTTCGTCGCCGGCTCCGGCCCGGAAGTCACCGGTTCAACGCTGGCCTTGGTGATGTGCATGGCCGGCCGCGCAGCCTACCTCGAGGAACTCGACGGCCCGGGCGTGGCGGTGTTGGGGCAGCGACTCCGGGAGGGCGCTGCGGCCTAGTTCGCTGGCGGGCCGTTCGCGCCCGAAACGCCGCGCCCGGCGGCCGCCCGTCAGGATTCCAGCAGGTCCGGCACGGCGAGCAGCCCCTCCAGCCCGCGGATCTCGTCCGGGGCCAATTGGATGTTGAGGACCGGTGTACGCGGCAGTGCGGCCGCCAGGTCCGCCACGAACGGCTCCTCCTGGCTCCGCCGCCGTGCCATGAAATCCCCGGCACCTGCGGGCGAGCGCTTGTTCACGACCAGCGAGCGCACGCCGATGCCCTGCCGGTGCAGCTGCTGGGCGAATTCGATCGTCTCGGCCACCGGCAGCCGTTCGGCCGCGAGCACCAGCACGAACGCCGTGCGCTCGGCGTCCGCCAGCAGCTCGCGCAGGCGGGCGAACCGTTTCCGGCGCCGGGTCAGGACGGAGCGGATCTGCGCGTCGCGGGCGTCGGCGGCGTCCGACTTGCCGCCCAGCCCGGCCACCGCCGCACCGAACTTCTCGCTCGCCTCCCGGCGCTTGAGCAGCCCGTCCGTCCAGGCCGTCATCATCTCCGGCAGCTCCATCAGCCGGGCGGTGTGCCCGGACGGGGCGGTGTCGAACACGACGACGTCGTAGCCCGCGTCGCGCGTCCGGCCCGCCCGTCCGTCCGCGCGCCCGGGGGCCGTGCCGCCGTGGGCATCCGGCGCCGGAGCCTCGTCGCCGACGACCTGCTCGGTCAGCTCCGCGATCCGCTCGAGCACCGAGGCCTCGTGCGTGCCCGGCGCCTCGGCGGCCAGCCGCAGGTACCGGTCCACCTCGCGGTGCAGGTGCTCGGGCATCATGGCGCGGATCGTCTTCCCGACCTCCTTCAAGTGCCTCTCGCTGGTGGCCGCCGGATCGATCTCCAGCGCGTCGAGCCGGCCGCCGTCGTCGTGCGTGGAGAGCGTGGTGGGGGAGTCGGCGAGGCGCGTTCCGAACAGGTGGCCCAGGTTGTGGGCGGGGTCGGTGGAGACGAGCAGGACGCGCCGGCCGGCGTCGGACTCGGCGACCGCGGTGGCGGCGGCGAGCGTGGTCTTGCCGACGCCGCCCTTGCCGGAGAAGAACACGACGCGCGCGCCGTGCGTGAGCGAGCGCAGATCAGGCATGCGGTCCTTTCAGCAGCAGGAGATCGAGTCGAGCGGCGAGCGGTCCATGCCCATGCGCCGGTGCCAGTCGTGGAAGTGCTCGAAGACGACCGGCAGCAGCTCGAGCGTGTAGTAGCTCGCCGGGTTCGGCACGCCGAGGGACTCGGAGAGGACCAGCATCATGAACAGGTCCTCCTCGTCGCGCTGGGCGCGCGCGAGGGTCCGCCGGTACGGCGCGTAGTAGAACTCGCGCAGCCCGGCGGCGAACCCCGCCAGCCGTCCCATTCCTGCTCCTGACGTCTTCTCCGTGCCGGCCCGTCGGTTCGACGGCGCCCGGTCACCCGCGCTTGTCGGCGTCCGCGGCGATGTTCTCCTCTTCCTCCTGCAGGTCCGTCAGGGGGCCCATGCGGCGGGCGCGGTTCATCGCGGCGACGGCCTCGATGATGACCCAGACCGCGGCGATGAGGATGATGATGTCGAGCACCAGCAGCAGCCAGTTGCCGGCCGCGTAGAACTGGCCCATCTGGACGAACAGGGCGATCACGCTCATGACCAGCACGAACGTCAGCGGGATGAGCGCGGGCAGGACGGGGCGGCCCTTGCGGATGAGCATGACGGCGACGATCGACAGGGTCAGGCCCGCGAGGATCTGGTTGGTGGTGCCGAACAGCGGCCAGATCAGCATGCCGCCCGAGCCGTCGGCGCCGGCCGAGAACGTGAGGCCGACGGTGACGACCAGGACGATCAGCGTGGCCGCCAGCGGCTTCAGGTGCACGCCGGCGATCTGCCCCATCTCCGAGATCACGAAGCGCTGCAGGCGGATGCCGGTATCCATGGTGGTGGCCGCGAACAGCACGGCCATGGTGGCCAGGATGGTGCCGGAGAGGGATTCGGGGATGCCGAGGCCCTGGTTGACGATCGCGCCTCCGCCGGAGACGAACGCGCCCACGCCGCCCTCGCCGAAGGCCGAGTAGACCTCTTCCCACGCGGCGACCGACTGGAAGCCGGCGGACACGGCGATCACGGTGCCGAGGGCGAGCAGACCCTCGCCGACGGCCCCGAAGTAGCCGACGAACCGGGCGTCGGTCTCCTTGTCGAGCTGCTTCGCCGTGGTGCCGGAGGCGACGATCCCGTGGAATCCGGAGATCGCACCGCAGGCGATGGTGACGAACAGCAGCGGCACCAGCGACGGGGTGCCCTCGGGGACGTTGTTGTTGAAGGCCGGCGCCATCATGGTCGGCCCGGAGATGATGATCGCCGCGTAGAGGATGCCGAGCGCGATGAACAGCTGCAGGCCGTTGATGTAGTCGCGCGGTTGCAGGAGCATCCAGACCGGCAGGAGGGAGGCGATGCCCGCGTAGAGGAAGAGGACGATGATCCAGAACGCGTTGGCGCTCAGGCCCATGATCATGTCGGGCAGCACCACCGGGAAGGCGTCCCCGAGCAGCATCAGCGCGTACAGGGCCACGACGCCGACGATCGAGACGATCGGCAGCGACCACTTGAGCTTGTAGATCGCCTGGCCGATCAGCAGCGCGACGAAGACGGCGCCCCAGGCGGGGATGACCGCGGTGGGGGTGGATACCAGCAGGTTGGAGATGACGACGGCGAAGGCCGCGTTGACCATCAGCAGAACCAGGAAGATGACCACCAGGAACAGGTTGCGTCCGTGGCCGCCGATGTAGCGGCCGGCGAGGGTGCCGATCGACTGGCCCTTGTGGCGGTTGGATGCCCACAGGGCGCCGAGGTCGTGCATGCCGGCGAAGAAGATCGTGCCGAGGGTGACCCACAGCAGGGCGGGGAGCCAGCCCCAGATGACGGCGATCGCCGGGCCGACGATCGGTGCGGCGCCGGCCACGGACGTGAAGTGGTGGCCCCACAGCACATACTTGTTGGTGGGGACGTAGTCGATGCCGTCCTCGAGCTGGTGGGCGGGCGTCTTGTAGGCCGGGTCCAGCCGGTAGACCTTCTTGGCCAGGAACTTGGAGTAGAACACGTAGCCCGCGATGATCATCGCGATGCCTATCAATGCCAGAACGACGGAGTTCACGTCGATGCCTCCTGATGAGCGGTGTGAGTGGAGTGATTAGCCAACATCCTACGCGCTCAGTGCCCCAGCTCACCTTGGGAACGGCCGTGTCAGACGTTCGCGATGCGGCCCGGCGGGAGGCGCCCCCGAACCCGGTTCCCACGTCTCGCCGGCGTCCGATCTGCACGGGACCCTGGTGGCTGCAACCCGGTGTCGTTAGGGTGGATGCAAGGTTTGGCCGACAGTTCGGAGGGGAACGATGGGACCGGTGCGGAGACGCTCGTTCAAGCAGGCCATGACGGTGTCCGGCGCGGCTGCGCTCGCTGCCGCCTCGCTCGCCGGGTGTACCGCCCAGCCGCCCGATGGCTCGGAGTCGAGTCCCGAGCCGGAGTCCGGTGCGCCGTCGGCGACCGTCCCGGCTGAAGATCTGAGTTGGATCCTCGAAGAGCAGGAGGACGATTCGTTCGCGGGCGCCGCGACTGCGGGAGGCGGTGGCAGCATGAGGCATTCGCTCGACTTCGAGAACGTCCCCAAAGGCACTGCGACTGTCGAGGTCCACGTCTTCTGCGCGCCGGTGTCGGCGACCGCGGTGCTGACCGTCGAGGGGGACACGACAGATATCGAGTGCACGGGACCTGAACAGTCGCAGGTCGTCGAGGTCAACGCGGACGAGGCCCGTGAATCCCGGTACATCAGTGCCGAGATCGAACCGGACGAGTCGCCCCGGGAGTTCTCCTACGCCATGGTTGTCAAAGCAGGCTGACAGTTCGGAGCAGATCATGAGACCGGAACGGACGCACGCACACAGGCGGGGAGCAAGCGCTGCGGGGGTGGGGATCCTTGTCGCGGCGCTGACGGGCTGCGCAGGGCAAACAGCCGTCCCGCAGGAGAGCTTCGAACAGGTGCTCGAAAAGCGCGGTGACGATGCTATCGGCGGTGGAAGTGCAAGTGGCGCCGGCGGTCACGTGGGGCTTCACATCGATGAGAAAGCGGTCCCGCCGAACGCAGAAGTGGTTGAAGCCCGCGTGTACTGCCTCCCTGAGGGGGCACCTCACTCGGTGACGATCAACGGCGAATTGTTTGAGCTCGAATGCGGCGGTGCCGACCGGGCGGAAGTGATCGAGCTGGAGGCTGCCGCCCTCCGCGAGACGGGGCGGCTCGAGGCCGAGATGAACCTCGACGGATCGTCTGGTGCCGCCGAGTGGGCAATCATCGTCGAAGCCGTGCAGCCGTGAGTATTGACCTCTAGTGCGGGTCACTTGGTGTCGTTAGGGTTGGCGGACCAGCCAGCTGACAGTTCGGAGCAGACCATGAAGCCGGAACGGACGTGTTCAATCAAGCGGGGAACCTCTGCGGCAGGGGCTCTTCTGATGGGTGTCGTCCTAGCCGGTTGCGCCGGAGGGCCGGACGAACCCGCCTCGAGTGCGATGCCGACCGGCGGCAGCCCGTCCCAATTGCCTGCGTCGGATTCCCCTTCGGGAATGTTCGAGGGAATGTCTGATGACTGGGAAGAGCCCGAGCTGTGGTGGATCGTTGAGGAGTACAAAGACGACTTCGTTCTGGCAGGCACGACGGTTTCCGACGAAGATGGGGTCAGGGGGACGAATTCGGATCACCAAGTCCCGCTCGAAACGAATGAGCTCGAGGTCCACGTGTACTGCACGCCGGTCGGGACAACCGGCGTATTCACCGCGAATTCGCAGCGGCAGACCATCGAGTGCGCTGGCACCGAGGATCCTCGGATCGTCCACCTGAGCACGGAGGGCCTGGAAACGAGCTCCGACGTGTCGTGGCAGTTGACGCTCGACGAGTCCGTCCGCGACTGGCAGCAGGCGGTCGTGTTCCTTCCCGCCGCGTCTTAGCTGGGCAGCGGCAGCGCCTCCGCGACGTCCAGCAGGCGCCTCCGCAGCACGTCCGCGCGGTCCGCGAACTGCTTCTGGAGCCGCACATACTCCGCCTTGCCCTCCGGCGTCTCGATCCGGATCGGCTCGTAGCCCCAGTCCTCCAGATCGTAGGGCGAGGCCTTCATGTCCATGGTCCGCACGTCCCACGCGAGCTCGAAGCAGTCCATCACCAGCTCGCTCGGCACGGCCGGGGTGAGCTTGTACGCCCACTTGTAGAGGTCCATGTTGGCGTGCAGGCAGCCCGGCTGCTCCAGGTCGCGCTGGGTATCGCGCGTCGGCTGCAGCTCGTTCAGCGGCACCGCCTCCGGCGTGTAGAACCGGAACGCGTCGAAGTGCGTGCAGCGGATCCGGTGCTCCTCGACCACCCTGTCCGTGCCGGAGGCGCCGAGCCGCAGTGGGAGGTACTCGTGCCGGATCCCGTTGCTCTCCGACTTGTACGCCATCGCCCACTCGTGCAGCCCGAAGCACGCGAAGTTCCCCGGCCGGCTCGCCGTCCCCGCCAGGATGATGCGCGCGAACCTGATCGCTTCCGCCCGAGCGGCACCGAACGCCGCCAGATCCAGCCCGACGCCGCCGTCGTGCTCCGCGTAGAACTTCCAGTCGCGCCGCGGTGCGGCGGCTTCGCCCTCCAGCACGACGCCGGCGCCCGGGTGCCAGCGCTGCAGCTGGCCGGGCTTCTGGGTGTAGTAGGTGAAGAGGAAGTCCTCGACCGGGTGCTTCTTCTGCCTCATCCGGCGCTCGACGAAGGGCGCCGCGAAGCGCTCCACGCGGGTCTCGTGGGCGGCGGCGCGCGGAAGCCACGCGGATTCGGGGAGGGGAAGCATCGCCTCCATTCTAGGAGCCGGAGGCCCGCCGGTCAGGTCGCGTCCCACACGTCCCGGTAGAACGCGATCCGCTCCTCGTCCGGTTCGACCCCGTAGCCGTCGTAGACGTACTGCTCGAAGCCGGGTCCGTAGTTCCACACGGTGCTCCACGCGGCGATCGCGAGGTCGGCCCAGAAATCGGCGACGCCGAGCGACCCGAGGTCCACGTGGGCGCTCCACCTGCCGTCCTCGTTGATGAGGGTGTTCGGCGCGCAGGCGTCGCCGTGGCAGACCACCAGGCGGTCGATGCCGGGGGCCTCCGCCGCCAGAGCGCGCCCGCGCTCCGGATCCTCCGCGTCCGCGAGCCGCGCAGCGAGCGACCAGTCGAAGGGGCAGTCGTCCACGGGCAGCGCGTCGTGCAGGGCGCGCAGCCCGGTCCCGATCGCACCGGCCGCCCGTTCCGGCTGCGCGACCCAGCGCGGCGCCACCGCCGGATCCCCCGGGACCGCGGCGGTGACGAGCAGCTGGGAACCGTCGTCGTGCCGGGCGGTGCGGACGGGGCGGGGGACCGATGTGAAGCCGGCCGCCCAGGTGAGGCGCTCGGCCTCGGAGCCCAGATCGACGCCGGCTGCGGCCGGCGACCACTTGGCGTACTCGACGTCGCCGGAGGGCAGGCTCAAACGGAAGGTCAGGCCGCCGAGCTGATTGCGCCAGACGGGGGTGATCCCGCCCGGCGCGACGCCGACACGTGCGGAGTACTCCGCGACGGGCGCTGGCACCGCGACGTCGGCCTCGGGTGCGGCGGCGAGCGGGCGGTACGTCATGGGGCTCCTCGGTTGGTCGGGTCCAGCCTAATGCCGAACCGAATCGTCAGGCGCACGTCACGGCGGGTTCACGCGCGCGTTGTCCGCGTGGACGACGGTAGGACCATGGCACACATCTCCCGTCGTTCACTCGTCCTCGGCTCACTCGCCACCGGCGCGACCGGCCTCGCCGCCGCCGTCACCGCCGCCCCCGCCACGGCTTCCGGGCTGCTGCGCCCGGCCGCGCCCGCGCTGGTCCGGAACCGGCTCAGCCTGCCGTCCGGCATCCAGTTCGGCGACGCCGGCACCGACTCCGCCGTGCTGTGGTCGCGCTCGTCCGCACCGGGCCGACTCGTCGCGACCCTTCGCGCCGTCGACGCCGACGGGACCGCGATCCGCGGCAAAGGCGCCTTCAAGCGGACCCTGCGCGGTCCATGGGCCACCGCCGACTCCGACTTCACCGCCAAGATCGCCGCGTCCCAGCTGCCCTCCGGGAGCCGGTTCGCCGTCACGATGGCGTTCGAGGACGAGAACGGCACCCTCGGCGAGGCCGCCGACGGAACCTTCACGACGGCGGCCGGCCGCAACGCCGCCGGCCGGACCCCGGTGCGCGGCGGCGACGTGCCGCGCGGGCAGAGCTTCGTCTGGACCGGCGACACCGCCGGCCAGGGCTGGGGCATCAACGAGGAGATCGGCGGCATGTTCGCCTACTCCGCGATGCGGGAGGCCAAGCCCGACTTCTTCGTCCACTCGGGCGACACGATCTACGCGGACGGCCCGATCTCCGCCGAAGTCGAGGAGCCGGACGGCCAGATCTGGCGCAACCTCGTCACCGAGGAGGTCTCCAAGGTCGCCGAGACCCTCGACGAGTACCGGGGCCGGCACCGCTACAACCTGATGGACGCCAACGTCCGCGCCTTCTACTCCGAGGTCCCGGTCATCGCCCAGTGGGACGACCACGAGACCACCAACAACTGGTGGCACGGCGAAGTGCTCGAGGACGACCGCTACACCGTCCGCGACGTCGACACCCTCGCCGCCCGCGGACGCCGGGCCTGGCAGGAGTACCAGCCGATCGCGAATCCGCGGGCGATGCGCGGCGGCACCGGGTTCGAGCCCGCCCGCATCTACCGCAAGATCGAGCGCGGCGACCAGCTGGACCTCTTCTCCCTCGACATGCGGACGTTCAAGGGGGAGAACACGGCCGGCATGGAGGCCGAGGCGACCAGCATCTTCGGCGAGGAGCAGCTGCAGTGGCTCATCAAGGAGGTCACGCGCTCGAAGGCCACGTGGAAGGTCATCCTGAGCGACCTGCCGCTGGGCATCATCGTCCCCGACGGCGACGCGCAGGAGTCCATCTCCAACGCGGACGACGGAGCCCCGCTGGGGCGCGAGCTCGAGCTGGCCCGGGTGCTCAAGGCCTTCAAGGAGGCCGGCGTGAAGAACATCGTGTGGCTGACCGCCGATGTGCACTACTGCGCGGCGCACCACTACTCGCCGGAGCGCGCGGCGTTCACCGGCTTCGACCCGTTCTGGGAGTTCGTGGCCGGCCCCATCAACGCCGGCTCCTTCGGCCCGAGCCAGATGGACGGCACCTTCGGCCCGGAGGTCGTCTTCGCGAAGGCCGGGGAGCGCGCGAACCAGTCTCCGCGCGACGGCAAGAGCCAGTTCTTCGGCCACGTCGACCTCGACGAGGCCGACACCTTCACGGTCAGCCTGCGCAACGCCCTCGGCGAGACGGTCTTCTCGAAGACGCTGCACCCCGAGCGGTAGTTCGGCACAGGCCGCCGTCAGTTCCGACTAGTTTCAGCGTGTTGAACTAGTCGGACCTGACGGCGGTCCGGAAGACCACGGTGGCAGGCTGTGCATGGCGCCGTGAGCTGTGGATAACTCGGGCAGAATTTCTCGGCAGTAGTTCAAGATGGACCCATGTCCAAGAGGTCCCCGCTTCCACCTGAGCTTCGTGGCGCCGTCTTTACGCGCCAGCAGGCACTCATGCTTGGTGTACCGGACCGTCGGTTGGCGGCGTCGGACCTGGTTCGGATTGATCGTGGGCTGATTGGGTCGGCTGATCATGCACCCAGCGAGCTTGCTCGTGCGACGGCGCTGCGGTTCCTTGCGCGACAATTGTGGCTTTCGCACGAGAGCGCTGCGCGACACTACGGACTCTTCCTGCCGATGAGAGCAGACGATTCTCTGCACTTGAGCGTTCCGCCAGGCAGTGGGCGCCGCCGAATACCAACAGTCCGAACTCACGAAAACAAAGTCATTCGGGGCGAGGTGCGTGATGTTGGAACGGTGCCCGGTGCGCCCACGGACCTGACTGGCTGGATCGCCTCCAGATCGCGCACGTGGTTAGACCTTGCGTCCGTACTCGACGTTGACAACTTGATCGTTATCGGTGACCAGCTGGTGCGTATTCCCCGCCATGGCGGGGCCCCGTTGGCAACACGGCAGGAACTGCAAGCGCTGTGCGAGGCTCACCCACGGGCGCGAGGAATCGGCAGGGCACGTGAAGCCTTGGAGCAGGTTCGCGTGGGTGCGGATTCGCCACCGGAAACGAAGATGCGTCTCGCTTTGATACGTTCCGGTCTGCCAGAGCCCGAGCTCCAGATCAGTCCGAGCCCTGAGAATCCCTATGCTCCGAAGGGAGACCTGGGCTATCGCCAGCTAAGCCTGGTTCTCCAATACGAGGGCGGACATCACCGGACTCCTGAGCAGTACAGCAGAGACCTCAACCGGGAACGTGAGTGGGCCAGCTACGGCTGGTCTTCACTCCGCTACGACGTCAGCGACCTTCGCAGTGAGTTTGCCCGCGCTATCGTCGAGGTTGATCGCCGATTCCGCAGGATCTGACGTCAGTTTCGACTAGTCCTGCGCGCTTCAAGTAGTCGAAACTGACGGAACAAGCGAAGGGGCCGCCTCCCAGCGCTGAGCTGGGCGGCGACCCCTCGTCGTCGTACCGGCTAGTGGATCAGCGGCCGGTGCCGCCGTAGACCGTGGCCTCCACGTCCGCGTCGAGGCCGAACACGTTGTGGACGGCGACGACGGCCGCGTCGAGCTTGTCGGCGTGCGTGACCACCGAGATGCGGATCTCCGAGGTGGAGATCATGTCCACGTTGACGCCGGCCTCGTGCAGGGCCTGGAAGAACTTGTAGGAGACGCCCGGGTTCGAGCGCATGCCGGCGCCGATCAGGCTCAGCTTGCCGACCTGGTCGTCGTACTCGATCCCCTCGAAGCCCACGCGGGCCTGGGCGTCGCGCAGCGCGTCCAGCGCGTCCTTGCCCTCGATGATCGGCAGGGTGAAGGAGATGTCCGTCTTGTCCTTGCCGGAGGTGGAGACGTTCTGGACGATCATGTCGATGTTGGAGTGGGCGCCGGCGATCACGCCGAAGATCTCCGCGGCCTTGCCCGGAACGTCCGGGACACCGACCACGGTGACCTTGGCCTCGGAGCGGTCGTGTGCGACGCCGGAGATGATGGGCTGTTCCAAGGGCTCTCCCTCTTGAATCTTGATCTTGTCGTCTGGACTGGGCAGCACCCACGTGCCCTCGTTCGTGCTGAAGGAGGACCGCACGTGCAGCGGCACCCCGAAGCGGCGCGCGTACTCGACGCAGCGCAGGTGCAGGATCTTCGCGCCGGAGGCCGCCATCTCGAGCATCTCCTCGCTGGAGATGGTGTCGATCTTCTGTGCGGAGGTCGCGATGCGCGGATCCGCCGTGTAGACGCCGTCGACGTCCGTGTAGATCTCGCACACGTCGGCGTTCAGCGCCGCGGCCAGCGCCACCGCGGTGGTGTCGGAGCCGCCGCGGCCCATGGTGGTGACGTCGTTGCTGTCCGGGCTCATGCCCTGGAAGCCGGCCACGATCGCGACGTAGCCGCGGTCGACCGCCTGGCGCACGCGCTGCGGCGAGACGTCGATGATGCGGGCCTTGCCGTGCACGGCGTCCGTGATCATGCCGGCCTGGCTGCCGGTGAAGGACACGGCCTTCGCGCCGAGTCCGTCGATCGCCATGGCCAGCAGCGCCATCGAGATGCGCTCGCCGGCGGAGAGGAGCATGTCCATCTCGCGGGCCGGCGGCTCGGTGGTGAGCTGGCCCGCGAGGTCGAGCAGGTCGTCCGTGGTGTCGCCCATGGCGGAGACCACGGCGACGACGTCGTGCCCGGCCGCCTTCGTGTCGATAATCCGGCGGGCGACGCGTTTGATGCCGTCGGCATCCGACACGGACGATCCGCCGAATTTCTGCACAATCAGGCTCATGCCGCAGCACTCTCCCAGGGGTTGTTCTCGTCGCGCTGGACTGCAGCGCCGTGCCTTGTGACACTGCCGAACAGTGTAGCCACCGGGGAGGCCGCTGGCGTGCTGGATGACCCCGCGAGGTCACAAAACCGACGGGAGATTTCATACCGTGGGAGGTACTGGGCGTGCGGCCCGTTTCTCTAGAGTTGTAGGTGCGGGGCCGTCGTGGACCACCGCACCGCACGAACATCAGGAGGACCGCCGTGCCAGACGCAACGGAACCAGTCGCGTTGGAGCCCGTCCAGCACGACGCCGGCATCGTCGCCACGGGCCTGGCCCGCGCCTTCGGTGCGGTGCAGGCTGTGAAGCAGATCGACTTCGCCGCCCGGCCGGGCGAGGTCACGGCCCTGATCGGGCCCAACGGCTCCGGCAAGACCACCCTGCTGCTCATGCTCGCGTCCCTGCTGAAGCCCGACGCGGGCACCGTGCACGTCGGCGGCGTGAACCTCGGAGACGACCCCCGTGCCGCCCGCCCGCTGATCGGCTGGATGCCCGACACCCTCGGCGTCTGGGAGACCCTGACGGCCCGCGAGATCCTCATCTCGATCGGCAGGCTCTACGGCATGGACAAGGCCACGTCCGCGGCCCGGGCCGACGACCTGCTCCAGCTCGTCAAGCTCGCCGACCTGGCCGCCCAGCCCTCGCGCGTCCTCTCCCGCGGCCAGCAGCAGCGGCTCTCCCTGGCGCGGGCCCTCATGAACGACCCCTCGATCCTGCTCCTCGACGAGCCCGCCTCCGGCCTCGACCCGGGAGCGCGCATCGATCTGCGCAACCTGCTGCGCAAGTTCGCCGGCGAGGGGCGCACCGTCGTCGTCAGCTCCCACGTCCTGTCCGAGCTGGACGAGATCGCCGACGCGGCCGTGTTCGTCGCCGCGGGCCGCACCGTGCGCAACCAGACGGTCAAGGAGGCCGACGCGCAGAAGCGCCGCTACAGCGTGCGCGGGCTCGACCACGAGGCACTGCTCGACGGGCTGACCGCCCAGGGCGTCCCGTACACCGTCCCGGCCGGCCAGCGCCGGGCGGAGGCGCTCGTCGACGTCGCCACCGAGGCCCAGGCCGCCGACGTGCTGCGCCTGCTGGTCGAGCACGGCGTCTCCATCACGGCGTTCGCCCCGACCGTCGGCGCGCTGGAGGAGACCTACATGAGTTCCGTCTACGACCACGAGAGCGGCGGTTCCGCAACGAATCCGGAGGAGACGGAGAAATGAAACTCGGATATGCCGCGGGTGTCCGCACCGTCGTCGAACTCGAGCTGAAGCAGCGCCTGCGTTCCAAGAGCTGGTACATCATGCTGGCCGTGTGGTTCGTCGTGATCGCGCTCGTCACCGCGCTCGCCGCCTACACGGCCTCGGCGTCGTGGAACGGCGGCGAGGCCGACAGCGGGACGGGGCAGCTGATGTTCGAGCTCGTGGCCGGGTTCGTCCTGCTCTTCGGCCTGCTCGTGGCGCCCGCGCTCAGCGCCAACTCCATCACCGGCGACCGCTCCGGCGGCACCCTCGCCGTCCTGCAGAACACCCTGCTCACCCCCGGCCAGATCCTCTGGGGCAAGTGGGTCGCAGCGTGGGTCGCCGCGCTCGGCTTCCTGGTGGTCACCCTCCCGATGATCGCCTGGGCGGTCTCCTACGGCGACGTCCACCTGCCCGCCGTCCCCGTCATCCTCCTGATGAGCGCGGTGGAGCTGGGCGTCGCGTGCGCCATCGGCGTCGGCATCTCGGCGCGCTCGAGCCGGCCCCTCTTCGCGGTCGTCTCCACCTATCTGGTGGTGGCGCTGCTGACGGTCGGAACGCTCATCGCGTTCGGCCTGAGCCTGCGGTTCACGCAGGAGGAGATCGTCGACTACGAGGTCGTCAACCCGAAGGATCCCTATTCCCAGCTCGAGCACGATCCCGAGACCGGCCGCCTGCTCGGCGAGGACGGAGAGCCGATGACCCCGGTGGAGGAGACCAAGGTCTACGAGGAGCTGGACGCGGAAATGCAGAACTACGTCTACAACCCCGAGGACGAGATCTGCACCGAGCGCTCCTACGAGCGCACCATCGTCCACACCGAGCGCACCGCGTGGCTGCTGGCCGCCAACCCGTTCGTCGTCGTCGCCGACGCGGTACCCGTGGAACCCAACGTGTACCACCAGGGCCAGTCGTCCTACTCCCCGGACGGGCCGATCGGGGCGATCCAGGTGGGCGTCCGCAGCGCCCAGGCCGGGTATGACGGGCCGAACTGCGTCGACGGTGAACGCCAGGTCGGCCCGGCAGAGGACCCGCGCGACCTGGCGCCGATGTGGCCGCTGGGCCTCGGCGTCCAGGCGCTGCTCGCCGGGATCCTGGTCTTCAGCGGACGACGCCGGCTCGTCACCCCCGCGGGCAAGCTCGCGGCGGGCACCCGCATCGCCTGACGCCCCGCCCGCGCCGCCAGGCGGCGCGGGCGCGGCCGGCGCGTCAGCGGGTCCCGATCTGGTCCTCGCCGAGCACGGCCCGCAGGAACGACTTGGTGCGCTCGTGCGTCGGGTTCGAGAACATCGCCTCCGGCTCGGCCTCCTCGATGATCCGGCCGCCGTCGAACATCAGCACCCGGTTGGAGACGTCCTTGGCGAACTGCATCTCGTGGGTGACCAGGAGCATGGTGATGTCGGTTTCCTCCGCGATCGTGCGCAGGATGCCGAGCACCTCGCCCACGATCTCCGGATCGAGCGCGCTGGTCACCTCGTCGAGCAGGAGGATCTCGGGATCCATCGCCAGCGCCCGCGCGATCGCCACGCGCTGCTGCTGGCCGCCGGAGAGCGACGACGGGTGGGCGTCGGCCTTGTCGGCCAGGCCCACCTTCTCGAGCAGGTTCCCGGCCCGCTCGAGCACCTCCGCCCTCGGGTGGCCGAGCACGTGCAGCGGCGCCTCGACGATGTTCTCGAGGACCGTCATGTTCGGGAACAGGTTGAACTGCTGGAAGACCATGCCGATCTTCTGGCGGATGCGCTTGCGCTGCTTCTTGTTCAGCTCCACCCGCCTGCCGTTGCGCTCCTCGTGCGTGAGCGGCTCGCCGTCGACGAAGATGTAGCCCTCCGTCGCGTCCTCCAGCGTCATGACCAGGCGCAGGATCGTCGTCTTGCCGGAGCCCGACGGCCCGATCAGGGTCACCCGGTCGCCCTTGCGGACGCTGAAGTCCAGCCCGTCGAGGACCACGTTGTCGCCGTAGCGTTTCCCGACGTCGCGGAACTCGATGACCGGCGCGTCGGGCGCGGCGCCGCGGGCGGCGTCGTCGTTCTGTTCAGGTGCGGTAGGCAAGGCGCTTTTCCAATCTGCTGATCAACAGGGACGTGGGGTAGCTCGCGAGCAGGAAGATGACTCCCACCAGTGTGATCGGCTCGATGTAGCGGAAGTTGTTCCCGCCGTAGATGAGCCCGGCGTTGACCATCTCGACCACGCCGATCACCAGCAGGAACGGGGTGTCCTTGAACATGGAGACCGCGTAGTTGCCGAGAGCCGGCACGGTGGCGCGCAGCGCCTGCGGGATGATCACGGCGGTCCAGGTGCGCCGGGTCGACATCGACAGCGCGGTCGTCGCCTCCCACTGGCCCGCGGGCACGGAGTCGATGCCGGCCCGGTAGACCTCGGACATGTACGTCGAGTAGTGGATTCCGAAGACCAGGACGCCGATGGTCAGCGGTTCGAGTTCCAGGAACGCGTAGTAGGCGAACAGCAGCTGCACGACGATCGGCGTCATCCGGATGAAGTGGGCGATCCAGCGCACGACGCCGGCCACCGGCCGGGGTGCCAGCCGCAGCGTCATCGCGATGACCAGCCCGAGGACGGCCGCGAGCGCCGTGGACAGGACCGTGACCAGGAGCGTCACCTGCAGGAACGCGCTCAGCAGCGAGGGGAGGGACTCGAAGGCGGATTCCCAGTCCCAGTCGAGGGCCGCGGGGAGGGGCGTCATGCCGCACCTCCGCCCGGGGCGGCCACCGTGGGCGCGGGGGACAGGATGGCGCGCAGCGACCGGCCCTGTCCGAGCTTGTGCTTCGCGTGCGTCTCGAGCATCGCCATGATCCCGGTCAGGACCAGGGCGAGGACGAAGTAGCCGATGAGCCCGACGGCGGCGTAGGAGAACATCGTCGACGTCACGCGGCGCAGCTGGTCCAGGTGGAAGGTGAAATCGGCGAGCGTGATCGCGCTGACGATCGCTGTGCCCTTCATCAGGTGCACCAGCAGGTTGGTCAGCGACGGGATCATGAGTGCCCAGGCCTGGGGGAAGATCACGCGGCGGATGCGCTGGGCCGGGCTGAGGCTGAGCGCGATCGTCGCCTCCCACTGGCCCGCGGGGACCGAGTTGATGGAGCCGCGCACGACCTCGGCCCCGTAGGCGCCGTAGTTGAGGCCCAGCCCGAGGACGCCGCAGACCATGGGGTGCAGGTCGACGCCGAGCTGCGGCAGGACGAAGAAGTAGAAGAAGAGCTGCACCACCAGGGAGGTGCCGCGGAAGAACTCGATGACCACGCGCGCCGGGCCCCGGAGCCACAGGCTCGAGCTGCCCGCCATGAGGCCCAGGACGACGGCGATGGCGAAGGCCAGCAGGGCGCCGAAAATCGTCAGCTGGACGGTGACGGACAGGCCCTGGGCCAGGCGCGGAGCGGCCTCCGCGAGCGATGCGAGGTGGTCTGTCACGGTGTCCCTGTTCTTGGAGGCGGGGCGCCCGGCCCCGCGGAACGGGGCCGGGCGGCGGGAACGGCTCTTACTCCAGCTCGCCGGCGCAGAGCTGCTCGGTGGTCAGGTCCTCCGGCGGCAGGTGCTCGGCCGTGAAGCCGTACTCGCCGATCACCTCGAGGTAGCTCTCCTCGCTCGCGGTGACCTGGGCGAGTCCCTCGTTGTAGGCCTCGCGCAGTTCGTCGTCGTCCGGGTGGAAGACCGTCGCGCCGCCGCTGAGCTGGGCGACGCCGTCGAGCTCCTGGATGAACGCGTCGGTGACCTCGACGCCGGCGTCCGGGTTGTCCTCCGCCATCGTGGTCAGCGAGATGGCGGTCATCGCGAAGGCGTCGGCGCGGCCGTTGGCGACCGCGTCCATTCCGGCCTCGGCATCGGGAACCTGCTGGGCATCGCCGAGGACTCCGAGCGACTCGGCGTAGCCGGCTTCGATGCCGCCGGCGAGGACGGCCAGGTCGACGTCGTCCCCGGCCTCGACGACCGAGTCGAGATCGGTCAACCCCTGGGGGTTGCCCTCGGCGACCATCAAAGCGGTCGTGTACATGATCTCCGGGTCGGCGAAGTCGGCCTCGGCGCAACGATCGGGCAGGATCGACATGCCGGCGGAGACCGCGTCGAATCGGCCGGCAGTCAGCCCGGGGATCAGGGAGTTCCAGTCGACGCTGACCGCTTCGACGTTGTCGATGCCCATCTCGCCGAAGATCTTCTCGGCCAGGGCGATCGTGGCCCCCGTCGGCTCGCCCTCCTCCATGTAGGAGTAGGGGATCTCGCCGGCGATGGCGACGGTGATGGTGCCGGATTCCTGCAGGGCGGCGAGCTTGCCCTCGCCCGCAGGCGCGACGCTCTCGCCGGCAGGTGCCTCGTCGGTGGTGGTTACGCCGCAGGCGGTCAGGGCCAGTGCCCCGGCGGCCAGGGTGGCGCTCAGAGTGATTGCACGGCGCTTCATCAAGGTACTCATGCGATTCCTCGTCTCAGTTGTTCCGTCGGGCCGGACCACTCGAGATGCCGGAGGGCGCCGGCCGACCGTGTTGTCCAGCTCACACTAGCGAGCTGGAGAACATCCCACAATCCGATTGTCCGCTCGTCTTCTTGTCGACAATCCCTGCTGATAGCATCTGATGTCACTGCACGGCCGGTGGGGCGGACCGGTCGATCTCCCGGTGCGACGCCCGTGTCCACCGGTTTGCGAAGCGGAGTCGGGGGACGAGCGGGCAGCCGGTGCGGGCTGCCGACGAAAGGTGGAGACGGCCATGGAGTGGGCTGGGCAGGCGAAGGCCCCCGTCGTCGGACGGGTGCAGCGTTCCTCGACGGTCGACCTGATCGCGATCGAGCTGCGCAACGCGATCTACAACGGCCTGATCAAGCCGGGCGCCCCGCTCCGGGAGGTCGAGATCGCCGGGCAGCTCGGCGTCAGCCGCGGCCCGTTCCGCGAGGCGGCGCAGCGGCTCGTCCAGGAGGGCCTCCTCCATGCCAGCCCCGGGCAGGGCCTGCGCACGGTCGCCATCGGGGTCGACGACCTCGAGGATCTCTACCGGGCGCGCCTCGCCGTCGAATCCGCCGCCATCCGGCGGCTCGTGGCCCAGTTCGACGGCGCCGCCCGCGCCGCCGCACTGTCCGGGGCCGCGGAGATCCTCGCCCGCCTGCGCGACCTGGCGGACCGGGACGACACGGACGCGGTCGCCCGGGCCATCGGCGACACCGACCTCGACTTCCACTTCGAGGTGGTCCGGGCGGCCGGGGCGCCGCGGTTGGGCCGCTACATGTCGACTCTCGTGATCGAGACCCGCATCGCCAGCCTGAGCCACCCGGCCGGCTACGTCGTCCGGACCGACACCTTCGACACGCACCGCAGGCGGCTCGACCTCATCCTCGCCGGGGAGGCCGAGGAGGCCGTCGAAGAGCTGAGCGGCCACTTCGACGAGACCATGGAGCGTCTGCGCGGGCAGCCGTCCGCCGGCGTGCAGACGACGACGGTCGACCGCGTCGAGGGCACCTACGCGATCGAGCCCATCCGGATCTGACGGTCTCCGTCGGCGGGCCCTTCCTCGGCCTCATGCGCCGCACTAGTCTTGGCACATGATGTCTGAAATGGAGATGCTCACCCGTTATCTGCGAGACCAGCGCAACGCGCTGCTGTGGAAACTGGAGGGGGTCGGCGACTACGACTCCCGCCGGCCGATGACCGGCACCGGGACCAACCTGCTCGGCCTGGTCAAGCACGTGGCCAGCATGGAGATCGGCTACTTCGGTGAGGTGTGCGGACGCCCGAACGCCGTCGAGATGCCGTGGCTCGGCGATTCCGCCGAGGACAACGACGACATGTACGCGACGGCGGATGAGAGCCGCGAGTGGGTGGTCGGCCTCTACCGGACGGCGTGGGCGGATACCGACGCCGCGATCGCGGAGCTGGGTCTGGAGGCCGAGGCGGTCGTCCCGTGGTGGGGCGAGCGGACCCGGCGGACGAACGTCCGCCGGCTGATCGTGCACATGATCGCGGAGACTGCCCGGCACGCCGGGCACGCGGACATCATCCGCGAGCAGATCGACGGCTTCGCGGGGCTGTACGACGGCAACGGGAATCTGCCGGACGGCGAACGCGGGTGGTGGGACGCCTACCGGGCGAAAGTGCAGGCGGCGGCCGACGCGTTCGCCTAGCCGATCGCGCTGCGGCGCCCCTCGAACGCGCGGCCGAGCGTGACCTCGTCGGCGTACTCGAGGTCTCCGCCGACCGGCAGGCCGGAGGCGAGCCGGGTGATCTTGATCCCGAGCGACTTGAGCATCCGCGCGAGGTAGGTCGACGTCGCCTCGCCCTCGAGGTTCGGGTCGGTCGCGATGATGACCTCTTCGATCGTGTCGTCGTGCAGCCGGTTCAGCAGCTCGCGGATGTGCAGCTGCTCCGGCCCGATGCCGGCGATCGGATTGATGGAGCCTCCGAGGACGTGGTAGCGGCCGCGGAAGCTGCGGGTCCGCTCGACCGCCATGACGTCCTTGGACTCTTCCACGACGCAGAGCACGGTCTCGTCCCGCTTGGGGTCCCGGCAGATGTTGCACAGCTCCTGCTCCGAGACGTTGAAGCAGACCGCGCAGAACTTCACCTTGTCTTTGACCGCGCGGATGGCGTCGGCGAGCCGGTCCATGTCCGCGCGGTCGGCCTCCAGCACGTGGAACGCGATGCGCTGCGCGGACTTCGGGCCGATGCCCGGAAGCCGACCGAACTCGTCGATCAGATCTTGAACTGCGCCTTCGTACACGAAACCTCACACTCGATTCGGATGCCGTCCGGCACCGTTGCGGCGGGCCCTAGCTGATGGGGGTCCCGTCGTTGTTGCGTTCCTCGATCAGCCGCCCGTTCAGGATGTGCTCGATCGCGGCGCGGCCGATCACGGTGGAGTCCTCGATCGCGATGTCGTCGTCGCTGGGAACGAAGTCCGCGTCGGTGCCGGCACCGTAGGACGAGTTTACGGGTTGCCCGCCCTGGTTTGGGTTCGCACCCGCGGGCCGAGCGTTCTGCGGGTACGACGGCGGCGCGCCCGCACCCGGTGCGTCCCGGTCTGCGGCCGGACCCGGCGCGGGTGCGGTCGGCGCCGCTCCCGGCGCGGCCCCGCCGCCCTGCGCCTGGGCGAGCAGCTGCTGGTACCGGCTGAGCTTCTTCGCGGGGTCCTGGCGCTCGGGCGCCGGGGCTGCCGGGCGCTCCTTGGCCGGATCCGGCCGCATGGTCGCCGGCAGGGCCGATCCGGCCCACGACGGCGGCGGGGGAGTCGGCCCGGCCGGTGCCGGCGGCACGACGCGGGCCGGAGCGGGCGCGGGAGCGGCCGCCGCCTGCTGGTGCTCCGGCTCGGGGCCGGGGTCGTCGAAGGGCGGGGGCTCCTCGGGCGGGACCCACCCGTCGTCCGGTTCGTCCCAGTGCTGGTCGTCCCACTCGGATGCGGGCTTCTGCACGGCGGAGCCGGCGGGCGCGGAAGCAGAGGCGGGCGACGGATCCGGTGCCGGGGACGCGGTCGGCGTCTCAGCGGCGGGTTCGGCATCTGGCGCCGAGGCTGCGGACGGAGCGGAATCGGCCGAGCCCGCCGACGGGGCCGAGGCCGCGGAACCGGCGGTGTTCGCGGACGGCGACGAGGCCGCGGAGTGGGCGGAGTGGGCCGAATCGGCGGAGACGGCCGAACGCGAGGAGTGGCCGCGGGGGCCGGCTGCTTCGACCGGGGACACGGCGGAGCCGCGGTCCCCCTCGAAAGCGGGCGGCGCCGGGGCGGCGGCCTGTGCGGTTCCCTGCTCCGCGACCGGCACCGGTGCGCCGGCCGTCGGCACCGGTCCCGCCGGTCCCGCCGAACCCGCCGAACCCGCCGGGGTCCCGGAGGATGCGGTGGTTCGTCCGGTTGCATCGCCCGGTTCAGCCGGTTTGTCCGATGCGGCGTTCTTGGAGCCGGCGGTCTCGGCGGGCGGGAATTCGCTCCACTCGGGCGCGGCGGGACGCTCGTAGTGCTCTTGTCGCTGGGGCGCCGGGCGGAAGGGTCCCGGAGCCTGCTGCGGGGCTACGGGAGCGGGGCCTGCGGACGCCGGCTGGGGCCGGCGTTCAGCTTTTGGGCCGGAACCACCCGCCGGGGCGGAACCTCCCGCGACGATGTCCACGTTGACCTGCATGCCGAGGACCTGGTTGATCGCCCACTGGAGCATGGCCACGTTGTCCGGGCGGTTCAGGAAGTTCGTCTGCGCTCCCGGGTTCGAGAAGGAGACCGCCAGGGACCTGCCGTCGAATCCGGCCAGCGTGGCGTTCTGCTGCAGGTTCATCCAGACGGCCTTGCGCTCGTTCTTGACGAGCTCGAGGACCTCTGGCCAGGCGCGGCGGAACATCTCGATGGATCCGGTGCCGCCACCGGTTTCCGGTGCGGCGGGTGCCGGAGCCGGAGACTCCTGCGGCGGAGGCGTCGGAGCTTCCGGCCGGGCCTGCGGCCGCTCCGGCTGCGACGGTTGCGCCTGGTCCCGGGCCGGGGCCGGTGCCGCCGGGCGGTCGGCGCCGGGCGCCGGGGGAGCGGGCTGCTGCGTGGCGGGCGTTGCCGGGCCGTCCGCTTCCGAACGCGCGGGGGCCGTCGGCTGGGCGTGCTCTGTGGTCGGCGGTCCCGCCTGCTGCTGCGGTGGCTGCGGTCGGGCCTGTTGCGGCTCATTCGCCAGTGCCGGACCTGGCTGCGGTTGCGGCGCAGGGGCGGCACCCTGCTGGGGCGGTCCCGCCAGCGGCGCGTCGGCGGGGGACGATGGCTGCTGGGATCCTGCCGGCTGCGCGGTGCCCGACTCGTCCGGATCGGGAACGGTCCACGTTCCGCCCCAGTCGGCGGTCGGGTCCTCGCCCGGGGTGGCCGGCTTTCGGGCCGCCGAGGGCAGACGCGCGGCGAGTTCGGCCGCGGTCTTCGGGAAGGCGGGACCGTCCTTCGGCGCGTCTCCGGCCGGCTGCTCCGCGTCCGCGGCAGTGCTCGCTGCGGCAGGCTCGGGCGCAGCGGCGACCTCGGGCGCGGGGTGCTCGGCCGGGGCGGGGGCCGGCGCCGCCGAAACGGGCTCGGCCTGCGGCGCCTGCGCCTGGGAGGCGGGTGCGGGCTCAGCCGGTTCGGCCGGCTGCGGCTGGGGTTCCGGGTCGCCGTGGCGGGCCTTGCGCAGGGCCTCCCGGACGGCGGCGGCTCCGGAGGCGCCGTTGGCGTCGATTCCGCCCATGCCCGGATCGGCGGCGGGTGCCGCACCGGTGCCGGCGTCGTGGTCCGCGGGGGCGGGGCCGGCGGCCAGCGGGGCATCGCCGCCGTGGGTGAGGCGCCGTTCGATGCGGTCGACGCGGGCGCCGATGCCGCGCTCGGTGGTGTCCGACGCCGGCAGCAGCAGCCGGGCGCACAGCAGCTCGAGGTGCAGTCGCGGGCTCGTCGCCCCGGTCATCTCGGTCAGCGCCTGGTTGGTCACATCGGCCGAGCGGCTCAGCTCGGCCTGTCCCAGGAGGACGGCCTGCTGCTGCATGCGGGCCAGCTGGTCGGCCGGGAGGCCGCGGATGATCTGCGCGGCGTTGTCCGGCATCGCCTTGACGATGATCAGGTCGCGCAGGCGCTCGAGCAGGTCCTCGACGAAACGGCGCGGGTCGTGGCCCGTCTGGATGACCCGGTCGACGACGCCGAAGACGGTCGCGGCGTCCTGGGCGGCGAGCGCATCGACGACGTCGTCCAGGAGCGTGGCGTGGGTGTAGCCGAGCAGGGAGACCGCGAGCTCGTAGTCGAGGCCCTCGGCGCCGGCGCCGGCCATGAGCTGGTCGAGGACGGAGAGCGTGTCGCGGACGGAGCCGCCGCCGGCGCGCAGGACGAGCGAGAGGACGCCCGGGGCGACCGGGACGTTCTCCTGCTGGCAGAGGCGCTCGAGGTACTCGATCAGCGTCTCCGGCGGGACGAGCCGGAAAGGGTAGTGGTGGGTGCGGGAGCGGATGGTGCCGATGACCTTGTCCGGCTCCGTCGTCGCGAAGATGAACTTGATGTGCTCCGGCGGCTCCTCGACGATCTTGAGCAGCGCGTTGAAGCCGGCCGACGTGACCATGTGGGCCTCGTCGATGATGAAGATCTTGTAGCGGTCGCGGGTCGGGGCGAACGTGGCGCGCTCCCGGAGGTCGCGCGCGTCGTCGACGCCGCCGTGGCTGGCCGCATCGATCTCGATGACGTCGAGGGAGCCGGGTCCGCCCGTCGCCAGGTCCGTGCAGCTGGCGCAGGTCCCGCACGGGTTCGCGGTGGGGCCCTGCTCGCAGTTCAGGCAGCGGGCCAGGATGCGCGCGCTGGTGGTCTTGCCGCAGCCGCGCGGCCCGGAGAAGAGGTAGGCGTGGTTGACGCGGTTCTTCTCGAGAGCCGCCATCAAGGGCGTGGTGACATGCTCCTGTCCGATGACGTCCGCAAAGGTGTCCGGCCGGTATCGGCGATAAAGGGCTGTACTCACGGGACAACCCTACCCAACGCGGCCAACCTTACGCATGCCGGGGCGTGGTGCCTGTGGAGGAATCCCAGTGTGTGGACGGAGAGTCGAAAATCCACGGCTCGCGGGGCAGTGCGGCCGGCTCGAAAACCTCGAGGGCCTGCTCGAGCGGCCCGGCCGGAAGGCCCAGCGATGCCAGGAGGACATCGCGCACCGCGGCCGGCGCGACGGCGTCGTACTGGTTGCCGTCTGCCGCGAAACCTGTCGACAAGTCGCCCAGCGTTACGGCCCCGTCGCGCTTGGCCAGGCGCTTGCCCATCGGATTCAGGACGAGCGGGACGTGCGCGTACCCGGGCAACTGCGCCCCCAGAAGTGCCGCCAGATGCGCCTGTCGCGGAGTGGAGGACAGGAGGTCGTCGCCCCGGACGACCTGGTCGATCCCCTGCAGGTCGTCGTCGACGACGACGGCGAAGTTGTAGGCGGGGACGCCGTCGTTGCGCCGGATCACGAAGTCGTCGACGACGCCCGTGTAGTCGCCGGCGAGGGCGTCGGCGACCGTGAGCTCGTCCACCGCCGACCGGAGCCGCAGGGCGGCCGGGCGCTCGGACCGGCGCCGGGCGCGCTCTCCCTCGGTGAGGTCGCGGCAGGTGCCCGGGTAGGCGCCCGGGGCCGCGTGCGGGGCGCGGGGTGCGTCGGCGATGTCGCGGCGCGTGCAGAAGCACTCGTACAGCAGCCCGTCCGCGCGCAGCTGCTCGAGCGCCCGGTCGTATCCGGCCGTCCGCTCGGTCTGCCGCTCGACGATGCCGTCCCACGAGAGGCCGACGGCCTCTAGATCGCGCAACTGGACCTCTTCGGCTCCGGCGCGGGCGCGGTCGAGATCCTCGACGCGGAGCAGGAAATCGCGGCCGGTCGAGCGCGCGAAGAGCCAGGCCAGGATCGCGGTGCGGAGGTTGCCCAGATGGAGTTCGCCGGACGGGCTCGGGGCGAAGCGACCTGCTCCCATGAGGGGCCCTCCTGCACGAAGATTCGGGGCGGGAAAGTAGAAGACCCCTCATGCACCTGCCAGAGCCCGCCTACCCTTGCTACCTTCCGGTCCTGGGGGAGTTCGGCGAGATGACACCACATGAGGGGCCGAGAAATAAGTGTAGCCCAGAACCGGCCGCCGTCCAGAATCGGGGCGGGCCGGCGGTGGGCGGATGTGGCGGGCACCACGTGGCGAGGCGCCGATTGGCGCAATGGTCGAAACGTCGGGTATGGTGAAACCTGCTCAATTCTGAGCTTGCATGGAGGATTCGCCTAGCGGCCTATGGCGCACGCCTGGAACGCGTGTTGGGTTAACGCCCTCAGGGGTTCAAATCCCCTATCCTCCGCCGATCCGATGTCCCGGTTCGTGGCTTGCGCCACGGCCGGGACATCGTCGTTTAACGAGCTCGCGGCTCGGGTCGCGGGTTGGGCCGCAGTCCGTTGGCGTGTGTCAGGCCCGGCCCGCCGACTGTGTGCTTGCCGCGCATTTGCGCCGAACCATTGCCTTCCGCGCCGTCAGCGGAGAAACTCACAGGTGACGGCCCTTTCCGAGGGCGCGCCTGCGAGAAAGGACGACGTTCGTGGCAAGCATCGAATCCCTCCTGTCCAAGCTGGAGCAGTGGAAGGAGCTCGACCGCTGGTCGGGCCCCCTGGCCGCCAAGGTCGAGGCCGCTGTCTCCCCGAAGCCCGTCCGCAACCTCCTCGGCGGCAAGTCGCTCGGGCATCCGCTCCATCCCGCCCTCGTCGCCGTGCCGATCGGTGCGTGGGGCACCGCCGCCGTCCTGGACGTCTGCGGCTACGACGACGCCGCGGACGCGGCCGTGGCGACCGGCATCCTCGGCGCGCTGCCCACTGCGGCGGCCGGCCTGCACGACTGGTCCTACACCATGGGCGCCGAGCGCCGCGTCGGGTTCGTGCACGCCGCCGCGAATTCGGCGGCGACGCTCCTATACGTCGGATCGCTGGTCAGCCGGTGGGCCGGCCACCGGGGCCTCGGCCGCTGCCTCTCCTTCGCCGGGCTCGGGCTCGTGGGCGCCGCCGGTTTCCTCGGCGGCCACCTGTCCTACGTCCAGGGTGTGGGGGTGAACCGCGCCGGCTGGCGGGAGCCCGCCGAGGCGTGGGTCGACGTCGGCCACCTCGACGACTACGACGACGGCGCGCCCACCGTGGTGGAGGTCGACGGCGAGCCCGTCATGGTCCTGCGGGACGGCGACGAGATCCGGGCGCTCCACAACACGTGCAGCCATCTGGGCGGACCGCTGGCCGAGGGCGAGCTGCGCGACGGGTGCGTCGTCTGCCCGTGGCACGGCAGCGAGTTCGATCTCCGCACGGGAGCGGTGCAGGCCGGGCCGGCGAGCGTCCCGCAGCCGCGGTACGAGGCCGAGGTCTCCGACGGCCACGTCCGACTCCGCGCGGCCTGACCCGGCGCCGTCGCGCGTACGCACTTCGGCTGAGGCCGTCGGCGCGGCCGGGCCCGGGAGTCACCCCGCAGGGGGACGCGCCGGGGCCCGGCACCTCCTAGCGTGGAGAGCATGAACCGCACTCCGAGCCCCGCATCCCGTTTCGATCCCTACTCGCCGCTCTCCGGCGTGGTCCAGACCGTGGCGACCGGCGTGTTCACGCTCATCGACCCGGCCGCCTTGAAGCCGTGCACAAGGCAGGTGCTGCGCACCTCGATGGCCGTCGCCACCGGTGCGTTCACCGCGGCCGTCTTGAGGTACGGCATGAGCAGGGGTTTCGCCGAACAGCCCGCAGAAGCGCTCGACACGTCGGATGCGGTGTCGGATTCGGGCGCACCGGCACCCGCGGCTGCGGCCGAGGAGCCGGAGAGCGCACGGCGTGCCAGCACCACCATGGCCATCGGCATCGGCGGCGGTATGGCCGCGGTGACGTACGGGTGGCTCGTCGTCGGCGAGAAGATCGACGCCGGCATCCACCGGGCGCTGGCCGGTCGCGGGGTCGAGCGCCCGCGCGTCGTCATGGCGCTCGGCGCCGCCGGCCTCACGTGGGTCCTCTTCGAGATCGACCGCCGCACCCGGGACGAGAACGGCGACGTGCCCGCCGCGGGCGACGAGACGCCGTCGTAGTGGAGACCGTCCTCGTCGCCGGCGCGACCGGATACGCGGGCCGGCACCTCGCGGCCGCGCTGCACGCCGGCGGGTACCGGGTCCGGGCCGTCGTCCGCGACGTCGAACGCGCCCGGGGGCCCGGGGCGTACGGGGCGCCGGCGCTCGCCGGACTGGTCGACGAGTGGGTCGAGGCCGACGTCGCACGCGTGGGGCCCGGCGTGATGGAGGGCGTGGAGAGGGTGGTCTCCGCGCTCGGGGTGACGCGGCAGAAGGCCGACCCGTGGGACATCGACTACGCCGCGAACCTGCGCCTGCTCGAGCTGGCGGAGGCCGCCGGGGCCGCCTCGTTCCTCTACGTGGGCGTCATGAACGCCCAGGACGGCACCTCCGCCCTGATGCGGGCGAAGGCCGCGTTCGAGCAGGCGCTGCGGCGCAGCGACCTCGAGGCCCAGATCGTGAATCCCTCCGCGTACTTCTCCGACCTGACCGCGGTCCTCGACCTCGCCCGCCGCCGCATCGCCGTGCGTGTGGGCGCGGGGGACACCCGGATCCGGCCGATCCACGGGGCCGATCTCGCCGGATTCTGCGTGGACCGGATGGGCGCCCGCGGCACGTGGGACGTCGGCGGGCCCGACGTGTTCACGTATCGCGAGGTCGTCGAGCTGGCCTTCGACGCGCTCGGAGCCGACCCGCGCTGGATCGTGGTGCCGCCGGGGGTTCTGCGCGCCGGGGTCTGGGCCGCCGACCGCATGGGGCCGCGAGTGTCCTCGCTCACCCGCTTCTTCGCCGAGGGCCTCCAGCACGACGGCGTCGGCGCCGCCACCGGGACGCGGCGCCTGCGCGACTACTTCGGTGAGCTCGCGGGGCCGGGCGGAGGCTAGGCGCGGCCCCCGGGTTCGTGCCTCGACTCGACGAGGTCGGCGAGCTGTGCCACGACCGTGCCCCATCCGTCGTGGAAGCCGAGCCGCACGTGCCGGTCGCGGTCGGCCGCGTTGCGGTGCATCGCCGTCGCCGTGTACTCGGTGCCCTCCGGGTGGTCCGCCATGGTGATGATCGAGGTGACGAACGGCGCCTCGGCGGGCCGCCACCCGGCGACGAGCGCGTCGGTGAACACGAGCCGCTGCTGCGGGTCGACGGCGAGAAAGCACCCCGTGATGTGCGGGCCGAATCCGCCGTCGGGCTGGAGGAGCTCGGTCCGGAACGAGCCACCGGGGCGCAGCTCCATATCGCGGACGCGGCACACCTCCGGTGCAGGGACCCACCACTGCTCGAAGCTGGCCGGATCCGCCCACGCGTCCCAGACCGCCGACCGCGGCGCTTTGATGACCCGCGAGACCGTCAGGTCGAACTTGTCGTGAACTGCTGATGCGTTCATGCGGGTGACTCCTCGTTGCTGGTAGCGGTCACGAAGCGCTCGAGCCGGTCCGTGCGCTCCTCCCAGATTCTCCGCTGCTCGTCGAGCCAGGATTCGACGACGTCGAACCGGTCCCTCTCGAGCGTGCACGTCCGGACCCGGCCCGTTTTGCAGGTGCTGATCCAGCCGGCGTTCTCGAGATGGTGGATGTGTTTCATGAACGACGGCAGCGCCATGGCGAACGGTGCTGCCAGTTCGCCGACGCTCGTCGGCCCCTGCCCGAGCCGTGCCAGCACCGCGCGGCGGGTTGGGTCGGCGAGGGCCTGGAAGGCATCGTCGAGGGGCGTCGAATACTGAGCCATACGCCTAAGTATAGGTCGCGCGCCGGCGGGTCTCAAGGGGAGCGGGCGGGGGCCGCGGGTCTCGTCAGCCGGCGGCGAGCTCGGGGTAGTGCTTGGCCGCGGTCTCCGGGTGCGCGCGCAGGAAGCCCTTGAGGACGTTGGCCCCGTACGAGGAGAGCATCGGGTTCGCCGGGTCGTCGGAGACGCCCCGGGCGTCGGCGGCCAGCTCCGCCGGCAGGTCCACCTCGTCGATGACCGCGTCCAGGCGCGGGGACCAGAAGAAGGGGACCGAGTAGCGGTCGACGCCGGGCGGCGGCGCGGTGACGCGGTGGATGGTCGCCATCAGGTAGCCGTTCGTAGCGACCTCGAGCATCTCGCCCAGGTTCACCACGAGCGCTCCCTCGATCGGCTCGACCGTGATCCACTCGTCCTGGCCGTACGGCTGGACCTCGAGTCCGCCGATCGCGTCCTGCAGCAGCATGGTGACGAATCCGTAGTCGGCGTGCGCTCCCACGCCCTGGGTGCCGGCCTCGGGGACCTGCCCGCCCACGTAGTGCACGAGCTTGCCCATCCAGGCAGGGGTGCCGGCGAACGGCTCGTCGAAGTAGTCCTCGGGCAGGCCGAGGGCCACCCCGATCGCGGAGAGCAGCTCGGCGCCGACACGGCTCATCAGGTCCGACCACTCCATGGCCGCGCGCTCCAGCTGCGGGAACGACTCCGGCCACTGGTTCGGACCCTGGAGCTTCATGAAGGACCGGCCTTCGGCGGCGGAGCCGACGGCGGTGCGCTCGGGTCCGTAGTCGATCTGCTCCCGGGAGTCCGCCCGGCCCTGCGTCATCTCCTTGCCCAGGCGGGTGTAGCCGCGGAACTGGGCGGAGTTGCGGTTGTCGAGCTCGAGGCGCTGTTCGAGCGGCAGCCGGAAGAACCGGGCGACCGTGTCGAGGAGCTCGGCGGCCTGGCCGTCGCGGGCGCCGTACCCGGTGATCTGGAAGAATCCCACGTGGTGCGCGGCGTCGCGCAGGGCGTCGATGAAGTCCGGGTTGAAGCGGCCGTCCGCTGTCCGGGCGGCGGAGAGGTCGAGGACCGGGACGGACGTGCGAACTGTTGTCATAAAAGACACGCTAAGACGGATTGTTTCGTCGCCGCGAACGAATGTGACGCTCGATTGACGGATGTTACCCCCGGTTTCGGCGGCCTTGACTCGAATGCGTTATGGGGATTCGTGCGGCGGGGTGCGGGCCTGTGGCCCGCGACACGTCACGATTGCGGTCATCGTCTGGCGCTCGACCTAAACTGGCGCGCAGCGGCAGGCGCCTTGAAACGGCCTGCTGCGCGACGACGTCGTACGCCGCGGCTTGCGAGCGCTAGGGGAGTGAATGAAGAGCGAGGACCCACACCGGTGGCAGGGTCAGCGGATCGTCACCGAGGACGAGCTGTTGGAACTGAAGGCCGAGACGAACGACCCGGAGCTGGTCGACAGCCCCGAGCACTTCCGTCGCCGGCTGTGGCACGGCATCGTCCTGACCTTCGTCCTGCTCCTCGTGGCCGCGGTGGGGGTCACCGCCTACCTCGTGCTCGCGCGCAAGATCGAGCTGCCGTTCCTGCCGATGGGGCCCGAGGAGACGGTGGCCGCCGAGGACGACACGGCGTGCCCGGCCGGCGACTTCGCCTACCTCGACCCGGCCGAGGTGACGGTCGACGTCTACAACGGCACCCTGCGGCCGGGGCTGGCCGGCGATGTGCGCGACGACCTGATGGCGCGCGGCTTCGTGGAGGGGCGCGTGGGCAACCAGCAGCTCAGCAACCGCGGAGCCGTGACGGCGCTGGTCGTCAGCGGCAGCGAGGGGCACGACGAGGCGCTCACCGTGCAGCGCCACTTCCCGGGGGCCGGGTACGCGTTCGAGCCGCGGCTCGGCGACGGGCACATCGTCGTCCTGCTCGGCGAGGGATACGAATCCCTCACACCCGACGGCGACCTCGTGCAGGAAGCCGGCCCGCTGACGTGCGATTAGAACGTTTCAGACCCTCGAATGCGTCGAGGTTGCGACATGATGACGCCGGCGATGGCGTCGCCGGCGCGCCCCGGCTCCCCCGCAGCCCCTAGTCGGAGCGAGACCGGCCGTCGAATGGCGAGGTGGAGCCATTCTCAGGGCGGCAAAACATCGGTAGCATTGCCGCCATGTCTGACGCATTAGTTTCGAGCCCTAACAAAACGCCGAAGAAGGTGATCGGCGTCGCGATCGCGGCCGCCATCGGCGGTTTCCTCTTCGGCTTCGACAGTTCCGTGATCAACGGTGCCGTCGATGCCATCGAGGGCGAATTCGCCCTCAGTCCCGTCCTGTTGGGCTTCGCCGTGTCCTGCGCGCTGCTCGGCGCGATGACCGGCGCCTGGATCGCCGGCCCGTTCGCCGACCGCCAGGGCCGCGTGCGCGCGATGGTCCTCGCCTCCATCCTCTTCGCTGTCTCCGCGGTCGGCTCCGGCTTCGCTTTCGGCGTGACCGACCTGATCATCTGGCGCTTCATCGGCGGTGTCGGCGTCGGCATGGCCTCCGTGCTCGCCCCCGCCTACATCGCCGAGGTCTCGCCGGCGCACAGCCGTGGCCGCCTGGCATCGCTCCAGCAGCTGGCCATCGTGACGGGCATCTTCGCGGCGCTGCTCAGCGACACCGTGATCGCCAACGCCGCCGGCGGCGCCTCCGAGGCCAGCTGGTTCGGCCTCGAGGCCTGGCGCTGGATGTTCCTCGCCGAGACCGTCCCCGCCGTCGTCTACGGCATCCTCGCGCTCCGCCTGCCCGAGTCCCCGCGCTACCTCGTCGCCAAGAGCGACTACGCGAAGGCCGGCAAGGCGCTCGTGGAGGTCGTCGGCATCCAGACCCAGGAGGGCGTCGACAAGAAGATCGCCGAGATCAAGGAGACCATCAACGTCGAGACCAAGCAGGGCCTCCACACTCTCGTGGGCGGCCGCCGGTGGCTGCTGCCGGTCGTCTGGGTCGGCATTCTGCTCTCGGTGTTCCAGCAGTTCGTGGGCATCAACGTGATCTTCTACTACTCCACGACCCTGTGGCAGTCGGTGGGCTTCGCGGAGGACGATTCCTTCACGATCTCCGTGGGCACGTCCATCCTCAACATCGTCGTCACGATCATCGCGATCCTGCTGGTCGACAAGATCGGCCGGAAGCCGCTGCTGCTGATGGGATCCGCCGGCATGGCGGTCGGCCTGCTGGCCATGGCCATCACCTTCGCGCAGGCCATCGTCACGCCGGCCGCGGAGCCCGGCGGCGACCCGGTCGTGAGCCTGCCGGACGGCTGGGGCGTCGTCGCGCTGATCGCGGCCAACCTCTTCGTCATCGCGTTCGGCATGTCCTGGGGCCCCGTCGTCTGGGTCCTGCTCGGCGAGATGTTCCCGAACCGCATGCGCGCGGTCGCCCTGTCGGTCGCCGCGGCCGCCCAGTGGCTGGCGAACTTCCTCATCACGACGTCGTTCCCGCCGCTCGCCGATGTCAGCCTGGTTCTGGCGTACGGCATCTACGCGGGCTTCGCCGTCTTGTCCTTCCTCTTCGTCTGGCGCTTCGTCGAGGAGACCAAGGGCAGGGAACTGGAATCCATGCACGCCTAGGCGGACAGGCGAAAGGCCGGTCGACGCAACTCGCGTCGGCCGGCCTTTTTCGATTCCCGCCTCCGTCAGCTGCAGCCGTCGGGGCCGCACGCGGCCCCGTCCTCGCCGCCGCCGGCCTCGGCGCCGACCATGGTCAGCGGCGAGAGCTCGTCGTGGGCCCGGGTCAGGGCCTGGGCGAACACCTCGACCGGCTGCGCCCCGGAGACCCCGTACTTCATGTTCAGCACGAAGAACGGCACCCCCGTGACGCCGATCCGCTGGGCCGCCGCGACGTCCTGGCGGACGGACTCGGCGTGCTCGTCGGAATCGAGGACGCGGACGACGTCGTCGCGCGCCACGCCGGCGCGTGTCGCCAGGTCGACGAGCACCTCGCGCTCGCCGATGTCCCGCCCGTGCTCGAAGTGCGCGGAGAGCAGCGCCTCCTTCAGCTCGCCGGCACGGCCGTGCTCGGCCGCCAGGTGCAGGACTCGGTGCGCGGTGAACGAGTTGGCGACCTTGAGGGAGTCGAAGTCGTAGTGCAGCCCCTCGGCGGCGGCCTGGCCGGCAACGTGCTCGAACATCTGCGCGACCTGCTCGCGGGCCATGCCCTTGCGTTCGGCCAGGTAGTCCAGCTCGGTGCCTTCGTAGTGCGCGGGCAGATTCGGGTCCAGCTGGTAGCTGTGCCAGGTGATGTCGACCCGGTCCTTGAAGGGGAGCGAGTCGAGCGCGGATTCGAAGCGGCGCTTGCCGATGTAGCACCACGGGCAGGCGATGTCGCTCCAGATGTCGACGGAGAGGCGGTCGGGGGTTTCGGTCATGACGTCTACAACCCGCGGGGGTGGCGGCGCATTCCCCGCTGTCCTGGAGGTGAACTCCAGATGAACGGAGAATCCGACCCGTACACATGGTGTCGTGCGGTTCCGGGAGCCGGCCCGCGGTTCTTCCCCGGTGGGCGGAGAACCGGTCCGTGATCAGGCCTTGCTTGGATGCGCAAGGAAGCGAAAAGTAGCGTCAATGTCTTGCTGTGCGGCCTATATTTCCAATAGGGTGCAAAACGCAGGGACGATCATCACTCGCAGGCCCGCACGCACAGGTGGCCACCGACTGTGCCGCGAGACGACACGGAAAGAGACAGTGCCGATGCACGCCTCACGCAATACCTGGAAGCGCGCCAGCGCCGCCTGTGCCGCCACCGCGCTCGTCCTCGGGGCCGCCTTCACGGCTGCCCCGGCAGGGGCGGTCGTGCTCGAAGACTCGAAGGGGGTCTCGGCTCCCTCCGATCACGACCCGGGTGTCACCCCGGAGCTGGTGCAGATCTCCCCGGAGGCCGGCGACGGCGCCGCGCTGCCGGATCCCGAGGGGCTCGAGGACGCGGTCGAGCGGGACCTGGGCAAGTCGCTGGACGCCTTCCTGGCGGCCGGCGACCTCGTCAAGGTGGCGTCGACGCTCAAGGCCCAGCTCGCCGAACAGGACCTGACGGCGGCGATCGTCGTCGAGGGCGGGGGGCTGCTGGCGTTGACCGGAGCAGACCAGGTCGAGGCGGTCGAGGTCGCCTTGGCGGAGACGACTGCCGATCTCGACGTCGTCGTCGAAGTGAAGAGCGCCGAGCAGGCCGCTGACGCCGCGGGGGCCGAACCGGAGCCGGTCGAGACCGAATCCGCCGACGCCGAGCCGAGCGACGCCGAAACCGCTGAGGACGACGCGGCCGAGGTCGACGCCGAGGCTGCGGAGGCGGCTCAACAGGCCTCCGCCGCGGACTCCGTCGAGTCGCTGCTCGCCGCGTACACCGCCGATTTCGGCCTCGAGAACCTCCAGTCCGTCACGACCGACGGCAGCCGGTTCGTGATTCGAACCGGCGACGACGCGTCCGGTCCCGCCGAGATGTCGGCGAAAGAAACGGACGGCTCGGAGGGCCCCTCCCTCCAGGACTTCGTCGAGCAGTACACGAACGTGGCGACCGAGACCGCGACCGGTCCGGCCGAACCGTTCGCCGCCGACGACCTCGTCGGCGGCATGCCCTACGGCTGGTCCTCCGACGGCGGCACGACGTGGGACGTCTGCTCGACCGGCTTCACCGGATTCGACGCCGACGGCAACGACGCGGTCGTCTCCGCGGGACACTGCACGCAGGACGGCGACATCGTCGGTCCGCTGCAGCTGCTCGACCAGCAGGGCGAGCCCGACACCCTCCAGGACGTTGCGCAGGAGCTCGGCAGCTTCGGCTTCTCCCAGTTCGGCGGGACCGGCAACACCCCGTCCTCCCAGCCGGAGCCGGACAACGTGGGCACCGACATCTCGGTGATCGACGACATCAACCCGCAGCTGAACCCGCTCCCGATGGTCTCGGACTGGATGACCGCCCCGGACATCACCGAAGCCGGGCCCAGCGTCACCGACGTCGCCGAGCCGGTGGTGGGAGCCGACGTCTGCAAATCCGGCCGGACCACGGGGTGGACCTGCGCGCAGGTCGACGAGACGGGGGTCTTCTTCGTCGGGGGCCACAACTACGTGGAGGACGAGAACGATGTCCGCGCCGTCGCGGGCTTCGTGTCGGAGGGCCTCGAATCCGCGCAGGGCGATTCGGGAGGATCGATGGTCTCCGGCAGTGTCGCCATCGGCGTGCTCAGCGCTGGAAGCGATGGCACGACGTTCGGAACGGGCCTCGTCGACGCACTGGGCTACACGGACGGCTACACGGTGCGCATCCACCTCGAGGCGCCGGAGATCACCTCCGTCGACGACGCAGGCGACGTGGAGTCGGGCGGGGACATCTCGGGTGTCGTCGACGGCGCGGCGTCCGGAACCGAGATCGTTCTCCGTTCCACGGGTCAGGCTCCGGTTGCGTACCCCGTGGGAGACGACGGGACGTTCACCTTCCCGGCCCCCGACGAGGAGGGCGCCTACCGCTTCTCCGTGCAGGCGCGCAACGGATTCAGCACCTCGGCGATGACCGCGCACTCCGTGGTCGTCGTGCCGGCGCCGGCCACGCCGACGCCGACGCCGACGCCGACGGACGAGCCCTCCGTGACGCCGACCCCGACGCAGACGCCGACCTCGTCGCCGAGCCCGACGGATGAGCCGACGGAGTCCGCACTGCCGACCGAGAAGCCGGCGGCGTCCCCGACGCCGTCCGACGACCCGGGCACCGCGGCTCCCGCGCCGGAGCCGACCGAAGACGACGACGCCGGAGCAGGACGACTGCCCGACACCGGTGCCTCGAACGGACTCAAGGCGGCCGCATCGGTCGGCGCCTCGATGGCCGTCGTCGGCGCGCTGCTGCTGTTGCTGCGCCGCCCGGCGCGACGTCACTGACAACTGAATCCGCCGCCTCGGCGCCCGGCAGCTACGAGCCGTCGCACCCGGGACGCCAGCCGAGGAGGACGAGCATGAGACGCTCCGCCGCCACCGGGGCCGTTGCCCTGGTGGCCGTGATCCTGACCGCGGCGGTGTCCGGGTGCGGCGGCTCCGCTGCTGCCGGCGAGAGCCCGCTTCATCTGCCGGCCGCCGACGTGCCGCCCGCAGAATCCGGGGAGGCAGGCATGGAGGAGTCGCACGAGCGCAGCGGCGAGCTCACCGTGTTGAGCAGCCGGATCACGGAGGCCGTCGGCGTCGAGGACTTCGGGCAGAGCTGGATCGAGGACGGCGCCCTGCACGTCGCCGTCACGACGGAGGCTGCCGCCGCGACCGCCACGGAGGCCGGCGCGATCGCGCACGTCGTACGCTTCAGCGAGGCGGACCTCATGGAGGCGGCCCGCTCCGTCGTGGCGTGGACCGCCGCCCACCGGACGGCCACTGGAGGGCTCGGCAGGATCACCCTCGATGCCCTGGGCGAACGGATCGTGGTGGGCGTCGACCCCGGGCGCAGGGACCAGGTCGCCACGGCGTTCGACGCGACCGTCGCCGGCGGCGTGGAGGTCGTCTTCGAAGCCACCGGCGGCCCGGCCGGCACCCGCTGAGTCCCGTACTGCGCCGGACACACTGATGGCGGCGGGTCCCCGGCTCTGCCAGAAGAGGGGACCCGCCGCCACGTTCGTGTCGTGCGGTGCGCGTCAGGCGTTCTGCCACTGCTGCTTGCGCGACCGGCACAGGTACTTGTTGTACGCGGGCAGGGTCAGGAAGTCCGGGAAGTCCTCCGCCAGGGCGGAGGCTTCGAAGATCTCCCGTGCCTCGCCGAAGCGGTCGCCCTCGAAGCGCTCGATGCGTGAGAACTCCTCCTCGGTCCGCTCCTCAACGTACTCCCGGGTGACAACGTCGCCGTCGTCGGTCACGGCACCCTGCTGGATCCACTGCCACAGCTGGGAGCGCGAGATCTCCGCCGTCGCGGCGTCCTCCATCAGGTTCTGCAGGGCCACGGCGCCGTTGCCGCGCAGCCAGGACTCGATGTAGCGGATGCCGATCTCGATGTTGCTGCGGACGCCGTGCTCCGTGATCAGGCCGGGAGTGCTGGCCACGTCCAGCAGGGCCACGTCGTCCGGGGTCACGTCCTCGCGCTGGCGGGACCCCTGGTTCGGCGCCGAGCCGAGCACGCCGTCGAACACCTCGCGGGCCACGGGCACCAGGTCCGGGTGCGCCACCCAGGAGCCGTCGAAGCCGTCGTTGGCCTCGCGGGTCTTGTCGGCGGTCACCTTCTCGAGGGCGACGGCGTTCGCCGCCTCGTCCCGGCGGTTCGGGATGAAGGCGGCCATGCCGCCGATGGCCAGCGCACCGCGGCGGTGGCAGGCCCGCACCAGCTGCTCGGTGTAGGCACGCATGAACGGGGCCGTCATCGTCACCATCGACCGGTCCGGGAGCACGAAGCGCGGGCCGCGCTCACGGAAGTTCTTGATCACCGAGAAGATGTAGTCCCAGCGTCCGGCGTTCAGGCCGGCCGCGTGGTCGCGCAGCTCGTAGAGGATCTCCTCCATCTCGAACGCCGCCGTGATGGTCTCGATCAGCACGGTCGCGCGGATGGTGCCCTGCTCGATGCCGACGTAGTCCTGGGCGAACACGAACACGTCGTTCCAGAGGCGCGCCTCCTGGTGGCTCTCCAGCTTCGGCAGGTAGAAGTACGGGCCGCGGCCCAGCTCGATCAGCCGCTTGGCGTTGTGGAAGAAGTGCAGGCCGAAGTCCACCAGCGCACCCGCCAGCGGGGCGTCGTCGACCGACAGGTGCTTCTCCGGCAGGTGCCAGCCGCGCGGGCGGACCACGATCGTCGGCAGGTCCGTCAGCCGCTCGCCGGAGAGCTTGTACTCCTTGCCGGCCTCCGTGGTGAAGTCGATCTCGCGGTCGAGCACGCGGCGCAGGTTCAGCTGGCCCTTCATCATGTTCTTCCACGTCGGCGTCGAGGAGTCCTCCATGTCGGCCAGCCAGACCTTGGCGCCCGAGTTCAGGGCGTTGATGGTCATCTTGCGGTCGGTCGGTCCGGTGATCTCGACGCGGCGGTCCTCGAGGCCCGGGGCGATCGGGGCGACCTGCCAGGAGGCGTCCTCGCGGATGTGCTTCGTCTCGGGCAGGAACTTCGGGTCCCGGCCGCGGGAGATCGCGCGGCGGCGCTCCTCACGGGTCTGGAGCAGCTCCAGGCGCCGGCCGTCGAACCGGGTGTGCAGCTCCCTGAGGAAGTCGATGGCCTCCGGGGTCATGATGCGCTCCTGGTCGCACACCGGGGGGCCGGACAGGGTCATTCCGTTGATGGTGATGGGGGAGTTCATGATGAAAGTCCTTTGAAAGAAACGGGGGAGACGACGGCGGCGGCCGCGGCGCCGCCGTCGTGCTCGGGGAGAAAGATCAGTGGAACTGGCCCTCTTCGGTGGATCCCACCAGGGCGAGGGTGGACGCTTCGGGGTTGAGCGCCGTGGAGATGGCGTCGAAGTAGCCGGTGCCGACTTCGCGCTGGTGCTTGGTCGCGGTGTAGCCGCGGGCCTCGGATGCGAACTCGCGCTCCTGCAGGTCGACGTAGGCCGTCATGCCGTTGCGGGCGTAGCCGTGGGCCAGGTCGAACATCTCGTGGTTGAGGGCGTGGAAGCCGGCCAGGGTGATGAACTGGAACGTGAAGCCCATCGCCCCGAGTTCGCGCTGGAACTTGGCGATCGTCGCGTCGTCGAGGTGCTTGCGCCAGTTGAAGCTCGGCGAGCAGTTGTACGCGAGCATCTGGTCCGGGTGCTCGGCCTTGACCGCCTCCGCGAACTTCCGGGCCAGCTCCAGGTCCGGCGTCCCGGTCTCCATCCAGATGAGGTCGGAGTACGGGGCGTAGGCCTTGGCGCGGGCGATGCACGGTTCGATGCCGTTGCGGACCTTGTAGAAGCCCTCGGCCGTGCGCTCGCCGGTGAGGAACTCCTGGTCCCGCTCGTCGACGTCGGAGGTGATCAGGGTGGCGGCCTCCGCGTCGGTGCGGGCGACGATGACGCTCGGGGTGTCGGCGACGTCGGCCGCGAGCCGTGCCGCGTTCAGTGTGCGGATGTGCTGCTGGGTGGGGATCAGCACCTTGCCGCCCAGGTGGCCGCACTTCTTCTCGCTGGCCAGCTGGTCCTCCCAGTGGACGCCGGCGGCGCCCGCGCCGATCATCGACTTCATCAGCTCGTAGGCGTTGAGCGGGCCGCCGAAGCCGGCCTCGGCGTCGGCGACGATCGGGACCAGCCAGTCGTCGACGCTCGTCGCCCCTTCGGCGTGCTCGATCTGGTCGGCCCGCAGCAGCGCGTTGTTGATGCGGCGGACCACCTGCGGCACCGAGTTCGCCGGGTAGAGCGACTGGTCCGGGTAGGTGTGGCCGGAGAGGTTGGCGTCGGCGGCGACCTGCCAGCCGGAGAGGTAGATGGCGCGCAGGCCGGCCTTGACCTGCTGGACGGCCTGGTTGCCGGTCAGGGCGCCGAGAGCGTTGGTGTAGCCGCCGGTCGGGGCCTCGGTGGTGAGCTGGTTCCACAGCTTCTCGGAGCCGCGGCGGGCCAGCGTGTGCTCCTCGCGGACGGTTCCCTGGAGCTTGACGACGTCGGCGGCCGTGTAGTCGCGGGTGATGGTGTCCCAACGGGGGTTGGCGTTCCATTCGACCTGCAGCTGCTCGGCGCGGCTGGTGGCGTCTGCGGTGTTCTCGGTCATCGTGTGCTCCTTTGCTTCGACCCGGAAAGACTTCGCCGTCTTCCGGTGTTCTCGTCGTGGGAACTACTTTTCTGCAGAAGCAACCCCGAAACTAGAGGTAGCTGATGGAAATATCTGCATTTCTTCTTGTATTCTCAATATGTGACTTCTACTACACCTCATGCGCCCCCGCGGGGCGATTCCGGAACGCAGGACGACGGCGTCGATGTGATCTCCCTCGGCCGGCGCCTGCGGCACGCGCGCAAAGCCAAGGGTTTGACGTTGAGTGCGCTCGGCGAGTTGTGCGGCACCGCCCCCAGCCAGCTGAGCCTCATCGAGAACGGCCGGCGCGAGCCCAAGCTGAGCCTGCTCAAGCAGCTGGCGGCCGCCGTCGACTCGACGACGGACGAGCTGCTCGGTTCTGCCCCGCCGACGCGGCGCGCGGCGCTGGAGATCGCCCTCGAGCGCGCCCAGCGGGGGCCGCTCTACGAATCGCTGGGACTGCCTCGGGTCCGGGTGTCCTCGCGGCTGCCGACCGACGTGCTCGAGTCGCTGGTGGGGCTCCAGGGGGAGCTCGAGCGCCGGATGGAGGAGCAGGCGGCCACCCCCGAGGAGGCCCGCCGTGCGAACACCGAACTGCGGGCCGAGATGCGGGACTGCAACAACTACTACCCGGAGCTCGAGGGGCAGGCGCAGGAGCTGCTCGACGCCGTCGGGCACCGGGACGGCCCGCTGTCCCACCACGTGGCCGCAGACCTCGCCGACCACCTCGGCTTCCGCCTGCGGTTCGTGTCGAACCTGCCGCATTCGACCCGGTCGTTGACGGACCTGAAGAACCGCAGGATTTTCCTCACGCACGGCGGGCAGGTCGAGCACGACCCCCGGTCCGTCCTGCTGCAGGCGCTCGGGCACTACGTGTTGGGGCACCAGACGCCGCGCGACTACTCGGAGTTCCTGCGCCAGCGCGTGTACACGAACTACTTCGCGGCGGCCCTGCTCATGCCCCAGCGGCAGACCGTGGACTTCCTGCAGCGTGCCAAGGCGGCCAGACAGCTGGCCATCGAGGACCTGCGCGACGCGTTCGCCGTCTCCTACGAGTCCGCGGCGCACCGCTTCACGAACCTCGCCACCGAGCACCTGGGGCTCACGACCCATTTCCAGAAGGTGCACGCCTCCGGCATCATCCACAAGGCCTACGAGAACGACGGCGTGAATTTCCCGTCCGACCATCTGGGTGCCATCGAGGGGCAGACGATCTGCCGCTCGTGGACCAGCCGGGTGGTCTTCGACGTGCCGGACAAATTCCGCGCCTACGAGCAGTACACGGACACCGTGGCCGGCACGTTCTGGTGCACCGCGCGCACGGAGCGCCACTCCGCAGGACTCTTCTCGCTGTCGATCGGCGTGCCGTTCGAACACGTCAGGTGGTTCCGCGGCCGCGATACCACCGAGCGCAACCAGTCCAGATGCCCGGACGACTCCTGCTGCCGCCGCCCGCCGGAGGGCCTGGCGGCAGCGTGGGAGGGGCAGGCCTGGCCGGCTGCGCGCGCGAACACGCACCTGCTCGCGGCCATGCCGTCAGGGGCGTTCCCGGGAGTGGACGAGACCGAGATGTACCGCTTCCTCGAAGCGCACCCGGACTAGGTCCTATTTGCCCGGCTTTCCGTGGCGCGCCCGACGAGCGAATGCTCGGCGATCTCCACGATCTTTCGGGCGGCGGGGGAGAGGACGGTCGACTCGCGCTGGATCAGGGCGAGCGTGTCGTAGAGCGGGTCTGCGAAGGGGACGCTCTTGAGGTTGTTGGGAAAACTGGGGCTGTCCAGGATCGACCGGGAGACGATGGTGTTCGCCGCACCCGTGGCGGCGAGCCGCAGCGCTGTTTCCACGTGCTCGACCTCGATGTCCGGCTCGACGGTCAACCCCTGGTGCCGCGCACGCTCGAGGAGCTGCATCCGGGTGGGGTCCCGCCATCCGGCATACGCGTCGTAGAGGACGAGTTTGTTCCGGGTCAGCTCCTCGACGGTCGCCGGCCCCCGGCGAGGGCTGCGGTTGGCGGAGACGTAGAAGACCTCGTCCCTGAAGAGCGGGCGGATGCGCAGGCCAGGCTCGTCGACCGGGAGGATCACGAGACCGGCCTCGAGTTCGCCGTTGGCCACGGATTCGGCGACGAGGGACGAGTTCAGGCCGACCAGGCGCACTTTCACTTTGGGGTAGCGGCTGTGGAACCGCTCGACGAGGTCGGAGAGGTCGTAGTAGCCGGCGTTCCGGAGGACTCCGAACGTGCACACCCCGCCTTCGAGCGATGAAATCGAGTTGAGGGCGTTGATTCCGTTGTCGCAGGAGGTCACGGCCTGCCGGGCGTGCACGAGAAGTTCGTCGGCCGCCGTCGTCGGCACGAGGCGCCGCCCGCCCCGGATGAAGAGGGTGAGCCCGACCTCGTCCTCGAGCCGGGAGATCAGCTCCGACATCGAGGCCTGGCTGATGTGGAGCTGCTTGGCGGCCGCCGTGAACGAGCCGAGATCGCATGCTGCCAAGAAGGCCCTGAGCTGAGCGATGGTCATAGGTCAACCCTATGCGCAGGGCCGCAACATCGGGCGACCCTCTGGAAATTTTCCGTGCCGGACCGCAGGTCGGCGGGTTTTCGCGTCATCGCGCATCAGGCCGCATTCGCCCCGGAATACGGGGCATTCCGGGGCGTCCGAGGGTGCTGGGATCTCAACTGCTACAGGTTTTCCCTATGGAGAATTTCGTTTCTCACCGCCTTGTCCTAAGTCACTTCACTACCTACGGTCGTACTCATGCAGATCAATGACACAGATCACAAGTACATCGAAGGCTCCTACGCCACCCTGAAGTCCCCGCAGGTCGGCGGTGTTCCGGCGCAGCGTCTCCCCGAGGTGGTGGAGACCGTCTCCGCCATGCTCTCCGACATCGAGAAGAACGGCATCGATGCGGTCATCAAGTACTCCCGGAAGCTCGACGGCTGGGAGGGCGACGACATCGAGATCTCGGAGAAGGCACTGGCCCGGACGGGAGATGAGCTGTCCCCGGAGCTGCGGGAGGCCCTGGCCGCCGGTGCGGAGCGGACGAGGATCTTCGCGGTCGAGCAGCGGGAGCACCTGGTCGACTTCGAGAAGGAGCTGCTGCCGGGCGTCTTCGTCGGACAGCGGTACGTCCCCGTCCCGCGCGTCGGCGCCTATCTCCCGGCAGGTCGCTTCCCCATCCTCTCCAGTGCTTTCATGACCGTGGGCGTGGCCAAGGCCGCGGGCGTGCCCAGCGCGATCGCGTGCACGCCGCCGACCACCCCCACGGGCGGGCATCCCGCTGTCCTGCACTCGGCGTACCTGGCCGGAGTGGATCGCGCGTTCGCGGTCGGCGGCGTCCAGGGGCTGGCGGCGATGGCCTTCGGGCTGCTGGGGGAGCGCCCGGCCGATATCCTCGTCGGCGCTGGGAACGCGTACGTCACCGAAGCCAAGCGCCAGCTCTTCGGCCGCGCCGGCATCGACCTGCTGGCGGGCCCCTCCGAGGTTGCCGTGATAGCCGATGAAACCGCCGATCCGGAGATCGTCGCGGCGGACCTCCTGGGGCAGGCCGAGCACGGGCCGCAGTCGCCCGCCTCCCTGGTCACCACCTCCCGGTCGTTCGGCGAGGCCGTGATCCGGCAGGTCGAGAAGCAGCTCGAGTCGCTGTCGACGAACTACATCGCAGGCCCCGCTTGGCGGGACTACGGCACGGTCTACGTGGCCGAGGACCGCGAAACCGCGGTCGAGCTGATGGATGCGCTGGCCCCGGAGCACCTCGAGATCCAGACCGCCGACGACGCCTACTACCACGACAATCTGAAGAACTACGGTTCGATCTTCCTGGGCCCGTGGTCCACCGTCGCGTACTCGGACAAGGGCATCTCCGGCACGAACCACGTGCTGCCGACGGGCGGCGGGGCGCGGTCCAGCGCCGGCCTCTCCGTGTCGCGCTTCCTCAAGCCGTTGACCTACCAGCGCGTCGAGAAGGAGGCCACGCCCCGCCTGGCCAAGTACGTGGAGACCATCTCCGACTACGAGGGCATGGAGGCGCACCGGGCCACGGCTTCGCTGCGTCTCCGCGACTACAGCCGCTGATCCGATCCGCGGTTCCCGGGTGGTGGCGGGGTGCGCCCGCCATCATCCGCGGCGCGCGCGCCCGCTGCCCGCACCCCGTTCCGGAGTGCGCGCCGGGCGCGACGTCAACTTCCCGGAAACCTGTGGCGTATACGTATGCATTGCGGTACGCTTCTGGTGTGGCGCAGCTCACACGGCGCCCCTGACCTTTTTCGGCTGGCGGATTCTCATCGGACTCGCAGGCCAGACCTTGTAGGTATACGTATAAATGGACCGCATCTTGAATGTGGTCGAACAGGAGTATCGACATGATTCGCCGACCATCCAAGAAGGCCGCCCTCGCAGTTGGCATCGGTGCCGCTCTGCTGCTCAGCGGCTGCGGTGCCGGATCCCGGACCCAGGACAAGAACGCCGCCGAGGTGCCCTGCGAGTTCGAGGCGCCGGGGAGCGCGACCACGGTCAACGTGCTGGCGTACAACTCGTCCGCCATCGATCCGTTCACCAACACCCTGGTGGCCAACTGCACGACCGACGAGGTGGACGTGGTCCACGAGCCGGTCGACTTCGCGGGACAGGTCCAGCGGACGACGACGACCCTGGCCGGTGCCGAGGGGACGTACGACATCCTCGAGACCTACGGCTACATCATTCCGGAGAACGCCGAGTCGGAGAAGATCCTCCCGCTGAACGACCTCATCGACAAGTACGGCGACACCTACGGACTGGACGAGCTCAGCCCCTCCATGGTCGAGGCCATGAGCTACAACGGTGACGTCTACGCGGTCCCGATGCAGGCGCAGATGTACATCATGGCCTACCGCAAGGACATCTTCGACGAGCTCGGCCTCGAGCCGCCGACAACCTTCGACGAGTTGCGCGACGTCGCCCAGAAGATCCAGGACTCGGGCGAGTACCAGTACCCCCTGGCCCTGCCGCTGCTCGCGAGCTCCGACATCGCGACGGCGTACGACTCCGCGCTCGGCTCCCTGGGCGTCGACCTCGTCGACCACGAGGCCGGCAAGCCGAACTTCGACCAGCCCGAGGCCATCCAGGCCTTCGAAGAACTGAAGAGCCTGGCTCCCTACATGGACCCGCAGGTGACCACCTTCGATCAGCCGAAGGTGCAGCAGCAGATGTACAACGGCGACGCGGCCATCTCCATCATGTTCTCGGGTCGGATGAACGACTTGGTGCAGGAGAGCAACAGCCCGAACTTCGACAAGATCGCCTTCGCAGCACCGCCGGCGGTCGTGGAGGGGGGCAAGCAGTACAGCACGCTCTCCGTGGATGGATGGTCGATTCCGGCCAACACCAGCCTCGACGAGGACATGCTCTTCAACATGATCGGATCCTCGGTCAGTGAGAAGGCCTCACTCGCGGCCATCCCCGCCGCCTACCCGGCACGACAGGGACTGGTGACCGCGGAGAACAGCCCCTACGGTGCCGCCGCGAACGACGCTATCGAGAACGCGCCAGCCGCCGAGCCGTTCCCGTACACCGCCAAGGTCAGCAACGCCGTACGCCCCGTCATCGCGGAGGTCTTCACCGGCGCCCTGACCCCCGAGGAGGGCACCGCGCAGATGCAGACGATCGCGCAGAAGGTCCTCGACGCAGAGTAATCGATCCAGTCGGGAGGGCTCCTGAGGGGCCCTCCCGAACCCCTTCTATTTTCGAGAGGCAAGGATGCGCAGACGCGAATACTGGATCCTGATCCTGCCGAGTATCTTCGTGATGTTCGGTCTCCTGCTGATCCCGATCTACCGCACCATCGAGTGGAGCCTCAAGGACGTCAACTACGGCGAGGCCGGAACTTTCGTGGGGCTGGACAACTACGTCCGGGCGCTCACGGATCCGCGATTCGGATCGTCCGTGCTCTTTACCGTGGGGCTGACGCTCTCGGTCATGGTCGTCGTCATCGTCCTCGGCTACATCCTGGCCGTGCTGGTGAACAACCTCGGCAAGATGCGGCCACTGGTTCTGGGGATCATCCTCATCTCCTATGTGATCCCCAACGTCGTCGGCGCCACGATGTTCTCCTGGCTGTTCGACGGGAACTTCGGCGGCGTAGCCAATGTGGTGATCGGCTGGTTTACCGATCACGACGTCCTGTGGTTCACCGAGACGTGGCCAAACCGCATCATGGTCGGCCTCAACATCGTCTGGGCCATGCTCCCCTTCTCCATGCTGATCCTCCTGGCGGGGCTCCAGGGAGTGCCGCGGGAGATCATCGAGGCGGCCAAGATCGACGGCGCGGGAACGATGGGTCGACACCTGCACATCATCCTGCCCAGCATCAGGGGCATGGTCGGCTTCGTCGCGATCATCACGATCATGGACGTGCTGCGGGTCTTCGACAACCTGATCCCGCTGGCACCCAACGCCGTGCTGAACGGCAACGAGACGATAGCCCTCTACACCTACAACATGGCCTTCCAAGACGGCGGCCAGGAACTGGGGCTGGGAAGTGTGATCAACGTGCTGACGATTCTCATCATGCTCGTCATGCTCATCCCCTTCATTCGCAACACCATGAAGGAGGCGAAGAGCGCATGACGGCTGCAGCCGAAGCAATCATCAAGGGGCCACGGCAGCTCCGGGAGAAGCGGCGCAGGAACGCGCGCCCGAAGGCCCAGCCGATGATGAGCGGGCTCTTCCTCGCCATCGTGTGCGTAGCCATGCTGGCCCCGTTCATCTGGACGCTCTTGTCCGTGACCAAGCCGACGGACGTCGCCTTCGCCAATCCTCCTGTGCTGGCCTACGAACCAACCGCGCAGGCATTCGTCGATCTCTGGCAGACCACGAACTTCTACCAGTATCTGATCAACACCGGGATCGTCGCCGTCGGCAGCACCATCGTGGCCCTCGTGATCGGGCTCCCCGCCGCGTACGCACTGGCCCGTGCTCCAGGATACGTTTCGGCGATCCTGCTCATCCTGGCGCTGGTTTTCCGTTCGCTGCCGCGTTTCGCGGTGGTCCTGCCGATGTACGAGTTGTCGCGGCAGCTCGGCATCCACGACACGACGTTCGCACTCGGGGCGGCCCTCGTGGCCATCAACCAGCCGTTCAGTATCTGGCTGCTCCGGAACTTCTTCGTCAAACTGCCCGAGCAGATCGACGAGGCCGCCATGATCGACGGGTGCTCCCGATTCCAGGCATTGCGCAGGGTCATCATCCCCATGATGGGCCCAGGCATCCTCACGGCCGGCGTCTTCATGTTCCTGTTCGCGTTCCAGGAGTACCTGACCCCGTTGATCCTCACGGATACGAAGGCCCAGACGGTGCCGCTGTTCATCGCAACGCAGCTTGGACAGACCCTGCCGATGCTGCAGCAGGCGGGCGCGGCGGCCATCCTGTTGACCGGACTGGTCGTCCTGTTCGCCTTCATCGCCCAGAAGTACCTCGTAGCGGGCCTCTCAGATGGAGCCGGCAAGTAGTGGGGGACGGAGCCCCATGGGAGGAGCCTCTCGTCCTGCTGCCCGGGATGAGCTGCTCGCGCCGCCTCTGGGAGGGCGTGGAGGACGAGTTGCGCTCGGCCTCGGGGCATTCCGAGATTCTGGCCGAGCCGCTGCGCGGAGCCACGCTCGAGGAATGCGTGTCCGGCCTCCTGCGCCGGCTGCCGGACCGGTTCGCCCTGGCGGGCCTGAGCCTCGGCGGAATCGTCGCGATGGCGATGGCCCGCACGGCGCCGGAGCGGATCTCGCGGCTGTGCCTGATGTCGACCAATTCCCACGCTCCGACCCCGGCGCAGGTCGAGTTCTGGCGGGACTCGAGCCATCGTCTGGCCGCGGGCCGGACGGCGCGGGATCTCCAGCGTGATCTCCTGCCTGTCCTGCTCTCTGACGGTGCCAGGACGGAGGAGCTCGACTCCTCCGTCCTGCAGATGGCCGACGAGGTCGGAGACCGCGAATTGGCCGACCAGCTCGCCCTGCAGGAGTCGCGCGTCGATGAACGCGCTGGTCTGACCCGAGTCGAGGTGCCGACTCGCATCATCGCGGGAGAGCTGGATGCCCTCTGCCCGGTCTCGCGGCACGAGGAGATGCACGAGCTCATCCCGGGCTCGCGATTGGCCGTCCTCCCGAAGCGGGGGCACCTGACCCCGATGGAGGACCCGGCGGCCGTCGCCGAGCAGATCGACGACTGGATGCGGGAGATTCGCTAGAAAGAACGGGAAGCGGCCGTCCGGATACGGGCGGCCGCTTCGTCGTACCTGCGTCCCCGGCACGTCGAAAGGCTTCGGCCCGATCGCCACCAATGCGATCGGGCCGAAGCCTCTGTGCGTGCGTTCGCGTCAGCTGTTCCCGGCGGACCCGCGCGCATCGGGCACGAGGTCTGCGAACAGAGCCATCATGATGTGTGCCAGGTTGTAGACGATGAGCTGGGCGCCGTCGTCGAACGACTCCTCCGCGCCGGACAGGGACGACGCCAGATCGGCCCGGTAGCCCCCGGCGGCGACAGCCTGCCGGTGGATCTCCGCGACCGATTCCTTGAAGGAGAGGTCCCCGTCGCCGAGTGACGCGTTGAGATCGGCTGTCCCGATGAGGTAGCCGTCGATCCCCGGGCAGCTCAGGATCTCGCCCGCGTTCCGGGTCGCCTCGGGAGATTCCAGCATCGCCAGGGTCAGGGTGCCGTTGAGGGACTTCTCCCGGTGCGTGTCCGCCGGGACCGTGCCGAAGCCGCCGGCCCGCGAGTACGTCGCGAATCCGCGGTGGCCCAGTGGCGGGTAGTGCACCGCCTGAACCAGATCCTCGGCGTCGTGCGCGGAATCGATGTGCGGGGCGACGATGCCCTCCGCCCCCTGGTCCAGGGCGCGGAGGATCAGCTGGTGTTCGTTCAGCCCGACCCTGACCAGCGGCGTCATCCCGTGGAGCTGGATGAGGGCGATGTGCTGGCGGAGGTCGATCAGGTCGGCCGGGCCGTGTTCGCAGTCGATGAGCACGAAGTCGAACCCGGTGACGGCGAGCATCTCCACCGTCTCCTCGGCCGGCATCCGCAGCAGGCAGCCTGTCAGACGTTCGCCGTCCTGGAGGCGCTGCTTGATCTTGAATTCGGGTACCGGCATCAGGCCACCATCCCGGCGGAGAGGTCGACGTCGGCCCCGGTCATCCCGGGCATGCCCAGCATGGCTACGACCGCTTGCGCCACCTCGTCCTGGCCGACCAGGCGGCCGAGGGCCGAGCGTCCCGCGAAGGCCGCACGCGCGGCCTCGGGGTCCGTGCCGGTCCGCTCGGCTTCCAGCCTGAAGTTCCGGTCCATCCGCTCGCTCTCCACCGGTCCCGGCGAGAGGCTGTTGACGTTGATGCCGTATTCGCCGACCTCGAAGGCCAGCGTCGAGGTGAGCCCGATGACGGCCATCTTCGATGCGCAGTAGGGTGTGCGCCGGGCCAGCGGGCGTTTGCCGGAAACCGAGGCGAGGTTGATGATGTCGCCCGCGTTCCGGCTCATCATCCCCGGAAGGAACGCGCGGCAGACGAGGTACGTGCCGCGCACATTGGCGCCGAAGACCTCGTCCCACTCTTCGGGCTCGATGTCGACGAGCGAGGCCACCGGGCCGCCGATGCCGGCGTTGTTGATCAGGATGGAGATCTCCTCGTCGGCGATCTGCTCGGCCAGGGCGCGGACGCTGGCCGGGTCGCTGACGTCGCACGTCGCGGCGCGCCCCGGGGTCTCGAGGCTCCGGCACACGTCGTCGATCGGCTGCTGCCGCCGGCCGACGACGACGACGCGGCAGCCCTGCGCTGCCAGGGCGCGGGCGATGCCCGCGCCGAGGCCGCTGCCGCCGCCGGTCACCAGGGCCGTGCGCCCTTCGAGCCCGCTCACGTGCGTGCCTCGGCGTTCACGACCTGCTCGATCCAGTCGAACTTCTCGCCGCCGTGGCGCCACGCGCGGACGTCGCCGGAGCGCGCGTGGCCCTCGAAGAGTTCCACGCGGGCCGCGCGGCCGCAGACGCGGCCGAGCTCCGCGCTGCTCTCCGGGTTGGAGATGCTCTGGTAGGTCGCGGTCTTGAGGAACTTGCCGACCCAGAGCCCGCCCGTGTAGCGCGCCGCGCCGAGGGTCGGGAGGACGTGGTTGGTGCCGATGACCTTGTCGCCGTAGGAGACGCAGGTCTCCTCGCCCAGGAAGAGGGCGCCGTAGTTGGACATCCGCTCGATCGCCTCGCGCGGCTCCGCGGTGAAGACCTGGACGTGCTCGAACGCCATCGCGTCGGCGACCTCCCACAGCTCGTCCATGTCGTCGCAGATGACGATCCGGCCGTGGTCGCGCCAAGCGGGCCCGGCGAAGTCCTTGGTCTGCATGCCGGGCAGGATCTTGTCGACCAGTGCCTCGACCTCGCGGCCGAGCTCCTCGCTGGTGGTGGCGAGGACGGCGGGGGAGTCCGGGCCGTGCTCGGCCTGGGACAGGAGATCGACAGCAACGGTGAACGGGTCCGCGGTCTCGTCCGCGACGATGAGGATTTCGGTGGGACCGGCGAACAGGTCGATTCCGACCTCGCCGAACAGCTGTCGCTTGGCCTCGGCCACGTAGGCGTTGCCGGGGCCCGCGATCAGGTTGACGCGGTCCATGTCCTCGGTGCCGACGGCCATCGACGCCACGGCCTGCACTCCGCCGAGGATGTAGATCTCGTCGGCGCCGGCCATGTGCATCGCCGCAACTGTCGCGGCGGGGATCTCGCCCCGGATCGGAGGGGTGCAGGCGACGACCCTGGGCACACCGGCGACCTTCGCCGTCACGATGGTCATGTGCGCCGACGCTGTGAGCGGGTACCGCCCGCCCGGGATGTAGGCCCCGACCGCGTCGATGGGGATGTGGTGGTGGCCGAGGGTGACACCGGGCAGGGTTTCGATCTCGACGTCCTGCATCGAGTCCCGCTGTGCCTGGGCGAACCGGCGGACCTGGCTCTGCACGAAGGCGATGTCTTCGACGACCTGTTCCGGCAGGGAGGCGATGAGGCCGTCGATCGTCTCCTGATCAAGCTGGAACCGTTCCGGGGTCCAGCTGTCGAAACGTTCCGAGTACCGCTGCACAGCGGCGGTACCCTCACTGCGGATTTCGTCGATGATCGTCCGGACGCGCGTGGACACCTCGTCCTGCGATCGGTCCGCGAACGACGAGGTCGGGGCTGATTTGAGCTGGAAAGCCATGAGAATACCTTTCTGAATACGTATACATCATCTAATCTGCTGCCCGCGTCCCCGTCAAGGGCTTGCGCGAATCTGCCTATATTTCTACTCAAACCCTTGCGTGCGACCCACGACTCTCATAGAGTGCATACGCATACACCGATTTTTTCGGTGGATCAGTTGGGTACAGGACGACGAGCACGAGGAGAACAAGAGCATGCTGGACAAGGTTGCCTACGAACCCTGGGCGGATCCGGACGACTTCATCCGCGAGGTCACGGACCACATCTGGGTGGAACGGAACATCGGCTTCATCGAGGACAACTACGAGCCCGATTCGATCGTCCACGCTTCCCTGGGCACCGTGGTGTGCCGCGACGGCGTCGTCGAGGGTTCGCTGATGCGGATCGCCGCGACGCCTCAGCATGTCGGCGTGGCCGAGGACGTCATCTGGGAGGCGCGCGGCGACGACGCGTTCCTCAGCTCGCACCTCGTGTTCTCCGCCGACGCCGTCTCCATCGGGGCCGAGCCCAAGGAGATCCGCACGCGCACGATCGCCAACTGCCTGTACCGCCGCGGCCGGATGGTCGAGGAGTGGGTCGCCCGCGACGAGCTGGCCAGGGTGCTGCAGTCGGGAGAGGACCCGGACGAGGCGGCGCGCAAGCAGACCTTCCAGGGCTACGTCGGCTCGTGGCTCGAGCCGGCGCCCAAGGACGTTCTGAGCGTCGGCGACAGCGGGCCCCGGCCGGACGAGTTCCGCAGCGAGTGCGAGATGGTGCTGGAATTCATCGAGAAGGTCTGGAACAAGCGGGACCTCAGCAAGCTGAGCGACTACATGGTCCGCGACCTCTTCCTCCACACCGTCGGCGACCGGACGGTCGTCCGCCCGGACGGGTACCAGCGGGAACTTCTCCGGCTCCTGGCGCCGTTCCCTAACGCCCAGTTCGAGGTCCGCGACGTCCAGACCAACTTCGCGGACCGCTATGCCGGCCTGCGCGTGGCCGTGACGTGGAAGATGACCGGCACCTACAACGGCGCGGCGCACTTCGGCCCGCCCACGGACAAGCCCATCGACCTGTTGGGCATCTCCCAGTTCCTCATCCGGGACGGCCGCATCGAGCGGGAGGTGCGCGTCTACGACGAGATCGCACTCCGCTCGCAGATCAACAGCACCCGGGGCGACGGCGACGAGCCCGTCGCGAACATCTACTAACGAACCTAGACGACGAGGAGTCGAATCATGACTGACACTGCTGTCTCCGCCACGGAGCGCGACACTGAAACCACGGTCTCCGCCGCGGAGCTCGAAAAACACACCATCCTTCGCAAGGACTGGGTCCCCTGCAAGGCGGCGTTCATCGACTGCCGCACGCCGGGCTCCGACAAGAAGGACAACTACTCCTTCATCGGCGTCGGCGTCTCCCAGAACTCGGACCAGTTCATCAACCTGCAGGAGAACCACGGGTTCAACCTGGGTGCTGCCGGCATGCCCAACGGCGTGACGAACAACCTCCACCTCCACTTCACCGCGGAGGTCTTCATCAACTTCGGCGGCGAGTTCCGCACCCGTTGGGGCGCCGACGGCAAGCAGGGCGAATACGTCTCCACGGACGGCGACGTCATCTCGGTCCCGTCGTGGATCTTCCGGGGATTCACCAACATCGGCGCCGACGAGGGGATCCTGCTCACCGTCCTGGGCCAGAACGACACCGGCGGCATCATCTGGGGCCCGTCGGTCCTCCGCGAAGCGGAGTCGCACGGTCTCCACCTGACCGCCGACAACCAGCTGATCGACACCGTGGCCGGTGACACCGTGCCGGAAGGCGTCGAACTCATCACGCCGATGGAGCAGTCGCAGATCGACGCCCTCGACGTCTACACGGTGGAGCAGATGCGCACGCGGGTCACCCAGGAGGGGGACCGCCAGTGGCTGGCCAAGCCGTTCCTGTGCTCGGACCTGCCGGGCGGACGAGCCGAACTCAGCCTGGTCATCGGCTACGGCATGAGCGAGGACCGCCGGGCCGTGCCGCGACTGACCGAGCCGCACAGCTTCAACCTGGCCTGGCTGCGCGCCGTGCCGGGCGAGGGCCTCCTGAAGCACCGCCACGACCACGTCTCCGTCATCACCGCGAAGGCCGGGCACTGGCGCATCACCCTCAACGACGGCGCCGAGGAGCGCACCGTCGACCTCGGCCCGATGGACACGCTCTCGATTCCCGAGGGCGCGTGGCGCACCTTCGAGCTGCTCGACGCCGACGGCGGACGGGCTGCGGACGCGGGGACCGGTGAGCTGCTGGTCGTCAACGGCGGCGACGGGCGGGTCCAGCTCGAGTGGTCGGAAGAGACCGTGCGCGCGGCAGCCCAGGTCGGTTCCGTGCTCGACCCGAACCACTACCTGGCTCCCGCATCCGTGATGCGGACCGCCACCGACGACGACTGATCCGTCCATGGTCATCAGGGCAGCAGCCTGCCAGATACCCGCCAGCGTGGAGCACCCGGGTACTGCCGACGTCGACGCCGCCGTCCGTGAGGCGGCGTCGGCGGGTGCCCGTCTGGTCGTCCTTCCGGAGCTGGCGTTCAGCGGGTACGTGTTCCGCTCTGCGCAGGAAGCGCGCGACGCCGCGGAAGGATTGGACGGGCCGACGGCCGGTTATCTCAAGCGGCTCTCGCTCGAGACGGGATGCGTGATCGTCGCCGGATTCTGCGAGCTCGGCGCCGACGGCCTCGTCTACAACAGCGCGTTGACCGTTGAAAGCGGAGAGCTGCTCGACTGCTACCGGAAGGCCCACCTCTGGGGGCAGGAGCCCGAGTTCTTCACGCCGGGCGACGCCGCGCCGCGGGTGGTCGAAACATCGGCGGGCAGGATTGCGGCGCTGATCTGCTACGACCTGGAGATGGCCGAATGGGTGCGGCTGGCCGCCCAGGAGGGTGCGGAGATCATCGCCGCTCCGTGCAACTGGCCGCTGCTGCCCCGGCCGCGCGGCGAGCGGCCGCTGGAGGTCGTCAAACTCCAGGCAGCGGCGGGCTCCTACCGCGTGCACATCGTCGCCGCGGACCGCTGCGGAACCGAGCGGGGAGTCGAGTGGATCGGAGGCAGTGCGATCTGCGAGAACTCCGGGTACCTCGCCGCCGGGCCGGCGACCGGAGACGAGGGGCCGGCCCGCCGGGTCATCCTGACCGCCGATCTGGACCCGGGCACGTCCGGGAACAAAGCTCTGGGTCCCTACAACGACGTGTGGCGGGACCGCCGTCCGGGACTGTACTCGATAGGGTATTCGTGAACGGGCCCGGATTCCGCGCCCGGAGGGCTGGCCGGAATCCAGTACTTGTTGCCGAGGCGGGAACAGGGCCGGGGGACGGGACCAGTTGTGATGTCGAATGCACGGCCGCAGGGTGCGTGGGATAGGGATGGCGATGACTGTCACCAGTCGAGACGTGGCCAAGCTGGCTGGCGTTTCCCAGCCCACGGTGTCGCGTGCCCTGCGCGGGGACCCCAAGGTCTCGGAGCGCACCAAGGATGTGGTGCTCAAGGCCGCCGAGGCGCTGGGGTACGTGCCCAGTGAGGCCGGCAGGAGCCTGGTCACGCGCGTGAGCAAGCGGATCGGCGTCGTCGTCAGCGACCTGACCAATCCGTTCTACCCCTACGTCATCGCGCCGCTGCACGACGAGCTCGATGCCCACGGGTACCGCATGATGGTCTTCACCGAACGATCCGACCGTCAGATGGCCGCATCCCAGCTCCTCACCGGGTCCATCGACGGCGTCGTGCTGCTGACGAGCATCATCGGATCTCCGCTTCCCGCAGAACTCAGCCGCCGGGGCCTGCCGTTCGTCTTCCTGAACCGCGAGAGCGGCGACGGCCGGGGCGACGCTGCGGTCGTGGACAACGTCGCCGGCGGGCGGATTGCGGCCCGCCGATTGACTGAGCTCGGCCACCGGAGGATCGCCGGGATCTTCGGGCCCGAGGACACCAGCACGGGCCGGGAGCGGAAGCTCGGGTTCGTCATGGGACTCGCAGACGCCGGCATCGGCCTCGCGGACGGGAACATCCACGAGGGCCCTTTCGAGTTCGAGACCGGCGTCAGGGGCCTCCGGGCACTTCTCGACCAGACGCCTCAGAACCGGCCGACGGCGGTCTTCTGCGGCAACGACGTCATCGCGATCGGCGTGCTCAACGCGGCGATCGCGGCCGGGCTGCGGGTTCCGCAGGACCTGAGCGTGATCGGATTCGACAACATTCCGCTTGCGTCCTGGGAATCGTTCCAGCTCACCACCATCGGCCACGATCTGAACGCCATGGCCGCGAATGCAGCCACACTGCTCGTCCGCCGGCTCAGCCCCGAGGGGCAGGACGCCCCGCCGCAGCGCATCGTCCTCGAGCCCGAGCTCATCGAAAGGCAGACGCTCCGCGATTTACGCGCGGGTGACTAGCCCCGTCCCCGGAATGCGTGGGCGCTCTGCTCTCCGAGTGCGACGAATTGCATTTCCTGGGCCTGCGTCGCGTCGAGTTCGCCAGAGAACAGGGTGGGCAGAATTGGGCCCATGAGACTGATGCCCGTGAATGCGGTCACGGCTGCGAAAGCGACGGCTCAGGCGGCTTCGGACTAGTTGAGAATCGAGTTCTACTGGACTGAAGGTGCACGGGTCATGTTGTATCTGGTCCTCGATCGCCGCCCCCGGCGACGATCATGTTGGTGGCCGAAGTGCGCCCATCATAGGAAGCGTTACCTCGGGCGACGAGTTCCTGGGCCTCGAGACCGCGACGATCTTGGTGGCGCAGGCGGGCGGATGACCTCGCGGGCGGAAAAGCTGCTGATGCGCAGGCTCTCGAGTTGTCAATAGACGTACCGCGGACTGAGTTCTATCGGGAACACTGAAGGCATCCCGCGAGTTTAACGGGGGAGAGGCGCGGCGCGAGCCGTGCCGCAACCCGAGAACGAGGAGGCCGCACTGTGGCGATGTTCGACAAGTTGATCCGCAAGGGCAAGAAGATGGCGGGCGACTATGTCCGCGAGCAGCTGGGTCAGGGCAGCGGCAACGGCGGGCAGCGCGGCGGGCAGCAGGGCTACGGCGCGGACAGCACCGGCTACGGCAACCGCGGCTACGGCGATCAGCCGCAGCGCGGGTCCGCACCCGGCTACGGGAACCAGCAACAGGGCTACGGCAACCAGCCGCAAGGCTATGGCCAGGGCCAGCCGTCCAACCGGAACGCGGCACCCGCGGGGCAGGACGGGGTGTCCCGTGAGGACCAGGCGGCAGTCGCGAAATACAAGTACATGCTGCGGACCGCGCCGCCGGAGGATATGGAGCGAGCGCACACCGAGGCGTTCTCCAGGCTGACGCCGCAGCAGCGCTCGCTGCTGCAGTCGGAACTCGCCGAAGAGCTCCCGGCCACCGAGCGGCCCGCGACCGACCAGCCGAAGGATCTCGCGAGGGCGGCCACGCGCGCCGAGGTCTCACGCCCCGGATTTATGGAGAAGATGCTCGGCAACGGACGCTCCGGCCGGCCGGGGATGGGCGGCCTGGCAGCAGGCGCGGCCGGCGGGCTGGGGGCCGGCCTATTGGGCGGTGTCGCAGGCGCCTTCATCGGCACTGCCGTCGCCGGGCCGCTTCTGGACGGCTTCGCGGGCATGGGTGAGGATGTCGCCGGCGCGGCCGAGGGCCTCACCGACGGTGTCGCGGGAGCCGGAGAAGAGATCTCTGCAGCCGGAGAGGGACTGACGGATCAGGCCGGAGGCCTCCTGGGCGGTCTGTTCGGCGGCGACGGCGGCGGATTCGGCGGCGAGGGTGGCGGATTTGGAGGATTCGGCGGCGACGGCGGAGGATACGGCGACTTCGAGGTCTAGCGTTTCCCGGCCGGTTCCCGAACCCGGTTCAGGTGGGGAAAGCGCAGAAGGAGCGGTCGGTGCCAGCGGCACCGGCCGCTCCTACTTCAGCGGGGGGAGGTCCGCGGGCCCGCCGGTTTGCGCGGCGCCCACCTGGTGGTCAGAAGATGCTGGTCTCGGCGGCGATGTCGAGCACAGCGCTTGCGCGCGGAGTCAGGCGCATGCCCATCGGCCAGACGGCGACGACTGCGGTCGACCCGGCCGTGGGCTCGATGGGGCGGATCGCGAACGGGCGGCCCTCGAGGCTGAGCTGGTGCTCGCGCGGCCTCGACATCTGGACGGTGTAGCCGACGCCGCGGGCGACGAGCTCGCGGGCAAGGATCATCTGCGGCACGGTCATGACGACCTTGGGTTTCAGGCCGGCCGCCTCGAACGCCGTGTGCACGGTCGCGGTGCTCGGGTTGGTGCCGTACAGCATCAGGTCCTCGTCGGCGAGATCGGCCAGGGACACCGACTTCTGCCCGGTCAGTGGGTGGTCCTGCGGGAGGACGGCCTCGAGTTGCGTGGAGTAGAGGTGGCGCTTGGTGAATCCGCCCGGCAGGTGCAGATCGTAGGCGAGGATCGCGTCCAGGTGGCCGGCCTCCAGCTGCGGCAGCAGTTCGTCGTGCGTGCCGGCGGTCAGCTGCAGGTCGATCTCGGGGTAGAGCGAGCGGACCTCGCTGAGGATCGGCGGCAGGAGATGCGGCGCGAGGGATGCGAAGCACCCGAGGTGCACCGGGCCGCGCAAGGACGTTCTGCCCTGCGAGGGGTTCAGAATCAGCTCCTCGGAGGCGTGCACGATCTTCTTCGCCTGCGCGGCGAAATGCCGTCCGGCCGGCGTGAGCTGGAGGCCGCGGCCCTTGCGGCGGACGCACAGGTGCTCGCCGACCGCCTTCTCCACCTGGGTGATGGCCTGGGAGAGGGCCGACTCCGAGATCCGGAGGTCGGCGGCGGCTGATGACAGCGTCGAATGCGACGGCAGCTCGCTGATCATCTCCAGCTGCCGCAGCGTGACGCGAAGATTGCCGACCGTTCGGTCGTTTTTGTCTGGAAGGATCGCCCGCTCACCTCTTTCTTCAGTTCAGCTTCAGTATTATTCCTGATCTATCCAATTTACCCGATGTGGTGAGCTGTGCCACACTCAATTGACGACGAGTTGAGGGACGGCCGCCCCGGGGAACGGGGCCGGTGGTTCGACCCGGGGGACCGGGGCAATTCGCTACTGATCACTTCATCCGTCAAGGACGACGGCCGGCCGCGTGGCCGGCACCGAGGAGCAACCCGTGAAAAAAGCGACCCATCATTCGGAGAGGGCCAACCAGCGCCGCGTGGCGATGGCCACCCTCGTCGGCACCACGGTCGAGTGGTACGACTACTTCATCTACGCGATGGCCGCGGGCCTTGTCTTCTCCGGCGCGTTCTTCGAGCCGGTCGGCGAAGAGCTCGGGCTCCTGATCGCCTTCGCCTCTGTCGGCATCAGCTTCCTTTTCCGCCCGCTGGGCGCGTTCCTCGCCGGCCACTACGGCGACAAGATCGGCCGCCGCGCGATGCTGGTCCTCACGCTCGTCGTCATGGGCGGCGCGACGACCGCCGTCGGACTCCTGCCGACGTATGCTGACGCGGGCATCATCGCGCCGATCATCCTGCTGTTGCTGCGCATCCTGCAGGGCCTCTCCGCCGGCGGCGAGTGGGGCGGCGCCGTCCTCATGGCCGTCGAGCACGCGCCGAAGGGCCGCCGCGGCCGCGCCGGGTCCTTCCCGCAGCTGGGCGCACCCCTGGGCCTCGTGCTGGCCTCCGCCATGATGGCGCTCATGTCGGGTGTCATCGCTCCCGGCGACGCTTTCGTCGAGTGGGGCTGGCGCATCCCGTTCCTGTTCTCCTTCGTCCTGATCATCCTCGGCTACATCATCCGCCGGGCCGTGGACGAGTCCCCGGTCTTCCAGGAGATCGCCGAGCACAAGCAGCAGTCCTCCGTCCCGGTTGTGGAGCTCTTCCGCAAGCACGCCCCGCTGGTCGTCGTCGCGGCCCTCGTCTTCGCCGCGTGCAACGCCGCCGGCTACATGGCCACGGGCGGTTTCATCCAGAGCTACGCCGTCACGGAGGTCGGTCTCGACCGCACCGACGTGCTCAACGCCGTCACCTACGGCGCGGTGATCTGGGCGATCGCCACCTACCTGACCGCGATCGCGTCCGACAAGTTCGGCCGCGTCCGGGTCTACCAGCTCGGCCACCTCGTCCTCGGGGTGGCGATCTTCCCGCTCTTCTGGCTGCTGAACACCGGCGACATCGCGATGTTCTACGTCGGCCTGACGTTCTTCGCGATCGGCCTCGGCGGCACGTACGGAGCCCAGGCGGCCCTGTACTCGGAGATGTTCCCGGCGTCGATCCGCTTCTCCGGAGTCTCGATCTCCTACGCGATCGGCTCCATCGTCGGAGGTGCCTTCGCCCCGACGATCGCGGTCTTCCTGGTCCAGCAGACCGGGACCACGAACTCGGTCGGAGCCTACCTGCTGGCGCTGACGGTCATCTCGCTGATCGCTGTTTCGCTCATCCGCGACCGCAGCGGCATCAACCTGTCGATCAGCAACGAGGCCGAGCAGGCCATCGGCGCCCTCGTCACCGACAAGCGCCAGATCCCGGCGGCGGTGGAGGAGAAGGCCTGACCGCCTCCATCCGTACGACGACGCGGCTCGCCTGAGCTGCCCGCGCGGGCCCGGCCGTTCGGCCGGGCCCGCGCTGCGTCGTCGGGTCTTTCCGCATAGGGTTGGGGGAGAAACCAGCGACGCGAACGACGAATGAGGAGATGGCGCCCATGGCACGCAAGAAGACGTGGTCCGAGTTGACCGGCTGCGAGAAGTGGCGCATGTTCGTCCTCGGGACCGCGCAGGTGGCGCTCCAGTTCGTCGCGCTGCGGGACCTGTCCGAGCGCCCGCAGTCGGAGGTGCGGGGCCCGAAGGCCGCCTGGGTCGCCGGAAGCTTCGCGAACTTCGTCGGACCACTGGCGTATCTCGCCTTCGGGCGCCTGAAGAAGTAGGCCCCGCGGCGAGCTGTTCAGCCGCTTGTCAGGGAGGAGGGGTAGCGTTTTCCGCCGGCAGATAGTTGCCTAAGGAAAGGAAAATGCGATGTCGCAGACCGCGACCGTCCCCCAGCATCCCGCCCGTACGGCCTCCGGGCGCACCCCTGAACCGTCCGCCCTCCTGGCGGAGGCCCGTGCGTTGGCCGGGGACCTGACCGAGCTGCGGCACGCGCTGCACCGGGAGCCCGAACTCGGCCTCGACCTGCCCCGCACGCAGCGGAAGGTCCTGGACGCCCTCGGCGGGCTGGGATTCGAACTCGCGACCGGAACGGAGACCACGTCCGTCACCGCGGTCCTGCGCGGAACGGGCGCGGGCCCGCGACGCACCGTCCTGCTGCGGGCGGACATGGACGCCCTGCCCGTGCAGGAGGAGACCGGACTCGACTACGCGTCCCGGATCGACGGTGCGATGCACGCCTGCGGACACGACCTGCACACCGCCATGCTTCTCGGCGCCGCACGCCTGCTCGCCGGCCGCCGAGCGGACCTGTCGGGCGACGTCGTCCTCATGTTCCAGCCGGGCGAGGAGGGGCACGACGGCGCCGGCGTCATGATCCGCGAGGGCGTCCTCGGCGCCGCCGGCCGCCGCCCCGACGCCGCGTTCGCGATGCACGTCGTCACCGGGATGCTTCCGGGCGGGATGACGGCCTCACGGCCCGGTCCCGTCATGAGCGCCTCGGACAACCTCGAGGTCACCTTGCACGGAACCGGGGGCCACGGCTCGGCGCCGCACGCCGCCCTCGACCCCGTGCCGGCGGCGGCCGAGACCGTCACGGCCCTGCAGAACATGGTCACCCGCCGCTTCGACGTGTTCGACCCGGTAGTCCTCACCGTCGGCGTCCTCCAGGCCGGAACCCGCCCGAATGTCATTCCCGAGACCGCGCGGATCGAGGCGACGGTCCGCTCCTTCTCGGCCGTCGCCCGCGAACGCCTGTCCCGCGAGACCGTCCGCGTGGTCGAGGGGGTCGCCGCAGCCCACGGGCTGGAGGCGGAAGCGGTGTACCGGCAGCAGTACCCGGCCACCGTCAACGACCCGGGGTGCGAGGCGGCTGCGCGCGAGTCCGTGGGGGCCGTCCTGGGGGAGGGGCGGCACGTCGAGCTGCCCCGGCCCGTGCCCGGCTCCGAGGACTTCTCCCGGGTGCTCGCGGAGGTCCCCGGAGCCTACCTGTTCCTCTCGGCCTGCCCGGCCGGCGCCGATCCGCAGGCGGTGGCGGCGAACCACTCCGCCCGCGCCGTGTTCAGCGACGACGTCCTGCCGGACGGGGCGGCGCTCTACGCGCAGCTGGCTCTCGACGCGATCGCCCGCGGCGGGGTGTGAGCGGCCGGCCCGGCGGGAGCGGTCCCGCCCGGGGTGCTACCGGGAGCCGGTCGAGGCGCGGGCGATGAGCTCCGGCCGGAAGACGGTGTGCTCGCTGGCCGTGTCGCCGAGGAGCATGCGCACCGCCGTCCGGCCGAGCTCCTCGGCCGGACGGCGGATCGTCGTCAACGGCACGATCGCGCTCGAGGCGAACTCGATGTCGTCGTAGCCGACCAGCGCCACGTCGTCGGGAACGCGGTAGCGCCCGTCCATGATGAACGCCTGCAGGGCGCCGGTGGCGAGCAGGTCGTTCGCGCAGAAGATCGCGTCGGGGATGTCGGCCGGCTCGCGCTCGAGCAGCGACAGCGTGGCCGCGCGCCCGCCGAGGGTCGTCAGGGAGTGGGCCTCCACCAGCTCGATGGAGGCGCCCGCCGACGGCTCCTGCGCGACGGCGTCCCGGGCGCCCCGCCAGCGGTCCGCGACCTGGCGCAGCTCCGTCTCGGCTGCCACGAACGCGATCCGCCGCCGCCCGGTCTCCAGGAGGTGCTCGACGGCGATGCGGCCGCCGTGGACGTCGTCGACGGAGACGGAGCCGTACGTCTCTGCCTCGGCGTCGCGGTCCACGAGGACCGTGCTGACGCCGTGGCCGGCCAGGTCCGCGACGCGGGCCGCGGTCTCTCCCACGGGGCTGAGCAGCAGGCCCTGGACGCGCTGCTCCTCGAAGAGGTCGATGTAGCGGTGCTCGCGGTCGGCGTCCTGCAGGCTGCTGGCCAGCAGCAGGGAGAAGTTGTGGCGGGTCGCCTCCTCCTCGGCGCCCCGGGCCAGAGCCGCGTAGAACGGGTTGGCGGCATCGAGGACGACCAGGCCGATCGTGCGGCTGTGCCCGGCGCGGAGCTGCCGGGCGGCGTCGTTCCGCACGAACCCGAGGTCCGCGATGGCCGACTGGACGCGCTCGCGGGTGCGCTCGGCGACCCGGTCCGGGTTGTTGAGCACGTTGGAGACCGTGCCGACGGAGACTCCGGCGCGGTCCGCTACGTCCTTGACGCTGGCTGTCCTCACGATGCTCCTTGAGTGGGGTTCTCCTTGACAGTACCTGTGGTCCATCCTACATTTGAATCGTAGCAATGAAACGATTCAAAGCTGAGACCTGCCAGCCTTCCGGGGCCCGCGGCGGCCAGGGGCGAATCGCTCAGCCGAATCAACCGCAAACAGACGTGGGCGGGGCGTCGCGACGACGACTGTCGCCGGCGCCCGCGCACATCAGGAGGCACACGCCATGACCGACCTGTCCGCCATCGAGAAGCAGCTGGACCGCCTGGCCATCGAGGTCCCGTCGTGGGCCTACGGGAACTCCGGCACCCGGTTCAAGGTGTTCGCCACCGAGGGCACGCCCCGCACCGTCGAGGAGAAGATCTCCGACGCCGCCCAGGTGAACAAGAGCACGGGCCTGGCCCCCGCCGTCGCACTGCACATCCCGTGGGACAAGGTGGACGACTACGCGGCGCTGCGCCGCTACGCCGCCGACCAGGGGGTGGAGATCGGGACGATCAACTCCAACACCTTCCAGGCCGACACCTACAAGTTCGGCTCGCTGACCCACCACGACCCGGCCGTCCGCCGCGCCGCGGTCGAGCACCACCTCGAGTGCGTCGACATCATGACCGCCACCGGTTCCAGGGATCTGAAGATCTGGCTCGCGGACGGCACCAACTACCCGGGCCAGCAGGACATGCGCCAGCGCCAGGACGCGCTGGCCGAGTCCCTCGCGCAGATCTACGCCGGCCTCGGCGACGACCAGCGCATGGTGCTCGAGTACAAGTTCTTCGAGCCCGCTTTCTACCACACCGACGTTCCGGACTGGGGCACGTCCTACGCCCAGGTGGCGGCCCTCGGCGACAAGGCCAAGGTCTGCCTGGACACCGGCCACCACGCGCCGGGCACCAACATCGAGTTCATCGTCATGCAGCTGCTGCGCCTCGGCAAGCTCGGCTCATTCGACTTCAACTCGCGCTTCTACGCCGACGACGACCTGATCGTCGGTGCCGCCGATCCATTCCAGCTCTTCCGCATCATGACCGAGGTCGTCCGCGGCGGCGGTCTCGACGAGGGCACCGACCTGGGCCTGATGCTGGACCAGTGCCACAACGTCGAGGAGAAGATCCCCGGCCAGATCCGGTCCGTGCTCAACGTCCAGGAGATGACGGCCCGCGCGCTGCTCGTCGACCAGGAGGCGCTCGCCGCCGCCCGCACGTCCAACGACGTCCTCGGCGCCAACCAGATCTTCATGGACGCCTTCTACACCGACGTCCGCCCGGCGCTGGCCGCCTGGCGCGAGTCCCGCGGGCTGCCCGGGGACCCGATGGCCGCGTATGCCGCTTCCGGGTACCAGGAGAAGATCAACACCGACCGCCAGGGCGGCCAGCAGGCCAGCTGGGGCGCCTGAGTCCTCCTGCCGCGACGACTATCCGAACGAATACGAGAGAAGTCATGACCAACGAAACTGTCGAATCGCTGATCGCCCGCTCCAACCGGCTGGGCGCCGACAAGCGCAATACCAACTACGCCGGCGGCAACACGTCCGCCAAGGGAACCGAACAGGACCCGGTGACGGGGGAGAACGTGGAGCTGCTGTGGGTCAAGGGCTCCGGCGGCGACCTCGGCACCCTGCAGGAGAAGGGGCTGGCCGTGCTGCGGCTGGACCGGATGCGCGCGCTGGTGGACGTCTACCCGGGGCTGGAGCGCGAGGACGAGATGGTGGCGGCGTTCGACTACTGCCTGCACGGCAAGGGTGGTGCGGCGCCGTCGATCGACACGGCCATGCACGGCCTGGTTGACGCTGCGCACGTGGATCACCTGCACCCGGACTCGGGCATCGCGATCGCCACCGCCGTGGACGGCGAGAAACTGACCGCCGAGATCTTCGGTGACCAGGTGGTGTGGGTGCCGTGGCGCCGCCCGGGCTTCCAGCTGGGCCTGGACATCGCGGAGATCAAGAAGGCTAACCCGCAGGCGATCGGCTGCATCCTGGGTGGCCACGGCATCACCGCGTGGGGTGAGACGGCCGAGGAGTCCGAGGCGAACTCGCTGCACATCATCCGTACCGCGGAGCAGTACATCGCGCAAAACGGCCGCAAGGACCCGTTTGGTGCCGCGAAGGCCGGCTTCGGTGCGCTGAGCGAGTCCGAGCGCCGCGCCAAGGCCGCCGCGCTGGCCCCGGTGATTCGCGGATTGGCCTCTACTGATAAGCCGCAGGTCGGCCACTTCACCGACTCGGAAGAGGTGCTCGAGTTCCTGGGCTCGGAGCGCCTGGAGGAGCTCGCCGCGTTGGGCACCAGCTGCCCGGATCACTTCCTGCGCACCAAGGTGAAGCCGATGGTGCTGGACCTGCCGGCCGACGCTTCGATCGAGGACGCCAAGGCCCGCCTGGCCGAGCTGCACGCCGCGTACCGCGAGGATTACGCGGCCTATTACAACCGCTACGCGGACGCCGAGTCGCCGGCCATGCGCGGCGCGGACCCGGCGATCGTGCTGGTGCCCGGCGTCGGCATGTTCAGCTTCGGCAAGGACAAGCAGACCGCCCGCGTGGCCGGTGAGTTCTACGTGAACGCCATCAACGTGATGCGCGGCGCCGAGGCGATCTCCACGTACGCCCCGATCGACGAGTCGGAGAAGTTCCGCATCGAGTACTGGGCGTTGGAGGAGGCCAAGCTGGCCCGCATGCCGAAGCCGAAGCCGCTGGCCACGCGCATCGCGCTGGTCACCGGTGCCGCGTCCGGCATCGGCAAGGCCATCGCCGAGCGGCTCGCCGCCGAGGGTGCCTGCGTGGTCATCGCCGACCTAGACCTAGAGAAGGCTCAGGCCGTCGCCGCCGAGATCGGCAGCACCGACGTCGCCGTGGGCGTCCGTGCGGACGTCACCAACGAGGACGAGGTCGAGGCCGCGGTCAACGAGGCCGTTCTGGCCTTCGGCGGCCTGGATCTGGTGGTCAACAACGCCGGCCTCTCCCTCTCCAAGGCGCTGCTGGAAACCTCCGTGAAGGACTGGGACCTGCAGCACAACGTCATGGCCAAGGGCTCCTTCCTGGTCTCCCGCGCGGCCGCCCGCGTGCTGATCGACCAGCAGATGGGCGGCGACGTCGTCTACATCTCCTCCAAGAACTCCGTGTTTGCCGGCCCCAACAACATCGCCTACTCCGCCACCAAGGCCGACCAGGCACACCAGGTGCGCCTGCTGGCCGCCGAGCTCGGCGAGCACGGCGTCAAGGTCAACGGCATCAACCCCGACGGCGTCGTCCGCGGCTCCGGCATCTTCGCCGGCGGCTGGGGCGCCAAGCGCGCCGCCGTGTACGGCGTCGAGGAGGAGGACCTGGGCAAGTTCTACGCCCAGCGCACCCTGCTCAAGCGCGAGGTGCTCCCGGAGAATGTGGCGAACGCGGTGTTCGCGCTCTGCAGCGCGGACCTCTCGCACACCACCGGCCTGCACATCCCCGTCGACGCCGGCGTCGCCGCCGCGTTCCTGCGCTAAGGGGCAGCGCGTGAGCACCACGACGCCGACTCCCGTGCCCGGGACCGCGTCACCGTCCGTGATGATCGCCGTGGACATCGGCGCCTCCTCCGGCCGCGTCATCATCGGCCGCCTGCCCGCCGCGAGCGGGCAGGCGCCAGGCACGCTCGAGATGGAGGTCGTGCACCGTTTCCCGAACGGTGTCACCGAGATCGACGGTTCCCTGCATTGGGACGCCGAGGCGATCTACGCACAGGTGAAGTCCGGGCTGGAAGCGGCTGCCGCCGTCGTGCGCCAGAGCGGCGAGCGCGTGGTGTCCATCGGGATCGACACGTGGGCCGTGGACTACGGACTGCTGGACGCGGAGGGCCAGCTGATTGCGCCCCCGCACGCATACCGCGACGCGCGCACCGACGCCGTGATTCCGACGGTGCACGGCGCGCTGAGCCCGGAGCGGCTGTACGCGATCGGAGGGCTGCAGTTCCTGCCGTTCAACACCGTGTACCAGCTGGCGGCCGAGGAGGATCTGGCGGGCAAGCGTGCGCTGATGATCCCGGACCTGCTGGCGTACTGGCTCACGGGGGCCGAACGCACGGAGGAGACCAACGCGTCGACCACCGCGCTGTTCGACGCCCGTGAGGTCGCTTGGTCGGACGTGGTGTTCGACGCGATCGGCGCTCCGCAGCTCTTCGCGGACCTGATCGCGCCGGGGGAGACCTACGGTGCCCTGCGGCCCGAGGTGGCAGCGGAAACGGGGCTGGATCCGGCGGTGACCGTGGTTGCCGTCGGGTCGCACGACACGGCCTCGGCCGTGGCCGCGGTGCCGGCCGGGGATGCCGAGTTCGCGTACGTGTCCTCCGGGACATGGTCGCTGGTCGGGCTCGAGCTGGACGAACCGGTGCTGACCGAGGCCAGCCGGGCCGCGAACTTCACCAATGAGCGCGGCGTGGACGGGACCATTCGCTACCTGCAGAACGTCGGCGGTCTCTGGCTGCTGCAGGAGTGCACGCGCACCTGGGCCGAGGAGGGGCGCGGGCGCGAGCTGGCCGATCTTCTGGGTGCTGCTGCCGCGCTGCCGGCCGGCGGGCCGGTGGTCGATGCCAACGCGTCCGGCTTCATCGCGCCCAACGACATGCCGCAGCGCCTTCGGGCCGCGGTCGAAGCGGGCGGTGGAGAGCTGCCGGCAGCACCCGCCGAGCTCGGTTCCGGTGTGGACGCCGACCAGGCTGCCACGGTGCGCTGCATCGTCGACAGTCTGGCCGCCGGCTACGCGGCCTCGCTCGCCCAGGCCTCGGAGCTGGCGGGGAAACACCCGGAGGTCATCCACATCGTCGGCGGCGGCTCGCAGAACACGCTGCTGTGCCAGCTGACGGCCGACGCGACCGGGCTGCCCGTAGTGGCCGGGCCGGTCGAGGCCACGGCGCAGGGCAACCTGCTGGTTCAGGCCCGGGCCGCGGGGCTGATCAAGGGCGGTCTCAACCGGCTACGCGCCGCGATCGCCGTGGACCCGGTCCGCTACGAGCCGCAGCGGTAGCCGGGCCTGGCCGGAAGTTCCAGCAACCCGTTTTCAAGCGTCATGGCGTTGTCATCCCGCGGATCTGCGTTCTGCGATCACGCTGAAAACGGGTTGTTGGTCACTCAGTTGTTCCGCAGCAGCCACCTGAAGCGCTCGAAGGCGCTGGTGATGCTGGTTCTCACGTACTCGGGAGCCTTCCAGACCTGCTCGGCGCGGAAGTGCAGGCTGACGTAGCCGTCTTTCAGGCTGGCAGCGTCCCGGTCCATGTCCCGCCGCCATTGCTCCCGATTGCCGTGCCACTGCCAGCCGTCGGTCTCGATGATGAGGAATCCCTCGACGAGGAAATCGACGCGGCCGACGCCCGGAATCAGTCTTTGGGTCTCATAGCGCAGTCCCATACTGTCCAGCACTCTGCGCAGGTGGACCTCGAGGATCGACCCCGCGTCGCCTCGGACTTCTTTCAGCGCGGACAGCGCGCCGGCGCCGTGGCGATGGCCGAGCAGGGCATGGACAGCTGACACGGACAGGCTGTGCAGCACGACTGCGGATTCGACCAGTGCTACTGAATCATTCGGTGGTAGGCAGGCGAGCGCGTGGGCGCAGACCTCCGCCAGGGGAAGTAGCGGATCGGCGGCCAGTGGCCGGTCGCCGAATCTGCGGTGCCTGATGATGCCCGAGGCCGATCGGCCTGGTCGACCTCCAGTGAAGGACAGGTGGAGGGCGGACGGTGTGTTTCTCAGCCAGAGCCCGAAATGCTCGGCGGCCGAGGCGCACGTCAGTGCGCCGCCGAGTGATGCTGCCGTGCGCAGCGCCGGTGTCGCCTCGCGGTGCACGACGATTCCTCGGCGAACCAGCAGGTGCTCGGCAGCGAGGCGGCGGTATTGCGCGATCGTGAATCCGGCGGCAAGAAACGACCGGCGGTAGACCACGCCTGGGGTGGTCAGGTACATGTCTGGGTCCATGCGGCCAGCTTCGCCCGCTCACGGGCGACGCGGGACCGGAAGTCCCGCGTTTGTGGAGTGCCGCGCTCGGGTACGCCGTTGTGGAGGACGAGTGACCCGTTCTGCCCACAGCGGCGCCGGTTGGAGTCGCGCGATGCCGCTAGAAATACGGTTGGAAACGGGTCACTCGTCGATGGGCGCGGCTGCCGCAGGGGTGGTGGCTCTGTGCTGAGCTACCCTTCAGGCCGCAGGCTGCCACGGCTTCAGCCAAGGAGTCTCCTCCATACCGTCGGCGGCGGCCATGAGCTCGAACCACGTGGCCCCGTCGATGCTCTCGCGGACGATGTCCGCGTGGCCGGCGTGCCGGGACAGCTCCTCGATCAGGTGGCCGAGCACCCAGCGGCCCGACCACGCCTCGATGTCGCTGGGGAACCACGGCGCGTTCCGGGGCACGGGCACGGGCGCCTCCAGGTCCGCCACGGCCACGACGGACTCCGTGATCCGCTCCTGCTCGTCGAGCCCCGCCAGCAGGGCGCCGAGGGTGTCCGCGTCGTCCATCCGGTACTGGTTCGCGTAGGAGGCGACGGACTCCTCGAAGGGAACCGAGTCTGCCGCCGGGTAGTCGGGCGCGGCGGCGATCCGCTCGACCCAGCTGCCTTCGCAGGCGGTGACGTGCTTGATGAGGGCGCCGACAGAGAGGGCCGAGGCAGTCGGCGTGAGGCGGGCCTGTTCGTCGGACAGGCCGTGGGCGATGGTGCGGAAGTTCTGGCGCTGCTGGGACAGGAAGGCGAGCAGGGAGGACTTCTCGTCGGCGACGGGGCCGGGCATGGCGGGCATGGTGGTTCCTTTCGTGGCGGATTCAGCTGGTCCGGTGGGCGTAGAGGTCGCGCAGCAGCGCGATCTCGGCTCCATGGTGGATGACTTCGCGGTTGATGTGCAGGACCAGGTCGGCGAGCGGGCTCTGTGCATACGGCCCCTCGGCCGGTCCGCACGGGCGGAACAGATTGTCCTCGCCGAGCCCGCGCACGCCGGCGGTCCACTGCTCGTAGACCGTGTCGATCTGTTCCAGGGCGCCGGCGGCGGTGCCCGCGTAGTCGTGGGTCGGATAGTCGATGGGTGGGCCGCCGAAGTGACTGGCGTTCCGCGCCCCGAGCACGCCGACGATCAGGTGCCCGAGCCGCCACGCGATGGTGGTGACGGGCGGCGGGGTCGGCTCCGGGAACGCGAAGTCGATGGCGAAATCGCCTGTTCCAGCGGTGACCGCGCCGTCGAAGGGTGGCCCGCTCTCGCCGCGCGGGCGGACGTTCCAGCAGTCCGGCACGGGCTCCCAGCGGTACTCGTGGTCGCTCAGGCCGTCGAGCCGGGGGCGCAGCGCGGCTCGCCAGTGGAAGTCGAGCTGCTCGACGAGCCGCTCGTTCCAGCCCCGGTCCGCCGTTTCCTGGGGTTCCTCGTTCTGTGTCATGACTCCACTCTGACGCGAATGGAGGACAGAATCTGTCCTCTACTTCTGGCATGCTGTGGACATGGCCGAAACGTTGCAGCGCGTCCTGCGCCTGCTCAATCTCCTGCAGTCCCGCCCCGTCTGGACGGGGACGGAGCTCGCGTCCGAGCTGGGCGTCACGACGCGGTCCGTCCGCCGCGACGTCCAGCGCCTGCGGGAACTCGGCTACCCGGTCAGCGCCGAACAGGGCGTGGGCGGCGGCTACATGCTCGAGGCCGGCCGCGCCCTGCCGCCGTTGCTGCTCGACGACGACGAGGCCATCGCGGTCGCCGTCGGCCTGCGCCTGGCGACGGGAGGCGGTGTCGAGGGCGTGGGGGAGGCCGCCGTCCGCGCGCTGGCCAAGCTCGACCAGGTCCTGCCCTCGCGACTGCGCGGCTCCGTTGACGCCGTGGTGCAGTCGACGGTCTCGCTGGACGGCGCCCGTGATGCCGCCGAGACCGTCTCCTCCGAGACCCTGGTGGAGGTCGCGCGGGCGATCCGGACGCCTGAGCGGATCGTGTTCGCCTACGAGAAGGCGTACGGAGTGAAGTCCGACCTCGCGGAGCGGCGCGCAGAGCCGTACCGTCTCGTCTCTGCCGGCCGCCGGTGGTACCTCATGGCGTACGACGTCGATCGCGAGGACTGGCGCACGTTCCGTCTGGACCGCATGGGGCCGGTCCGTCGGACGGGGTGGCGATTCGCGGCGCGCGACGCACCCGATCCGGTCGAATTCGTAGGCGAGGCCATCGCGCAGCGGCCCTACCCCGCGGTGACACGGATCCGGATCGAGGCGCCGGCCGAGACGGTCCGGGCGCAGGTGCCGGCGGCGGCCGCCACGGTCGAGCCCGACGGGCCGGACGCCTGCGTGCTCGCGGCCGGGGCGTCGTCGTCCGACTTCGTGGCCTTCCACGTCGCGCGGCTGGGCTATCCCGCGCGCATACTGGAACCGGAGGACGCGGGGGCGGGCCTGCAGCGCCTGGGCCAGCGGTTGCTGGACATGGCAGACGGCGTGGACGCGAAAAGCCCCGGCCCCGACCAGCCTTGAGGGGAATGGGGTGCTGGTCGGGACCGGGGCTTCGCCCCGCCGGTCTACTTGCTGCCGGCGGCGGCCTTGGTGTCGGCGTCGCCGTCGAGGCTTTCGCCCGGGGCGGCCCCGTAGCGCTCGGCCTCGATCTCCTGCAGCGAGCGGCCGCTGGTGTTCGGGGCGCCGATCCAGCCGATGATCATGGCGGCCACGAGCAGGCCGATCATGATGACGCCCACGAACGCGACGCCGTGCTCGGCCAGCATGGTCGGGAACCAGTAGCTGAGCACGCCGACCAGGATGCGGGCGACGAAGAAGAGCAGGCCCTGGGCGCTGGCCCGGTACTTGGTCGCGAACATCTCGGCCGCCCACAGGGCGTAGAACGCCTGCGCGCCGATGCCGGCGGAGACGCCCCACAGCACGGCGAAGAGGATCAGCATCGGTGTGGTGATGTTCGCGAAGACCAGCAGGACCCAGGCGGCGATGCCGAGGATCGCGCCGAGCACGTACAGTTTGCGGCGGTCCACCCGGTCGCCGTACTTCATGAAGCCGAAGTAGGTGGCGGCCACCGTGCACGTCCACAGCAGGACTTGGAGCAGGTTCTGGTTGGTCGCGGACTCGACGCCCGCGGACTCGTAGACGCGCGGCATGAAGATGCCCATCTGGCCGGCGACCAGGTTCCAGAGCGCGTAGACGCCGGTGAGGAACAGCAGGGCCTTGACGTTGCCCTTGTTCAGCAGCAGCTCGCGGTAGTTGCGGCGCTTGATGCCGGTCGAGGCCTCGGAGGCGAGGCGTTCGGCGTTCGACTTCTTCCACGTGTCGGATTCGCCGAGACCCCGGCGGACCCACCAGGTGACGAAGGCGACGACGAAGAGGTGCGCGAAGATGATGCGCGATCCCAGCAGGCCCAGCGGCACCACGAGCGTCGCGAAGAGGAAGACGAGCGCCGGGCCGAGCGACCAGGCCAGCTGCGCCGAGCCCACGTGCTTGGCGCGGTCGGTGGCGGGGGCCTCCTCGGCGATGTAGGTCCAGGCGACGGGCACGCCCGCGCCGACGGCGATGCCGGTGAGCACGACGCCGGTCAGCAGCATCGCCGGGTGCGTGGCGAAGACGACCAGCAGCGTGCCGAGCATGTAGACGACGAGGTCGTACGTGTAGATGAATTTGCGGCCGAACCGGTCGCCGGCCCAGCCGCCGAGCAGGGCGCCGATGGCGGCGCCGAACGCGTTGGCGCTGACCGCGGCGACGAGCCCGATCACCAGGTTGGAGAAGCCGAAGTACTCCTGCCAGAACGCGAGCGAGGTGGCCAGGGCGATGATCGAGCCGGCCTCGATGTAGTTGGACATGGCGACGGCGATCGTCGCCTTCCAGCCGGTGACCTTGGGTTTGGTGGACATCAAAATTCCTTTGGAGAGATTTTCGCGTGCGCCGGCCGCGTCGTCGCGGCGGCGGAAGGGTCAGGCGAGGCGGAAGTAGGGCAGGAGCGCCTCCTGGACGCTGCCCTCCACGAAGTACTGCGCCATCTCGGCCTGCCAGGCGGAGTTGACGGGGTCGGCGCCCATGGCCGCCTGCGCGGCGTCGACGTCGTCCGCTTCGAAGTAGCCGACCACCAGGCCGTCCTCCTCGCGCAGGAAGAGCGTGTAGTTGCGCCAGCCGTGGCGGCTGAGGGCTTCGAGCATCTCCGGCCAGACCCGCTGGTGGACCTCGACGTACTCGGCGAGGCGTTCGGGCTTGACGTGCAGCAGGAAGGCGGCGCGCGTGGACGTGACGTCCGCTCCCAGCTGGACCAGGCCGGCGATGCCGCTCGTGGCGTCCGCACCCATTTTGAACTCCTTCGATCAAATGGTGAATCGATTCAATTCGCGAGACCGGGAACACGCTGGATCTTGCTCACCAGGGGGTGTGATGCCAGTCTCGACGTCTCACATCCATGGTAACGCCAATTTGATACGTTTCAAGGCAATCGAGGTAGACCCGGGGGCCTTGGCTGGCGAACGACGTTCGGCCCCGCCGGCAGGGGTGCTGCTGACGAGGCCTGACGCGTTCCCGCGGCCGCGGGAAAGTTATCTGCCCTAGGCGTCCTCGAGGATCACCACGTCCAGGATGCGCGGCCCGTGCACGCCCTCGACGCGCTCCAGTTCGATGTCGCTCGTCGCGCTCGGCCCGGAGATCCAGGTCTGCGGGCGCGTGACGTCCATCCGGGGCAGGGCCTCGGGCAGCAGCTGAACGATCGTCGACGCCGGCACCACGCACACGTGCTGGTCCGGCACCAGCGAGATCGCCCGGCGCCCCTGCGTCGCGGACCCGTCGAGGATGATCGTCCCCGACTCGGAGACCGACACCGCCGACGCCGTGACCACGGCGTCGATCGCGTCCAGGTCGGCGACCGACGCCGGCTGCTCAGCCGAATCGACCACCCGGCGCGTGCCCGCGGGGACCTCGGCCAGCCAGGCCTCGTCGAGGCCGGCGGGCACCACGTACGACGTCGCCGCGGACAGTCGCGCGGCGATCGTCGCCGCCGCGTCGGCGGCCGGCACGACGTCGACGTTCGCCTTGTAGTCCACGAGGCGGTCGACGAGCTGCTCGATCAGCTGCTCGCGGCTCATCTCCGACGTCCGCCGGTAGGTGCGCTGCACCTCGGGCACGGCCGGGGCGTCGCTCAACGCGGTGCGGATGCGGCTCATGATCTCTTCGCGGGCGCTCATGCGCGTCCCTCCTTCTTCCACCAGTCGCGGAACGACTGGGCCGGCGGGGCGGGGATGTCGCGCGAGGAGGTCCAGGCCCCGGCGAGCTTGCCCGGCAGTTTCTTGATCTTCTTGTCGCGCCCGGCCACGAGGCGACCCAGGGGCAGGGCCTTCTCCATCAGATTCAGCACCTTGCCGGAGGAGAGGGCGATCTCGGCGCCCTTCATGAGCACGTCCATCTCGGTCGGCACGCGGCTGGCCTCGTGCTGGGCCTTCACGTCCTCGCCGCGCAGGTGCACCAGGATGTCCGGGATGTTGATCTTCACCGGGCAGGCGTCGTAGCAGGCGCCGCAGAGGCTGGACGCGTAGGGCAGCGAGCCGTTGTCCTCGGCCTCGATGCCGGTCATGAGCGGGGAGAGGATCGCGCCGATCGGGCCCGGGTAGGTGGAGCCGTAGGCGTGTCCGCCGGTCCGCTCGTACACCGGGCACACGTTCATGCACGCTGAGCAGCGGATGCAGTTCAGGGCGGTCCGGCCGTACTTGTCCGCCAGCGCGTTGGTGCGGCCGTTGTCCAACAGGACGATGTGCACGTTCTGCGGCCCGTCGCCCTCGGTGACGCCCGTCCAGAGGGACGTGTAGGGGTTCATGCGCTCGCCCGTGGAGGAGCGGGGGAGCAGCTGCATGAACACCTCGAGGTCCTGCGCGGTCGGCAGCACCTTCTCGATGCCCATGACCGTGATGAGCGTTTCCGGCAGTGTCAGGCACATGCGCCCGTTGCCCTCGGACTCGACGACGCCGAGCGTGCCGGTGTCCGCGAGGGCGAAATTCGCCCCGGAGATCGCGACCTTGGCGCCGAGGAACTTCTTGCGCAGGTGGGCGCGGGCGGCCATCGCCAGCTCGGCCGGGTTGTCCGTCAGGGCGGGATCGACCTCCGGCATCTCCTGCAGGAAGATGTCGCGGACCTCGGTGCGGTTCTTGTGGATCGCGGGCACCAGGATGTGGCTCGGCTTGTCGTCGCCCAGCTGGACGATCAGCTCCGCCAGGTCCGTCTCGAAGGCGGCGATGCCCTGCTCCTCGAGGTGCTCGTTGAGGCCGATCTCCTGGGTCGCCATCGACTTGACCTTGACGACCTCCTCCGAGCCCGTCTCGCGCACCAGGTCCGTGACGATCCGGTTGGCCTCCTCCGCGTCGCGCGCCCAGTGGACCACGCCGCCGCGGGCGGTGAAGTTCGCTTCGAACTCTTCCAGCTTGGCCGGCAGGTCCGCCATGACGGCGTCCTTGGTGTCTGACCCGGCCTGGCGGAGGTCCTCCCAGTCCGGCAGCTCTCCGACGACGTTCAGCCGCTTGTCGCGGATCGTGTGGGTGGCATGGCGCAGGTTGGCGCGCAGCTGCGTGTTCCCGAGCTCGCGGGTCGCGGCCTGCGGGAACGGCTCCTCCGCGTGCAGGTTCCCGTGCCCGCGCTGGCTCGGCAGGGTCGGCATGCCGACAAAAGTGGAACTCATCGGGTGGCTCCCGTCGTCGTGCTGGGGGCTTCGGCCGGGTCCTCGAGCGTGGACGCGAGGATCTCGGCCAGGTGGAGGGTGCCGGCGGCGGCGCCGGCGCGCGAGAGGCCGCCGCCGATGTGCAGCAGGCAGGACGCGTCGCCGCCTGAGCAGAGCCCGGCACCGGTGGAGCGGATGTTCTCCGCCTTGTCCTCGAGCATCGCTGTGGAGACCTGCGAGTTCTTCATCGAGAACGTGCCGCCGAACCCGCAGCACTGGTCGGCCTCGGGCAGTTCGACGACGTCGATGCCGCCGACCGTCTTCAGCAGGTCCAGCTGCCGGTCGCCCAGTCGCAGCAGGCGCATGCCGTGGCAGGAGGGGTGGTAGGTGATGGTGTGCGGGAACCAGCTGCCGAGCTGCTCGGCGGCGTCGGTGATGTCGAGGACGTCGACCAGGAGCTGGGTGAGCTCGTACGTCTTCGCGCCGACGGCGGTGGCCCGCTCGGCGAGACCGGCGTCGCCGGCGCGCTCGGCGAGCATCGGGTGCTGGTGCTTGACCGAGGCGACGCAGGAACCGGAGGGCGCCACGGCGACGTCGTACTCGACCGACTCGAACGCCTCGACGTGGTTCGCGGCGACCTTGCGGGCGGCGTCGAAGTAGCCGGAGTTGGTGTGCATCTGGCCGCAGCAGGCCTGGCCGGCCGGGAAGAGCACCTCGTGGCCGAGGCGCTCGAGGATCTTGACCGTGGCGCGCGCCGTCGACGGGTACATCGCGTCGACGATGCACGTGGCGAAAAGGGCGATTCTCATGGGCGCCTTTCGGGGGAGTAGGAGGTCCGCACGGCGCCGCCGTGTGGTCTGACCATAGTAGACACGCTTTCTGATCGAGTCCAGCATCACAGGTCAGGGGCGAATTTCGTGAAGGGGGTCACATTTCCCTCGTGAGTGCGCTACGCTTTGTGTGGTCGGACCATAGTGGTCAGGCCACAGCTTCTCCGCTTCAGCGCATCACTCGCAATCCTGCGCCGGCATGGTCAGAGAGGACCAGAAATATGGACAATCTAGCTGTACTAGCCCTCCTCGCGTTGGCACCGATCCTGATAGTCGGCGTGCTCCTCGCGGGCTTCCGCTGGCCCGCCAAGTACGCCATGCCCGTCGGCTACGCCGTCGCGGTGGCGGTGGCGCTCTTCGTCTGGCAGATGGACTTCACCGGCGTGATCGCCGCCTCGATCGAAGGCCTCATCGTCGCGGCCACCATGCTCTACATCGTGTTCGGGGCGCTGCTGCTGCTCTCGACGCTGACCGTGGGCGGCGCGATGGCGGCCATCCGGGCCGGGTTCAACAACATCTCGCCGGACCGCCGCGTCCAGGCCATCATCATCGGCTGGCTCTTCGGCAGCTTCATCGAGGGCGCCTCCGGCTTCGGCACGACCGCCGCCGTCGTCGCACCGCTGCTGCTGGCGCTCGGCTTCCCGGCCATGGCCGCGGTGATGGTCGGGCTGATCGTGCAGAGCACGCCCGTGAGTTTCGGCGCCGTCGGTACGCCCATCCTCATCGGAGTGCAGCAGGGGCTCGGCGGCGATCCCGCCGTGGCCGAACGCATCAGCGTGCTGGGTGTGACCATGCCGGAGTTCGTGAACGGCATCGGATTCCAGGTCGCTGCCATCCACGGCATCGTCGGCCTGCTCATCCCGCTGATCATGATCTGCATGCTCACGGGCTTCTTCGGCCCGGAGCGGCGCTTCCGCGACGGCCTGGCGATCTGGCCCTTCGCGCTCTACGCGTCGCTGGCCATGACCGTGCCCTCCATCCTCACGGCCCGGTTCATCGGTCCCGAGTTCCCGTCCCTGTTCGGGGGTCTGATCGGCCTCGCGCTGGTCATGTTCACGTCCAGCAGGGGATTCCTGATGCCGAAGGAGACCTTCGAATTCGGACCGCGTTCGACCTGGGGTGACAGCTGGATGGGCAGCCTCGAGCCGGCCGAGGCAGTCGACATGTCGGCCCACATGAGCCCGCTGCGCGCCTGGGCCCCCTACATCCTGATGGGGACGCTCCTCGTGGCGACCCGCGTGATCCCGGACCTCAAGGGGTTCCTGACCGGCCTGGCGATCCCCGTGGAGGACATCCTCGGCACCGGGATCAGCACCAGCGTCCAGCCGTTCTACCTCCCGGGCTTCGTGCTCATCCTCTCCGCCGTCTTCGCTTTCCTCCTGCACCGGATGAAGGGGGAGCAGATCCTGCGAGCCTTCAAGGTCTCGGCCGGCCAGCTCTTCGGGACGGCCGTCGCGCTGCTCTTCGCGGTCCCGCTGGTCCGCATCCTGATCCAGTCGGGACCGGAGCTCAACGCCTCGGGACTCTCCAGCATGCCGGTGACGCTCGCCGAGGGCGCCGCCGCCATCTCCGGTGGCTCGTGGCCGCTCATCGCGCCGTGGGTCGGCGCCCTGGGTGCGTTCGTGGCCGGGTCCAATACGATCTCGAACCTGACCTTCTCGCAGTTCCAATTCTCCACGGGCGCCCAGATCGGCGTCCCGCCCGAGTCGATCGTCGCGGCGCAGGCCGTGGGCGGTGCGGGCGGCAACCCCATCTCGATCCACAACATCGTCGCGGCGTCCGCGACCGTGGGCCTGCTCGGCCGCGAGGGCGACCTGCTGCGCAAGACCATCCTGGTCACGATCTACTACTGCCTGGCCGGCGGCACCGTGGCGTACCTGTTCATCCACGGTCTGGGACTCAATGCCGGAACCGTCATGCTGGTTCTGCTGCTGGCGGCCATCGCCCTGATCGTCAGGTGGATGCTCAAGCAGAAGCCGCACCTGGCGGCAGACCATGAGGGCGGCCGGGGTGTCTCCGCCTGACGGCGGGGTCCCGCGCCCGCGGGGGCGGTCACGGCTGCGCTCGCCGTGCCGGCCCCGGGGCGTGCGAAAATGATCCCGTGAACCGAAACGCCGCGAAACCCGCAACCCCCCGCGCCTACGAGACCGTTCTCCAGGGCGTCGAGGCGGACCTGCGCTCGGGGAATCTCAAGCTCGGAGACCAGCTTCCGGGGGAGCGCGCGCTCGCCGAGAAGCACGGGATCTCGCGCGCCTCCGTGCGGGACGCCATCCGGATTCTCGACGTCATGGGCGTCGTGCGGACCTCGACGGGCTCCGGCCCGTCGTCGGGGGCCGTCATCATCTCCCGCCCGGCGGCGGGCATCTCGACCGCCCTGCGCATGCACATCGCCTCCGCCCAGCTGTCGATCGAGGAGATCGTCCAGACCCGTGTCCTGCTGGAGATGTGGGCCGCGCAGTCCACCGATCTCGCGGCCGCGCCGGAGCGTGCTGCCGACGTGCTGGCCGAGGCCGAGGCTCTGCTGGAGGAGATGGAGTCGCCCGGGGTCGAACGCCAGCAGTTCCACGACCTCGACGCGCGATTCCACGTCCTGCTGGCTTCCCTGGCCGGAAACGCGGTGATCGAGGCGATGATGGAATCTCTGCGCCTGGCCATCCGCGACTACGTCGCCGACTCGGTCTCCAGCGACGAGTCCTGGAGCCCCGTCGTCGCCGTATTGAAGGAGCAGCACCGGGGCATCTTCGACGCTGTCACCGGCGGTCGAGGCGATCAGGCGGCGGAGCTGCTGCGCGAGCACATCGAGTGGTTCCACCGCGAGGTCCGCTGACCCGCTTCACGTTGTGTCGACCGTTTGACACAAGGGTGCGGTGCGGGCAGGATGGCGGCACATCTTGTACCAGGTCGCTGCCACAAGCGGTCTGATGAATGCCGAGGGGGTCCCGTGTTCTCACCGCTGATCATCGTGGCGGGCGGCGGCGTGCTGCTGTGGCTGCTCGTCCTGATCCTGCGGGGACTGGTTTCGCGCCAGACGCCGCGGCTGAGCGACCTGATCGAGCCGAGCTGGCGCGCCGCCCACGGCAGCCGCCCCGAGATCCTGCGCCACCTGCGGCGCCGCTTCGTCGGCATGATCGCGATCGCGATCCTGGCCTGCGTCTCCTGTCTGACCTGGCAGATCATCGCGCCGCACCTCGGCGGGCTCCCCGTCGTGCTGATCCCGGTCATGGTGTGGCTGGCCGTCATGGTCGCCTGGTCCGCCTGGCCGTGGCCCCGTGAGTCCGGAGGAGGCCCGGACCTCGCCGCGGCAGCCCGTCCCGCCGGGACGCCGACACACGCCGACCTCATCCGCCGCGGGTGGACGACCTTCGGGCCGAAGTGGTCGTTCCTGTTCCCCGGGGCCCTGCTGGCACTGCTCGTCTTCGGTCTGGCCGCGGCCGGGCTGACCTCCGTCGAGGACGAATCCGGCCGCCTCCGCCAGCTCGGATACCAGCTGCAGGGCGGCGCGGAGCTCGACGCGTCGGGCCTGGTCACGGAGGTGCTCTCCAGCGTCGGCGCCTCCGGACCGTATCCGGGCTGGTACTACGGCGGCGTCATTCTGGTCGTCGCGTTCCTCGCCGCCATCGCCTCCCTGGTGGTTCTGGGGCGCAACACGCGCCGGGCCCGCCCGCTGGACATCAGGCTCTTCCGGCTCGACAACGGCGTCCGGGCCGCCGTCGCCTACACGGTGGCCACCCTCTCGACGGCGTTCCTCGCCTTCCAGGGCGCCGTCGTCGCGGTGATGGCGGCCGCAGCCCAGTTCTCGGCGGCGCAGCGCACGGAGTTCGTCGTCGGCGAGCCCATCGACGCCGCCGACATCACCTTCGACCCGCAGTTCCTGACAGCGTCCATCGTGATGCTGGTGATCTCCGTCGTGCTGACGGTCGTGGGCGTGATGCTGCTGGCCTCGTGCGCCCGGCGCATGACCCAGGCGTTCGGCGTCCGGGAGCCGGCGTGATCTCCGTCGATCCGGCTTCCCCGCTGGGCCCGGCCGAGCAGATCCGCGGCCAGCTGGAGGCCCTCATCCGCTCCGGCGCGCTCGCCGCCGACGAACGCCTGCCGACCGTCCGCCAGCTGGCCGTCGACCTGAGGGTCGCCGCCGGAACGGTGGCCCGCGCCTACAAGGAACTCGAGGAGGCGGGGCTGGTGCGGGCGGCCCGCGCCGCGGGCACGCGCGTCAATCCCGGGCACGACGACGGCGCCGCCTTCGCCCCCGCGTCCGACCTCGTGCGGGCGGCGCGCAGGCGGGGGCTGACGCTGGCGGAAGCCCAGGCGCTGGTCGCCGCGGCATGGGTCGGGGACGACGCGGAGACGCGCCCCCGGGCCGAACGGCCTGTCCACAGATTCCCGGCACCCGGTCCCGACGCCGGATGACCGCGGGCCCGCGGTTTGGAGCGATCAGGCCGCGGGACGCGGGATGTGGGCGACGATCTCGTCCATCATCTGGCCGCTCGGGTACTGCTTGCCGAAGAGCGCGGCGCCCTCGTCCGTCAGCAGGACCGTGTTGACCCGCCACTGGAGGGTGTCTCCCTGGTCGGCGAAGCCGCCCGAGTACATACGCGCGATCACGATGCGCGCCTGGTCCGGGTCGGTGCCCTCGACCGTGTCCGCGGCAACCGACAGCACCGCGTGCGTGCCGACCAGCTCGATCGCCGGGTCGAGCAGGCGCACGTGCATCATGCCCTCGTGGCCGGAGAGGATGACGTCGCCCGTGAACGACATCTTCCCCGCCGACAGGTCCGCCGAGAGGTCGACCTCGCCGGCGCCGAATGAGAATCCGCCGTCGTCCGTGGTCAGGGCGCCGCTGCGCGCAGTGATGGTCCCGTCATCCAATGAGCCGACGTATTCGACGAAGCTCTTCTTGATGCCCCAAACCAAGCCGTGGGGCTGCGTGGGTACTGGTGTTTCCGGCATGGACACCATCATAGGGCTGGGCGCGTGCGGACCGCTCCGACGCACGCCAGCATGACGCATCCGATGGCCGCGAGATCCACCGGGCCGAGCTGCTGGCCCAGCACCACGAAGGCCGTCAGCGCCGCCATGACGGGAGAAAGGCACGTGAGCATGGAGAAAGTCGACGCCGGCAGCAGCCGCAGCACCTGGGTCTCGATACCGTAGGGAACGGCCGAGGAGAGCAGCGCGATGCCGATGCCGACCGCGAGCACCCACGGATCCAACAGATTCTCGCCGCCGGTGGCGATTCCGAACGGGGCGGCGACGACGGAGCCGGCGCACATGGCCAGCGCCAAGCCCGCGACGCCGGGGAAGTGCCGGCCGGCCTCCCGGTTCATGACGATGAATCCCGCCCAGCAGGCCGCCGCCCCGAGGGCGAAAGCCACCCCGACGGGGTCGAGGCCGCCTGCCGCGAACCCGTCACGGCCCAGCAGCAGGATCCCGGTGAAGGCGAGCAGCGCCCACAGCGCCCCGATCCACCGCCGGCCGGCGATCACCGCGAGGACGAGTGGCCCGAGCGCCTCGAGCGTCACGGCCACGCCCTGGGGGATGCGGTCGAACGCCTCGTAGATCATCAGGTTCATCGCCGACATGGCCACGCCGAGTCCGATGATCGTCCGCCAGCCCGTCCAGCCGAGGCGAGACAGCGAAGGGCGCAGGATTGCGACCATGATGATCGCGGAGAAGGCCAGGCGCATGAGCACCATGCCCTGCGGGCCGACGGTGGAGAACATCGTGCCGGCCAGCGACGCCCCGAGCTGCTGGCCGAGGATGCTGAGCAGGACCAGCAGGACAGGGAACAGCGGGGACGCCGCGACGCGCATTCTCACCGGCCAAGACTACGTCGGTGGCCCGGTCCGGGTCTCCTCGACGCACTCACGGGCGGGCGCGGATCGATTCCCACACCATGTCGATCGCCGCGCCGATCCGCGCGCACGCCTCGGCGGAGTTCCAGTCCCCGCGCACGACGCCCTGGTAGTAGGCGGCACCGTTGATGAGGTCGATGGCGACCTCGAGGTCGACGTCCCCGCGCACTTCTCCGCGGGCCTGCCCGGCCTGCAGCGCGTCGAGCACCGCCGACCGCCGTCGGGAGACGTGGCGCTCCCAGTAGGAGCGCTGCACGTCCGGGTCGCGCAGCCCCTGGATGAGCCGTTGCTGCAGCAGGTTCAGGGTGTCGGCGCCGAGATCCTGGAACGCGTTCTGGTACTCGTCCCGCAGGGTCTCCAGGAGCGACCCGCGGAGCGTGAGCGCCAGCGGCGAACGGTTGGTGTCCAGCGCGGCCACCACTACGTCCTTCCGGCTCGGCCACCGCCGGTAGACGGCCGCCCGGGACACCCCCGATCGCCGCACCAGATCAGCCATGGTGAAGTCGTCCGGCCGGTGCTGCAGGAGTTCGACGGCGGCCCCGAGCACCCTGGTCTCGATCGTCTCGTCACGTGGGCGCCCCGGGTGCGGCATCAGGCGACCAGCTTCGAGCGCAGCTGCTCGAGCGTCCCGTCGCGGAGGCCCGCGCGGGTGAGCACGGCGAGGAGGCCGCCGTCGCGCTCGAGGTCGGCGAGCATCGCCTCCATGGAGGCCGCGTGGGCTCCAAGCATGGGGTGCTCCGGACCCGGAAGCCCGGCGCGCACGGAGTCGGTGGCCGCGGTCGCCGCGTGCCGGTGGGCGCCCAGACGGGCCATGATGGCCGGCTGGTTGGCGCCGGTCGCGGCGTAGTCGCCGACGATGACGTCGTCCTCCGCCCCCAGACCCGCGAGCACGGCCGCGGCCAGGACGCCTGTGCGGTCCTTGCCGGCGGCGCAGTGGAAGAGCACGCCGCCGTCGGACTCGGCGATGATCTCGAGCGCGCCGATCACGGCCGCCGCCTGCTCGCGCAGCAGGTTCGAGTACCAGGAGCCGACGCCGTCGAGCGTCGCCGTCGCCCGCATCAGCCGAGCCAGCGAGGCCGGGTCCGCCACGTCCTGGGTGAACGGGACGTGGCGGTGGACCAGCCCGTGGTCGGCGGCCAGCCGGGCGCGCAGCGCCTCGCCGCCCGTCGACTCGAGCTCGGCATCGGAGCGCAGGTCGATCACGGTGCGCAGCCCGTCGGCCGCCAGGGCGTCCAGTTCGGCGGCGGGGGAGTAGGCGACGTCGTCCGCTCGCCACAGGGTGCCCGGGCGGATGGCGCCGCCCGCGACGGGCGTGCCGCCGAGGTCGCGGAGGTTCACGAGCGGGGAGAAGGCGGGGACCCGGGTGGTTTCGGTCATCAGGAGAGCTTCTTTCGGATCAGGGCGGAACCGCGGTCGATCAGGGTGACCAGCACGATGATGGAGAGGACGATCGCGAACATGTGGCCGTAGTCGTACATGCGCATCGCGTTGGTGAGTTCGAGGCCGATGCCGCCGGCGCCGACGAGGCCGAGCACGGTCGCCCCGCGCACGTTGCCCTCGAACAACAGGAGCGTGTAGCTCACCAGCAGCGGGGAGGCCTGGGGGAGTACGCCGAAGCGGATGACCTGGCTGCTGGAGGCGCCTGTCGAGCGCAGAGCCTGCAGCGGGGCCTTCGGCACGGACTCCATGGACTCGGCGTCGACCTTGCCGATCGAGCCGATGGAGCCGAGGATGATCGCGAGCACGCCGGCGAACGGGCCGAGGCCCACGGCGGAGACGAACATGAGCGCGAAGATCAGCTCCGGGATGGAGCGCAGGATGTTCAGCACCATGCGGGTGGCCGTGTAGAGCCACGTCGGGGCGATGTTGCTCGCCGCGCCGAAGGCGACGAAGAGGGAGAGCAGTGCGCCGAGCAGGGTGCCGACGACGGCCATCTGCAGGGTTTCGATCAGCAGCTCGACGATGACGGGCATCTTCTCGAAGTTCGGCGGCCACATCCGCGAGACGTAGTCCGTCATCCGCGGGGCGCCGTCGATCAGTTTTCCGATACTGAAGCCGGCGCCGTCGACCGACCACAGCAGGGCCGCGGCGACCACGACGATCGAGAGGATCCCCGCGGCGCCGGGCGCCTGGAAGGGCCGGGACAGCTTGAGGCGGTCGGCCTCGGCGAGCAGTTCGGGTTTCGTCTTAGTTTCCATGGTGCGCCTCGCTGTACATGTCGGGGCCGTAGATACTGGAGACGGCGTCGTCGGTCAGGTCGTCGGCGCCGCCGCGGACGGTCGCGCGCCCGGCGTCGAGCGCGACGAACCGGTCCGCGTAGCGGCGGGCCAGCTCCACCACGTGCAGGGAGACGACGACGGGGATCCCGTCCTCGTGCGCGATCTGCCGCAGCAGTGAGAGCACCGACCCGGCGAGCCGCGGGTCGAGCGAGGCGACCGGCTCGTCTGCCAGGATCAGTTGCGGGCGCTGCATGAGCGCGCGGGCGATCGCCACGCGCTGCTGCTGGCCGCCGGAGAGGCTGTCGGCCCGCTGTTTCGCCTTGTCGGCAAGGCCGACGCGCTCGAGCAGGGCCAGCGCCCGCTCGCGCTGGGCGCGGGGGAACAGCCCCGCGGTGCCGAGCGCGCCGGCGTCGTGCAGGCCCCCGGTGAGCACGTTGGTCAGCGCCGAGAGCTGCGGGACCAGGTTGAAGTGCTGGAACACGTAGCCGACGCGGGAGCGGACGGTGCGCAGGGTCCGGCCGGACGCCGTGGTGAGGTCGATGCCGCCCACGGTGAGCTGGGTCGCGGAGACGGGCGCGAGGCCGGTAGCCGCCTTCATGAAGGTCGACTTGCCGGAGCCGGAGTGGCCGAGCAGGGCGACGACCTCGCCGGGTCGGACGTCGAGCGTGAGGTCCTTCAGGGCGGTGTGGCCGTCCTCGTACGTGACGGAGACGTTCTTGGCGACGAGGACGGCGGGGGCTACGCCGAGGTCCTCGGCCGCCGTGCGCAGCCTCGGCGCCGGGGCCGGCCGCGGAGTGGAGGGGACGCGGCGGCTCATCAGCGCATGTCCTCGAGGTTCAGGCCGACGGCCTCAGCGGCGTCGAGCAGCGGCTGGAACGGCTCGATGCCCGGCTCGAGGATGTACTCGTCGTTGCCGCCCAGGGCGGCCAGCGACTCGTTGCCGGTGACGGCCTCGGGCAGGTGGTCGAGCAGCTGGCCGCGGGTCTCGGCATCGAGTTCAGGGCTGACGACGACGGCGACGCCGACGGGGATCGGGGCGGTCTCGCCGATGGCCTGGAAGGCGTCCGGGTCCACCGTGCCGGATTCGGCCAGGATGTCCATGATGGAGGAGCACGCGACGTCGACGGAGCCGTTGGCGACGGCGAGCAGCGCCGAGTCGTGGCCGCCGGCGAACGTGGACTCGTAGTCCTCGCCGTCCACGAGCCCGTTGGCGTTCAAGAGGGAGGCCGGCATGAAGTAGCCCGTCGTGGACCCCGGGTCGACGAACGCGACCTGCTGGCCGGCGACGTCGGAGACCTCCTCGATGCCGGAGTCCTTGAGCGAGTAGCACGTGGAGGCCGGCTCGTCGGAGGCCTTCCAGACAACCAGAGGGTCGACAGAGTCGTTCTTGATGGCCAGCGCGGTGGCGAACGGGCTGAGGATGGCGACGTCCACGTGGTCCTGACGCAGCGCCTCGACGACGCCGAGGTAGTCGGCGGGCATCTCCTCCTGCACCTCTCGGCCGGTGGCTTCGCCGACCATGGACTGGATGACGCCGAACTCGTCGAGGATGTCGGGATCGTCGGTGCCCGGCGGCATGGCGAACACGATCGGCTCGTCGGCGGGAGACCTCTCGCCGGCTTCGGTGGCTCCGCCGCAGGCCGAGAGGGCGACGGCGGTGACGGACGCGAGGGCGGCGGCCACGGCGAGGCGGCCCGGCTTCGTGCGGGACATGGGGTGCCTTTCTTGGGGGAGCCTGGGGTGCGGAAGGCGGGCGCGCGAAGTGCGGTGCGCGGGCCTCCCGGGTGCTCCTCAAGAGTGGCGGGCCGGGTTGGCGGCGAATTACGAGAACGCCGGACTCGAAATGACGCAGAGGTGAACAGTCGGCGGTACCGACGGGTAGCCCGCGATCCGCGGGCGTGGAGGGGAGGAGAGGAGAGGAGGGGGGTGCTGCCCGGAGCATCGGCAGGTGGCGCGCCGCGGCAGTCCGGACGCTCTACGGCTGCCGGGGGCGTGAGCCGCCGCGCACCAGCCCGGAGCGGACGAGCAGGAGGTACAGCTGGCAGCCGAGGCAGTAGCCGAATACGGCGTTGAGGAACGCGGCGACGAAGGCCGCGGCCGCGGCACCGGCCAGCCCCCAGGGGACCCCGGCCAGGTGCAGGACCACGCCGAGGATCATCACGAACGCCCCGACGGCCTGCGCGAACGTCGGTGCGGCGGGGTCCTCGAGTTCGGCCGGCGGGCCGAGCCGGGGGCGGACGAGGGCGCGGAAGAGCAGTCCCCACGGGTGCCGGCCCACCCCGGCCAGGGCTCCCCACAGGAAGAGGGCGGTCAGCAGGGCCGCCAGCAGGAAGGCCGGCTGTGCCGCCCGCCCCGCCACGGTCGCCGGGACGGCCGATGCCGTCGGCAGGGCGAGCCCGACGGCCACCAGCAGCAGGGCCGCGGTGATTCCGGCGCCGAACCGCGGCCCGCGCGGGTCGAGTCCCGCGGCGGTCACCGCGCCGCTCCGGCGGACGGGACGGCGCTGCCGGAAAGCGCTGAATCCAGCTGTTCGCGGACCGTGACGGCCGGGGCCGCCCCGTTGAACCGCGCCCGCAGGATCCCGTCGCCGCCCACGAGCAGAGTGGTCGGGGTCTGCATGATGTTGAGCCGCGACGCGAGCTCGGGGTGATCGGTGACGTCGAGCTCCACGTGCCCGACACCGGGGTGCCCGGTGGAGAGCTCGTCCAGCAGGCGGGCGGTGGACCGGCACGCGGAGCAGACGGGCGAGGAGAACTGGACGAACGTCGTCCGGCCGTCCAGAGCCACGCCCGGCAGGTCGAGCTGCCGTGTGCCGGCAGCGGGGGACACCCGGCCCTGACGGGACTTCCAGAGCAGCCCGAGCAGCGTCGTCGCGACGACGAGCCCGGCCAGGGCGGTGGCAACAGCGAGATCCGTCATGTACCAACGGTAGGCCGCGATTTTCCGGAGCCGCGCGATGTAAAGATTCGTGACGTCCCGGCGCCCCCTGCGCGGGCGGGGCCCATACGGGACCCGGGGTCCGGCGGAGCCGGACGGACCAGCGGCTGACGACCACCGTTGTGGGAACAACCCTTGCCTTACCGGCCGGTAGGTGGTGATCTGAGAGCAGGAGCCGGCACAGGGAGGCAGTCATGCGGATCGGGATCATCGGAGCGGCTGGAGGCGTGGGACGCCGACTGGCACGCAAGCTCACCGACCACGGGGACGAGGTGACCGGGTTCTTCCGCCGGAGCGAGCAGGAGGAGGTCGTGGTCGCTTCGGGGGCGAAGCCCGTACTGTTCGACCTCGTCGGCGACGGCCCCGATTCCCTCGCCAACGCGCTGGCCGGCCACGACGCCGTCGTCTTCGCCGCCGGCGCCCACGGCACGGGAACCGACCAGACGTCGCTGATCGACGGCAGGGGAGTCGAGAAGACCATCGTCGCCGCCGACGCCGCGATGGTTCCGCGCATGATCCTGATCTCCGCGATGCCGGAGTCCGGACGCGGGCGCGAGGTGTCCGAGTCGTTCGCGCACTATCTGGACGTGAAGAAGGCGGCCGACCAGACGCTGGCCGGATCGGGGCTCGACTGGGTGATCGTCCGTCCGGGGCGGCTCACCGACGACGACGGGAACAACCGCGTCGCGACCGGGCTGGCCGTCCCGTACGGCCGGATCCAGCGCGACGACGTCGCCGCTTTCATCCTCGAGGTCCTCCACGAGCCGCGGCTGACCCGGCACATCGTCGAGGTCGTCGACGGGCCCTCGACAGTGCACGAGGCGGTCGACACGCTCGTCGAGCTCTACGGGACCCCGCACCTCTGAGTCCCGCCCCAACCATGCTGAACGGTCCGGCTGGCCGTCCGGCGGCATCCGCTCGTCCTACCCGCGAGTAGTTGCCTTCACGAACGAGTCATCTTCGCCCCGATTCGACGATCCCCCTTGTCCCCCGTCGGGGGCTTCCCTAGGCTCCGGAGTATTCCGCGAGTGATGCGCACCACAGTCGCTGCGACTGCGGGACGTCACTCGAGAGCCACACCTCAAGGAGCCACGATGACCACCACTCCATGCACATCCGCCATGCCCGCACGACGGCGGCTGGCCGGGTGGGCGGCCGCAGCCGCCCTCGCGCTCGCCGTCCCCGCCGGCGCGGCGGCCCCGGCGGCCGCCGATGCCAACTTCCCGTCGCCGGAGGGGAACACGAGCATCTCGAGCATCATGACCTACGAGTCGATGATCGCCGAGCTGGAGAAGATCGAGTCGACCTCCCGCTACGGTGTGGACGTCTTCACGCTGGCGGAGGCCGGCACGGAGTACAGCGTCTCGGAGCAGGGGCGGGACCTGTACGTGGCCACCGTCGGCGAGGGCGACGAGGACGTCTGGCTGCAGGGCCGGATCCACGGCAACGAGCCCTACGGCGGCGAGTCCCTCGTGGCGCTGCTCAAAGAGCTCGGCACCAGCGGCGACGCCGCGAACCGGCAGTTGCGGGAGAAGTACACGTTCCACATCATCCCGATGTACAACCCGGACGGGTCCGAGGAGAACATCCGCCACACCATCCTGCAGGACGGTTCCGAGGCGCGGATCGATCTGAACCGCGACTGGATGGAGGGCAAGTTCGAGGCCGTGGAATCCGAGGCGTTCTACGAGTACTGGACGATGGTGCAGCCGGACTTCGGCGTCGACATCCACCACCAGGGCCTCAAGAAGGAGCACGGGACCGACGACGACGTCACGCTCTCGCTCGGGGTCTCCCTGGCGCCGGGCGGGCCCACCCTGCCGTCCCTCGCCGACGGCGCCTACGACGTGCTGACCCGCCAGATGCACGTGCACGTCTACGACGAGCTCTCGAAGTACGGGTCGATCAACATCGACCGCTACCAGGTGGGCGGCAGCTACGAGATCGACATCCACGGCGGCGTCGTCTCCGCGATGATGCTGGGGCTGGACCACCGCGGGCTGAACCCGGAGGGCTTCTCCAGCCCGATGGTCTTCTTCGAGACCAGCGGGAACACGAGCGAGGGCAGCCTGGGTCAGAAGGCGCGCGGAAAGTCGATCAAGCAGAACGTCCGCGCGCTCGAGTCGCTGCTGACGGGCATGGCCTCCGGAGAGGTCCAGCAGGAGGACCCGGAGCGCTGGGAGGACATCCCGCACGCGCCGACCACGGGCTACTTCACCGACGACGGCGTCGTGCCCCTGGACTGATCAGCGCGCCGGTTGCGGGTCGACGATCCGTTCGCGGACGATCTCCCGCAGCCGGCTGACGACGGTGAAAGCGTCGGCCTCGGCGTCGATCACGGCCCACCCCTCGGTGACCGCGCACGCAAGGTAGGCGTCGCGCGCAGCCTCGAGGTAGTCGAGGGATTCGGTGTCGAGGCCGCGCTCGCGGATGCGGCCGAGCGCGGTGGCGGGGGAGACGTCGAGCAGGACGGTCAGCTCCGGTTCGCGCAGGTTCCGCCGCAGCTGGCGCAGCCCGCGGGCCAGCAGGCCGTTCGGGTCCAGGCCGCGGGTCTCGCGGGTGACCTCCTGGCAGACCAGGTGCCGGTCCATGACCGTCAGCCCGGCGAAGGCCCGGGCGCGGGTGTGGGAGCGGATCACGTTCAGCCCGCGCAGCACCGTTTCGAAGGTCTCGGCGAGCGTGGCGGGCACCGCGTAGCCGGACTTCGCGCTCCAGCGCCCCAGCCAGCTGCGGCCGGACGGGTTGCGCAGCAGCTGGGCGGAGGTTCCGGCGTCGTCCAGGCTGGCCGCGAGGTAGGAGGCCGCCGTCGTCTTGCCGGAACCGTCGATGCCGACGACGGCGACCGTCGCCCGGCGCGCCTGGCTGGCGGCGGGTGCGGGCACCGCGTCCGCCGCGGCGGATGGGACGGACGGGGCGATGGCGGGTTGGGGGCGGGTGAGCAGCACGATTCCTCCTCGGGGGACGACTCTGTTGTCTTACCCGGTTCAACGCGCGGGTCCCCGCGATGTCGCCTAGAATCAGCCGTGCATCTGCTGTGCAGTTGCTGTGCCGTCGCCGCGCGCCGCGGCGGGGCGTCAGCCCTGCCGCGCCTTCATGCGCGGATTCTTCTTGTTGATCACGAACACGCGGCCGCGGCGCTTGACGATCTGGGCGCCCGGCAGCTTCTTCAGTGCCTTGAGCGAGTTGCGTACCTTCATGGTGTCTCCTCCGTCTAGTTATTGCGAATGATTCTCATTATATGGTTGGATGGGGCTTCGCAGGCAAATGCAACCCGGCACGTCCGTGCCGACGCCGGAGGAGGACCGTGAATCAGGCCAACGTCATGCTGGTGTGCGGGACGTGCGTCCCCGAACGCCGCGAGCACATCCGCATCATCGCCGAGACGACGGGCGCCGTCGAGATGCCCGCGGATCCCACGCGGGGGCTCGGCAGGAGCGCGGCCGAACGGACGGACTTCCTCGACGACGTGGCCGCGACCATCCAATCCGTCGGCCGCGACGTCGTGGTGGACATCCCGCTCGACGTCCCCGTCACGGACGCTGTGGGACTCGTGGGCAACGAGAACGCGGCGGTCCTGGCCGACGTCGTCTGCATCGTGGATGCCGCCCACCTGGGCGAGGACCTGGCCGACGGAGACTACCTGCCCGGCTTCGTCGCACGCTCGACGCTGGCGGTCCACCAGATCGAGTACGCCTCCGTGGTGATCGTGACCAACTGGGCCTCGCTGAACGCGCCGGAGCTCTCCAGCACGCTCTCGCTCATCAGCCACCTGAACCCCTCCGCGCACCTGGACCTCGATGTCGACCGGTGGCTCGAGGACCGCGGGAGCGCACGGTCGGCTCGGGTCTCGACCACCGGGGCCGGGCAGCGCCCCGGGTGGGTCCAGCGGCTCAACGACCATCCGAGCTGGCAGCCCCGCATGCTCGACCCGCGGGTCTCCTCGGTTCGCTTCTCCTCGGTGCGGCCCTTCCACCCCGGACGACTGCGCGAGGTGCTGGAGGAGATCGGGTCGGGCCGGGCCGGGTGCCTGGTGCGCTCGGCGGGCTTCGCACGGCTGGCCACCCGGCCGCAGGTCACGGCCCTGTGGGAGCACGTGGGGCAGATGTTCGACCTGGTGCCCCTGACGCGGGACGACGCGGATCAGGAGGAGCTGCTGTGTCTGGGGCAGGACCTCGTCCTCACCGGGATCGACCTCGACGAGAAGCGGCTGCGGGGCCTCCTCGAGTCGGCACTGCTGACCGACGTCGAATTCGAGGCCGGATTCGAATCCTGGTCGAGCCTCCCGGACCCGTTCCCGGCGTGGGTTCCGGCCCACGACGCGGCCGACGACTGAGGGGAGCACTCGGCGCGGAAGCGCCCCGTGATGCGTGGTCCAGCGGCTTCATCCGAAGCGACCGCTTGTCACGGGGCGTTCACGGTGTGGACCGGTCAGCCGCGCACGCCCCAGCGCGAGGGGCGCTCGGGCTCCGGCTTGCCGAGCGACTCGGTCGCCTCGTCCAACGTCTCCTCCAGCCCGGCGTCGAACGCCCGGGCCAGCGACTCGTGCTTGGAACACACCGTCTGGTAGTGCAGCCGCGTCAGCGACGGCGAGGCCTCGAGCGCGATCACCCGGCCGTCGGGAAGCCGGCCGCTGACGTTGACATGGTCGCTGCCCTGGCTGTTGCGGCGGTAGTCCTCCGTGGAGAACCCGAGCTCGTGGATGATCGTCAGCGCCTCGTCGACGAACCGCTCCGGATCGTCGATGCCGTCGCCGCCCAAGGGCAGGCGGATGCGGTACGACTCGTTGTCGCACGCAGACGGTTCCTTCGTCGCGACACGGTCACGCAGCTCCTCCTCCGTGGGGGATCCCGGCAGCAACGGCAAGAACGAGACGGCGACGTCCGCGGCGTCCCGGCGGAGTTCCTCGAGGGTCGGCTCGGCTTCGGCGTTCACAGTTCCTCCTGGGAGTTCGTTGCCCGGATCGGCGCAGCCGGTGAGGACTGCAGCCGTGAGTAGGACGAGGGTGGCGGCTTGCCGGGCGCGGCGCATGTCTCCAGCGTAGGGGGTTCGACGGTTGTTCATCAGGGGAATTTGTCCTTGGCCCAGTCCCAGGCGTCACCGGCGGCATCTCTGGCGTCATCGGCGCGATCAACGACCTCGTCTTTGGCCTCGCCGGCGAAATCGACCACGTCGTCTTTGCGGTCTCCGGTCCAGTCGACGACGGCGTCCTTGGCCTCCACGGCGTCGTCCTTCCGGTCTCCGAACCACTCGACTACATCTTCCTTGACCTCGATCGTCGTGTTCTTCGCGTCGATCGCGTCCTGCATCAGTTCGTACACGCGCTTGGGGTCGGAGTCCTGCCGTGCCTCGTCGATGTACTCGACGGCGTCCGCCTCGCCGGAGAGGATCTGGTCGATGGTGTTGTAGGACTGGCTGTCGGGCTCCAGGTAGCCCCAGTCGCCGTCGCCGTCGCTCGAGTCCTGGTAGTGGATGTTGCCCACCTGACCGTCGATGTTCCCCTCGCCGTCGGAGGAGAAGACGTGCGCCCCGAACTCCTCGGCGGTCGGCGAGAGTCGTTCGGAGCCGATTTGTCCGGCAGGAGCCCACGGGTCGTCGTAGGCCAGCGTGGCGTACACCTGGGCCTTGCCGTCGCTGCCTTCCTTGACGTTGAAGTCCGACGCGTGGTCGGCCACGGAGGGGTCGATACCCGCCGATCCGTACATCACGAACCGGTCGACGTCGTACTTGGTCTCCGTCAGCCCGACCGCCGCCGTGGTGGTGCCGTACGAATGCGCGCCCACGTTGACCGTCGGCACGTCGCCTGTGTGATCGCGCGTCTCGTGGAACCCGTCCAGGAAAATCGCCAGCTGCGTACCGCCCGTGTTGGCGTGGTCGCTGCGCAGCACCTCGGTGGAGTTGGTCCCCGATTCCCACGCAGCGCTGCCCAGAGACGGCCACGAGCCGTTGAAGTTGCTGCCGTCCCAGGCCGGTTTGTCCGGGGAGTCGTAGCCGATCCAACTGACGACGGCGCGGCTGCCTTCCAGTCCGTCGTACAGGTTCTGCGCGTTGCCCACCTCGCCGGTCATGTTGTTCGTACCGCTGCCCATGCCCGCCACGGTGAAGGTGACGTTGTCCGCGGTATCGACGTCTCCGACGGCGACCGAGGCCAAGGGGCGCTGTGAGGCCGGGTCCACCGGAATGAAATGCAGCAGGCCGCGGGGAACCGTGTTGCCGTCGCGGTCCTCTTCAGGATGCAGCGACTTGGCGATCGACTCGAAGGCCTCGCGTTGCTCGGCCGTGTAGTCGGGGTCGTTGCGGACCAGCTTCAGCGTGGTGACGTTCGCGCGGTTGCGGTCCGAGTACGGGACGCCGTTGGTGTTGCCGACCAGCGCCGGCAGCATCGCGGTGAGCGCGGCCTGCTGCTCCGTGCTGAGACTGTCCCACCAGTCGGCGCCGTGCTTGCCAGCGGGGTAGCCGTCCCCGGCGGGCGGCTCCGCCGACACGGGCGGCGGGGCGGTCCTGGAATCGGGGTGCGTCGCCGCGAACGCCTCGATCTCCTGGTCGGAGAGCTTGCCCAGGTAGGCGTAGTACGCCTCCACGTCTTCGGCCGTGGCGCCCTCGCCCATGGCGACGCGGTACAGGCGCGCCGCCCGGTCGATGCGTGTCGAGTTCGTCCCGTAGTCGAAGTGGGCGGGGGTGTCGGAGCTGATGCGCGCGATGCCGTCGACCGTGCTGTTGAAGGTGGTCTGCGCCGTTTCCCAGTCTTCGGTGATCGCGTCGAAGTCTCTCTGGAGTTCCTGCTGCAGCGTCGCCTTGGCATGGGGGTACTGCCGGCGCGACGCGGCGCTGTCCGCGTAGTTGTCGTTGTAGTTGGATTCCTGATCCGGGACGGTGGTGTCCCAGAAGGTCCCCTTGCGGGTATTCAGGTCGTCGATCTCGTCCGCCAGCGTGAACGCGGCCTCCTTGAGGGAGGTGGTGCTCTCCACGAGTTCGCCGGCGTCCAGGACCGCCGGGGCCATCGACGTCGCGAGAGCCTGCTCGCCCGGCCCCTCGTAGAGCGGCCGAATGCCGTTCCACGTGGTCTTGGCCGACGTGGTCTCGTCCTCGATCGTCTGGCCGGCGCTCTTGACGGCCCGGGCGGCAGTCCGGATCCCCTCGGTGTCCGCCGGCAGGTTCTTCAAGCCGGACGTGTCGATCGAGAAGATGCTCATTTCGCGTTCCCCCGTGCGTCGTCGGCCATCGATTCGTCCCCGGCCGAGACGGCCTCGCTGATGCCCCAGCCTGCGCCGACCACGTTCTCGCAGCGCACCACGGTGGCCCGGGCGTCGGGCAGCAGCACGTCTGCGCCGCACGTCTCGACGGACCCGGAGCAGTCGGTGTTGTCGAGGGCCATCTTGAGGTCCGCCACGGCGTCTTCCAGTCCGACGACGTGCTCCGGCAGGTTGAGGACGACGTCGTCGGCATCGCGCAGCAACTGGTTGAAGCCGGGCTGTTCGAGTCGGTAGCGCACCGCGTCCTCCGTCCCAGGCGTTTCGATGGCGGGCGGCCATCACGCGACCCAGCGTACCGATGGGCTTCGGGGCAGGCCATGGGGAGGACTGCCCATGGCCTGCGGACGCCGAGGACAAGAGCGGGGGTGGGCTACGGGCGGGCGGCGTCCGCGATCGTGAATTCGGCCCGTCCGCGGGGCCGGCCGTTCACCAGGAGCTCGATGAGGTGCGGGCCCGTCGTCGCCCGCCGCGTGGTCATCGAGGCCCGCAGGGCGTGGCGCTTGCTCAACTCCAGCGGGGCACCCGCGCGGACCACCGCCTGCGTCAGCTTGAACACCTTGCGTCCGCGCGGCAGGCCCGTCGCCGTCGCGAGGGCGGCATCGGCCGGCCAGATCGCGTAGTCGACGACGACCGGGACGTCCGTGCCCGCCGTCTCGAGGGTGAGCGAGAAGTCGAGGGCGCCGCCCAACGCGACCAGACCGGGGACCGAGACCTCGGTGAGCGTCAGGTGCGCACCGGCGTCGTACCCGAGCAGCGCCAGCGCCCCCGCGTGGCCCGCCTTGACGAGGGTGCGTGTGGCGTGGCGCGTGATGAAGTCGAGGTCGCCGATGCTGCGGCGGCCGCGCTCTACGTCGTCCTGCCAGCGGGCCAGCGTGGAGACCACGAGGTCGGGATCCCGCTTGGCGATGTCGTTGAGGTGGTTCGCCACGGAGCGGGTCACGTACCGGGTCGGATCGGCGGCGAGCGTCTCGAGCAGCGGCAGGGGAGTCGCGCGATCGAGCGCCAGGCGCGGAGCCCAGGGGAGCAGGGGCCGGGTCCCCTCGGAGCAGAGGCGGCGGACGTGGTAGTTGGGATCGCGCGTCCAGGTCTCGAGCCGGGCGAGCGTGGGCCCGGGGAAGTCGTCGAGGAAGAAGCGGATCGCGTACTCGGCCGAGGACCGGCGCGTGATGTGGTGCATCGCGTCGAGCCCGAGTTCCAGCAGTTCCGCGGTGCGGCAGTGATCCGCCACGAACTGGGCGAAGGGCTGGTGGATGAAGTCGCCGAAGTCGCCGTCGGAGAGCTCCGGATCCAGCTCGGGTGGGAGCGCCGCGAGCAGGATGTCCACCGACGCGGCGACGGCGGTCGGGTCCTCGCCGCCGCGGGACGGCAGGTGGGCGTGGAGGCGGGTGGCGATCCACGCCATGCGCTCCTTGAGTTCCTGCTCGCCGAACCGGGCGACGCACTCGTTGGTGAAAGTCGCCGCGTCGAAGGCGTGCCCGGCGGCGGCGCTGGCCCGCGCCAGGTCCGCGGCGATGAGCGACACCTTGTCGCGGTTGAACAACTGGTCTTTGAGGGGCGCCGCCATGCGTCCAGTCTATGGCGGGCGCGGAAACGCCGGTGGCGCGCACCCCGGTGGGGTGCGCGCCACCGGCGCGGGGGCCGGGCCGGCGGCCCGATCCGATCAGCTCTCGAGCTGCGGGTCGACCCCGAAGTGCTCGGCCAGCTCGGTGATGGCGGCCTCTGCGCCCTGGATGCTGACGGAGGAGAGGAAGATCGAGTCGTCGACCTCGACGATCTCGCCGGTCAGCTCGCCCCACAGCGGGTTGGACTCGAAGGTTTCCTGCTGTTCCACGGAGGCGTCGCCCTCGGAACCGCCCGGGTTCCATGTGGACTCCATGATGAAGGTGGCGTCGGCCTCGAGGATCTGCTCCTGGGAGAGGGGGACCAGGATCGAGTCCATGGTGTCCGGCTGTCCCTCCGGGCGGGGGATGCCCATGTCGGCCATGATGTCGCCGATGAACGAGTTCGTCGTGTAGAGGCGCATCGTGTCCTCGCCCGCGAATCGGACGAGCGAGTACGTGGTCTCCGGATCCTGCTCGAGGATCGCCTCGCCGACGGCGGCGGCGCGCGCCTCGTAGGCGGCGACCTTCTCCTCGGCCTCCTCCTTCTTGCCGATCGCCTCGCCCAGGAGGACGACGTTCTCCTTCCAGCTCGGGCCCGTCGACTCCGAGAAGACCGTCGGCGCGATCTTGGTCAGCTGGTCGTACATCTCGCCCTGGCGGACGTCGGCGGAGATGATCAGGTCCGGCTCGGCCTCGAGGATCTTCTCCAGATCGGGCTCGGCGATGGTGCCGACGTTCACGGCCTCGTCCGTCAGCTCGGAGACGTCGCCGAGGTACTCGGGGAACGGATTGTCGCCCTTGCGGTACTCGGTGTAGGCGACGAGCTCGGCGCCCAGCAGCATCGTGGCGTCCACGTAGCTCGGGTCCAGCGCGGCGATGCGCAGCGGCTCCTCGGGGATCTCCGTCGAACCGCGGAAGTGCTCGACCGTCACCGGGAAGCCGCCGGAGGCGCCGCCCTCCGGCGCCTCCTCCGGCTCCGCGGCTCCGCCGCAGGCCGTCAGTGCGAGGAGGAGCGCGGCCGATGCGGCGCCGGCGGAAGCCCGGAAACGGGCGGGGGTGCGAGTGGGGTTCATTTTGAACATTCTTTCGTTACTGAAGGTCATTAGGTGATGCTTACCTTGGTGATGATGCAGAACGGTACCATCGGGGAAACACCTTGGAGAACATGTGAAGATTTCTGCCCTCGCGCCCGCGTCCCGGGACGTGCCGAAGCCGGCCGCGTCCCGCTCGTCACCCGCGGTCCGCGCCCGGACCCTGGCGATCCTCGCGGCCGTCGTCGTCATCGGCGTCGTGCTCAGCATCGGCGTCGGGTCCGCCCGGTCGACCCCCGGCGAGATCTGGCACGCCTTCGCGGACTACACCGGAACCGTCATGGACCTGACGGTCCGCGAGATCCGCGTCCCCCGGACCCTCACCGCGCTCGCCGTCGGCGCCGCCCTCGGCGTCGCCGGAACCCTGGTCCAGGGGCACACGCGCAATCCGATCGCGGAACCCGGCCTGCTGGGCATCAACCACGGCGCCGCGCTCGCCATCGTCGCCACGACGGCGGCGGCCGGCCCCCTGTCCTACTCCGCCCAGGCGCTGCTGGCCTTCACCGGCGCCCTGGTGGCCTCCGTCGTCGTGTTCGGCATCGGCAGCGTGGACCGCCGCGGCGGCTCGCCGACCACGCTGGTGCTCGTCGGCGCCGCCGTCACGTCCCTGTGCCTCGGCCTCGTCTCCGCGACCGTCCTGCTCAGCGAGGCCGCGCTCGAGACCCTGCGCTTCTGGCAGGTCGGATCGGTCGCCGGGCGCTCCGGGGCACTCGAGCTGCTCTGGCCCGTCCTGCTCCTCGGCGGCCTGCTCGCCTGGCTGAACGCGACCCAGCTCAACGCGCTCGCGCTCGGCGAGGCCGCGGCTACCGGGCTCGGCGTCACCACTGCCCGCGCCCGCGGCGTCGGGCTGGCCGCGCTGGTGCTGCTCGCCGGAGCCGCGGTCACGATCGCCGGGCCCGTGGCCTTCGTCGGCCTGCTGGTGCCGCACGTCGCCCGCTGGGCGCTGGGCGCGGACTACCGCTGGCTTGTTCCCGCCTCGGCGCTCATCGGCAGCGCGATCATCCTGCTCGCCGACACCCTCGGCCGGATCATCGCCCGCCCGGGCGAGCTGCCGGTCGGCGTCGTCGTGGCCCTCGCGGGCGCCCCCGTGTTCGTCTACATCGCGCGCCGCAAGCGGGTGGTCTCCGCGTGAGCCAGCAGCTCCTCCCCGACGACCGCCTCGCCCAGCCGCGCGGCGTCGCCGACGCGCCCCCGGCGCCCGGTCCCGCGGGCGGTCCGGCCGCCCGCACATCCAGGGCGCACGGCACGACGACGGCGCGGCGCCGGCACGCCGCCGTCGTCACCCTCGCGCTGGCGATCGCGTCGTTCGCGGCGGCCGCGTGGCACATCGCCGTCGGCGGGTCGCCGATCCCGCTGGCGGACGTGGCCGCCACCCTGCTGGGCATGGCGCCCGACGCGCGCACCGAGCTGGCCGTCGTCGAATTCCGCGCCCCGCGCACGGTTGCCGCCGTCCTCGCCGGGTCCGCCCTCGGGACGGCCGGCGCCCTGACCCAGACCGTGGCCCGCAACCCGCTGGCCAGCCCGGACGTCCTGGGCATCACCAACGGGGCGGCGTTCGGCGCGGTCGGCGTCTCGGTGCTGGCCGGCGGGTCCGGCGGGGTCTCCGGCGCGGCGGCCGCGTTCGGGATGCCGGCCGCGGCCGCCGTGACCGGCTTCGTCGCCGCGGCGCTGGTCTTCCTGCTCGCCTGGAAGGGCGGTCTCGAATCGAACCGGGTGATCATCGTCGGCCTCGGCGTCGGCGGACTGGCCGCGGCCCTGACCACGTGGATGCTCACGCTCGGCAACGTGCAGGACGCGGCCAAGGCGCTGACCTGGATGTCGGGCACCATCAACGGCCGGGACTGGGGCCAGATCGCCCCGTTGTGGCCGGTGGTCCTCGTCGGCATCGCGGCGGCCCTGGCTTCGCGGCGGGGTCTGAACATGATCGCGCTGAACCCGGACACCGCCGTCGCGCTCGGGCTGCGGATCAACGCCACCCGCGTGTGGACCCTCTCGCTGGCGACCCTACTGGCCGTGGCCGCGACCGTGCTCGCCGGCCCGGTCGCGTTCGTCGCGCTGGCCAGCCCGCAGATCGCCCGGCTGATCACCCGCGGGACGATCCCGCCGGTGCCTGCCGCCGCGCTCGTGGGCGCGCTGTTCCTCCTGCTGGCCGACCTCCTCGCCGCACGGACGTTCGAGGTCGCGCTCCCGGCGGGCGTAGCGACGGCCGTCATCGGCGCGCCCTATCTCATGTACCTGGTGATCCGGCAGCAGCGCCGGCACACCGCGTAGGGGGCGGCCGCCAAGCCGAAAGCGTGGAACTCGATGCCAAGTGTTGAGACTGCGTTCCAAAGGGTCTATCGTCTGCGGTGTGACGCATCTCATAAACACCTGCATCGAGCGAGGGGCACGACCATGACCGGAACCGCATCCCACCTGACCATGTCCGTCGCCGCCATCCTGGCCGAATCTGCCACGAGGCACGCCGACCGCGCCGCCGTCACGGTCGGCGGTCACCAGACCACCTATGCGCAGCTGTGGGAGCAGGCCCGGAGCTACGCCGGCGGCCTGCGCGACGCCGGCATCGGCGAGAACGACCGGGTGGCCGTGCTCATCCCGAACGTCGCCGACTTCGCCCGCGTCTACTACGCCGTCCTGAGCCTCGGGGCGGTCGTCGTTCCGATCCACGCGCTGCTCAAGCGGCACGAGATCTCCTACATCCTGGACGACTCCGAGGCCGAGCTGCTGGTCTGCGCGGCCCCGCTGCTCGCGGAAGGCGCCGCCGGCGCCGAAGCGTCAGGGGTGCCGACGTACACCGTGCTGGCGGAGTCGGGTTCCGCGGCCGGACGGTTGGAGGACCTGGCCGCCGCGGCCGAGCCCATCACGAGCTACCTGCCACGCCACCCGGAGGACATCGCCACGATCCTCTACACCTCGGGCACCACCGGCAAGCCCAAGGGTGCACTCGGAACCCATCTGGCCCTCGTGGAGCAGACCAACGCGATGCTGCTCGACGCACTGGATGTCCGACCCGGCGACCGGCTCTTCGGCGGCCTGCCGCTCTTCCACACCTTCGGGCAGACCGCGGTGCTCAACTGCGGGCTGCGGGCCGGCGCCGAAATCCTGCTGCTGCCCCGCTTCACCGGGCCCGACGCCCTCGACCTGCTGCTGGACCACGGCGTCAACGTCTTCTTCGGGGTCCCCACCATGTACGTGGCCCTGCTCGAGGCCGCTTCCGCCCGAGAGGAGCGGCCCGAGGCCCTGCGCTACGGCGTCTCCGGCGGCGCGGCGCTGCCCGTGGCGCTGCTCGAGGCCTTCGAGACGAGGTTCGGAGCAAAGGTCCATGAAGGCTACGGGCTGACGGAGACGTCGCCGGTGGCGTGCTTCGGCCGCGTCAGCCAGACGCCGCAGCCGGGCACCGTCGGCACGCCGATCTGGGGCGTCGACGTCGAAATCGCCGATCCGCTGGAGCGGAACGCGATCGAGCTCCTGCCGCGCGGCGAGCTCGGCGAGGTCGTCGTCCGCGGTCACAACCTGTTCGCCGGCTACCTGAACCGCCCGGAGGCCACGGCCGAGGCCGTCGTGGACGGCTGGTTCCGCACCGGCGATCTGGGCACCAAGAGCGAGGACGACCACGTCCGCATCGTCGACCGGACCAAGGACATGATCCTGCGCAACGGCTACAACGTGTACCCCCGCGAGGTGGAGGAGGCCCTCATGGAGCATCCGGGAATCACCAGCGCCGCCGTCTACGGCGTCCCGGATGACAAGCACGGCCAGGAGATCGCCGCCTCGGTCACGATCGATCCGGACTCCGGCCTCGACGCCGACGCCATCCGTGAGTGGATCGCCGAGCGGGTGGCAGCCTACAAGTACCCCCGCCTGGTGGAGGTCGTGTCCGAGTTCCCGCTGGGTCCCAGCGGGAAGATCCTCAAGCGCAAGCTGGCAGAGCGGTACTCCGAGCGGAACGGGGTGGGCGGCTCCTAGCGTTCGGCGCGTCCGGCCGTTGCCGACCCCGTGACGGCGCCCGCCGCCTGGGGTCCGCGGGCGTGCGGGCCCTCGAGGATCTGGACGGCGAGGTCCTCGAGGTCGGCAGCCGTCATGGACGGCCAGCCGTGCAGGCGCGCGCGCCATTCGCCCGGCAGCGCGCTGGCGCCGTGCGCGGCGCCGGTGAGGGCCCCGGCGATGGCGGCGACCGTGTCGGTGTGGCTGCCGCCGCGGACCGCCCGCCGCAGGACGTCCTCGAGACAGGTTCCGTGCTGGATCGCCGACCAGGCGCCCTGCAAGGCCTCGACGACCCACGCGTTGCCGGCGAAGTCGGCCGGTTCCCCCGATTCGGCGGCCTCGATGCGCTGGCGCCACAGCTCTCTCCGCTCGGCCGGGAGCCAGTAGAGCTGATCGAGCAGATTCAGCTGGCCGGTGAGGACGGCCTTGCGGATGGCCAGGCTCCAGATCACGCAGGCGTCGGAGGCGTCGTCGGCCCAGTGGGTCAACCGGGAGAGCTGCCGGGCCGTGCTCGCGAGCGCCTCCTCCTGTCCCGTGCCGAGGAAGGCGAGGGCCACGGGCGCGGTGCGCATGAGCGAGCCGTTGCCGGCAGACTGGCCGGTGATGATGTGCAGCCGGTGCGAGGACTCCCACGCCTCGCGCGCGGTCGCCGACTGGAGGGCGCCGAGCACGCGGCGGGTCTGCGTGCCGACGGTCGGGGCCTCCAGGTGCCACGCGTACCAGTCGGCCACGATCCGGTCGAGCGTCTCCTCGTCCTCCAGCCGGCGTCCCGCAGCGAGCTCACGGGCGATGGGGACGGCCATGGACGTGTCGTCGGTCCACTCGCCGGGAGCGAACCCGAAGGGCCCCCCGCCGATCATCGTGATCGTGGCGCCGGAGCCGAGAGGTGGACCGAATTCGTAGCCGGCACCCAGCGCGTCGCCCGCGGCCGCGCCGACGAGCGCGCCCTGGGCGCGATCGCGCTGGGCCTGTCGTTCCGATCCCGCGGACGGGCCGGATTCGTCGTGTTCGTAGTTCGTGAAATATGCCGTCTGCATCGAGGACTCCCTGCGTCGAGCTGGTGCCTGACGGCGCGACGAAATGTGGCGCCGGTCACTGGCCACCAGCCTAGTCGGCCATCCTGAACGCCGACCGGGAATTGGTTGAAGCCCCCACCGAGCGTTCAGTTCCTCGGGCAGTCTGTATCTGTATAGGGTGGAGCACATCCCCAAACGAGGAGAGCGGCGTGATCGAGTTCTGCGGAGTCGGCAAGACGTACGCGGGCGGCACCGTGGCAGTGGAGGACTTCAGCTACACGGTCCAGGCGAACAGCCTGGTGGTGCTCGTCGGGTCCTCCGGCTCGGGCAAGACGACCCTCCTGCGCATGGTCAACCGCATGGTCGAGCCCACAGCCGGTTCCGTGTTGATCGACGGGCGCGACGTCGCAGGGCTCGACCGCGTGCGGCTGCGCCGGTCGATCGGCTACGTCCTGCAGGCCGGCGGGCTGCTGCCGCACCGCACGATCGCCGACAACGTCGCCACCGTCCCCGTGCTCAACGGGACCCGCCGGCGCGAGGCGCGCTCCGCCGTCGTCGGCCTGCTGGAGCGGGTGGGGCTCGACCCCTCGTGCGCCGAGCGGTACCCCTCCCAGCTCTCCGGCGGGCAGCAGCAGCGCGTGGGCGTCGCCCGGGCGCTCGCTGCCGACCCCGATATCCTGCTCATGGACGAGCCGTTCGGGGCCGTCGACCCGATCGTGCGGCGCGAGCTGCAGGACGAACTGCGGCGGCTGCAGCGGGAGCTCGGCAAGACGATCCTTCTCGTCACCCACGATATCGACGAGGCCTTCCGCGTAGGCGACGAGGTCGTCGTCCTCAAGGAGCGCGGCGTCACCGCGCAGGTCGGGACTCCGGCCGACATCCTCGCGCACCCGGCCGACGCGTTCGTCCGCTCCTTCGTGGGGGCCGACCGCGCCGAGCGGCGGCTGCGCACCACGGACGTGGACGGGCGCCGCGTCCTCGTCGACGACGACGGCCGGCCCGCCGGCGTCCTCGTCGCGGCCGAGGAGCGCAGGACCGCGCCGTGACCTGGTTCTCGCATGCGTGGGGGTGGGTGCTCGAGCTGACGTGGGCGCACCTGTGGCTCAGCCTGCCGGCGATCCTGCTCAGCGTCGCGATCGCGGTGCCCGTGGGGCGGCTCGCCTTCCGGCGGCCGGGTCTCGGCGGCGCGCTGCTCTCCGGGTCGAGCCTCCTGTACTCGATTCCGGCGCTGCCGCTGCTCATCATCGTCCCGGCCGTCTTCGGGGTGCCCCTGCGCTCGTCGGCCACGATCATCATCGCCCTCACCGTCTACGGGGCCGCGCTCATGGTCCGCACGGCCGCCGACGCGTTCGCGTCCGTCGACTCCCATGTGCGGGAAGCGGCGATCGCCGTGGGCCACGCGCCGCGCGAACTGTTCTGGAAGGTCGACCTGCCGCTCGCGGTGCCCGTGCTCGTCGCCGGGCTGCGGGTGGTCACGGTCAGCACGGTGGGACTCGTGACCATCGGGGCGCTCATCGGCGTCCCCAGCTTGGGAACCCTCTTCACGGACGGCTTCCAGCGCGGCATCGTGGCCGAGGTGGCCACCGGACTCATCGCGACCGTCGTCCTCGCCCTCGCGCTCGACGGGCTCTGCCTGCTCGCCGGGCGCGCCTTGACGCCGTGGCGTCGCGCGGTCGAGGGGGCGGGCGCATGAACCTCCTGCTGGAGGCCGCCGCCTGGCTCGCGGATGCGGCCCACTGGACGGGACCCGGGTCCGTGCCGGTCCGCGTGCTCGAACACCTGTGGGTGACCGCGCTCGTCGTCGGCGCGGCCGCCGTCGTCGCGATCCCGACGGGCGTCTGGGTAGGGCACACGGGGCGCGGCCGCACCGCCGTCATCGCCTTCGCCGGCGCCGCCCGCGCCGTCCCGACACTCGGCCTGCTGACGCTGCTCGGGTTGTGGCTGGGCATCGGTCTGGGAGCGCCGCTGCTGGCCCTCGTCGTCCTCGCGGTCCCGTCCCTGCTGGCGGGCGCCTACTCGGGCGTCGAGTCCGTGGACGGCACGACGACGTCGGCCGCCCGCGCGATCGGGATGAGCGAGTGGCAGATCGTGACCAGGGTCGAGCTGCCGCTCGCGGCGCCGGTCATTCTCGGCGGGGTGCGGGCGGCGACGCTGCAGGTGATCGCGACGGCGACCCTGGCCGCCTACATCGCCGACGCAGGCCTCGGGCGCTTCCTGTTCAACGGGCTCAAATCCCGCGACTACGCCCAGATGCTCGCCGGGGCCCTCCTCGTGACCCTGATCGCGCTGTTGTTCGAGGTCCTGCTGGCAGCGGCGCAACGCCGCGCCGCCCGGGCCGCCCGGCCAGCCGGGCAGAAATCGACATCCCCCTCCAACCCGGTTTTCCCGAAAGGACCGTCATGAAACGTCTGCTCACCCTGACCGCCATCGCCGCAGCCGCCGTGCTTCCGCTTGCCGCCTGCGGCAATTCCGATCCGCTCGCAGAGGATTCCGGGTCCGGCCCGGCCGGGGGATCCGGAGGTCCTCTCGTCATCGGCTCCCAGGACTACTACTCGTCCGAGATCATCGCCGAGGTGTACGCGCAGGCGCTCGAGGCCGAGGGGATGGAGGTCCAGCGCGAGTTCAGGATCGGCCAGCGGGAGGCCTACCTGCCCGAGCTCGAAGCCGGACGCCTCGACCTCTTCCCCGAGTACACGGGACCGCTGCTGCAGTACTGGGAGCCGAACACCGAGGCGCGCCTGTCCGACGACGTGTACGCCGCGCTCTCCGAGGCAACGCCGGACGGGCTGCGCGTCCTCGACCAGGCGGAAGCCACCGACCAGGACGCCTACGTGGTGACCGAGGAGTTTGCCGAGAAGTGGGATCTGGAGACGATCGACGACCTCGCCGACGTCGACGAGGAGATCACCCTCGGCGCCAACTCCGAGGCCGAGTCCCGGCCGAACGGGCCCCAGGGCCTGGCGGACGCGTACGGAGTCGACGCCGGCTTCACACCGATCGAGGACGGCGGCGGCCCGTTGACCGTCAAGGCCCTCAAAGACGGCGACATCCAGATGGCGATCATCTACACGGGCGACCCGTCGATCGCCAAGAACGGGCTCGTCGCCCTCGAGGACACGAAGGGCCTCTTCCTCGCCTCGCACGTGGTGCCGCTGGCCGGCGACGCCGTCGGAGAGGAGGCTGCTGACATCATCAACTCGGTCAGCGCGGCACTGACCAGTGACGACCTGCTCGAACTCAACGGGCGCAGCGTCGACGAGCAGCTTCCGGCCGCCACGATCGCCGAGGACTGGCTCGCCGGCCAAGACCTCTAGTCGGCATAGGATATCCGGGTGAACCAGAAGATCCTCCGCGCCGATTTCGACGACCCCCGCCTCGAGGAGTTCCTCGCCGAGCACCTCGCCGACATGATGGCCACCTCCCCGCCGGAGAGCGTGCACGCCCTCGACCTGGACGGCCTCAGGCGGCCGTCGGTGCGCCTGTGGGTCCTGCACGACGGCGGCGAGCTGGCCGCGGCCGGTGCCCTCTCCAGTGTGGGCGAGGGGCACGAGGAGCTCAAGAGCATGCGCACCCGCGCTCGGTTCCGCGGCCGCGGCCTGGCGCGGCGGATGCTGCAGCACCTGGTAGCGGACGCGGCGTCGCGCGGGGTCGCGCGCCTCTCGCTGGAGACCGGGGTCGAGGACTACTTCGCCGCCGCCCGCGCCTTCTACGCGATGGAGGGCTTCGAGCTCTGCGACCCCTTCGGCGTCTACGCCCCCGACCCCAACAGCGTCTTCATGACCCGGGAACTGGCCGTCGGGTCCTTCGCGGCGGCGGACCCCGCAGCGGCACCCGCAGGATGAGCGCCGGTTCCGGGCCGGCGTCGTGCCCGCGGGGATCGGAGCCATAGACTCGAGGAGAACGGTAGACCGGAAGTCGTGCGTCGAAGGGGCGGATTGTGGACCAGAAGAAGGACTTCGAGCCGGAGTCGACTCGCGTGACGGATCGGATCCGCAACGAGATCATCGACGGGATCCGCCCGCCCGGGAGCAAGCTGGTCGAGCGCGACCTGGCCGCCGACCTGGGCGTGAGCCGGCTCCCGATCCGCGACGCGCTCAAGACGCTCGTCTCCGAGGGGCTCGTGACGCTGCGGCCGAGGACGTGGGCCGTGGTGCGCGAATTCAGCGAGTCGGACATCGCCGACCTGCACGAGGTGCGGGTCTCGCTGGAGCTCATGACCTTCAAGCTCGCCGCCCAGCGGCACACGCGCGAGGGGCTGCGGGAGTTGCGCCGGATCGTCGACGACGAGCTGGAGTACTCGCGCCAGAACCGCGGCGTCGAGTCGCGCCGGGCCGGCGCCGATTTCCACGAATGCGTCATCAGGATGTCCGGGAACGAGCTGCTGAACGAACTCAGCCAGACGCTCGCGGCGCGCATGCGGTGGCTGCTGGCGCAGCACGCCGATCTGGAGGGCATGGCCCGGGAGCACGACCAGCTCTACGCGGCGCTCGCCTCGCGGGACGAGGCCGCGGTCGAGCGGCTCGTCCTGCAGCACCTGGAGACGAGCCGCGCGAATGCGGCCGCCATGAAGCAGGCGCGGGACGCGGGACTGCAGGCCTCGGGGACCTGACGCCGACTCCCGCTCGTCGGGGCGCTCCCACCCGGTGCCCGGGCTGGGGCGTCAGCGCTCGGACGCGGCGGGCCTCGTCGCAGCGTCCACCGCTGCGGTCAGCGTTGCGGCGTAACCCGACTCCGCGCTGCCGGTGACGGCCGCGAGCTGGCTGGCGCCGCCGTCGTCCCCGAAGACGTTGTCCCCGCCCAGGCTGACCCGGGCGAGGTGCCGGGCCGACGTCTCGTAGCCGGCCGTCGCGTACACGGCGTCGGCGGCGTCGGCCGGCAGCGCCGCCTGCGAGACGGCGATGGCGTTCGCCGGGTCCGTGATCGACTCCTGGTCCGGGTAGACCTCGAAGTGGACGTGCGGCCAGCGGCCCGGGTAGCAGGCGGGGAAGATGCTCGTGAAGCGGACCCTGCCGTCCGGGTCGGCGATCTGGACGCCGCGCAGGTAGTTCTCGTTCTCCACGCCGTCCGAGTAGAGCGAGTAGTTCCCGTCCCGGTCGCAGTGCCACACGTAGACGGCCGCTCCCTCCATCGGTGCGCCGGCCACGTCCAGGAGGGTCAGCTCGAACGTCATCGGCACGCCCTCCGCGGTGGCGCTGCCGGTGCCGAAGCTCGAGCGGATGTCGCTGCGCAGGATGCCGGACTCCTGCAGCACGTCCGGCCCGTTCGAGCCGTCGCCCGGGAAGGGGCCCGCGGCCTCGTCCGGGATCTCCGCCAGGACGGGCGGCGAAGACGACGACGCCGCACCCGGCGTCGTCGCCGCCTCGCACGCCGCGAGCCCGAACGCCGCGGCGCCCAGCCCGAGCGAGGAGAGCACCCGCCGGCGCTCGAGCAGGGTCGTCATGTCGAACCCCAGGCCCTGGTCCTCGAGATCCTCGTAGGGGCGGGGGAGGCGGCGGGAGCCGAACCACTTGCCGGAACGGACTGCGAACATGGCGATCCTCTGCTGGTCGTTGTCAGGACGCTCCCGAGCCTAGGCACGCGGTCTGTGGCCCGGCTATGACAGCCCGGGCCCCGGGCTGTGACTTCGGTGGACCCGGTGGGCACGACGTCGCGGGCGGGGCGGTCCTGCCGCAGCGGTCCCTACCGGACGCCGGCCAGATCCTCCCCGGCGATGTGGCCGAAGGTCAGTGCGGGGCCGAGGTTGATGCCGCCGGCGGGGTAGTGCCCGCCCATGACGGAGGCCTGGTCGTTGCCGACCGCGTAGAGCCCGGGGACCGGGCGGCCGTCGGTGCCGAGGACGCGGGCGCGCGGGTCGACATCGATACCGGCGAAGGTGCCGAAGCTGCCCGGGACGACCTTCACGGCGTAGAACGGGCCCTTCTCGAGCGGGGCCAGCGACGGGTTCGGCCCGACCTTCGGGTCGCCGCCGTAGCGGTTGAACTCCGTCGAGCCGCGCCCGAAGTCGGGGTCCTCGCCGCGGCGCGCGTCCGCGTTGAACCGCTCGACGGTCTCGCGCAGCCGGTCCGGGTCGATCCCGCACGCGGCGGCCAGGTCTTCGAGGGTCCTCCCTTTCTTGAGGTAGCCCGAGCGCACGTAGGGGAACAGCGGCACGGGCCGGGGCTTGGCCATTCCCAGCGGGTAGCGGCGGACGAACCGGGCGTCGGCGACCAGCCACGACTCGACGGGCTCGCCGTCGGGGGTGGCCCGGAAGAGGGCGTCGACGTAGTCGTAGTAGCCGTCGGCCTCGTTGACGAAGCGCCTCCCGTCGGCGCGCACGCCGATGCTGCCGGGCTTCGCGCGGTCCATGATGTGCGGGAAGGTCCCGGTACGCCCGTTCGCGTACGGGACGAGGGAGACGGGGCACCAGGCGGCGGGCGAGGCGACGTCGGTCTTGAAGCGTCCGCCGACGGCGAGGGCCAGGTCGAGCCCGGCCCCTGCGGCCTCGGCGGGGGCGAGCGTCCAGTGCTCGGCGCCGGTGGGGGTCTTCGGGAACAGCTCGCGGCGGCGCGCGGCGTCCTGCGGGAAGCCGCCCGTGGCCAGGACGACCCCGCGCGCCGCATTGACCGTGTACGGGCCGTCGGGCCCGTACACCTCGGCCCCGACGACGGCGCCGGCGTCGTCCGTGAGGAGCCTCCGGGCGGCCGTGGAGACGCGGATGTCGACCCCGAGGTCGTCCGCCGACTTCAGCAGCCGGCCCGTGAGCGCGGTGCCGTTGACCAGCTGCATGTTGCGCCGGTGCACGGCCAGATCGACGAGGTGCGGCAGGAACCGTCTGGCAGCGTGGAGCAGCCCGGGGAGGCTGCCCCGGGAAGCGGAGAGGAACTTCGCCAGGTCCGGCCCGGCCATGATGCCCATGCCCAGGAAGGACGTCTCGTAGAGCTGGTGGCGCATCTTGGCGCGCAGTTCCGGGCGGAGGTTTCGGGCGTTGTAGGGCGAGGGGCCCACCGAGCGGTGGCCGGTGCCGGCTCCCGGCGTCCTGCCGTAGACGTCCCGGATGTTGACGCCGGGCGTGAACTGCAGGGAGGTCTTCTGCTGGAAGAAGTCGACCATCCGGGGCGCGGCCTCGAGGAACGCCTCGACGCGCCCGGCGTCGTAGTCCGCACCGAGCCGGTGGCGCAGGTAGGTGCGGAACTCCTCGCGGTCCTCGTCGACGCCGTCGGCCCTGGCCAGGGGGTTCCCGGGCGCCCAGGCCCAGCCGCCGGACCAGGACGTGGCGCCCCCGCAGACGGCCGCTTTCTCCACCACCAGGACCTTGAGCCCGTGGTGGGCGGCGGTGACCGCGGCGGACAGGCCGCCGGCGCCGGAGCCGACGACGAGCACGTCGACGTCGAGGGTCGAGGGGGTGGGGGCAGGGGTCATGTCGGGGCTCCGTTTCGTGGTGGGGTGTCGGCCGCTCATGCGTCGGCCCGGGGATCGACGGCGGGCGCCGTCGCGTTCTGCGCGCGGAGGGCGTCGGCCTCGTCGAGGACCGCGACCGCGGCCTCCATGAGCCGGCGGGCCCATTCGGCGTCGCCGATCCTCGCCACCGCCGCCTCCGACGGGGTCTCGACGCTCACCGGCACTGAGGCCGGGAGGGCGGCGAGGACCTCGGCGATCCGGAAGTCGCCCGAGCCCGGGATGCCGCGCTCCGAACGGGACTCGGCGACGAGTCCGGCGCGGTCCGCGGGAGGGGCCGCCGGACCGTCGCAGATCTGGACCATCTGGACCAGGTCGGCGGCGGCGGCCAGCTCCTCCAGCGTGCCGCCGAAGCGGCGGAGGTGCAGGGTGTCGACCACGATCCGGCACCCCGCCGGCCGGGCCAGGGCGGCGGCCGCGGGCAGGGAGTCGACCGCCTGGTAGGAGATCGGCTCGAGCGTCGGAACTATCCCGTGGTCGCGGCCGTCCTCTGCCATCCGGGCCACCGTGTCGGCGAGCCGGAGGCGGTCCGGGTCGCTCGCGGCGACGGTGAGCCCGGTGGCGCCCAGCGCCGCGCCGGCCTCCATCATCCGCAGCCACGCCTCCCGCTGGTCGCCGCCGTCGAGGAGCAGGAACTCGGCATCGCGGACCCGGGTCCCGGTGTCGCGCAGCCGGGCCAGCGTCTCGGCCTGCAGCGGGGAGCCGGGCCGGAGGTCGTAGGCGCGTTCGGCGCCGGTCACCGGGCGGACGCGTACGCCGACGAAGTCGAACCCGGCCCCGGCGGCCCGTCGCACCAGGTCCGGCGGCGCGGTGCCCACGAGTGAGAGCTGGGCGAGGCCCAGCGGGGGACGGGCGTGCTCGGATCCTCTGGAGAGGCTGTGGTCCACGGGATTCTCCTAACGGCTTGCGGGCTGCGCGGCCGCGCGGGCCGTGACGTCGGACGGCGCCACCGGCACGCCGGGAGGGAACGGGGCGAAGCGGACCGGCTCGCCGGTGCGCGCCGCCTCGTAGACGGCGAGCAGGATGCGCAGGGAGGTGGTGGCGGTCCGGCCGGTGACGGCCGGGGCGTCGTGGCGGGCGAGCGCCTCGACGAAGTCGCGGATCTGGCTCGTGTGGTGCGGGACCAGCGCGGCGTTGATCGTGGACAGGTCGACGTCGGGTGCGGCGTCCGCGGGGTGCGCCGGGCTGGACCGGACCGTGCCGTCCGCGGCCATCAGGGTGACCCGGCCGTCGGACCCCTCGGGGAATTCGCTGAGCTCCGCCGTCGCGCCGGTGGAACCGGTGATGCGGATCTGGACGCCCAGGGCCGGCGAAGCGGCGGTGGAGGCGGCCAGCGTGGCCATGGCCCCGGACGTGAACTTGATGACCGCGGCGGCCGAGTCCTCGACGTCGATGTGCTCCCCGTGCTTGAACGTGTTGATGGCGCCGTAGACCTCGGCGACCTCGCCCATGTACCACTGGAGCAGGTCGATGTAGTGGATGGCCTGCGTCATCAGGACGCCGCCGCCGTCGGACTCCCAGGTGCCGCGCCAGGCGTCCTGCGCGTAGTACCCCGGATCGCGGTGCAGCAGGACGGAGACGTGCCCGAGGACCGGGGTGCCCAGGGAGCCGTCGTCGATCGCGGCCCGCACGCGCTGCGCGGCGGGCCAGAAGCGGCGCTGGAACAGCACGCCGAGTTCGACCCCGGCAGAGTCGCACGCGGCGGTCATCCGCTCGGCGGCGGCCATGTCGACGGCGACGGGCTTCTCGCACAGCACGTGGACGCCCGCGGCCGCGGACTCGAGGACCACCGCCTCGTGCGTCGGGTGCGGCGTGCACACCGAGACCACATCCAGCCCCAGGGCCAGCAGCGCGGGGACGGAGTCGACGGCGTGCTCGACGTCCCAGGCCTCGGCGGTGGCTTGGGCGCGGGCCGGGTCGACGTCGCACACGCCCACCACCCGGGCCCCGTCCAGCCCGGCGAAGGCCTCCAGGTGGTTGCGGCTGATCCTGCCGCAGCCGACGATGCCGACGCGGAGCGTGCGGGAGGTGGCGGACGGGGGCAGGTGCACGGCGGGGCCTTTCGAAGCGGATCCGGCCGGGGTGTGTTTCCGGCCGCCGTTCGAGCCTAGGGACCGTGTGGCGACGATGGGCCGTATTGCCCGTTGAACGGAATTAGGTCCCCGCGGTGTTACGGCCCGAGGCGCAGCCAGGGCCTCGATCCGCCGGTCCGCCGCTCGGCGCCCATCGACCGGGACAGCGACCGACCGGCGGCGACGAGTACCGGGACCACCAGCTGGGCGTTGTCCTCGAGCAGCGGCACGACGACGGTGATCGCGCCGATGACGGCGTTGCCCGCCCCGAAGACGGGGACGGCGTAGGCCACGTTCTCGTCCACCAGCACGCCAGGCAGCCGGATGCAGCCGTGCTCGCGGATCTCGGCCAGCCGGGCGCGGATCCTGCCGGGATCCGTCTCGGTCCGCGGCGTCGTCCGCTCCAGCGGCGCGGCCAGGAAGCGCTCCTGGACGTCCGCCGGGGCGTGGGCGGCCATGGCGAGGCCGGCCGAGGTCGTGTGCATGTCCAGCCGGCCCGCGACCTCGGCGAGATCCACGGCGCTGCCGTGCCGGTCCAGCACTTCGAGGTACAGGACCGTGAAGTTCTCGAAGCGCGGCACGGAGAGCGAGACGTGCTGACGCAGCGCCGCGTGGACGCCGTCGAGCACGGGCAGGCCGAGCCGGCGGAACTCCTCCGCCGGGTTCGAGCGGGCGGCGAGCTCCCACATCCGCACGCCCACGCCGAATCGTCCCTCGCGGTCCCGCTCGAGCAGGCCCGCGGACAGCAGCTCGGTGGTGAGCCGGTGCGTGGTCGTGTTGGGCAGGCCGGCGGCCCGTGCCAGCTCGCTGACCGTCAGCCGCGGGGCGTCCCGTTCGAAGGCGCCCAGAATCCTGACGATCCGGTCGATGACCGATTCGCCCGATGCCGAATTGGCCACGGTGCAGACCCCCTCGCTCGTCGTCGGCCCGGCGTGGTCCCTCCGGGGCGCCGGACAGGCCCCGCCGGGCGGCGCCGTCCCGACCAGCCTAGTCCGCGTTCGAAGACCTTCCCTGCCGGCAGGCGAAGGGCGATGCGACGAAGAACTCCGGCGCCGAGGTGTTCCGCGGCGCATGGCCAGAACCGGGCGCACCGGAGAGGATGGGGGCATGGACATCCTCTCCAGCCGCATCCTGCTCCGGCCCGTCGACCTCGTCGCGACCCGGGAGTTCTACCGCGACGTGCTCGGCCTGGCGGTCGCCCGCGAGTTCGGCCCGGAGGGGAGCGGGGGCGTGGTGTTCTTCCTGGGCAGCGGCCAGCTCGAGATCTCGGGCTCCCGCGCGCCGGGCACGCCGTCCACCCTGATGCTGTGGTTGCAGGTCCGGGACGTGCGGGCCGAACTCGTGCGGCTGGCGGGCAGCGGTCTGGCCCCCAAGCGAGAGGCCCGGACCGAGCCGTGGGGCCTGGTCGAGGCGTGGATCGAGGACCCGGACGGCACCCGGATCGTGCTGGTCCAGGTACCCGAGGACCACCCGATCCGGCGGGACCAGAGGGACCTTTAACGACGGCGGTGCGCCCGCCACGCGTGGGAGCGTGACGGGCGCACCGCCGTCGTGCTGGAGAATTCCGTGCCTCAGGCGTCCTCGAGGACCTTCGCCGAGGCCCGGTTCGCGCGGCGCTGGGCCGCGTGCTTGAACGCCGCGTAGGCGACGGCGACGAGCAGCAGGGCGTACATGATGACCGTCGCGGGCGAGGCGACGAGGTAGCCGAGGTCTCCCTCGGAGATCGTCAGGGCGTTGCGCAGATTCGTCTCCGCCAGCGGGCCCAGGATGACCGCGATCAGCACGGGTGCCACCGGGAAGTGGTAGCGGCGCATCACGAAGCCCAGAATGCCGATCGCCAGCAGGAACCAGAGGTCCACCACGGAGGAGCTCACGGCGTAGACGCCCAGCATGGACAGGACGGTGATGCCCGCGTACAGGTACTGGCGCGGGACCAGCAGCAGCTTGGCCCAGAGCCCCGCGAACTGCATGTTGATGATGAGCAGGATGACCAGACCGATGAACAGCGAGGCCAGCAGCGTCCAGACCATGTCTCCCGAGCGCTCGAAGAGCAGCGGTCCCGGCTGCATGCCGTACTGCTGGAACGCGGCGATCATGAGGGCCGCAGTCGCCGAGACCGGCAGGCCCAGGGCGAGCAGGGCGCCCATGGCCATGCCGGCGGTCGAGTTGCCGGCGGCCTCCGGGGCGGCGACGCCGTTGATCGAACCCGTCGTTCCGAAGTCCGTGTCGCCGCGCTTGGCGGCCAGGCGCTTCTCCGTTCCGTAGGCGAGGAAGGTGGGGATCTCCGCGCCGCCGGCGGGGATGACGCCGAAGGGCACGCCGAACGCGGTGCCGCGCAGCCAGGCCGGCAGCGCCTTGCGGAAATCGGCGCGGCTGAGCAGGGCGCGCCCGCTGGCCGGGATCTTGACCGCGTTCGGGTCGCGGTGGATGCGCGAGGCCACGTGGATGACCTCGCCCAGGGCCAGCAGGCCGACCGTGATGACGATGATCGACAGGCCGTCGAAGAGCTCCGGCAGGCCGAGGGTGTAGCGGGTCGTGCCGGACTGGCCGTCCACGCCGATGAGCGCCAGCACCAGGCCGATGCCCAGAGCGGTGAGGCCCTTGATGATCGAGTCGGAGACCACGGAGGAGATCGCGACGAACGCGAAGACGGCCAGGGCGAAGTACTCCGCGGGACCGAAGGCCGTCGCGAGTTTCACCAGAGTAGGGGCGAAGAACACCACCAGGGTCGTGGCGATGAGGCCGCCGATGAAGGCGCCCATGGCGGCGGTCGCCAGCGCGCGGGCGGCCTGGCCGCTCTTGGCCAGGCGGTGGCCCTCGAACGTCGTCGCAATGGCCGAGGAGGCACCCGGGGTGTTGAGCAGGATGCCCGCGGTCGAATCGCCGAACATCCCGCCGAAGTAGATGCCGGCGAACATGATGAACGCCGCCGTCGGATCGAGGCTGAAGGTCACGGGCAGCAGCAGGGCCACCGCCATCGAGGAGCCGAGGCCCGGCAGGACGCCGACCGCCGTGCCGAGCAGGGCCCCGACGAAGACCCACAGGAGGTTCGCGAGCGTCAGAGCGCCGGCGAAGCCCTGCATCAGGTGTGTGAGCTGATCCATGTCAGAGTGCTCCTTCCAGGAAGCCGGCCGGCAGGTTCAGGCCGAGACCCACGTTGAACGCGACGTAGGTGATCGAGGCGAAGAGCAGGGCGACGCCGACGTCGAAGACGGGGCGTTTGCTGCCGAAGGCCTTGCAGATCACCCAGAACAGGCCGGCGGACGCGAAGACCCAGCCGAGGACGGGCAGGGTGAGGATGAAGGCCGCGGCCCCGCCGACCACCCAGGCGATCGTCTTCCAGTCCGAGTACGCGCGCACGCGGCCCGTGGTCCGGGGGCGCTGGCCGGTGGAACCGAAGACGGTGTCGCGTCCGGTGTCGCCGAATTCGGCGAGCATGTCGGGGGAGAAGTCGTGGCTGCGCGGGTCGGCGCCCTGCGGGAAGCGGCGGGTGCGCAGCACCGAGACCGCGTGGACGACGCCGAGCACGTAGAGCAGGATGCAGACGATCGTCGGGAAGAACTGCGGGCCCGGGATCGTGTCGCCCATGACGTTCATCGTGGCGGTGCCGACGGTGACGGCCGCGGCCAGCGCCAGGATCAGCGCCGAGACCACGAGCTCGCTGCGGCCGGACCAGAAACTGGTGATGCGGATGGCCTCGTCGCCGTCCCGGCCGGTCTGACCGGCTTCTGTTTGGATGTCGGTGGTGCTCACAGTCCCAGTCCTTCCACGAGGTCCTTGGTGGTGACGATCTCCTCTGCGAGGAAGGCGTCGAATTCCTCGCCCACCATGAAGCTGTCCGTCCAGTTGTTCCGCTCGACGGCGTCCTGCCAGTGCTCCGTGGCGTGGAATTCGGTCAGGATGTCCACAAGCTCGGCCTTCTCCTCCTCGGTGATGCCGGGAGCGGCGACGTAGCCGCGCCAGTTGGCCATCGCCGCGTCGACGCCGGCCTCCTTGAAGGTCGGGACGTCCACGCCCGGCAGGCGCTCCTCGGAGGAGATCGCCAGCGCGCGGAGGCTGCCGTTCTCGATCTGGTCCGAGAGCTCGTTGTAGCCGGAGACGGCCGCCGCCGTCGTGCCGGAGAGCACCGAGGTGATGGCCTCGCCGCCGCCGGAGTACGGGATGTAGTTCACGTCCTGCGGGTCGATGCCGACGTTCTCCGCGGCCATGCCCATCAGGAGGTGGTCGATGCCGCCGAGGGAGCCGCCGGCGATCGCCGTGCCGCCCGGGTCCTGCTTCCAGGCCGCGACGAAGTCGTCGAGGGTCTCGATGTCCGAGTCGCCGGGGACGACGATCACGGAGTAGTCGTCGGAGAGCCGCGCGATGGGCTCGACGTCGTCGAGCGACGTGCCGGCGTCGGCCAGCTCGATCGCGCCGATCATCACGCCGCCGGTGACCATCAGCATGTCGGAGCGGCCTTCCATCTGCGCGAACTGGCTCAGGCCGATGGTTCCACCGGCGCCCGGGACGTTGACGACCTGGACGTTGTTGCTGATGCCGTCCGATTTGATGGCCTGCTGCGCCTCGCGGGCGAACCCGTCCCAGCCGCCGCCGGGGGAGGCGGGGGCCATCAGGACGAGCTTGGACCGGGCGGTCGATTCACCGCCGGACGCCGCGGCGTTCACGAGCGCGAGCGCCGTGACGGCCGCGACGGCGACGCCGAAGACCGTTCTCTTGATGTTTTGCTTACTCATGGGTGTCCGTAAAGTCGAGGGATGGTCGGTCGTATATGACCGGATCAGTCACAACAAGATCGCAGGAAAGTGACCCCGAACACAGGCCGAAAGCGGTTTGGGTCATAGTGGTCACAAGAAAAGTAAAGTCAACGGTCGAGAGGAGGGGCATGCCGAACGCCGAGAGCCCACGTCCGCGCCGCCGGTTGCGCCTGCGCCTGGCCGGGCTGCAGGTCGCGATCGTGCTCGGGCTGGTGGTCGTCGTGGCCGCCGTCGTCATGGCCTTCGAGGACCGGCGCATCCAGGAGGCCGCCTACGAGCGGGCGCGCACCGTCGCGCTCGAGGTCGCCGACGAGCCACACGTGATCGACGCGCTGAACACGGACGACGACGTCGGCACCATCGCGCCCCTGGCCCGGCTCGCGCGGGAGACCAGCGGCGTCGACTACGTGGTGGTCGTCGGCCTCGACGACATCCGCGTCTCCCACCCCGACCCCGAGCGCATCGGCGAGCCCGTCTCCACCGACCACTCCCTCATCCGCGAGGGCCAGTCGTTCCGCGGCGTGGAGCGCGGCACCATCGGCGTGACCCTGCGCGTGAAGGAGCCGATCTACGACGGCGAGGAGATCGTCGGCACCATCTCGGTCGGCATCCTGCAGTCCGCGGTGCGCGCCGACCTCGCCTCCGTCGTGCTCGGCTTCGCCCCGTGGATCCTCGGCGCGGCCGGCGCCGGAACGCTCGTCAGCCTCGCGGCCGCCCGCTCGATCCGCCGCCGCATCTTCGGGGTCGAGCCGGACGAGGTCGCCGCCCTGCTCCAATCCCAGAACGCGCTGCTCTACTCCGTGCGCGACGGGGTGGTCGGCATCGACGACGCCGGCGCCATCACCCTGCTCAACGCCGAGGCCATGCGCCTGCTCGGTCTCGGCGGCGACGCCGTCGGGCGCGACGCGGGCGAGGTCCTCGACCCGGTCGTGGGCCGGCTGGACGACGACGGCGCCCGCCAGGTGCTCGTCGGCGAGCGGGTGCTGGTGGTCTCGCGGCGCACGGCGTTCGACTCCGCCGGCGGCGACGCGGTCGGCTACACGCTGACCCTGCAGGACCGGACCGTGCTCGAATCCACCCTGCGGGAGCTGGCCGGCCAGCGCGGGCTCGCGGACGCCCTGCGCTCGCAGACGCACGAGTTCGCCAACCGGCTGCACGTGCTCTCCGGCTACCTCTCCGTCGGCGCGCACGCCGAAGCGGAGGAGTACATCCGCCGGATCGCCGGACCCGCGGAGGCGGGCGCCGCCGTCGTGTCCGAGCCCGGCGTCGCCGGGGTGCTCGCCGCGAACGCCGCGGTCGCCCGCGAGCACGGCGTCGAGTTCGCCGCCGATCCGGACTCCCGGACCGAGGCCGGCTGGACGGCGGACGACGACGTGCTCACCGTGCTGTCCAACCTGCTCAGCAACGCGATCGAGGCGGCGGGCGACGGCGGGCGCGTCGAGGCGCATGTCGTCGCGGGGGAGCAGGGCGTCCGGCTGCGCGTCGGCGACAGCGGGCCCGGAATCGCGCCCGCCGACGTCGACCGCGTCTTCGAGCGCGGCGTCACCACCAAGGACGAGACCGACGTGCCGCACGGGATCGGACTGGCCCTCGTGGACCGGATCGTCGCCCGGCGCCGCGGGAGGATCGACGTGCGCCGCTCCCACCTGGGCGGGGCCGAGTTCGCGCTCGACTGGCCCGCGGGAGCGGACCGCCCGACCGCCACCGACCAGGAGGACCCGAGGCCATGACGGACCAGATCCGCACGCTCATCGTCGACGACGACCCCGACGTGCTGCGCATGCACCAGCTCTTCGTCGAATCCCTCGACGGGTTCGCCGTCGCCGGCACCGCCGCCCGGGCGGCCGAGGTGGTGCCCGCGATGGAGGCGGACCCGGGCATCGGGCTGGTCCTGCTGGACGTCCACCTGCCGGACGGCAACGGCGTCGACGTCCTCACCGAGCTGCGCGCCCGCTTCCCGCGCGCCGGCGTCGTCATGATCACCGCGGCGGCCGAGGCCGAGACCGTGCGCGCGGCGATCGGCCGCGGGATCGACGGGTACCTGGTCAAGCCGTTCACGGTCGACGACTTCCGGGGCCGGCTCGCCGCCTTCCGCGCGGCCCGGGCGCAGGAGCCGGGGCGGCTGGCCCAGGCCGAGATCGACGCCCTCATGGGCGGGACGACGACGGCGCCTCCCGCCGCCGTCGCGCCCCCTGCGCCGCTGCCCAAGGGGTTCTCGCAGCCGACGCTCGAGCTCGTCGCCTCGGCCGTCCGGGCCGCGGCCGAGGACGTCTCCGCGGCCCAGGTGGCCCAGACGTGCGGGATCTCGCGGGTGAGCGCGCGGCGCTACCTCGATCTGCTGACGCGGCGGGGCGAGGCCGAGCTGAGACCGCGGTACGGGTCGGCGGGCCGGCCCGAGCACCGGTACCGCTGGATCAAGCACGCGGGCGCGTGATGCCGCGTACGACGGCCGCTGGTAGGCTGGCAGTAGACTTCCCGCGTCATTCGGCGCGCCTTGGACGATTTCGGTCGCCCTGCATTCAAGAAAATCCAATATAAGGATGAGATGACAAAACGTCACCCCCGCAAAACCCCGCCGCAGCTGAAGAAGGGCGCGATGCGCTGGGTCGCCCTCGGCGGCCTCGGTGAGATCGGCCGCAACATGATGGTCTTCGAGTACAGCGGCAAGCTGCTCATCGTCGACTGCGGCGTCCTCTTCCCCGAAGAGCAGCACCCCGGCGTCGACCTGATCCTGCCGGACTTCAGCTACCTGCGCGGCCGCTGGAAGGACGTCGTCGGGCTCGTGCTCACGCACGGCCACGAGGACCACATCGGCGGTGTCCCGTACCTGCTCAAGGAGCACCGCGAGATCCCGATCTACTCGGCCAAGCTGACGCTCGCGTTCCTGAAGAACAAGCTGACCGAGCACCGCATCAACAACGTCAAGCTGAACCAGGTCAAGGAGGGCGACAAGCGCAAGCTCGGCCCGTTCGACCTCGAGTTCCTGGCCGTGAACCACTCCATCCCGGACGGCCTCGCCGTCTCGGTCAAGACGCCCGCCGGCTCCACGCTGGTCACCGGCGACTTCAAGATGGACCAGTTCCCGCTGGACAAGCGCATCACCGACCTGGCCGGCTTCGCGCGTCTGGGCGAGGAGGGCGTGGACCTGTTCCTGCCCGACTCCACCAACGCCGAGGTTCCGGGCTTCATGGCCGCCGAGGCCGACCTGGTGCCAGCGATCGACAACGTGATCCGCACGGCCCCGCGCCGCGTGATCGTCTCCTCGTTCGCCTCCCACGTGCACCGCATGCAGCAGGTCATCGACGTCGCCCACAAGTACGGCCGCAAGATCGCCTTCCTGGGCCGCTCGATGGTCCGCAACATGGGCCTGGCGGACGAGCTCGGCTACCTGAACATCCCCAAGGGCATGCTCGTCGACTTCAAGGAGCTCGACAAGCTGCCGCCGAACAAGGCCGTCATCATCTGCACCGGCTCGCAGGGCGAGCCGATGGCGGCGCTGGCGCGCATGGCCAACCAGGACCACATGGTCGACCTCGTCGAGGGCGACACCGTCCTGCTGGCCTCCTCGCTGATCCCGGGCAACGAGTCGGGCATCTACCGCCTGATCAACGACCTGACCAAGCTAGGCGCCAACGTGGTCCACAAGGGCAACGCCAAGGTGCACGTCTCCGGCCACGCCTCCGCGGGCGAGCTGGTGTACTGCTACAACCTGGTGCGGCCCAAGAACGTCATCCCCGTGCACGGCGAGCACCGCCACCTCAAGGCGAACGCCGACCTGGCGATCCGCACCGGTGTCGACGCACGCAACGCCCTGATCATCGAGGACGGCGTGACCGTCGACCTCGAGAACGGTATCGCCCGCGTCTCCGGCTCCGTTCCGGCGTCGTACGTGTACGTCGAGAACAACGTCGCCGGTGCCGCGACGGAGGAGGAGCTCGCGCACCGCGTGCGCCTCTCCGAGGACGGCGCCGTGACCGTGCTGGCGATCATCGACCCGGACACCGGGGAGATGGAGGACGATCCGGAGTTCTTCCCGGTCGGCTTCGACCTGACGGACGCGCAGATCGAGAAGGCCGCCGGCATCGTCGAGAAGGCGCTGGTCCGCCTCAACGAGAAGACCGGCCCCGAGGCCGAGAAGCAGATCGCCAAAGCGCTGGTCCGCTGGGCCGACCGCTCGATCCGCCGCCGCCCGCACTTCACGGTCATCACCGTCGACGCGTAGGCGCAAGGCCGAATCGCCCGCACCCGGAGGAATCCGGAGGCGGGCGATTCGTCGTTTAAGCGGATGTGCGGGCCTACGCGAGCTCGGCGAGGGACTCGGCCAGACGGTCGACGAGGATCTCGGCCTGCGCCTGCTCGATCACCATCGGCGGGCGCATCTTCAGCACGTTGTCGTCGCGGCCGATCTTGCTGATCAGCACGCCCTTCTCCCGCATCTTCTCGGTGAGCGCGCGGGCGGTGCCGGCGGCCGGCGCCCCGTCGTCGTGCACCAGATCGATGCCGAAGAACAGGCCGCGCCCGCGCACCGACGCGACCAGCGGGCTCTCGGCGGCGAGCCCGTGCAGGCGCGAGGCGATGTAGGCGCCCGTCTCGTGGGCCCGGGGCAGCAGGCGCTCGTGCTCCATCACCTCGAGCACGGCGAGCCCGGCGGCCGAGGAGACCGGGCTGCCGGCGAACGTGTTGAAGTACATGTTGCGGCGGCCGAACTCGTCGAGGAGCTCCGCCGTCGTGACGACGCCGCCGACGGGGTGCCCGTTGCCCATCGGCTTGCCGAGGGTGACCAGCTCGGGCGAGAGGTCGAAGAGCTCGTGGCCCCACATCGCGTCCCCGAGGCGGCCGAACCCCGACTGCACCTCGTCGGCGACGACGAGCCCCCCGGCGGCGCGGACCCGCCGGGCCAACCCCTCGATGTAGCCGTCGGGCGGCGTGAGCAGGCCCTCGGTGGAGAAGAGCGGGTCGAACAGGGCCGCCGAGACGCCGTGGCCGGCCTCCTGCAGCGAGGCGATGGCCGCGTCGACCTCGCCGAGGGCGCGCACGCAGAGGTCCCGCGCCGCGGTCTCGGTCAGCCCGGTGGCATCCGGGATGCGCAGGGTGCGGACGTGGCCGCCGAGCGGTTCGTGGACGGTCAGCCCCGTGGTCAGCTCGGCCAGCGAGGTGGTGTTGCCGTGGTAGCTGAAGTCGGAGACGAGCACCCCGGTGCTGCCGGTGTGCTGCCGGGCCACCCGCAGCGCCAGCTCGTTCGCCTCGGAGCCGCTGTTGACCAGGAAGAGCCGGTCGAGTCGGTCGTCGAAGGCCGCCAGGAGCGCCTCCGCGTAGTCGACCACCAGGTGGTTGAGGTAGCGCGTGTGCAGGTTCAGGGTGCGCAGCTGCCGGTGCACGGCGTCAGCGACCACGGGGTTCGCGTGGCCGACGTGGGGGACGTTGTTGTAGCCGTCGAGGTAGGTGCGGCCCTGCGCATCCGTCAGCCAGACGCCCTCGCCGGAGACCAGCTCGAGCGGTTCGCGGTAGAAGAGCGGGGAGTGCTCGCCGAGGGTGGCGTAGCGGCGGGCGAGCAGCTCGGAGGTTCCCGGGGTGGTCATGGCGGCCTTTCGGTTCAGTGGCTGGGTGCGGCGAGCAGCCCGCAGGCGAGGGAGCGGACGGCGCCGACCTGGGCGTCGACGGTCTCCGGGGCGGCGGCCGTCCGGGCCGCCGAGGCGCGCAGCGCGCCGGACAACGCTGTGGTCAGCGCGTCGAGATCGGACCCGCGGGGCAGGTCGCCGGCGGTGCGGGCGTCCGCGAGGTCTGTGCGGATGAGCGCCTCGAACGCGGCCGAGGTCCCGCCGGCGATGTCGGCCAGGACGGGCACGACGTCGGCCGCGGTGCTCCCGTAGAACCGGCCCGACGGCGTCGCGGTGCGTTCGGTCAGGGCGCGCGCCAGCGCGGCGATCCGGTCCGGCGCCCCGGTCTCGCGCCCGCGGAGGGTGCGACCGCGCTCGTCGACCTCCTCGGCGATGCGCAGGTACACGGCGCGGACGATCTCCTCGCGGCCGCCGGGGAAATGCGCGTAGAGGGTCCCCCGGGCCAGGCCGGCGCGGCGGCTGAGCTCTTCGAGCGTGGTGGCGGCGTAGCCGCCGTCGCCCAGGGCTTCGGCGGCCGCGTCCAGGATGTCGGCTCGGGTGCGCCGGCGGTTCCGCTCCCTCAGGGGGAGCGGCTGCGTCAGGGTGCTCATGGGTTCTCCTCGGAGGTCGGCGAGGTGCGTTGGGCACCAGCATAGACGCAACGGAGGGAAAATTGAACAGTCTTGTTCAGTTGACATGCGCGATGTTCAGTTTTACTTTTAGGTGACCGGCACCACACGAAGGGGTAGATCATGAGACTGCAGGCCGCCACCGATCTCGTCGACCGGGCACTCGGGCGCTACGGACTCCGCGGGTCCGGCGACGTCGAACTGGTCAAGTACCGGGAGAACTACGTCTTCAAGCTGAGCCGGCCCGCCGGCTCCTACGCCGTCCGGGTGCACCGGACCGGCTACCGCGGCGAGGACGAGATCCGCACCGAGATGGCCTACCTCGACGCGCTCGCCGAGCGCGGGCTCCCCGTGCCGCGGCTCGTGCGCACGCTGGACGGCGAGCTGCTGTGCAGCGAGGAGCTGGAGGGGGAGGACGTCTACGTCGACGTGCTCCACTGGGTCGAGGGGGCGTCGCCGCTGGGCGACATCGCCTCCGGGCTCGATGGCACCAGCACCCTGGCGCCCGCCGACTTCCGCGCCCTGGGCGAGCGGCTCGGCGAGCTGCACCTGGCCCTCATCGACCTCGGGCGGCTGCCCGGGTTCGCGCGCGGGGCCTGGAACACCCCCGGTCTGGCGGGCCGCAGGCCGCTGTGGGGCGACCCCCGCCGCGTCGACCGGCTCGCCGGCCGGGACGCGGAGACACTGGGGCTGGCGCTCGCGGCCCTCGAGCGGGACCTCGCGGACCTGCCGGGCGACGAGCAGCACTTCGGGGTGATCCACGCCGACCTGACGCCCGAGAACGTGCTGGTCAGCGGGTCGGGGATGACGCTGATCGACTTCGACGACTTCGGCGAGGGGTGGCACCTGTTCGACCTGGCGACGGCGCTGTTCTTCTACACGCCGCACCCGCGCTACGAGGACTTCCGCACGGCTCTGTTCGGCGGATACCAGTCGGTGCGCGGCGTCCCCTCCGGCTTCTTCGCCGCGTGGGACGTCCTCCTGCTGGCGCGGGCGACGACCTACCTCGGCTGGGCGGGTCAGCGGGCCGGCGACCCGGAGGCGGACTTCATCGCCGACCGCGTGGCCCCGCACGTGGTGAGGATGGCCCAGGACTATCTGCGGTCCCGGGCGCACGGACACACGGTCGAGGCCTGACCGGGCGGGTGTCGGCGGGGCCATGTTGATATCGCGCCCTGGTGTCGGTAGGTTGATAAGGTAAGGCTTACTTAAGCGGATTAGGCTTGAGAAGTTTTCCCTATCATTCCGAAAGGCCATCATGCCACTCGTGCGCCCTGCCCTGCTGCGCTCCCGCAGCGCCTCCGCGACCCGCCCCGCCCGGCGCGGCGGCCTCCTGGCCGCGGCGGCCGCCGTCGTGCTGCTCGCCTCGGCCTGCACCCCGGGCCAGGCCGCGTCCGGCGGCGGGGAACCGGGCGAGGACGCCCTCACGATCGAGCACGCGTTCGGCGAGACGGTGATCGAGGGGACTCCGGAGCGGGTTGCGACCGTCGCGTGGGGCAACCACGAGGTGCCGCTCGCGCTCGGCGTCGTGCCCGTCGGCATGGCGGCCACGACCTGGGGCGACAACAACGGCGACGGCGTCATGCCGTGGGTCGAGGAGCGGCTCGAGGAGCTGGGCGCCGAAACGCCGGTCCTCTTCGACGAGTCCGACGGCATCGACTTCGAGGCCGTGGCCGACTCCGACCCGGACGTCATCCTCGCCGCCTACTCCGGACTCAGCCAGGAGGACTACGAGACCCTGAGCGAGATCGCCCCGGTCGTGGCGTTCCCGGAGAACGCCTGGGGCACCGACTGGCGCGACACGATCACCATGAACGCCGCCGGCATGGGCCTGGCCGAGGAGGGCGACGAGCTCGTCGCCGAGTACGAGGACCTCATCGCCGAGAAGACGGCGGAACACCCGGAGCTCGACGGCACGGCCGCGATGTTCCTGACCCACGTCGACGAGTCCGACCTGTCCACGGTCAGCTACTACTCGGCGCTGGACACCCGTGTGAAGTACTTCGGCGACCTCGGTCTCACGTCCCCCGAGGCCGTCATCGCCGAGTCCGAGGCCAACGGCACCTACTCGGTCCAGCAGTCGGCGGAGACCGCCGACGAGTTCGCCGACGCCGAGCTGATCGTCACCTACGGCGGCGAAGAACTGCTCGAAGCGCTGCAGGCGGACCCGATCCTCTCGCAGATGCCGGCCGTCGAGAACGAGGCCGTCGTGGCCCTGCCCGGTGACGGCCCCCTCGGCAACGCGGCCAACCCGACGGCGCTCTCGCTGCCGTGGCACCTGGACGCCTACCTGAAGCTGCTCTCCGACGCTGTTGAGTAGCCCGGCCGCCACCGCCCACCCGGGCGTCCGGCGGAGCGCGTGGGCACTGGCGCTCGTCGGCGCCCTCGCGCTCCTCGCCGTGCTCTCCGTGGCGTTCGGAGCCCGCGTCGTCAGCCCCGGCGAGGTGTGGGGCGGGCTCGCAGGCTCCACCGACGGGTTCGGCGAGGCCGCCGTCGCCAAGCGCGTGCCCAGGACCGCCCTGGCCCTGCTGGCCGGGGCGGCCCTCGCGGTGTCCGGGGTGGTGATGCAGGGCGTGACGCGCAACCCGCTCGCGGACCCCGGCATCCTCGGCGTCAACATGGGCGCCGCGCTCGCCGTCGTGGTCGGCATCGCCCACTTCGGCCTCGTGTCGGCGACGAGCTTCGTCTGGGTCGCGATCGCCGGAGCCGCCGTCGCGGCACTGGTCGTCTACGCGATCGCCTCGCTCGGCCCGGGCGGCTTCCACGCCGGCGCCGCGACCCCGTTGAAGCTCGCGCTCTCCGGGGCGGCCGTCTCCGCGGCTCTGGCCTCGTTCATCTCGGCCGTGGTCCTCGGCCGCAACGACATCGCCTCCGGCGTGCGCTCGTGGCAGATCGGCGGCGTCGGCGGCGCGGACTTCGCGTCGATGGCCGCCGTGGCGCCGTTCCTGGCCGGCGGCCTGGCGATCAGCCTGCTCGCGGCCAAGGCGCTGAACTCGCTGGCCCTCGGCGACGAACTCGCCGCGGGCCTGGGCGAGCGGGTCGGTCTGGCCCGCGGTCTGGCCTCGCTGGGCGCGATCGTCCTCGCCGGCGCGGTCACGGCGCTCACGGGCCCGATCGGCTTCGTGGGCCTCGTCGTGCCGCACGTCGTCCGCCTGCTCATCGGGTCCGACCACCGCTGGCTGCTGCCGCTCTCCGCGCTCGCCGGCGCCGTGCTGCTCACGGCCGCCGACATCGTCGGCCGCGTCGTGGCCCGCCCCGCCGAGATCGACGTCGGCATCGTCACCGCGCTCGTCGGCGCCCCGTTCTTCATATACATCGTCCGGAGGCAGAAGGTGCGGGAGCTGTGAGTACGACGTCGTCGCGCACCCGCCCCGTCGCGGTGGTGGCCGCGCTGGGCGCCGCCGTCGTCGCGCTGTACCTGCTGAACCTGATGGTGGGCCGCACGTTCTACCCGCTGGACGACGTCGTGGCGGTCGCGCTCGGGGCCGACGTGGACGGCGCGGGCTTCACCGTGGGGCGCCTGCGCCTGCCGCGGGCGAGCCTCGGGCTGGTGGCCGGGGCGGCGTTCGGGCTGGCCGGCGTCTGCTTCCAGACCCTGCTGCGCAACCCGCTCGCGAGCCCGGACGTCATCGGCATCAGCGCCGGCGCGAGCACGGCGGCCGTGCTCGGGATCGTGTTCTTCGGCCTGTCCGGGGCGTCCGTCGCCGGCCTGGCGGTGGCCGCCGCGCTGGTGGTGGCCGCCGCCATCTACGCGCTCTCCTCGCGAGGCGGGGCGACCGGAACGCGCCTGATCCTCATCGGCATCGGCGTCGCCGCGATGCTCGAATCGCTGACCACCTACGTCCTCTCCAAGGCCGGGGCCTGGGACCTGCAGGAGGCCATGCGCTGGCTCACGGGCAGCCTCAACGGGGTCGGATGGGAGCAGGTGGTGCCGGTCGCCGTCGCGCTGGGGATCCTGGGGCCGCTGCTGCTCGCGCAGGCCGGGCCCCTGTCCATGCTGGCGTTGGGCGAGGACACGGCGGCCGGCCTCGGGGTCGCCGTCGGCCGGACCCGGCTGCTCCTGGTGCTGGCCGCCGTGGGCCTCGTCGCGTTCGCGACGGCGGCCGCCGGGCCCATCGCGTTCGTGGCCTTCCTCTCGGGTCCGATCGCCGGAGGGCTCGTCGGCCACGGCCGGTCGCTGCTGCTGCCGGCGGCGCTCGTCGGGGCGGTCCTCGTGCTCGGCGCGGACTTCGCAGGTCAGAACGCGTTCGCGACGCGCTATCCGGTCGGCATCGTCACGGGCGTGGTGGGAGCGCCCTACCTCGTGTACCTGATCATGCGCAGCAACAGGACCGGTGCGATGTGAGGGCTCACATCCCGCCGGGATAGGATGTCCGGCATGCCTGTTGCTGAAGTGGAACACCCCGAGCTCTCCGAAGCCGTCACCGCCGTCGTCGCCCGCCGCGGGTTCGACGAGTTGACCCTGAACGACGTGGCGGAGGAGGCCGGCCTGGCCGTGACGTCGCTGGCGCGGATCTACCCGACCAAGTCGGCGCTCGCGCGGGCCACGTTCGCCCACGTGTTCGAGCAATCCAGCGAGGGAATCAACGCCGCGATCGACGGCCGCTATGGCGTCGACGCCATCCGCTCGTTCGTCATGGCCGTCCTGCCGGACGACGAGACGAAGGTCGCCGCCGCGCGCGTCCTGCTCCCGTTCTGGCAGCTGGCCCTGCACGACGACGAGCTCGCCGCCGCCAGCGCGAGCGCGTCCGACGCCTGGCGCACCCTGCTGCGCACGTGGCTGCGCGAGGCGATGGCGGACGGCGACGTCCGCGCGGACGTCCAGGTCGACGTCGTCACCGAGATGGTCCTGAACTGGATCGCCGGAACGCAGGCCGCCGCGATCGGCGAAGCGCGGCACAATGCGCCGCAGCAGCTGCGCGCCCAGGTCGACGCGCTGCTCGACCTCCTCCACGGCTAGCGGTCCGTCCGCAGGCCCTGCGGCAGAACGGCCTGCAATCTGGTGGATGAAAGCTGACTTCCATCCACCAGATCGCAAGCCCGTTGCCTCGGCAGGGACGTTGGGCTACGTCTCTCGGACGAGATTGCTGTTCTTGGTCTCCTTCATGAGGATGCCGGTGAGCAGGGTGATGCCCGCGACGCCGATCAGGTAGTAGAGGAACCAGTTCTGGTGGCCGTTCTGCGTCAGCAGCGCGTTCATGTACGGTGCCGTACCGCCGAAGATCGCCGTGGCCAAGGACAACGGGCCGGCGACTCCGGCAGCCCGGACATGGGTCGGGAACACCTCGGCCCATACCGCGCCGTTGACGCCGAAAAGCAGAGCCATGGCGGTCAGGGAGGCGAGCATCGCCAGAACCAGTCGGCCGAAACTGCCGTCGACGAGCCCGTAGATGGGGATGGTCAGGACGACGAAAGCGACGCCGAAGGCGATGATCATGGGTTTGCGGCCGATGCGGTCGCCGAGCCATCCGGCGGCGAGGACCGCGACGAGGAAGTAGACCTGTGCGATGAGGCTGGCGGCCAGCGCGCTGGAGGGGGACTGGCCGTGCTGGACCTGCGCGTGGGTGGGCATGAAGATCAGCCACGTGTAGAACATGATGGACCCGCCGGCCGACAGGCCGAAGACGATGAGGATCGCCCTCCAGTGGTGCAGGAGTCCCCGCTTGCGGGGCGCGGATGCTGCGGTTTCCCGGCCCGGGGCGGTGTCCTTGGAGGTCTCCTCGAACGCGTCCGTTTCCGTGATCCGGCGCCGCAGATACAGGGCGTACAGGCCCAGCACGCCACCGATGCCGAAGGCCACACGCCATCCCCACTCGCGGATGTCGGTGTCGGAGAGGTTGGCGGTAAGGACGAGCCCGGTCACGGTGGCGAGGATGGTCCCGAGCACCACGCTGAACCACGAGGTGGCCCCGAACAGGGCGCGCCGTCCGCGCGGTGCCCGCTCCACCAGATACGTGACGGACGTGCCCATCTCCCCGCCGTGGGCGAGCCCCTGGACGAGGCGGGCGACAAGCAGGATCACCGAGGCGGCGAGACCGACGGCGCCGTAGGTCGGGGCGAAGGCGATGACGAGGCTGCCTAGCGCGGTCACCATCATGGCCAGCGTCAGGCTCTTGCGCCGTCCGACCCGGTCGGCGTAGGCGCCGAAGAGGAAGCCGCCCAGGGGGCGCGTCACGAATCCGACGGCGAAGACGGCCAGGGTCGCGAGCAGTGCGGAAGCCGGGTTGTCGGGTTGGAAGAACTGGACCGCGAAGTAGGGCGCGAAGATCGAGTAGATCGTCCAGTCGTACCACTCGAGCGAGTTGCCGAAGTTGACCGCGATGAGGTCGCGGACGCGCCGGGCGGACGTCGCGGCAACCCGCGTCTCCTGTGCTGTGGTGCCGGTGCCGCTCATGCCGGCTGCCCTTCGAGCCCCATCCGGGCCTCCTTGTCTGCGCCGGGCACCCGCATCTCGAAGGTGTCCCGGACGACCGTGTAGTCGAAGTATCCCAGACGGGCGATGGGTTCGATCTTGCTGATGTCCAGCCTGCCGTCGACGGTGATGACCTCGTCGTCGATGTGGATGGTTTCGACGGTTGCGAAGATGATGTCGACGGTGCCCACGGGCGAGTTGCCGGGCACCCGGTGCGTCGAGTGGTACTTGCATTCGAACTTGACCGGGCTCTCCTGCACCATCGGCACCGGTGCGTTGTCGGCGTAGGCCCGGGTCAGGCCGAGGTGCTCGAATTCGCTCTCGTCCGGTTCGAGCGCCATGGCGCTGGTGTTCACGGCGTCGCGCAGAGCGAATGTGGCCATGTTCCACACGAACCAGCCGGTGGTTTCCGCATTGACGACAGTGTCCTTGCGGCGCCCGTCCGGGTACTGGTTCGCCGAGAACATCACCATGGGCGGGTCGAAGGTGAGGTTCTGCCACTGGCTGTACGGGGCGATGTTCTCCACTCCTTCCGCGCTGACGCTGGAGAGCCAGCCGATCGGGCGCGGTACGGTGCAGCTCTTGAACGGCGAGAACGGGAGCGGGCTGGACTCCTGGTTGGGGCGGTACTTCATTGGTTCCTCCATGTGATCGGTGTCACGACGACATGGTCAGCGTAGAGGATATACGCTGAATATATCAAGAGTATTCAGACGTCTATTGTGTAGGCTGGGCGGCAAAAGGGAGTGTGATGACGAAGGCCGACGAAGCGTACGTGCTACTGGCAGAGATGATCGAGACTGGACGGCTCTCGCCGGGAACCTTTCATACCGAGAGCGGACTCGTGGACGAGGTGGGCATCGGCCGCACCCCGTTGCGCGAGGCGGTCCAGCGTCTGGACCGTGACCGCCTGGTGCGGATCCGCCCCGGACGCGGCATCGAGATCCCGACCAACTCGGTCGAAGACCAGTTGCGCCGGCTCGAGGTGCGACGGGCGATGGAGCCGCTCGCGGTGGCGTTGGCCTGTGAGCGCGCAACCGCAGCAGATCTGGCCCGCGTTCAGGTCCTGGCGGAGGAACTGGCCGGAATGGACGAGCTCGAGTCCTACGTCGCCGCCGTCCGGGAGACCCACCGACTGCTTTGCGAGGCCTCGTACAACGAGTACCTGGCTGACGCCATGACCCCGCTGCAGGGGCTGTCCCGCAGGTTCTGGCTGGCGCACATCCTCGATCCCGTTCAGGAGGTCCAGGCGGGCAAGGGCCTGCACCTGGAGCTGCTGCGGGCCATCGTCGACCGCGACGCCGAGGCCGCCCAGCGGGCCTCCATCCGCCTCAACGACTACCTCGTCGATTTCGCGCTCGGCGTCGCCTCCCGCAAGGCGCGGGTGGGCAGTCGCTCGGTGCCCGGGTACTAGGCGTCCGGCGACAGGACTGGTTGCCGGAGGGCGAGGCGGCGCAGAGCCGCCGCAGCCGCCGCGGCGACCACGATCTCCAGGGGGATCAGCGCCAGCATCATCAGTGACGACGACGGGACGCCCGCCGCCGAGCCCGCCACCATCGCGCCGTGGCCGGCGTGCGCCCCGCCGAGGCCGGGCAGCCCCAGCATCAGTGCCGCGTGCGCCAGGGCCATCGCGCTGGAGATCGCGAGCATCGCCGTCAGCTCGGCCCGGCGGGCCCGCGGCGAGCGCGCCCGCCAGAGCCCCAGCGCGCACTTGAGGCATACGGCCGTCATGACCAGCAGTGCCGCCGACAGCCAGAGCCCGTGGGGGCCGGCGTGCGCGGCGAGAACCCACACATGGAGCGCCGCCACGGCCGTGGCGAGTGCCGCCGTCGTCCGCATGATCTCTAGTGGCAGCCGGTCTCGGTGTGGCAGGCGCCCGGGGTGGGGGCCGGCACGTCGAGCACGGGGGAGCGGTCGAAGAAGCCGTCCGGTCGCAGCGTGAACCCGGCGGTGTCGACCGGCATGATCGGCCAGTCCTCCACGCGCGGGTAGTGCGTCAGGCCGAAGGTGTGCCAGAGGACCAGGTCCTTGCCGTCGAGGCTGCGGTCCGCCGCGATCCAGGACGGCAGGCCCGCGCCGCCGGAGTGCTGGTTGACGAAGTCGCCGGTCGGGTAGCGCTCCTCTTCGGCGTACTGGGTGACCCACAAGGCGTTCTGCGTGAACGAGGCGCGCTTGGCCACCGAGGACTCCGGGTCGGCCAGCAGCGTCGGGTGCCCCTCGGGCATCAGCTTGTAGCCGACCGGGGAGCCGAGGCGGTTGGTCGATCCCGGGTTCTGCACGATCCAGGTCCGGCCCGCCTCCATCTTCGTCTGTCGGATGGCCTCGGACTCGCGGGCCAGGACGGTGTGCTTGCGGGTGAAGGCGTTGCCGCGCGGATTGTTCTCACCCATGGGAACGCGCACGGCCTCCTCCTCGACGACGCGCGACGGGCCGTCGTCGAGCGCGAAGTCCAGGCGGGCGCCGAAGAGGTGCTGGTGGAACGGGGCGCCGAGGCCCGGGGCCATCTCGGAGCTGTACGGGTACGGCTCGCCGTCGGCCCCCGCCTCCGGCTGCGCGGACGTGAACACGATGCCGGTGGCCTTGGCCTCGAACTCGATCGTGCCGTCCAAGTAGAGGTACCAGTAGAAGCCGTAGTCGTAGTTGCCGACCGTGGTGAAGAAGCTGATCACCAGGCGGCGGTTGCGGCGCGTGTAGTCGATCCCGCTCCACAGGTCCGAGTGCTTCGCCAGGATCGAGGCGTCCTCCTCGTGCATGCAGATGCCGTTGTGGATGGTGCGCGCGTTGCCGAAGTTGTCGGAGATGACGGGGGAGAAATAGGTGATCTCGCCGAGGCAGTCGCAGCCGAGCTCGAGCGAGTTGGCGCAGGAGCCGATCATGTACTCGCCCGTGTCGAAGTAGTTCTGCCAGTTGCGCACCGGCGACGGGTCGCCGTAGGGGACCACCATCTCCGCGATCGAGGCGCGGTTGAGGATCTTGCGGCGGCGGGTCCCGCCGTCGGGTGCCTTGTCGTCGAAGGCGATGTTGTGCAGGACCAGGCCCTCGCGCATGTCGAACCCGATGTCCAGGCTCCAGTGCTCCCATTCGACGTGGTTGCCGCCGGTGACGTCGAAGGAGGGGCCCTCCGGCTGGGTGATGCTGATGGGCTTCTGCGTGGTCCGCAGCTCGCCCGTCAGCGACGGGTCCGTGTAGTTGCCGTGCTCGGCGGGCACGGGCACGACGTCGAAGTCGAGGATGCGCGTCGCCTTCCGGGCCGCGACGTCGACGTACGCGACGAGCCCGTCGATGGGGTGCGCCCACGCGGAGTCCGTCTCGTGCTCCTGGTAGAACGCCAGCCCGCGCAGCATGCGCGTCCCGCGCTCCTCGGGGTAGTCGTAGAACCCGGCCGACAGGGGCGCGACCCGCACCTTCTCCAGGTCCAGCCCGCGCTTGGCGATCGCCGCCTTCCACTCGTCGTCCTCGGCGAGGACCTCCTCGACGGCGGCGAACTCCTCCTCCATCACCGGCAGCTCGCCGGTCTCGGCGGTGTCGAGCACGACGACGGACTCGACCGCCCGGGTGCCCGGGTTCACCGTCGCGTCGAACGGCGCCTCGCCGGCGACGTCGAGCGCGAAGACGCGGAAGCGCCGGTCGGCGACGGCGTCGCCGGCGGTGCCGCGCGGCGGGTCGAGCAGCCCGAGGTAGGCGATGCGGGAGCTCTCGCGCAGGTGGCCGGCCTCCGTCAGCAGGGTCTTGACGGCCTCGATCTCCTCGGCGGTCGGCAGCGAGTAGGCGGTGGGGTGACTCATGGGGTTCCTCGGTGTTCGTAGCAGGCGGGGTGCGATGTGATGCGACCCACTTTATTTTCTCTTAACGTAGAGAATAAGCTGAACGTGAACCGGACCACAAGGGGTGGGGCCGAGAAATTGCCGGCGGCCCGTCGTCGCCCGTCGCCCGTCCCGCGGCCCGCCGCCCGCCAGTCGATAGGATGGCGTCATGCCGAAGATCGTCGATCACGACGCCCGCCGCGAGCAGATCGCCCGGGCCGCCTGCCGCGTCGTCGCCAGGAGCGGGCTCGAGAGCCTGACGCTGCGGGACGTCGCTGCTGAGATCGGCTTCGCCAACGGCGCGCTCAAGCCGTACTTCCCGACGAAGGCCGCGCTGTCCCAGGCGGCGTTCACGTACGTCTTCGAGCAGACGGGCCGCCGCGTGGAGCGCGAGACGGCCGGGAAACGGGGGGCCGCCGCCCTGCGGGCCTTCGCGCTCGAAGTGCTTCCGCTCGACGCCGCCCGGCTCGACGAGGCGCGCGTGGTCCTGCCGTTCTGGCAGCTCGCGATCCACGACCCCGCGCAGGCCCGCGTCAACGACCGGGCCATGCTGTCCTGGCGCTCGTCGATGCGGACCTGGCTGGCGGAGGGATGCGACGACGGCGACATCCGGCCGGATCTGGACCTGACGGCGGCAGCGGAATCCTTCCTCAATTTCCTGCTCGGCGCCCAGGGCACGGGCGTTCTCGACGCGGAGTACAACGGCCCACGTCAGCTGCAGGCGCAGCTCGAGGTGCAGCTGCGCGGCCTCCGGCCCTGAGGGCGGCTCGCCGCCGGGCGCCGGAGGGGCGGCGACGTGACATTGCCGGCCGGTCGGCCTACATTGGGGCCATCGGCCGGGGTGCGTGAACCACGTCACCCGACGCGCCCGCCGCCTGAGGAAGAGTCATGTATCAAGTCCAGTATGCCGACGACTTCGCCGCCTGGAAGCAGGTCGTCTCCAACTCGTTCGTCCCGCTCGACGCGAAGGCCGTGACGACCGGCCCCTTCTCCGGTCAGGTCGGCGGCGGCACCGTGTACGACGTCGGGCTCATGCGGGTCTCCGCGTCCGCCCACGAGGTCGTCCGCACGGAGAGTCTCATCGCGAAGACGGACGGGGCGTTCTACAAGCTCGGCGTCCAGATGTCCGGGCACGGGCTCCTAGCGCAAGACGGCCGCGAGACGCTGCTGCGCCCGGGCGACCTGGCGATCTACGACACCCAGCGTCCCTACACGCTCGGCTTCGACGAGGACTTCTCGACGCTCGTTCTCATGTTCCCGCAGCACATGCTGGGTCTCTCGCCCGAGGACGTGTCCGAGCTGACGGCGGTGCGCATGGGCGAGGACCAGCGGATCGGGCGGGCGGTCCTGCCCTTCCTGCGCGAGATCGCCGACCTGCTGCCGACCATCGACGGCCCCATCGGCCACCGGCTGGCGATGAACACCGTCGACCTGCTGGCGACGCTGCTCGCGGACGAGATCGGCCGGCGCGGGCCGGCCGACAATCTGGACCGCGCGCGGCAGCTGCGCCGCATCCAGCACTTCATCGACGGGCAGCTCGCGGACTCGACACTCGCGCCCGGGCGCATCGCCGCCGCGCACTTCATGTCGACGCGCAGCCTCCACAAGCTCTTCTCCGACTCGGGGCACACGGTGGCCGGCTGGATCCGCGAGCGCAGGCTCGAGAACTGCCGCCGCGACCTGGGCGACCCGCTGCAGGCCCACGTGCCGGTCGGGGCGATCGGCGCCCGCTGGGGGCTGCCCGACGCCGCGCATTTCAGCCGGGCCTTCCGGGCGGCCTACGGCTGCTCGCCGGCGCAGTACCGCAGGTCCGGCGGCTGATCGGACGCGCCGGGGGTGGGTCGGCGGCGCGTCCGTCCCGGCCGGGTCTGCACGCATCGGCAACTCTCGTTCGCTCTACGGCTAGAGAATAAAAAGTGAAGTGAGTCACCATGGAGGTGTCGGGGGGATCGTCCGCCCGGTGCAAGGAGGCCATCATGGACACCAAGACGAACGGCGCGCTCGGCAGGCGCCGGATCGGCATCCCCGCGCTCGTCTGCATGATCATCGCGGCGTCGGCGCCGCTGACCGTCGTCGGCGGCGGTGTGACCAGCAACTACGCGGTCACGGGCCTGCTCGGGATCCCGCTCTCGTTCGTGGTCCTCGGCGTCGTGCTGCTCGTCTTCGCCGTCGGGTACACGGCCATGAGCCGCCACATCCACAATGCCGGCGCGTTCTACGCGTACATCGCGCAGGGGCTCGGCGCCTGGGCCGGCATCGGCGCCGCCTGGGTCGCTCTGATCGCCTACAACGCCCTCCAGATCGGCATCTACGGGATGTTCGGGTTCGTGCTCTCGTCCTTCGCCGCCGCAAGCCTCGGCGTGGCCATCCCGTGGTGGGCGACCGCCCTCGCCGGCTGGGTCGTCGTCGGCCTGCTCGGCATCAACAAGGTCGACCTGTCGGCCAAGGTGCTCGGCATCATCGTCGCCCTCGAGTTCCTCGTCGTCATCGTGTACGACGTCGTCGCCGTGGGAGCCGCACCGGAGGGCGTCACCTTCGGCTCCCTCGAGCCGGGCTCCCTCTTCGCCGCCGGCGTGGGCGCCGCCCTCGTCTTCAGCATCGCCGCCTTCATGGGCTTCGAGTCGGGCGCGATCTACAACGAGGAGGTCAAGGACCCGAAGAACACGGCCCGCCGCGCCACCCTCATCGCGATCGTGATCATCTCCCTCTTCTACGCGTTCTCCGCCTGGGCCATGGCCGTGGGCGAGGGCGACTCGCAGGTCGTGGCCCGCTCCGTGGAATTCGGCCCGGACCTGATGTTCGTCTTCCTCGAGGGGCGCGTCGCCGGCTGGTTCATCGTCCTCGGCAACCTGCTCTTCATCACCAGCGTGCTCGCCGCGCTCATCGCCTTCCACAACGTGATCGCCCGCTACATCTTCGCGATGGGGCGCGAGGGCGCCCTGCCGCGCGCCCTCGCCGCGACCAACCGCGCGCAGGCGCCCGTGGCCGGCTCGCTCGTCCAGTCGGTGTTCGCCCTGGTGGTGCTCGTGATCTTCGCGATCGCCGGCGCTGGCCACGCGACCGGGGAGCTCTTCCCGGTCCTGACCCTGTTCACGTGGCTGACGAACACCGGCGCGTTCGGGCTCGTGCTGCTCATGCTGCTGACCTCCTTCGCCGTGTTCGGGTTCTTCCGCCGCCGGGAGCACACCGAGAACGCCTGGGTCGCCTCGATCGCCCCGCTGCTGGCCGGCGGCGCCCTGCTGGTCCTCTTCGGCCTGATCATCGCCAACTTCGGCGTGCTGATCGGCCTCGAGGAGGCCGGGGTCCTCGCCTGGCTGCTGCCGGCCGTCGTGATCGTGCCCGGCATCGCCGCCTCCCTCTGGGGCCGGAGCCTGCGCGCCCGCCGGCCCGACGTCTACGCCGGCATCGGCGCGGGGGCGCCCGTCGACTGACCGCGCCGCACGCGTCCAGAGGCAACATCCGGGCGCTCCACGACAAGCAATCCCCGCCGAACTTCGACACGATGAATGCAGTGCACGCCACACCCGACCAAGGAGTTGTCATGACCGCAGAGACCGCAACGTTCGCCACGGCCGCCGACCTGCTGGATGCCGTCCAGCCGGCCACCGGCGGCCGCGAGATCCTCGACCCGGCCACCGGGGCCGTCGTCGGACGCGCCCCGGAGGCCACTGCCGCGGACCTGGAGGCGGCGATCGCCGCCGCGCGCGCCGCCCAGCCGGCGTGGGGCGCCCGCGGCCACGCCGAGCGCAGCGCGGCCATGAATGCCGCCGCGGACGCCATCGAGGCCAACGCCGAGGCGCTCGCCGAGCTGCTCTCCCGCGAGCAGGGCAAGCCGCTCAACGGCCCGAACGCCCGCTTCGAGGTAGGGGCCTGCGTCGCCTGGCTGCGGGCCACCGCGGCCTTCGAACTCGAGCCCGAGGTCCTGTTCGACGACGATTCCGGCCGCGCCGAGCTGCACTACCGCCCCATCGGGGTCGTCGGCGCGGTGGGACCGTGGAACTGGCCCATGATGATCTCCGTCTGGCAGATCGCCCCCGCGCTGCGCATGGGCAACACGATCGTCCTCAAGCCCAGCGAATACACGCCCCTGTCCGTCCTCGCGCTGGCGCACGTCATGAACACGGCGCTCCCGGCGGATCTGCTGCACGTTGTCGCCGGCGGGCGGGAGGTCGGCGCCGCGCTGACGAGCCACGCCGACATCGGCAAGATCATGTTCACCGGCTCCACCGCGACGGGCAAGGCGATCATCGAGTCCTCCGCGGGTACCGTCAAGCGCCTGACCATGGAGCTCGGCGGCAACGACGCCGGCATCGTCCTGCCCGACGTCGACGCGCAGGCGATCGCCGAGGACCTGTTCTGGGGCGCGTTCATCAACACCGGCCAGACCTGCGCGGCGCTCAAGCGCCTCTACGTCCACGAGGACGTGTACGACGACGTCTGCGCGGCGCTCACCGAGGTGGCCCGCAACGTGCCCATGGGCGTGGGCCTCGACGAGAACAACGTGCTGGGCCCGCTGCAGAACAAGAGCCAGTACGACATCGTCGCGGGTCTGGTCCAGAACGCGAAGGACTCCGGCGCCCGCGTGCTGATCGGCGGCGATCCCGACGAATCGGCGCCCGGCTACTTCTACCCGACGACCCTCGTGGCGGACATCGACAACGACAACCCGCTGGTCGCCGAGGAGCAGTTCGGCCCGGCGCTGCCGATCGTCAAGTACTCGGACCTGGACGCCGTGATCGAGCAGGCGAACGGCCTCGACGTCGGGCTCGGCGGTTCCGTGTGGAGCGCCGACCGCGACCGCGCCGTCGAGGTGGCCGCCCGCGTCCAGGCCGGCACGGTCTGGATCAACAAGCACGGGGCCGTGGACCCGCGCATGCCGTTCGGCGGGATGAAGCAGTCCGGCTTCGGTCTCGAGTTCGGCGTCGAGGGCCTGAAGCACCTCGGCGCGCCGCAGGTCATCAACTACTGACGTCAGGCACCGGCCCGCACGGGGCCGATCGGGCGGCCCGCGGCATCCACGCCGCGGGCCGCCTTCGTTTCTGGCGGGACAACTCGCCGCGCGTCGCCCGAATCGAAGGCAACGCGGCCCTGGAACCGCATAGGATGCCGCCATGGCCTTCACCGACGTCCCCCTCGCCCTGCGCTGGTCCGACCAGGACGCCAACGGGCACCTCAACAACGCCCGCATCGTCACCCTCATGGAGGAGTCGCGGGTGCGCTGGATGCGGCGCCTGTCGGGACTGGACACGTTCCGCGGCGGAGGGGGCGCCGTCGTCGCCTCGCTCACCGTCGACTACCTGGCCCAGGGCGAGTACGTGCCCGAGATGGTGGTGCGCGTCGGCGTCGAGCGCATCGGCGCGAAGTCGTTCACGATCCGCCACGTCGGGGTGCAGGGCGGCACGACGGTGTTCGACGGCAGCACCGTCGTCGTGCCACTGGCGGAGGACCGCGTGACCGCGCGTGAACTGACCGCGACGGAGCGCGGGACACTCTCCGAGCACGAGGTGGAACCGCGCGAACGCCGGGGTTAGGCCATCGGCAGCCGGATCTGAAAGAGATGTATTCTTTAGCCATGGAGAAACCCCCGCTGCCGATGCATGCCCGACGCCGCGAGCTGGGCGAGGTCTCACGGCAGAACATCCTGGACGTCGCATCGCGGCTCATGTCGGAGCGGGGCTACGACGGCACGTCGATGTCCGCCCTGAGCCGCGAGACCGGACTGCCGTCCAGCTCGATCTACTGGCACTTCGGCTCCAAGGAGGGCGTGCTGGCGGCCGTCATGGAGCGGGGCGCGGACGACTTCTTCTCCTCCTTCCCGGATCCCGGCGACGAGGACGAGGCGCCCGCCGAGAAGCTGCGCTGCTTCGTCCGCTCGACCGGCGCCTGGCTGTTGGAGGAATCTCGCAACGGCCAGTTCCTGCAGCTGCAGCTGCGCTTCCGGCTGGGCCGCAGCGGCCCCCTCGCCGCGAAATTCTCCGGCATCGCCGACGCCGGGCTGCGCAAGAGCATCGCCTACATGAAGGCGTGGATCGCGTACGCCTACGCGAGCGAGGGTGCGGACGCGGCCGAACGCGTCGCGGAGGAGACCGCCCGGTTCGGCGTCGCCATGATGGACGGGGTCTTCCTGATGGCCTACGGCGACGAGGACGTCGACTCCGAGCGGATGGTCGACGACGCCGCCGAAGCGCTGGTGAGCAGGGTCGAGGCGCGCCTCGCCGCACTGAAGGCGCCCGGCGGGCGGTAGCCGGACGGCCGGCTCCGCGGACGTCGCGTCAGGCGTCGAGCCGCCTGTTCTCGTCGGTGTGGATGTCGACGTGGTCTTCTGCCTCGGCGGGCCAGCAGACGGCCCAGAGCATGGAGGCATCCGTCTTGTCCTCGGAGACCACGCGGCCGTCTGAGTCGAGGATGCGGCAGGAGATCACCCCTTCGTCGCCGCCGTCGGGGGTCACGGTGATGCTCCCGGCATGGTCGTCGGCTCGGACGCTCACCGAGAAGGTCTCGCCCGCCTCGATCTCCTCCGTCCGGTAGGCGTCCCCGTCCAGGCCGGTGTAGAGCTCGACCTCGGCCTGGACCTCGGCGAAGGCTTCGAAGGTGTAGGTCTCCGGCGCGCCCTGCCCGTTCCACCGGTCCGGTGCGCCGAAGTCGTCGTCGAACTCCTCGAACGCGGAGAACGCGGCCGCGAACGCGAGGGTCCACAGCGCGGCGAAGAGCAGGGCCGCGATGCCCGTCGCGAGGCCCGCGATGGCGAGGGCCCTGCTGTGGAGCTTCCGGGCCATCGCGATTCCGGCGACCACGACCGCCGCCAGCGCGACGGGGAACGCCGCGAAGTGGACGAACGGGACGAGGGCCAGGCACACCGCCGCGATGCCCAGGACCAGCGCCGCGATGGTCAGGCCGGCCGCCCTCGGCGGCCCCGGGAGCGGTGCGCCGGGAGGCGGCCACGTCGACCCGCCGGGCACCGGCTGCCCGGGGCCCGGGTACGTGTAGTCAGGATGCGGCTGCTCGGGGCGCGGAGCGGACGGGCCGTAGGGGTTCCGGGGAGCGTGCGGGCTGTTCTGCTCGGGGTCCGGCGTCGTGTCGTTCACGTGCGCCCTCCTGACGGGGTGTCGACGAGTCCTCACATTTTATCCCCCGAGTCGCCGCCGGGCATCCGGTGGGGGCTAGACTTGCCTCGAAAGTATGTTCGGATCCGGGAGGTGGGCTGATGGCTGACTCGACCGACGGCGCGGAGACGTCCGGGGTCGTCCGCCCGCGCCCGGCCACCGGGTTCGCGTCGCCCGCCGGCGACTACTACGACGGCGGCATCGACCTCAACCGGCATCTCATCCCGGACCGGACCAGCACCTTCGTGATGCGCGTGTCCGGCCACTCGATGGCCGGCGCCGGCGCGGCCGACGGGGACGAGCTCATCGTCGAGCGGGCGCGCACGCCGCGCGACGGCAACGTCGTGGTCGCCGTCCTCGACGGCGAGCTGATGGTCCGCCGGCTCCGGCTCGAGGAGGCCGGCCCCGTCCTGCAGACCGAGCCGCTGCCGCCGAACCCGCCGGTCCGCACCCGCATCGACGGCGAGCTGGACGTGTGGGGCGTGGCCACCAGAAGCCTGCACCGGCTGTGAGCATCGGAACCGAGGCGGCGACAGGGCACCGGTTCGCGCTGGTCGACGTCAACAACTTCTACGTCTCGTGCGAGCGCGTGTTCGATCCGCGGCTGGCGGACCGCCCCGTCGTCGTGCTCTCCAACAACGACGGCTGCGTCGTCGCGCGCAGCTCCGAGGCCAAGGAGCTCGGCATCAAGACGGGCACGCCGTGGTTCCAGCTCGCCCCGCAGGCCGAGCGGATGAACCTGGTGGCCCGGTCCAGCAACTACGAGCTCTACGGGGACATGTCCGCGCGGGTGATGGAGGTGATCGGCCGGTTCGGGGCGTGGCAGGAGGTCTACTCGATCGACGAGTCGTTCCTGGGCCTGCCCGCCGCCGACGAGGCAGCGCTCGCCGGGACGGCCCGCGCCGTTCGCGCGGCCGTGCGCCGGCTCGTGGGCGTGCCGGTCTGCGTCGGCGTGGCGCCGTCCAAGACGCTGGCGAAGTTCGCGAACCACATCGCCAAGCGCAACGACCACCTCGCCGGCGTCTGCTCGCTGGGTTCCATGCCGCCCGCGGAGCTCGAGCGCCTCGCCGCGCGTCTGCCGGCCACGGAGCTCTGGGGCGTCGGCGCGCGCACCGGCGACAAGCTCGCGGGGCAGGGGATCCAGACCATCGCCGACCTCGCCGCCGCCGACCCGGCGCGCATCCGCAAGAAGTTCTCGGTGAACCTGCAGCGCACGGTCCTCGAGCTGCGCGGCACCGCCTGCATCCCGCCGATCGACGAGCGCGCCGACGCCCACCAGATCATGTTCTCCCGCTCGTTCTCCACGCCCGTCGACACCGCGGCCGCGATGGCCGACGTCATGACGGTCTACGCCCAGTCGGCCGCCTCGCGCCTGAGCGCCCGCGGGCTGCAGGCCGAGGTCGTCACCGCGTTCGCCGGCACCAGCCGCTTCGCCGCCGGCGAGGCCTCCAACCCGTCCGTCTCCGTCCCGCTGCCGGCGCCCACCGACGACCCCATCGCGATCGTCCGCACCGCCGTCGCCGCGCTCGAGGCGCGCCTGGTGCCGGGCGCGCGGTACGCGCGCGCCGGCGTCGTGCTCTCCGGGCTCACCCGGGCGGGCGCGGCCCGCCAGGGCGAGCTCGACCTGTTCGCGGCCCAGCACGACGACGGCGGCCCGGCGGACGGGCGCGGGGCCGGGCCGGCGGCGAACCTCGGATCGCTGCTGGGCGAGGTGAAGACGCGGTTCGGCAAGGGCGCGATCGGGCTGGGCTCCGGCGGGGTGCAGGCCCCGGCCGAGTGGTCCATGAAGCGGCAGTACTCGTCGCCGAAGTACACGACCGAGTGGAAGGACCTGCCGGTCGTCAGCGCCTGACGGAGCCGGAGGGCGCCGCCTGCCGGTCGACGGGCTCGAGACCAGCAGCCGCCGGCGATGTTCCGCGTTCGCCGAAGGCCAGCACGCCCAAGACGATGAGCGACAGGAGCAGGCCCAGGCTCGAGAGCAGTTCCCAGGCCACCGGGCCGTGCCCCCGGATCTCCCCGGTGAGCAGGATGGTCAGGGCGAACGAGGAGAGCAGGAACGCCGGATACAGGGCCGCGGCGAGCAGGCCGACCCGGAACCGGCGCGCTCCATGGCAGCGGCGGGCCGCGACCCACGCGACCGGGATGATGAGCGCCGCCCACACCCAGTGGTGGAACCACGAGACCGGCGAGATCGCGACCATCACGATCCCGTTGGCCGCGATGGCAGCCACTGTGTCGCCGCGGCCGTCGGCGGCCCGGATGGCGAGGTACCCGACGCCGATCACGGCCAGGCAGGCCAGCGCCCAGGCCGCGCGCTGATCAGCGCCTTCAAGGCCGAGATGCATGGTCAAGCTGTTCAGGGACATGTTGTACATGATCGACGGATCGCCGACGCGCTCGGAGGCGCCGAGCAGGCCCGACCAGAACGTTCGGGATTCCTCGGCGGCGACGGTCCAGCCGAGGGCGGCGGTTCCGGCGAAGCCCGCCCCGGTCGCGAGGATGGCGCGCCAGTCGCGCCGGGCCAGGAAGATCAGGCCGAAGGCCAGGGGCGTGAGCTTGATGCCGGCCGCGATCCCGATGAGGATGCCGCGCGGGATCCGGCCCGCCGGCCGCATCAGGTCGGCGACCACCAGGGCCATGATCATGGCGTTGACCTGGCCGAAGTCCAGGCTGTCCCGCCACGGCGCGGAGAACCCGATGAGCACGGTCGCCAGGACCAGCGCGGCGCCGTGCCCCGCCGCGCCGCGCCCGAGGACGCCGGACCGGGCCAGGTAGTCGACCGCGACCACGGCCGTTCCCAGCAGGCAGAGAATCGACGTCGCCGTGAGCAGCCCGAGCCCCAGGGGAATCGGCAGGTATGCGAAGGGCAGGAAGACGAGTGCCGCGAACGGGGGATACGTGAACGGGAGGCCGCGCGTGCCGACGTCGTGCGGCACCGGGTCGTACAGGGAGCGCTCGCCGTCCGCGGCGAACAGCACGGAGGCGCCCTCGCGGTAGACCGTGAAGTCCAACCCGTGCACGGGGGTGATCATCAACAGCGCCGCGACGGCCGCAGCAAGCCCCACCGCCGTCCACGGGCCGGCTGCCGTTCGAAACCACGCGACCATCCGGCCCATCAAGATCCCCCCTGCTGTACGATCGTCCGCCCAACGACACTATGCGACGTCGGGGGCGATCGACTACTCGGGCTCCTAATTGTCAGGCGACGGGGGCGCAGCCGGAAACAGCGCCGGCCGGGCCCCCGAAGGGACCCGGCCGGCGCTGCTCACGCGGTGCGGACTACTTGAACTCGACCACCTCGGCGCGGTCGCCCGACGCGTTGTGGTGGTGCAGCAGCAGCGCCGAACCGCTGGGCTTCTGCTTGCCGCTGCCCTTCTTGCCGGCGCCCTCGGTGGCCACCTCGGCCTGGAGGGCCGTGCCCGGAAGGTCGGCGAAGAGCAGTCCGTCGCCCTCGCCGGCGAACGAGACGTCCGGGTTCACGGGGTTGTAGCCGATCCACTCGGTGGTGTCGACGGGGATGATGTTCCCGGAGTCGTCCGTGTTGTAGTAGCTGTACGTCGCGACGCGGTAGGAGATCTCCGCGTCGCCCTCGATGCCGAGTGCCGCCAGCGAGACCGGCAGCGTGGCGACGTTCGAGTCGAACAGGTTGGAGTCCGTGTCGCCCATGACCACGTTCACGGCCCAGGCGTCCACGCTCTCGCCCGTGGACACGTCCACGGTCGAGGCGATGTCCAGGTCGACGCCGTCGAACCGGGTCGTGTAGGTCGCGAAGTCGGCGGCGCCGTCGTTGTCGACGTCGATCTGGACCTCGATCTCCGTGCCCCCGGCCAGGTGCGCCCAGTCCTCGTGGGTCGCGATGCCGAAGTTCAGCAGCCCGTCGGCGGCGCCGACGGCGGCGGCATCGGAGTTGGCGCCGACGTAGGCGAGATCCATCTCGGCGACGCCGGCCGCCGTCGTGTCGGCGAGGACGTCCGAGGTGGCGCCGAGCTCGAAGGCCGAGACCAGCGAAGTGATGTTCTGCGCGCCCTCGCCGGCGTCCACGCCGCGCCCGCTGAGCGGGATCGTCGTCTCGCCGTCGCGCACCTTGGCCTTCTTGCCCGCGGCCATGTCGGCCACCGGCTTCGGCGCGGCCTGGACGGGCACGCGCAGGGTCGGGGCCTCGGGGCTCGCCAGCTCGATGCGGCCGGTCGCGTCGGCGATCCACTGCCGCGCCAGACCGGACTGGGCCGAGTCGAGCGTCGGGTCCATGGTCTTCGCGAACTGGGCCGGATCGACGGTCAGCGTGACCTCGAACTCGGCGGTGCCGCCGGCCGGGACCGAGACCTCGTCCGTGCTCAGCGTGTAGGTCGCGCCGGGGATCTCCGACGACGGCGCGTAGGAGACTGCGTAGGTGGCGTCGGCGTCGGACTGGTTCTCGACCGTGACCGACTTCGTGGCCGTGTAGGTCTCCGTGCCCAGCTCGATCACGCCGAAGACCAGGCTGGTCGCCTCGGGGGCCTCGGTGGCGTAGGCGATGGCCGGGGTCTGGAGGGCGGCGTCGCCGAGGACCCGGCCGGAGCCGACCCGGTTGGGGCCGAAGACCTCGCCGTTGCCGGCGATGACGTCCGCCGTTGCGGTGTTCATCAGGCGGGACTTCACCTCGTTGGACGTGAAGTCGCCCGAGCCGTAGACCAGGGCGGCCAGGCCCGCGACGTGCGGGGTCGCCATCGACGTGCCCGACATGACGGCCGCGCCGTCGCCCGCGGCGACGCCGACCGAGCCGATCAGCGTGCCCGGCGCGGCGACGTCCGGCTTCACGATGCCGTCCGATCCGTGCACCCCGCGGGACGAGCTGGGGTTGAGCGTATCGAGTGCGCCGGAGGCGGCCTTGGTGGAGCCGATCAGATCCTGGGACAGCTGGACCTCGAGGGTCCCGGCCTCTGCGTCGGCCCGCAGGGCATCGGAGTGGGTCTTGTTGAGCTGGATGCCCGGGATCGTCGCGTTCCCGGCAATGCCCGAGGAGAAGACCAGCCGCGGGGAGTCGAGGACGACGCCGGCGCCGCCGGCCGCCTCGATGTTGTCGAAGCGGGTGGCCGAGCCGCACGGGAAGGAGCCGTCCTCCTCCCACTGGATCCAGACCCAGCTGCCGCCGAGGTCCGTGCCGTCCGGCCACGCGTCGCAGCCGAACCTGTTGTCGGCCGGGGCCATCGTGACGGTGCCCGTCAGCTGCTCGGCGGAGGCCGCGGAGTAGTCGAAGTTGACCGAGTACTGTCCGGCCGCGCGGCCCGCCGATGCGGCCGGGGCGAGGATCTCGGCGCCGTCGAGGGTGACGGTCGAGCCCACGGAGTTGGCGACCGTCAGCGCGGACGCCGCGTTGCCCGGCGAGCCGCCCACGTTGGTCACGTCGGAGGCGTTGCCGGAGGCGACCACGGAGAGGATGCCGAGCTCGCTGAGCGAGTCGACGATGTCGTTCTCCGGGTCGTCGACGGGGGAGTGGTCGGAGCCGAGCGACATGTTGACCACGTCGGCGCGGTCGGAGAAGTCGCCGTCGCCGTTGGGGTCGAGCACGTAGTCCAGGGCCTGGCCGACGACGGCGGAGGAGCCGGCGCAGCCGAAGACGCGGATGCCGATGACCTCCGCCAGCGGCGCCGAGCCCGGACCGACCTTCATCTCGGCGACCTGCGCCGCGGTCAGCGACGAGTAGTCGCCGTCGAACGTGCTGCCGTCCGCGTTCACGCCGTACGCGGCGGCGGAGCCCGCGACGTGCGAGCCGTGGCCGGCCGTGGCGCAGTCGAGCGGGTTGGGGTCCGGGTTCGGGACCGGCTGGTAGGTGTCGGCGCTCGGGTCGGCGTTGTAGTCGTCGCCGGTGAGGTCCCAGCCGCCGATGAACTTCTCGGCATCGAGCAGGCCGGAGTCGGCCGCGGGCAGCTCGGTGGAGGCCTGGGCGGCGTCGTAGGCCTCGCGCGTGCCGGGACCGCCGAAGCCCGCGTGGGTGTAGTCGACGCCGGTGTCGAGGACGGCGATCTTCACGCCCTCGCCCGTCTGGCCGAGGTCCTGCCAGGCGTTGAGCGCGCGCGTGTCGACGACGGCGCCCGAGTTCGACGGCTTCTTCGGGGAGATGGCGCTGACCTTGACGACGTCGTCGCGGTCGGCGAGCGTGCGGAGCTTCTTCGCATTGCCGCGCAGGGCCACGCCGGGCAGCGTGTTCGTCGTCGTGTAGATGACGTCGGCGGCGGCCTGCGCGGCCGCGGACCGGCCCTTGGCCTCGATGTCCTTGCGGACCTTCTTGACCTTGTCCTTCGCCTTGACGGGCTTGCCGTTGCCCTTGGTCACGGACTCGGGCTGGGTCTGCTCGTAGGCGCCGTCGCCCGCGAACTGCACGTAGACGGAGACCTCTCCGTCGGCCGACGCCAGCGACGGCGAGACCTTCAGGTCCGTGCCCGACAGCGAGGTGCCGCTGAAGGCCTCCGCCAGCGGTTCGGACGACGTCGTCGCCGCCGCCGGCAGCGCCGCGGTCGCGGCGAGGGCCAGACCGGCGGACGTCGCGACGACGGCCCGGGACAGCCGGTATCGATGCGAGTTGCTCATGGGTGCTCCTTGGATTCGGTAGCCGGACGCAGAGTGATGTGCGTCTCACTGAGTCAGCCTAGGTGAGCTGGCCGACTTGTCAAGGAGTTGTTAAATAATTCCGGCGGGGCGTTGTCCTTCACCACCGCGTGCGGGGAGGGCCGCGGGCGCCGTCAGCCCTGCCAGAGGGCGTCGAACGGGGCGGCCGAGGCGACGCGGTTGCGGATGCCGCGGGTGACGAACGCCTTCGCCGTCCGCGCGGCCTCGAGCGGGGTCGCGCCCTTGGCCAGCTCCGCGGTGACGGCGGCGGCGAGGGAGCAGCCCGCGCCGGAGACGGCGACCTCGCCGATCTTCTCCTCGCGCAGGACCTCCAGGGTCTCGCCGTCGTAGAACACGTCGATCGCGTCGGCGCCGCTCAGGCGGACGCCGCCCTTCGCGAGCACGGCCGCGCCGGAGGCCTCGTGGATCCGCTGGGCGGCCTCGATCAACGAGGCCTCGTCCGTGATGGAGATCCCGGAGAGCTGCTCGGCCTCGAAGTGGTTCGGCGTCACGAAGGTCGCCAGGGGCAGCAGGTTGGCCGTCAGCGCCTGGTCGGTGTCGAGCGCGTGGCCCGGCTCCTGGCCCTTGCAGATCAGCACGGGGTCCAGGACCACGTTCCTCCACGCCTGGCTCCTGAGGGCGGTCGCGACGGTGTCGATCGTGGTCGGCGAGCCCATCATGCCGAGCTTGACGGTGTCGAGCGCGTCCGCGTAGCAGGTCTGCGCGGCCTCGAGCTGGTCGGCGATGACACCCGCCTCCACCGGCACGAACCGGTGGTTCCAGCTGTCCTTCGGGTCGAACGAGACGATGCAGGTCAGCGCCACGATGCCGTAGGTGCCGAGCTGCTGGAACGTCTTCAGATCGGCCTGCGCGCCCGCGCCGCCGGTCGCCTCGGATCCGGCGATCGTGAGCGTGATGGCGGGGGCTGGTGCGTATTCGGTGGAAGTCATGCCCACCATTTTAGGACCCGGCGTGCCGGGGTGCGACCGCGCGGACGAGGCCCAGCAGCTCGTCCAGGAGGGTGCGGACCACGGGCAGGCGGGAGAGGACCGCGACCCGCGAGGTCAGCGGCGCGGCGCGGCGGACGAGCAGGCGGGACCGGCGCTTGCCCGGCGACGTGTCGGACGCCCAGAACGCGAGGATCGCGTGCGTGACCAGACCGACCAGTTTCGGCAGGTCCTGCCGGATCGGGAGCGGTGCCTGCGGGCGGGCGGAGTCGATCGCGGACTCGATGGCGGCGCCGCCGTCCGGCGGCAGGGTGGGGCGGGAGCGCAGGAAGGCGACGCCGCAGTCGGGGTACGGCTCGACGGCGTCGAGCAGGCCGTCCCAGAGGGTGCGCAGGTTGTGCTCGAGCGTGTTCCCCTCGGCCAGCGCGGAGGCGAGGCCGGCGCGGAGTTCGGAGACGAGCTCGTCGAAGAGCTCGCGGGCGAGGTCGTCTTTGGACTCGACGTAGTAGTACGCGCTGCCGAGGGAGAGACCGCTTTCGGAGGCGATGGCTCGCAAAGTGGTATTGGAAAACCCGTCTTCACGAAAAAGCTTGAAGGCTGTACTTTTCAAGCGGGCGCGGGTGCGGGCCGACTTGGGTCCCTGCTGCACGGTCTCACCCCTTGGAATCACTGGGAACCAGGCCAGTCTACTTCTTTTTGAACATGTTCAAAAAATTGAGCACATTCGGCCCGCCGGCGGCGCGGAGGGGCGCCTCGTGGGAGAATCGGAGGGCAAGTGCTAATACAGCCGGCCGCGACCGGGAGGACTCCGGCGGCCAGGCGAACCACTTTTCGACGAATCGAGACCCCATGGCTACAGCTGATCCCGAACCCACCTCTGCCCCGACGACGGGCGCGCGCGCCAGGAGCGCGGCCTTCGCGGCCACCGGCAGCCCCTACTTCTCCAGCGTCCTGGCGCTCATGGCGATCGTCGTGGTGCTCTCCAACATCGGCGCCACCAAGGGCGTGACGTTCGGCCCGATCGTCACCGACGGCGGGTTCTTCCTGTTCCCGCTGGCCTACATCCTCGGCGACGTCGTCTCGGAGGTCTACGGGTTCAAGGCCGCCCGCCGCGCCATCATCACGACGTTCGGGCTCTCGGTCTTCGCGACGCTGTGCTTCTGGGTCATCATCATCCTGCCCGGTGCCGAGTGGTACGAGGGGCAGGAGGCGCTGGCCGCGACCCTGGGTCCGGTGTGGCAGATCGTCGCCGCCTCGCTGCTCGGCTTCGCGGTCGGGCAGCTGCTGAACTCGTACGTGCTCGTCCGCATGAAGGCCCGCTTCGGCGAGAAGGCGCTCGTCGGGCGGCTGCTCGGCTCCACCGGCGTCGGCGAGTTCGCGGACACCCTCATCTTCTGCTCGATCGCCGCGCCGGTCATCGGCATCTCCGACGCCCCGACGTTCGCCAACTACGTGGTCGTCGGGTTCCTCTACAAGACGGCGGTCGAGGTGCTCTTCGTGCCCGTCACCACCGCCGTCATCGCCTGGTTCAAGCGCCGCGAGCCGACCTACGCCGCCTGAGTCGCCGCGCCGGCTGCTACTGGCGGTCGCAGGACTTCAGGTGCGGCAGCCCGGGTCGTCGAGGATGCGCGACAGCGTGGATCGGCCGAGCTTGCTCATCGTGGGATTCGTCGTCCGGTAGTACCAGACCAAGCCCATCGCCTGCACGAACGCCCACGCGGCCCCGCGCCTCCAATCGATCGCGGTGCAGCCCAACTCCTGGCGGACGATCTCGCGCCGCTCGGCGTCGAGATGGTGCCACGCTGCGACCAGGTCGAGGGACGGATCGGCCGCGGCGAAACCGCCGCCGTCCAGGACGCCGATGAGCCGGTTCTCTGCGACGAGCAGATTGCCGGGGATGAGATCGCCGTGCGTCATCACGTCCGGTCCGGCAGGCGGCAAGGCCCGAAACACCTCCCAGAGCACGCGAAGCCGATCGACTGGCAGCAACCCTCCGCTGCGCCGGAAGCACACATCCATCCACGCATCGGCGTCCGTCAATTCACCTCCGCGGCCGGTGCCTGCAAACCGACGGCCCTTCGTATCGGCGGCGCGAAACGAGCGGATGAGGTCAACGAGGTCACGGGCGAACGTTCCGGAATCCTCAGAGGCGGTGGGCGTCGCGACGTCCCCGGGGATCCACGTCTGCACCGACCAGGGCTGCGGGTAGCCGCGACCGGGCCGGCCCACGGCAACGGGTGCCGGTGAGGCGACGGGGCAGTGAACGGCAAGTTCGCGGAGTGCGGCGGCTTCGCGAGCCAAGCTGGCGCCCAGATCCGAGGCTCCGGCCGGCTGGAGCGGAAAGCGTGCCGCGAGGCCGGAACCGATTCTAAAGATGGCGTTGACGGTGCCGTTGGTCCCAACGCGGTGGATGCGTTCCTCGCGCCACGCAGGGAACTGGTCAATGATCAAGCGGCGGGCGAGAGCATCGTCCAGAAGTAGCTCGTCATCATGCATCGCCATGGCGTCGAGGCTAGCCCATTCGGCGTCGCGGGCCGACCCCGGGCGCGGGCCTCACGGTGTGGCCGCACGCGACTACGGAAACGGCGCGGCACCAGCACACAGTGTGCTGGCGCCGCGCCGTCGTGCGGGGTGGGCGAGCCTTATCCGGTGTTCTGCAGGCCGGCCGCCACGCCCTTGAGCGTGATGAGCAGCAGGTTGCGCTGGTCGGCGAGGGCCGCGTCGTCGAGCTCCTCGTCGGAACGCAGCGCACGCAGGGCGCGCAACTGCAGCAGCGACAGGGCGTCGACGTACGGGTTGCGCAGCTGGACCGCGCGGCCGAGGACGCGGCGGCCCTCGAGCAGTCGCTCCTGGCCCGTGATGGCCAGGACCCACTTGCTGGTCAGGTCGAGCTCCTCGAGGACGAGGCCGGCCAGGTCGTCGCGGTCGCCGAGGGCCAGGTAGCGCTCGGCGATGCGGCGGTCCGTCTTGGCCAGCGACATCTCGATGTTGTCGATCAGCGCGCGGAAGAGCGGCCAGTCGGCGTACGCGGCGCGCAGCGTCTCCAGGTCGCCCACGGCCTCCAGCGCCGAGCCGAGGCCGTACCAGCCGGTGAGGTTGATGCGCGCCTGCCCCCACGCGAAGTTCCACGGGATGGCGCGCAGGTCCTCGAGCGACTCGACCGAGAGGCCGCGCTTGGCGGGGCGGGAGCCGAGGGCCAGCAGGCCGACCTCGTCCTGCGGGGTGACCTGCGCGAACCACGGGGCGAACCCGTCGGCCCCGACGAGCCCGTCGAACCGCTCGCGCGAGACGGCGTCCATCTGCTCCGCCAGCGGGGCGAACCGCTCGGCCGCGGCCGCGTTGCGCTGCTCCACCGACGGCGCGGAGGCCATGAGCGTCGCCGCGGCGACCTGCTCGATGTGCCGCAGCCCGATCTCCGGGTTGCCGTAGCGGGCGGAGATGACCTCGCCCTGCTCCGTGACCTTGAAGCGCAGGTCCACCGAGTGCGGCGGCTGCGCCAGGATCGCACGGTTGGCGGGCCCGCCGCCGCGGCCCAGGGCGCCGCCGCGGCCGTGGAACTGCGTCAGGAGGATGTCGTTCTCCTGCGCCCACGCGGAGATCTTCTCCTGGGCCTCGTAGAGCGCGAGCGTTGCGGCCACCGGGCCGACGTCCTTCGCCGAGTCGGAGTAGCCGAGCATGACCTCCATGCGGCGGCCGGTCTCCGCCAGGCGGCGCTGCACGGTCGGGTGCTCCAGCGACTCGGCGAGGATGCGCGGGGCGTTCTGCAGGTCCTCGTAGGTTTCGAACAGGGGGACGACGTCGATGACCGGCGCGTTCTCCGGCCCGCCGAGCGCGCGCTCGGCGAGCTCGTAGACGTCCGCGAGGTTCTGCGCGGACTGCGTGAAGGAGACGATGTAGCGGCGCGCGGCCGACATCCCGTAGCGCTGCTGGACCGAGGCGATCGCGCGGAACGTCTCGATGACCTCCTCGCCCGGCACGGCCATCTTCTCGACGGACGCCGGTTCGTCCAGCCACTTCAGCGTCTGCGCGTGCACCTTGGAGTGCTGGCGGACCTCGAGCTCGGCGAGGTGGAAGCCGAACGTCTGGACCTGCCAGATGAGGTCCTGCAGGTCGCCGTAGGCGGCGCGCTTGGCGCCGGCGGCCACGAGCGAATCCTGCACGATCCGCAGGTCGGCGATCAGCTCCTCCGGTTCCCCGTAGGCCAGGTCGGCGTCGCGGGTCCGGGTCGCGGCGATGCGCCCGGAGATCGCCAGCAGCACCTGGCGGTGCGGCTCGCGCGGCGAGTGCCGGGCGGCCTGCTCGGTCAGCTCCTCGGAGAGCTGGCGCTGCCGCGACCACAGGGCCTCGAGCGCGGCATCCGGTGCGGCGAAGCGGTCGTCGAGCGTCAGGGCGAGGCCGACGCTGCGGGAACGGGTCTCCAGCTCGGTCAGGACGCGGTCCGCGGCCTGCCCGACGGCGGCACGGGTCACCGAGGCGGTCACGTTCGGGTTGCCGTCGCGGTCGCCGCCGATCCAGGAGCCCATGCGGATGAAGGCCGGGGCCTTCGGCGCCTTGGCGCCGCGGTCCTCGCCCTGCAGCCAGTCGTCCATGCGGCGGTAGGCCTCCACGAACACCTTGGAGAACGAGGAGTCGAACACGCTCAGCGCCGTGCGGACCTCGTCCAGGGGCGAGGGGGCGGAGACGCGCAGCTGCGCGGTCCGCCACATGTTGTCGATCTCCTCGAGCATGCCGCGCTCGTTCTTGGCCAGCGTCCCGGCCCCCATGCGCGGGTCGTCGCGCTCGTCCAGCAGGTCGCCCAGGCGGCGGACGGAGGACGCGATCGCGTTGCGGCGGGCCTCGGTCGGGTGCGCGGTCAGCACCGGGTGGAAGCGCAGCTCGGACAGCCGGCGCGACGCCTCCTCCTCGCCGACCTCGCCGGCCAGGTGGTTGAACGCGGCGGCGACCGAGTCGGCCGGCTTCTGCTCGCCCAGCGGGACGGACCCGTCACGGGCGCGCAGGGTGCGGATGCGGTGCTGCTCCTCGGCCAGGTTGGAAAGCAGGAAGTAGCACGTGAACGCGCGGGCGACCTCCTTGGCGCGGTCGGCGGAGAACGAGGCGACGAGCTCCTCCGCCGCGGCGAGGGTCGCGCCGGAGCCGTCGCCGACGGCCTCGATGGACAGGGAGCGCAGCTTCTCGACGTCGTCGAGCAGGCCCTCGGACCCGTACTCGGTGAGGACGCGGCCGAGCAGCCCGCCGAGCAGGCCGACGTCCTGGCGCATCGCGTCGGGGATCTCGTGGGAGGCGGCGGCGCGGGTGTGCGCGGGGTCCTCGCGCAGGGCGCTGCCAGGTGCGTGGGGCATGGGAATCTCCTTGCTGGATGACTTCCGCGACCCCGTCGTCACGCTGAATCGGAACTCACGCTACCAAGAATGCGCGTGTGATGATGCAGTTCACAGGGTGCCGGGGAAATATGCAAGATTCCGGTGCGCGCCCGTGTAACACACGACGGCGTCAGGCGCCCTGCGGGTCCGGGTTCCCGGCGTAGTACTCGCCCATCACGCGCTCCTTGAGCGCGAAGAACGTGCCCGTCTCGATCGCCGCCCGGGCCTCGTCGACCATGCGCACCACGAACCGCTCGTTGTGGATGGAGATCAGCGTGTGGCTGAGCAGCTCCTTGGCCTTGTGCAGGTGGTGGATGTAGGCGCGCGTGTAGTGGGTGCAGGTGTAGCAGTCGCAGCCGGCCTGCAGGGGCGTGAAGTCCGTCCGGTAGCGCTGCCCCGAGAGGTTGAAGCGGCCGTGCGGCGTGTAGAAGGCCGAGTTCCGGGCCACGCGGGTGGGGGAGACGCAGTCGAACGTGTCCGCGCCGTTCTCGATCGCTGTGAAGATGTCGTCCGGCTCGGAGATGCCCAGCAGGTGCCGCGGCTTGTCCTCGGGCAGCTCGTCGGCGCACCACCCGACGATCGTGCCCAGGTTCTCCTTCTCGAGGGCCCCGCCGATGCCGAAGCCGTCGAACGGCATTTCGGCCAGGTCGCGGCAGGCCTTGCGGCGCAGGTCCTCGTACTGGGCGCCCTGGATGACGCCGAAGAGCGCCTGGTACTCCCTGTCGGCCCGGGAGTCCGTCAGCCGGAAGTGCTCCTTGATGCAGCGCTCCGCCCACAGCCGCGTGCGCTCCAGCGACTCCTCCTGGTAGGCGCGTGAGTTGTGCAGCGTGGTCAGCTCGTCGAACGCGAACATGATGTCCGCGCCGATCTGGTGCTGGACGTTCATCGACACCTCCGGCGTGAACCGGTGCGTGTCCCCGTTCAGGTGGGACTTGAACCAGACGCCGTCGTCGTCCACGTTGGCGAGGCGCTCCTTGCCGGGCGCGACCGCGTCGTCGGAACCGGACGGCGTCGTCGTCTTCATGTCGATCACCTTCTTGAACCCGGAGCCCAGGCTCATGACCTGGAACCCGCCCGAATCGGTGAAGGTCGGGCCGGACCAGTTCATGAAGCGGCCCAGGCCGCCGGCGGCGTCGAGCACGTCCGAGCCGGGCTGCAGGTACAGGTGGTAGGCGTTCGCGAGGACCGCCTGCGCGCCGAAGCCGGCGACCGCCTCCGGGGTGACGGCCTTGACCGTGGCCTTGGTGCCCACGGCGATGAACGCCGGCGTGGCGATCTCGCCGTGCGGGGTGCGGATGACGCCCGTGCGGGCCCGCGCCCCCTCCAGCCGGGAGCCCACGGTGAACCCGAACTCGGACTGCCGGGCGTGCGACGACGGCACGTCCTCGCTGACGGGCGTCGCCTCCGGGGTGGCGCCGGGGGAGGCGGGGTGCAGCGGGGCGGGAGCGGCAGGCTGGGCGGGCGAAGTCATGCCCACTAGTCTGCCCTACGGCCGGCGCCCCGGTGCGACGGGAGGCGGAGTTGGCTCGTTCACATTCGGCCCCCGCGGCACCCCTCCCGGGCCGGGGACCGGGTAGAACTGTGGGTATGGACGATCCTCTGCACTGGAAGCGGCTCTTCACGCTCGGGCCGGCCCAGAAGGACCACCGCGCCGCGCTGCGCGCCGGCTTCGGCGTGTTCATCCCGCTGCTCGTCCTGGTCGGGATCGACCGGATCGACCTGGCACTGTTCGCCGTCTTCGCCGCTTTCACCAACATCTACGGCCGCGGGCCCAGCTTCGGCCTGCGCCTGCGGGCGCAGCTGCGCGGCGGCGGGCTCATGTGGCTGGTCATCCTGGCCGCGCTCCTGGCCGGCAGCGTCCTGGACACGGACACCGACGCCGGAATGTGGATCGCGATCGCGCTGACGACCCTGATCTCCGGCGCCTGCTCGGTGGCGACCGGACTGCTCCAGATCCGGCCGGCCGGGTCCCTGTTCCACATCTTCGCGTTCGCCGCCGTCGCCACGCTGCCGTTCGACGTGCACCTCGGCGAGGCGCTCATCACCGCGACGGCCACGTTCGCGCTGGGGCTGCTCCTGGGGCAGACCGGCCGCTGGTGGCAGCCCGAGGGCGACCGGCTCCGGGCCGAGGCGCAGCCGAACCCGTTCGGCGTCCGCGTGAAGGACACCGTCCGGAAGGCGGTCTGGATCGAGTCGGTCGGGTATCTCGTGGCGGCCGCGGCCGCCGGCGCCCTCGCGCACGCGCTGCAGCCGGTGCTGTCGACCGACCACACCTACTGGGCGATGGTCGCCGCCGTCGTCCCGCTCGTCGGCCACACGACGCGGGACCGCGTCGCCCGCGGCGTCCACCGCGTCCTCGGGACCGTGGTCGGCCTCGGCCTCATGGCGGCCGTCATCTGGGCCGGCCCGCCGACGTGGATCCTGCTGCTGATCATCGGGCTCCTCCAGTTCGGCACGGAGATGCTCATCATCCGCAACTACTTCTGGGCGCAGGTCTGCGTCACGCCCCTGGCGCTGATCGGCGTCTCGCTCGCGCAGGGGCTGCAGACGAGCCTGCTCTACGACCGCATCATCGAGACGGCGATCGGCTCGGCCGTGGGCATCGCGGTCGTGCTGGCGGGGTCGGCGTACGGCCGGTTCCTGCTGCGCCGGGGCCGCGAAACCGGCGACTAGAAGAGCGAGACGAACATGCCGCCGATCTGGGCGGCGACGGCACCTTGCGTCACGAGGCGAGCCCGCCTACGAGGACTGCTGCCAGGGCGCGTCGCCTCTGGCCGGGCGCAGCGCCGCGAGCTCGTGCTGGATCCGGCGCCGCAGCTCCGTCGCGTCCAGCGACCGCGAGCCGCCGTGCGCCAGGAGGTAGAGCAGGGTGCCGAGGCGCTGGACGCGCCACGGCCGCTCGGCCGCCGCGTCACGCGAGGCGACCGCGCGGTGGATCTCCCGGTCGAACAGGTTCGGCTCGTCGAGCTGGCGCTGCCGGAACTCCGCCGTCAGCTTGATCTGGAGGGGGTCCGTCTCCTCCTGCTCGGCCGAACGGAGCGCCGCGCTGAACCGGTCCGCGGCGTCGATGTCGCCGCCGTCGTACGCCATGAACGCCGCCAGCGCGAGGGCCGCCTCGACCCACTTCCAGCGGCCGAAGTTCCCGTCGAACGGCAGTTCCGTCAGGAGGTCGAGGACGCGCCATGCGCTGGCGCGGTCGTCGAGGTCGACGACGAACAGGTGCGCCAGGTTGTAGACGTCCTCCAGGTGCGCGCCCGCCTTCAGGTTCAGGCCGCGGGCCAGCCGCGCGGTCGGCTCGAGGACGCGCGGGTCGTCGGGGTAGGCCTCGGCGATCGAGAGCAGGACGGCCTCGGGCGACTCCGGCTCGACGGGCAGCGACTGCAGGTCGTCGTAGCTGAGGGCGGGGGCCGGCGCCCTGGTGTGCACGCGGATCGAGGACCCGTAGGCGATCGTCGCCTTCTGCCCGCTGGCGAGCGTCGCCTCCACGAGGGCCGGGGTGCCGAAGCTGTCCGGGATGACGCGCAGCTTTTTCACCTCGGCGCTGGGGGTGCCGTGCCGGGTGATGAACTGGTCGCCCTCGTGCACCTGCTCCGCGCGGACGTTGCGGATGCGGACGGCGGGGTCGTCGGGCTGTCGGGCGGGGGAGGAGTGCTGCGGCATGGAGTCCTGGATCGTGTGGTGGGGCAAAGGTGGTACTACGCGCACCAGCCCACGTGGGCCAGTGCCTGCTTGATGAGATTGCCGCGGCCCCCCGGCAGCTCGGACTGGACGTCCGCGCCCAGCGCGGCGTCCGGGCTCATCCACGTCAGGTCGAGCGCGTCCCGGCGCGGGTTGCATTCGCCGCGCACGGGGACGATGTAGCAGAGCGCGATCGCGTGCTGGCGCTCGTCCGTCAGGCCGGTCTCCGACGGGGACGGGAAGTACTCCGCCACGGTGAAGGGGGCCGGCGACGGCGGCAGCTGCGGCATCGCCATCGGCCCGAGGTCCTGCTCGATGTGCCGGGTGAGCGCGGCGCGGACCGTCTCCCGGTACATCACCCGGCCGGAGACGAACGCGAACCTGAACTGCGCATCGGCGTCCGCCGTGTACAGGAGGCCGACGTCGGTCACGTAGCCCAGCGGGTCCACGCGGACCGGGATCGCCTCCACGTAGGCGATCGGGAGCCGCTGGCGGGCCTCGAAGAGATCCTCGTCTGACAGCCACCCGGGGTACGGGTCAGGGGTGCGTACGCTCATACTCCATGTTTAGCGCATCCGGACCCGAACCGGCACCAGCCGCCCCGAGCGGAACCGAAATGAGTGGTTGGGGAATACGAATCGGTGCTCTATTGTTGAAGGGGATGCGATACCGTGGGTTCCTGCCCGCGCGTTGAAGCAGGGGCGCCGACGCCCCGCGTCGACGATGGCGCACCCGTCACCACACCCAGAGGCAACACCCCCGCCGAAGCCGGCCCCCGGCGTCGTATTTTTAAGGACCCCTGTGCACAACGAATCCGCACCCGAAACCACTGCGCCGCACCCGGTCGCATCGGGTCACGCCCCGAGAGCCGCGCCTCCTGAGAACCAGAAACTCGCGCCCGCCGCGCGGACCACCATCCTGGTCCTCCTGATCGCCGCGTTCGTGGTGATCTTGAACGAGACCATCATGAACGTCGCCCTGCCCCGGCTGCAGGAGACCTTCGGCGTGACCGCCGACACCGTGCAGTGGCTCGTCACCGCCTTCATGCTGACGATGGCCGTGGTCATCCCGACCACCGGCTACCTGCTGCGCCGGCTCTCCATCCGGACCGCGTTCATCCTGGCGATGAGCCTCTTCTCCGCGGGAACCCTGCTCGCCGCGCTCGCCCCGACCTTCGAAATCCTGTTGGTCGGGCGCGTCATCCAGGCCTCGGGCACGGCCATCATGATGCCGCTGCTGATGACCACCATCCTGGACATCGTCCCGCCGGCCAAGCGCGGTTCGATGATGGGCAACGTCTCGATCGTCATCTCCGTGGCCCCGGCGATCGGCCCGACGGTCTCCGGCCTCATCCTGCAGTACCTGCAGTGGCGGATGATCTTCTTCATCGTCCTGCCGATCGCGATCGTCGCGCTCGTCCTCGGCGCCCGCATGCTCGGCCGCCTCACCGAGGAGACCGAGCAGTCGGCCACGCCGCTGTCCTTCCCGTCCCTGCTGGTCGCGATCCCGGGCTTCGGCCTGCTGGTCTACGGCCTCAGCTCCCTCGGCGGCGGCCACGGCGCCGAGCCGGGTGCCGCGGCGACCGGTCCGGGGGCCACGCCGTTCGTGGCGCTGGGCATCGCCGTCGTCGCCCTGACGGTGTTCACCTTCATGCAGCTGCGCCTGCAGCGGACCGACCGCGCCCTGCTGGACCTGCGCCCGTTCACCTACCGGCCGTTCACCGTCTCCCTGCTGCTCATGGTCATGGCGATGGTGGCGCTGTTCGGCGTGATCATCCTGCTGCCGATGTACCTGCAGACCGTCCGCGGCCTGGACCCGCTCGGCACCGGCCTGCTGCTGCTGCCGGGCGGCCTGCTCATGGGCCTGCTGGCCCCGTTCGTCGGCCGCGCGTACGACAGGGTGGGCCCGCGCCCGCTGATGATCCCCGGCGGCGCGCTCCTGGTCCTCGTGCTCGCCGGCTACACCCAGCTGACCGCCGAGACCCCGGTGTGGCTGCTGGTCGTCGCCCACCTGGTGATGTCGCTGAGCTTCGCGCTGCTGTTCACACCGGCCTTCACGACCGGTCTGAACCCGCTGCCGCACCACCTGCACTCGCACGGCTCGGCCGTGCTCAGCACGCTGCAGCAGCTCGGCGGCGCCGCGGGCACGGCCCTGCTGGTGGGCATCATGGCCTCCGGCACGGCCTCGGCGATGGCCTCCGGCGCCCAGGAGCTGGACGCGGCGGTGGAGGGCTTCCAAGCCGGCTTCCTCACGGCGGCGTTCTTCGCGGTCGCCGTCTTCGTGCTGACGTTCCTGATGCGCAAGCCGGTCTACGAGGAGCTCGCCGACTCGCACTAGACATCGCGTGAACGACCGAGGGGCCGATCTCCAGCAGGAGATCGGCCCCTCGTCGCGTTTTATGCGCGCCGGCCTACCAGCGGCCGCGCCAGAGCTGCTTGGCACGCGGGTTCTCATCGCGCGGCACGTCCAGCTCGCTCGCGGCGACGGCGGCCCAGTGCGGGTTCACCAGGGCCGCGCGGGCGATCGCGACGCCGTCGGCCTGCCCCGTCGCCAGGATGTGCTCGGCCTGGACGCCGGTGGTGACCCCGCCGACGGCCGTGACGAACGCCCCGGTGCCCTCCAGCCCCTCCTTGACGGCGGCGGCCAGCGGCGTCTGGTAGCCGGGTCCGGTGCGCGGGCCGCGGTACGGGCCGATGCCCGAGGAGGAGAGGTCGAACGCGACGACGCCCAGCTCGTGCAGCTCGCGGGCCAGCTGCACGGTCTCGCGCAGCGTCCACCCGTCGTCGACCCAGTCGGTTCCGGAGAAGCGGATGCCGAGGACCTTGTCCGCCGGCCACACCTCGCGCACGGCCGCGACGACCTCCTTGACGAACCGTGTGCGGTTCTCGTAGGAGCCGCCGTACTGGTCGGTGCGCCGGTTCACCAGCGGGGAGAGGAACTGGTGCAGCAGGTAGCCGTGGGCGGCGTGGATCTGGATCATGTCGAACCCGGCGGCGTCGGCACGCCGGGCGGCCTCGGCCCAGTCCTGCACGGACTCGGCGATCTCCTCCGCGGAGAGCTCGCGGTTCTCGGCGTACCCGAAGATGTCGGTCGCCGACGCGGACACCGTCGGCCAGCCGCCGTCCGCGGCCGGGACGGAGCCGTCCTCGAAGCCGGGCAGCATCGGCCAGGTCGAAGCCTTCGCGCCGGCGTGGGCCAGCTGCAGCCCCGCGGCGGAGCCGTTGGCGTGCACCAGGTCCACGATCCGCGCCCAGGCGCCCTGCTGGTCGTCGTTCCAGATGCCGGTGTCGCGCGGGGAGATGCGGCCCGCCGGGTTCACGGCGGTCGCCTCCGCGACGACCAGGCCGAAGCCGCCGGCGGCCAGCGCGCCCAGGTGGGAGAGGTGCCAGTCGGTGGGGACGCCGTCCTCCGCATCGACCGAATACTGGCACATGGGGGCCACGACGGCGCGGTTGCGCAGCGTGAACCCTCCGTTGTTGGTGGACAGGGTCACTGGTTCGAACAGAATACTCACGTCAGGACCAACCTCCCCCGCGGCACCCGTATTCCCGGACGGCGTCTCTGGACACCGGCCGCGCCCGCGGGTAGACAGGGAGCATGCCGAGCCGACCCCTGCCGCTGCTGGTGCCGTTGGCGGGCCGCTTCCGCGTCGAGAACAGCCCGGCCGACCGCGTGCCCAGCCACGGCACGCACGCCTTCGGCTCGGGCTACGCCATCGACTTCGTCCCCGTCGACGCGTCGGGGCGTTCGGCGCTGCCCGGTCTCCGGCGCCGTTGGGGGTCCGAGCCGCCCGAGGACTTCGTCGGGTTCGGGGCGCCCGTCCTCGCCCCCGTCTCCGGCCGGGTGGTCGAGGTGCACGACGGCGCCGCGGACCACCCCGCGCACCGGTCGCCGCTCGCGAGGCTGGCCTACGCGGCCGGGCAGGCGGGCCGGGCTCGCGACGGCGCATCGGGTCTGGCCGGCAACCGGGTGGTCATCGCGGTCGGCGACGCCGGGCCCTTCGTGCTGATCGCGCATCTGCGGTGCGGCAGCGCCGTCGTCGCAGTCGGAGACCGGGTCCGGGCGGGCCAGCAGGTGGGTGCGTGCGGGAACACGGGCAACAGCACGGAACCGCACGTGCACGTCCAGGCCAGCGACAGCACCGACTGGGAGCGCGCGGCCGGGGTGCCGATCGCGTTCCGGCTGCCCGGCGGGGTGAGAGTGCCCGGAACCGGGGAGATCGTGCCCTAACGGGACAGCGGGGAGCTCTCGCCGGCGGTGACGGGGATCTCCAGCGCGTTGCCGGCGGGAGGGGCCGGGCAGACGGCGTGCGCGGAGAAGGCGAACGGGAACACGAGCGTGCGGTTGAAGTCGACGCGCAGGCTCCCGTCGGCCGCCGGGGCCGGGGCGTTCACGAAGCGCCAGGCCGGCGTCGAATCATTGCTGGTCGCGTCGGCGAAGACGATCGTGAGCGAGCCGTCGGGGCCCTGCTCCGCCGCCAGCCGCGCGCCCTCGGCCGGGCCCGCGCCGAAGACGACGTCGCCGGCCAGCTCGGCGGTCAGCCGCGTGTCCTCGCGGTAGCTGCCGATCTCCACGGTGCGGGGCGCCCCGTACGGCTCGAAGCGGGCCTCGAGGACCCACGCCGGGTCGTAGCCGAAGGTGGGGACGCCGGCGAAGGAATCGCGCAGGCCCGTGCTGCGGGCGCGCGTGCGGATCATGTAGCGCCCGCCGCGCACGCCGAGCTCGACGACGGTCTCGTCCGCGCCGTCGTCGCGCCGGGCCGGGACGCGCAGCCAGTAGCGGGACTCGTCCTCGCCGAGGGCGGCGCTCAGGGGTTCGACGACGGGCGTGCCGGCGTCGTAGTCGTAGACGGTCGCGCCGGGTGCGGGCGTGTACACGGCGGTCCCGCCCGCGGCGGAGAACCCGCCCGGGACGAGATCGAGCGGTCCCGGAGCGGACGGCAGCCACTGGTACGACGTCAGCGTCAACCAGCCGAACTCGGCGGCCAGCCCCTCCTCCCGGAGCCGGTGCCACTGCTGCCAGGCGGTCTCTTCGCTGCTCGTCTGCTGCTGCATGCCTCCAGCATAGGCGCGCGGCCGGGGCGGTGCGGAACGGCCTACGTGCGCCGGCGGCGCTTGGTCCAGGCGAGGAACGCGGCGAGCCCGGCGCCGATGAGGGCCCCGAGTCCCATCGACAGCAGCGTCGCCGACCAGGTGGGCCAGCCCGTGAGCGCCTGCGTGAAGTAGCCGAGCAGCATCATCCAGGCCGCCCACAGGGCCGCGCCGAGGCCCGCGAGCGCCGCGAACACCCCGGGTGGCACGCCCGCGATCCCGGCGGCGGCGACCGAGGCGGTGCGCCCGCCGGTGACGAAGCGGATGCCCAGCAGGGAGGCGTACGTGGTCTCGCGGCCGACCCTGTTCATCAGGGCGACCGTGTTGCGGTGCACCCAGCGGCCCCACCGGAACCGGTCGAGCCACTGCGTCAAGCCGCGCCGGAACACCCAGTAGAGGCCCATGTCGCCGAGCCAGCAGCCGGCCGCCGCGGCCAGCCAGGCGAGCACGGGGTTCAGGTGCCCGGCCGCGACCATCGGGCCGGACCCGAGGACCAGCAGCTCGGAGGGGACGGGCGGGAACGGCGCGTCCAGGGCCACCAGGAACAGGGTGATCAGGTAGTACAGGGGCGCGTTGGTTCCGAGCGCGTCAGGCATGCGGTCCGTCCGCGGCGGGGCGTTCGGCGAGCTCGAGCTGCGAGGAGAACCGGACGTCGTTGCCGGTGACGGGGTCCCGGAACTCGATGGCGCGGGCCAGCAGCTGCAGGGGGCGCGCGTAGTCGTCCGGGGCCTTGTCCCAGAGCCTCGGGTAGAAGGCGTCGTTGAGGATCCCGAGCCCGAGCGCGGCCATGTGCACGCGCAGCTGGTGGGTCTTGCCGGAGTGCGGCTTCAGGAGGAAGCGTCCGACGGCGGTGCCGGCGTGGGCGCCCAGGCTCGCCCCCGTGCCCAGCACGTCGATCCAGGACTCGGCGTTCGGCTCGCCGGATTCGACGATCGCGCGCAGCTGGCCCTTCACCTTGGTCATCCGGTTCCGGTAGACGAGCGGGAAGCCGTGCGCCTCGCGCAGCTCCTCGGCACCCGCGGCCGGGGCGTCGAGCGCGGAGACGCACTCGTACTCCTTGCGGATCTCGCGCCGCTCGAACAGCGTCTGGTAGGTGCCGCGGGTGGCGGGGTTCGTGGAGAAGAGCAGGATGCCGGCGGTGGCCCGGTCGAGGCGGTGCATCGGGATGAGGTCGGGGATGCCGAGGCGGTTGCGCAGCCGCACGAGCGCGGACTCCTGCACGAACCGGCCGCCCGGGGTCGTCGGCAGGAAGTGGGGCTTGTCGACGGCGAGGAGGTGCTCGTCCTGGTAGACGATCGACTCGGTGAACGGGATGGGGTCCTCGTGCGGGACCTCCCGGTAGTACCAGAGGAACTCGTGGTCGGACAGCGGGGTGTCGCGCCGGATGGGGTCGCCGTCGATGCCGACGACCTCGCCGTCGTCGAACCGGCGCAGCAGCCCGTCCGGGTCGACGTGGCCGAACCGGTGCATCACGTAGTCCAGCACGGTGTCCCAGCCGGTCTCCGGCAGGTGCAGGCGGGTAGCGCCGACCCCGTTGCGCACTGGGAGGGGAGACTTCATGGCCACCGCACCAGTCTCTCACGGCGGCGGCTCCCGGCCCGTGCGCCCTGGACCCGCCGGCCCGGCGCCTATTCCGCGGCGTCGGAGCTGCGCTGCTCGGCGTCGTTGCGCTGCTGCCGCTGCCAGGCCCGGCGGCTGTAGGTGGCTTCGCGGATGGCGGAATCGCTGTCGAAATTGGAGCCGAGGGACCCGGCCATCGTTCCCAGCGACGCCGCGAGCCAGGACAGCGTCGCGTAGTCCCCGGGGTCCACCGGGTGCCCGAGCTGCGCTTCCAGGTATCCGGAGTCGACGATGGCGTAGGCACCGACGAACAGCACGCTGAAGATCACGCCGTACATCAGAACCACGGAGGAGACCACCGTCGCGATCGTGGACGCGTTGTCCAGCGCGGCCTGGTTGGTCGCGGTGCCGACCCCGACGCCCGGGCCACCGGATTGCTCGATGCTCGATCGACGGGTCCACAGGTTGTTGCGCATGATCAGCCACGTGCTCAACGTCAGCACGGCGACCAGGCTGATCAGCACGAGGCGCCGCGTCGGCAGGACGTCGGACATGTTCCAGATGCTCGAGTAGAAGATGCCGAAGGCGCCGGCCGCGGCGGCGGTCGCGATGCAGGTCGAGAGCGCCGTGAGCAGCCGGCCGGGCCGGTTGTTCCTGACCATGCCCGCCCAGAGCCGCAGCGTGGAGACGCGGGAGTCGAGCGTCACGAAGAGCCCGCCGGAGTCGGGGGCGTGGTGCGCGGTGCGGACGCCCGGGGTGTGGACGCCGCCCTCGCGATCCGATTCCTCTTCGGGGCCCTGCTGCCGGTGCAGGGTGAGCGCCAGATCGGTCAGCATGGTCCGCAGGCGCGCCGAGAGCCGCCAGAACCCGAAGGCCGGCAGCGACAGGAGGGCCGCTCCCCGGGAGCGGTCCAGCTCGTAGGCGAGCGGCTGCCCCTCGTAGGTGCGGGGGAGGTCCGTCACGTAGATGAGGTAGTCCCAGCCGCGCTCGCCGAGCAGCGTCTCGGCCCGGTCCATCAGCGGGATGTCGCCGTTGGGGTCGAGGGGCAGCGCACCGCGCTCGACGGCGACGACCCAGTCCTCGCCGTCGGCCCCGCCGAGGCTCTGCTCGACGGCGTCGCGGGCCCGCCGGGAGACGGATTCCGGCAGGCCCGGATCGGCCATGATGCCAAGCGTGGGCATGGATTCGCTCCTCGGGTCGGGGGGCCGGTCGCGTCAGACGGCTGTCTTGGCGGCGGACTCCTTCGCGTCGCGGTAGGGGACCGGCTGGCAGGACGGGCAGAAGAACGTGAGGCGCTCCTGGCCGTTCTCGGGCGGGCCCAGGGGCATCTGCTCCACCGGGGTCTGGCACAGGTAGCAGCACCGCCCCGTCCGCTGGTAGACCCAGTACGGATCGGTCAGCTCGGTCGGGGTCGTCTTGCGCCGGTTCCGGTCTTTGTTGGCGTGCAGCAGCAGGAAGCAGCGCTCGATGATCCGGCCCAGGTCCGGCACGGCGCCGACCGGCATGAGCGGGTGCACCTTGCAGATGAACAGCGTCTCCGCCCGGAAGATGTTCCCGATGCCGGTCAGGTTCCGCTGGTCCATCAGGGCCAGCCCGATCGGCAGCTCGGGCCGCATCAGGATCCGCTCGCGCACCTCGTCGGGGTCCCACCCGTGGCCGAGCGGGTCCGGCCCCAGATGCCCGACGGCCTTGTGCTCCAGCCGCGTCGGGAAGACGCGCAGCAGCCCGAGGTCGATGCCGATCGCCTCGAACGACTCGTTCGCCAGCACGCACCGGACCTTGTGGGCGGGCGTCCGCCAGCGCTCGCCGGGCGCGTACACGTCCCACCGCCCGTCCATCATCAGGTGCGTGTGCACGGTCAGGTCGGCGACCCGGATCAGCAGGTGCTTGCCGCGCGAGGCGACGGAGTCCACCCGGTACCCGGACAGGTCCAGCGTGGCGCACTGCGGGACCCGGAAGTCGCTCTTGGTCAGTTGATGTCCGGTCAGCGTCGCATCCAGCATGCGCGCGGTGCGGAAGACAGAATCGCCCTCAGGCACGGAATCTCACCCCGTTCGGTGCTGCGTAGAATCCGGCCGCGCGGAGTGCGTCGGCCAGTGCGGTGCCGCCTATCGGCTGCCCGCCAACTCGTTCGATCCCCAACTTCTCGATGCGCGCCAGCTTCAGCGCGCCCACCAGCGAGGTCGCGGCGGCGTCGAGCACCGCCGGCTCCTCGCTGAAGCTCAACATGGTCTTCCCGCCGCGCTCCAGGTAGAGCGTCAGCATCCCGTCCACCAGCACGACGACGGCGCCCGCCTTCCGTCCCGGGCGGTGCCGCCCGGTTCCGGCCGTCTCGGACGCGGCCGGGGGTGGTTCGGGCCAGGGCAGCGCCGCCCCGTACGGGTTCGCCGGGTCGGTGGCCGCGAGGGCCACGGCGTGCCGGCGGCGGGCGGGCCCGGCAGCAGCGGCGTCGTCGTGCCCGCCCGCGTGGGTGCGCAGCCGGTCGATCGTCGACGAGAGCGCGAACTGCGCGGCGCCGAGGTGCTCGATGAAGTAGCCGCGGCGGACCTGGCCCGACTCCTCCAGCTTGGCCAGCACCTTGTAGACGAGCGCGAAGCCGCCGGCCACGTCCTCGCTCATGACGGGTCCGCGGGTGACGACGCCGTAGCGTTCGAGCAGCAGCTCGGCGGTGGCGTGCGTGCGGATCGTCGGGTCCGCCTCGCCGCGCGGCACGAGGGACCAGCGCCCGGTGGCCTTCGCCGCCTGGGCGGGGGTGAGGAGGCCGGTCGTGGAGGCCTGGGCGTCCGCCGGGTTCCCGCCGGTGCGCAGGCCGGAGGGCGAATCGCCGCCGAGCCGGTGCCGCAGCCCCGAGCGCGGCCCCAGCCGCGTGGGGCGGCCGAGGCGCGCCCGCGGCGTGGACGTGCGCCGGCGGTGGGCCGTCCGCCCGCCGTCGAGCAGGCCGCGGACGGCGGCGAAGGTGTCGTTGGTGACGCGCCCGGCGAAGAACAGCTCCCAGAGCGCCTCGACCAGCTCGCCCTGCGGCACGTCGGGCGCGGCCTCGGCGAGCTGCCGGAAGAAGTACGCGCCGCCGCCGGAGAGCGTCTCCAGCAGCCGCTCCTGCGTCGCGGTGGTCTCGGGCGCCGCCGCGTCGCCGGCGGGCAGGGTCAGGTCGGCGGTCGCGGCCGGGTGGAACGCGAGCCAGCCGTCGGTGCCGGCGAGTGCCCCGGCGCCGGTCACCATGACCTCGCCCGTGGAGAGCAGCTGGTCCAGCAGGCCGGGCTGGTAGTCGGCGACCCGGGACGGGAGGATGTGGGACTCCCAGGCGCTCGCCGGGGCCGGGTAGCAGGCCAGTTGCTCGAGCACCGCGGCTACGCCGTCGATTCCGCGCAGCGCCGGCGCCGGCGAGGCGCCGTCGCCGACGAACTGCCATTCGGGCAGGAAGCGGGCGAACGCGGCGGGGTCCACGGGTTCGACCTCGGCGCGCAGGGCGGCCAGCGACCGGCGGCGGATCCTGCGCAGCACCTCCGTGTCGCACCATTCGAGGCCGGCGGAGTCGGCGTCGAGGCCGTCGTGCCCGGCGGCCGTGTGGTGCTCGTCGGCGAGCAGCTCGGGCGGGCGGAAGGCGCCGTCGTTCACCCGGCCGTCCTGGCCCAGGCGCTGCAGCGCGACCCGCACGACGCCGACGCCGAGGCCGAGCGCGGCGGCCGCCTCGTCCGCGGTGAAGGGTCCGTGGGTGCGCGCGTACCGGCCGACGAGGTCGCCGAGCGGGTCGTCGACGGGTTCGACGAACGCCAGCGGGACCCCGATCGGCAGCGGGACCCCGAGGGCGTCGCGCAGCCGGGCCGCGTCCTCGACGGCGGCGTAGACCTCGCGCCCGGTGACCTGCACCTTCAGGGCGCGCACGCTGCGCACCAGAGCCCCGGCCCACGCGGCCGCCTGCTCCGCGGCCGGCTCGGGGTCCAGTCGCACGGCGAGCTGGGACGCGTCGAGCGGGCCGAGCAGCCGCAGCAGGTCGGCGACGGCCTCGACGCCGCGCTCGTCCGTGTCCGCGCGGAGCCGGTATCCCTCCGCGGTGCGCTGCAGCTCCGCGGCGGTCCGGGTGATGACGCCGGCGTCGAGCAGCTCGCGCAGCTCGGTGCGCCCGAGCAGGTCGTTGAGCAGCGTCGGGTCCAGCGAGAGGGCGGCGGCCCGGCGCTCGGCCAGGGGCGAGTCGCCCTCGTAGAGGAACTGGGCGACGTAGCCGAACAGCAGGGACTGGGCGAACGGGGACGGCTGCCGTGTGGTCGTCTCGAGGACCCGGATGCTGCGGGACTGCACGGCGCCGGCGATCTTCGCCAGAGCGTCCAGGTCGTAGACGTCCTGGAGGCACTCGCGGGCGGTCTCGAGGATGATCGGGAACGTGGGGAACTTCTTTGCGACGTCGAGCAGCTGGGCGGAGCGCTGGCGCTGCTGCCAGAGCGGGCTGCGCTGGGACGGGTTCTGGCGCGGCAGCAGCAGGGCGCGCGCGGCGCACTCGCGGAAACGGGAGGCGAACAGGGCGGACCCGCCGACCTCTCGGGTGACGATCTCGGACAGCTCGTCCGGGTCGAATTCGAACAGCTCGGCCCCGGGCGGCTCGTCCTCCATCATCGGCACCCGCAGGACGATCCCGTCGTCCGCGGCCATCGCGGACCCGTCGAGCCCGTACCGCTCCCGCAGTCTGGCGCCGACGGCGAGGGCCCAGGGCGCGTGCACCGGCATGCCGAAGGGGGAGTGCAGCACGACCCGCCAGTCGCCGAGCTCGTCCTGGAACCGCTCGACGACGAGCGCCCGGTCCGTCGGGAGGGCGCCGGTGGCCTCCTGCTGCGCGGCCAGGTAGCTGCGCAGGTTGGCGACGGCCCACGCGTCCAGGCCGGCGGTCGCGAGGCGGGCGCCGGCGTCGTTCTCGTCGAGGGCGGCGACCTCGCGGCGGAAGGCGCCGACGGCGTACCCGAGCTCGACGGGGCGGCCGGGGCCGTCGCCGCGCCAGAACGGCAGCTTCCCGGGCTGGCCGAACGCGGGGGAGACGACCACGCGGTCGTGCGTGATGTCCTCGATCTTCCAGCTGGTCGCGCCGAGCGCGAAGACGTCGCCGACCCGCGACTCGTAGACCATCTCCTCGTCGAGCTCGCCGACGCGGCGCCCGCCCGTGCGCGCGGACCCCGGCTGCTCGTCCTCGGTGCCGGCGATGAAGACCCCGAACAGGCCGCGGTCGGGGATGGTGCCGCCGGAGGTGACGGCGAGGCGCTGGGCGCCGGGGCGGCCGGCGAGCGTGCCGGCGTCGCGGTCCCAGACGATGCGCGGGCGCAGCTCCGCGAACTCGTCGGACGGGTACTTGCCGGCCAGCAGGTCGAGCGTGGCCTCGTACGCCGAGCGGGGCAGGGCCGCGAACGGGGCCGCCCGCCGGACGACGTCGTACCACTCCTCGGCGTCGATCTCGCCGAGCGCGGTGGCGGCCACGGTCTGCTGGGCGAGGATGTCGAGCGGGTTCGCCGGGATGCGCAGCGGCTCGATCCGCCCGGCGAGCATGCGCTCGACGGTGACGGCCGTCTCCAGCAGGTCGCCGCGGTGCTTGGGGAAGAAGAAGCCGGCCGAGGCGGCGCCGACCTGGTGGCCGGCGCGGCCGACCCGCTGCAGGCCCGAGGCCACCGAATTGGGGGACTCGACCTGGATGACGAGGTCGACCAGGCCCATGTCGATGCCCAGCTCCAGGGAGCTGGTGGCGACGACGCAGCGCAGCCGCCCGGATTTCAGGCCGTCCTCGATGTCGGCACGCTGCTCCTTGGACACGGACCCGTGGTGGGCGCGCGCCAGCACGGGGTCGGCGCCTGAGGACTGTCCGGCCTGGGCCATCATCTCCGCGGGCATGCGGGTGCCGCCCCGTGGGCCGGACTGCTCGCGCACGTGCGCCGGCTCGTCCGGCCCGGCCCCGGCGAGTTCGAGGCGGTCGGCGTGGATCTCGTTGAGCCGGCCGGTCAGCCGTTCGGCGAGGCGGCGGGAGTTCGCGAAGACGATCGTGGACCGGTTGGCCTCGATGTGGTCGACGATCTGCTCCTCGACGTGCGGCCAGATGCTCGCCTGCGGCTGCAGCCCGGAGGCCGGCCCGAGGTCGTGGGCTCCGGCGGCCGCGGGCAGGTCGGTCATGTCCTCGACCGGGACGGAGACCGTGAGGTCCCAGGTCTTCCGGCTCGGGGGCGCGACGACGGTGACGGGCCGGGCGCCGCCCAGGAACCGGGCGACCTCGGCGTGGGGCTCGACGGTCGCCGAGAGCCCGATGCGCTGCGCCGGCTCGGCCAGCAGGGCGTCGAGCCGCTCGAGCGAGACGGCCAGGTGGGCGCCGCGCTTGGTCCCGGCGACGGCGTGCACCTCGTCGAGGATGACGGTGTCGACGCCGGCGAGCGTCTCCCGGGCCCGGCTGGTCAGCATGAGGAACAACGACTCGGGGGTGGTGATGAGGATGTCGGGCGGGTGGGTCTGCAGCCGGCGCCGCTCGTTGGCGGGGGTGTCGCCGGAGCGGACGCCGACCCGGACCTCGGGCGTGGTCTCGCCGATGCGGGCCGCCGTCTGGGCGATGCCGATGAGCGGGCTGCGCAGGTTGCGTTCGACGTCGACGCCGAGCGCCTTGAGCGGGGAGATGTACAGGACGCGGGTGGAGCGCTTCTGCTCGGCCCGAGCGGCCGGACCGGGCGGAGCGGCGTCCTCCGGGGCTCCGCTGCGCACCAGGGAGTCGATGGCCCAGAGGAACGCGGAGAGCGTCTTGCCGGATCCGGTGGGGGCGACGACGAGGGCGTTCTCACCCCGGGAGACGGCATCCCACGCCCCGGACTGGGCCTCGGTCGGCGCGGCGAAGGCACCCGCGAACCATTCCCTGGTCGCGGGCGTGAAGCGGTCCATGACCGCCGTCGGGGCTACTGGATCCGATATGGTCCGACCTCCAGTAGCTCGTGCTCGGCGGAGGCGCAGGCCACCCGGCCGTCTCCGGCCTGATCACCGAGAGCGTAGGCTGCATCGCCCGCGAGCCTCCACCCGACGTAGGTGGACTCGACCGGTTCGCAGGCGGCTGGATCGATCGTGCCCGTCTCACGGATCCGGACGTCGACGCTCACGAACTGCCCGGTCTCGACGGTCAGGGGCGAGAACGGCGTTTCCGCTGCGAAGGCGGCGGGGGCTCCGATGACGTCCTCCGAGTCGTCGAGGAAGGCGACGTCGAACTGCTGCGAGAGCGTGCAGTCGGCGGTGGTCGGACCGAAGTCGAATCTGCGCGTGGTCGCCTCGTCGTCGGTCCCGGTGGGTTTCCCGATTTTGAACGGCAGGGCCTCGGCCGTGCACTCGGGCGGTCCGGCGGAGGCGAGCGGATCGGGCTCGGTCGGTATCTGCCCGCCGGTCCCTCCCGTCGGGGACGGCGAGCTGCCTGCGGCGGGATCGCCCGTGCCGGAGGGGGTCTCGACGGCCGGCGATTCGGCCTGCGAGCACGACGCAAGAAGGAGCGCCGCGACGGCCGCGGCGGCGAGAGTGACCAGCTGGCGAATCTTCACGGTTCTCCTCCAGACGTCCTACTCACAACCTACCTGAATTACGTGTGGTGGTACGGGCGGCCGCCGGAAATCTCCTGGGCGCGGTAGAGCTGCTCGGCCAGGATCAGCCGCACCAGCTGGTGCGGGAACACCAGCTTGGAGAGGCTCCACACGAAGTTCGCGCGCTGGTGCACCGAATCGGCCACCCCGTAGGCGCCGCCGATGATGACGGTGACCGGTTTGGACGTGTCGAACTGCCGCTGCAGCTGGGCCGCGAGCGCCGGCGAATCGACGTTCTTGCCGCGCTCGTCCAGCAGCACCACGTAGTCCTGGGCGCCCACCTTGGCCAGCAGGCGCTCGCTCTCCTCGGTGCGTGCGGCATCGGCCTCGCGCGACGAGTGCGGGAGCAGCTGCCAGGCGACGTCGTAGGGCTTCTTCATCCGCTTGGCGTAGCGGCCGATGCCCTCCTCGACCCACGACTCGTGCTTCTTCCCGATCGCCAGTACCCGAATTCCCATGTCCCCATCCTCTCAAGTCCAGCCTGCCACCGGGCGTCCGCATTTCGGCCGGTCGCCGCCGGCGCCCGCCTCCAGACGACAGAACGACGGCGGCTGCCGCCCCTCGTGCGAGAGGCGGCAGCCGCTGTCGTTCTGTTGCGGACTCCGCGCTACCGGGCCGGCTGCGGGTCCTCGTCGCGGTCCGCGTCGACGGGGGACCGGGCGCCCTGGCCCGCGTCCGACGGGTCCACGGCGCCGATGGCACCGGTCTCCGGCGTCCAGCCGTCGTCGTACTCGCCGGCGTCGTAGTCGTAGCCGACCGGGTTCCCGTCCTCGTCGTAGCGCTGGTACCACTCGGTGACCTCGTCGGCGTGGGAGTCGAACTCGGCACCCGCGCCCTCGCCCTCCGGCGTCTTCTCGACGGTGAGGGCGAAATCGTCCCCGTGCTCGTCGATGCCCGACCTCACCGCGTTCTCGAGTGCGGTCTGCGCGTACTCGGTGCGGATCACGGCCGGGTCGGTCTGCAGGTCCTTGAAGAACGCGAAGATCATCACCAGCAGAATGACCGCGAAGGGCAGTGCCGAGACGATGATGAGGTTCTGCAGGCCGGAGAGCGCCTCGTTGCCGCCGATCAGCAGCATCACGACGGCGATGCCCATCATGGCCAGGCCCCAGAAGACGGTGACCTTCTTGTCCGGGGTCGGGTTGCCGCGCTGGGAGAGCGTGCCCATCACCAGGGAGGCCGAGTCGGCGGAGGTGATGAAGAAGATCGCCAGGCAGAAGATCGCGATCAACGGCGTGATGGATCCCAGCGGCAGCGAATGCAGGACCTCGAACAGCAGGTTCTGCGGCGACATGTCGGCGGTGATCGCCTCGTTGCCGTTGGCGCGCATCCACAGGGTGGTGCCGCCGAACGTGCCGAAGGCCAAGATGCAGACCATGAAGGGGACGGCCAGGGTGGTGAAGATGTACTGCTTCAGTGACCGGCCGCGGGAGATCCGGGCGAGGAAGATGCCGACGAAGGGGGCCCACGAGGCCCACCAGGCCCAGTAGAAGACCGTCCAGGTCTCGGAGAACGCTGCGGCCTCCGGGCCCCACGAGGCGCTGCGCGTCATCATCTCGAAGAAGTCGCGGAAGTACTCGAACGTGGCGGAGGGCAGGAAGTTCAGCAGGAACAGGGTCGGGCCCGCGATGAAGATGAAGACGGCCAGGCCGAAGGCGGCGGTCATGTTGATGTTGGACAGCCAGCGGATGCCGCGGCCGACGCCGGAGACGGCGGAGAGGATGAACCCGATCGTCAGGACCACGATGATGAGGATCAGGGCCGAGTTGCCGATCGTCCCGATACCGGTGACGATCTCGACGCCGCGGCCGATCTGCAGCGTGCCGATGCCGAGCGAGGCGGCCGTGCCGAACAGCGTGGCGACGATGGCCAGCATGTCGATGGTCTTGCCCTGCCAGCCGTTGACCCGGTCCTTGCCGAAGACCGGCGTGAAGATGGAGCTCATGAGGGGCACGCGGCCGCGGCGGTAGGCGCCGTAGGCGACCGCCGCGCCGACGAGCGAGTACAGGGCCCAGGCGTGGAAACCCCAGTGGTAGAGCGTCTGCGCCATGGCCTTGTGCATGGCCTCGACGGTCTCCGGATCCGCGGCGCCGGGCGCCGGGTTCATGAAGTAGAAGAGCGGCTCGTAGGGGCCGAAGAAGAAGATGCCGATCCCGACGCCGGCCGAGAACATCATGGTGATCCAGGAGAAGGTCTTGAACTCGGGCTTCTCGCCGTCGCGTCCTAGGGGGATCTTGCCGTACCGGCTGAGCGCGAGGTAGATCAGGAAGACGAGGACGATCGCCACCAGCACGTTGAAGAGCCAGCCCGTGTTGGACACCACCCACGTCAGGGCGATGCCGGAGACGGCGGTCAGCGACTCGGTGCTCGCCACGCCCCAGATGATGAACCCGACGATGAGCACGGCCGCGACGCCGAAGACCAGCCGGTCGGTGCCGTAGCGGACCCGCTGCTCGTCGACGGCGATTCCCGGGACCAGGCCGGGGTGGATGTCGTGAGGGTATGGGGTGTCGTCGGATTCGACGGGCGTGCTGGTAGGCCGTGGTGCGTCCACGGTTCCTCCTCGGGTAGGGGATAGATCCGTCCGGGGCGCGGCGTCGAGCGGGGATGGTCTGAATCCGCTGCGCTGGCGGCTGGAGGGCTACGCGGCAAAACGTCCGCGGCAACCGCACCGGACAAGAGGAAGAACATACGGATGAAGTGCATCACATGTCAACCCGGCCGGGCGGCCGTGACCTGCCGCACACGGGCTCTGCGGGCCGTTCCGGAGTACGACGGCGGCGGGGTTCAGCGGGGCGTCGGCGCCGCCGTCGTGCCCCTCACGATCAGCTCGGGAAGCACCCGCGTGTGGGAGCGGTCGCGGCTCGGCGTCTCGATCTCCCGCGCCAGCCAGCGCATGATCTCGCCGCCCTGGGCGGCCGGGTCCTGACGCAGCGTGGTCAGGCCGAACGGCTCGGCGAGGCGCTGGTCGTCGGTGCCCACGATCGAGAGGTCGGCCGGGATCGCCAGGCCGGCGTCCCGCGCGGCCAGGATCAGGCCCATCGCGATGTCGTCCGTGGCGGCGTAGAGCGCCCGCGGCGGCTCGGCCGACCTGAACAGCCGCAGGCCCTCGGCGTAGGCGGCGTTGAAGTTGGGCTCCACGTGCAGGGCGGGCCGCACGGCGAGGCCGGCCGCGGCCAGGGACTCCGCGTAGCCGCGGTGCCGGGAGTCCTCGGCGATGTAGAGGGAGAGGTCGGTCTCGCGGCGGCCGCCGGCGAAGACGATCTCCCGGTGGCCCAGCCCGATGAGATGGTCGGTGGCCGCGCGTCCGGCGGCGACGTCGTCGAGGCACCAGGTCCGGATGCCCTCCGCGGCCGCCCCGATGCCGGCGACGGGCACGTTGAGGTCCCGCAGCTGCTCGATCTCCCCGGTGGTCAGGGCGAAGTTCCCGGAGAAGACGGCGTCGACGTGCTTCCTCCGCTGGAAATGCTCGAATGCGCGCTGCCGGAGGGTCCCGCGCTCGCCGAGTCCGTAGAGGACCACATCGAAGTCGCGGTCGAGGGCCGCCTCGGCGATGCCGTCGATCAGGGTGGCGGTGAACCAGGTGTCGAGCGACGGGACGATCGCCGCGATCATGCCCGACTTCCCCGTCGCGAGGCTCACCGCCGCGGGCGACGCCACGTAGTCGAGCCGGCGTGCCGCCGCGAGGACGCGCTCGCGCGTCTGCTGCGCCACCTGGCGGCCCGCGAGGGCGCGGGAGGCCGTCGCTTTGGAAACGCCCGCGGCACGGGCGACGTCGGCCAGGGTCGCCATGGGCTCATCCCTCCTGTGGCGTGGTTCCATCGTCGATTCTGCTCGAGTCTAGCCCCGCCGCGGCCTGCCACGTCCGGTCCTGCATCGATTCGATCACGGATCTTGGAACCGGATGTGATCTAGGTTACGGTTCATTGATGGAACCGGTTGCGACTCGCTGGGACCGGTCTGTGCAGAGCACGTCGAAACGAAGAACGTAGGGAGAAAGCCGTGGGACATTCGCACCGTCGCCTCACCACCGCGCTGGGACTGGTGGGCGTGAGCGCACTGACCTTGACGGGTTGCGTGGGGGATATGGAGGAGCAGGCCGGCGGCGACGCCGACTGCAGCATCTACGAGGAGTACGGCACGTTCGAGGGTGACCAGGTCTCGGCCTACGGTTCCATCATCGACGTAGAGGCCGACCTGCTGAACGAATCCTGGGCGGACTTCGAGTCCTGCACCGGGATCGACATCGAATACGAGGGATCGGGCGAATTCGAGACGCAGATCAACGTGCGCTCCCAAGGCGGCAACGCGCCGGATCTGGCCTTCTTCCCGCAGCCCGGCCTGCTGGCGACCATGGTGGCCCAGGAGTACCTCGTTCCGGCCCCGGACGCCGTCGAGGCGAATGTCGACGAGTTCTGGAGCGAAGACTGGAAGGGGTACGGCACCGTCGACGACGAGTTCTACGCGGCCCCGCTCATGGCCAACATCAAGGGCTACGTCTGGTACTCGCCGTCGTTCTTCGAGGAGAACGGGTACGAGGTGCCGGCGACGCTGGACGAGGTGGACGAGCTGACGGCGCAGATCGCCGCCGACGGCAACAAGCCCTGGTGCGTCGGCTTCGGATCGCAGGAGGCCACGGGTTGGCCGGGAACGGACTGGCTGGAGGACTACGTTCTCCGGCTCCACGGACCCGAGGTCTACGACCAGTGGGTCAACCACGAGATCCCGTTCGACGATCCCCGCATCGTCGAGGCGCTCGACCGCGTCGGAGATCTGATCAAGAATCCCGACTACGTCAACGGCGGCTTCGGCAACGTGTCGACGATCGCGGGCACCGACTTCGGCGAGGCCGGCCTCCCGATTCTGGACGACGCGTGCGCCATGCACCACCAGGCGTCCTTCTACGCCGGATTCTGGCCGGAGGGCACGGAAATCGCCGAGGACGGCGACGTCTTCGCCTTCCTCCTGCCGGGAGTCGAGGAAGGGGCATCGGCCGTCACCGGCGGCGGAGAGCTCGTCGGCGCTTTCCGGGAGTCGGAGGCCATCACGGCCGTGCAGACGTTCCTGGCCTCGGACACCTGGGCCAACGAACGCGTCTCGCTCGGCGGCGTCATCTCGGCCAACTCGGGTGTTGACCCGGCAGCTGCGGAGACGTCGGGGCAGCTTCTGGTCGACGCCATCGAGATGCTGCAGGACCCGGAGACCTCGTTCCGCTTCGACGGATCGGACCTGATGCCGGGGGCCGTAGGGGCCGGATCGCTGTGGAGGGCCATGGTCGACTGGATCAGCGGGGACGAGTCCGAGGCAGTCCTGAAGCAGGTCGAGAGCAGCTGGCCGTAGACCGACGATCCCACGGGCACCCGGGGAGACCCGGAGCCCCTTCACCTTCGCTGGACGGGCGGCGCGAGCCGTCCGCCCGGCGAAGAACGGAGACATCATGACCTCACTCGACCTCATGGGGAAGGCCCTCCAGTTCGCGACCGGCATCGTGGCCTTCGTGGCGGTCTTCGGACTGATCCTCTTCTTCCTGGATCGCAGCGCCAAGGGGCGCAAGGACTTCATCCAGCTCGCGTTGTTCCTGGGACCGGCCATGCTTCTGCTGGCGATCGGGTTGATCTACCCCGCCGTCCGGACCAGCTTCATGGCCTTCACCGGCCGAACGGGCGAGTTCGTCGGCATGGACAACTTCGTGTGGATGTTCACGCAGCCGTTGGCGCTGATCACCCTGTGGAACACCGTGTTGTGGGTCCTGCTGGTCCCGGCCATTTCGACCGCGGTCGGGCTCGTCTACGCCGTGTTGATCGACAAATCCCGCGGCGAGAAGTACTTCAAGATGCTCGTCTTCATGCCGATGGCGATCTCCTTCGTCGGGGCCAGCATCATCTGGCGCTTCATGTACGCGTATCGCTCACCCGCCCAGGAGCAGTACGGTCTGGTCAACCAGATCATCGTCTGGCTGGGCGGTGTCCCGCAGCAGATTCTGCAGAATTCGCCGTGGAACACGTTCGCCTTGATCGTGGTGATGATCTGGATCCAGACGGGCTTCGCCATGGTGGTGATGTCCGCCGCCATCAAGGGGGTCCCGGCGGAGCAGCACGAGGCCGCCGAGCTCGACGGCGCGTCCCCGGTCCAGCGGTTCTTCAACGTCACGATTCCCGGGATCAAGGGATCGATCGTCGTCGTCGTCACCACCATCACGATCGCCACGCTGAAAGTATTCGACATCGTCCGCACGATGACGGCTGGCAACTTCGATACGTCCGTCGTCGCCAATGAGATGTACACGCAGGCGTTCCGGGCGGGGGAGCCCGGCCGCGGCGCCGCCCTCGCGCTGATCCTGTTCCTGATGGTCACCCCGATCGTCGTCTACAACATCCGCGTGCTCCGGAAGCAGAGGGAGATTCGATGAGTCAGGTAGCCGTTCCCACGCCTCCCGTTGAGCGGGGCCAGGTTGAAGCGAAGGCCGGCCGCGTCAAGAAGCGGATGACCTCCAGGATCGCCTCGATGATTGCCCTGGTCATCGCCGTCCTGTGGACGATCCCCACGTTCGGGCTGTTCCTCTCCTCCTTCCGCGAACCGGATCTGATCGAGTCCACGGGCTGGTGGACCCTGTTCCAGAACCCGGGGTTCTCGCTGCAGAACTACCAGGAGGTGCTGCTCTCGGGCTCGTCGTCGGCCCCGCAGCTCGGCGAGTACTTCATCAACTCGCTCTTCATCGCGATCCCCGCGACGCTCTTCCCGCTCGCGCTGGCCGCCATGGCCGCCTACGCCTTCGCATGGATCAAGTTCAGAGGGTCCTCGACTCTCTTCGTGCTGGTGTTCGCCCTGCAGATCGTGCCGCTTCAGCTGGCCCTGATCCCCCTGCTGCAGATGACGGTGACGTTCCTGCATCCCGTGATGCGGTCGATCAGCGATGTCATCCCGATCATCCCGGACCAGCAGTACCTGCCGGTCTGGATCGCGCACACGATCTTCGCGCTGCCGTTGGCGACGTTCCTGCTGCACAACTTCATCTCGGAGATTCCGCGGGACGTGATCGAAGCGGCCCGGGTCGACGGCGCCGGCCACGGACAGATCTTCCTCAAAGTGGTGCTGCCGCTGGCGATGCCCGCTCTGGCATCGGTGGCGATCTTCCAGTTCCTCTGGGTGTGGAACGACCTGCTGGTGGCGCTGGTCTTCTCCTCCGGCACTCCGGACACCGCCCCGCTGACGCAGCGCCTGGCGGAGCTGGCCGGTTCGCGCGGTCAGAGCTGGGCGCGGCTGACGGCCGGCGCGTTCGTCTCGCTGGTCGTGCCGCTGATCGTCTTCTTCTCGCTGCAGCGGTACTTCGTCCGCGGCCTGCTGGCCGGCTCGGCGAAGGGGTAGGGGGCAGAGGACCCCGCGCTCCCGGGATGATCGGGAGCCCGGGGGGCCATCTGTTTCCGCCGGGGGCTCATTCTCCGGACTGTCGCATCCACACGGCTCGCGGGCCGGGCCATTCCCCGGTTGATGTCCACACTCCCCGGCCAACGCATGGGACACATCGGCTCAAGCGTGCTCACTCTCCTGTCCACGCGCTCGTTCCCCGGGTCGCGACCCGGGGAAAATTGCAGGCAGTAGGAGACTGGGCGATTTCTGTCCCTGGCCGACGAGTCGGCCACGATCCTCAGATAGAGATCGTGATCCTGCCTGTCCCGACGATGCGCAGATAGTTCGGCGCGACCCTGATCTGCTGGAATCCGGGTTTCAGCAGGACATGCTGCGCCCCCAGGTTGCGTAGGTGGGTGCTGGCTTCGATGCGGTCCAGTCCGCGTCCGCCTCCAGCGGTCATGACGAGTTCCTCAACACGGATTGTCGCCAGGCCTCGTCCAATCGACGGCCAACCCAGTTCCCCAGCCAGGCGCTGGTGGATGTTCGCTGCTTGCCAGGTCTCGGTGCAGTACGCCTCGGGCCGGACCCGTCCCCATGGGGTCAGATCGTGGCGATTGCGCACGTCGGCGGCCGCAAGGACTGCGGGATCGCCCGGGCAGAACGGGCCACGGAAAGGCGAGGGGTGGGGATTAAACGGAAGAGGGCCCCGAGATCATCTCGGGACCCTCTTCTCAGTGGCGGTGACGGTGGGATTTGAACCCACGGTACGGGGTTACCGTACACAACATTTCGAGTGTTGCACCTTCGGCCGCTCGGACACGTCACCAGACCGGATCGTTTGCACGAAACCAGACTGCACCACTGTACCGGAGCAGGCGCGGCCTGCTCAAATCGGGTCGCGCGCGTCAGCGCCGCGACTGGAAGAAGTCGCGCAGCATCCGTCCGCATTCCTCCTCGCGGACGCCGGGGAACACCTCGACGAAGTGGTTGAGCCGCGGCTCGCGCAGCACGTCGAAGACCGAACCCGATGCTCCGGCCTTCTCGTCCCAGGCGCCGAAGACGACCCGCGGGATTCGCGCCAGCACGATCGCCCCCGCGCACATCGCGCACGGTTCCAACGTGACCACGAGTGTGCAGTCGTCCAGCCGCCAGCCGTCGTCGTTCCCGGCCTCGCGCAGCGCCGCGGCCGCGGCGCGGATCGCCTCGACCTCGGCGTGCGCGGTGGGGTCCCCGTCGGCTTCGCGCCGGTTGCGTCCCGCCGCGAGCACGCGCCCGTCGGGATCCAGCACGACGGCGCCGATCGGCACGTCGTCCGTGTCCAGGGCGGCACGTGCCTCGGCAAGGGCGAGGCCCATCCATTCACTGTGGGCGGCGGAGCGCGAGATCACGCCTGAATCCTAGTCCACCTCGGTCCCGCTGCTGGTAGTTTTGGTGGCATGCGAGTACAGGTTGTGGACCATCCGCTGGTCGCCCATAAGGTTTCCGTTCTGCGTGACAAGAACACCAGTTCGCCGGTCTTCCGGCAGCTCACCGACGAATTGGTGACGCTGCTGGCCTACGAGGCCACGGACGAGGTGAAGACGGTGGAGGTCCAGGTGGAGACCCCGGTCGCCACCACCACGGGTACCGCGTTCGCGAAGCCGACGCCCCTGGTCGTTCCGATCCTGCGCGCCGGCCTCGGCATGCTCGAGGGCATGACGCGCCTGGTCCCGACCGCCGAGGTCGGCTTCCTCGGCATGGCCCGCGACGAGGAGACGCTCAACATCGTCACCTACGCCGAGCGCCTGCCGGACGACCTGACGGGCCGTCAGGTGTTCGTGCTCGACCCCATGCTGGCGACCGGCGGCACGCTCGTCGAGGCCATCAAGTTCCTCTTCGCCCGCGGCGCCGAGTCCGTGACCTGCATCTGCCTCATCGCCGCGCCCGAGGGGATCGCGCGCCTCGAAGAGGCCCACGGCCAGGACGACCGCATCCGCCTCGTGCTCGCGTCCCTCGACGAGAAGCTCGACGAGAACGCGTACATCGTGCCCGGCCTCGGCGACGCCGGCGACCGCCTCTACGGCCTGGCCCAGTAGGCCTCAGGCCGCGGCGCGGGGGAGGCGGACCTCGAACGTGGTCCGCCCCGGGCGCCCCTCCTCGCGCCGCCGGCTGGACACGGCGATCTGCCCGCCGTGCGCCTCCACGATCGCCTTGACGATCGGCAGGCCCAGCCCGGTGGTGCCGTCCGAGCCCGAACGGGCCGCGTCGGCGCGGGTGAAGCGCTCGAACACGTGCGGCAGGAAGTCCTCCGCGATCCCGTCGCCGTCGTCGCTCACCACGAGGGCCGGGCCGCCGTGGGCGGGCCCCGTCAGGCGCACCGTCACGCGCGTGCCCTCCGGGGTGTGCTTGCGGGCGTTGGCGAGCAGGTTGGAGACGACCTGCCGCAGCTGCGCCTCGTCGCCGCGGGTCTCGACGGCCTCGGCGGGCACGTCCAGCTCCCACGTGTGGTCCTGCGCGGTCACCTGGAAGTCCGCGGCCTCCTCCACGACCAGGCGGGAGAGGTCGACGACGGCGGCGCGTGCCGGGGTGCCCGCGCCATCCGCCGCCGCGTCGTCGTGCCGCGCGGCCTGGTTGTCCAGGCGCGCCAGCAGCAGCAGGTCGTCCACGAGCCTGCCCATGCGCTGGCTCTGGTCGAGCACCCGGTGCATCGCCGTGCGGCCGTCGTCGCTCAGGTGCTCGGTGGCGTTCACGAGCTCCGAGTAGCCGCGCACGGCCGCCAGCGGGGTGCGGAGCTCGTGCGAGGCGTCGCCCACGAAGCGGCGCAGCTTCTCCTCCGAGGCCTGGCGGGCGTCCAGGGCGCTGGTGACGTTGTCCAGCAGTCCGTTGAGCGCGTGCCCGACGTTTCCGGCCTCCGTCCCCGGGACGGCGTCGTTCGGCGCGACGCGCTCGGCGACCTGGACGCGGCCGGCGTCGAGCTCCAGGTTCGAGACGTGCGTGGCGACCGCGGAGACGCGCTCGAGGGGCTTGAGGGAGCGGCGGACGATGATCGACCCGATGAGGGCCGTGGCCGCGAGCCCGACGAGGGACACGACCACGATCGTCAGCGTGAGCTGGTGCAGCGTCGTCTGCGTGCGGTCCTCGGGCAGGCCGGTGATGAGCACCGAGTCGTCGAGCCGGGCCGCGGAGACGCGGTAGTCGCCGATGCTCAGCTCGAGGGACTGGGGACGCCGCCCCAGGGGCGTGTTCAGGAGGGCCTGGGTGTCCTGCGGGGACAGGAGCGAGACCGTGTGGTGCTTGCCCGTCGTCGAGTCCAGGATGCCGCCGACGCCGAGTCGGTCGTCCACCACCAGGAAGCTCAGCGTGCCCGACGCCTGCCCGGGGGCCGAGAGCGGGTTGTTGTTCGGAGCGGAGCGCTGGAAGTCCTGGCCGCGCTGGGTGGCGTTCGCGAGCTCCGAGTCGAGCTGCCCGTAGAGCTGAGAGCGCATGACGGTCTGGGTGATCAACCCGATCACCAGGCAGATCAGCGCCAGCATGGCGACGAGCGCCAGCAGCATGCGGGTGCGAAGACTCATGCGGCCGGTTTCAGGACGTACCCGGCGCCGCGGACGGTGTGGATCATAGGCTCGCGGCCGGCGTCGATCTTCTTACGCAGGTAGGAGATGTAGAGCTCGACGATGTTGGCCTGGCCGCCGAAGTCGTACTCCCACACGTTCGCCAGGATCTGCCCCTTGCTCATGACGCGGCGGGCGTTCTCCATCAGGAAGCGCAGCAGGTCGAACTCGGTGGCCGTCAGCATGATGGCCTCGCCGCCGCGCCGGGCCTCGCGCAGGTCGAGGTCCAGGACCAGGTCGCCGACGACGATCTCGGCGGCATCCGAGGCGGTGACGCCCGATCGCTCGACGAGGCGGTGGAGGCGCAGGAGCACCTCCTCGAGGCTGAAGGGCTTGGTCACGTAGTCGTCGCCGCCCGAGGCGAGCCCCTCGATCTTGTTCTCGGTCGAGTCCTTGGCCGTCAGGAACAGGACGGGGACGTCCGGGAGGAAGGCGCGGACCTTGCCGAGGACCTCGGGCCCGTCGAAGCCCGGGAGCATCCAGTCGAGGATCAGGACGTCGGGGGTGAATTCGCGGGCTGCGGCGACGGCGTCCGGCCCGTCGTGCGCGATGCGCGTCTCCCACCCCATCATCCGCGATCCCATGCTCACGAGCTCGGCGAGCGACGGCTCATCGTCGACAACCAGCGCGCGCACGGGCGCACCGTCGGGATGGGTCAGGCGGGGCAGCTGGTGCGGGGCGAACTTGTCCGAGGTCATGCCTCTACTGTGCCTCGACAGTGTGAGGCGAATCTAGGTCCAGCCTGTGCGGAGCCTGTGAGAAGATGGTCTGTGTGCAACGCTCTAGCACGGCCGCGTCAAGCATTCGGGCCGTGAATCCGGAGTGTGACACCTGAAATGAGTGCGTATAAGTATTCGCTGGTACTCATAAAGGTGCGCCCCCTTCTCCTGTATTGAACAGATCTCACACCGTTCCGTGCTATCCATGCGCATTTCGATTGATCCGGAACCTGCGATCTCGAAATCTGTCCGTAGTGATGCTCGTCACAAAATGCACCGCTTGTCTCATATGGTGGACAGGTCGGATGAATATTACTTGCGGGTCGCGATTGCCTCACGTCACACTGGTCAATGTGATCGTTGATCGGTACAGATTTCGCCTCGGCTCATCACGTGGACCGAAGCGGACTCTCACCGGCTCGACGCACCGGCTCTCCGCACAGTAAGAGGTATACAGATGTCCGTCACTTCCGGATACGTCCACATCTCCGTTCGCAATGCCCAGAACCGCGCCGCGGCTGCTCAGCGTCAGGCCTCGAGTCACGCTGGCTACGGCGCAGCGGCACCGCAGCGTTCCCTGCATGCCGTGCCGGGCATGCAGGAGCGGCAGCCCATGACCGCGCCGACACCCGTCGTCTCACCGGAGAGCCCGGCGCGTGGCCCGCAGGCTGTCAAGAGCGATACGGAGGCGCGCGGCTTCGTCCTCTACGTCGGCATGGACGAGGCGACCGCGCAGGCCGCCGGCACGTCCCTCGGCAAGCTGGCCACGCAGGTGCGCGCCTTCCTGCAGACGCTGGCCCCGGACGCGAAGACCCATGCGGCCGTCGCCCTGGCGCCGGCCGACGCGCAGGGGGACAACATCGACGTCGTGCGTCAGGCGCTCGGCGACCCGACGGTCTCCCGCCGCCCGCGCACCGAGGCCGCCCGCGCCCAGCAGGCCGCTCCACGCCCGTCGGGCGTCCTGATCGACCTCTCCCGGCGCGAGGTCCACCTCGACGGAGAGTCGCTGAACCTCACCTACAAGGAGTTCGAGCTGCTGAACTACCTGGTCGAGAACGGCACCCGCACCGTCGGCCGCGAGGAGCTGCTCTCCAACCTGTGGCGCAATGCCGAGGAGATCCCGAACGAGCGCACCATCGACGTCCACATCCGCCGCCTGCGCTCCAAGCTCGGCCGCCTCGCCAACACCGTCCGCACGGTGCGGGGCCAGGGCTACCGCTTCTACGAGCACCCCGAGGTCGTCGTCTGGGCGGCACCGGAGTACTCCATCTAGTCCGGGTCCACCACCGCAGCGGCCGCTCCCCGGTACGGGGAGCGGCCGCGAGCCGTTTAACGGGTGCGCCCGGCGCGGATAGTGTTTGACCATGAGTGACCACCACATCAAGCGCCTGATTCTGCTCCGGCACGCCAAGGCCGATTTCCCCTTCGGCGTCGACGATCACTCGCGGCCCCTGGCCTCCAGCGGCGATGCGGCCGCGCCGCTGGCCGGGCGCTGGCTGGTGGAGCACGGCGTGGTCCCCGACTACATCGTCTGCTCCGACGCTCTGCGTGCGCGGTCGACGTGCGCCTGGGTCTCGAGCGAATTGGGGGAGGCCGGGCCGACCCCGTACATCGATTCGCGCGTCTATGGTGCGGGTCCCGCTCAGCTGCTGTCCATCATCAACGAGACTCCGCAGACCGTCGGGACGCTGCTCGTCATCGGGCACCTGCCCACCGTGCAGGAGGTCGCGATGAATCTGGCGTCGATCGAGTCCGACGAGTCCGCCGTGATGGATCTGGCGACCGACTACCCGACCCTCGGGCTGACGCTGATGGAGTCCGCCAAGCCGTGGGCGGAGCTCGACGGCCGGGACGCGCGCGTCACCCGGTTCGCGGTGCCGCGCCCGTAGGGGCGGCTCCCGCCCGGAGCGCGCCGGGGCAGGCCTCCCGGACAGAACAAAGAAGAAGGCCCCGCCGGAGCGGAGCCTTCTTCTGATAATGTGCGCCCAAAGGGATTCGAACCCCTGACCTTCTGTTCCGTAGACAGACGCTCTATCCAGCTGAGCTATGGGCGCATATTTTGTTTTTTCGCCGCCCGCCGTGCGTTCGACCTGTTCAACTATACACACGCTCATTTGGGGTGCAAAATCAGTCGGCCTCCCTCCGGGGCCGCCGGTTGCGGATTCCCTGTTCCACGACTTCAGGACTAGACCGGTCTATGTGACCTTAGTCACAACCGGATTGGGTCAATCCCCGGAATCCCGGGGAATTCTCCCCCCGATTCTCACTGTACCGAGCGGTAGTGCGAAGTCCATCACATTGGGTGCAATCTTCGCGCCCTTAGCATCGTTACACCAGCAACAGCCCAATGGAGGGACATGGACATGAGCGAGAGCTCCACCAAGCAGGTCAACGACGCGCAGATCTCGGCGCCCACTTCGCATGCGGCTCTGTCCGCCTGGGTGGCCGAAGTCGCCCAGATGACGCAACCTGCCGAGGTGTATTGGGTTGACGGCAGCCAAGAGGAGAACGACCGGCTGACCGCGGAGCTGGTCCAGACGGGAACCCTGCGGAAGCTCAACGACGAGACCTTCCCCAATTCCTTCGCTGCGTTCTCCGATCCGGCCGACGTCGCCCGGGTCGAGGAGCGGACCTTCATCTGCTCGGAGGACGAGAAGGACTCCGGCTTCACCAACAACTGGATGGATCCGGTCGAGATGAAGGGCATCCTCACGGAGCGCTTCACCGGCTCCATGCGGGGCCGCACCATGTACGTGATCCCGTTCGTGATGGGACCCCTCGACGCCGAGGAGCCCCAGTACGGCGTGGAGCTCACCGACTCGGCCTACGTCGTCGCGTCGATGCGCATCATGGCCCGCATCGGAACCGACGTGCTGCGCAAGATGGAGGCGGAGGACGCGTTCTTCGTCCCGGCCCTGCACTCCGTCGGCGCCCCGCTCGAGCCGGGGCAGGACGATGTCGCCTGGCCCTGCAATTCTGAGAAGTGGATCGTGCACTTCCCCGAGGAGCGCTCCATCTGGTCCTACGGGTCCGGCTACGGCGGCAACGCGCTGCTCGGCAAGAAGTGCTACGCGCTGCGCATCGCCTCGGTCATCGCCCGCGACGAGGGCTGGCTCGCCGAGCACATGCTCATCCTGCGCCTGACCAGCCCGGAAGGGCAGTCGTACAACATCGCCGGCGCCTTCCCCTCGGCCTGCGGCAAGACCAACCTGGCGCTGCTCGATCCGACGATCGAGGGCTGGAAGGCCGAGACCCTCGGCGATGACATCAACTGGATGCGCATCGGCAAGGACGGCGAGCTCCGCGGCGTCAACCCGGAGTACGGCCTCTTCGGCGTCGCCCCCGGCACCGGCTGGTCGACCAACCCGAACGCGATGCGCGCCATCACCAAGGGCAACTCCATCTTCACCAACGTCGCCCTTACCGACGAGGGCGGCGTCTGGTGGGAGGGTATGACCGACGACGTCCCCGCCCACCTCACCGACTGGCAGGGCAACGACTGGACGCCGGAATCCGGGCGCCCGGCCGCCCACCCGAACTCGCGGTTCTGCACGCCGATCGACCAGATCGACATGCTCTCCGAGGAGTACTACAGCCCGGACGGCGTCGAGATCCACGCGATCCTCTTCGGCGGCCGACGCAAGACCACGGTCCCCCTGGTGACCGAGTCCCGTTCGTGGGCGAACGGCGTCTTCATGGGCTCGACGCTCTCCTCGGAGACGACGGCGGCCGCCTCCGGCGCCGTCGGCGTCGTGCGGCGCGACCCGATGGCCATGCTCCCGTTCATCGGATACAACGCCGGCGACTACCTCAACCACTGGGACAGGATCTCCGGCCTGCTCTCGGAGGAGCGCCGTCCGAAGATCTTCCTCGTGAACTGGTTCCGCCGCACGCAGGACGGCGGCTTCGCGTGGCCGGGCTTCGGCGACAACTCGCGCGTTCTGAAGTGGGTCGTCGAGCGCATCGAGGGCAAGGCCGACGCCACCGAGACCGCGGTCGGATTCGTTCCGACGGCCGACTCCATCGACCTGACCGGGCTGGAGGACTACACCGCGGCCGACGTCGAGGTCGCGGTCAACGTCGACCACGATGAGTGGAAGGCGGAGATCGACGGCATCGAGAAGTGGTACGCGAACTTCGGCGACGCCCTGCCCGCGTCGTTGCGCACCGAACTCGACGGCCTGAAGCAGCGCCTCGGCGCCTGACCCCCGAGCAGTGAAGGCCCCGGACCCCAGGTCCGGGGCCTTCGTGCGTCTACGGGCACCGCGGTGCCGGGCTGCGTGGTTAGGCGACGAATCACCTAGTAGGTGGCAGAATGAGGGAATGATTCTCGCGCGGCTGATCCTGGGGTTGCTGACCCTCGCGCCCATGACCGGGTACGACCTCAAGAAGCACTTCGACTCCAGCATCAACCACTTCTGGAATGCGGACAAGGCCCAGATCTACCGGACGCTGAACAAGCTGGTCGAGGACGGGCTCGCCGTCGTGCGCGTCGTCCCGCAGGAGAACTACCCGGACCGCCAGGAGCACCACATCACGGACGCGGGCCGCGCCGCACTGGCAGCCTGGCTGAACACCGGCCTGGATGCAGAACCGGTACGCGAGCCGTTCCTGGCCCGGCTGTTCTTCTCCGGCGAACTCGAGCGCGAGAACGTCATGCGCCTGCTGCGGGCCCGCCGCTCCGAGGTCACCGACCGGCTCGAGGAGTACCGTGCGCAGCGGGCGGGGCTCGGGGACGTCTCCGGCTACGATCGCCGCGCCTACCTGATGGCCGCCACCCTGGAGCGGGAGGTCGGCCGGACCGAGGCGGAGCTCAAATGGCTGCGCAGCGTCGAGAGGAGCATGCCGTGAAGGAGAAGGCGGATCCCGCCCGGGACGAGCACGCGGCCTACCCGGAGGTGCACGCGTCGCGGCGCCCACGTCCGGACGGCGAGCGGACCCAGACCCTCGTCTTCCTCCACGGCGGCATGACCGGAAACTGGTCGTGGCACCGCCAGGTGGAGGCCTTCGGCGACTACCGGGTCCTCACGCCGCACCTGCCCGGCTACGGCGCCCGCCGCGACGAGGAGTGGGGCGGCCTCGACAGTGCCGCCGACGACGCCGCCGCCTTCATCGCCGATCGCGTCGAGGCCGGCCGCGTGCACCTGGTCGGGATCGGCCTCGGCGGCCTGGTCGGGCTCCAGGTCCTGGCCCGCCACCCCGAGCTGGTCGACACCGCGTTCCTCTCCGGCGTCCCCGCGGCCGCCCCGGCCGCGTCGGCCCGCACCGGCGCCGCGGCGCGCCTGCGCATCTGGGGCGGAGAGTGGTTCGCCAGGATGCAGGCCGGCGCCTTCGGCGTCCTCGAATCCGCCGAGAACGACGCCGTCGCACCGGCCACCGCTCGCGCGGTCGCCGAAGACGTGGCCGCAGCCGTGCTGCCCGCGGGGCTCGAGGAATTCGACGGGCCCGTGCTGCTGACCGCCGGCGCCAAGGAACCCCAGCACATCCGGAAGGGCCTCGCCCCGCTGGAGGGCCGGTTCGGGGCCGCGCAGGTCCGGATCGCGCCCGGTCTGCACCATGCCTGGAACCTCGAGGAGCCGCTCCTGTTCAACGCCGCTGTGCGGCGCTGGGCCGAGCGGCGCGAGGCCCATCCCCGGCTGGGCGAGCCGGCCTAGAGAGTAGTTCGGCCGGGCGCGAGCCGAGCTCGTGCCCGGCCGAACCGGTGTTGCAGGCGCACGCGTTCACGCCGCGTGCCCGTCGGGCGTCAGGCCCAGATCTTCAGCTCGCTGGCCTCGGTGGCCGGCTCCCCGAAGGACCAGGTCGGGTCCTCCTCCTCGGGAGACGGAGCAGTGTAGGACTGGACGACGGCGACAGCCCCGCCGAGCTCGTGCTCGGCAGCGGCGTGGATCGCGTCGGCGCCGCTCTCGAGCATGGTGACGTCGGAGATCATGGCCACGGCCCGGAAATCCGCCTTCTGCTCGGAGAGGAGGCTGATGAGGTCGGTCATCATCACGTCGGCGTCGATGTCCGCCTCCGGGTCCTCGCTGTCCTCCGGCGGCTGGACGGCGAGCAGGCGCATCTCGCCCTCGTCGTTCTCCTCGGCGGTGAGGCCGACGGCGAACGGGAGGAACACGCCGTGCGCCTCCAGCTGCTCGCGCGCGATGCCCAGCGAGGTGCCGAGCAGGCGGTTCAGTTCGTCGTGGGCCGCGGCGCCGATGTCGGCGATGCGGTTTTCGCTCATGGTTGACTCCTGACGATGTCTAGCACGGTGTTCCTGATCGACTCCATGGTGTCACGTTCGGCGGCCTCGCCGTTGTAGCGCAGGAACGGCTCGGTGTTCGACGGGCGCA
>NZ_BMXK01000002.1 GCF_014651715.1 Zhihengliuella salsuginis
TCCGCCTCGCACGCCACAACGCGCGAAACGGACGCCCCGATACCCAATAGTTCAGCAGTCTCCTAGGCCGGGGCGTCGCCCGACTCGTCGACGACGCCGGTCAGCCGGGTCCCGACCTCTTCGTACTCGCAGCGCACGAGGCCCGGCCCGGTCGGAGGCAGCTCGCGGGCCGGGTGGGAGGCGCAGTAGAGGAAGTCGAAGTCCGGCCACCACTTCTTGGGCCGGACCGTTTCCGTGAAGCCGCAGACGGTGCACGTCAGGTGGAGCCAGACCGGGCGCTTCCCGGTGCGGTTCGCCTTCGACTGCGCCAGCCAGGCGGGCGGGTCGGCGATCAGCGCCTGCAGGTCGGACTCGGAGAGCCTCGAGGGGATTCCGTGGCGTTTGGCCATTTCGAGGGGGATGTCCAGGGCGATGGCGGCGTCTCGGCGGGTCAGCATAGCTTGCCAGCATAGACCCAAAACGGCCCGGCCGCTGCTCCGCGCCGGGCCCCGGCCGGCGGCGTGGGGCAGCGGCACGGGGCGGCGGGGCCTGCTTCCCGCGGCGCAACAGTCGCCGTCCCGGCGGGCTTCGCGCACGTCCCGGCCACTAGACTTGGGGCCATGAGCGATACGCAGTCGGCGTCGACACAGGACGCCCAACCCGACGGCCCCCACAGCGGCGACTACGACCCGCAGGCGAGCTCGCTCACGGGCGAGGTCGACCAGTCGGTGATGGACGAGCTGCTGGCCGTGCGCGGCAGCATCGACAACATCGATGCGACGCTGGTGTACCTGCTCGCGGAGCGCTTCAAGGCCACCCAGCGGGTCGGGCACCTCAAGGCCGTGCACAAGCTCCCCGCGGGGGACCCGGGCCGCGAGGCGGCGCAGATCAACCGCCTGCGGCGCCTCGCCGAGGACGCGCAGCTCGACCCGGCCTTCGCCGAGAAGTTCCTGAACTTCATCATCTCCGAGGTCATCCGCCATCATCAGGCCATCTCCCGGTCGCATGCATCCGGCGACTCCTAGCCGATACGCTGGGATCCATGTCTGAAGAGCTGAGCCACGCGGATTCCGACACTCCCGCCGCCGTCCGCGTCACCGGCCACGGCCCGATGGCCGGCCTCGACCTCGTCGAGTCCACCCGGATCGTCCGCGGCGAACTGGGGCGCCCCCACCTGCCGCATCTCGTCGAGCTGCCGGACCGCGGGGTCGGGGCCGATGCGGTCGGCCGCGCCGTCGCGATCCTGGCCGACCTCACGGCCGAGGTGCTGCCGTACGGCTGGCGCCTGACCCAGCGGCCGGGCCACGAGGCGCGCCGGGCGGCGAGCCTGCTGCAGACCGACCTCAACGTTCTCGGCGACGTCGTCGGCGCCGAGGAGGAACCGGGGGACGAGCTGAAGATCCGGGTCCGCGGACCCCTGTCGCTCGCTGCGGACCTGTATCTGCCCTCGGGCGAGCGCGCCCTGCGCGATCACGGTGCGCGCCGCGACCTGGCCGATTCCCTGGCCGCGGGGCTCGGGGAGCACCTCGCCGCCGTGCGCCGGGCCGGGCCGGCGCGCGTCACCGTCCACCTCGACGAGCCGGGGCTGACCGAGATCCTGGAGGGGGCCGTCCCCACGGCCAGCGGGTACCGGACGCTGCGCTCGGTGCCGCGGCAGGAGATGATCCAGTCGCTGCGCGCCGTGACTGAGGCGGCCCGCGGAGCCGGCGCGGCCGCCGTCGTGCTCGGGACCGACGCGCAGGCGCGCACGTTCGGCCCGCTCGCCGAGGCGCTCGCGGCGGTCGACGTCGACGGTCTCGCGGTCTCGCCGCATCAGCTCGACGTCGGCGCGTGGGAGACCGCGGCCGGCCTCGTCGAGGACGGGACCGGCCTGTGGCTCGGCCTGCTCGACCCGGCGACGCCGGCCGACGACCTGCCGGGCGTGACCCGGTGTGTCGAGGAGGTGCGGCGGCCGTGGCGCCGGCTGGGGCTGACGGACGCCCAGCTCTCGGCCGTGACCCTGATGCCCTCCGCGGGGTTCGACGGCGTCGCGCCGCAGGACGCGCGGGCGGTTCTGCGCCGCCTGCACCAGACGGCTGACGCGCTGAGCCAGGTCGTCGTCGACGCCTAAGCGGTCCCGTCGGGGCGCTCGGCGCGCGGCAGCGGCTGCACGCGGCCCGCGGCGAGGTCGGCCCGGATCGCCTCGTGGAGCTGGTCCTTCCTGAATCGCAGGTCGGTGTAGATGGTTGCCGTGACGACGAGCTGCAGTGCCGACCCGCCTGCGGTGATCACGGACGAGACGACGAGCCCGGTGAAGACGAGGGCGGTGAAGGCTGCTTCGCCCGTCCAGAAGTCCGAGAAACCCGTGACCACTTCGATCGGCGTGGTGAGAGCTGCGGTGATCGCGCTGATGAGGAGGCCGAAGAGCAACTGGATGCCCAGGACCCGCCACCACTGGGCGCGGGTGAGCCGCCACGACCGGCGGATCGCCTCGGTGGCCGAGATGTCCTCGGCCGCGAGGGCCGAGGGCGCTGCGGAGAGTTTGATGCCGAGCCAGATACCGACCGCGAGCAGCGCGAAGCCGACCAGCGGAAGGACCCACAGGCCGCCGCCGGCGATGCCGTTCTCGAGGGCCCGGAAGAGCAGCATGAACCAGCCTGTGACGATGGCGGTTCCGGCCAGGAAGAAGGCGATGCCGATCGGGTAGAGGATCAAGAGGTAGAGGCCGAGGAACCGTCCGGTGCGCGGTCGGAAGAGCGACCACGCGTCCGCGAGCGATGTGCGCTGGTTCGTGGCGGCGCGAACCGTCGTGATCGTGCTGAAGCCGGAGGCGGCAACCTGCCCGAGGAACGCGACGGCCAAACCGATGAGGAACACCGCGAGACCGCCGAACAGCTGCCCGGGGGTCGGCACCGGGGGTGGTGTGGAATCGAGACCGGACGACATGAAGAACAGGACGTCCGAGAAAACCACGCCCATGCCCAACAGGACCGCCACGGTGCCGACCGTCTGCGTCACGATTGGAAGCAGCAGCGTCGCCATCGGGCCGCGGCCTATGACGCGGAAGAGGCCCTCGAAGTAGTCGCCGAGGCCGAGGAAGCGCAGGGGCAGCGCCCCCGGCCGCGGGGCTTGGGGCGGCGGCACGTACGGATGGTGGGTCATGGGGGCGTCTCCTGATCGATCCCGGCGCTGGCTGTCCAGGGGAATCCGGTTCCCCCGACCATCACCCTATATCGGGTTGAGCAACCGGATCCTGCTTTGTGGACAAACGCCGATGGCGTGCCGGTGGATGTGGGTGGGGCGGTGACCCGCTAGGCTGAAAGGCAGGTGTATACGGCCCACGCCGTGTTGACGATGCGACGAAGGGAAGTCATGAAGGCCCGGATCCTGGTGGTTGACGATGACGACGCGCTGGCGGAGATGATCGGCATCGTCCTCCGTAATGATGATTTCGAGCCGTTCTTCTGCAATGACGGCGCCAAGGCACTGGACGCGTTTCGCGACGCGAAGCCGGACCTGGTGCTGCTGGACTTGATGCTCCCCGGCGTCGACGGCATCGAGGTGTGCCGGCAGATCCGCGCGGAGGACGACGTCCCGATCGTGATGCTGACGGCCAAATCGGATACCGCCGACGTCGTCCGCGGCCTCGAATCGGGTGCCGACGACTACGTGCCGAAGCCGTTCAAGCCGGCCGAGCTCATCGCGCGCGTGAAGGCGCGCCTGCGACCCGGCGAGAAGCACGCCCCGGAGACGCTGCACATCGCAGACTTGTCGATCGACGTGGCCGGTCACACGGTGACGCGGGGCGGGGAGCCGATTTCGCTGACGCCCCTGGAGTTCGAGCTGCTCGTGGCCCTCGCCCGCAAGCCGTGGCAGGTCTTCAGCCGCGAGCTGCTGCTCGAGCAGGTGTGGGGCTACCGCCATGCCGCCGATACGCGGCTCGTCAACGTGCACGTCCAGCGTTTGCGGTCCAAGGTCGAGATCGACCCTGAGAAGCCGGAGGTCGTCATGACCGTGCGCGGCGTCGGCTACAAGGCGGGGACCAACTGACCACAACACGTGCACCCGGCCGTGTCACGGCCTGGGCCCGACGGCTCCTCGTGCGCCCGCGCATCGTGTGGCGCCTGGCCGGCATGTTCTGGCGCCGCTTCCTCCAGCTGCGCGTCGTCGCCGTCACCGTGACACTCTCGGCGCTCGCCCTGGGCGCGACCGGACTGTTCCTGTCCCAGCAGATCGCTACGGGCCTGTTCGACGAGCGCTTCCGCCAGGTGGAGACCGAGGCCGTCAGCGGCCTGAACAACGTCAAGGCGACGTTCGACTCGCTGGAGGCCACCGACCCCGATCAGGTCAAGACGGACGTCGAGGACACGCTCCAGAGCGTGGAGGGCGACGGCGTGAACGTCCAGCGCTCGTTCGTCCTGGCCCCTCTGCCTGCGGATGACAACCCCTACGTCCCGGCCCTGGCCAGCACGGGCCTGACGACCAGCGTCGTCCCGGTCGAGCTCGACCAGGTCGTCCGCGCGGAGCCGGGCGTCTACTGGGAGTCGATGTCCTACGTGAAGGACAACGTCGAGGTGCCGGGCCTGGCCTTCGGCACGCGCGTCTCGCTGCCGCCGGGCCGCGACTACGGCCTGTACCTGATCTACGACCTCTCCAGCGTGCAGGAGACGCTCGACTTCTTCCACCGCACCGTCGGCCTGGCCGGCGCGCTGCTGCTGGCCGTCATCGGCGTCATCGCCTGGTACACCACCCGGCTCGTCGTCCGGCCGGTCTCGACGGCCGCCGCCGCCTCCGAACGACTGGCTTCGGGCCACCTCGAGCAGCGGATGGAGGTGAGCGGCGAGGACGAGCTCGCCCGGCTGGGGAGCTCCTTCAACCACATGGCAGGGAACCTGCAGGACCAGATCGTCCAGCTCGCCGCGCTGTCCCAGATGCAGCAGCGCTTCGTCTCCGATGTGTCCCACGAGCTGCGCACGCCGCTGACGACGGTGGCGATGGCGGCCGAAGTCCTGCACGACGCGCGGGACTCGTTCGATCCGGTCAACCAGCGTTCCGCGGAGCTCCTCTACAACGAGGTGGGGCGCTTCCAGTCCCTGCTCAACGACCTGCTCGAGATCTCCCGGTTCGACGCCGGTGCCGCCGCCCTCGACGCTGATGATTTCGACATGGTGCCCGTCGTCAATCGCGTGCTGGACACGGCGCGCCCGCACAGCGACCGGGTGGGGTCGCAGCTGCGCATGCACAACGACGGCCCCTGTATCGTGGAGATGGATCCGCGCCGCATCGAACGAGTGGTCCGGAACCTCGTCATGAACGCCGTCGAGCATTCCGAGGGCAAGCCGATCGACGTCTACGTCGCCGACAACGACAGCGCGGTCTCGGTCGCTGTGCGGGACCACGGCATCGGCATGACGATGGAGCAGGCGCGCCGGGTCTTCGACCGTTTCTGGCGGGCGGATCCGGCGCGGGCGCGGACGACGGGCGGCAGTGGGCTGGGCCTCTCGATCGCCACTGAGGACACACGGCTCCACGGCGGCCGCCTGGACGTGTGGGGCGACGTCGGCCAAGGCGCCTGCTTCCGCGTGACATTGCCCAAGCGGGTCGGCGGCAGCATGTCGACGCCGCCGCTCGCGCTTCCCCCGGTCGAACCGGGGCAGCTGCTCGCCGGAGAGGAGACGTCATGAGCCAGGGGAACACCATCAGGTTGTTGGCGGTCCTCGTCTGCGCGGTGCTCGCCATGGCCGGATGCGCGGCCATTCCGACGAGCGGCCCGGTCGGCACCAGTGCTCCGGACAACACCCGGCCCGACACGATCGACTACGCGTTCGATCCCTCCGGCCCCGCAGAGGATGCCGAACCGGAGAACATCATCACGGGGTTCGTCACGGCAGGCCTGTCGCCCGCGGACGACTACAACACCGCGCGCGAATTCCTGGCCCCCCAGCTCTCCCGCAGCTGGCAGGCGACGTCGAGCACCTTCGTCTACGAGGGCAGCCCGAACATCGCCTCCAACATCGGGTCGGGGAACTACAGCCTCGAATTCGCCGTCGTCGCGAAGGTGGACGAGCACGGGCGGATGACGCGATTCGAGCAGCCGACGATCGAGACCGTCGAGGTGGAGGTGGAGGACATCGACGGCCAGTGGCGCATCGCCGACATCCCTGACGGGACGATGCTCGAGGAGAGCAGCTTCGACGCGGTCTTCGCCTCCTACCCGTTGTACTACTACGATCCGACGTACGCGTATGCGGTGCCGGACTACCGCTGGTACGCCACCCGGCAGTCGCTGGCCGCCACGCTGGTGACCGCTCTGCTCGAGGGGCCCTCGCCGTATCTGGAGAACGCCGTCGTGAGCGCCTTCCCGCAGGGGAGCGCCCTGGCCCGCAACTCGGTCCCGGTCGCGTCAGAGCGGGCCACGGTGGACCTGACCGAGCAGGTCTTCGAGGACGCCCCGGACCTCCGGAGGCAGCGCATGGACCAGCAGCTCGAGCTGACGCTGCGCGGCGTCAGCGACATCACGAGCGTCGCCATGACCCTGAACCAGACCCCGGTCGCCCTCGGCGTGGAGTCCAGTGAATTCCGCACGGTGAGCACCTCGCCCAGCGTGGGCGACACGCAGATCGCGGTGGCCGACGACCAGCTGGTCTTCTATCAGGGGGACGGGGTGCTCGCGATCGGCGACATGCAGGACATCAGCGGCTACGGGCCGCGCGATCCGGCGATGTCGCCCGCCGGCCAGGACTTCGGGAACCAGTACTCGTTCCTGAACAGCGACCGGACGCAGATGGTCATGGTCGTCGACGGCGAGGCGGAGCCTGCGGTCGCGGGCGAGCGCCTGGTCCGCCCGAGCATCGACGTCCACGGCTGGCACTGGACCGTGGACTCGGCGACCAGCGAGGTCACGGTTGTACGGACGCCCGTCGACGGGACAGTGCACGACAAGCAGAGCAGGAGCATCGCCGCGGACTGGCTCGAGAACCGGACGGTGACCTCCTTCAAGGTCTCGCTCGACGGCACGCGCGCCGCCGTCGTGACGAACGAGGGCGGCGAGTCGGATGTCTTCATCGTCGGGCTCGTCCGCGACTCGATGGGGGTGCCGCGCGGCTTCACCGACCCCGTCGAGCTGCAGGCCAGCGTCCCGGCGAGCCAGGTCGTGTGGGACTCGTCGAGCTCGGTGATCGTCCTCGAGCCCAATGCGGAGGAGACCGTGCACGCCGAACGGCTCGACCTCGGCGGCGGATCCGAGCTCTTCACCCCGCTGCTCGGCATGACCAACATCTCCAGCGGTCCCGGGAACCAGATCATCATCTACGCCGAGACGCCGGAGGGCGTGTGGTCGCGGGTCTCGTCGGTCTGGAAGAAGCAGGACGGCACGGCCTCGGGCCTCTCCTACCCGGGCTGACCCGACTCGGCGTCCACAGCTGCACTCGCGGCGAGAACCGTCCACAGCAGGACCACGACGCCGGCGCCGGCCGCCACGTTGATGCCACCGTCGTCCCAGCGGACGGCGGAGGAGGGACGATGGGCGATACGGCAGACCGGCGCGCCCGGCACCGGGGCGGCCGGGCCGTGGACAACGCCGTGCTGGGCGCCAGGGGGTCGGCCGTCCGGGCGGCGCTCGCGGAATTCGCGAGCCTCGTTGCACCCACGGACTGCGTGGCCTGCGGGGTGCCGGACTTCGTCCTCTGCCCCCGCTGCCACGCCCGCTTCCGTCAACGGACGGTGCGGCCGATCCGAGTGGAGGACGCCGCGGAATCGCTGCCGGTCGACGACTTCGACACGCCCCTGCCCGTGGTCGCCGCCGGTCACTACGCGCAGGAGGTGAGCGCGGCCGTCCTCGCCTACAAGGACCGGGAGCGGCTGCAGCTGCGCAGCGTGCTCGGCCCCGCCCTGGCGGGGTCCCTGCACGCGGTCGCCCCCGCGGCCGCTGAGGCCGCCGCGTGGTGGGGTGCCGGAGCCGCGGACGCGGCACCGGAGATTCTCCTGGTCCCCGTCCCGGGACGGCGGTCGTCCACGATCGAACGCGGCTTCGCGCCTGTTCTCGAACTGGTGCGCTGGATCGATCGCAGGGGTCTGCTCCCGGAGGGCCATGTTCTCGCCGATGTCCTGTATGTGGGTGATCCCTGGCCGGACATGCTGCCGGAGGGGCTGCCCAGGGTCTTCGCGCAGGGGGCGGATCGTGGCGCGGGCGCCGTGGTCGCGGCGTTGCGCCGCCGGTGGGCGCGTAGCGTCGACCCGGCCGGCGGCGGCCGGGACCGGGCGCGCACGACGCCGGCGGCGGCGGGCCGAGGCAGCCCGCAGAAGCGCAGAGGCCGGCGTGCCAGGACGGCCGTCCGGGGCACGATGGGCGTCAGAAGCGGTATCGGGCGCGCCGAGCTCTCCGGGCGCGTCTGCCTTCTCGTGGACGACGTGCTGACCACGGGGGCGACGCTGGGGGAGGCCCACCGGGCCCTGGCGGCCGCCGGTGCACGGGTTGTCGGGGCCGTCGCGATCGCTGCTGCGCACGACCCTCGGGGCGTGTCTGCTGAGAGAGAACTAGAAATCTCCGGCCAAAGGGTTGATTATCGGCCCGGGTGAATTACGGTGAAGTATGGGCACCTCAGAGAAGAGGATAAGCACCCATCTTCAGCGGCTGGGAGGAGGAATCTCTTCAGCCGCTGTTGTGTCACCCGAAGAAAGCAGGAGGACACCATGGAGATGACGTTCACCGGACGCAACATCAGCGTTTCCGACCGATTCCGCGAGTACGTCACGGAGAAGGTCGGCAAGGTGGAGCAGCTGGCCTCGAAGGTCCAGAGGCTTGACATCAAGGTGACGAAGGAGCCCCATTCGAAGCGCCCGGAGACCCAGCTGACGGTTGAGCTCTCGGTTGTCACCCGGGGCCCCGCGATCCGAGCAGAGTCCAAGGCCGGCGAGAAGTTCGCGGCCTTCGACCAGGCCTTTGCGAAGTTGCTTGAGCGTCTGCGTCGAGCGCGCGACAAGAAGAAGGTGCACCACGGCCGGCACACTCCGACCGCCGTTTTCGAAGCCACGGGTGGCCTCGAACCCGTCCAGACCGACGTCCCCCTGCACGTCACGGCCGCCAACGAGGTTGCCGAGCAGAACGGACAGGCGCCCGACGAGAATCCGGTCGAGATCCGGCGGAAGGTCTTCCCCGCCACCCGGATGAACGTGGACGACGCCGTCGACCGGATGGAGCTGGTCGGCCACCCGTTCTACCTCTTCGTCGATGACGAGACGGACCGCACGTCGGTGGTCTACCGGCGCAAGGGGTGGTCGTACGGCATCATCACCTTGGACGAGGAGTGCCAGGACGAGGAAACCATCGAAACGCGGCACTACCGCGAACAGGAAGCGGCAGCCGCTGTCGTCTGATTGAATCCAGCATCCGCCGCCGGGCGGGGCGTCTTGCAAGGGCGCCCCGCCCGGCGGCGTTCTGTGCGAGATTCAGCTAACAGGCGCAAAACCGCGGGTTCGCCCCTCCGAAAGGGCGCATATGGCCGCTGTCGATCGCGTCTCACGTAGACTGAGCTAGCCAGATTTCCTGTGCCGAAGAATATGGAGCTACCACGTGGCGTCACTGCTAGAACGCGTCCTGCGCACCGGCGACAAGAAGATGTTGAAGCGTCTTCGCCGGTATGTCAGTGCAATCAATGCACTCGAGGAAGAGTTTCGATCGCTCAGCGACGAGGAACTTCGCGCCGAGACGGACAAGTTCAAGGCCCGGTACCAGGACGGGGAGAGCCTCGATTCTCTGCTGCCGGAGGCCTTCGCGACCGTCCGCGAAGCGGCGAGCCGGACCCTGGGCATGCGCCACTTCGATGTCCAGCTGATGGGCGGCGCGGCCCTGCACCTCGGAAACATCGCCGAGATGAAGACCGGTGAAGGCAAGACGCTCGTGGCCACGGCACCCGCCTACTTGAACGCGCTGACGGGCGAGGGCGTCCACATCATCACGACGAACGACTTCTTGGCCGAGTACCAGTCGGACCTCATGGGCCGCGTCTTCCGCTTCCTTGGCCTGACCAGCGGGTGCATCCTCTCGAAGCAGGATCCGGCCACCCGCCGCGAGCAGTACAACGCCGACGTCACCTACGGCACCAACAACGAATTCGGGTTCGACTTCCTGCGCGACAACATGGCGTGGTCGAAGGAAGAGCTGGTCCAGCGCGGGCACCACTTCGCGGTCGTCGATGAGGTCGACTCGATTCTCATCGACGAGGCCCGGACCCCGCTCATCATCTCGGGCCAGGCCCAGGGCGACGTGAACCGGTGGTTCAACGAGTTCGCCCGGATCGTCCGCCGCCTCGAGCCCGAGACCGACTACGAGATCGACATCAAGAAGCGGACGGTCGGCGTCCTGGAACCGGGCATCGAGAAGGTCGAGGACTATCTCGGCATCGACAACCTCTACGAGACGGCCAATACGCCGCTCATCGGCTTCCTGAACAACGCGATCAAGGCGCGCGAGCTGTTCACCAAGGACAAGGACTACGTCGTGATGAACGGCGAGATCCTCATCGTGGACGAGCACACCGGCCGCACCCTCGCGGGACGCCGCTACAACGAAGGCATGCACCAGGCCATCGAGGCCAAGGAAGGCGTGCAGATCAAGGCCGAGAACCAGACGATGGCGACGGTCACCCTGCAGAACTACTTCCGCCTCTATTCGACGCTCTCCGGCATGACCGGTACGGCCACGACGGAAGCCGCGGAGTTCATGGGGACCTACAAGCTCGGAGTCGTCGAAATCCCGACCAACCGTCCGATGCAGCGCAAGGACCAGTCGGATCTCATCTACAAGAACGAGATCGCGAAATTCGACGCCGTGGTCGAGGACCTCGTCGAGCGGCACGCGGCCGGTCAGCCCGTCCTCGTGGGTACGACCAGCGTTGAGAAGAGCGAATACCTCTCGCGCAAGCTGGCCAAGGCCGGCGTGCGCCACGAGGTCCTGAACGCCAAGCAGCACGCGCGGGAAGCGGCCATCATCGCCCAGGCGGGGCGCAAGTCCGCCGTGACGGTGGCCACCAACATGGCCGGCCGCGGCACGGACATCATGCTGGGCGGAAACGCCGAATTCCTGGCCGTCACCGAGATGAACCGCCGCGGGCTCGACCCGGAGGAGAACGCCGAAGAGTACGAGAAGGTCTGGGACGGCGTCTTCGGCGAGGCCAAGGTGAAGGTCGAGAACGAGGCCGCGCAGGTGCGCGAGTTCGGCGGTCTCTACGTGCTGGGTACCGAGCGCCACGAATCGCGGCGCATCGACAACCAGCTGCGCGGTCGCTCCGGACGTCAGGGCGACCCGGGCGAGTCACGCTTCTACCTGTCGATGACGGACGATCTGATGCGCAGGTTCAACGCGGCCGCAGCGCAGCGGATCATGAGCAATCCCAGCCTGCCGGACGACATGGCGCTGGAATCCCGGATCGTCTCCAAGGCCATCGAGACCGCGCAGGCGCAGGTGGAGTCGACGAACGCCGAACAGCGCAAGAACGTCCTGAAATACGACGACGTGCTGAACCGCCAGCGCGAAGCCATCTACGGCGACCGCCGCCGCATTCTCGAAGGCGACGACCTCCACGAGAAGGTCCAGCACTTCCTGGAGGATGTCATCACGGCGATGGTCCAGGAGGCGACCAGCGAGCGGAACCCAGACGACTGGAATCTCGAGCAGCTGTGGGTGAACCTCAAGCAGCTGTACCCGGTCTCCGTCACGCTCGAGGACGTGGCGGACGAAGCCGGCGGACGAGGCAATGTGACCTCGGACCTGCTGCATGAGGAGCTGCTCTCGGATGCGCGCGTCCAGTACGAGGCGCGTGAGGAATCCGTCGGGTCGGAGAACATGCGCGAGTTGGAGCGCCGTGTCGTTCTGAGTGTCATCGGCCGGAAGTGGCAGGAGCACCTCTACGAGATGGATTACCTCAAGGAGGGCATCGGCCTGCGGGCGATGGCGCAGCGTGATCCGCTGGTCGAGTACCAGCGCGAGGGATTCGTGCTGTTCCAGACGATGATGGAGTCCATCCGCGAGGAGAGCATCGGGATGCTCTTCAACATCAAGGTGGAGACGAAGCAGCAGTCCAGCGTGAACCTGCCGGGAGTCACGGACGCGCGGTCGGCCACGGAGAAACCGGCCTTCGCAACGCCGGGTCTCGATGCGCCGGCGAAGCCGGCGAGCCTGCAGTACACGGCCCCGAGCGAGACGGGCCAGGCGGCGACGAAGGTGGAGCGCCAGGCTGCGGAGAAGCCGGTCAACCGCGCTGAGCGTCGCTCGAAGGACAAGAAGCGCAAGTAGGGCCGTCCTGGTCCGTACTAGAACTCGGCGGGAACCGGAAGGTTCCTAGCCGAGTTCTAGTGCGTTGACCCGCCATTGGCCGCGTCGACGCTCCAGGCGGAGCGCGGCGGCGCGGATCCGGTCGTGGCACTGCACGGTGACGGTCGCTTCGTAGACATCGTCCGAGATCCGGCAGAGGCGGGAGCGGCGGACCGTCGTCGTCCGCTTCACGCGGGTCGACGCAGTCTGCGGCCCGGCCAGCGTCAGCGAGACCCGTTCGCGGAGACGCTCCATGGTGGGCAGGTCGAGCCAGCGGTTCATCTGCGTCAGCGAACGGTTCCCGCTGAGGACTTCGAAGGCGCACTGGCTGACGACCCTGGCGATCTTCGAGATCTGCTGGTGCTCGGCGGCGAGGCGGCGCTTCAGTCGTTCGGCCGCCAGCGACTCCGGGGGTGCCTGCCACTGGTCCGAGGGGACCGGCCGGGATGCCGCCTCTGACTGCTGGTCAGGGGCGTCCACTCGCGCCTGCGCCCGGCGGGTCGGGAACGGCATGATCGTGGCCGATGGTTCCTCGCGCCCCTCGAGAAGGTCGCTGAACCGGCGTACCGGTTGGGACTGACTGGCCGACTGGTGGTGGAGTTCGGACAGGTGGATGACGCGCAGCGGTTTCTGCGAGTTCGATGTGGCGAGCAGGTCGGGCAGGGTGGGGCCGGAGAGGTCGGATTCTCCGTCGGGCTGCAGCGGCTCTTCGTTGTCGGCCAGGGCGGTCATGGGTTCTCCTCTGAAGTGTGTCGAGTGGGACGGCGCGAGTGGTCAGGAAACGGGCGCGCTTGCCGGGCGCTCCAGGACCATGCTGATGGTCAGCCGGTCGGGGTCGGGGCCGATGACGTCGCGGTTCGCGGCGTGCCACCGAGGCCATTCCGCGGCGATCTCCGCTGTCGTGGCGTCCGGTCCCAGGGAGTCGGCTGCGAGACTCCACAGGGTGTCGCCGGGGGCGACGACGACCTCGTCGCCGGCGCTACGTGTGGCACCGAGCACGCGATCGATCTCCGGCGCCGTCCGACCGGGGTTCCAGGCCGGTGAGGGGGCGGTCTCCGTGCTTCCCGCCGAAACCGGTGTGGCCTCAGGCGCGAGCGGTGCCGCGTCGAGGACGCGGTCCAACTGCGGGGCCGCGCCGCCCGGCTGCCACGCCGGCGACGGTGCCTCCGCGTGGGTGCGGGCTGCCGGCGAAGGAGTCGTCGGGCCGGCGCTCTGCTCGTCAGCGGCCGACCAGGCCGGCGACGGCGCGACCTGAGTCGTCTGCTGCTCGTCCACGGGTGAAGCAGGCAGATCGGCGGCGAAGGCCCCCGGGGCGGCGATGAGCTGTACCCCCAGCACGGCCACGGCCAGCCGGCGCATGTACGCCGGCGACCACCGTGCCATCAGCTGGGCGGCCCGCGGCCGGTGGAAGCGGAGGAGGAGAGCGCCGGCGAGTGCGGCCAGGAGCGACAGCGTCCACCACAGAAGCGTCAGGATGCCGAGGGCGCAGAACGCCAGTGCCATCAGGTGTTCGAGGTCTCCGAGCGAACGGGGCACGCCCCACGCGGCAATCGAACCGACGTCGAGACCGGAGCCCGTCTGATTCCTCCAGATGACGGCGCCGGCCAGGGTGATCAGTGCACCGAGCCCGAAGACGCAGACGGTCCACGTCACATCGGCAGCTGCTACTGCTCGTCGTCGACCGGCATGGTTCTCCGCGCCCGGATCCAGGGGCGCTGCCGCCCGGTAACGCCGAGCGGTCATTCCTCGTCCCCTCATGAGTACTCCCGTAGCTCGTGCACCTGAACCGCCGGATTTGCCGCTTACCTTGCCGTTTGGTGCTGTTTGGTGTTTTTCCAATGTTTATGTTTGCAGGTTCGAGCAATTCTGTCCAGAGTGCAGGGATGAATGTCGGCGGCCGGCCCCGGGACCGGCCGCCTCGTCCTCGGGCTGATCAGGCATCTAAGGTGGAGATATGCGGTGGGAAACTCTTTTTGCAGACCTTGAGGCGCAGCTCAACGGGGAGGCCGCCCGCGGCCGGACCGCCGAGATCCAGGAGATGGTCGGCTACGAGCGGTCGCAGGTCCCGATGGCCGGCCGCCTCGTCGCCTGGGTGGGGCAGCCGGTCGACCTCGTCACCCTCGGCGGGCAGCGGTTCTCCGGTGTCCTGCGCACCTCGGGTTCCGGTTGGGTGGCCCTCCAGTCGGGCCCCCTCGAATACGTTGTCCTGACGGGGGCCATCCGGTCGATCGAAGGCCGGGGTCAGCGCGTCGGCTCCGCAGAGAGGGGACGCATCAGCCTCAGGCTGGCCCTGCGGGCGATCGCACGCGACAGGGCCGCCGTGACGGTCTTCGCCACGGACGGGGAGGTGGCGGCGGCAGGGACCATCGACTATGTCGGGACGGACTTCCTGCAGATCGCCGTGCACGCGTCGGGGGAGCTCCCCGAGCGGGGGGCCATCACTGCCCGTCAGGTCCTGCCCCTCACGGCCGTAGCCGTCATCCAGCGGCGCTCCTAGGACGCCCCGATGGGGTTATCCACAAAAATGACATAAAGGTCCGGCCCTGATACATCTCATGCTTAGGGTTAACACGACACATCGGCGACCAGTGGTTTGGACGCTGGGGGCTGAAGCGAGAGAAGGAAGACGCGTGAGCGCAGAAGGCACATCGGTTCCGACCGAGACGAAGCGACTTCAACGACCCGGCTGGAGGGACCCCCGGCTCATCATCGGACTCCTTCTGGTCGTCGCCTCGATCGCGGGCGTCGTCGGGCTTGTGACCGCCTTGGACCGGACCGTCGACGTCTATGCGGCGAAGGACGACCTGACTGTCGGCGAGCAGATCAGCACCGAGGACCTGTCCGTGGTCGAGGTGCGGGTCGACGGGATGGAGGACATGTACGTCTCCGCCGGTGCACCCCTCGAGGACGGCGTGCGCGCTTCGGCGTTCGTCAAGGCCGGGGAGCTGATCCCGGCCCGAGCCGTCGTCGGCACCGACCAGCAGGGGCGCAAGCCGGTCTCCGTTCCGGTCGACGGCGCCCTCTCGGAGGCCATCAGTGTCGGCGGGCACGTCGACGTCTGGTCGGCCGCACCGTCAGGTGTCGGCAACGAGTTCGGCGAGCCGGCCCGGGTGCTGCAGCAGGTCGAGGTCGCCTCCGTCGCGGACATCCAATCAGGGTTCGGCGGTACGAGCGGCACGAACCTCGAACTTCTCGTGACCGACGACGAACTTCCGGCACTGCTCGGGGCCCTGGCGAACGATGCGAAGATCACGGTCGTCTACAGCGCTGTCGGAGGCGAAGAGTGAACGTCTCACTGGTCGTATGGGCGGACACGCTCGGTATCAGCGATGGCATCGAGGGAATCCGTGGGCCAGTCACGGTGGCACGTCAGTGCGAGGACATCCTCGAGACGATCGCTCTCGTGGAGTCGGGCCTGGCCGACGCCGTGCTGCTCGCGGGGGCGTCTCCCGACATCGACGCACACGTGGTGGACGCCTTGCGCGAGAGGGGCGCCGTCGTCGTCGCCCTCGTCGACGATCCGGGTGAACAGGCCCGGCTGCAGGAGCTCGGCGTGACGTGCGAATCGGCGACGGCGTCGCCGCAGGCACTGGCGGACCTGTTCGAACTGACCATGTCCACCACGCCCGCTCCCTCCGGCGCGCTCAACCGCCGGCCGGCCGACACGGAGCAGCCGGCACCCGAGGCGGCGCGCGGCCAGGTCATCGCCGTGTGGGGGCCGACCGGGGCGCCCGGCCGGACGACCCTGGCCGTCAACTACGCGGTGGAGTCCGCGCTCGCCGGATCCGCCGTCGCGCTCGTCGACGCCGACACGTACGGCGCCAGCATCTCTGTGCATCTCGGCCTGATGGAGGAGTCGGCCGGCATCGCGCAGCTGTGCCGTCTCTCCGACCAAGGGGTGCTGGACCGGTCCAGTTTCGAACGCGCATGCCCGGTGCTGCCCGTGGCGGGGGCGCGCATCCGGGTTGCCACGGGACTGCCGAGGCCGCAGCGCTGGCCCGAACTGCGCAAGTCGTCGCTGGAACGAGTCCTCGCGTATCTGCGAACGATCGTCGACGTCGTCGTCGTCGACGTTGCCGCGCTGCTCGAACAGGACGAGGAGCTTTCTTTCGACACCGCCGCCCCGCAACGCAACGCTGCGACTCTCGCCGTCCTGGAGAACGCGGACGAGGTCATCGCGGTGGGGCAGGCCGACGCCGTGGGGGTGCCGCGGATGATCAAGGCACTCGAACAGCTCGGGGAGCTGCTGCCGGACCATCTGCCCCGGGTCGTCTTCAACAAGATGTCGAAGACCGGCCTCGGACCGAATCCGGAACGGCAGTTGCGCGAGACGTGGGAGCGGTTCGGTCCCAGCACGCCGATCCGCGGTTACCTGCCGTGGGACGGGGACGCTGCAGCCCTGGCCCTGTTGAAGGGTAATGCGTTCGCGGAGTCGAGCCCGGAGGCCGATTTGCGGGTGTCGATCGCCCGGCTGGCCGGTCACGATGTCACGCCGCGTCGGAACCTCTTCTCGCGTCGGCGCGGCGGTGGGATGCCACGGGGGTGAACCGGGGATAGGCTGGACATATCATGCCGCGAAGACGCGGCGGAAATGTCTTGACATGGAGGCCTAAATTATGTCGACGGGGTCCAGCATGGCCGATCGGTTCATCGCTGACACACTCGCTCCCTCATTCGCGGAGTCCTACTACGGGCATCTAGCCCAGGAGGACGCCGAGAGCTACAACGATGTAGATCTCGATCAACGCGTTGAGACCCATCTCCGACTGGGATTCGAGCGCCACAGCGACCAAGCGCTTGTCTTCGCCAGAAACGACGACGGAAAGACCGTCGTCTACGTCGTCACCGATGACATGCCGTTCCTGGTCGACTCGGTCGTTGCCGAGATCGTCCGGCAGCAGCACGCCATCTCGCTGGTCACGCACCCGACGTTCATCGTCCAGCGGGACCAGGCGACCGGCCGCCTGACCAACGTTGATCCGATTTCCACGGTGGCGCCGATCTCCAGTGGCGATACGGCGACGCTTCCGAGCATGGCCCAGTTCCTGCAGAACGCCGACTCGGACACGAAGATCGAGTCCTGGATCGCCGTGCAGCTCGCGGCAGAGAAGACCGAGGAGGAGTGCGACGAGCTCGTCGCCGGGCTCGAGGCCGCGCTGGCGGACGTCCGCGTCTCCGTCGACGACTGGCAGCTGATGCGCAACAAGGTCCAGGAGATCGTCTCCGACCTCGAGGCGAAACGCGCGACGCTCGACGTCGACGGACTCGAGGAGGCGGCCGAACTGCTCCGCTGGCTCGACAACGGGCACTTCACCTTCCTCGGGTACCGCGAATACGACCTCATCGAGTCCGAGGGCGAGGACGCCCTCGAGATCCAGATCGACAGCAGCCTCGGCCTCATGCGGCGGAACACGCCGGAATCGGTCGTGCAGCAGCTGAACTCCTTCGGCCGCGCCCACGCCCGGGAGAAGAAGCCGCTCGTCATCACGAAGGCGAACCGCCGTTCGCGAGTGGATCGCAGCGTGTACCTCGACTACATCGGTGTGAAGTCCTTCGACGAGCAGGGGAATGTGACGGGCGAGCGCCGCTTCATCGGGCTGTTCGCGTCCAGCGCGTACATCCGTTCGGTGCGAGACATCCCCGTCGTCCGGAAGAAAGTGGACGCCGTCCGCCACCGCGCCGGCTTCGCCGCAGAATCGCACTCCGGCAAGGACCTGATCGCGAACCTCGAGGCGTACCCGAGGGACGAGCTCTTCCAAATCGAGGTCGACGACCTCTACGAGACGGTCATGGGCATCCTGAAACTCCAGGAGCGCCGCGTGACGCGCGTCTTCCTGCGTCCCGACACGTACGGGCGTTTCATGTCCGCACTGGTGTTCGTGCCGCGCGACCGCTACACCACCAATGTCCGGCGCCGGATCGAATCCGAACTGAAGGACACCTTCGAGTCCGAATCCCTGGATTTCGAAGTGCACATGAGCGAGTCCGCTCTCGTCCGCGTGTTCTTCCGTATCCGCCTCCCCAAGGGAGGCGAGGTGCCCCGGGTCGACCGCATGCAACTGGAGAAGCGGCTGGTTCGCGCCGTCCGGTCCTGGCCGGAAGGCGTCTCCCAGGTGTTGGGCGAACGGCACCCGGACACGGCGCGGGAACTGATCCACCAGTGGGCCGAGGCATTCCCGGCGGCGTACCGCGTCGCCTTCGAGGTCGAAGACGCCCTGAAGGACATCGCCGAGTTCACGCTGCTCGAGTCGCCCGGCCACCAGGGCCCCGTCGTCAGGATCTCCCCGGCGACCGCCGAGGAGGAGTCGAACGGTCTGACCGCCAGACTGAAGATCTACGTGGATGCGACGATGTCGCTGAGCAGGATCCTGCCCGTGCTCACCAACCAGGGCCTGGAAGTCATCGACGAGACGCCGTACACCGTGCGCCGGGGCGATAATTCCGAGCTCTATCTCTACGTCTTCGGGCTCCGCTTCCCGACCGGCGGCGACGCCCTCGAGGTCTACGACCTGCTGGGAGAGGCCTACCGCGCCGTCGCGCTCGGTCGGGCGGAGACCGACGTCTTCGACCGGCTGATCCTCGCCCAGGGGATGACCTGGCGGAAGGTCAGCGTCCTCCGGGCGTACGCCAAGTACCTGCGCCAGCTGGGCAACTCGAACTCCTACGAGTTCATGGGGGACACCCTGCTGGCGAATCCCGACGTTTCCAAGGCCCTGATCGACGTGTTCGAAGCGACGTTCCGGCCCGATCTCGCCGACGGAGAACGCGAAGCCGCCGTGGACAAGGCCCGGGAGGAACTCTCCAACGGCCTCGAACAAGTGGCCACGCTGGATGCGGACCGCCTGCTGCGGCGGTTCCAGAACGTCATCGCCGCCACGCTGCGCACGAACTTCTATGCGCAGGACGCCGAGGCGCTGACCTTCAAGCTGAGCCCCGGTGACATCGACGGCGCCCCCTACCCGCGCCCGAAGTACGAGATCTGGGTCTACTCGCCGCTCGTCGAGGGCGTCCACCTGCGGTTCGGGGCCGTCGCGCGCGGTGGCCTGCGCTGGTCGGACCGCCGGGAGGACTTCCGGACCGAGGTCCTCGGCCTCGTCAAAGCACAGGTCACCAAGAACGCAGTGATCGTGCCGGACGGTGCCAAGGGCGGATTCTTCGCGAAGCAGCTCCCTGACCCGGCCGTCGACCGCGGTGCCTGGTTCGAAGCGGGGAAGTCCGCCTACCGCATCTTCATCCGTTCGCTGCTCTCCGTGACCGACAACTTGGACATCGCCCCCGACGGGACCCAGACGGTCATCCCGCCGGAGGATGTCGTCCGCCTCGACGGAGACGACACCTACCTCGTCGTCGCAGCGGACAAGGGGACCGCGACGTTCTCCGACGTCGCGAACGAGATCTCCCTCGATATGGGGCACTGGCTCGGTGACGCCTTCGCCTCCGGCGGATCCGTCGGCTACGACCACAAGGCCATGGGCATTACCGCCCGCGGCGCCTGGGAGTCGGTCAAGAGTCACTTCAAGGAGCTCGACCACGACACGCAGGCAGAGGACTTCACCGTGGCCGGTGTCGGCGACATGAGCGGCGACGTCTTCGGCAACGGCATGCTGCTGTCGCGGCACATCCGTCTGGTCGCCGCGTTCGACCACCGCCACATCTTCCTCGATCCCGCACCGGTCGCGGCCACGTCGTTCGAGGAGCGCGAGCGACTGTTCGAGCTGCCGCGGTCGAGCTGGGCAGACTACGACAAGGATCTGATCAGCGAGGGCGGCGGCATCTACCCGCGTCACTCGAAGACCATCCCCATCACGCCACAGGTGCGAGAGGCACTGGGCATCGAGGGGCACGTCACCAAGCTGACGCCGCCGGAGCTGCTCCGGGCCATCCTGCGGGCACCCGTCGACCTGTTCTACAACGGCGGCATCGGGACGTACATCAAATCCAGCAGCGAATCGCACACCGATGTCGGCGACCGCGCGAACGACCAGATCCGCGTGGACGGCCGCGAGGTCCGGGCGCGTGTGATCGGTGAAGGAGGCAACCTCGGGTTGACCCAGCTCGGTCGTGTCGAGGCCGCACTCAACGGCGTGCTGCTCAACACCGATGCGATCGACAATTCGGCCGGCGTCGACTGCTCCGACCACGAGGTCAACATCAAGATCCTCGTGGATCGTCTGGTCGCCGGCGGGAAGCTCGGAGTGGACGATCGCGCCTCGTTCCTCGAGTCGATGACGAGTGAGGTTGCGAGCCTGGTTCTCAAGACCAACTTCGACCAGAACGTGCTGCTAGTGAACGACCGGCAGAAGATGAGTGCGTGGAGCGCGAGCTTCGAACGTCTGATGGATTGGCTGGAGCAGTACGCAGGGCTCGATCGCGAGCTGGAATTCCTGCCGAGTGCTGCCGATCTGAAGAAACGCCGCGCCAACGGGCAGGGACTGACGTCCCCGGAGCTCTCCGTATTGGCGGCCTACGCCAAGCTCCAACTGACGTCGGCGCTGACCGATGCCCGCCTCGCAGACGATCCGTACTTCAACGAGACCCTGGTCGAGTACTTCCCGTCCCAGCTGCGCGAGCGTTTCCGCGATGACATCCTGGCGCATCCGCTGCGGCAGGAGATCGTGGCGATGTGCGTCGCGAACGACATCGTGAACACTGGCGGCATCACCTACGCGTTCCGGGTGATCGAGGAAACCGGCGCCTCGGAGCTGAGCGTGGCGCAGGCGTTCGTCGCCCTGCAGGAGATCTACGAGTTCGACCGCATCTTCTCCGACGTCCACAACCTGCCGGTGTCGTTCTCGACAGAGCAGTGGAGCGAGTTCCAGCTGGATACGCGTCGCATGCTGGACCGGACCACGCGCTGGTTCATCGCGCATGTCGGGGACGCGGACGTCCAGGCCGCCATCGACATGTTCCGGCCGACGGTGCAACGCCTCTGCGGCCGGATGCAGGCCCTGCTGCAGGCCGGTGACTCCGAGCGGGTCGCGGAGCGGTACGACGCCGCCCGGGGCTGGGACATCGGCGCCGGTTTGGCCAAACGCTGGTCGGAGCAGTTCGAGACGTTCCCGCTGCTCGACATCGCCCAGGCGGTGAACGACGACGACTTCGACGCCGACGAGCTCGCAGCCGTGTACTACACGGTCTACGAGCGATTCGATATCGACACCCTGCTGGAACGCATTACGAACCTGCCGCGCGAGGACCGCTGGCAGTCGCTGGCGCGTGCCGGCCTCCGCGACGACGTCTACACGACGGCCCTGGACATCGCACGATCCGCGATGACCATCACGCCGGAAGGGACGCCGGAGGAGAAGCTGGACGCGTGGGAAGCCGAGCAGCAGCAGAGCCTCGAGAGGGTCAAGCACGTCTTCGACGAGGTGAACAGCCAAGAGCGCGACGACATGGCATCCCTGTCGGTCGCTCTGCGACTGCTGCGTTCAATCGTGCGGAGGTAGAATGGCGATCATCACGGAGGCCATCCGGCCCTTCGCGGATTTCGGCCCGGGCGACGAGGACTGGCTGCACCTCCTGGTGGGGGACTGGCAGCTGGTCTCTGATCTGGCCTTCGCCGATCTGGTGCTCTGGCACCCCGGGCCGGATGGCTCCTATATCGCCTTGGCGCATGTTCGTCCCTCCACGAGTCATACGGTTTTCCACACGGACTTCGTGGGCGAGCGCATCCGCAAGGACCTCAAGTCGCTCGTCGACCGTGCTTGGCACACGGGCGAATTCCAGGAGGCGAAAGGGGACGGATCGATGCAGATCGAAGCCGTCCCCCTGCGACGGGGAGGGCGGACTCTCGCCGTCTTGACGAGCCACATGGATCTGGGAGGAACGCGACTCCCGTCACGCTTGGAGATCACCTACCGGCAGTGCGCTCGGGACATCCTCGGGATGTGCCACCAGGGCATCTGGCCGGATTTCGCCTCGCCCACGGGTTCCCGGCGCGGTGCGCCCCGCGTCGGGGACGGGATGATCCGCCTCGATCCGAACGGTGTGGTCGAGTACGCGAGCCCGAACGGGGTTTCGGCGTTCCGACGTCTGGGCGGCAGCGACAGCCTGGAAGGGCGGTCCCTGCCGGAACTGGCGACGGACCTGTTGAAGGTCCGGAGGATGTCGGACGAGGCGCTGCCTCTGGTCCTCTCCGGCAAGATGCCCTGGCGCACGGAGATCTCGGCCCACGGCGTCACACTGTCGTTGCGGGCCATACCCCTGCGGGACGGAGCGACCCGGTACGGCGCCGTGCTGCTCTGCCGCGACGTGACCGAGCTGCGTCGTCGTGAGATGGAATTGGTGACCAAGGATGCGACCATCCGCGAGATCCACCATCGAGTCAAGAACAACCTGCAGACCGTTGCGGCGCTGCTGCGGATGCAGTCGAGACGCATGAAGAGCGACGAGGGCAAAGCCGGCCTCGAGCAGGCGATGCGGCGAGTGGCGACGATCGCCCTCGTGCACGAGACGTTGTCCCAGGGGCTGACTCAGAACGTCGAGTTCGACGAACTGATCGACCGCCAGTTCCGTCTGGCCGCCGAGGTGTCCTCGCCGGGCCAGGTCGTCCGTACCGAGCGGACGGGAACTTTCGGTGCGCTGCCGAGCGAGATCGCCACACCCCTTTCGCTGGTGATCAACGAACTCGTGGCCAACGCGGTCGAGCACGGCCTCGGCGAGAAGGACGGAACCGTCTGCCTCGACGCCGAGCGCGCCAACGACGAGACCGGGCGCGAGATGGTCAACGTGACCATCACGGACGACGGGGTCGGCATCACCGAGGAGCCCGGGACCAACGGCCTCGGCTTGCAGATTGTCCGGACCCTCGTCACGAGCGAGCTCGGTGGCGAGATCCGATGGGAGCCCCGCAAGAGCAAGGGGACCCGCGTGACGGTCACACTGCCGGTCGACCAGGCAGCGTAGGCGCAACGGCGAAGGCCGGGCGGCGGAACCCTCAGGGGGTTCGCCGCCCGGCCTTCGCCGTTGCCGGGGCGTCGCGCGGTCTGCTAGAACTTTTTCTGGTGCGCCTTGACGGACTTCACGTAGTCCTTGGTGTCGTCGTACATTCCATTGCGCCGAACCGAGCCCTGCCCCTGGTAGTACGAGGCGATGCCGTCCTCGAAGGTGTCGGATGTGCGCTGCAGGGCCGCGATGATGGCGACGCCGGCGACGACGTTGTCATGCGGATTCAGCAGGTCCAGCTTCCGCCCGACGAGAGTCGAAGCCCACTCGCCCGACGACGGGATGACCTGCATGGCGCCGATGGCGTTGGCAGGGGAGACCGCCGTCGGATTGAAACCGGACTCCTGGTACGCATGCGCGAGTGCGAGTGACGGGTCCACGCCGAACTGCCGTGCCGTCGAGGTGATGATGCTGCGCATCTGCGAACGGCTCGGAAGATCGCGCGAGAGCAGGAGCGCCTTGTTCTCGTTGGCGCTCTTGACCGTCGACTCCGGGTACTTGTAGTGGAGGAACGTCGAGGGGACCAGCTGACCGGCCGCCTCCGTCGACCCCGACCCCGGGACCTTCAACTTCTTTCCGGGATGGATGACGGACGTCTTCTTGAGACCGTTCGCGGCGAGGAGCTTGCTCAGCCCGATGCTGTACTTGCCGGCGATCCCGGAGAGGGTCTCACCCGAGGCGACCGTGTGCGTTCGCGACGACGAGCCCGAGGAGGACGACGACGAGGAGCTGGACGACGAGCTGGTGGAGCTGGAGCCCGCGGTCAGGCGGAGCTTCTGGCCCGGGTAGATGGTCGTGCTGCTCTTGAGACTGTTGAGGTCGAGCAGTTTGGACAGCGACAGGCCGTTGCCGGCCGCGATGCCGGAGAGGGTGTCGCCGTTCGACACCGTGTACGACTTGGCGGATGCCGAAGAGGACGACGACGAGGAGCTGGACGACGAGCTGGTGGAGCTGGAGCCCGCGGTCAGACGGAGCTTCTGGCCCGGGTAGATGGTCGTGCTGCTCTTGAGGCTGTTGAGATCGAGCAGTTTGGACAGCGACAGGCCGTTGCCGGCCGCGATGCCCGAGAGGGTGTCGCCGCTCGACACCGTGTACGACTTGGCCGACGCTGAAGAGGACGACGTGCTGGACGAGGTCGATGCCGCGGCTTCGACCTTGCTGGTGGCGACGATCACGCGCTGGCCGGGATGGATGATCGCCGACTTCTTGAGCTTCGGGTTCATCGCGAGCAGCTCCGAGAGCGACACGTCGTAGCGAGCAGCCACACCGTAGAGCGTGTCGCCGTGCTCGATGGTGTAGTGCTTCGTGGTCCCGCTGGAGGCAACCTTCGTCGACGTGCTGCTGCTCGACGAGCCGCCGGCGAGCTTGATCTTCTGCCCCGGACGGATCACGGCGGAGCTCGACAGGTCGTTGGCCTTGAGGATCGTGCTGAGCGAGACGCCGGCGCGCGCCGCGATGTGCGAAAGCGTGTCGCCGGATTCGACGGTCACGGATTTCGGGGCCGCTGCCGGAAGGACGCTCCCTAGCTGCGAGGGGACCTGGGCGGCCACCAGGTGGGCGGCGATTCGATTCTGCGCGGCGGCGATGTTCGCCGCCGTCGCGGTCTTGGGAGCCATCGTCTGGGCTGGGGCGGGGACCGGTGCTGCCTCTGCCGGAGCCGCGGCGCCAAAACCGGTCAGCATGACGGCCGGAAGAGTCGCAGCAGCAACGGTGCCCGAAGCTAGGCGGCTTCGGCTCGTGCGGCCGGTTTCGGTCATTCGTGCGCTCTCGGCGCGGGGCTGTGGCATGGGAATCCTCTGTCGTGGTCGGATCGCATCGCCGCAGAAGGATCTTCCCCGTGATACTCCTGTGACTCGTGTTGCGAGTGTGACTCTTGTGAATCTACACCACGAACTGTGGACGATGAAACCGTTATCAAGGAGAAATTAAAGGACGGGCGTGTCGCCGGCGGGCGGGTGTATTCGCTGGCCCGGGTGCGCGGGCGCGCGATTTAACGGTTCACCGTGTGGCACCCTTGGTACGTGAGTAATCTTGAGAACCTTGTAGCCGACTGGCTTCCCCTGCCCGACGTCGCGGACGCATTGGGCGTCGACATCCGAAAGGTGCACAGTCTGATTCGCGACCGGGCGCTCGTCGAATACCGGATCGGCGACCGGAGGATTCGCGCTGTTCCATCGGCCTTCCTCAAGGACGGGCAGGTGCTGGACAGCCTCAAAGGGACAGTCACGGTCCTGTCGGACTCCGGGTTCGACGACGATGAACTGATCCGTTGGCTGTTCACCGCTGACGATTCCCTGCCGGGCAGGCCGATCGATGCGCTGCGCGAGGGGCGGAAGACGGAGATCCGGCGCCGCGCCCAGGCAGCAGGCTTCTAAGCCGGGCGCTGCCGGTCAGGACGTCCGGCGAATCGCAGCCAGCCCCAAGCGGCGCAGTGCTTCTCGGACCGGCTCCGGGACGTGCAGATGGGCCAGGGCGTCGAACCCCTGGTCGGAGAGCTCGCTGATGCTGTCCTCCGTGGCCGCCAGCGCCCCGCAATCGACGAGGATCGTGCACATCCTCGACACCTCGGCGTCACCGAGATCGTCCGCGCCGAGGCGGTTTTGGATGAAGTCGCCGTCGGATGCCGGGCTGAGTCGCAGGGCATGTGCGATCAGCTCGGTCCTCTTGCCTTCTCGCAGGTCGTCGCCGGCCGGTTTCCCGGTGGTCGCCGGGTCGCCGAAGACGCCGAGGACGTCGTCGCGCAGCTGGAAGGCCTCGCCGAGAGGCAGCGCGAATGCCGAGTACTGATGCAGAACATCCTCGCTCGCGCCGGCCAGCGCGCCTCCGAGCAGCATCGGATTCTCCGTGGAGTACTTCGCGCTCTTGTAGCGGACGATGGTCCGCGCGCGGCTGACTGCGTCGTCCGCCCCGTAGGACGGTCCGGCCGATTCCTCCAGGACGTCCAGGAATTGGCCGGACATGACCTGCGTGCGCATGGTGTCGAACACGCGTCGTGCGGCGGGCGGTGCCGACGTCGTGCCGAACATCTGCTCGCTGAGGGACAGGCACAGGTCGCCGGCGAGCACCGACGCGGCTTCGCCGAATCGCGCGGCGTCGCGTGCCCATCCCGCCCGGCGGTGCAGGGCCTCGAACCGGCGGTGGACGCTCGGCTGCCCCCGGCGCGTGTCCGACCGGTCGATGAGATCGTCGTGGATCAGCGCGGCCGCCTGGAAGAGCTCCAGCGAGGCGCCGATCCTCACGATGTCCTCGTCCTCCGGGACCCCTCCTGCCCCGACGAACCCCAGGAAGGCGAAGCGCGGACGCAGGCGCTTCCCGTTCAGCGTGAGGTCGTGGATGCTCGCGATCAGCTCGTCGGCGTGAGGTGAGATGCGGCCGATGATCGTCCGCTGCTCGTCCAGGAACGACGCGAGCGCCCCGTTCACGCGGGCGGTGAAGGCTGCGACGTCGACGGCGCGGTGGTCGTCCGCTGCGGGCTGGGTGCTGGAACCAGAGGTCATGGGGCCGATTCTGTGAGATTCTTCGTTCGGGCCGCGGGGCTGCCGTGGCGTCCCTTCCACTTTATAGGCTGTTGACCATGAATGAGACTGCCCGCCCACGGGCGATCCTGCACGTCGACATGGACGCGTTCTTCGTGTCCGTCGAATTGCTCGAGCGCCCGGAATTGATCGGCGAGCAGGTGATCGTCGGCCACCCTGCGGGACGCTCGGTGGTGCTGTCGGCTTCCTACGAGTGCCGGGCGCTGGGCGTGCGCTCAGCCATGCCGATGTCGACGGCGATGCGCCTGGCACCGCAGGCAACGGTGATCGAGCCGCATCAGGAGCAGTACCGGCTCGCCTCCCGCCGGATCATGTCGATCTTCCGCGACGTGACGCCGGCTGTGCAGCAGCTCTCCGTCGACGAGGCGTTCCTGGATGTCACGGGCAGCCTGCGGAGGCTCGGTTCCCCGCCCCGGATCGGGCAGAGCATCCGGGATCAGATTCGCAGCGAATTGAGCCTGCCGGCAAGCGTGGGGATCGCGAAGAACATGTTCGTCGCCAAGATCGCCTCAACGCGGGCGAAGCCCGACGGAATGCTGGTGATCCGCCCCGACGAGACCGTCCCCTTCCTGCACACGCTGCCGGTTTCCGCGTTGTGGGGTGTGGGGCAGCGGACAGGGGAAGTGCTGGCCCGCGCCGGGATCCATTCAGTGCGGGACATCGCGCAGACGCCTCCGGCCACACTGGGGAAGATGCTCGGGAGCACGGGGGCCAAGCTGTACGAGCTCGCATGGGGGCGTGACGAACGCGCCGTCGAGCCCGTCCGGGAAGAGAAGAGCATCGGGGCCGAGGAGACGTTCGCTGAGGACGTGCGGGATCCAGACGTGCTGCACACCGAATTCCTGCGCTTGGCGCACCGGGTTGCGGAGCGGTTGCGCAGGGCGGGAAAGCTCGCTGGAACCGTGGCCATCAAGGTCCGCTACGAGGACTTCAGGACGGTCAGCCGCAGCCGGCGCCTTCCGCAGGCGTCGTCGTCAGCGGTGGCTCTGGCCGAATCGGCGACCGGCCTCTTCGACGCGCTCTGGCGCGATGGCGACGCCATCCGCCTCGTCGGACTCCGCGCCGAGCAGTTCTCAGGTGGGGCGGGTGTGCAGTTCAGCTTCGAGCGCTCCGATGCGAACTGGGAGTCGGCGGAGGCCGCCATGGACAGGATCCGGGACCGATTCGCCGATTCGGGCGTGAAACCCGCGACTCTGCTCAACCGGCCGGCCGGCGGCGCTCGGGCTCCCGAGGAGAAGAGTGACGGCTGATCCCGATCCGGCTACCGTGAAACGGGTTGCACCAGTATCCTTGAGGTATGTACTTGGCCAGCGTGACTGGGTGGTAAGCGACGAGGTGCCGTGCCCGGCAATGGGGACGGGAGCCGAGTCGGCCGGCTGGTTGCCGTCCAGGGCACGGGGCGAACGGACGAGACAGGAATTCGACGGAACAAGTCCGGAGTTCGCGACGTTGAATTGAGTACGTAGTGTGTGAGGTCATCGACCCGGTACCGGCGACCGCCGGTGCCAGTGGATGACAGGAAGAAATGGGGAAGGACAATGCCGCTTTCCGATCACGAACAGCGTCTCCTGGAGCAGCTGGAGAAGCAGCTGCATCAGGATCAGCGATTTGCGTCGACCATGAAGTCCGGTGGCGGCTATTCGACGCGCAATATTGTGATTGGTGCGCTGATCGGCGTCGTCGGAGTCATAGCGCTCCTGGTGGGCATCTCCAGTCAGCTCATCATCATCGGCGTGATCGGATTCGCGCTCATGTGCATCGGAGTGTATTTCGCCCTCTCCAAGCGAGGCAGCGCCCGGAGCCAGGGTCCGTCGAAGAAATCGCCCGGCAAGGGCGGCAGCAGCTTCATGGCCGATCTCGAAGCCAAATGGGACGAGCGTCGCCGAGACCAGGAGTTCTAGGTTCCGACCGGCAGAGGCGACGGCCGCGATGTGCGCATGTCGCGCGTGCGCGTCGGAGGTCATCTGAGGCCGCTCCCTTTCCCTCCACGCCCGGCCCCACCACCGCCCACTACTCGCTCCACTTCGCACCACAACCCGCCGAAACCGGCGGGTTTTCGTGTTTAACGCGGTGTTTTCCTTGAGTCGTTCTTGATGCTGGGTGTTTCCTGCCAATTTATCCTCCACTTTGCGCCACCGATCCGGATCCGCGTGATTCCGGGGTTCTTCTCGTGTGCCCCCGGGCGGAACCAGGCAGGATGTCGTTGACAGTGGTAGAAGGTGGAGTAAAGTGGGGGTCAGTAGAGGGCAGTGGAGGAGTGGATCCACCTAGGAGGCACTTTCTGCAGGGAAGGCGGTGCGCATGTTCCTCGGGACATACACGCCGCGTCTCGACGAGAAGGGTCGTCTGATTCTCCCGGCGAAGTATCGGGACGAGCTCGGCAACGGGCTGGTTCTGACACGGGGCCAGGAACGGTGCATCTACGTCTTCAGCCAGCGGGAGTTCGAACGCGTTCACGAGCAGATGCGGCAGGCGCCGTTGTCTTCCCGGCAGGCGCGGGACTACATCCGCGTGTTCCTCTCAGGGGCCTCGGACGAGGTCCCGGACAAGCAGGGGCGGGTCACGATTCCGTCCTCGCTACGCGCTTACGCCGGCCTGGACCGTGAGGTCACCGTCATCGGCGCTGGTACCCGGGCGGAGATCTGGGACAGCGCGGCGTGGAGCGAATACCTCGACGAGAAGGAGACGGCGTTCTCCGAAACCGACGAGGAGGTTCTTCCGGGAATCTTCTAGGGCACCGAGAGGGTGCCCGAGGGGGACCGGACGACGGGCTTGGGCCAGATCTCTCCCCGCCCGGACCACCACCTGACTCACCTTCCCCGGAGTCAGGCGGTGGAACCGGAGCGGTGGGGGATCTGACCCAAGGTCACTGCCGCCAGCAGACCGCCAAGACAGGCCGGGTGCACGAGGTGCACCCGGTTCCAGCTGCAGGAAGGGCTTCGGCCCGATAGACACAGACCCGAGTGGAGAGGGGCCGGCGATGATGGCAGAACGAGACGCGGAGCGCGCGGAGGCGCGTGGCGCGTCCTCGCCATCCGAGGCCAACCCGAAACCCACGAGCGAACGCCACGTTCCCGTCCTCCTCGACAGGTGCGTGAACCTGCTGGCCCCGGGCGTCGAGGCGGCCCGCGAGGCCGGGAGGCGCCCCGTCGTCGTCGACTGCACACTCGGCATGGGCGGACACGCCGAGGCGATGCTCGAACGCTTCGAGGACGCGCATCTGATCGGACTCGACCGGGACGAACAGGCGCTGTCCCTCGCCGGCGAGCGGCTGTCCCGGTTCGCCGGGCGGACGGACCTCGTCCATGCCGTCTACGACGAGATCGCCGACGTCGCGAGGGACCTCGGATTCGCCACGGTCGACGGGGTGCTGTTCGACCTCGGGGTCTCCTCCCTGCAGCTCGACGAACGCGAACGCGGGTTCGCATACTCCTACGACGCGCCGCTGGACATGCGCATGGACACCTCGCGCGGGCAGACCGCGGCCGACATCGTCAACCATGCAACGCACGGAGAACTCGCGCGCATGATCCGCACCTGGGGCGAGGACAAGTTCGCCGGCCGCATCGCCTCCGCCATCGTCCGGGCCCGCGACGAGGAGAAGCTGACCACCACCGGGCGCCTCGTCGAGGTGATCCGGACGGCAGTCCCGGCGGCTGCGGCCCGAACGTCGGGGCACCCGGCGAAACGGACGTTCCAGGCGCTGCGCATCGCGGTCAACGAGGAGTTGGACGTCCTCGAACGGGCGATCCCGGAGGCGATGTCGGCGACGTCGATCGGCGGCCGTGTGGTCGTCATGAGCTACCACTCGCTCGAGGACAAGATCACCAAGCGGTTCTTCCAGGCCGGGTCGAAGTCGTCGGCGCCGGTGGGATTCCCCGTCGAACTCGAAGAACACAAGCCCCGCTTCACGACGCTCACGAAGGGCACCGAGAAGCCGACCGAGGAAGAAATCGCAGAGAACCCGCGCGCAGCCTCAGCCAAGCTCCGCGCGGTCGAACGGATCATGAAGGACTGATGGACATGCGCGCACCAGCCACCATCCGCCGTGACGGGCGGGCTCCCAGCACCCGGGCCAGCATGAAATCCGAACAGACGTACGCGGGCAGTATCGACGGTGCGACAGCGCGCGTCCTCGCCCCCGACCCGGCACCCCGGGCGCCGAAGACCGCCGACGGTGCCGGCCGCCGTCGTACGGCGCTGTCGATCGTGCCGACCGTCGGCAAGAATCGGCGCCTGCCGTTCCTCATCCTGTGCGTGGCCTTCCTGGTCGCAGCGCTGACGTCGGTCCTCCTGCTCAACGTCCAGGTCTCGAGCGGGCAGTACGAGCTGGTGAAGCTGCGCTCCACAGAACGCACCCTGACTCAGGAGAACGAGGCCCTCAACCAGAAGGTGCAGTACCTCGAGGCCCCCCAGAACGTCGCCGCGAAGGCTGCCGATCTGGGGATGGTCCCATCGGGGAACGTGGCATCGATCGACGTCGAGCGCGCCGAAGTCGCAGGTGTCGCTACACCGGCCGAGGCCGGGAACAACGTAACGTCACTCGTGAACGAACCGCCGGCCCCGGTCGAGGCGCCCGCCGTGCGGAAGCCGGCAGCGGGTGGCTCCACGGCCGCCGAGGAGCCGCCGGCCGAGGCCGCGGACTCGAAGGCCGAGAACCAGGCGGCGGACAGCGACAAGACCGGCGAAGACAAAGCCGGCCAGGACGCGGCCGACGCCGAGAAACCGGCGACGCCGGCCGGTGAGCGGCCGGAGTTCTCGGACTCGGAGCTCAACGGGGGATCGATTCCGGCTCCATCGCTGCAGGGTACGGAATAGGCCAGGCGGCGCAGAAAGTGCCACGAGAGTAGACGGGAAGAGCAGCCCATGGCGGGGACAACGCATCGCACGGCCGGCGCTCGGCAGGGCGGCCGGGGCGACCGGTCCGACGAGACGGCGGGTCATCGCCGGCTACGCGTCGGACTGACGCTCTGTCTCGCCCTGCTCCTCGTCCTCACGGGACGGCTCTTCTTCGTCCAGGGCCTCGACCCGGAGGCGATCGCCCAGGAGGCGACGAGCAACCGGACCCGGACAGACCTCATCGCTCCGAAGCGCGGCGACATCATCGACACCGAGGGGCGCACCCTGGCGACGTCGGTGATCCGGTACGACCTGGTGGTCGACCAGAAGTGGTACGAGGACGAGTTCCAGCGCCGGAACCCCGAAACCGGGGACCGCGAGGACGTCACCATGGATGAGACCATCGCCGTGCTCAGCGACCTGCTCGGCCAGGACACCGAGACCCTGACCGGCTCGCTCGTTCCCGAGGATCCGACGAACCCCAAGCGTTACTCCGTGGTCGCGAAGGGGGTGACCCCCGAGGTCCGGAACGCCGTGGTCGAGCTGGGGATCCCCGGAATGGTCACCGAGCAGCGCAGCGAGCGCCAGTACCCGAACGGCTCCGTGGCCGGCCCGCTGCTGGGCTTCCTGAGCGCGGCCGAGCAGACCGAGACGGGCCAGGAGAAGGGCGCCGAGGGGCTCGAGCGGACGCAGGAGGAGCAGCTGGCGGGCACCGCGGGCGAACGCACCTACGAGGTCGGCGCCGACGGTGTGCGGATCCCGACCGCGACGTATTCGGAGACTCCCGCAGTCGACGGGCAGGACGTGAAGCTGACCATCAACAGCGACGTCCAGTGGGCCGCGCAGAACGCCGTGATGGCCAAGCAGAAGCAGTTCAACCCGGATTTCGTCGCCGCCGTCGTGCTGGACATCAAAACGGGCGAGGTGCTGGCCATCGCGGATTCGCGCTCCGTCGACCCCAACGACCCCGCTGCGACCGAAGGGGAGTACCGCCGCTCCAAGGCGCTGCTGAACGCGTTCGAACCCGGGTCGACGGGCAAGCTCGCGACATTCGCCGCCGCGCTCGACGCGGGCGTGGTCTCGCCGACGGAGGGCTTCGAAGTCCCGAACGCCTACACGACCGACCACGAGACGATCAACGACTCGCTCAATCACGCCACCTACCCGATGACGGCCGCGGGCATCTTCGCGCGTTCCTACAACACCGGAACGGTCATGATCGGCGAACGCCTCTCCAACGAGCAGCGCTACGACTTCTTCAAGAAGTTCGGCATCGGGGACACGATCGACATTGGGTTGCCCGTGAGCGATGGCATCTTCGCCGAGCCTTCCACGTGGGACCGGCGCCAGCAGTTCACCACCATGTTCGGCCAGGCGTACACGCAGACCGTGCTGCACACCGCGATGCAGTTCCAGGGGATCGCCAACGACGGCCTGATGATCGAGCCGCAGCTCGTCGACTCCTACATCGACGCCGACGGCACGGATCACCCCGTCGCGGAGAACAAGCCGGAGCGCGTCGTCTCCCAGAAGACATCGGACGTCATGCTGCGCATGATGGAGACGGTCGTCACTGACGGCACCGCCCAGGGTGCCGCGATCGACGGCTACCGCGTCGGCGGCAAGACGGGCACCGGCCAGGCCGCGGGACCGTCCGGCGGCTACGACGGCTACACGAGCTCCTTCGCCGGCGTCGCACCGCTCGAGGACCCCCAGTACGTCGTCGCCGTGACGATGCACCGCCCGCAGGGCAGCTGGAGGGACTGGTACGTCACCGATACCTTTAAGACCATCATGGAGCAGACTCTGAACTCTTACGAAGTCCCGCCGTCGGACACCGAGCCCAACCCGTACGACGTGTTCGTCGGCGACCAGCAGAAGTACAGCTGGGAGTAGGACGTGGGGCTCAACCATCAGGAGGCCGAGCGGGAGTTCCGCCCGGCCCGGCACGACCGCGTCCAGCTCGAGGAGATCTCCGCCGCCGTCGATGAGATCGACTACGCGGGCCCCGCGGCCGCCGTCACGGGCGTATGCCTCGATTCGCGTGCCGTCCAGCCCGGCGACCTGTACGTGGCGCTGCCCGGCGCACGCGTGCACGGCGCCCGGTTCGCGGCCGCCGCGGCCGCCGCGGGCGCCGCCGCGATCCTGACCGACGACGAGGGCGCGTCCCTGGCGGCCGGCAGCGGCCTCCCCGTGCTCAGCACGACGGCGGTGCGCAGCGTGATCGGCCGCGTCGCCTCCCTCGTCTACGGGACGCGCGCCGACGCTCCCGCACTCTTCGGGGTCACCGGCACCAACGGGAAGACCACCACCACCTATTTCCTGCGCTCCCTGCTCCGGGCACTCGGACACGAGACCGGACTGATCGGCACCATCGAGATCGTCGCCGGCGCCACGCCCGTGCCGTCCGTCCTCACGACGCCGGAGGCGCCGCAGCTGCACGCCCTGATGGCCCGCATGCGCGAGGGGGGCATCACGGCAGCCGCCATGGAGGTCTCCTCGCACTCGCTCGACTACCAGCGGGTGGCCGGCCTGGCGTTCCAGGTCTCGGGCTTCACGAATCTGACCCAGGACCACCTCGATCTGCACGGGACGATGGAGGACTACTTCGCCTCCAAAGCCGGGCTCTTCGCGGCCGAGACGAGCCGCAGCGCCGTCGTCACCGTCGACGACGAGTGGGGCACCCGGCTCGCCGCCGAGCGCCGGGCCTCCGGCGCTGCCACACTGACACTCGCGACCGCGGCCGGCGCAGCACCCGACGCCGACTGGGTGGTCAGCAGCATCCGCCCCCACGGGCTGGGCCACGCGTTCGAACTGCACGGGCCCCGGGGCGCGGTTCTGCAGGTCAGCACCGGGCTGCCGGGCCTGTTCAACGTGTCCAACGCCGCGCTGGCCGTCGTCATGATCGTCGCCTCCGGCGCCGACTTGGGCACGCTGCAGCAGACCCTTTCAACCCTGGACCCGCTCACGGTCGAGGTTCCCGGGCGCATGCAGGTCATCGGGACCCGGCCCGCCGCCGTCGTCGACTTCGCGCACAACGCCGACGCCCTCGAACGCGCCATCGACGCGGTGCGTCCGGCCGATACAGGCGGCCGGGTCATCGTGGTCTTCGGGGCGACGGGGGACCGCGACGCGACCAAGCGGCCCGTCATGGGGGCGGTCGCCGCACGGCACGCCGACGTCGTCGTCGTCACCGACGACGACCCGCACGGCGAGGACGCGGCCGGAATCCGGGCCGCCGTGCTGGAGGGCGCGCGGGCCGCGGTCCGCGCGGAGAACCTCGCTGCCGACGTCGTGGAATCCGCGCCCCGGGCGAGGGCCATCGAGCACGCGGTGCAGCTGGCCAGGCCGCAGGACACGGTCCTGATCGCCGGCCGCGGACACGAGACCATCCAAGAGGTCCAAGGGGTCGACCACGCCCTCGACGACCGCGTCGAACTGCGGCGCGCGCTGCTCGCCGCCGGCCACAGCGTGCTCGGCGGAGCCCCGATTGAGGGCAGCACCACACGAGACGAGTTCCGGGGTCCGGACCCCGAGGGAGTAAAGTCCTCATAGCCATGATTGAACTCAACACTGCCCAGATCGCCGAGATCACCGGCGGTCGCCTGAGCGCGTCCGCCGACGGCGCGACCCGGATCCTCGGCGTCGACACCGATTCCCGGGAGATCCAACCGGGGTGGCTCTTCGTCGCCAAGCCGGGGGAGTTCTCCGACGGCCACCACTTCCTCGATGCGGCGTTCGCCGCCGGCGCGGTCCTGGCCCTGACCGAGCGCACGACCCTCGACGCCGACGGGAACGAGCATCCCGCGGTCATCGTCGACGATGCCGTGGACGCCATGGGGGCCGTCGCCGCCCACCTGGTCCGCTTCCTCAAGGGGCGCGGTGCACGGGTCGTCGGCATCACCGGCTCGGCCGGCAAGACGACGACCAAGGACCTGCTCGCCTCGATCCTCGAGACGACGGGGGAGACCATCGCCCCGGTCGGCTCCTACAACGGCGAGGTCGGCGTGCCGTTGACCGTCTTCCGCGCCAGCGAGAGCACCCGGAACCTCGTCATCGAGATGGGGGCGACCGGCGTCGGCCACATCACCTACCTCACCGACATGGTGCAGCCGGACACCGGGGTCGTGCTCTGCGTCGGCAGCGCCCACGCCGGGGAGTTCGGCGGCGTCGACAACATCGAGCGCGCCAAGGGCGAGCTCGTCGAGGCGCTCCCGGCGGACGGCACCGCGATCATCAACCTCGACGACGCCCGCGTCGCCCGGATGCGCGAGCGCACCTCGGCGCGCGTCATCGGGTTCGGCATCGACGCCGGGCCCGTCGACGGCGTCGACGTCATCTCCGCGCGCCGCGTCGAGGTGACCCGGAACGGTCAGCCCGCGTTCGACGTCGTATTCCCGGACGGCCGTGAGTTCAGCCTGGTCAGCGGCCTGATCGGCCGCCACCACGTCTACAACCTGCTGGCCGCCGCGGCCGCTGCCTTCGCGCTCGGCGTGGACCCCGGGACGATCGTCGCGCAACTCGACGGCCGCGGGCCGACGAGCCGCTGGCGGATGGAGCGGACCGAGCGCGCGGACGGTGTGAGCGTCGTCAACGACGCCTACAACGCCAATCCCGAATCGATGCGGGCCGCACTGCAGACCCTCGCCGAGCTCGGACTGCCCGACGGGGCCGGCCAGGCGCGCCGCACGTGGGCCGTCCTGGGGCCGATGCTCGAGCTGGGCGACGAGTCCGTGCTAGAGCACGACCTCTTGGGCCGCCAGGCCGTGCGCCTGAACATCAAGAAGCTCGTCGTCGTGGGGCGCGAGGCGAAGCCCGCCTACAACTCCGCGGTGCTCGAGGGAAGCTGGGGGGACGAGGCGTTCTACGCCGAGACCATCGACGAGGCCGAGGCGCTGCTCACCGAGCAGCTCGCCAGCGGCGATATCGTCTTGTTCAAGTCATCGAACTCGGCCGGCCTGCGGCACCTGGGTGACCGGATCGCACAGGCGAGTGCTGCAGCCACCGCCCCAGAGGAGACCACGGAATGATCGCACTGCTGATGGGCGCCAGCCTGGCCTTGATCCTCACCTTCGTCGGCACGCCGCTGCTGATCAAACTCCTGGTCCACCGGCGGTACGGCCAGTTCGTGCGCGACGACGGCCCGACGTCGCACCACACGAAGCGCGGCACGCCCACCATGGGCGGCGCGATGATCGTCTTGGCGGTGGTGCTGGCCTACTTCCTCACCCACGGCATCCGGGCGCTCACCAGCGAGCACGCCACCGGCCCGACGACCTCGGGCCTGCTGCTGATGTTCCTCATGATCGGCATGGGCCTCGTCGGGTTCCTCGACGACTTCATCAAGATCTCGAAGCAGCGCAGCCTCGGCCTGCGCCCCTGGGAGAAGATCCTCGGCCAGGCACTCGTGGGCATCGCGTTCGCCCTGCTGGCCCTGCAGTTCCCGAACGAGAAGGGCCTGACGCCCGCGTCGACCCAGATCTCCTTCATCCGCGACATCCCATGGCTCGACCTGGCCTTCTTCGGGCCCATCGTCGGCGCGATCCTGTTCGTCATCTGGTCCAACCTGATCGTCACCGCGACCACGAACGGCGTCAACGTCACCGACGGGCTCGACGGGCTGGCCGCCGGCGCATCCATCATGGTGTTCGGCGCCTACACGCTCATGGGCATCTGGCAGTACAACCAGGCCTGCGGGTCCTCCCGTGCGATCGGCTCGGTCTGCTACGAGGTCCGCGACCCAATGGACCTGGCGCTGCTCGGCGCGATCCTCTGCGGCGCCCTGATCGGCTTCCTGTGGTGGAACACGTCCCCGGCGCACATCTTCATGGGCGACACCGGCTCGCTCGCCATCGGCGGCGCCCTCGCCGCGTTCGCGATCCTCTCGCGCACCGAGCTGCTGCTTCTGGTCCTCGCCGGCCTGTTCGTCGTCATCACGCTCTCCGTCATCATCCAGGTCGGCTTCTTCAAGCTCTCCGGCGGCAAGCGCGTCTTCCTCATGGCCCCGCTGCAGCACCACTTCGAACTCAAGGGTTGGGCCGAGGTCACGGTCGTGGTCCGCTTCTGGATCCTGGCGGGGCTCTTCGTCGCGGCCGGCCTCGGAATCTTCTACGCCGAATGGGTGGTGGGCCTCTAAATGGCGAATCTGGACGAACTGACCAGCTGGGACGCCGACTGGTCCGGCCTGCGGGTCGTGGTCACGGGTCTGGGGCTCAGCGGGTTCTCCGCGGCGGACACCCTGATCGAGCTCGGCGCGCGCGTCGTCGTCGTCGACGGGAACGACTCGGAGGAGAACCGGCAGCGCGCGGACACACTGCGCATCGTCGGCGCCGCCGACGTCCTGCTCGGCGCCGGGAACCAGGACGTGCTGCCGCTCATCGACGGCGGGGCGCCCGAGCTCGTCGTGTCCTCGCCGGGCTGGAGCCCCCGCCAGCCGCTCATCGCCGCCGCGGAAGAGGCCGCGATCCCGGTGTGGGGCGACGTCGAGCTCGCCTGGCGGGTGCGCGAGCGCGCCGGCCGCCCGACGGCCGAATGGCTCGTGCTCACCGGCACCAACGGCAAGACGACGACGGTCTCCATGGCCGAGTCGATGCTCCAGGCCGCCGGACTGCGCGCCCTGGCCGTCGGCAACGTCGGCACCCCGATCCTGGACGCCATCCGCGACCCGCAGGGGTTCGACGTCCTCGTGGTCGAGCTCTCCAGCTTCCAGCTGCACTACACACACACGATGTCGCCGCAGGCTTCCGTCGTGCTGAACATCGCCGAGGACCACGTCGACTGGCACGGCTCCTTCGACGAGTACCGGGCGGCGAAGGCGAAGATCTACGAGCGCACCCGCGTCGCCGCCGTCTTCAACGTCGAGGACCCCGTGACCATGCGCATGGTCGAGAACGCGGACGTCGTCGAGGGCTGCCGGGCCATCGGCTTCACCACGGGCGTCCCCGCCCGCAGCATGGTCGGCATCGCCGAGGGGCTCCTCATCGACCGCGCCTACCTCGAAGACCGGGCGAACTCTGCGATCGAGCTGGCGGCCGTCAACGACGTCGGCGAGGTGCCGGCCCGGCACAACGTCGCCAACGCCCTGGCCGCGGCGGCTCTCGTGCGCGCCCACGGCGTCCCGGCCGAGGCCGTCCGGGACGGTCTGCTGGCCTACCAGCCCGGCGACCACAGGATCCAGGCGGTGGCCCGCCGCGGGGACATCCTCTGGATCAACGACTCCAAGGCGACCAACCCGCACGCCGCGGCCGCGTCCCTGGGCTCGTTCCGCTCGGTGGTCTGGATCGCCGGCGGCCTCTCCAAGGGCGTCGACTACCACCGGATCGTCGCTGACAACGCCGAACGCCTGCGCGCGGTCGTTTTGATCGGAGTCGACACGACGGGCCTGCGCGAGGCCCTGCGAGAACACGCTCCGGATGTTCCCGTATTGGCGACGTCGGTGGGGGACACTGGTGGTGCAGGACCGGCCGGTTCGCATTCCGTCTCCGGGACGGCGGTCATGGCACAAGCCGTCGACCTCGCCGCGGAGGCAGCGCAACCGGGGGACACGGTCCTCATGGCACCGGCCGCGGCGTCGATGGACCAGTTCACGTCCTATGCGCAGCGCGGCAACGCCTTCATGGAGGCGGTGCGTGAATTGATGGAACGGCCCGAATCCTGACCCGGGCCACGAGGCAGAGCCGGAGGGACCCGACGTGAAGACCCGACGAGCAGGCGGCCTGACGCGATTCTGGCGTCTGCTCGAGGGCCAGGAGGGCGGCGGCCGCAACAGCGGCTATTACATGATCCTCGGCAGCGCGCTCGCGCTCACCGTGATCGGCCTGCTCATGGTCCTCTCCTCCTCGTCCGTCTCCGCGATCTCCAAGGAGTCCAACTCCTACGGCCTGTTCATCCGCCAGGGCATCTTCGCCGTCGTCGGTGTCGTGGCGATGCTGGTCCTCTCCAGGGTCCCGATCCGCTGGTACCGGCGCCTCGCGTGGCCGCTGCTCGGGATCGCCGTGGTCACCCTGGCGCTCGTGCTGACGCCCCTCGGCGTGACCGTGAACGGCAACCGCAACTGGATCGAACTCGCAGGCATCCGTGCGCAGCCCTCGGAGGCGGCGAAGCTCGCACTGGCCGTCTGGAGCGCCCACATCCTGGCGACCAAGGGCCATCTGGTCAGGGACTGGAAGCACGCCCTCATCCCGGTCGTCGTCCCGGGCTCGGCGATCATCCTGCTCTTCGTCCTGCTCGGGCACGACGTCGGCACGCTGCTCGTGCTCGTCCTCATCGTCGCCGCCGTGCTGTTCCTGGCCGGCGCGCCCAAGCGGATCTTCGTTCTCGGCGGCCTCGCCGGCATCGTGGGCGCGATCGCCGTGTTCGCCTTCTCCGAGAACCGCATGGGCCGGCTCAACGCCTGGCTCCAGATCGACTGCGAAGGCAACCGTGCCTGCTACCAGCCGATGCACGGCTTCTACGCGCTGGCCTCAGGCGGCTGGTGGGGGGTCGGCCTGGGCCAGTCGCGACAGAAGTGGAACTACCTGCCGGAAGCCCAGACCGACTACATCCTGGCCATCGTCGGCGAGGAGCTCGGGCTCGTGGGCACCCTCGTGATCGTGGTGCTCTTCGCCGGCCTCGCCGCCGCCATGTACCGCGTGGCCTTCCAGAGCCGGGACACGTTCGTCCGCGTGGCCACCGGCGGCATCATGGCCTGGCTCATCGGGCAGGCCTTCATCAACATGGGCATGGTGACCGGGCTGCTGCCCGTGATCGGCATCCCGCTCCCCTTCATCTCCTATGGCGGTTCCGCGCTCGTCATCTCCCTCGCCGCCATCGGCGTGATCCTCGCCTTCGCGCGCCAGAGCGCCAAGACCGGATCCTCCACACCATCACGACGAAAGACGCAGCAGCCCGCATGAACGACATCTCGGTTGTCCTGGCCGGCGGCGGCACCGCCGGCCACATCTCCCCGCTCCTCGCGATCGCGGACGCCCTCGTCGGCGCCGCCCCCGGAACGCGGATCACCACGGTGGGCACCGCCTCCGGCATGGAGACCCGCCTGGTGCCCGCTGCCGGATACGAGCTCGAGACGATCGAGCGCGTGCCGATGCCGCGGCGCCCGTCGACGGCGCTGCTGAAGCTGCCGTTCCGCTTCGCGAAGGCCGTGCGGCACGCCGGCGAGATCATCGACCGCGCCGGTGCCGACGTCGTCGTGGGCGTGGGCGGCTACGTGTGCACCCCGGTCTACCTCGCGGCCAGGCGGCGGGGCGTCCCCGTGGTGATCCACGAGGCCAACGCCCGCGCCGGGCTGGCCAACAAGGTCGGCGCGCGCTTCGCCGCCCGCGTGGCCGCCGCGTTCGCCGGGACGTCGCTGCCGAAGGCGCAGGTCGTCGGGATGCCGATGCGGCGCGAGATCGCCCGGCTGGACCGGGCGTCCGCGCGTCGCGACGCGCGGGTCTCGCTCGGGCTCGACCCGGAGAAGAGGACCCTCGTCGTCACCGGCGGGTCCTCGGGCGCCGTCACTCTGAACCAGGCCCTCGTCGGCGCACTCGACGCGATCTCGCGGGCGGAACCGGCGGTCCAGGTCCTCCACGTCACCGGGCGCGACAAGCAGATCACCGGCGCGGACGGCGAACCGCTGGCGGCACCCGGGTACGTCCAGGTCGAATACGTGGACGGGATGGAGCGCGCCTACGCGGCGGCCGACCTGATGGTGTGCCGCTCCGGTGCCGGAACGGTCTGCGAGCTCGCGGCCGTCGGGCTGCCCTCCGTGCTGGTGCCGCTGCCGATCGGCAACGGCGAGCAGCGCCACAACGGGCAGCCGCTCGTCGACGCGCAGGGCGCCGTCATGGTCGACAACGCCGACTTCACGGCGGACTACGTGCGCGACCACGTGGTCCCGCTGCTGAACGACGACGCCCGGCTGGAGGCGATGGGCCGGGCGGCCGCCCACCACGGGCGGCGCGACGCCGCCGAGGCCGTGGCGCAGCTCGTCTTCGAAGCAGCAGCCGGCGCCTGAAACCGAGACGACACCGTGAGGACCGAGGACGAAGAGATGGAACCCATGACGAAGAACGTTGACCAGCCCGCCGCCGCACCGCGTCGGCTCGAAGACCTGGGGCGCGTGCACTTCCTGGGCCTCGGCGGAGTCGGCGTATCGGCGGTGGCGCGCCTCATGCAGGCCCGCGGCACCACGATCTCCGGCACGGACGGCAAGGACCTGCCGGTCCTGCACGAGCTCGCGGACGGAGGCGCCCGCGTGCACGTCGGCTACGCGGCGGAGAACCTGGGCGAGGTCGACACCGTCGTCGCCTCCTCGATCATCAAGGACGGCAATCCCGAGTACGACGAGGCCGTCCGCCGCGGCGTGCGCATCCTGCACCGGTCGGAGGGCCTCGCGGCCACCATGGAGGGCCACCGGGTCGTCACGATCGCGGGCACCCACGGCAAGACCACCACGACGTCGCTCGTCGCCGTGATGCTGCGCCACGCCGGCCTGGCCCCGTCCTTCGCGATCGGCGCCAACGTCGGCGGCCTGGGCGTCAACGCGGAGCTCGGCGACGGCCGGATCTTCGTGGCCGAGGCCGACGAGTCCGACGGCTCCTTCATGAACTACACGCCCGACGTCGCCGTCGTGACCAACGTCGAGGCCGACCACCTGGACCACTACGGCACGGCAGAGGCCGTGCACGAGAGCTTCTACCGTTTCGCCTCCCTGCTGCCGCCGGACGGCCTGCTGGTCGCGTGCGCGGACGACGACGGCGCGGCCGCCCTGGCCGAGCGCGTGCGCCGTGAGCGCCCCGACGTCCGCGTGCAGACCTACGGGTTCTCCGACGGCGCCGACTGGCAGCTCGCCGAGGCCCATGCGGACGGGTTGCGCTACGGATGCCGGCTCGGCTTCGGCACGGCCGGCACGGCGACGCTGGATCTGGCGGTCCCGGGCGACCACAACCTGCTCAACGCCGCCGCGGCCTTCGCCGTCGGACACGAGTTCGGGATGAGCGCTGAGCAGGCCGTGGCGGGGCTGGCGTCCTTCTCGGGGGCGGCGCGCCGGTTCGAGTACCGCGGCGAGGAGGCGGGCGTCCGCGTCTACGACGACTACGCGCACCATCCCACGGAGGTCGCCGCCGCGCTGCGCGCCGGACGCGCGGTCTCGGCCGGCCACCGTGTCCACGTGCTCTTCCAGCCGCACCTGTTCTCGCGGACCAAGGAGTTCTCGCGCGAATTCGCCGAAGCGCTCTCCCTCGCGGACTCGGCGCACGTGCTGGAGATCTATCCGGCGCGCGAGACCCCGATCGAGGGCGTGACCAGCGACCTGGTGACCGACGCGCTGAGCACCGACGGCGGATTCGTCGCGGCCGACGACGCCGCGTCCCGGCTGGCCGCGTCGGCGCGGCCGGGCGACATCGTCATGACCGTCGGCGCCGGCGACGTCACCGAGTACGGGCCCCGGATCCTGGACGCGCTGCGCGCGACCGCCGTGTCGGCGGGGTAGCAGTGTCCGTCGAGCACAACATCGTCGAGCTGCCGCCGCAGCCGGCCAAGGTCTGGAGGAAGCGGCTCCTCATCGGAGGGTCCGCGACCCTCGTCGTGGTCCTGGCTCTGATCGCGGTCCTGCTCTACTCGCCGCTGCTGGCGATCGAGAAGATCGAGGTCACCGGGCAGCAGCTGGCGTCTGCGGAGTCCGTGGCCGGTGACCTGGAGCCGCTGCACGGGGTTCCGCTGCCGCGCGTGGGTCCGGGCACGGTCCGCGACCTGCTGGCGGACCAGCCGGCCGTCGACGACGTCGTGATCCAGGCCGAGGCGCCCGACACCCTGCACGTGATCGTGACCGAATTCCAGCCGGTGGCGATCACGGGAGGCGACGGGGCGTACAAGCTGGTGGCCGCCGACGGACGCTACCTGAAAACCGTGGAGAACCGCGACGACTTCGAGCTGCCGCAGATCTCGGGGGTCTCCGGCGATTCCAAGCCCGAGTTGTTCGAGACGATCACCACGGTGCTCGCAGCGCTGCCCGAAGACGTGCTCGCGCAGCTGAAGTTCGCGACGGCCGAGACGATCGACTCCGTCGAGCTCGAACTGGTCACGGGCGAACGCGTCCGCTGGGGGAGCGCTGAGCGCAACCCCGAGAAGGCGGGTGTCCTGACGGCCCTGCTGGGCGTCGAGCCCCCGGAGGACCAGCCCGCGGTGTCGGTCTACGACGTCTCCAGTCCGGAGCGTCCGGTCACGCGATGACGATGATTGCAACGACACGCGGCGCAGGTCATTGCTTCGGGCCCACCGGAACCATAGCGTCTAGATAGCAGCAGCTTGACATAACTATAACCCTCAACTTCAACGTTAGGGTTGAACGTCGAAAAGCAGACCCGCACAGCACACACCGAGCAAGGGAAACAGGACGTGGCAGCTCCCCAGAATTACCTCGCCGTCATCAAGGTCGTCGGAATCGGCGGTGGCGGCGTCAACGCCGTCAACCGCATGATCGAAGTCGGCCTCCGTGGCGTCGAATTCATTGCGATTAACACCGACGCGCAGGCGCTGCTCATGAGCGATGCCGACGTCAAACTCGACGTCGGCCGCGAGCTCACCCGTGGTCTCGGCGCCGGTGCCAACCCCGAGGTGGGCCGGCAGGCCGCCGAAGACCACGCGGAGGAGATCGAGGAGGTCCTCCGCGGGGCCGACATGGTCTTCGTGACCGCCGGCGAGGGCGGTGGAACCGGCACCGGCGGCGCACCCGTCGTCGCCCGGATCGCCCGCTCCCTCGGCGCCCTGACCATCGGCGTGGTGACGCGTCCGTTCACGTTCGAGGGCCGCCGTCGTGCGACCTCGGCCGAGGCCGGCATCGACGCGCTGCGCGACGAGGTCGACACGCTGATCGTCATCCCCAACGACCGTCTGCTCTCCATCAGCGACCGCAACGTCTCGGTCCTCGACGCCTTCCGCTCGGCGGACCAGGTGCTGCTCTCGGGTGTCCAGGGCATCACTGACCTGATCACGACCCCGGGCCTGATCAACCTCGACTTCGCGGACGTCAAGTCGGTCATGCAGGGCGCGGGCTCCGCGCTCATGGGCATCGGCTCGGCGCGGGGAGAGGACCGTGCCGTCAAGGCCGCCGAACTCGCCATCGCGTCGCCGCTGCTCGAGGCCTCCATCGACGGGGCCCACGGGGTGCTGCTGTCCATCCAGGGCGGCTCCGACCTCGGTCTCTTCGAGATCAACGAGGCCGCGCGGCTGGTCCAGGAGGTCGCCCACCCGGAGGCCAACATCATCTTCGGCGCCGTCATCGACGACGCTCTCGGAGACGAGGCCCGCGTGACGGTGATCGCGGCCGGTTTCGACCAGGTCGACGTCACGAACGCCCCGGCCAGCAGCCAGGGCTCCGCGAACGCGCAGTCGGCCGCGGGCCAGAGCGGTCAGCCGGCGGAGGCGCCGCGCCAGGCGGTCTCGGTTCCGGGGACCATGCCGCTGAACGCCCCGTCCAACGGGCAGGGCGTGCCGGGGACGATGCCGGTGAACCCGCCGGCCGCATCCTCGCCGGTGGCGGCGTCCGCGCAGTCCGCCGCCGAGCCGGCCCAGCCCGAGTCGCGGCCGGGGCAGCAGTACGAGGAGCTGCCGACCGTCGTCGACCAGGACCTGAGCGCCAGTGAGAGCGACGACCTGGACGTGCCCGACTTCCTGAAGTAGGAACACGAGCTGCCGTCGGCCGGCCGGGCACCCGCTCGGCCGGCCGACGTCGTTAAAAAACCTTCCACCTGCCAGCGGCGAGGAGCGTCATGCTGCAGTTCAGCCAGCCCGTCGACGGCGGGGACCGGTCCGTCCGAGTCGCGTTCACCACGCGCGAGGCGGGAAACCTCGCGCTCCACGTCGGCGACGACCCGGCCGCCGTCGCGGCGCGCCGGGACCGCCTGGTCCCGGATCTCGGCCTGCCGGGGCCCGCCCAGTTCATGGACCAGATCCACTCGAGCCTCGTCGCACACGTCGAGGGCCCGGTCTCCCCGGCCCCCACGGCCGATGCGCTGGTCACCACCGCGGACGATCTCCCGCTGGCGGTGATGGTCGCGGACTGCCTGCCCGTCGTCGTGTCCGCCGTCGCGGGCGGGCGCGTGGCCCTCGCGGCCGCGCACGCCGGCCGCCGGGGCCTGCTTGACGGCGTCCTGCGGGAGACGGTGTCCGCGCTGCGGGCCGCAGTGCCGGCGGACGGCGGCGCGGAGCCCGTGATCACGGCGTGGATCGGGCCGTCCATCTGCGGCCGCTGCTACGAGGTTCCCGCCACGATGCGGGCCGAGGCGGAGCAGCAGCTGCCCGGGACCGGCAGCACGACGCGCTGGGGCAGCGACGGACTGGACCTGCCGGCGGGCGCCGCCCGCCAGCTCCGCGGACTGGGCGCGGACGTCGTCGAGTCGGGCGCCTGCACGCTGGAGGACGAACGGTTCTACTCGTACCGCGAGGACCCCGGCACCGGGCGGATCGCGGGCATCATCTGGCTCGGCGCCGGCGGCGGCGCGGAGACTCGAAGGGAGAAGGCATGACAGGGCAGAGCAGCGACTCCGAGGCGCGGCGCGCGGACCTCGCCGAGCGGCTGGGGCGCGTCCGGCGCCGCATCGCCGACGCGACCGCCGCCGCGGGGCGGGCCGACGAGCCCGAGCTGATCGTCGTCACCAAGTTCTTCCCGGCCGACGATGTGCGGCATCTGGCGGCGCTCGGCGTCCGGCAGGTGGGGGAGAACCGGGACCAGGAGGCCGGCGCCAAGGCGGCGGACACCGACGATCTGGTGTTGCGCCGGCACTTCATCGGCCAGCTCCAGACGAACAAGGCCAAGTCCGTCGTCAAGTACGCCGACGTCGTGCAGTCCATCGACCGGCCGCAGCTCGTCGCTGCGCTGGGCAAGGCCATGCGGCGCGAGCACGAACGGCGCGCGGAGGACGGCCTGCCGGACCGCGGCACCTTGGAGGTCCTGATCCAGGTCGACCTGCGCACCGCCGAGCAGCTCGAGCGGGACGCGCGCGAGCCGGCCCCGGAGGGCGGGAACCGCGCCGCGACGCTCGGTCGCGGCGGCGCCGCCCCCGCCGACGTCCACTCGCTCGCAGCCCTCGTCGAGGAGGACCCGAACCTCGAATTGGGCGGCGTGATGGCCGTGGCACCCCTCGGCGGCGAACCGGCGGCCGCGTTCGCCCGCCTGATGCGCATCTCGCGCGAACTCCAGCAGGAGCATCCGCACGCCACGACCGTCTCGGCCGGGATGAGCCAGGACCTCGAGGAGGCCGTCGCAGCGGGCGCGACACACCTGCGAATCGGCTCAGATGTGCTCGGGCCGCGGCCCCCGTTGCGGTAGCGTCGAACTAAGCGGATGAGCCGGCGATCGTGAGGCGCTGGACCGCGCACGACTACAAGGAGAAGACCATGGCTGGCGCACTGCGCAAGACGATGATCTACCTGGGACTCGCCGACGGCGACGAGCACTACGACGACGATCAGCGTGTCGAGGCGGTCGAACGCGAAGACGTGCGCCGCTCCGAGCCCACGCCGTCTCAGGAGGCGAAGCCCGCCCAGTCGGCGGCCAAGCCCGAAGCTCAAGAGTCCGAGAAGGAATACCGGGCGCCGGTGACGCCCATCAAGCGCGCGGCTTCATCGAGGGACGAGGATTTCGAATTGCGCCAGATTACGACCGTTCACCCACGCTCGTACAACGATGCCAAGATCATCGGTGAGAGCTTCCGTGACGGGATTCCGGTGATCATGAACGTCACCGACATGGGGGAGGCGGAAGCGAAGCGGCTCGTCGACTTCTCGGCGGGGCTCGTCTTCGGCCTGCGTGGCACGATCGAACGTGTTACCAACAAGGTGTTCCTGCTCTCACCGGCCACGGTCGAGGTCCTCGGCGAGGACAAGAAGGCCTCCGAAGAGCAGTCCGCCTTCTTCAACCAGAGCTAGCGGGAAAGACGGTCCGTGGAACTACTCCTCGCGCTGGTCTACATCGTCCTGACGGTCTTCCAGGTCGTCCTGATGATCAGGATCGTGTACGACGTCGTCCAGATGTTCGCCCGGTCGTGGCGTCCGTCCGGTCTGGCGCTCGTCGTGGCCTCGTTCGTCTACCGGATGACGGACCCTCCCATGCGCTGGCTCCGGTCCAAGGTCAAGCCCTTGGACCTAGGGGGGATGCGGCTCGATCTGGCATTCCTCATCTTGTTTTTCGCGGTCGTGATCGCGAAACTGGTCGTTTCATCGATCGCTCAGTAGTGCAAAGATGCTCATAAAATATGGGTGAATGTTTAGCGGAACCGCCAAGACCGCTATAGTCTTGTGAACGAAGTGCCTCGGGAGCCCGACTTCCGAGGTATTGAATGTGACAAGCCGCCCGGCACAAACGCTGCGGTCGGGAGAGACCTAAGTATTGAGGTGACCAGATGGCGCTCACGCCAGAAGACGTTGTCAACAAACGATTCCAGCCGACCAAGTTCCGTGAGGGCTACGATCAGGATGAGGTTGACGACTTTCTCGACGAGATCGTCGTCGAACTGCGTCGCCTGAATCAGGAGAACGACGAACTTCGTCGTCGCGTAGCCGAATCCGACTCCGGCGAGGGTGCCGAGACCGCAGCCGTTCCGGCTCCGGTTGCCGCCGCTCCGGCGGGCAAGGTCGAGGAGAAGACCGAGGGCAAGTCGGACGCCAAGGCCGACAAGAAGGCCACGGTCGAGGAGAAGGCCGAGAAGCCGGCCGCGAAGGCGGACGCCGCACCGGCTGCCGACGCGAAGCCGGCGGAGTCGACCCCGGCCTCGACGGGGACTGCCTCTGCTGCTGCACCGACCGCTGGTGCCGCCGCTCCGGCGGCTGCTGCCCCGGCCGCCCAGGGCGGGTCCGCCGAGTCCGCCGCAGGCGTCCTCGCGATGGCCCAGCGCCTGCACGACGAGTACGTCAGCGAAGGCAACCAGAAGCGCGACAAGATCATCGCCGAGGCCCAGACCCAGGCCAAGACGCTGGTCGAGGAGGCTGAGGAGAAGAGCCGTCAGACGCTGAACGCGCTCGAGGTCCAGAAGACCGAGCTCGAGCAGAAGGTCGACTCGCTGCGCACCTTCGAGCGCGACTACCGCGGTCGCCTCAAGGCGTACATCGAGGGCCAGCTCCGCGAGCTGGACGCGAAGGGCTCGTCCGCACCGGACAGCCTGGACAACGCCTAACCTGCAACGAACACGATCGGCGGCCGGAACTACCGGCCGCCGATCGTGCGTTAACCGGGAGTCTGCGACGACGCCCCCGCACCCGAGACTGGAGACAGCCACCGTGGAAACAGCACCGCACCCGAAGCCGCCGCGCCGGTTCGCCCTGATGGGCCTGGTCTTCGCCGTGGCCCTCGGACTGGACCAGTTCACCAAGTGGCTGGTGCAGTCGAACATGGACCTCGGGGAGTCGATCCCCGTGATCGACCCGGTCCTCAGCTGGCACTACATCCTGAACCCGGGCGCCGCGTTCTCGATCGGAACCAGCGTGACCTGGGTGTTCACGCTTTTCCAGGCGGCCGTCGTCGTCTACATCGCGGTCATCGCCGCGCGCGTCAGGTACACCCCGTGGGCGCTCGCCCTCGGCGGCGTCGCCGGCGGGGCCGCCGGCAACCTCGTGGACCGGCTCTTCCGGGAGCCGTCGTTCGGGATGGGCCACGTCGTCGATTTCATCGCCGTGCCGAATTTCGCCGTCTTCAACATCGCCGACTCGTTCGTGGTGTGCTCGATGATCGGGGTCTGCCTGCTGATCTTCCGCGGCGTCAACCTCGACGGGCACCGCCCGGAGGCTGAGGACGCCGAGCGCGCAGCGGCCCGGGACGAGGAGGACTGAATGCCCGTTCTCGAGGTCGAGGAGTACGACGAGGGGACCCGGGCCGACGCATTCATCGCCGACATGCTGGGGATCTCACGTTCGCACGCGGCCCAGCTCTGCAAAGACGGCCACGTGCTGATCGGGGAGAGGAAGGCGGCGAAGTCGCGGCGGCTCGCCGCCGGCGAGAGCGTCGACGTGACGGTTCCGGAGCGCCCGGACCCGCTGGAAGTGAAGGTTGAGGCCGTGGAAGCTCTGAAGATCATCGCCGAGACCGACGACTACGTCGTGATCGACAAGCCCGTCGGCGTCGCCGCGCACCCGTCGCCGGGGTGGGTCGGCCCCACGGTCGTCGGGGCCCTGGCCGCGGAGGGGTACCGGATCAGCACCTCGGGTGCCGCCGAGCGGCAGGGGATCGTCCACCGGCTCGACGTCGGCACGTCCGGCCTCATGGTGGTGGCCACGAGCGAACGCGCCTACACCACGCTGAAGCAGGCCTTCCGCGACCGGACGCCGAAGAAGGTCTACCACGCGGTGGTCCAGGGCATCCCCGACCCCCTGAAGGGCACCATCGACGCGCCCATCGGGCGGCACCCCGGGCACGATTGGAAGTTCGCCGTCCTGGAGGACGGCCGCGACTCGATCACCCACTACGAGGTCATCGAGGCCTTCGGGCGCGCCTCGCTGGCCGAGGTGCACCTGGAAACGGGCCGCACCCACCAGATCCGCGTCCACTTCTCCGCGCTCAACCACCCCTGCGCGGGCGATCTGACCTACGGGGCGGACCCGAAACTGGCCGCCGCGCTCGGCTTGACCCGCCAGTGGCTGCATGCCCACAAGTTGGGTTTCCCACATCCGGTCACGGGCGAGTGGGTGGAATACGCCAGCGACTACCCGGCCGATCTGCAGGAGGCACTCGAGTTGCTGCGGGACGGCCTGCACTAGGGCAGCGGACGGCACGACGACGGCGGGACCGTGGGCGCGCCTGCGTTCCGCGCCCGGTGCGCAATCGCCCGTCGGGGCTTCTAGAATGTTCTGGTGGCTAATCAAGACGGTTTCGTTCATCTGCACACGCACACCGAGTACTCGATGCTCGACGGGGCGGCGCGCCTGCCCGAGCTCTTCAAGGAGACCGAGCGGCTGGGCATGGACGCCATCGCCACGACCGACCACGGCTACCTCTTCGGCGCCTTCGACTTCTGGAACCAGGCGACGAACGCCGGCATCAAGCCGATCATCGGCGTCGAGGCGTACGTCACGCCGGGCACGGAGCGGCACGACAAGACCCGCGTGAAATGGCGCACCGAGGAATCCCAGAAGGGCGACGACGTCGCCGGTGGCGGCCTCTACACGCACATGACACTGCTCAGCTACAACAACACCGGTATGCGCAATCTCTTCAAGGGCGGTTCCAGGGCCTCGCTCGATTCTCCGCTGGGCAAGTACCCGCGCTGGGACCGCGAGCTCCTCAACGAGCACTCCGAGGGAATGATCGCCACGACGGGCTGCCCGTCCGGCGAGGTGCAGGCCAAGCTGCGGCTCGGGCAGTACGAGGAGGCCAAGAAGGCGGCTGCCGGGTACCGCGAGATCTTCGGCGCCGAGAACTACTTCTGCGAGCTCATGGACCACGGCCTGCAGATCGAGCGGCGTGTCACGAAGGATCTGCTGCGGCTGGCCAAGGAGCTCGAGCTGCCGCTGCTGGCCACGAACGACCTGCACTACACCCACGAGCACGACGCCAAGGCGCACGAGGCCCTGCTCGCCATCAATTCTGGCTCGACGCTGAACGAGCCGACGTACGACCAGGGCGGCTCCCGCTTCGCCTTCTCCGGGTCCGGCTACTACGTCAAGAGCCCCCGCGAGATGCGGGAGCTCTTCAAGGAGATGCCCGAGGCGTGCGACAACACGCTGCTCATCGCCGAGCGCACCGAGGTCTCCTTCGACACGGAGGCCAACTACATGCCGAAGTACCCCTGCCCGCCGGGGGAGGACGAGACCAGCTGGCTCATCAAGGAGGTCGACAAGGGGCTGCACTACCGGTACCCGGACGGGATTCCGGACGATGTGCGCAAGCAGGCCGACTACGAGCTCGACATCATCATCACGATGGGCTTCCCGGGCTACTTCCTGGTGGTCGCCGACTTCATCAACTGGTCCAAGGACAACGGCATCCGCGTGGGACCGGGCCGAGGCTCGGGCGCAGGCTCGATGGTCGCCTACGCGATGCGCATCACCGACCTGGACCCGCTGCGCCACGGCCTGATCTTCGAGCGGTTCCTCAACCCGGACCGCGTCTCCATGCCCGACTTCGACGTCGACTTCGATGATCGTCGCCGTTCCGAGGTCATCAAGTACGTGACCGAGAAGTACGGCGACGAGCGCGTGGCGATGATCGTCACCTACGGATCCATCAAGACCAAGCAGGCGCTCAAAGACTCGTCCCGCGTCCTGGGCTATCCGTTCAGCATGGGCGAGCAGCTCACGAAGGCGCTGCCGCCGGCCGTCATGGCCAAGGACATCCCACTGAAGGACATCGAGGATCCGAAGTCCCAGCGCTACTCCGAGGCCGGCGACTTCCGGAACCTGCTCGCCAACGACCCCGAGGCGGCGCGCGTCTTCGAGACGGCGAAGGGGCTGGAGGGGCTGAAGCGCCAGTGGGGCGTGCACGCGGCCGGCGTGATCATGAGCTCGGACCCGGTGATCGACGTCATTCCCATCATGCGCCGGCTCCAGGACGGGCAGGTCATCACGCAGTTCGACTACCCGACGTGTGAGGGCCTCGGCCTGATCAAGATGGACTTTCTCGGGTTGCGCAACCTGACGATCGTCTCGGACGCCATCGAGAACATCCAGGCGAACCGGAACGAGACCCTCGACCTCGAGCGACTCGCCACGGACGACCGGGCCGCCTACGAGCTGTTGGCCCGCGGCGACACGCTCGGCGTGTTCCAGCTCGACGGCGGACCCATGCGCGCGCTGCTGCGCCTCATGCGTCCCGACAACTTCGAGGACATCTCCGCCGTCATCGCGCTGTACCGTCCGGGCCCGATGGGCGCGAACTCGCACAACAACTACGCGCTGCGCAAGAACGGGCTCCAGGACGTCACTCCGATCCACGCGGAGCTCGAGGAGCCGCTCAAGGACATCCTCGACACCACCTACGGCCTGATCGTTTACCAGGAGCAGGTCATGGCCATCGCGCAGAAGGTCGCCGGCTATTCGCTCGGCCAGGCCGACATCCTGCGCCGCGCGATGGGCAAGAAGAAGAAGTCGGAGCTGGACAAGCAGTACGAGGCGTTCCACCAGGGCATGGTCGACGGCGGCTTCTCGGAGGCGGCCATCAAGTCGCTGTGGGACATCCTGCTCCCGTTCTCCGACTACGCCTTCAACAAGGCGCACTCCGCGGCGTACGGGCTGGTCTCCTACTGGACCGCCTACCTCAAGGCCCACTACCCGGGCGAGTACATGGCGGCCCTGCTGACCTCCGTCGGCGACGACAAGGACAAGCTGGCCATGTACCTCAACGAATGCCGGCGCATGGGCATCACGGTCCTGCCGCCGGACGTCTCCGAATCCTCCCTGAACTTCACCCCGGTCGGCAACGACATCCGCTTCGGAATGGGGGCCATCCGCAACGTCGGCACCAACGTGGTCAACGCCATGGTCGAGGCCCGCGAGGAGAAGGGACGCTTCGAGTCGTTCAGCGATTTCCTCCAGAAGGTCCCGGCCGTGGTGTGCAACAAGCGGACCATCGAGTCCCTCGTCAAGGCCGGCGCCTTCGACGAGATGGGGCACTCGCGCCGCTCGCTCGCCATGATCCACGAGGAGGCCGTCGATTCGGTCGTCATCCTCAAGCGCAACGAGGCGGCCAACCAGTTCGACCTCTTCAGCGGCCTCGACGACGCCGACGCCGGTTCCAGCCTGACGGTCGAGATCCCTGACCTGCCGGAGTGGGAGAAGAAGGACAAGCTCGGCTTCGAGCGCGAGATGCTGGGCCTCTACGTCTCCGACCACCCGCTGCAGGGGCTCGGCGGCGTGCTGGAGCAGCATGCTGACATGCCCGTGAACCACCTGCTCGGCGAGGACGCGCCGCATGACGGCCAGGTCGTCAAGATCGCGGGCATGATCACCTCCCTGCAGCGGCGCATCGCGAAGACGAGCGGCAACCCCTACGCGCGCTGCGAGGTGGAGGACATGTCCGGCTCCATCGAGGTCATGTTCTTCGGCCAGGCCTACGGGCCGATCGCGTCCGTGCTGGCGGAGGACCTGATCGTCGTCATCAAGGGCCGCTTCCAGAAGCGCGACGACGGCGCCATCAGCATCTCCGCGCAGGAGATGACGATCCCCGAGATCAGCGAGGACGGCCTCGCCGGGCCGGTGGTGATCTCGATGCAGAGCCACAAGGCGACGGAGGACGTGGTCTCGCAGCTGGGCAGCGTCCTGCAGACGCACCCGGGCAGCACCGAGGTGCGCGTCAAGCTCGCCGGCACCCGGTCCGTCCAGCTGATGCGCCTCGGCCCGGACTTCCGGGTCAACCCGAACCCCGCGCTCTTCGGCGATCTGAAGGTCCTGCTCGGTCCCGCCTGCCTCGACGTCTAGGCTCGCGGACCGGCGGGGCCCGGCGGCCGGTGCGTCACACGGGGGTACGACGACGCCCGCTTCCGGGCCGTCGCAAGTAAACTTGCTCGGGTGAGTGAGAACGCGACAACCCCGATGCCCTTTTCCGACAGCGACGCCCCCGTGCGGACCATGGATCTGCGTGTGAGCGCGACGGGTCATGAGCTCACGCATGCCGAGCTGAAGGCCGTCATGCCGCGGCCCGAGCAGGATTCAGGCACGGCCACGGCTGCCGTGGAGGAGATCATCCGCCGGGTGCGGGCCGAGGGCTTCGCCGCGCTGGCCGAGCTGGCCCTGAAGTTCGACGGCGTCGAGCTGTCCACCACCCGCGTCCCCGCAGCCGAGCTCGAACGGGCGGCAGCCGAGCTCGATCCGCAGGTCCGCGCGGCCCTCGAGGAGTCGATCGCGCGGGCCCGCGAGTTCGCGGCCGCCCAGCGTCCCCGCGACGCGGCGTCGACCTTCAGCAACGGCGCCGTCGTGACCCAGCGCTGGGAGCCCGTGCGCCGGGTGGGGTTGTACGTCCCCGGCGGCCTCGCCGTCTACCCGAGCTCCGTCGTCATGAACGCCGTCCCCGCGCAGGCCGCCGGTGTGAAATCGCTGGCCCTGGCGTCGCCGCCGCAGCGCGAGTTCGGCGGCCTGCCCCACCCGACCATCCTCGCAGCCGCCCACCTGCTGGGCATCGAGGAGGTGCACGCCATGGGCGGCGCCCAGGCGGTGGCGGCCCTGGCCTACGGCATCGGGGCCACCGGCTCGGCCGCGGCCATCGAACCGGTCGACGTGGTGACGGGCCCGGGCAATGTCTTCGTGGCCACGGCCAAGCGCCTGCTCAAGGGCGTCGTCGGGATCGACGCCGAGGCGGGGCCGACGGAGATCGCGATCCTGGCGGACGAGAGCGCGACCCCGAGCTTCGTCGCCGCCGACATGATCAGCCAGGCGGAGCACGACCCCGACGCGGCGGCCGTGCTCGTCACGGACTCCGAGCAGCTCGCCGCCGGCGTGCGGGCGGCGCTGCTCGACCAGATCGCCACGACGAAGCACCACGAGCGCGTCGTCACGGCCCTGGCCGGGCGGCAGTCCGCGATCGTCCTGGTCGACGACCTCGATGCGGGACTGCGCGTGTGCAACGTCTACGCGGCCGAACACCTCGAGATCCACACCAGGAACCCCGCCGAAACCGCGGCGCGCGTGACCGCCGCCGGCGCGATCTTCGTGGGTCCCTACAGCCCCGTGAGCCTCGGGGACTACAGCGCCGGTTCCAACCACGTCCTGCCGACCAGCGGCACCGCCGCCCACGCGTCCGGTCTGAACGTGGCGACGTTCATGAAGGCCATCCAGGTCGTCGACTACTCGGCGGCGGCCCTCGCGGACGTCGCCGGACACGTCGTGACCCTGGCGCGGGCGGAGGATCTGCCGGCCCACGGCGACGCGGTCCTCGTGCGGGGAGTCGGGGAGTAGCTCCCCGGGGCCACTAGATGTGGGAATGACAACTTTGTGATTACACTAGATGTAGTCATCCGGCGAGAAGTCGCTCGAAGCGCGTGAGGAGGAACGGCTGATGCACTGCCCGTACTGCCGCAACACCGATTCGCGCGTGGTCGACTCGCGCGTCGCAGACGACGGGTCCGCGATCCGGCGCCGCCGCCAGTGCGGCGAATGCGGCCGACGGTTCACGACCGTCGAGACGGCCAGCCTCTCCGTGATCAAGCGCTCGGGCGTGGCGGAGCCGTTCAGCCGGTCCAAGGTCATCAGCGGCGTCCGCAAGGCCTGCCAGGGGCGCCCGGTCACGGACGACGACCTGGCGTTGCTGGCCCAGGAGGTCGAAGAGGCCGTTCGGCTCTCGGGCACCGCGGAGATCGACGCCCACCAGGTCGGCCTGGCGATCCTCGGGCCGCTGCAGAAGCTCGACCAGGTCGCCTTCCTCCGGTTCGCCAGTGTCTACCAGGGGTTCGATTCCCTGGAGGACTTCGAAACAGCCATTGCGAAGCTCCGCAAGGAGAGCCCGGAGGCCGCCGTCGGCAGGCAGCGGCCGCTGACGGCGGATTAACCAGACTCCGCCGGCGGCAGCAGGACCCGCCCGGCGGCATGAAAAATCCGGTGGCGGTCTCGGAGGGGAAGCCGAGACCGCCACCGGATTTCTCTGTCCGGCGCGGCGCCTATTCGACGAGCTTGAAGTGCAGGGCGGCCTGCAGCCCGGCGCCCACGATGCCCGCATTGTTCTTCAGCTCGGCCGTGACGACCGGCGTGCGGAGGTTCATCAGGGGCAGGTAGTCGTCGCTGCGCTTGGAGATGCCGCCGCCGATGATGAACAGCTTCGGCGAGAACAGGAATTCCACGTGGGAGAAGTAGCGCTGCAGGCGGTCCGCGTACTCGTCCCAGGGGAGGTCTTCGCGCTCGCGCGCGGACGCCGACGCGCGGGTCTCGGCGCCGTGCCCGTCCAGCTCGAGGTGGCCCAGCTCGAAGTTCGGAATCAGCTGGCCGTCGTAGAGCATGGCCGAGCCGATGCCGGTGCCCAGCGTGATGGCCAGGACGGTGCCTTTCACGTCCTGGCCCGCGCCGTAGCGCGCCTCCGCGAGGCCGGCCGCGTCGGCGTCGTTGATGATGTGGACCTCCCGGCCCAGGCGCTCGGTGAAGATCTTGTCGACGTCCGCGTCGATCCACGACTTGTCGACGTTGGCCGCCGAGCGGGCGACACCGTCGTCGATGATGGCGGGGAAGGCGGCGCCCACCGGGGTGTCGGCAGACGGCGCCTCGTCCCGCTTCATCAGCTCGTCGACGATCTGCCCCAGAACGTCGGCCACGGCCTCGGGGGTGGAAGGATTCGGCGTCGGGATCCGGAAGCGGTCGCCGATCAGCTTGCCCTTCTTCAGATCGACGATGCCGCCCTTCATGCCGGTCCCGCCGATGTCGACGCCGATCGCCGTCTTCGGCTGGTCCTTCTTCTTGTCCTTGGCCATCTGATTCCTCTGAGTCGGTCCCGCCGCGCGGGGCGGGAGTTACTTGCGAGCGAAAATCCCTACGGGACGGTGAGTACTTCGGCGCCCGAATCCGTCACGACGAGCGTGTGCTCGAACTGCGCGGTGCGTCGGCGATCGCGGGTCACGGCCGTCCAGCCGTCCTCCCACATCTCCCACTCCTGCGCGCCGAGCGTCAGCATCGGCTCGATCGTGAACACCATGCCCGGTTCGATCCGCTGGCTGTAGGCCGGGGCGGCGTCGTAGTGGGGGATGATGAGACCGGAGTGGAAGGCCTTGCCGACACCGTGGCCCGTGAAGTCGCGGACTACGCCGTAGCCGAAGCGCTTGGCGTAGGAGGCGATCGTGCGCCCGATGACGTTGATCTCCCGTCCCGGCGCGACCGCCTTGATCGCCCGGCGCAGGGACTCCTCGGTGCGCTCCACGAGAAGGCGGGAGTCCTCGTCGACGTTGCCGGCCAGGAAGGTGCGGTTGGTGTCGCCGTGGACGCCGTCGACGAAGGCGGTGATGTCGACATTGACGATGTCGCCGTCCTCGAGGCGGGTGGTGTCGGGGATGCCGTGGCAGATGACCTCGTTGATCGAGGTGCACGTGCTCTTCGGGAAGCCGCGGTAGCCGAGCGTCGAGGGATAGGCGTGGTGGTCGAGGAGGTACTCGTGCCCGATCCGGTCCAGCTCGTCCGTCGTGATTCCGGGTGCGACAGCGCGCCCGACCTCGTCGAGGGCGCGCGCGGCGATAGCGGAGGCGTGGCGGATCTTCTCGATCGTCTCCGCATCGTAGACGTCCGAGCCCTCGTACGGGGCGGGGGCCGGTTTCCCGACGTACTCGGGGCGGGGGATGGACGTCGGAACGGTGCGGATCGGCGTGGGCGTGCCGGGGGTCAGTTGTCCTGTGGGAGCGGTGGAGATGGCCATGGGTCCGATCCTATCCATGTGACTCGCACGCGTGCGAGTATCGTTGCTGGCAAGAAGGTGACGCGAGCACCATCGCAACGCGGAATCCACAAGGGAGGGACACCAAATGAGCGAACCCACCGGTGACTACTGGTACAACGTCGAGACCCACCAGGTAGAGGTTGGCGCCCAGTCTGATTGGACCCAGCTCATCGGGCCGTACCCGACGCGGGAAGCGGCGGAGAAGGCCCTCGAGAAGGTGCGCCAACGCAACGAGGCATGGGACGACGCCGACGACGATTAGATCGCCGCCAGTGATGCATCTTACATGAGATGCCGCTAGAAGGAATGCTCCGTGTCGGGGAACGCGCCCGAGGCGACGTCGGAGCGGTAGGCGGAGACGGCGTCGTGCACGATCGACCGCAGGTCCGCGTACTGCTTCACGAAGCGCGGCAGGCGCCCGCGGCGCAGCCCGAGCAGGTCCTGCCAGACCAGGACCTGGCCCGTGGTGGAATTACCGGCGCCGATGCCGATCGTCGGAACGGCGAGGGCCTCGTCGACGCGCGCTGCGGCGTCCGCGGGCACCATCTCCATCAGGACGCAGAACGCGCCGGCGGTCTCGAGCGCCCGGGCGTCCTCGAGGAGGGCCTCCGCCGCGTCCCCGCGGCCCTGGACCCGGTACCCGCCCAGGGCGTGCTCGCTCTGCGGGGTGAAGCCGATGTGGCCGATGACGGGCACGCCGGCGGCGGTGAGCGCGCGCACGTGGTCGGCGAAGTACGCGCCGCCCTCGAGCTTGACGGCGTGCACGCCGGACTCCTTCATGAGGCGCACGCCGGTCGTCACGGCCTGCTCGACCGAGGCCTCGTAGGAGCCGAAGGGCAGGTCGACGACGACGAGCGCGCGCTTGGCGCCCGAGACGACCGACTTGGCGAAGACGATCATCTCGTCGAGGGTGATGGGCAGCGTGGTCGCGTGGCCCATCACGTTGTTGGCCGCAGAGTCGCCGACCAGCAGCGTCTCCACGCCGGCCTCGTCGAACACTTCGGCCATGAGCGTGTCGTAGGCGGTCAGCATCGAGAATCGGCGCCCCTCCGCCTTGGCCGCGGCCAGGTGGTGGATTCGGATCTTCGCCGGCGCCGCCGGCGGCGGGGTCGGACCCGACTCGGCGGCGGAGCTGGCGTACGGTGCGGTCTGCTCGGAACTCATGCCCACAGCCTAATTCACTCCGTCGCGGCGGGGGCGGGAACGGTGCTCCAGCGACGGCGGGAGGGTCCGTGGGGCGCCGGTTCACGCGGACGAAACGGCCTTGTCATGTGTGCACGGCATACTGGGGCCTCCCGAGTAGAGTGGCACTGACATGCCTTGCGGAGCGGGATGCTTCGACGAGGTCGGGGCGACCGATCCCGTCGGGGAAGTGCCAAGTAGGTCGACGTCGTGACGACTGCGTCGACGTGGAAGGAGACCCAAGTGGACCGTCAGCAGGAATTTGTGCTGAGGACGATTGAAGAGCGCGACGTCCGCTTCGTGCGGTTGTGGTTCACCGACGTCGTGGGCTCCCTGAAGTCCGTCGCGTTGGCTCCGGCCGAGGTCGAGGGGGCCTTCGAGGAGGGACTCGGCTTCGACGGCTCGTCGATCGAGGGGCTCTCCCGCATCTACGAATCCGACATGCTGCTGCAGCCGGACCCCTCAACGTTCCAGATCCTGCCGTGGCGCGGGCAGGTTGAGCCGACGAGCCGCATGTTCTGCGACATCCTCACCCCCGACGGGACGCCCTCGCCGGCCGACTCCCGCCAGGTCCTCAAGCGCCAGCTCGCGCACGCGGCCGACATGGGCTTCACCTGCTACACGCACCCGGAGGTCGAGTTCTACCTCCTCGAGTCGGACGACCTCGACGCGGCCGGCAATCCGATCCCCGTCGACCACGGCGGCTACTTCGACCACGTCACCGGCGGCGTCGCCCAGGACTTCCGCCGCAAGGCCGTCACGATGCTCGAGGCCGTCGGCATCTCGGTGGAGTTCAGCCACCACGAGAACGGTCCCGGGCAGAACGAGATCGACCTGCGCTACGCCGACGCGCTGCAGACCGCGGACAACATCATGACCTTCCGCACGGTCGTCAAGGAGGTCGCCCTGCAGCAGGGCATCTACGCGACGTTCATGCCGAAGCCCTTCTCCGAGCACGCGGGCTCCGGAATGCACACGCACTTCTCCCTCTTCGAGGGCGACACGAACGCGTTCTTCGAGGCCGGCCACGAGTACCAGCTCTCGCAGACGGCGCGCCAGTTCATCGCCGGGATCCTGCACCACGCGCCGGAGTTCACCGCCATCACGAACCAGTTCGTCAACTCCTACAAGCGCCTCTGGGGCGGCGGGGAGGCCCCGAGCCACCTGTCGTGGGGGCACAACAACCGTTCCGCGCTCGTCCGCGTCCCGCTGTACAAGCCGAACAAGGGGCAGTCCGCGCGGATCGAGTACCGCGGCATCGACTCCGCGGCCAACCCCTACCTGGCCTACTCCGTGCTCCTCGGAGCCGGCCTGAAGGGCATCCAGGAGGGCTACGAACTGCCCGAGGCCGCCGAGGACGATGTCTGGAGCCTCTCCAACGCCGAGCGGCGGGCGCTGGGCCACAATCCGCTGCCGGGCAGCCTGCACGACGCCATTCGGGTCATGGAGGATTCCGAGCTGGTGGCCGAGGTGCTGGGCGAGCAGGTCTTCGACTCGTTCCTGCGGAACAAGCGCGACGAGTGGTCGGCCTACCGGCAGAACGTCTCGCCCTTCGAGATCAACCGGTACCTCGGCATCCTCTGACGTCGTGTTTTCCACTCGAGACTTCATCACGGCCGGATTCGACGACGTCGAGCGGGCGCGCCGGTTCCTCGAGGCCCCGGAGCTCGCCGAGTCCTCGCGGGGACACCTGCTCGAGGGCCTCTCGACGGCGGCCGACCCGGATCTGGCGCTGCTCTCGCTCGTCCGCCTGGCCGAGCGGGCCCCGGAGGTCGTCGGCTTCGTGGCCGACGACCGGATCCGGCCACGGCTCTTCCGCCTGCTCGGGGCCTCCGAGGCGCTCGCGGAGTTCCTGCTCCGGCACCCGGACCAGCTGGCCCTGATCGAGCTCGACGACGCCGCCTGCAGCCAGCAATCCGCAGGTGAGCTCCGCCGTCGTGCACTGGAATCGGTGGGAGCCGAGGGCCCCGACGGCCGGTGGGTCGCCGCGGAGGCCGGGGCAGAGGGGGCGCAGGCGCTGCGCGTGGCCTACCGCGCGGAAGTCGTCCGGATCGCACTGCGGGATCTCAACGCCGCGGACCCGCTGGCGGTCATGCCGTCCGTGGGGGCCGAGCTGGCGGATGCCGCGGCCGCGGCCATCGAGGCGGCCCTCGCGGTCGGCCGGGCCGATCTGGCAGAGCACTTCGATCCCGAGGACATCGCCCGGGTCCGCCTCAGCGTCATCGGCATGGGCAAGTGCGGCGCCCGGGAACTCAACTACATCTCCGACGTCGACGTGATCTACGTGCACGCCGCGGAGGACCTCGACGAGTCGGTCGCGGCGGGCATCGCCGCCGCCCTGGCGAGCGCCATGGCCCAGATCGTCGGCTCCTCCGGCATCGAACCCGGCTTGTGGGAGGTCGACCCCAACCTGCGGCCCGAGGGCAAGGAGGGGGCGCTCTCGAGGACCCTCGAATCGCACATGACCTACTATCAGCGGTGGGCGCAGAGCTGGGAGTTCCAGGCCCTGCTCAAGGCGCGGCACCTCGCCGGCGACGGCGAGCTCGGGCGCGACTACGAGGCGGCCGTGTCGCCGATGATCTGGTCCTGCTCCGAGCGCGACGGGTTCGTCGAGTCGGTGCAGGGCATGCGGCGGCGCGTCACCGACAACATCCCGCAGCAGGAGGTGGCGCGGCAGATCAAGCTCGGACCCGGAGGCCTGCGCGACGTCGAGTTCACGGTCCAGCTCCTCCAGCTCGTGCACGGTCGAGTCGACGCCTCACTCCACGTGCGGGACACGACCGGCGCGATCCGGGAATTGAGCGAGGCCGGCTACATCGGCCGCACCGACGCCATCGACTTCGACTCCGCCTACCGCTACCTCCGCGTTCTGGAACACCGGATCCAGCTCGTCCACCTGCGCCGCACCCACCTGATGCCGACGAAGGAGGCGGCGCAGCGGGCCCTGGCCCGCGCCGCCCAGCCGCCCGCGGCCGTCAAGCGGCACACCGCCGAACTGCTGGCCAAGCGGTGGCAGCAGACGAAGCGCCAGGTCAAATCGCTGCATGAGCGGATCTTCTACCGTCCGCTGCTGGCGACGGCCGCCAACCTCAGCACCGACGACGTCAAGCTGAGCCCGGAGGCCGCGCAGGCGCGGCTCGCCGCGCTCGGCTACCTCGACCCGCAGGGCGCGATGCGCCACATCGAGGCCCTCACGGCCGGGGTGAGCCGCCGTGCGTCCCTGCAGCGCCAGCTCCTGCCGGTCCTCCTCGGGTGGATCGCGGAGGGCGTCAGCCCGGACGCCGGTCTCCTCGGATTCCGCCGCATCAGCGAGCGGCTGGGGGAGAGCCCCTGGTATCTGGGCCTGCTGCGGGATTCCAACGCGGCGGCGGAGCGTCTCTGCCGCATCCTGTCGTCGTCGCGCCTGCTGACCGACTGGCTGGAGGTCTCGCCCGAATCGGTGGCCTGGCTCGGCAGCGACGACGAGCTCAAGCCCCTGCGGTCCGAGCAGTTGCTGCGCGAGAACTCGGCGAAGCTCAGACGCCACAACAATTCCGAGTCGGGCATGCGGCTGATCCGCATCAACCGACGCCGCGAGATGCTCCGGACCGCGCTGGCCGAGGGGGCCGGGCTGATCGACGTCGACGAGGTGGGCCTGTCGCTCTCCAACGCCGACGGGGCCTGCGTCCAGGCCGCCCTGACCGTCGCCGAGCAGGAGGTCGAGGACGAGAGCGAACTGCTGACCGACCTGGTCGTGATCGCCATGGGCCGCCAGGGCGGCCAGGAGATCAGCTACGGCTCCGACGCGGACGTCATGTACGTCCACCGCCCCCGCGAGGGGGCCGACGCGCAGGTGGCCCAGGAACAGGCCGCGCGGATCGCCACCCGCATCAGCCAGCTCCTGACCGCACCGCTGAGGCCCGCCGTGCCGGCCGAGATCAAGCTGACCGTCGACGCGGCCCTCCGGCCGGAGGGGAAACAGGGAGCCCTGGCGCGGTCGCTGGACTCCTATCGCGAGTACTACCGGAAATGGGCGGTGACGTGGGAGCGTCAGGCCCTGCTGCGGGCCCGGCCCATGGCCGGCGAGGCGGCGGTTGCCGCCGCCTTCATGGAGGTCGTCGACGAGGTGCGCTACGGCACGGGTCTCAGCGATGACGACCGGCGCGAGATCCGCCGGATCAAGGCGCGCGTCGAGGCCGAGCGACTTCCGCGCGGCGCGGATCCCGCCCTGCACGTCAAGCTCGGACGAGGCGGCCTCAGCGACGTCGAATGGCTTGTCCAGATCATCCAGATGGAGCACGCGCAGTCGCATCCGGTGCTGAAGACGCAGTCGACGCGGCAGGCGCTCCGGGCCATCGCAGCGGAGGGCATTCTGGCCGGGGAGGACGTCCAGCTGCTGGACAGTGCATGGACGCTCGCAACACGCGTCCGCAGCGCCACGCTCATCGCCACGGGCCGGCCCTCCGACGTCCTGCCGCGCAGCTGGCAGGATCTCGAGGCGGTGGCCCGGTGGTGCGGCTACGAGCAGGGTGGCGGCGGCCACCTGGAGGAGGACTACCGCAGGGCGACGCGTTTGGCCCGGCAGGTTTTCGAGCGCCATTTCTACGGATTCAATTAATACACCCACGCGTCGCAGACAGTCTCCGTGTGGCATAAAACACATAATAGCCAAAGAGTCTGCAAGGGTTGTTGAGAATTGGCTATGGTAGATCCGTTATGCCCTCAGCCCACCGAAAGTGGAAGGACCTGTGGCCGGCGAACGCTGAGAGCAAATCCGGCCATATCGACTTATGAGCACACCTGAATCAACGCGAGACCTACTTCAAGCACTCCACAAAATCACCAAGCGCAAGCAGCGCCCACCGCGCGAAAAGGGCCTCGACAAGCTGATCTTCGGCATCGCCGGCGTTCTGGCGGTCGCCTTCGTCACCTGGGGTTTCGTTTCCCCTACTGGCCTGAGCAACGTTGCGGGCGTCATGTTGAACGGGACGATCAGCAACTTCGGTTGGCTTTTCATCGTCGCCGCGTCGTTCTTCCTGATATTCGTGATCGTCGTCGCAGCGAGCAAGTTCGGCACAATCAGACTCGGCAAGGACGATGAGGTTCCGGAATTCCGGACCTCCTCCTGGATCGCGATGATGTTCGCCTCCGGCATGGGTATCGGCCTGGTGTTCTACGGCGTGGCCGAGCCCCTCTGGTACTACATGGCGCCGCCGCCCCGAACAGTCGATGCACAGACCTCCGAGGCGATGCTGACGGCCATGGGCACCACGATGTTCCACTGGGGCCTGTACCCGTGGGCCATGTATGCGATTGTCGGCCTCGGCCTGGCGTACGGCACCTTCCGCCTCGGCCGCAGCCAGTTGTTCTCCTCGATGTTCGTGCCCCTCTTCGGCCAGAAGGCCGTCAACGGCATCGGCGGCAAGATCATCAACATCCTCGCGATTCTCGCGACGCTCTTCGGATCTGCCTGCTCGCTCGGCCTCGGAGCCATCCAGATCGGCGGCGGCATCCAGTCGGTCGGACTCATGGAGTCCATCGGAACGTCGACGCTGGTCGTCATCATCGCGGTCCTCACGGCGGGCTTCGTCGCCTCGGCGGCTTCCGGCATCGCCAAGGGCATCCAGGCGCTGTCCAACATCAACATGGTCCTGGCGATCCTGCTGGCCGCGCTCGTCTTCATCGGCGGCCCGACGCTGTTCATCCTGAACGTCCTGCCGAACGCGCTGGGCTCCTTCATCGCCGACCTGCCGACCATGGCTTCGCGGACTGCCGCCTCCGGTGGCGAGGAACTCGAAGCCTGGATGTCGTCCTGGACGATCTTCTACTGGGCCTGGTGGGTCTCGTGGACCCCGTTCGTCGGCCTCTTCATCGCCCGCATCTCCCGCGGCCGCACCATCCGCCAGTTCGTCACGGGCGTTCTCGTGGTCCCGACGGTCATCTCCCTCATCTGGTTCTCGATCATGGGCGGCGGAGCCATCGGGATCCAGCAGCGCGCCGAGCAGTCCGGCGGGGTCATCGAACCCATCGTCAACATGGTCGAGGGTGCGCCGGACCTCAACTTCGACACCGCGCTGTTCGATTTCATGCTGCATCTCCAGGTTCCGACGTGGCTGTCGGTGACCATGATGATCATCGCGGTGGTGCTGATCGGCATCTTCTTCATCACGAGCGCCGACTCGGCGTCGATCGTGATGGGCACCCTGTCTGAGAACGGCTCGACCGAGCCGAGCCGCCGGACCGTGATCTTCTGGGGCATCGCCGTGGGAGCCGTGGCCGCGGCCATGCTCCTGGCCGGGGGCGACGACCCGGCCGCGGCATTGACCGGCTTGAAGAACATCACGATCGTCTCGGCTCTGCCGTTCCTGATCGTGATGCTGCTGCTCTGCGTCTCGCTCTGGAAGGATCTGTCGCAGGATGCGGTGGTCCTGCAGGGGCAGCTGGCGCGCCAGGTCCTCGCGGACACGGTCGCCACGGCCGTGGACCGCTACGACGGCGAGCCGTTCGAGATCCACACGCTGGAGGCCAACACCGACGAGCAGGAAGCAGTTTCCGGCTCGGACGGCTCCTCGTCCGAGAGCATCAGGAACTCCTAGGCTCCCGAGCCGCCGTCAGCCGGTGGCCTCCTCCCCAGCACAGGGGAGGAGGCCACCGGCTTTTCGCGTCACTGGCCGGCCGCACGCTGCGTGCGCGCGTCCTCCGGGTCGCGCCACCGGCGGAGTGCGGCGACGCCCGGCCCGGGCAGGGCCGTTGCCGGGGAGAACGACGGCGGGGTGCCGCCCTGGTCTCCCAGGGCGGCACCCCGCCGTCGTTGCTGTCTGAAGAACTTAGACGCCGTAGTAGAGCTCGAACTCATACGGGTTCGGGCGCAGCGACAGCGGCTTGATCTCGAACTCGCGCTTGTACTCGATCCACGTGTTGATCAGGTCCTCGGTGAACACGTCACCGGCGAGCAGAAACTCGAAGTCCTCCTCGAGGGCGTCCAGCGCCTCCTCCAGCGAAGCGGGGGCGATCTGGATGCCGGCGGCCTCTTCGGCCGGCAGCTCGTAGAGGTCCTTGTCGATCGGCGCGGCCGGCTCGATGCGGTTCTTGATGCCGTCCAGGCCGGCCAGCAGCTGCGCGGCGAAGGCCAGGTACGGGTTGGAGGAGGCATCGGGGGCGCGGAACTCGATGCGCTTGGCCTTCGGGTTCGAACCGGTGATCGGGATGCGGATGCCGGCGGAGCGGTTGCCCTGCGAGTACACCATGTTCACCGGGGCCTCGTAGCCCTTGACCAGTCGCTTGTACGAGTTCACCGTCGGGTTGGTGAACGCCAGGACGGCCGACGCGTGCTTGAGCAGGCCGCCGATGTACCAGCGGGCCACATCGGAGAGGCCGGCGTAGCCCTTCTCGTCGTAGAACAGCGGGACGCCGTCGGACCACAGCGACTGGTGGCAGTGCATGCCGGAGCCGTTGTCGCCGAAGATCGGCTTGGGCATGAACGTGGCCGACTTGCCGAAGGCGTCGGCGACGTTCTTGACGATGTACTTGAACTTCAGGATGTCGTCGGCCGAGTGGGTCAGCGTGTTGAACTTGTAGTTGATCTCCGCCTGGCCGGCGGCACCGACCTCGTGGTGGGAGCGCTCGACCTCGAGGCCGGCGGCGTCCAGCTCGACGCAGATGGCATCGCGCAGGTCGGCCTGCTTGTCGGTCGGGGAGACCGGGAAGTAGCCGCCCTTGACGGGGGTCTTGTAGCCCTGGTTTCCGCCGGCCTCGGCGCGGCCGGTGTTCCACGGCGCCTCGTCGGAGTCGACCTTGTAGAAGGAGCCCTCCGGCTTGGACTCGTACTGGACGTTCTCGAAGATGAAGAACTCTGCCTCGGGGGCGAAGAATGCGGTGTCGGCGATGCCGGTCGAGGCGAGGTAGGCCTCGGCGCGCTCGGCCACGCCGCGCGGATCGCGGTGGTACGGCTCGCCGGTGCGCGGGTTGATGATGGAGAAGTTCATCGCCAGCGTCTTCTCGACGCGGAAGGGGTCGACGAAGGCGGTGCTCACGTCGGGGATCAGCTGCATGTCCGAGTCGGCGATGCCCTGGAAGCCGCGGATGGAGGAACCATCGAACAGCTGGCCGTTGACGAAGAAGTCCGCATCGACCGTCTTGGCAGGGACGTTGAAGTGCTGCTGCACACCCGGCAGGTCGGTGAATCGGATGTCGACGAATTTCACTTCTTCGTCGGCAATGAACTTGAGGACTTCGTCTGGATTCTTGAACATCTAGAACTGCTCCTTGGTGTGCATTCAACGTCGGCAAGCGAGGCCCGACGTCTCGGATGTTTTGTCCCCGAGATTAGTAGCAACCCTAACTATTCGGCGTTACCCGCTGGTGACGCAATTGTTTCCGGGGTGTTACGCGGCCCCGGAAGGCCGGTGATTCCGGGCCTCGTGCGGCGTCAACCCAGCCGGGCGCGGTAGTCTGGAAAGCGTGGAAAGAAGAGACTTGGGTTCGTGGCTCGAAGGCCCGCCGCAACTGCACGCAGACGAATGGCCCGGCAAGACTTTGGGGCGCCCGGAGTCCGGGCCGGGCAGCATCGCGAGGATCGGCACCCGACTGGTGGCGATCTGCATCGACTGGGGACTGTCGATGCTGGTCTCGTTCATCTTCTTCGATGGCGACGCCTTCGCGAACCTGACCGTCTTCGCGGCCTCGACGCTGCTCTTCGTCAGCGTCACGGGCCACACGGTGGGACACCGCGTCATGGGTATGCAGGTCCAGCGGCTCGACGGCTCGGCGGTCCGCCCGCTGGACGGGGTCCTGAGGACGCTGCTCATGTGCCTGGTCGTCCCTGCGTTCATCTCCGACAAGGATCAGCGTGGATTGCACGACCGGATCCGCGGGACCATCCTGGTGCGGACGCGCTAGCGACCTCCTGGCAGACTGGCAGAACAAAAGGGGGCCTTCCGCAATGGAAGGCCCCCTTTCTGATCTCCGGAGACGGGCGGGCGTCCGCTACCGGCCGCGACTGGAGCGGCGGTCCGGGCGGGCCCGCATCGGGTCGATGCCCTTGGGGACCGGGAGCTTCCCGGTGCCCAAAGCGTTCAGCCGGCGGTCGACGGCGTGGACCTCGGTCTTGTTGAGCTTCTTCGGAAGCTTCTTCATCTTCTTGGCCACGTCGCCGAGCTTCGTCTGCCCCTCGCCGGAGCCGGCGTTGATGACGTGGATCGGGACGTTGGGAAGCACGCGCGACATGCGTCGACGCTCACCGTCGACCAGCGTCTTGACACGACCCGTCGGACCTTCGGTCACGAGGACGACGCCGGCCCGGCCGATGGCCATGAACACCAGATCCTGGGTTCGCGGGCTGACGGCGATCGGCTCTTCCTTGATGTTCCAGCCGCGCTTGAGAACGCTCATGGCGGCACCGGCGGCGCCTTGACGGCCCTCGATCTGGGCGAAGGCCGCGGTCTCCGCCTTGCGGGAGAGTACGATCACGGCCAGCAGCAGGCCGATCGGGATGGAGATCAGGAGCAGGGTGACCCAGTTGTTGATCAACAGGCCCACGACGAGCCCCACGGCGACGACGCCGAGGAATACGAGGGCCATCCACCAGACGACGCTCGGGTCGTAGCGGCGGGTCATCTTGAACACCTGGGCGATTTGCTTCAGGCGCCCGGGTTCCTTGTTTGCCTTCTCTTCCTTGGGCTTGCGTTTGAAGAGGCCGCGCTTCTGCGGCTCCTGTGCGGATGCGCTGTTGGAGGTGTTGGCCATAATGGCTTAATTCTACGTGATCTCCCGGCCCTTCTTTGTCATCGCTTCGCGCCACAGCGTTCCGGCCCGGTACGACGAACGCACGAGCGGCCCGCTCATGACGCCCAGGAAGCCGATTTCCTCGGCCTCCTGCTTCAACTCCACGAATTCCTGCGGCTTCACCCAGCGGTCCACCGGCAGATGACGCTCGCTGGGGCGCAGGTACTGCGTGATCGTGATCAAGTCGCAACCTGCGTCGTGGTGGTCCTGAAGCGCCTGCGAGACCTCTTCGCGCGTCTCGCCCATGCCGAGGATCAGGTTCGACTTGGTGATCATCCCGCGGTTGCGGCCGTGCGTCAGCACGTCGAGCGAACGCTCGTAGCGGAAGGCAGGGCGGATGCGCTTGAAGATGCGCGGGACGGTCTCGACGTTGTGGGCGAAGACCTCGGGGGCCGAATCGCAGATCTCGTCGAGGTAGTCCGGGTTGCCGGAGAAGTCGGGGATGAGCAGCTCGACGCCCGTGTCAGGGTTCATCCGGTGGATCTGGCGGACGGTCTCGGCGTAGAGCCACGTTCCCTCGTCCTCGAGGTCGTCGCGTGCCACGCCGGTGACGGTCGCGTAGCGCAGCTCCATCTTCTTGACGCTGGAGGCCACCTTGAACGGCTCGGCGCGGTCGACGGGCGCGGGCTTGCCCGTGTCGATCTGGCAGAAGTCGCAGCGCCGGGTGCATGCCGAGCCGCCGATGAGGAACGTCGCTTCGCGGTCCTCCCAGCACTCGAAGATGTTCGGGCAGCCCGCCTCCTGGCAGACCGTGTGGAGCCCCTCGGACTTCACGAGGTTCTTCAGCTCCAAGTACTCCGGGCCGATGTTGACCTTCGCCTTCATCCAGTCGGGTTTGCGCTCGACTGGGGTCGAGGCGTTGCGCTGCTCGATGCGGAGAAGGCGGCGGCCTTCGGGGGCCAAGGTCATGCGGGTACTCCCTGGGTGGTGGGTTCAGTGGAGGCGGCCTTGTGGGCCGACTCCGGAGCCAAGGCTGCGGGCAGCAGCCGCTCGAATTCTTCTTGGACGCGCTCGACGATGTCGCTCGGCTTCACGTCGCGTCCGATTTCGTCGCTGATGGTCGTGACGGACGCGTCGGTGATGCCGCACGGGATGATCCGGTTGTAGGCGGCGAGCGAGTTGGAGCAGTTGAGAGCGAAGCCGTGAAGCGTCACGCCCTTGAGCACGCGGATGCCGATTGCGGCGATCTTCCGGTCCTGGGCCCCGGCGGTCCCCAGAACCCAAACGCCTGCCCGTCCCTCGACGCGGGTGGCCTCGATGCCGTAGTCGGCGACAACCTTGATGAGGACCTCCTCGAGCCGCCACACGTAGTCCTTCACAGCACCGCGGTTCGCGAGCGGGATGATCGGGTAGGCGACGAGCTGGCCCGGTCCGTGCCAGGTGATCTTGCCTCCGCGGTCCACGTCGACGACGGGGGTCCCGTCGTGCGGCCGGTCGATCTCCTCGGTGCGCTTGCCGGCCGTGTAGACGGAGGCATGCTCCAGCAGCAGGACCTCTGGGGACCGCTCGCCGGCGAGGACTTCGGAATGGATGGTTCGTTGAAGGTCCCAGCATTCGCTGTAATCAACGAATTCGGGGTCGAGACCGAGTCGTCGGAAAGTCAGTGACATGTGCGACAGCGTACGCGGGGGGCGGTGACGATGCCACTCAGATAACGCCATGGCCTGTGGATAACCTCGGAGGGGGTCAAAAAACCAGATAGAACTGTTGTATGGCGAGAAACGACCCGACACAGCCGCCCGCTCCGGCTCCGGCCGATAGAGTCGGTGAGATGACAGAAGACTTCAACGAAGCGAGCTTCTCGGACGCCCTGCGGGGCGGTACCGCGGCTGTCGAGATCGTGCGTCGAATCGGTTCCGGGGCCACCGGGACCGTCTACGAGGTGCGGCGCCCGGGGGAGGAGAGGAGCTGTGCGCTGAAGGTCGCGACGGAATCGCCCGACGGTCTCCAGGTTCGCCGTCGCGAGGCCGACGCCCTCCAGTCGCTGCGCCACGACCACCTGGTCGAAATGCACGGGTGGGCGTCCTCCGAGCAGGGGCTCGGCCTGTTGATGGAGTACCTGCCCGACGGGACGGCACAGCAGCTGATAGCGCGGAAAGGGGCTGTCTCGCCGGGCGCGGCTGTGACTCTGGTCGCCCCCATCGCCGCCGCGCTGGCGTACCTGCACGAGCAGGGAGCCGCCCATGGTGATGTCACCCCGGGCAACATCCTCTTCACAGCCGAGGGGCGGCCGAAGCTCGGCGAACTCGGATTCTCCGCATTGCTCGGGCGGAGCGACCTTCCCACGCGGCACCCCGGCTTCACTGCGCCGGAGGTGCGCGATCCCTCCGCCGACAAGCACGCTGCCGATGAACGCAAGGCGGACGTCTATGCCCTGGGGGCATTGATGCGGTTCGCGCTGACAGGGGCGGGGCACGATGCCGCATCGGGCCGGCGCGCCCTGCCCAGCCTGCCGGAAGAGGCGTCGAACCTGCTCGAGCGGGCGCTCGACGTCGACCCGGGGCGTCGCCCGACGGCCGAGGAGTTCTGGATCGGCATCTTCGCTGCGGGGGAGCCGCAGCCCCTGGATCTGGCCGACTCGCCGAGCAGGACGGCGGCGACCGGGGCGTCCGAACCGGTGCCCGGAGTTCCGGCGCAGCCAGCACAGCGCCGGTCTGCACGGCGAGCGGCGGTTGGGCGCCCCGGAGCCGACGGGCGCGCCGGGCGCCGCTGGAAGACCGGTGCAGTGGCCGCGGGCGTCGTCGTTCTGGCCGCGGCCTCGATCGCGTGGGCGGCCGGCAACGGCGTTCTGACGACGGACACGACCGGCTCAGGAGCTACCGCGGAAAACGGAGGCCGGTCCACCTCGAGCAGCAGTGCGCCTGCCCCCGAGACGTCGTCGCAGACAGTCCCGGCGGGTGTCGCGGACATCGTCCAGACCCTCGCCGAGCGGAGGAGCGAGGCGCTGACGCAGCTGTCTCCGGACCTCCTGGCCGACGTCTACGCCTCGGAGGAGGCCGCATCGGCGGATAGGGAGGTCATCGACGCCCTGGTCGCACAAGGCCGCCGCTACGAGGGCCTGTCCATCACCATGAGCGACGCAGTGGTACTGGCGCAGGACGACGACGGGCAGCGCGTGCGGGTCCTGAGCCGCATCCTGCCCTATTCCGTTGTCGACGAGTCCGGCGCCCAGGTGGAGACGGTCGCGGAAGCGGAAGAGCAGGACCTGATCCTCCAGCTGCGGAGCACGGCGGACGGGTGGAGGATCGCGTCGCTCGAAGCCGCCGACGGGCAGTAGCCTCCAACGAGAAGTGGCCGCCCCCGAAGGGACGGCCACGCCATGATCCGGCGTCGTACTCCGGACGATGCGGAATCAGGACCAGAAGACGGCCAGAGCGACGTTGACGAGGGAGAATCCGCCCACGGTGTGGGCGATGCCCTTCGGGACGTCCTCGCCCTTCTTCATCTTCTTGCGGCCGATGATCGCGGCGACGAGCACGGCGATCAGCAGGATGAGCTTCACGCCGATCTTGGCGTGGTTCACGGGGTCGGTGCCCATCTCCGCGAGCACGGTCAGCGCGAGGCCGGTCGCCAGCTGGACCCAGGCGCCGATGAACTGCCAGGTGCCGACGGTCGGCGTCTTGAAGGCCGCCAGCCAGCCGCCGACGAGCGCGGCGGCACCGAGGATGTGGAAGAAGACCAGGAGAGTGTGCAGGAAGTCCATGCACCCAGTCTAAGGTACTTCGACGCTGTGTCGAAAAGCGGGGGGAGCCGCGGATCGGCAATCGTGGGACGGGCATGGAAGCAGAAACGCCGGTGGGCGGCCACTCGCAGGAGTGGCCGCCCACCGGCGCTTGCGGATCCAGGCGCGCGGGCCTCTAGAGGCCGAGCTCGCCTTCGAACGCGCCACCTTCGAGTCGCGCCTTGAGCGTCTGCAGGAAGCGTCCCGCATCTGCGCCGTCCACGAGTCGGTGATCGTAGGTCAGCGACAGGTACATCATCTGGCGGATGGCGATCGTGTCCTCGCCGTCCGTGGTGACGACGACGGGGCGCTTGACGATCGCGCCCGTGCCGAGGATGGCGACCTGCGGCTGGTTGATGATCGGGGTGTCGAACAGTGCGCCGACGGATCCGATGTTCGTGATCGAGAACGTGCCGCCCGAAAGCTCGTCCGGTCCGATCTTGCCGTCGCGGGTGCGTGCCGCGACGTCGGCGATCTTGCCGGCCAGTCCGGCCATGTTGAGGTCGCCGGCATCCTGGATGACCGGGACGAGGAGGCCCTTGTCGGTATCGACGGCGACGGCCAGGTGCTCAGCACCGTGGTAGGTGATCTCCTGCTTCTCCTCGTCGTACTCGGCGTTGAGCTTCGGGTGCTGCTTGAGAGCCTCGGTGACGGCCTTCCCGATGAACGGAAGGTAGGTCAGGTTCGTGCCGTTGACGGCCTTGAAGTTGGCCTTGGCCGCCGTCCGCAGTTTCGCGATCCGGGTCATGTCGACTTCCTGAACCTGCGTCAGCTGGGTCGAGACGTCGAGCGATTCGCGCATGCGGCGGGCGATGACCTGGCGGATGCGCGGTGCCTTCGCCGTCGTGCCGCGAAGCGAGGAGACCTCGACCTTCGGCGCGGCCGGAGCGCTGGCCGCCGGTGCAGCTGCGGCGGGAGCCGCAGCCGGCTCAGCGGACTTCTTGGAGGTGATGGCCTCCTCGACATCCTGCTTGCGGATGCGGCCGCCGACGCCGGTGCCCTTGACCGAGCTCAGGTCGATGTCGTTCTTGTTGGCCAGCCGGCGGACCAGCGGCGTCACGTAACCGTCGTTGGACGAATCCGATGCAGCGGGAGTCGCGGCAGCAGCCGGAGATTCCGCCTTCGGAGCCGGAGCGGCTTCCTTGGGGGCTTCTTCCTTCGGGGCCTCCTTCTTCGGCTCCTCTTCCTTCGGAGCCGGAGCGGCTTCCTTCGGCTCCTCTTCCTTCTCGGACTCGGCGGGCTTCGGCGCCTCCGGCTCGGAGGACGCGGCCGGCGCCGAGCCCGAACCGATCAGGGCGAGAACCGCACCGACCTCGGCCGTGTCGTCTTCGCCGACGCGGGTCTCGAGCAGCGTGCCGGCCACCGGGGACGGGATCTCGGTGTCGACCTTGTCGGTCGAGACCTCGAGCAGAGGCTCGTCGACGGCGACTTCGTCGCCGACTTCCTTGAGCCAGCGGGTGACGGTGCCCTCGGTCACGGATTCGCCCAGCGCGGGCAGCGTGACCTCGGTGGCATCGCCCGATCCGGCCGGAGCGGATTCCTCGGCGGGTGCCTCCTCGGCGGGGGCCTCTTCAGTCGAAGCAGCGGGTTCCTCGGCGGGAGCCTCCTCGGACGGCGTTTCCTCGGCGGGCGACTCCTCTTCGGCGGCCGGGGCCTCCGACTCGTCGGAGTTGGCGCCGGAACCGTCGCCGATGCGCACGAGCGGCGCGCCGACCTCGGCCTCGTCGTCTTCGCCGACGAGGATCTCTTCGATGACGCCGGCAACAGGCGACGGGATCTCGGTATCGACCTTGTCGGTCGACACCTCCACCAGCGGCTCGTCGACCTCTACACGGTCGCCGACGGCCTTCAGCCAGCGGGTAACGGTACCTTCGGTGACACTCTCACCGAGGGCGGGCAAGTTCACGGTTTCAGACATTTCGTCCCCGTCCTCCTATGGACTTGAATCTAGATCACGGCCGACGGCGCGGTGGGAGCGGCCTCAAACGACTATTTGCGAGCTTAGTGCACCTGACGGCCGGGGCGCCGCCTGCGATCGTCGAGATGACGGGAGCAGGCGACGCGCCGCCGCGGTGCGCTCCACGGCTGTCAGCCGTGCAGCGGCTTGCCGGCCAGAGCCAGGGCTGCTTCGCCGATCGACTCGTTCTGGGTCGGGTGCGCGTGGATCAACGGGGCGAGATCCTCCGGGTAGGCCTCCCAGTTCACGATCAGCTGCGATTCGCCGATCTGCTCGCCGATGCGGCCGCCGATGCCGTGGACGCCGACGATGGGGCCGTCCTTGACGCGGACGAGCTTGATGATCCCGCTCGTGCCGAGGATGGAGGACTTGCCGTTGCCGGCCAGGTTGTACTCCTGCGTCTCGATGGCGTCCTTGCCGAACTTCTCGGCCGCCTTCGGCTCCGAGTAGCCCACCGACATGATCTCCGGTTCGCAGAAGGTGACCTTCGGGATGTTGACGTCCTCGACGACGACCGGGTTGAGGCCGGCGATCTCCTCGGCGACGAAGATGCCGTGCTGGTAGCCGCGGTGCGCGAGCTGCACGCCCGGGACGATGTCGCCGATGGCGTAGATGTTGCCGACGCCCGTGTGCAGCCGCTCGTTCGCGGTCACGAAGCCACGGTCCATGGGGACGCCCTGCTCCTCGTAACCGAGCCCCTCGGTGACGGGTCCGCGGCCCACGGCGACGAGCACGATGTCGGCCTCGAACGTCTTGCCGTCGGACAGCGTGACCTTCGCGGCGTCGTCGTTCTGCTCGACCTTCTCGAAGAAGGTGCCGGTGTTGAACTTGATGCCGCGCTTCTTGAAGGCGCGTTCCAGGTTCTTGATGATGGAGGGGTCCTCGTTCGGGACCAGGCTCGGCAGGCCCTCGACGATGGTGACGTCGACGCCGAAGGACTTCCAGACGGACGCGAATTCCACGCCGATGACGCCGCCGCCGAGGACGATGGCGGACTTGGGCAGCGACTCCATGTTGAGCGCCTCGGTCGAGGTCAGGATGCGACCGCCGATCTCGATGCCCATCGTCTTGGCCGTGGAGCCGGAGGCGAGGACGATGTTCTTGCCCTTGTAGGGGACACCATCGACGTCGATGGTGTCCTGGCCGACCAGACGGCCGGAGCCCTCGATGACCGTGACCTTCTTCATCTTCAAGAGACCGGTGAGGCCCTTGAACTTGCCGGCGACGACGCCGTCCTTGTACTCGCGGACCTTGGCCATGTCGATCGACTCGAGTGCCGTGTTGATGCCGTACTTGGCGCCCTCGCGTGCGTTCTCCGCCAGCTCAGCGGAGTGCAGGTAGGCCTTGGTGGGAATGCAGCCGGTGTGCAGGCACGTGCCGCCCACCTTTGCCTTTTCGATCAGTCCGACGGACAGGTCGAGCTGTACGGCGCGCAGTGCAGCCGAATAGCCGGCGCTGCCGCCGCCGAGGATCAGGACGTCAAACTCTTGCGCTGTTGCCGTGTCGGCCACTTGAACGCTCCCTCGCGATGTGATGGGCTCCCGAGGATTCGGGAATTGCTATGGGGAAACCGGCAGTGACGGTCGTCGCCACCAGTTCATTGCGGTGTTCTGTCATGAAGTACCTTAGCCGGAATACACCCTTGCTGGCATACGGCCAGGACACAAGAGAAGCCCATCACGTCGTAAAAGAATGCGCAGTGACGGGCTTCTCGTGCGGATTCACCTCGTGTTGTGAGATGCGGCGCGCCCGCGTGTGATCCAGCCGCCGTCGTCGGCGTCCGGAGTCGGACGTCCGCGCAGGTCAGTCTGCGAGGGACTCCGCGTAGCCGACCAGAGTGCGGACCATGGTGCCGGTGCCGTTCTTCGGCGTGTACCCGAAGGCGCTCGAGTCGTTGAACGAGGGTCCGGCGATATCGATGTGCGCCCAGGGGATCCTCCGGCCGTCGACCTCGCCGACGAACTCCTGCAGGAACACCGCGGCGGTCATCATCCCTCCGAAACGCTCGCCGATGTTGGCGAGATCGGCGACCTCGGAGGCGATCGAAGGCCGGAGCTCCTCGGGCAGCGGCATCGGCCAGGCGGCCTCGCCCGCGGCGTCGGCCGCGTCCTTGAGCGCGTCGCGGACCTCGGCGTCGCCCATGAGGCCGGTCGTCCGGCGGCCGAGGGCGACCATCTGGGCGCCGGTCAGGGTGGCGATGTCCAGGACGACGTCGGGCTTCTCCAGGCTGGCGGCGGCGAGACCGTCGCCCATGACCATGCGGCCCTCGGCATCGGTGTTGAGGATCTCGACGGTCTTGCCGTTGAACATGGTGACGACGTCGCCGGGGCGGGTCGCGGAGCCGGAGGGCATGTTCTCCGCCAGGCACAGCCAGACCGTGACCTTCACCGGCAGTCCCAGCTCGGCGACGGCGAGGACCGTCTGGAGGGCCGTCGCCGCACCGGCCATGTCCGATTTCATGTGGTGCATGTTGGAGGCGGGCTTGATCGAGATGCCGCCGGTGTCGAAGGTGATGCCCTTGCCGACGATGGCCAGATGCTTCTTCGGCTTGGACGGCGAGTACTCCACCTTGACCAGACGCGGGGGGCGTTCGGAGCCGCGCCCGACGCCCATGATGCCGCCGTAGCCGTCCTTCTCGAGGCGCTTCTCGTCGAGCACGGTGACCTTCAGGCGGTGGGCCTTCGCGCCGTCGTAGGCGGCCTGGGCGAACGTCTCCGGGTAGAGGATGTTCGACGACGTGTTGACGAGGTCGCGCACTGCGCGCACCGCCCGTCCCACGACGGCAGCCCGCTTGAAGGCGGCGGGGAGCGCCGCGTCGACGGCTGCGTCCGTGGCGACGATGCCCTCGGCCAGCACCGTCTCGTCGGATTTCGACGAGCGCAGCGATTCGAAACGGTAGGCACCGAGCGCGATGCCCTCGGCCACCGCCGCCGCCGCGGCGACATCCGCTGCCGGAAGCGCGAACAGGATCTTCTCGAGACCCGTCACCTGGCGGGCGACGGTGCCCGCCGCGCGGCGCACGGTCTCGGTGTCGACCGAGCCGTCGGCGACCTTGCCGAGGCCCACGGCGATGACGACGTCGGCCTTCGTGCCCTCACCGGCGGGCAGGCGCACGATCTCATCGGATTTGCCCGTTGCCCCGGCGAGGCGCAGTGCGCGCTCGAGCTCAGCGGTCTCCGCCTTCGACAGCGGCGACGCGACGAGGTGCGGCGCATCCTTGGCCGGGTCCTCGGCGGCGGCCACGCCCACCACGAGGGCGTCGGCGGCGAGACGTTTGATGTCGGTTGAAACGGCCGTTAGTTTCAGGTCGCTGCTAGTGATCACGAAAGCTGAAATCCTTAATGCCCAGCGCGGGCCCATCCGCTGCTGAACGCTCATCGGACCGCTGCTGGGAGGCGGCCCGAAACTATTTAATGGGTCCTTTGCATCGTAACGCCTGCCACACCGGAGATGGTGCGATCCCGCTAAACTTGGCGGGTTGATTCGCCGCTGGGCGAAATCGGGGCCGCCCGCCCCGGGGAACAAATGCCGTCGCCGGACGGTTGACGTATGCGGGCTCCACCGGAGACCCGCTGAGTGCTGCGAGAGGAGAACACGTGCTGGATCCACTGTCGCTGGTCCGTCTGAACGACGAGGTGGCCGACGACGTCTCACTGCAGGGACGGGACCTGATCATCGCTCTGGACGGCCATGCCGACGCCGGACACGTGATGCGACAGGTCCGCGGTGTCCTCCTCGAAGAGCTGGATGCCGAACTCGTGGCGTCCTTCGACGCCGACCAGCTCATCAACTACCGCGAGCGCCGGCCGCAGATCACCTTCCTCGGGGACCACTTCACCGCCTACCAGCGGCCGCGGATCGAGCTCTACGCGCTGACCGACGGACTGGGCACGCCCTTCCTCATGCTGACCGGACCCGAACCCGACTTCCAGTGGGACAGGTTCGCCGCCGCCGTCGTCCGCTTGGCGACAGCCCTGAACGTCCGTCTGGTCGCCTCCTTCACCGGCGTGCCGATGCCTGTGCCGCACACCCGGCAGCTCGGCGTCACGGTCTACGGGAACCGCCCCGATCTGGCCGAGGGGGTGACGACCTGGAACCCGACCGCGGAGGTACCCGCGTCGGCGGCCCACCTGATTGAGCTCGAGCTCGCGCAGCGGGGGCGCGATGTTGTCGGCTTCACGCTCCACGTGCCGCACTACCTCGGCGACGCGGAGTACCCGCAGGTGGCCGTGGCCGCACTCGAGCACCTGGGTGCCGCCATGGGGCTCGGCCTGCCGACGGACCGCCTGCGGGAGGCCGGGCGCAACGTCGAGGAGCAGATCGAGTCGCAGGTCGCCGGTTCGCCGGAGATCCAGCGGATGGTCTCGAAATTCGAGGAGCGCTTCGACGAGCACGTTCCGCAGCAGCAGCGCCGTTCGCTGCTGCTGGGGGCGGGGGAGCCGATGCCCGATGCCGAGGACCTCGCCGAGGCTGCCGAAGCCTATCTGTCGGGCCGGCGCGCCGAAGACGGCTGAGGTCGACGGCGGGTGGCCGCGACTGTCCGTCCACAGCAGCGGAGGCAGGCTACGGTATCCACAATCCCTCGCCGGGGCCTGAGCAGCCGCTGACCGGCCCGGCAGGGTGTGGGTATGACGAACCCACAAGCATCCCCTGACCCCGCCGTCGACTGCCTGTCCGTGTCCGATTCGGCCAATGTGCTAGCCCTGGTTCCGCACCTGCTCGGCTTCGAGCCCGAGCGTTCGCTGGCGCTGCTGCTGCTCTCGGACAAGCGCCTCGTGGCGACCCTCCGCGTGGATCTGCCGCGTCCGCAGGCCGACGGGACCACAGCGGAGTCCGACGATCTCGAGATCTCGGCCCGGGTCGGCCGTCTCGTCGATCCGCTCGACGACGTCGATTCCGTACTCCTCGTGGCCTACGGCGACCGTCCGACCGGCGGGCCCGACCTCCCCTACGCCCGCCTGCTTGATCACCTCGGCATCACGCTGGCGCTGGAGGGTGTGGGGATCGTCGGCGCCTGGTACGTCGGGGGCGGACGCTGGATCCACTACGGATGTCAGAGGCCCGAGTGCTGCCCTGCGGACGGGAATCCGGTCGACGGGCTGGAAGCGACCGAGGCCAACGCGGAGATGACGTTTCGCGGGAGCGCGCCCAAGGCCGGCGTCTGGGATGGGACCAACAACGAGGTCTGGCCGGACGCGGCGCGGGTCAGGGAGATCGTCGCCGGCTGCCTCGGAGGCGAGCTCCCGCACGCGACCCTGCGGCAACTTCTCGGACGCTGGGAGCTCCTGCTCTCGATGCCGGCCGAGGCTGCCGTCTCGGCGCTCCGGCAGGACGCGGTGCTCACGGGCGCGGTCGTGGCCGGGCTGCACCGGTATCAATCGCGGAACATGCTCCTGGCGATGGCCGCAGGCGTCAGCGCCTACGCCGATATTCCGCGGGAGGATGGCGACCTCGGATACGATCCGGACGACTTCGAGCAGCTCATGGAGGATTCTCACCGGCTGGCGCAGCGGTCAGTCGACTTCATCGTCGGGGACGCCGAGGTCGCGCCCGACTGGCACCGGCTGGACCGGCTGTGGAACCTCGCCTATGAGCTGATTCCCGCGACGGACGGACGCGACCGCTCGTCGCTGCTCACGATGATGGCGTGGATGGAGTGGGCCCGCGGCCGGAGCACCGCCGCGCAGGCACTGCTCGAGCGCAGTGGGGGACTGGAGCGGCAGGACGATCTCGCGCTGATCGCCACGACCATGATGAACCGGGGCGAATTCGCCTCGTGGGTCCAGGACCGGGGCCGCGCCTGGCGCCCTCTGGAACATCGACGGGCGGCCTAGGCTGGGAGCCGATCCGGCCCCGGCCCGCCCGACCTGTTGAACGCACTCCATGGCTTTTCGTGAGACAATGTAACCCGAGACCCCGTTGGGTCCGTGTTTCCGGTTCGCGCCTTCTCGCAAGAGGGGCACGCAATTTCCAGCTTCTTCACAGAAATTGGGAACACCGGAGCGGTTGCAGGCGTTCGACAGTACGAAGGCCCTGCGACCGGGCCGCCGTGTGCGGCCAACCGGACTTGACAGGGTCATAGTGGCGTTACCCACCGGGAGACTCCACGGATCACACGTGAGGAAGGTAATTCGTGCCAGCAACCGAGACCAGTTCTCAGGACGCCCGTTCGCGGGATCAGCAGTCGGCGCCAGCCGTCGAGTCGGACGCACCTCAGGAAGAGGAGCTGACGCCGCAGCAGAAGGCGGCCCGCACCCGGGCGCGCAAGAAGGCCTCTGCGGAGACCTCGGGCACCGCGCCGAAGCGGGCGACCAGGGCGAAGAAGCCTGCGGCCGCTCCGATCGAGGAGCCAGCTCCCCAGGCGGAGGGCGACGCGGAGGCGGACGGGCAGAAGCCGGCCGCCGACGCCAAGGGCAAGGACGGCAAGCCTGAGGAGGAGAGCCGCGGATTCGTCCTGACCACGGATGAAGACGACGCGCCGCAGCAGCAGGTGCTCGTCGCCGGCGCCACGGCCGACCCCGTGAAGGACTACCTCAAGCAGATCGGCAAGGTCGCCCTGCTGAACGCGGAGCAGGAGGTCGACCTCGCGCTGCGCATCGAAGGCGGCCTGTTCGCGTCGCACAAGCTCGCCCAGGGTGGCGAGAAGATGGACAAGCGCCTGCGCTGGGACCTGGAGCAGGTGGTCCACGACGGCAAGATCGCCAAGAACCACCTCTTGGAAGCCAACCTTCGCCTCGTCGTGTCGCTGGCCAAGCGCTACACCGGGCGCGGCATGCTGTTCCTGGACCTCATCCAGGAGGGCAACCTCGGTCTGATCCGCGCCGTCGAGAAGTTCGACTACACCAAGGGCTTCAAGTTCTCCACGTATGCCACCTGGTGGATTCGCCAGGCGATCACGCGTGCCATGGCCGACCAGGCGCGCACCATCCGCATCCCGGTCCACATGGTCGAGGTCATCAACAAGCTCGCCCGCGTCCAGCGTCAGATGCTGCAGGATCTGGGCCGCGAGCCCACCCCGGAGGAGCTCGCCAAGGAGCTCGACATGACGCCGGAGAAGGTCGTCGAGGTCCAGAAGTACGGCCGGGAGCCGATTTCCCTCCACACGCCGCTGGGCGAAGACGGGGACTCGGAATTCGGCGATCTGATCGAGGACTCCGAGGCCGTCGTGCCCGCCGACGCGGTCAGCTTCACGCTGCTGCAGGAACAGCTGCACTCCGTGCTGGACACACTCTCCGAACGGGAAGCCGGCGTCGTCGCCATGCGCTTCGGCCTCACCGACGGACAGCCGAAGACTTTAGACGAAATCGGCAAGGTCTACGGTGTGACGCGGGAGCGAATTCGACAGATAGAGTCCAAGACGATGTCCAAGCTGCGCCACCCGTCCCGCTCGCAGGTCCTGCGCGACTACCTGGACTAGAGAACCCGGACGGTCTCGGCACGAGTCCGGTGGCCCGGCCCCTCTCCGGGGCCGGGCCACTGGTCGTTTCCGGCCGGGTGCCAGCAAGCGGGTGGAGCCCACTGGCCGAAACGCACTTCGGGGCCGGCCCCGAAGGACCGGCCCCGAAGGACTGGGTTCTAGCTGCTCCGGAGGCCGGACGCGTCTTAGTCCGCGTCCTCGAACACCGGCTTCTCGTGGAGCTTGCTGGACTCGTCCTGCCACTCCGTCGTCTGCGGACGGAGCTTGGACTCCACCTCGCGCGCGTGGTGTGCACAGAAGAGCAGCTCTCCGCCCGAGGTCGCCAAAACCGCGCGTACGTAAGCTTGGGCCCCGCAGCGATCGCAACGATCCAACGCGGTGAGACCACGTGTTGCCACTGAAGTTGCATTCATGACGACCTCCTCAATATCGGTAGTATCCAATACAACCAGTTCCGCGGCCCGAATCATCGCTATTGGGGCGGTCTTTCGCTCACCGCGTAGCCGCACATCGCCGGGAATACGGGCCCGCACGGGCCGCCTGCGGCGAGCCACCCGGGTCCGCACGACTGCGCGGAGTAGGGTTGAGGGGACCATCGCCGACCGCGTATCGACGCAGATCCCGAGGAGTTGCAGCCGCGTGGCACCTAGTTCCGAGTACAGCGCACGACACCTTTCCGTCTTGGAGGGTCTGGAGGCCGTACGCAAGCGCCCCGGTATGTACATCGGATCCACCGACTCGCGCGGACTCATGCACTGCCTCTGGGAGGTCATCGACAACTCTGTCGACGAGGCCCTGGCCGGCCACGGCCAGAACATCCAGATCATCCTGCATCCGGACGACTCCGTGGAGATCTGGGACGACGGCCGCGGCATCCCGGTCGACGTCGAGCCGCGAACCGGGCTGAGCGGCGTCGAGGTCGTCTTCACGAAACTCCACGCCGGCGGCAAGTTCGGCGGCGGTTCCTACACGGCGTCCGGCGGCCTCCACGGAGTGGGCGCCAGCGTCGTCAACGCGCTGTCCTCCCGACTGGACGTCGAGGTCGACCGCGGTGGGAAGACGTACCGGATGCAGTTCCGCCGCGGCGAACCGGGCCGGTTCGCGGACAGCGGCAAGCCGAAGCCGTCTGCGGATTTCGCCCCCTTCGTCGAAGGATCACAGCTCGACGTCGTCGGCAAGGCCAAGCGCGGAGTCACCGGCACGCGCATCCGCTACTGGTCCGACCACCAGATCTTCACGCGCGACGCCAAGTTCTCCTACGAGGAGCTGCAGAGCCGCGCCCGCCAGACCGCCTTCCTCGTGCCGGGGCTGCGGATCGAGCTGCGCGATGAGCGCCGCCTCGCCGGGACGCCCGGTGCCGACGGCCCTGTCAGCGAGGTCTTCCACCACGACGGCGGCATCTCAGAGTTCGTCGAGTACCTGGCGCCCGACGCTGCCGTGACGGATATCTGGCGTCTGCACGGAACCGGCACCTTCACGGAGTCCGTGCCGGTCCTCGACGACAGCGGGCACAGCCAGATCACCGACGTCGAGCGCGCCTGCGAAGTCGACATCGCGCTGCGCTGGGGCGTCGGCTACGACACGACGAACCGGAGTTTCGTCAACATCATCGCCACCCCCAAGGGCGGCACCCACCAGACCGGGTTCGACCAGGCTCTGCTGAAGACGTTCCGCAAGCACATCGAGGCCAACGCGCGCCGGCTGAAGGCGGGCAACGACAAGATCGAGAAGGACGACGTGACGGCGGGGCTCACGGCGGTCCTGACGGTCCGCCTGGCCGAGCCGCAGTTCGAGGGCCAGACCAAGGAGGTCCTCGGCACGTCGGCGGTGCGCCAGATCGTCTCCAAGGTCGTCGAGAAGTCGCTGCAGGAGAAGCTGAACTCCCGCGCGCGCAACGACAAGCAGCAGTCGACCCAGCTGCTCGAGAAGGTCGTCAACGAGATGAAGTCGCGCATCTCCGCGCGCGTGCACAAGGAGACCCAGCGCCGGAAGTCGGCCCTCGAGGGTTCTTCGCTGCCGACGAAGCTGGCCGACTGCCGCAGCAACGACGTCGAGCAGTCCGAGCTCTTCATCGTCGAGGGAGACAGCGCGCTCGGCACGGCGAAGCTGGCCCGCAGCTCGGACTTCCAGGCGCTGCTGCCGATCCGCGGCAAGATCCTGAACGTGCAGAAGGCCTCCGTGGGCGACATGCTCTCCAATACGGAGTGCGCGGCCCTCATCCAGGTCATCGGCGCCGGCTCCAGCCGCAGCTTCGACCTGTCGGCGGCGCGCTACGGCAAAGTCATCCTGATGACCGACGCCGATGTCGACGGCGCCCACATCCGCACCCTGCTGCTCACCCTCTTCTTCCGCTACATGCGACCCATGATCGAGGCCGGACGTGTCTTTGCCGCGGTTCCCCCGCTGCACCGGGTGGAGGTTGTCAACCCGGGTTCGAAGAGCAACGAGATGGTCTACACCTACTCCGAGTCCGAGCTCTACCGCGTGCTCGACGGGCTCGAGGCCGCAGGCCGGAAGTACAAGGAGCCGATCCAGCGGTACAAGGGCCTCGGCGAGATGGACGCCGAGCAGCTGGCCGAGACGACGATGGATCCGCGCCACCGCACGCTGCGCCGCGTCAACATCGACCACGCCGAGCAGGCGGAACGGGTCTTCGAGCTGCTGATGGGCAGCGATGTGGCCCCGCGCAAGGAGTTCATCATCACCGGATCGGAACGTCTGGACCGCGAGCAGATCGACGTCTGACGCCGCCCGGATCCCTTCGGGGCGGAATCAGAGCGGCAGTGCGGGGGCGACGAGGAGGACGGTCGGGGCGACGACGAGCAGGACGGCGGCAGCGACGAGCGCCAGCCTGGCGGACCTCGACAGGCGCGGCGACGGGGTGATCAGGCGCTTGAGGCGCTGAGCCGAAAGGTCGCCCTCCGGAAGACCCGACGAGGCTCCCGGGGGAGGCGCCTCGCCGGTCGCCGCCGTGATCAGGGCTCGCAGGAGCACGGCCGAATCGACCTGGCGGAGGGCCGCGTCGTCGGCGAGCATCTCGATCAGCTCGTGGACGGCACCGCGGGCCAGCTTGGATGTGGGAAGCCACGGCAGGGCCTGATGCCACGACTCGAAGGCCAGGACCAGGAGATCGTGGCGCTGGTCCAGGTGGGCCCGCTCGTGGGCGAGCACGGCCTTGAGGCCCTCCGGGTCGAGCGCCTCCATCAGGCCCCGGGAGACCACGGTGACCGAGCTCGTGAGCCCGGGCAGGCAGTATGCCACGGGGGCGTCGTGCTGGACCACGACGGTCCGGGAGTCGGAAGGCGCCGGGTTCGACAACAGGGCCAGCAGCTTCCGGTGGCGGGACCGGTGCCGGTGCACGCGAACCCAGGTCAGCAGCAGCGTGAAGACCAGGTGGAGTCCGAGCAGGACCGCGGCGCTCAAGGCGAAGAGGTGCACCGGCCCGAGGTGGTCGGCGGACAGCCGCCCCGAGACGACCCCCCACAGTGCGCCGAGGCCGGAGAGCAGGTTGTCGCCCAGGGGCGCGAGCCCCCAGATCAGCATGGCCCCGATCATCGAGAGGCCGCCGGCCAGTGCGATGGCCTGCCAGAAGATCAGCGTGGTGAACGGGGAGCGGCTGGTGAACCGTGCGCGCGACAGCCAGACGGGGACGGGCCACGCCAGGGCGATGGCGAGACCCGCCAGCAGATACGAGGTCAGCAGCACGCTGGGCCGGGCCCGTGGTCAGGCTAGGCCGACTGGCCCGAGGTGGTGTGCGGCGTTCCGGAGTCCAGGGGCCGGGCCGCTTCGGCGGCGGGGCCTTCGAGGAGGCGGCGCAACGCGGCGGCCTCGCCGCCGGAGATCCCGCCGATGAACCTGGCGAGCACCGCTTCCCGGTCCATGACGTTGCCGAGGGCCTCGTTCATGAGCTCGACCGTGTGCTCCTCGCGGCTCATCACGGCACGGTACTGGTGGGGGCGGGTATCTCGCTCGCGGGCGACGAGGTCCTTCTTCTCGAGACGCGCCAGCACGGTCAGAACGGTGGTCACGGCGAGCTCTTTGCCGTCCTCTGCGCCTGCGTGGGCCAGCGCATCACGGAGGCTGTTGGCCGTCTGGGCTTCAGTGCTGTCCCACAGAAGGTCCATGACGGAGCGCTCGAGGTCGCCTAGTGAGGCCACTGCTTGGTCCTGCTTTCCACGTGAAGTTCCAAAAGGGTGTGCACCTCAAATTTACCGCGAATCGCCGCAGATTTCTACGCGGAGTAGAACGGGAGGTATTCTACGTCGTGTAGAAGTTATTCTACGGCTCGTAGAAGTCGGATCGGCGAGACCCTCGCGGTTCGGCACGCACCCATCCCGGGAGGCACTCTTGGACCCGCTCGACATCGCCCGCTGGCAGTTCGGCATCACCACCGTCTACCACTTCCTCATGGTCCCGCTGACGATCGGACTCGGAGTCCTCGTCGCGTCCCTGCAGACCGCCTGGCACGTGACAGGCCGCGAGCAGTACCTGCGCATGACCAAGTTCTGGGGCAAGCTCTTCCTGATCAACTTCATCATGGGCGTCGCCACCGGCATCGTCCAGGAGTTCCAGTTCGGCATGGCCTGGAGCGAGTACAGCCGCTTCGTCGGGGACGTGTTCGGCGCCCCGCTGGCGATGGAGGCCCTGCTGGCGTTCTTCGTCGAGTCCACGTTCCTCGGCTTGTGGATCTTCGGCTGGCAGCGGCTGCCCAAGGCCGTCCACCTGGCCTGCATCTGGTGCGCCTCGCTGGCCACGGTCGTCTCCGCCTACTTCATCCTGGTCGCCAACTCGTGGATGCAGCACCCGGTCGGCACCGAGATCATCGACGGCCGGGCGGTCATGACGGACGCCTGGGCGGTCTTCACGAACAACACGGCGCTGGTGACCTTCCCCCACACGATCTTCGGCGCGTTCGCCGTCGCCGGGGCGTTCCTGCTCGGCATCGCGTGGTTCCACCTCTACAAGCGACGCGCCGCCGGCATCGACACCGTCGACGAAGCGGGCCGCGTCGTCGTCGGAGAGGACACGGACCGGGGACGCAACCGGGACAGGACCGACTACCTGGTCTGGATCACGTCGTTGCGCCTGGGCGCGGTCGTCGCGCTCGTCTCCTTCATCGGCGTCGCCTTCAGCGGGCATGCGCAGGCCCAGTTGATGTTCGAGCAGCAGCCCATGAAGATGGCCGCCGCGGAGGCCGCCTGCCACGACGGCACCGGCTTCTCGGTCCTCTCCATCGGCGACCTGTCCAGCGACGGCGCGACCACCTGCGACGACATCGTCGGCGTCTACGAGATCCCGGGCCTGCTCTCCTTCCTCGCCAACGAGGACTTCACCACCGAGGTCAAAGGCGTGAACACGCTGCTGCCGGAGTACCAGGAGAAGTACGGCACCCACCTGCCCGACGACCCGATGTACGGCGAGCGCGCCGGGCAGGAGATCAACTACCTGCCGCTGATGGAGGTCACCTACTGGGGCTTCCGGGCGATGATCACCTTCGGCGGTCTGGCGGCCTTCGCCGCCGCGGTCGCGCTGTGGATCGTGCGCAAAGGCACGGTGCCGCGCGTCAGGTGGCTCTCGCGTCTGGCCGTCTTCGGGATCCTGGCCCCATTCGCGGCGAACAGCGCCGGCTGGATCTTCACGGAGATGGGGCGCCAGCCGTTCGTCGTGGCGCCCAACCCGACGTTCGACGGCGTCGACCAGGTCTTCATGTTCACCGCGGCGGCCGTCTCGCCGGGTGTGGGCGCGGGGGAGATGCTCTTCTCGCTCATCGCGCTGACGAGCGTGTACGCCGTGCTCCTCGTCGTCGAGGTGGTGCTGCTCTTCCGGTACGTCGGCGGCGGGGTCGGCTCGGCGATGCCGGAACTGAACGATACCGACGACGGCCCCGGCGAGGACGACGACGTTCTGGCCTTCGCCTACTAGAGACTCGCGACGCAAAGGACTCGTCATGGATTTCCTCCCCACGCTGTGGTTCGTCATCATCGCCGTCCTCTGGGCCGGCTACCTCTTCCTCGAGGGCTTCGATCTGGGCGTCGGCATGCTGCTCGGCCCGTTCGCGCGCCGCGAGAAGCAGCGCCGGCTGCTCATCAACACCGTCGGCCCCGTCTGGGACGGCAACGAGGTCTGGTTGATCACGGCCGCCGGTGCGACCTTCGCAGCGTTCCCGCACTGGTACGCGTCGCTCTTCGCTGCGATGTACGTGCCGCTCGTGGTGGTGCTGCTCGCCTTGATCTTCCGCGCCGTCGCGTTCGAGTACCGGGGCAAAGCGGAGACCGCGGCCGCGCGGCGGCTCTGGACGATCGCCCTCTCCGGCGGCAGCCTCGTGATCGCCTTCGGCGTCGGCGTCCTGCTGGCCGTGACGACGACGGGGCTCCCGCTCAACGCCAACGGCGACCGGGTCGGCGGCCCGTTCGCGTGGCTGACCTGGCCCGCCGTGCTCGGCGGCCTGGCCGTCGTCGGGTTCTGCCTGGCCCAGGCGCTGGCGTTCCTCGCCCTCAAGACGGACGGCGACGTGCGGGTGCGCTCTGCGCGTCTGCTGGCGCGCTGGTTCCCGGTGCTGCTGGCCCCGCTCGTCGCCTGGGTGGCCGTGGTCGTCGCGGGCAGCCCGCGCACCGGTGCCGTCGCCGCCTTGGCAGTGGCCGCCGCGGCAGCAGCAGCGGCGTGGGCCTTCGCCGCGCGCCGGGCGGAGGGGCGGGCGTTCCTCTCGCTCGGGGTCTTCCTGCTCGCGTCGGTGGCCGCGCTCTTCACGGCCGCCTACCCGGTGGTCCTGCCGTCGACGATCGACCCGGCGTTCGACCTCACGGTGGCGAACGCGTCGTCCTCGGCGTACACGCTGCAGGTGATGAGCATCGTCGCCGCTTTCGGACTGCCTCTCGTGCTGGGCTACCAGGCGTGGACGTACTGGGTCTTCCGCCGCAGGATGACCGAGGACCACATCCCGGACGCGCACGCCGTGACGAGGATCGTCTGAATGGCACGCACGACGTCGCCACTGGCCCCGCTCCTCGAGGCGTCCCTGCCCGGGACACGCCGCCGTCTGGCCCTGCTCGCCGGCCTCGCTCTCGCCAAGGCCGCCGGCCTGATCCTCGTCGCCGACGCGCTCGCCGTCGGGATCGGGCAGGCCGCCGCAGGCGACCCTGTCGACCTGGCCCGCCTGTCGCTCTGGGGGATCGGCGGAGCGGTCGTGCGCGCCGGCGCGGCCGGTGGTACGCGTCTGCTCGCCCAGCGTGCGGGGCGCGGAGCGAAGGAGGAGCTGCGGTCCCGGCTGCTGCGGCACCGGCTCCTCGGCGGAACCCCGCGCCCCGGCGGTCAGGACGGGCAGGACGACGTCGGCACCGTCTCGGCGCTGGCCACCCGCGGGCTGGACGGCCTCGACGCCTACTTCACGACCTACGTCCCGGCCCTCATGACGGCCGCGGTGGTCCCCGCCGTCGTCGGGCTGCGCATCCTCGCCGCGGACTGGGTCTCGGCGCTGATCGTCGCGTTGACGGTGCCGCTGGTTCCGCTCTTCATGATCCTCATCGGGCTGCACACGCAGGACCGGATCGCGGACGCAGCGGCGGCGATCGAGCGCCTCTCCGCGCACCTGCTGGAGCTGGCCCAGGGGCTCCCGGCACTGATCGGCCTGCGTCGCGCCGGGGCCCAGCGGAGGGCCCTGGGCGAGGTGTCCGAGCGCTACCGCGTTTCGACGATGCAGACGCTGAGGACCGCCTTCATGTCCTCGCTGGCGCTCGAGCTCATCGCGACCATCTCCGTCGCCGTCGTCGCGGTGTTCGTCGGCATCAGGCTCGTGCACGGCGACATGGGGCTCACCGCCGGCCTCGTGGCGCTGATCCTGGCCCCGGAGTGCTACCTGCCCCTGCGGGAGGTCGGCGCCGCATTCCACGCCTCCGAGGACGGCGTCGAAGCCCTGCGCCGGACGCGCGAGCGCGTCGGCGGCACCGGGCACCCCGGGGGCACGCGCGAGCGGTCCGGGGCGCCCGGGCGCCCCGGCGGGCTCGAACTGCGTGGGGTCGCCGTCGAGTACGCCGCCGAGCGCGTCGTCGGGCCGGTCGACCTGGCGCTCGCCCCCGGGCAGGTCGAGGTCCTGGACGGGCCGAGCGGCAGCGGGAAGACCAGTCTCCTGGCGGCGGTCGCCGGGACCCTGCCGGCGACCGCCGTCCGCGGGGAGATCGCGCTCGACGCGGCGCGGATGGTCTGGGTCCCGCAGCACCCCTCGACCACGGAGGCCACCGTCGCGGACGAACTCGGCCTGTACGCCGGCGTCCGGCTGACCCGCGCCCAGACGGACGCCGTCCTCGACGCCGTCGGCCTGCGCGGGGCCGGGGGACTCGACCCGGCGGCGCTGAGCCCGGGGGAGCTGCGCCGGACCGCCCTCGCCCGCGCCATGGCCCGGATCCGCTACGGCGCCCCGGTCGACGTGCTCCTTGCCGACGAGCCCACCGCGCACCTCGACGCCGAGAACGCCGAACGCGCACGCGACGCCGTCGTGCAGATGGCCGGCCCCCGCGCGGCTCTGATCGCCACGCACGACCGCCGGCTGGCCGCCCGGCTGCGGCAGCAGGAACCCGCGGCGGCCCACGAGGCGGTGCCTGCGGCACCGGCCGTGCCCGCGAAACCGGACGAGGCGGAGGCGCCCGCCGCCCAGGCGCCGGGTTCCGGCGCCTGGCGGGCGGTACTGGGCAGTCTGCCGCGCGGACGCGCGGCTCTCGGGATCACGGTCGGGACCGTCTCGGCCCTCTTCGCCGCAGCGCTGACGGGCGTCTCCGGCTGGCTCATCGTCTCGGCCAGCCACCAGCCGCCCATGCTGCACCTGATGGTCGCGATCGTCGGCGTCCGCTTCTTCGGGATCGGCCGCTCCGTGACCCGCTACGTCGAACAGCTGATCGTCCACGACGCCCTCCTGGCGTGGGCGGCCGCCGTCCGGCAGCGCGCCTGGGACGGCCTCGTCGCCGCCCCGCAGTGGTGGGGCAGGATCACCCGCGGCGGGGGATCGCTCGAGTACCTGGTCACCCGCATCGACGAGGTGCGCGATGCGCTGCCGCGCGTGGTCTTCCCGCCCGTGACCGGCCTGCTGACCGCGGCGGGGGTCTGCACCGCGATCGGTCTCTGGGCGCCGGGCGCCCTGTGGGTCGCCGTGGCCGTGACGGTCCTCGGCTGGGTGGTCCTGCCGGCGGCGATCGTCCGGGTCGACGCCGCGGCCCGCGCCGACGTGACCGAGCACCGGGCGTGGCTCGCCCGCCGGGTGCCCGTCCTGGTGCGGGCGGCCGGCCAGCTGCGCGCCAACGGCGCAGCCGCCGCAGCGCTGAGCGCCTTCACCCGGTACGACGCCGCCGCCTCCGCGCGGTTGACCGCCACCGGCCGCGCGGAGGCCGTCGGGGCGGCCGCCGCGGCAGGCATCGCCTCGGCCGGTGCCGTGGGCGCGCTCATCGCGGCCGCCGGCCACGGCGGCGAGGCGGCCGCCATGAGCGCGCTGCTGATGCTGGCCCTGTCCGAGCCGATGGCGACGACGGCCACCGCCGCCCAGAACGCGCGGGCGCTCGACGAGGGCGTGCGGCAGCTGGCGGCCGTCCTGCCGGCGCAGGAAACGGCGGGCGCCCCGGACGGCGGCTCCGGTACCGGCGCGGCACCGATCGACGGGCTGCGCGCGGTCGGCGTCGAGGCCCGGTGGTCCCCGGGCGGCGAACCCGTCCTGTCCGGGGTCGGCGCCGAGGCGGGCCGCGGGGAGTGGACGGTCGTCTCCGGCCCGTCGGGCAGCGGCAAATCGACGCTCCTGGCCGTCCTGCTGGGCGCTCTGGAACCGGGCGCGGGCCGGCTCGAGGTCCGGCGCGGGGGCGCCTGGCTGCCCGCGGCGGCCGCCGACCACGGACGGATCGCGTGGTGCCCGCAGGAGGCGCACCTGTTCGACTCCAGCGTCCGCGCCAATCTGGGGCTCGGCCGCGACCCGCGGGCGGACCCGGCGACGGAATCCGAACTGCGCGGAGCCCTCGAGCGGGTGGGGCTCGGGTCGTGGCTGGCCGGCCGCGCGGACGGCCTCGAGACCAGGATCGGCTCCGGCGGCCACTCGCTCTCCGGCGGGCAGCGCCAGCGCCTGGCCGTCGCGCGGGCGCTCGTGGCGCGGGCCGACGTCGTCCTCCTGGACGAGCCGACCGCCCATCTCGGCGAGGACGAGGCGCTGGCGCTGATCGCCGACCTCCGCGGCGCGCTCGCCGGGCAGGCGGTCGTCCTGGTCACGCACGACGCCCGGCTGGCACGCCCCGGCGACGAGCACGTGCGCCTCGGAGCGGTCGGCGCCGGCGTCTAGTCGGTTTCGACGACCCCCGGGTCGCCGAACGGGATCGAGTCCTGCTCGGGGGCCGCCAGCGGGGCGCGGCGCGGCTCGTCGTCCAGCAGCGAGTCCAGCGTGGGCTCCGCCGTCCGGGACGGCGCGCGGTCCGCCGCAGGAGCGGCATCCGCCTGCGGTGCCGGCCCGTCGGCGGCGCCGGCCTCGGGGTCGAGCCCGCCGACCGAACCGGCGAGCAGGTCGATCCGCTGAGCCAGCGGCACGCCGGAACCGTCGCGGCGGCCGTGCTCGGTGGGCAGGGCGCGCGAGATGCCCGCCGCCGAGCTCGCCTTCGCCGGGCCGCGGCCCGCGAACGCCAGCGTCAGGGCGTCCTCGCCCTTGAGGAAGCGGTGGGCGCGCACACCGGCGGTCGCGCGGCCCTTGGCCGGATACTCGGAGAGCGGCGTCACCTTGACGGTCCCGGCCTCGGTGCCGGGCAGCGCGCCGGAGCCCGAGGCGATCGTGACGACGACGGCGTCCGCGTCGTCGGCGGCGACCCCGAAGAACAGGGCCTGGTCGTCGGCGGCGAGTTTGATGCCGGCCATTCCGCCGGCCAGGCGGCCCTGCGGACGGACCATGGACGCGGCGAAGCGGAGCAGGCGGGCCTGTCGGGTGACGAACACGAGGGCGTCGTCTTCGCGCGTGGCCCCGGCGCCGATGACCTCGTCGCCGTCCTTGAGCGTGATGGCCTCGAACTCGTCGCGGTTCAACGGGTACTCGGGCGTGACCCGCTTGACGACGCCCTTGCGGGTTCCGAGGGCGAACGCCTCGTTCATCGGGACGATCGCGACGACGGATTCGCCCTTCTGCAGGGTCGCGAACTCCTTGGCCGGCACGCCCTGGGCCAGCGGAGGGAAGCCGGGCGTGGGGGCGAGCACGGGCATGTCCACCACCTGCAGGCGGATCAGGCGCCCCGTCGAGGTCAGCGCCCCGACCTCGCCCCGGGCCGTCGCCGGGAGCACGGAGCGGACGGCGTCGTGCTTGACGCGCTGCCCCGACTCGTTGAGCTGGGACCGGTCGGCCGTGCGCGCCAGCTGCCCCGACGCGGAGAGCAGCACGTAGCAGGGGTCGTTGGAGATCTCCAGCGGCAGGCCGGCCTTGGCCCCCGGGGCGGCGGCCGGCTCGCTGGGCAGCGCCGAGCCCTTCAGCGGCTTGCCGTCGTCCTTCTTCAGCAGCACGGTGCGCCGCGGGGTCGCGAATTTCTCGGCGACGTCGGCCAGCTCGGAGGAGACCACGTCGCGCAGCCGCTGATCGGAGGCGAGGATCGACTCGAGCTCGGCGATCTCCTGCCGGAGCTTGTCGCGCTCGGCCTCGAGCTCGACCTGCGAGTACTTGGTCAGCTGGCGCAGGCGGAGCTCGAGGATGTGGTTCGCCTGGACCTCGGTCAGGTCGTAGATCTTCATCAGCCGCTCGCGGGCCGCCGCCGTCTCGTCGGAGGTGCGGATGATCTGGATGACCTCGTCGATGTCGAGGATCGCCACGAGCAGGCCGTCGACCAGGTGCAACCGGTCGCGCCGCTTGCCGAGGCGGTACGCGGTCCGCCGGCGCACGACGTCGAGCCGGTGCCCCACGTAGACCTGCAGCAGCTCCAGCAGGCCCATGGTCCGCGGCTGGCCGTCGACGAGCGCCACGTTGTTGATGCCGAACGAGTCCTCCATCGGCGTGAACTTGTACAGCTGGGCCAGCACGGCGTTCGGATTGAAGCCGTTCTTCAGCTCGATCACGAGCCGCATGCCGTTCTTGCGGTCGGTGAGGTCGACGACGTCCGAGACGCCGGTCAGCTTCTTCGCCGTGACCGCGTCCTTGATCTTCTCGATGATCTTCTCGGGGCCCACCATGTACGGCAGCTCGGTGACGACCAGGCCCTTCTTGCGGGCCGAGATCTGCTCGAGCGAGACCTTGGCCCGCGTCTTGAAGGATCCGCGCCCCTTCGCGTACGCGTCCTTGACGCCGTCGAGGCCGACGATGATGCCACCGCCGGGCAGGTCCGGGCCCGGGACGATCTTCATCATGTCCTCGAGCGTGGCGTCCGGGTGCGCGACCAGGTGGCGCGCCGCCTCCACGACCTCGCCCAGGTTGTGCGGGGCCATGTTCGTGGCCATGCCGACGGCGATGCCGGTCGTGCCGTTGACCAGCAGGTTGGGGAACGCCGAGGGCAGGACGTCGGGCTGCTGCAGCTGGTTGTCGTAGTTGGGGACGAAGTCGACGACGTCCTCGTCCAGGTTGTCCGTCATCGCGACCGAGGCCGCGTCCATGCGGGCCTCGGTGTAGCGCGCGGCGGCGGGGCCGTCGTCGAGGGAGCCGAAGTTCCCGTGGCCGTCCACCAGCGGCAGGCGCATCGCGAAGGTCTGGGAGAGGCGGACCATGGCGTCGTAGATCGCGCCGTCGCCGTGCGGGTGCAGCTTGCCCATGACCTCGCCGACCACGCGGGCGCTCTTGACGTGCCCCTTCTCCGGGCGCAGGCCCATCTGCGTCATCATGTAGAGGATGCGCCGCTGGACGGGCTTCAGACCGTCGCGGGCATCCGGGAGGGCGCGCGAGTAGATCACCGAGTAGGCGTACTCGAGGAACGAGTCCTCCATTTCACTGGTGACATCGACGTCCACGATGCTCTCCGTGAAGTCCTCGTCCAGTATCGAACTCTGCCGACGCGCCATAGGTGTCTGGGTTCCCTCCGTGAATCTGAGTGACGTGCTGCGTTGTATCCGGGCAATGACCACGCGCAGGCCGTAGGCTAAGCCTATGGCGGACCGAGGCGAAAACGGTGAATATCCGGCCCACTGGGAAGCAGATGTCGTCCTCCGGGACGGTTCCACGGCACATCTGCGCCCGATCGCCCCCTCCGACGCCGGCGAGCTGCAGCGGATGCACACCTCGCAGTCCGAGGCGTCGATCTACCTGCGGTTCTTCACCTACAAGTCGAAGCTGACGTCGAAGGAGCTCGCGCGGTTCACCGGGGTCGACCACCGGGACCGCGTCGCGTTCGTCACCGTCCGCGGGGGCGCCATCATCGGCGTCGGCCGCTACGACCGCCTCGACGATCCCGCGGAGGCGGAGGTGGCGTTCAACATCGCGGACAACACCCAAGGCAAAGGCGTCGGCTCGATCCTGCTCGAACACCTGGCGGCTGCGGCCCGGGAGAACGGGATCGAGCGCTTCAGCGCCGAGGTGCTCCCCGAGAACCGCAAGATGCTGACAGTGTTCGCCGAGGCCGGCTACGAGGTCAAGCGGCGGTTCGACGACGGCGTCGTCGCCCTGGAGTTCCCCATCGACCCCACCGACAGGTCCCGGGCCGTCATGGAGGCCCGCGAGCACCGCGCCGAGGCGCGGAGCCTCGGCGGACTGCTGGCCCCGCGCTCGGTCGCCGTCGTCGGCGCCAGCCGCGAATGGGGCTCGGTCGGCTACTCCCTGCTCGAGAACCTCATCGAGGGCGGGTTCAGCGGACCCGTCTACGGGATCAACCCCGACGCGCTGGAGATCGCCGGGATGGTCTCCCACGCGAGCATCGCCGAGGTGCCCGGAGACGTCGACCTGGCCGTCATCGCGGTGCCGCGCCCAGATCTCGACGCCGTCATCGCCGACTGCGCCGCGAAGGACGTCCGGGGCGTCGTCGTCGTGACCTCCGGGTTCGACGGCGCCGGCGAGGGGGCCGCCGAGCAGCAGCGCGAACTCGTCCGGCTCGCGCGCAGCAACGGCATGCGCCTCGTCGGGCCGGCCTCCCTCGGACTCGTCAACACGGCCTCCGACGTGCGCCTCAACGCCTCGGTCGCGCCGGCCATGCCCAAGGCCGGGACGCTCGGGCTCTTCAGCCAGTCGGCCGCGATGGGAATCATCCTCTTCACCACGGCCAGCCGCCGCGGCGTCGGCGTCTCCAGCGTCGTCTCGGCCGGCAACCGCGCCGACGTCTCCGGCAACGACGCCATGCAGTTCTGGGAGGACGACGACGCGACCTCCGCCGTCGGGCTCTACCTGGAGAGTTTCGGCAACCCGCGCAAGTTCTCGCGCATCGCCCGCCGGCTCGCGCGCTCCAAGCCGGTCATCGTCGCCAAGAGCGACTACATGGGCGTGCGCCTGCCCCCGGGACACGCCGTGCGCACCACGCAGGCCCCGCTCGGCGCCGTCGACGAGATGCTGCGCCAGTCCGGCGTCATCCGCGTGCAGACCAACGAGCAGCTCATGGACATCGCCCAGATCGTCGCGAGCCAGCCGCTGCCCGCCGGGGGCCGGGTGTCCATCGTGACGAACTCGCCGGCGCTGGCGGACGTCGTCGCGGACGCCGTCGTCCAGCAGGGCCTGGAACCGGCGCGCACCAACGGCGGCCTCGAGCTCGACGACGGCCAGTCGCGCGCCCTGCCGCGCCTGAACCGGGCGCTCGCGGCGGCCCTCGAGCCGGAAGAGGTCGACGCCGGTCTGGTGGTCCTGCTGCCCGTGCGCGGCATCGCAGTGGCCACCCTGGCCCGCGCCATCTACGACGCCGGCCGGGCCGCGGGCAAACCGGTCGTCGTCGCCTTCTCCGGCCTGCTCGACCCGGCGTTCCCGGCCGAGGGCGTCCTCGAGGAGGGAGAGGGGCCGGTCGTCGCGGACTCCTCGAACCGGGCGCTCTCGGGTTTGCAGCCGGCACTGCCGTACTTCGCCAGCCCGGGCCAGGCGGCGGCGGCGCTGGGCCAGATCGTCTCCTACGTGCGATGGCGCGAGCGCGATTTCGGCGAGCCGGTCGGGGTCCCCGACGCCGACGTCGACCGCGCGGAGGAGCTGGTCGCGGGGCATCTGGGCCGGGTCAGCGACACCGAGCTGCTGCGCCTGGACCACGCGCAGGCCGCCGAGCTGCTGGGCTGCTACGGGATCTCCGTCCTGGAATCCGCCGCCTTCGAGACCGAAGACGAGGCGGTCGCCGCGGCCGGTCGGATCGGATACCCGGTCGCGCTGAAGACGACCGACGAGCACCTGCGCCATCGGCTCGATCTCGGCGGCGTCCGCCTGAACGTGTACGACGAGGAGAGCCTGCGCGGCAACATCCGGCACATGCGCAGCATCCTCGAGCCCTTCGGCGCCGTCGGCCTCGAGCTCCAGGCCATGGCGCCCTCGGGGCAGGGGTGCGTGGTCAGGGCCCTCGAGGATCCGCTGCTGGGCCCGCTCGTCTCCTACGGCCTGGCCGGCGACGCGGTGAACCTCCTGGACGACTGGGCCCACGTGATCCCTCCGCTGAGCAGCACCGACCTGGCGGAATTCGTGCGCAGCCCGCGGGCAGCGGAGAAGCTCTTCGGCTACCAGGGGCTGCCGGCCGTCGATGTCGCCGCGCTCGAGGACGTGCTGAACCGGGTCGCGACCCTCAAGGACCAGCATCCGGAGATCGCCCTGCTGGAGTTCAATCCGGTCCTCGTCGCGTCGGAGGGCGTGACGATCCTCGCGGCCGATGTGCGCATCGGCAACCCGGCCGAGCGCACGGACAGCGCACGGCGGTCCATGTCGAAGTTCTGACCCGGGCGCCGCGTCATCTGCCCCCGTGTCCACAGGACGGGACTGCGGAATTGCCTGGCGTCGATAGACTGGAGACTATGTTCTCGCGACCCCAGAACCCCTCGGATTCACACGACGCGCTCCCTGCTCTGCGCCAAAGCCTGAGCCGAGCCGCCTTCTACCCCCAGCTCGTCGAGGACGTCGTCGTGGATGCCCTCGACTCCGATGTCCCGGTGGACCACTTCATCCACCTCGAGACCCACTTCGACCACGACGAGGTCCACCGCCACGTCACCGCGCTGGTGCTGACCAGCGACGTGCTCGTGATCGTGCACGTCGACGACCAGCAGCTCGACGAGCAGGGCGACCACGTCGTCGCCCAGGCCTCGACCGAGACCGTGCCGGTCGCACGCATCGGGTCCGTGCTGCTCAGCTCGGTCTACCACCAGCCGCAGGAGTACAAGTCCGGCGATCCGGTCCGCGAGATGACTCTGGCCATCGCGTGGTCCGGCGGCCAGCGACTCGACCTGATGCCGGCCGGCTGCTCCGACCCGCAGTGCGACGCCGACCACGGCTACACCGGCACGGTCGCCCGCGAGGACCTCGTGCTGCGGATCAGCGCGGAGGCGGACGGGCCGACGGCGGTAGAGGACGCCCGCCGCTTCGCCCGGACCCTGCGCAAGATCAACACGGCCGCCGCCCTCGGGCGCCGGGCGTAGGCGCCGGATGGCGTCGAACGACCTGCCCGCGGTTCCCCGCTACGACGGACCGCACCTGCGCCACGTCCTCCCGAGCGCCGCGGCCGTGCTCGGCGTCGGGGGCTTCGAGAACACCCTGGGCCTGCCTCCCGCCCGCCGCGTCTGCGTCGTGATGGTCGACGGACTGGGACTGTCCCTGCTGAAGTCCCGTGGCGGGCACGCCCCCTTCCTGCGCGCAGCGCTGCCGACCAACCGGACGCTGGACGTCGCCTTCCCCACGACGACGGCCGCTTCCCTCGCCAGCTTCGGCACCGGGGAGTCCCCGGCGGTCCACGGGCTCGTCGGCTACGACGTCGTCGACCCGGGCACGCGGAGCGTGGTGAACCAGCTCGGCAACTGGCCCGGCTGGCTCGACGCCGCCGCGTGGCAGCCCCGGCCGACCGTTCTGGAGCGCGCCGCCGAGGAGGTCGGCGTCACCACGGTGAGTCTGCCCGAGTTCGCGTCCTCCCAGCTGACCCGGGCCGCGCTGCGCGGAGGCGAATTCGTGGGCGCCCGGTCGGTGCAGGCGCGCGTGCGCGCGGCCTCAGAGGCGCTGGCGAAACACGAGAGGTCGCTCGTGTACCTCTATTTCAACGAGCTCGACAAGACCGGTCACCGCCACGGCGCCGCCTCCCTCAAGTGGGGCGAGCAGCTCGAGGAGCTGGACTTCGCCCTGCGCACGCTCACCAGGCGGCTGCCGGCGTCGACCCTGGTCCTGCTTACGGCCGATCACGGCATGGTCGACGTCCCGGCATCGCAGCGGGTCGACTACTCGCAGCACGCCGACCTGCTCGACGGCGTCGAGCTGACCGCGGGAGAGCCGCGCGCGGTGCAGCTGCACCTGGCGGATCCGGGTCGGGCGGAGCAGGTGGCCGCCGCGTGGCGGGCGCACTTCGGCGCCAAGGTCTGGGCTCTGACCCGCGACGAGGCGCTGCAGGCCGGGTACTTCGGGGCGGACGTCCGCGACGGGGTCCTCGGCCGTATCGGCGACGTCCTGGTGCTGGCGCGCGAGCACGAGCTGGCGCTGTACGACGGGCGCCGGGTCGCCCCGCACGCCTTCGACATGGTGGGCCAGCACGGGTCGCTCACGCGTGCCGAGCGCGAGGTGCCGTTGCTGACGCTCGCGCGGACCTAGGCCCTAGTCCGACTTCTTGCCGAAGACGATCTCGTCCCAGCTCGGCACCGAGGAGCGCTTCGGCTTCTGGCGCTTGGGGCCCGGGTCGTCGTGGCCGTCGGGGTCCTCGTCGCCGGCCGCCGTCTCGTCTGCGGGGGCGTGGTCGGCGAAGCGCAGGGCGCGCAGGTTGGGGACGACGGTGACCTCCGAGGTCTCGGTGCTCACGCCGTCGTGCAGGCGGGGCACTTCCTCGTCCGCCTCGTCGTCGGCGAAGCCGAGGCGGCGGGCCTCGTCGGCGTCGGCGAAGTCCTCATCGCGCGGGTGCGCGGCCGGCACTCCCTGGGTGAGCATGGTGGCGAGCGTGTCGTCGCCGTCCTCGTCCTCGCCGAGGCGCTGGCCGCGGCGGGAGCGCAGGATGTCGAGGAATTCCTCCTGGGCGCGGGACTCGTCGGTCTCGTCCCCGGGGGAGACGGCCGACTCCGCCGACGGGGCCTCCGGCTCCTCGTCTGCCTCGACGTCGAACGGGCGGTCCTTGACGGCCGTCAGCCGGCGCGCGGTCAACGGGGAGTCCAGCGGCTCCAGCTCGGAGAGGACCTGCGACCAGCGGTTGGTGTTCTGGAGGAGCTTGCGGGCCGGGTGGAAGACCCAGCGGGCCGGCGGTTCCTCGCCGATCGCGGCGCGCCCGGAGCCCTCGGGGGAGTCGAACCGGGCCGTGACGTCCCAGGCGCCGTCGGAGCGACGGGCAGCGTCCCACTCGACGGCGTCGGGCTGGACGCCGAAGCTCGCCAGCCGGACGTTGACCATGTCGCCCAGGGTGGCCGGCTCGTCGCCGAAGGCCGAGCGGTAGGCGTCGTGCCCCTGCGGGCCGGACACCTCGATGCTGCGGGCCTGCTGGGCGACGAATTCGCGCTCGGCGTAAACGGCGCCGGCGTAGCGCATGATCCCGTCCAGAGGCAGGCCGGTCTCGTCCGCGAGGTCCTCTGCCGAGGCACCGGAGCGGACCCGCGCCTGGATCTCGCGCGGCGAGAGCGGGCGCGGTTCGGAGTCCGCCGCCTGCCCCGCAGCCGTGCGGCCGGTCGGTCGGGTGGCGGCGGCACGCAAGGCCTCGTCGAGGGGCAACTGGTAGGTTGCTCCCTCGTCAGACGCCACTAACAGGTGCTCGCCATCCTCGTGGACACCCACAAGCCGGAGTTGCTGCATTCCAAGTCCTCCACACACCGTTGATTACTCCCTCAGACTCTGCCACTACGGCGGGCGTTTTCCGGTGATTTTGGGTGGTGTGGCGCGGGTGTCGGGAGAGGAATAAAACGCCCCCTGCCCCGGGTTGTGGTACGAACGACGAAAAAGATTGGCTTTTTCAGCCTTGATGGTGAACAATCTGTGCGTCACGGGCAGATAAAGCCACAGTGTCAGCTGCTCCAGGGTCACCTGCGAGCAGAAAAAGTTCAGCAGCTAACACCGGAGCGTGATTGAAAGAATATGGCGACCGACTACGACGCGCCGCGCAAGAACGACGACGAGGTCAACGAGGATTCTATCGAGGAGCTGAAGGGCCGGCGTTCCGATAAGCAGTCTTCCGTCGTCGACGAGGACGAGGCGGAGACCGCGGACAGCTACGAGCTCCCCGGCGCCGACCTCTCCGGCGAAGAGCTCCTGGTGCGGGTTCTCCCCGCCCAGTCCGACGAGTTCACCTGCGCCTCCTGCTTCCTCGTGCGTCACCGCTCGCAGGTAGCCAAGGAAAAGGGCGGCCTGTTCTACTGCAAGGACTGCGAGGGGTAGATCCACCCGTCACGCCCCGTACGACACGACGACGGCGGCGCACCCCACGCGGGGTGCGCCGCCGTCGTCGTCCGACCGCCGGGTCGCGCGTGTCTAGCGGGCGGCCTCGAGCGCGGCGACGAGCTCCTCGGGGCGGCGGGTGCTGGTGATCCAGTAGGGCGTCGAGTCGGCCGGGTCGGTGATCTCGATGGTCACGACCGGGTCGATCCACCCGCGGAAGCACATGAACGCCGTCCCGTTGAGGTTCGGTCCGCGGGCCGCGTGGGCCTCCTCGCCCCGGAAGGCGGCGACCTCGCCGACGAATCTGCGCTCGATCCGGGCGCGCCCGACCCGCACCCACTCGTCGGTCACCTCGACCTTGCCGCCGGTGAGCGTGTGGTTGACGGTGATGACCGCCAGCACGGCGGCCACGATCGCGCCCGCGATGACCCCCGTGCCCACGCTGATCGGCGCGAACATGACGTAGCCGGCGCCGCCGGTCCCAAGGATCACGACCCAGATCCACCACGCGGGCCAGAGGTACTCGCTGTAGGGCGGGCCGGGGGCGCCGGCCGGTTCGGTGCTGTGCGCGTCAATCGATTCAGGCATGAAACCAGTCTAGGTTCACGCGCGCGGCGAAAGTGACTAGAGTGATGTGCGTCCCGAACCAGCCGACGGCAGGAGTAGAGCGGCGCATGGCTGCCGAACACGACACCACCCTTGAAGTAGAACTGAAGATGCTCGACGCGGGTATCGAGCCGCCGTCGTACGCCCACCCGGGCGACGCCGGCGCTGATCTGCGCGCGCGCGCCGACGTCGTGCTCGCACCGGGGGAGCGGGCTCTGGTTCCGACGGGGGTCTCCCTCGCCCTGCCCTTCGGGTTCGTGGCACTGATCCATCCGCGGTCGGGCCTGGCGACCAAGCACGGCCTGACGGTCGTGAACGCGCCCGGCACCGTGGACGCCGGCTACCGCGGCGAAATCGCCGTGACCCTGCTGAACACGGACGCGAGCACGCCCATCGAGCTCAAGCGGGGCGACCGCATCGCCCAGCTGGTGATCCAGAGAGTCGAGACGGCCCGGTTCGTGGCCGTCGAGGAGCTGCCGGACTCGGCGCGCGGCGCGGGCGGCTTCGGGTCGACGGGCGGATTCCAACCCGCCGCCGCCGCGGGCGCCAGCTGAGCGCGCCTCCGCGGAGGCGCCGCCGGCACGGCCGACGGTCAGGTTGGCGACATAAGATGGCCGGGAGACCGGCACGAGGAGCAGCATGATTTTCAAGCGCAAGCAGCGCGCGGCCGACGAGGCCGAAGAACAGACGACTCACGAGGCGCAGACGACCGAGACGGCGCAGGCCGCCGAGGCGCAGCAGGCCGTCGGTCCCTTCGACGGCGACGAGCACCCGGACCGCGAGGGCTACCTGGACCTCGGTTCGCTGCTGGTCGAACCGGTCGAGGGCATGCAGATGCGGCTCGAAGTGGAGGACAAGACCAAGCGCGTCATCGCCGTCGCGCTCGAGCTGGACGGTTCCCGTCTGCAGCTCCAGGTCTTCGCCGCACCCAAGTCGGAGACGCTGTGGCCGCGCATCCAGGAGCAGATCGGCGCGAGCATCGACAAGCAGGGCGGCAAGACCGACAAGGTCAGCGGCCGTTTCGGCGAAGAGCTGGTGGCCCGCGTCCCGGCCAAGCGTCCCGACGGCACGGACGGGTTCATGGTCGCCCGCTTCCTGGGGTTCGACGGCCCGCGCTGGTTCCTGCGCGGCGTCGTCGGCGGCCCGGCGGCTCTCGACCGCTCCAAGGCCGAAGCGCTCGAGGAGCGCATGGCCCGGGCCATCGTCGTCCGCGGCGACTCGCCGATGCCGCCGTCGGAGCTGCTGCCGCTGAAGGTCCCCGAGGGCGCCGTGCCGCGCTCCGACGAGGACCCGAAGCAGCAGGCCGGCGGGGCAGAGCCGGGGCTCCGGGCGCCGGAGCGCGGCCCCGAGATCACCGAGATCGGCTGATCCCGCGGTGAACGGGCTACCCGAGGTCGCCGGGGTGACGACGGGCGCGGGCCTGCCGCTGGCCGGTGCCGCGGACTCCTGCCTCAGGATCGCCAGCATCCCGCAGCGCGGCCGCGTCACCACCGGCGGATTCGTCGAATACGTCCGTTTCTCGGCGGCCGGCGACGCGCCGGAATTCGCGGCTAGCATCGTCGACAGCCCTGCGGGCCCGGGCGGCCGCAGGACGCCGCCGCCGCGCATGTTGGTCGTCTGGCACGGCCAGCGCCGGGTGCCCGGCATCGACCAGGGCGTGTGGGTCCGGGTCGTCGGCGCGGTCTCGCAGGAGAAGGGCATCACGACGATGTACGACCCCAACTACGAGATCCTCGCCTCGAAGACCGAACTGCAGGACCGCCTGACGACGAATCGACAGGTCAAAAGCCATTTGAGTGGAAAGGCGACGCGATGACTGCGGGCCAGGGACCGGAAGACGCCCGCCAGCGGACGGGCGGCGGGGACGAATCTCCCGAGCAGCCGTCCCCGGAGCAGCTGGCCCGGCAGGTCGCGGCCGGCGCCGGGGTCCGGCGCCGGGACGACGGGCAGGTCGACGTCCTCGCGACCGTCGGCGGCGTGCGCGGGCTCGCCGAGGCCATCGGGCCCGGCCTGGTGTTCATCGTCGCGTTCACGGCCACGCAACAGCTGGACATCGCGCTCATCGGGGCGCTCGGCATCGCCGTCGTGTTCGCCGTCCTCCGCCTGATCCAGCGCCAGTCGCTGACGCAGGCTCTCGCCGGCCTGGCCGGCGTCGTGATCTGCGCGCTCTTCTCCCGCACCTCCGGGGAGGCCCGCGGCTTCTACGTCCCGGGCTTCCTGACCAACGTCGCCTACGGTGCGGCGCTCGTCGTCTCGATCCTCGTGAAGTGGCCGCTGATGGGCGTCGTGTTCGGATTCATCCGCGGCGAGGGACTGGACTGGCGGCAGGCGCCGGGGCGGATCCGCGCGTATGCGATCGCGACGTGGATCATCGTCGCCGTGTTCGCGGCCCGCCTCGCGGTCCAGCTCCCGCTCTACTACGCGTCGGCGGACGACGACGGCGCGCTCACCGCGCTCGGGTCGGCGCGCCTGATCATGGGCGTCCCGCTCTATGCGATGGGCCTCTGGGTGGCCTGGATGATCTCCCGCCCGCGCAACTAGTCGGCCGCGCGGAGTGTGGTCCGCAGCCCGTCCTCGGCGGAGATGGCGGTGATGAAGAACATCTCGTCGCCGGCCTCGACCACGTCGTCCGCGCTGGGGACGATCGGAACCTCGTCGCGCAGCAGGGCCACGACGGCCGAGTCCTCGGGCCAGTTCAGCGATCCCAGGGTCTTGCCGATCAGCGGCGAATCCGATGGAACGGTGAACTCGACCATCGACGTCTCGCCCGTGCGCAGCGTCAGTAGGCGCACCAGGTCGCCGATCTCGACGGCCTCCTCGACGAGGGCCGTCATCAGGCGCGGCGTGTTCACGGCCACGTCGACGCCCCAGGAGTCGTTGAACATCCAGTCGTTCTTCGGATTGTTCACCCGGCCCACGGTGCGGCCGATGCCGAACTCGCTCTTCGCCAGCAGGGACACCACGAGATTGACCTTGTCGTCGCCGGTCGCGGAGACGACGACGTCCGTGTCGTCCAGCCCGGCGTCCTGCAGGACGCTGAGCTCGCACGCGTCGCCGATGAGCCATTCCGCGTCGCCGAGGTCGCTGCGGCCCATCGACTCCGGCTTCGCGTCGATGAGGAGCACGGAGTGCCCGTGGGACATGAGCTCCCGCGCAATCGAGGAGCCGACGCTGCCCGCGCCGACGATGACCACCTTCACTGCTCGTCCTCCTGGGCCTCGTCCTTGGTCGGCCGCGTCGACGCGCCCGCCTTCTTCGCGGGTGCCTTGGAGAGCACCCGGTCGATGTCGGCCGTCGACTCGACGGGCATCATGGCGTGCAGGATGTCGCCCTCCTGCAGCCGGGTCTTCGGAGTGGGGATGATGCCCTGGCCGAAGCGGGTCAGGTAGGCCACGCGCAGGTGCACGGCCTCCTCGATCTCGGTCAGCAGCTTGCCGTACCAGTCGCGGTGCAGGCCCACCTCGCCGAGCAGCAGCCGGCCGGAGGCCTCCCGGAAGTCGCCCTGGACTCCGGTCTCCGGCAGGATCCGCCGCAGCACCTGGTCGGCGCTCCAGCGGACGGCCGCGACCGTGGGGATGCCCAGGCGCTGGTAGATCTCGGCGCGGCCCGGGTCGTAGATCCGGGCGACGACGTGGGGGACGTTGTACGTCTCGCGCGCCACGCGCGTGGCCAGGATGTTGGAGTTGTCGCCGCTGGAGACGGCCGCGAAGGCGTACGCCTCCTCGATGCCCGCTCGCTCCAGCGTGTCGCGGTCGAAGCCGACGCCGGTCACCCGGCGCCCGGAGTAGTGCCTCCCGAGCCGCCGGAAGGCCCGCTCGTCCTGGTCGATGATGGCCACGGTGTGACCGGCTTCGTCGAGGGTGTGGGCGAGCGTCACGCCGACGCGGCCGGCGCCCATGATGACGAAATGCGGCATGTGGTTCCTCCGCTGGTGAAGCGTCTCGCGGTTGGAGACCGCACGAATATTCCGTCACTAGTGTGTCACGTCGCCGGGCCCGTCCGCCGGGTGCCCGCGCGGACGTGCGCGGGGCGAGGAATGACACAGCGCGGCCGACAGGCTAACTTTGACGAAGTGTTGACGTTCCTCGAAGCACTCAAGCGGGTCCTGGTCGGGCGGCCCTTTGAGACCGAAAGCCTGAAGCGGACCCCGCTGCGCCGACTCGTCGCCCTCGGCAAGGTGAGCTCGAACGCGCTCTCGTCGGTGGCCTACGCGCCCGACGAGATTCTCCTGACCCTCGCCATCGCCGGGATGAGCGCGATCCACTTCTCGCCGCTCGTGGGCGCGGCGGTGATGGTCGTCATGTTCGTCATCATCGCCTCCTACCGGCAGTCGGTGAAGGCCTACCCGGGCGGTGGCGGCGACTACATCATCGCCAGCACGAACCTCGGCCCGAGGGCCGGCACGACGGCGGCCGCGGCGCTGCTCATCGACTTCGTCCTGACAGTCGCCGTCTCGATGTCGGCGGCGGCCCACTACCTGGTGGCCGCCCTGCCGCAGCTGCAGGGGCACCGCGGCGAGATCGCCGCGTGGGGCGTCGCCCTGCTGGCGTTCGCGAGCCTGCGCGGGCTCGGGCGCTCGCGCTGGGCGCAGATGCTGCCGACCTACCTGTTCGTGGCGGGCGTCCTCTTCATGCTCGTGGTCGGATCGATCCTCGCGGTGACGGGCCAGCTGGGCCAGGCCCCGAGCGCCGACTTCACCATCGCCCCGCAGGCCGGCTTCGAGGAGGGGCTGACGGGCTTCTTCGGGGCCCTCCTGATCCTGCGCGCGTTCTCGACGGGCTCCGCCGCCCTCACGGGTATCGAGGCCCCGCAGAGCAGCGTCCCGGACATGGCCCCGCCGCGGGCCAAGAACGCGGCCTCGGTCCTGGTCTGGCTCGGCATCCTGGCCGCGGTCCTGACCCTCGGGACCCTCTTCCTGGCCGAGGCGACGAACATGCGCCTGGTGGAGTTCCCGCACGAGTCCCTGCAGCTCGACGGCGGCCCGATTCCCGAGGGGTACTTCCAGATCCCCGTCCTCGGCCAGTTGGCCATGGCGGTCTTCGGCTCCGGGACGTTCGGATTCATCGCCATCCTGGTCCTGACGATCTGGGTGCTCTGGACCGCCGGCGCCTCCGCCTTCAAATCCTTCCCGTTCCTCGCCTCGCTGCTCGCCGTCGACGGCTACCTGCCGCGCCAGCTGCGCACCCGCGGGGACCGGCTCGGCTACAGCAACGGCATCGCCGCGCTCGGCATCGCGGCCATCGTGCTCGTGCTGGCCTTCGACGCGCACCTGCCCGGGCTGATCCAGATGTACGTCGTCGGGGTCTTCGTGGCCTTCACGCTGAGCCAGCTCGGCATGCTCGGGCACTGGAAGCGCCGGTACGTCCAGACCCCGAGCCGCCCGGCGCGCGCGAAGATCGTCCGCTCACGCCTGCTGAACCTCGTCGGGTTCGTCCTCTCGGCCGCCGTGCTCGTCGTCGTGCTGATCACCAAGTTCGTCCACGGGGCCTGGCTGGCCGTCGCGGCGATCGGGCTGCTGTACCTCATCATGTTCTCGCTGCACCGCCACTACGAGGCCGTCGACCGGGAGCTCGCCATCGATCCGAACGCGGAGGCGAAGGCGCTCCCGGCCCGCGTGCACGCCCTGATCCTCGTCTCCTCGGTGCGCAAACCGGTCCTGCGGGCGCTCGCGTTCGCCCGGGCCTCGCGCCCCTCGAAGCTCGATGCGATCGTCGTCGACACCGAGGAGGAGCGGACCCAGCGGACGATCGAGAAGTGGAACGAGCTGCGCATCCCCGTCCCGCTGACGGTCCTCGCCTCGCCCTACCGCGAGGTCGCTCCGCCGCTGCTGGACTACATCAAGGGCATCAAGCGCGATTCCCCGCGGGACCTCGTCGTGGTCTACGTGCCGGAGTACGTCGTCGGCCGCTGGTGGGAGCAGCTGGTGCACAACCAGACGGCCCTGCGCATCAAGGCGCGCCTGCACTTCGAGCCGGGCGTCGTCGTCGCGTCCGTTCCCTGGCAGCTCTCGGCGGACACCCACGGCCGCGCGCTCTTCGACAACGACTTCGGCACGACCCCTCCCACCGACCCGAGCAAGGACCCCCAGTGAACCAGCCTGCCGCCCCCGAGCCCGCACCGGTCGTCGAGCTCACGATCGGCCCGGTCGCCCACGGCGGCCACTTCGTGGCCCGCCACCAGGGCCGCGTCGTCTTCGTCCGGCACGCGCTGCCGGGCGAGCGGGTGCTGGCGCGCCTGACCGAGCACGACGACGGCGCCCGGTTCTGGCGCGCCGACGTCGTCGACGTGCTCGACGCCAGTGCCGACCGGCAGGACCACGTCTGGGACCAGGCCGACGCCCTCGCGGCGGCCCGATCCGGGCGTCCGGCCGCCGGCGGTGCCGAGTTCGGGCACATCCGACTCGAGGCCCAGCGGCGGCTCAAGGGCGAGGTGTTCGCGGAGCACCTCGAGCGCGCCGCCTCGATCGACGTCTCCGCGCTGGGATTCGCGGGGGTCGAGGCCGCTGGAGAGGAGGACGGGCTGGGACGCTTCTGGCGGACGCGGATGGCTTTCGCCGTGGACGCGGACGGGCGGCTCGCGATGCACCCGCATCGCAGCGACGACCTCGTCGCCCTCTCGTCGATGCCGCTGGCCAGCGAGGAGATCCAGCGGCTGAGCCCGTGGGACGCGGATTTCTCCGGCTTCGAACGCGTCGAGATCGCGGCCCCGGCCGGCGGCGACGAGACCCTGGTGCTGCTGGTCCCGTCCGCTGCGGCGGCCGACGCGGCCGGCGTCCGGCGCGCCGCCCGCCGCGTGGCGTCGCAGTTGCCGGACAGCGCCTCGGTGTCCGTGCTGACGCAGGAGGGAGGGGCCGCAGCCGACGGCCGGGGCGCGCTGCAGCGCATCTCCGGCCGCACCTGGCTCTCCGAATCGGTGGAGCTGGCGTCCGGCGACGACTACCAGTTCCGGGTGACGGGGGAGGGGTTCTGGCAGATCCACCGCGCCGCGCCGGCGACGCTGACCGACGCGGTGCTCGGGATCGTCGCGCCGGAGCCGGGGCAGACGGTCGCGGACCTGTACGCCGGGGCCGGCCTCTTCACCCTGCCGCTGGCCGAGCGGGTGGGCTCTGGCGGCCGCGTGCTCTCGATCGAGGGGGCGCCGGGCACGAGCAAGGATGCGCGGCGCAATCTCCACGAGCACCGGCAGGCGGTGATCGCCCAGGGGCGCGTGGAGCGCACATTACGCGGGCAGCTCCAGCGGCTGTCCGGCGGGCGGGGCACCCGCCGGCTTGACGCCGTCGTCCTGGATCCGCCACGCGCGGGAGCCGGCAAGCGGGCCGTGGAGCTGATCGCGCAGGCGCAGCCGGCGACGATCGCCTACGTCTCGTGCGATCCGGCGTCCTTCGCCCGTGATGCCGCGGATCTTCGGCGTCGCGGATACGAGCTGGTCACAGCGAGGGTCTTCGATTTGTACCCGAACACGCACCACCTGGAGACGGTCGGGCACTTCGCCCGGGCGTAACCCTGAGGCGCGGCGCACGTGAACCGATAGACTGGGGCGCAGCTCTGCCGCGAACCATCCATCTTGTGTTGGTTAGGGTTTCCTAACTGGCGCCAGATAGTGCGTGCAACAAAGATGAAAATCTGGCGAGAGGAGTCCCAATGAGCAATGTGGACAGCTTTGGAGCCAAGGGCGTTCTTGACGTCAGTGGCAAGGAATATGAAATTTTTCGGCTGAACGCCGTTGAAGGCGCCGACAGCCTTCCGTACAGCCTGAAGGTTCTGCTGGAGAACCTGCTTCGCACCGAAGACGGTGCGAACATCACGGCCGAGCACGTTCGTGCTCTGGCCGGTTGGGATGAGAACGCCCAGCCGGACACCGAGATCCAGTTCACCCCGGCGCGTGTGATCATGCAGGACTTCACGGGTGTTCCCTGTGTGGTCGATCTGGCGACGATGCGCGAGGCCGTCAAGGAGCTCGGGGGCGACGCTTCGCGCGTGAACCCGCTGGCTCCGGCCGAGATGGTGATCGACCACTCCGTGCAGATCGACGCGTTCGGCAATGCCGGCGCGCTCGAGCGCAACATGGAGATCGAGTACCAGCGCAACGGCGAGCGGTACCAGTTCCTGCGCTGGGGCCAGACCGCGTTCGACGACTTCAAGGTCGTCCCCCCGGGAACGGGCATCGTGCACCAGGTCAACATCGAGTACCTGGCGCGCACCGTGATGACCCGCGAGGTCGACGGCAAGCTGCGCGCCTACCCGGACACCTGCGTCGGCACCGACTCCCACACCACCATGGTCAACGGCCTGGGCGTGCTGGGCTGGGGCGTCGGCGGCATCGAGGCCGAGGCCGCGATGCTGGGCCAGCCCGTGTCGATGCTGATCCCGCGCGTGGTCGGCTTCAAGCTCTCCGGGTCCATCCCGGCGGGCGCGACCGCGACCGACGTGGTGCTGACGATCACCGAGATGCTGCGCAAGCACGGCGTGGTCGGCAAGTTCGTCGAGTTCTACGGCGAGGGCGTGGCCGCGGTGCCGCTGGCCAACCGTGCGACCATCGGCAACATGTCCCCGGAGTTCGGCTCCACGGCGGCCATGTTCCCGATCGACGAGGTGACGCTGGACTACCTGCGCCTGACCGGGCGCAGCGAGGAGAACGTCGCCCTCGTCGAGGCGTACGCCAAGGAGCAGGGCCTCTGGCACGACCCCGCGCACGAGCTGCGCTTCTCGGAGTACCTCGAGCTGGACCTGTCCAGCGTGGTCCCCTCGATCGCCGGCCCGAAGCGTCCCCAGGACCGCATCGAGCTGACGAACGCCAAGGAGCAGTTCCGCCAGGACATCCACAACTACTCCGGCGACGACTCCGACGCGCTGAACGTCGGCCGTCCGTCGAAGGCGGTGGAGGTCAAGATGGAGGACGGCCGCGAGTTCACCCTCGACCACGGTCTGGTCTCGATCGCCTCGATCACCTCGTGCACCAACACGTCGAACCCGTCGGTGATGCTGGCGGCGGCGCTGCTGGCGCGCAACGCCGTCGACAAGGGCCTGACCTCGAAGCCGTGGGTGAAGACCTCGGTCGCACCGGGCTCGAAGGTCGTCACCGACTACTACGACAAGTCGGGGCTGACGCCGTACCTGGAGAAGCTCGGCTTCTTCATCGTCGGCTACGGCTGCGCCACCTGCATCGGCAACTCGGGTCCGCTCGAGCCGGAGATCTCGGAGGCCGTGCAGGCCAACGATCTGGCGGCCACCGCGGTGCTCTCGGGCAACCGCAACTTCGAGGGCCGCATCAACCCGGACGTGAAGATGAACTACCTGGCCTCGCCGCCGCTGGTCATCGCGTACGCGCTGGCCGGCACCATGGACTTCGACTTCGAAGCCGATGCGCTGGGCCAGGACGCCGAGGGCAACGACGTCTTCCTGCGCGACATCTGGCCGTCCCCGCTCGAGGTCGAGGACACCATCGCGAAGTCGATCGACGAGGGCATGTTCGCCAAGGGCTACGACGGGGTCTTCGACGGAGACGACCGTTGGAAGGCGCTGGACACCCCGGCCGGGGACACGTTCTCCTGGGCCGAGGACTCCACCTACGTGCGCAAGCCCCCGTACTTCGAGGGCATGAAGGCGCAGCCGGATGCCGTGAAGGACATCGAGGGTGCGAGCGTGCTGCTGAAGCTGGGCGATTCGGTCACCACCGACCACATCTCCCCGGCCGGTTCCTTCAAGTCGGAGACCCCGGCGGGCCGCTACCTGCTGGAGAACGGGGTGGACCGCAAGGACTTCAACTCCTACGGCTCGCGCCGTGGCAACCACGAGGTCATGATCCGTGGAACGTTTGCGAACATCCGCATCCGGAACCAGCTGCTCGACGGTGTCGAGGGCGGGTTCACGCGCGACTTCAGCCAGGAGGGCGCGCCGCAGGCCTACGTCTACGACGCGGCGCAGAACTACAAGGAGGCCGGCACCCCGCTGGTCGTCCTCGGCGGCAAGGAGTACGGCTCGGGCTCGTCCCGCGACTGGGCGGCCAAGGGCACCGCGCTGCTGGGTGTGCGGGCCGTGATCACGGAGTCGTTCGAGCGCATCCACCGTTCGAACCTCATCGGCATGGGCGTTCTGCCGCTGCAGTTCCCGGCGGGCGAGTCGGCTGACTCGCTGGGCCTGGACGGCACGGAGTCCTTCGACATCACCGGTATCACGGAGCTGAACAACGGCTCCGTCCCGCAGACGCTGAAGGTCGCAGCCGCCAAGGCCGACGGTCAGACGGTCGAGTTCGACGCGGTCGTCCGCATCGACACTCCGGGCGAGGCCGACTACTACCGCAACGGCGGCATCCTGCAGTACGTGCTGCGCCAGATCTCCGCGAACTAGGCGCAGATCGACCAACCGCTGGGGCGGGCACCGGGAAACCGGTGCCCGCCCCAGCGGCGTTCGGTCCCGAAGCGGGAACGGGTACGGCCCGCGGCCTGTCCGGGCGGGTCCAGAGGAACTATTCTGAGTCCATGGCGCAGGACGCGCGTTCCCCGAAGAGCACCGGCCGAACCGGCGATCGGGCCTCGGCGACGATGCCGCACGGCCCCGGGCACCGCACGTTCATGCACGTCCTGGTCAATACGGCGTGCGCCAACGTCATCACGAGCTATCTCTGGTTCGGCCTGACGTTCTGGGTCTACCTCGAGACCCGCTCCGTCCTGGCGACCGGGGTCATCGGCGGGGCCTACATGCTCCTCGTGGCCTTCTTCGGACTCCTCTTCGGAGTGCTCGTGGACCGGTACCGGAAGCACGCGGTGATGGTCGGGTCCACCCTCTTCACCGTGCTCTGCTTCGGGCTGGCGGGGACGATGTTCCTGCTGCTGCCGGAGACCGCGCTTCTGGACCTGACCGGGATCTGGTTCTGGCTGTTCGCCGGCATCGTCCTGATCGGGGCCGTCGTCGAGCAGCTGCGCAACATCGCACTGTCGACCACGGTCACCCTCCTCGTGGCACCGGACCGCCGCGCGAACGCCAACGGGTTCGTCGGGACCGTGCAGGGCCTCGCCTTCATGGTCACCTCGGTCTTCAGCGGCCTGTCGATCGGCATACTCGGCATGGGCGGGACGATCGTCATCGCTCTCGTTGCCTGCACCGCCGTGCTGGCGCACCTGTTGGCGCTCAGAATCCCCGAGCCGGACATCGTCCGCGCGGCGCAGCGGGAGAGCTTCTCCGAGCTGCGGGCCGGCATCGCGGCCGTGCGCGCGACCCGGGGCCTGTTCGCGCTGATCCTGTTCACGACCCTGAACAATCTCACCGGCGGCGTCTTCATGGCGCTCATGGACCCCTACGGGCTGACGATCTTCCCCGTGGAGGTCTGGGGTCTGGTCCTGGGCATCACGGCGACCGGCTTCCTCATCGGCGGCGGCGTGGTGGCCAGATTCGGCCTCGGCGCCAACCCGATCCGCACGCTGCTGATCCTGGTGGTCTGCACGGGCGTCCTGGGGGCCACGTTCACGATTCGCGAGTGGTGGTGGCTCTTCGCCGTCGGCATCTGGGTCTTCATGATGCTCATCCCGGCCATCGAGGCGGCCGAGCAGACCGTGATCCAGAAGGTCGTGCCGTACGCGGTCCAGGGGAGGGTCTTCGGATTCGCGATGACCTTCGAGGCCGCGGCGGCGCCCATCACGGCCTTCCTCATCGCTCCGCTGGCCGAATTCTGGATCATCCCCTACATGGACTCGGCCGACGGCCGGCAGGCGTGGGGCCCGCTGCTGGGTGCGGGCGATGCGCGCGGCATCGCCCTCGTGTTCCTGGTCTCGGGTCTCGCGTCCATCGGTCTGGGGGCGGCGGCGCTCTGCTCGCGCTCCTACCGGAGGCTGTCGACGACGTTCGCGGACGCCCCGGAGACCGCGCCGCCGGCCGCGGGCGGTTAGGATTGACGGAAAGCAACCGTGGCCGCAGACCGGCGGCGGAGCATTGGAGAAGTCGACGGCGAAAGGAAGACGAGTGTCACTGCTGGAGGCCATTGGCGAACCGGACGACCTGCGCGCGCTGGACGACGAGCAGACCGTCGCCCTCGCTGAGGAGATCCGCCGATTCCTCGTCGCCAACGTCGCCCGCACGGGCGGACACCTGGGGCCCAACCTGGGCGTCGTCGAGCTGACGCTGGGCATCCACCGCGTCTTCGACTCGCCCAAGGACTCGATCGTCTTCGACACCGGGCACCAGTCCTACGTGCACAAGCTCGTCACCGGCAGGCAGGACTTCGGCACGCTGCGCCAGCAGGGAGGGATCGCCGGCTACCCCGACCGCTCCGAGTCCGTGCACGACATCGTCGAGTCGTCCCACGCCTCCAGCTCCCTCTCCTGGGCGGAGGGGATCTCGCGTGCCCGCGTCCTCTCGGGGGAGTCGGACCGCTACGTCGTCGCCGTGGTGGGCGACGGCGCGCTGACCGGGGGCATGGCCTGGGAGGCCCTGAACAACATCGCTGCCGACAAGGAGCGCAAGCTCGTCATCGTCGTCAACGACAACGGCCGGTCGTACGCGCCGACGATCGGCGGCCTCGCGAACCAGCTCGCCGGTCTGCGGCAGATGACGCTCGACAAGTTCCGGACCTCGCAGGCCTACGAGGAGACGCTCGACAAGGTCAAGCACCGGCTGCAGAGCGGCGGGACCGTCGGCAAGTTCGCCTACAAGTCCCTGCATGCGGCCAAGAAGGGCATCAAGGACTGGTGGGCTCCGCAGGGACTCTTCGAGGATCTCGGACTCAAGTACATCGGGCCCATCGACGGCCACAACCAGGCCAGCGTGGAGGAGGCACTCCAGCAGGCGCGCGCCTACGAGGGGCCGGTGATCGTCCACGCGCTCACCGAGAAGGGCCGGGGCTACGCCCCCGCCCGGGCGCACGAGGCCGACCAGTTCCACGCCGTCGGCGTCATCGACCCGACGACGGGCGAACCCGTCGAGACGCCCTCGAAGCAGTCCTGGACCAGCGTCTTCGGCGACGAGATCGCATCGATCGCGGACGAGCGCGCGGACATCGTCGGCATCACCGGCGCCATGCTCATCCCCGTCGGGTTGAAGAAGATGGCGGAGAAGCACCCGGACCGCGTGATCGACGTCGGCATCGCCGAGCAGCACGCGCTGACCAGTGCCGCGGGCCTGGCCTTCGGCGGGATGCACCCGGTGGTGGCGATGTACGCGACGTTCCTGAACCGCGCCTACGACCAGCTGCTGATGGACGTGGCCCTGCACAAGGCCGGCGTCACCGTGGTCCTCGACCGGGCCGGCGTCACGGGCCCCGACGGCCCCAGCCACCACGGCATGTGGGACCTCTCGCTGCTGCAGTCGGTCCCGGGCATGCACATCGCCGCGCCGCGCGATGCCGACACGCTGCGCGAGGAGCTGCGCGAGGCGGTTGCCGTCGACGACGCCCCGACCGTCGTCCGGTTCTCCAAGGGCAGCGTCGGCGCGCCGCTCCGCGCGCTGGAGCGGCTCTCCGACGGCGTCGACGTCCTCGCCCGGCGGGGCACGGCCAAGCCGGAGCAGCGCGAGGGCCGCGACGAGCGCGACGTCCTGATCGTCGCCGTCGGGTCGATGGCGGAGATGGCCCTGGACGTCGCCGTCCGGCTCGAGGACCAGGGCATCAGCTCGACCGTGGTCGACCCGCGCTGGGTGCTGCCCGTCCCGCGCTCGATCGTCTCGCTGGCCGCCCGGCACCGGATCGTCGTCTGTCTCGAGGACGGCGTCAAGGCCGGCGGCGTGGGCGGCCGGATCCGCCAGGACATGCGCGAGGCCGGCGTCGACACGGCGCTCAACGAGGTCGGTCTGCCGGTCGAGTTCCTCGCCCACGGCTCGCGCAGCGAGGTCCTCGCCCGGGTGGGCGTGACCGCCCAGCAGGTCGCGCACGACACCCTCGCACAGGTCCTGGGCACCAAGGTCCCGTTCGCGCGCCCCCTCGAGGGCCAGGACCTGCCCACCGGACAGCTGCCGCAGCTGTGAGCGCACCCCGCCCGCCGATCCCCGCCCCGTTCCCGGCCGACGCGGTGCCGGCGCCCGGGGCGATCGCGGCCGGCGATCTCGTGGTCGCGCGGGCGTGGAAGTACGACGCCGGCCCGCACTGGGTCGTGCCGGGTGTCTACCTGGGCGCCGACGCCGCGGGGCACTGGATCTTCCAGCCCGCCGGATCGTTCGTCGCCCGGCCCGGGGCGGGGTTCTTCGCCGACTCCGACGCCGTCTGCCTCTTCCCGCACCAGGACGGCGACGGGGCGGGGAGCGGCTCGGGCGTGCGGACCGGCGACTGGGTCGCGACCTTCTACGACGAGGGCCACCCGGAGGCGATGCGCGTCTACATCGACGTCTCGACGGCGATCGGGTGGCGCCCGCTGGCCCCTTCGGGCTGGGAGATCCACTCCGTCGACATGGACCTGGACGTGGTCGGCACGGTCGACGCCGAGGCGTTCATCGACGACGAGGACGAGTTCGACGAGCACACGCTCCGCTACGGATACCCCGACTGGCTGGTGGACCGTCTGCGGCCCGCGGCCGACGAGCTCCTGGCCGCCGTGCGCGAGGGGCGCGGCGTGTTCGCCGCCGATGCAGACACGCGGATCGCCGCCGCGGCGCAGGACTGGTTCGATGCCGCCCGGTCCGCGGCGCCGTCGTCCGCCCGCTAGAGATTCGATGCAGACGGGATCCACCCGCCCGCAGACACCCACCTGAGGAGAAAAATGGCGATCATCCGCACGTTCCGCCGCAACGACGACGGCAGTCTCGACTTCCGCGAGGCCTGGTTCGAGGCGTACGAGAACGAGGAGGCGGGCCAGTTCGTGATCAACCACGGCGCGGTCGGCCACATGTCGACGACGAAGGACGTCAAGAACGTCGACGAGGAGACCGGCGCCTCGCTGCTGGCCGCGTTCGAGGCCCAGTGCGCCGAGGACGGCTACGCCGAGCTCCCGGCCGAGGAGCAGTTCTGGGCGATCGCCCAGTGGCCGGCCAAGACCGGCGGCGCCTACGCCGAGCGCCTGCGCGACACGGCCGTGCAGGTCCTGACCGGGCACCTCGCCTGGCGCGGGCTCGGCACGATCGAGGAGACCACCTTCGGCACCGGGACCCTGAACCTGCACATCCTCACCCCGGACCCCAAGAAGGTGGTGCCGGCGCTCAAGGCGGCCGTACGCGAGCACGACCTCGACCTGTCGAAGCTGCGCATCGGCATCGCACCGTTCGGGGAGCCGACGGCATTGAAGCAGAAGCACCCGAGCCCGCCGAAGCCGTTCAGCGTCGACTGATCAGCCGCCGCAACGAGAAAACGCTCCCCGCGCCGCCTGCAGTGCAGGCGGCGCGGGGAGCGTTTTCGTCTCTGGCCGGGGACTAGTCCGTGCCGGTGTCGAACGAGGCGCGCTCGAGGGCCTCGTCGGCAGCGCGGTCGTCCTCGGAGATCCGGGTGCCGCCCGTGATGGCGTCGGCGCCGCCGGCCTCCATGTCGCCGATGAGATCGCTCGTGGTGCCGCCGACCAGGCCCGACTTCGAGTACTGCTCGAGGCGGGTGCGCGAATCGGCGATGTCGAGGTTGCGCATGGTGAGCTGGCCGATGCGGTCGATCGGGCCGAAGGCGGCGTCGCCCACGCGCTCCATCGAGAGCTTCTCCGGGTGGTAGCTCAGGGCCGGCCCGGTGGTGTTGGCGATCGTGTAGTCGTCGCCGCGGCGCAGGCGCAGGGTGACCGAGCCGGTGACGGCGGAGCCGACCCAGCGCTGGATCGACTCGCGCAGCATGAGGGACTGCGGGTCCAGCCAGCGGCCCTCGTACATCAGGCGGCCGAGGCGGCGGCCCTGCTCGTGGTAGGTCGCCACGGTGTCCTCGTTGTGGATCGCGTTGAGCAGGCGCTCGTACGCGATGTGCAGCAGCGCCATGCCCGGTGCCTCGTAGATGCCGCGGGACTTGGCCTCGATGATGCGGTTCTCGATCTGGTCCGTCATGCCCAGGCCGTGGCGGCCGCCGATGGTGTTGGCCTCCATCACGAGGGCGACGGCGTCGGAGTACTCGGTGCCGTTGATGGCGACCGGGCGGCCGGCCTCGAAGTCGATGGTGACTTCTTCGGTGGCGATCTCGACCGAGTCGTCCCAGAACTTCACGCCCATGATCGGCTCGACGGTCTCCAGCGAGGTGTCGAGGTACTCGAGCGTCTTGGCCTCGTGGGTGGCGCCCCAGATGTTGGCGTCGGTGGAGTACGCCTTCTCGGCGGAGTCGCGGTACGGGAAGCCGTGCGCGGTCATCCACTCGCTCATCTCCTGGCGCCCGCCGAGCTCGTGCACGAACTGGGGGTCGAGCCACGGCTTGTAGATGCGCAGGTTCGGGTTGGCCATCAGCCCGTAGCGGTAGAACCGCTCGATGTCGTTGCCCTTGTAGGTGGAGCCGTCGCCCCAGACGTCCACGCCGTCGTTGCGCATGGCCTGGACCAGCAGCGTGCCGGTCACCGCGCGCCCGAGCGGGGTGGTGTTGAAGTAGGGCTTGCCGCCGGTGCGGATGTGGAACGCGCCGCACGCGAGGGCGACGAGGCCCTCCTCGACGAGCAGCGGCTTGCAGTCGACCAGGCACGACTTCTCAGCGCCGTACTCGACGGCGCGGCCCGGGATCGAGTCGATGTTCGTCTCGTCGTACTGGCCGAGGTCGCCGGTGTAGGTGTAGGGGATGGCGCCCTTGTCGCGCATCCAGGCGACGGCGACGGACGTGTCCAGGCCGCCGGAGAAGGCGATGCCGACGCGTTCGCCGACGGGGAGGGAGGTGAGGACTTTTGACATGCACCACAGCCTAGGCGGTTTCCGCCCGAAAAACAATTTTTATGCGTAACTGTGAATGACTATGCACAGGCCGTGACTGACTAGGCTGGGGGCACACGCCGCGACGCACAAGGAGAACCATGGAATACCGTCAGCTGGGGGCCTCGGGCCTGACCGTGTCGACCGTCGGACTGGGCTGCAACAACCTCGGCCGCGCCGGGTCGGCGACCGAGACGCAGGAGGGCGCGGACGTCGTCGTCCGGGCCGCGGTCGAGGCCGGGGTGACGCTGTTCGACACCGCCGACAACTACGGCGCCGAGCCGGGCCTCTCGGAGCGGCGCCTGGGCGCGGCCCTGGGGTCGGCGCGCGACGACGTCGTGGTCGCCACCAAGTTCGGGATGGATCTGCGCGGGGCCAACGGGGCGGACTTCTCGGCGCGGGGATCGCGCCGCTACGTCACCCGCGCGGTGGACGCCTCGCTGCGTCGGCTCGGGACGGACTACATCGATCTCTACCAGTTCCACACGCCTGATCCGGCCACGCCCGTCGAGGAGACGCTCGCCGCCCTCGACGACGCCGTGCGGGCCGGCAAGATCCGCTACATCGGCCACTCGAACCGGGCCGGCTGGCAGATCGCGGAGGCGGAATTCACCGCCCGGATGAGGGGGACGAACCGATTCGTCTCCAGCCAGTCCCACTACAACCTGATCGACCGCCGGGCCGAACTAGAGGTCCTGCCGGCGGCGGAGGCGTTCGGGCTCGGGGTGCTCCCGTACTTCCCCCTCGCCTCCGGCCTGCTGACGGGCAAGTACTCCTCCGGCCGGGCGCCGGAGGGCAGCCGGCTCGCCTCCCGCGAGGACAAGCTCGCCGCCGCCGACTGGGAGCAGCTGCGCCGCTTCGGGGACTTCGCCGCCGCCCGCGGTCTCGACGAGCTGACCGTCGCGTTCTCCTGGCTCGCGTCCCGCCCGGCCGTCTCCAGCGTGATCGCCGGCGCCACCCGCCCCGAGCAGATCGTGCAGAACGCCGCGGCCGCCTCCTGGGCGCCCTCGGTGGAGGACCTGGCCGAACTCGACGAGATCTTCCCGGCCCCCGAGAAGATCGCGCTGTTCTGAGATGCCCGACCTGCCCGAGCGCGTGAGGATCCTTCTCGACAACGACACCGGCATCGACGACGCCCTCGCGCTGGCCTACCTGGCCGCGTGCGAGCACGTCGAGCTCGTCGCCGTCACCAGCACGCCGGGCAACGTCGGCGTCGAGCAGGTCGCCGCCAACAACCGCGCCCTGCTCGCGCTCTGCGGCCGCCCCGACGTGCCCGTGCTGATCGGCGCGCGGGAGCCGCTGCAGATCCCGCTCGTCACGACGCCCGAGACCCACGGCCCCCAGGGCGTGGGCTACGCGGAGCTCGCCGCCCCGCCGGGACAGGCGGCGGACGGGACGACGACGGGGGCCGACGACGCCGTCGCGCACTGGATCCGCGCCGCCCGGGCGAACCCGGGGGAGCTGACCGCCCTGCTCACCGCGCCGCTGACGAACTTCGCGCACGCGCTGCGCGCCGAACCCGAGCTGCCGTGGCTGCTGAAGCGGGTCGTCATCATGGGCGGCGCCTTCTACCACCAGGGGAATACGACGCCGACCGCCGAGTGGAACACGCACGTGGACCCGCACGCCGCGAAGGAGGTGTTCGCCGCCTACACGGCCGCGGCCGGCGCGGGGCTCGAGGCCGGGAAGCTGCCGGTCCTGTGCTCCCTGGACACGACGGAGCGCTACGAGATGCAGCCGTCCCTGGTGGGCGAGCTCGCCGAGGCCGCCGGGTGCGCCGAGGCCGAACGGGTCCTGCCGGCCGACCCGGAGGGCTCGCGCAGCACGGCGTCGAACCCGCTGGTGCGGTACCTCTCCGACGCCCTGCGCTTCTACTTCGAGTTCCACCGGCACTACGACCAGGGGTACATCGCGCACGTGCACGACTACTTCGCCGCCGGGGTCGCCGCGGGGACGCTCGACTACCGCACCCGCGAGGCGGACGTCGACGTGGAGACGGAATCGCCGCTGCTCTTCGGCACCACCGTGGCCGACTTCCGCGGCCTGCGGGACCGGCCGGCGAACGCGCACGTGGTCTCCTGGAACGACCCGCCGGCCGGCTTCGCGGAGCTCGTCCGGCGCACCGGCGCCCTGGCGCGCCGCGTCGGGGAACAGGGAGGCGGCGGACCTGCAGCGGGCCCGGCGATCGGCTAGAATCGTGGATCGGCCCGAGGTGACATAGGGCCCTCCCGGCAACGATCCGCCGGCATCACCCGCATGCTGCCCCCGTGAGGAACACCCCTATGTCGCACCCCCTGACCCTGCCCGCCGCCGACCAGACCCGGCGCGGCCGCGGCCGCCTCCTGACAGCGCTCGGCATCGTCCTGCTGGCCGGGACGTACGCGGCCCTCGTGGCCACCCAGCCGGCGGGCCTCGTGGACGGGATCGGCCAGGGCGTCGCCCTCGCCACGTTCGGGGCCTACCTCGCCGCCGCGCTCCTGCTGCTCGCCGCGGCGCTGCCGCAGCTGCCGCCGGCCGCGCTGACGCTCATCCCGATCGCGTTGGCGCTGAACATCGTGCTCGGCCAGTTCGTCGGGTCCGTCATGATCCCGCTCTACCTGGACTCGATCGGCACAGTGCTCGTCGGGTTCCTCGCCGGCCGCCGTGCCGGTGCGGCCACCGGCATCCTCGGCACCCTGGTCTGGTCGCTGTTCAACCCGACCGTGCTGCCGTTCGCCGCCGGCGCCGCCCTCGTCGGGTTCCTCGCCGGGACGGCCGCCCGCATCGGCGCGGTGCGCCGCGTGTACCTGGCCCCGGTCGCGGGCCTCGTCGCCGGCGTGCTGGCCGGCGTGGTCTCCGCGCCGGTGGCCGCCTTCGTCTTCGGCGGCACCGCCGGCGTCGGCACCGGCGCCCTGGTCGGCGCGTTCCGGGCCATGGGCGACTCGCTGCTGGGCGCCGTCACCAAGCAGGCGCTCCTCTCCGACCCGGGAGACAAGGCGATCGTCTTTTTGGTCGTGGCCCTGCTCGTCTACGCGCTGCCGGCCCGCCTGACCTCCCGTTTCGACTTCGTGCGGCGCCACCGCGTCCTCGGCCGCCGCGCCGCCGGGTAGCCCGGCCCGCCCGTGCTCTCCGCCGCCCGCCTGCACCCGTTCACCCCGCTCGCCGTCGCCGCCGCCGTGGTCACCACGACGACGGCGCTCGGCACCTGGTGGGTCAGCCTCGCCGTCGTGCTCGGGTGCCTCGCGCTCGCCGCGGCCGCCGGGGTGCTGGCGCGCCTCGCGGTCGCTTCGCTCGCGATCCTCGCGCCGGCGTGGGGATCGCAGCTGATCATCCACGGGCTCGCGGGCCGCGCCGGCGAGCACGTGATCGCCGCGGCCGGGCCGCTGCGCGTCACCTCCGAGGGCCTGGAGACCGCCGCCGGGCTCGGGGCGCGCCTGGCAGTCCTCGTGGTCGCCGGGCTGCTGTGCGCGCTGCTCGTCGACACGCACGACCTCGTCGCCGCCGTCGACTCCTCGCCCGCGCCGCCGCAGGTCGGCTACCTCGTCGCGGCGACCCTCTCGCTGCTGCCGCAGCTGGCGGCCCGCCAGCGCGCGATCGGCGAGGCGCAGACGCTGCGCGGCGCCCGCGCCGGCCGCGGCCCGTCCGGCTGGTGGACCCGGCTGCGGCTGCGCGCCGTGCCGCTCGTGCTCTCCTCGGTCCACGACGCCGCCGACCGGGCGCCGCATCTGGCCGCCCGCGGCTTCCCGCCGCGCTCGCGCGTGACCCGGTTGCGCCGGGTGCCCGACTCGACCGCCCAGCGGCGGGTGCGGCGCCTCGCGCTCGCCGCCGCCGTCGTCGGACCTGTGGCGGTGCTCGGGGTCCCCGTCCTGCTTCCGGCGGGCGGGGCATGAGCGGGGTCGTGCGCGCCGAGATCGGGTCCTTCCGGTATGCGGCCGCCGGGGTCGACGCGCTCTCCGGCCTCGCGGTGGACATCTCCGCCGGCTCCCTGACCGGGATCGTCGGGGCCGCCGGGAGCGGCAAGTCCACGCTCGGGGCCGTCCTGGCCGGCCTGCTGCCGCGCGGGTCCCGGGGGCCGGCCCCCGGTGGCGGGCACGACGACGACCGGCTGAGCGGGCGGCTGGGCCTCGACGGCCAGCAGGTGGTCTTCGACGCCGACCACGCGCCGCGCATCGACGTGGCGGCGTGGGCGAGGCGCGTCGGGATGCTGCCTCAGGACGCCCGCCACTACCTCTCCGGGGTGCGCGCCACCGTGCGCGAGGAGCTCGCGTTCAGCCTCGAGAACGCCGGGACGCCGCGCTCGAGGATGCTCGCCGCCGTCGAGTCGGTCGCCGGCGAGCTGGGGATCGCCCATCTGCTCGACGCGTCCCCCGAGCGGCTCTCCGGAGGGCAGGAGCGGCTCGTGGCCATCGCCGCGCTGGCGGTGGCGGACCCCGGCGCCGTCGTGCTGGACGAGCCCCTGGCGGGGCTCGACGCCGACGCGCGCGCAGAGGTCGACGGGCTGATATCCCGGCTGCGCGAGCGGGGGACGGCGGTGGTCGTCATGTCCCACGCATTCGACGAGCTGGTCACGCGGGCGCGCACGGTGCACGTGCTCTCCGGTGGCCGGGCGGCGGCTTCCGGGGCGCCTTCCGAGGTGCGCGGGGCGGCGGAGGAGTGCGGCGTCCTCGTCGGAACCGGGGCTCCCGCGCCGGTGCCGGCCGGGCCGGCCGCCGGCGAGGCGCTGCTCGAGTTCGAGCGGGTGCGCCTGCGCTACCCGTCCGCGGCGGCGCCCGCCGTCGACGGGCTGAGCCTGCACGCGGACGCAGGCACGTGCGCGGCGCTGCTCGGGCCCAACGGGTCCGGGAAGACGACCGTGCTCAAGGCCGCGGCGGGCCTGCTGCGGCCCGAGGGCGGCCGCCTGCGCGTCGAGGAGCCGGGGCTGCTGCTGCAGAACCCGGCGGACCAGCTCTTCGAGCGAACGGTCGAACGCGAGGTCGGGTTCGGGTTGCGCGGCGGGCGGCGGAATCCCGCCGTCGCGGAGGTGCTGGGGCGGCTCGGCCTGGCGGGGGTCGCCGGGACGCACCCGTACGAGCTGCCGGCCTCCCAGCGGCGCCTCGTGGCGCTGGCGTCGGTGCTGGTGCGACGCCCGAGGGTGCTGCTGCTCGACGAGCCGACCGTTGCGCTCGACGCCGGCGGCCGGCGCCACCTGGTCGACGCGATCCGGTACGCGCTGGAGACGGGCGCCGCCGTGCTGCTGAGCACCCACGACGAGCCGTTCGCGGCCGCCGTGGCCCACCGCACCACCCGGCTGGAACGCGCGGCGCCGAACGGACCCTAGACGAAGACGACGACGTCGTCGCCGTCGATCTCGGCGGCGAAGCGCTCGAGCGGATCGTCGGCCGGGCCGGCGATCGCCGCGCCGTCCTCGGGGGAGAACTCGGAGTTGTGGCACGGGCACTGGAAGGCCTCGGCCTCGCCGACCATCACCTGGCAGCCCTGGTGCGTGCACAGCGCCCGGTAGGCGAGGACGTCGGTCTCGCTCGGCCGGAAGAGCAGGTAGTTCCGCCCGTCGATCTCGACCGAGAGCTTCGACCCGCGCGGCAGGTCGGAAACCGCTGCCACGACGTGCGGTTCGGCCTCGGTGCCGGCGGTCGGAACGGCCTGGGGCTCGGCGGGAGCCGAGCACGCGGCCAGCGCGGCCGCCGCGCCGGCGACGGGGGCGGCGGCGAGCACGCGCCGGCGGGACGTGGTGGAGAGTGCGGGGCGGATGCCCGCGGGCGTCGAATCGGTCATGGTGCCAGCTTACCGATCCGGCATACCGCGGGCACGGGTGCGGGGCGCATCAGCTGTGGAAGCGCCGGCCGTTGACCCGTTCGGACGCGCCGACCTGGTCCAGGTAGGGCGTGATGCCCCCGAGGTGCATCGGCCAGCCGGCGCCGAGGATCATGCACAGGTCCACGTCCTCGGCGCTCGCGACGACGCCCTCGTCCAGCAGCAGCCCGATCTCCTCCGCGAGGGCGTCCTGGGTGCGGGTCAGCAGCTCCCCGGAGCTCGACGGCGAGTCGCCGAAGGAGAGCAGCTCCGTGGTGGAGTCGGGGACTACGGGTGCGCCGTCGTCGTCCTTCTGCCACAGGCCGGTGATCCGGTGGTCGATCAGCGTCTGCAGGTTCGACGAGACGCGGAAGCGGTCGCCGAAGGCCGCGTGCAGGGACTCCATGACGTGCTGGGCGACCGGCAGGCCCACCATGGCGAGCAGCGTGAACGGCGTCATCGGCAGGCCCATGGGCCGCAGGGCGCGATCCGCGACGTCCGCGGGCGTGCCGTCGTCGTACGCGTTCTGCACCTCGCCCATGAGGCGCAGCAGGACCCGGTTGACGACGAACGCGGCCGCGTCCTGGACCAGCACGGCCGTCTTGCGCAGGCCCTTGGCGAGCGCGAAGGCGGTCGCGACGACGGCGTCGCCCGTCGCCGGGGTGGCCACGATCTCGACCAGCGGCATGACGGCCACCGGGTTGAAGAAGTGGAATCCGACGACGCGCTCCGGGTGGGCCAGGTCCGCGGTCATCTCGGTCACGGAGAGCGACGACGTGTTGGTCGCCAGGATGCACTCGGGGGAGACCGCGGCCTCGACCTCGGCGAAGACCTTCTTCTTGACCTCGAGCTCCTCGAACACGGCCTCGATGACGAGGTCGGCGTCGGCGAAGTCGGCCTTGTCGGTCGTGCCGACGACGAGGTCCTTCACGGCGGCGGCGTCCTCGGCGCGCATCCGGCCCTTGGCGACCTGTTTGTCGAGCTCGCCGCGGATGTAGGCCAGCCCGCGTTCGACGCGTTCGGCGTCGATGTCCGTGATCGTCACCGGGACGCGCAGCTGCGTGGCGAACAGCAGCGCGAACTGGCCCGCCATCAGGCCGGCGCCGACGACGCCGATGCGCTCCACGGGGCGGGCCAGCGCCGCATCCGGGGCGCCGGCGGGGCGCTTGGCGCGCTTCTGGACCAGGTCGAGGAACGCGTAGACGGTGTTGTGGAACTCGTGCGATGCCATGAGGGCCACGAGCGCGTCGACCTCGAGCCGGACGGACTCGGGCTGGCTCAGGTGCTGGCCGGCCTTCATCACCTCGAGCACCTTCAACGGAGCGGGCGCGGCGTTGGAGATCTTGGCCTCGACGAACGCGGAGGCCTTCTCGAGGGCCGCGTCCCAGCGCTCGGCCCCCTCCGGCGACGTCGGGTCGACGGCGTGCGGGCGGGGCACCTCGGCGCCGTCCAGGACGGAGGCCGCCCAGGCGACGGAGTCCTCCAGGAACGTCCCGTCGTCGAAGAGCGCATCCATGATGCCGAGCTCGTGCGCCTGCGCGGCCGACAGCGAGCGGTTGTTGTTCAGCGGGTTCTCGATCATGAGCTTCAGGGCCGCTTCGGGACCGATCAGGCGGGGCAGGCGGTAGGTTCCGCCCCAGCCCGGGACCAGGCCGATGAAGGCCTCCGGCAGGCCGAGTCCCTTCGCGCCGGCGGCCACCGTCCGGTAGTTCGCGGCGAGCGCGACCTCGAGGCCGCCGCCGAGGGCGACGCCGTTGACGAAGGCGAACGTCGGGACGCCCAGGTCCGCGAGGATCGCGTAGGCGGCGTGCCCGACCTCGGCCATCTGGCCGCCGAGAGTGCTGTCGCGCAGGGTCGAGACCGTGGACAGGTCGGCGCCGGCGACGAAGAAACCGGGCTTGCCGACGACGGCGACGCCGTGGATCTCGCCCCGGGCGGCGCGCTCGCGCTGGGCGGCGAGGGCGCGGCCGAACTCGATCAGGGAGTTCGGCCCGAGGGTCGTGGGGCGCTTGGCGTCGAGCCCGTTGTCGAGGGTGATCACCGCGAGCGTGCGGCCGCCGGGCAGCGCGTGGTCGGCGGTGGCGGAATGCGTGACGATCTCGTCAGGCACCTCGGCCGCGAGATCGGAGAAGCGCGCGAATTCGTCCTGGGCGGGTTCCTGCGTCATGGAGAGTCCTTTCGACGTGCGGTCAAACTCGGTGTGACCTGAACCATAGGTTACTCGTCGGTAATATCTGTGGCAATTGCGGCGTCGCCGCCGGCGAGCCACCGGGTGATCTCCGCCGCCGGCGCCGCGGGCACGCGGGAGCAGTTGGCGCCTGCCCACAGGTGCAGCAGCTCCGGATCGCCCGCCCCGGCCGCGGCGGCGCGCAGCGGGCGCGTGAGGTGGTGCACCGCCGGGTAGGCCGCCGGGGCCGCGTCGCCGATCTCGAGGGCGAGCGCGTTGGCCAGCGCCCGGGCCGGGCGGCCGGTGAAGGCCCGGGTGACGAGCGTGCCGCGCCCTCCGGCGGCGACCGCTGCCGCGTGCGTCCGGTTCGTGCCCGCCTCGTCGGCGAGGAGGTAGGCGGTGCCGGCCTGGACGTCGTCGGCGCCGAGACCGAGCATGAGGCGCACGTGCCCGGGCGTGTCGATGCCCCCGGCGGCCGTGACGTTCAGGCGCCCGCGCACGTCGGCGACGGCGTCGAGGACGGCCGGCAGCAGCTCGGCGAGGGGCCGGGTGTCCGGATCGGCGAGGGCGTCGTGGGTGCCGCGGTGCCCGCCCGCCTCGGGACCCTGCACGCAGAGCCCGTCGACACCGAGCGCGACGGCGGCCCTCGCCTCGGCCTCGTCCGTCACCGTCGCGACGGTCAGGGTGCCGCGGGCGCGCAGCTGCGCGACGTCGTCGTGCCCGGGCAGGCCGAACGTGAAGGAGACCAGGGCGGGCGGGGTCTCGAGCGCGCAGAGCGCGTCGATCTTGGCGCGGTAGTGGTCGTCGTCGTCCCAGGGCAGCTCGTCGACACCCGGCAGGGAGGCGCCGACGCGCTCGGCGTGCGGGAGCAGGCGTTGGCGGTAGGCGCCGACGGCCGCGCGCTGGCCGGCTTCGGGGGAGGGGACGAACAGGTTGATGCCGAAGGGTTCGGCGGTCAGCCCGCGTGTGGCGCGGACGGCCTCGAGCAGGCGCTCCGGCGTGAGGTAGCCGCCGGCGATGTAGCCGAGGCCGCCGGCCCCCGCGACGGCCGCGGCCAGCTCCGGCGTCGAGGGTCCGCCGGCCATGGGCGCCTGGACGATGGGCAGCGTGCGGTCGAGCATGGGGCCTCCCGGGTGGTGTCTTACGCGCCGATCGGATCCGGATCGAGGAACGCGACGGTGATGATCGGCGAGGTCAGGCGGATCTGCCATTCGCGGGCACCCAGATCCCGCAGGGCCGCGGCGACGGAGTCCGGGTCCACGGGCCGCGGCGGGTTCCACGCGACGCGGCGCAGGAAGTCCGGCGTCAGCAGGTTCTCCAGCGGGATGTTCAGCTCCTCGGCCTTGCGCGCCAGGCGCGGCTTCGCCGTGTTCAGGCGGGCGGCGGCCTCCGGGTTCTTCTCGGCCCAGACCCGCGGTGGGGGCGGGGTGTTCGAGGACAGGTGCATGGGCGGGAGGTCGTCGGTGCGGCGGGCCTCGTTCAGGGCCCGGATCCAGCGCGGCGCCTCCTTCGAGGCGGCGCGGCCGTGGAACCCGGGCGTGTTTAGCAGCGCGGGGACCGTGGCCGGCATGGCCTTGGCGGCCGCGACGATGGCCTTGTCGGGGATGATGCGCCCGGGGGCGACGTCGCGGTTCTCGGCGAGGGACTCGCGCTCGTACCAGAGCTCGCGGGCCGCCGCCAGCTGCACGCGGTCGCGCAGGGCGTGGATCCCCGAGGTGCGCCGCCACGGGTCCTGGCGCGGGGCCGGCGGCCCGGCAGCTCGGATGGCCGCGAACTCCTCGAGCGCGTAGTCGAGCTTGCCGTCCTCCTCCAGCAGTTCGACGAGCTCGGTGCGGAGGTCGACGAGGATCTCCACGTCGAGGGCCGCATAGGTGAGCCACGACTGCGGCAGGGGGCGCTTGGACCAGTCGGCCGCCGAATGCTCCTTGGCCAGCGCGAGCCCCAGCAGGGATTCGACGACGGCCCCCAGGCCGACGCGCGGGAGGCCGGCGATCCGCGCCCCCAGCTCGGTGTCGAAGAGGGCGTCCGGATGCATTCCGACGTCGGCCAGGCACGGCAGGTCCTGATTGGCGGCGTGCAGGATCCACTCGACGCCGCGCAGAGCCGTGTCGATCGGTTCGAGGTTCTCGAACGCCTCCGGGTCGATCAGCCACGTCCCGGCGCCTTCGCGGCGGATCTGGACGAGGAAGGCGCGCTGGCCGTACCGGAACCCCGAGGCGCGCTCGGCGTCGACGGCGGCCGGCCCGGTGCCGTTCGCGAGCGCCGCGGCCGCGCGGCGCAGCCCGGACTCGGTGTTGATGACCAGCGGCACGCCGTCCCGGGGCTCTTTCAAGGGCGTGGGGGGAGGAGGCATTTCTTCGCTGGTATCCGTCATGATGGCCCCCAGTCTACGTGGAACGGCCTGCAGGGGTGGGAATGAAGCGGCCCGCGGCCGGCGAAGTGGTCAGGTCAGGCGTCGGCGCGGCAGCGGGGTGACCCCCGGCGGCAGGGGCGGCAGCCCCGCGAAGGCGCACACCATGTCGGCCCAGGCCTCCAGATGGGCGGTCACGTCCGAATCGGCCGGCGTCCACGAGGCGCGCAGCTCGATGTCGATCGTCTGAGGTCGCTCGGAGAGCGTGCCGAAGCTCTCGGAGAGGACCCGGGTGGCGGTGCCTCCGGCATTGGCGTACCGGGCGCTGTGTTCCTCGAGTGCGTCCGAGAGCCACGTCCAGGCGACGGTCCCGAGCATCTCGTCGTTGCCCATCTGCGCGTCCAGCTCGGCGCGGATGTACGTCACGACCCGGAACCGCCCGTCCCAGACGGGGGAGCCCGCCGGGTCGAACAGGAGGATGAACCGGCCGGTGGCCAGTTCCGTCGCCTCTTCGCTGGGCGTATGGAAGAAGGCCGCTGCGGGCCCGTGGGCGGGGCGCTGGGCGGCCGCCGTCTTCTCGAAGACGTCCGCGGACAGGGCCACCCCGTACGGGGCCAGCCTGGCGGGCGCCGGGATCTCCTCGAGGGCGACCTCGGGCCGCGGCCCGGCGCGGCGCAGTGCCGTCAGCGCCTGAACGAATTCCGGCGGAGCGGCCGCCAATTCCCCGATACTTGCCACGCCCCCGATCCTAGGAGCGAGCTGGGAAAACGGGGGTCCGACTCGCCGGGCGGGGCGAACTACGTCTCCGCGCGCCGCCCGGCGGAGGCGTCCTACCGGCCGTCCATGGCGCGGGCGATCGCGGCCACGAACGCGTCGACGTCGTCCTCGGTCGTGTCGAAGGAGCACATCCAGCGCACCTCCGAGGCCGCCTCGTCCCAGTCGTAGAACTTGTACTGCTCGCGGACGGCGTCGGCCGCGGGCTTGGGGAGCCGGGCGAACACCGCGTTGGCCTCGGTCGCCTGCGTCGGCGTCACGCCGTCGATCGACTCGACGCCGGCGCGCAGGCGCTGGGCCATCGCGTTGGCGTGCCGGGCCGACTCGAGCCAGAGGCCGGTCCCGTAGAGGGCCACCAGCTGCGCGGAGATGAAGCGCATCTTGGAGGCCAGCTGCATGTTCATCTTCCGCAGGTACTTCAGGGAGTCGGCCAGCGCGGCGTCCTCCGGATCCAGCACGACCAGGGCCTCGCCGAACATGATCCCGTTCTTCGTCCCGCCGAGGGACAGGATGTCGATGCCCGCGTCCGTGGTGAAGTCGCGCAGCGGCAGATCCAGCGCCGCCGCCGCGTTGGACAGGCGCGCCCCGTCGGCGTGCACCCGCATCCCCTTCGCGTGGGCGTGATCCGTGATGGCCCGCAGCTCCTCGACCGAGTACAGGGTGCCCAGCTCGGTCGACTGGGTCAGCGAGACGGCGAGCGGCTGGGCGCGGTGCTCGTCGCCCCACCCCCAGGCCTCGCGGTCGATCAGCTCGGGGGTCAGCTTGCCGTCGGGCGTGGGCACGGTCAGCAGCTTCATGCCGCCGACGCGTTCGGGTGCCCCGTTCTCGTCCACGTTGATGTGGGCCGTCTCCGCGCAGACGACGGCGCCCCACCGCGGCAGCAGCGACTGCAGGGCCGTCACGTTGGCCCCGGTGCCGTTGAACACGGGGAAGACGGTCGCCCCGGCGCCGAAGTGGTGCTCGACGACGCCGCCGAGGGCGTGGGTGTAGTCGTCCACGCCGTAGGCGCCCTGGTGTCCCTCGTTCGCGGCCGCCAGGGCCGTGAGGATCTGCGGGTGGACCCCCGAGTAGTTGTCGGAGGCGAAGACGCGCAGTGCGGGGTCGTGCAGGCGCGCGGACGGGTCGGTGGGGAATGTGTTCTCGTTGCTCACGCCATTCAGGGTACCGACACCGGCGCTACTGCGGGGACGTTTCGCCGTCGTCGGCAGGGCGCAGGCTCAGGGACACGGAGTTGATGCAGAAGCGCTGATCGGTCGGCGTCGCGTACCCCTCGCCCTCGAACAGGTGTCCCAGATGGGAGTCGCAGGTGCCGCAGCGCACCTCGACGCGGACCATGCCCATCGACTCGTCGCGCAGGTACCGGACGCGTCCCTCGGCCAGCGGCGCGAAGAAGGACGGCCAGCCGCAGTGCGAGTCGAACTTCTCACGGCTCGTGAAGAGCTCGGCGCCGCACGCGCGGCAGGCGTACACGCCTTCGGTGTGCGTGTCCCAGTACTCGCCCGTGTACGGGCGCTCGGTACCGGCCTGCCGCAGAACCTGGTACTCGGCGGGGGAGAGCTCCCGCTTCCACTCGTCGTCGGACTTGGTGACTTTGGGCTGCTGGGCCTCGGAGGCTGAATTTTCACTCACACCTTGGTCAACGTCTGGGAGTCGGCTGAGATTCCCGGCCTGCGGGGGCGGCGCGCTTTGACCGGCGTCCCGCGGTTGACATGATGGGGGCATGTCGCGTCAGAAAGCCGTGCACCACTCGAATACGGGCCGGGACCGTTGGGCCGTCCCCGTCAAATGGGGCATCGTCGGTGCCGTGGCGGGGGCTGCTGCCGGATCCCTGTTCGCCACCGCCGTCTCGGGCCTGGCCAGCTACTTCGCCCGGCAGATCGTGACGCCGGCCAGGGAGCGGGCGGAGGTCATCGAGATCCTCGCCGTCGTCCCGTCGCCGGAGCCGACCCACGGCGGGGCGGGTCCGCAGGACGCCTCCCACGGCCGGCACAGCGCGGCCACCGCCGCGGTCGGCTGGGACATCATCCTGCCGGCCCGCGCGGAGACCACCGTGCCCGGGACCTATTCACTGTTCTTCGACTCGGGCCGGGGCCACGCGAGGATCGGCGGGATCGTCTCGTTCGCACCCGCCGACGGAACCGTCACGCGCCACGTCGAGCGTGTCTACGAGGGCGACCTGCTGACCGCCGTCCGCGGGCGCTGGTCCGGCGTCATCTACCCGACGCCGCAGGCCATGGGGTACGCGTACGACGACGTCGAGGTGCCTGTCCAGGGCGGCGTCTCCCAGTCCTGGCTCGTCGCCGGGGCGCACCGCCGCGACACGTGGGCGATCATGGTGCACGGCCGCGGGTCCAACCGCCTGGAGACGATCCGCGGGCTGCCGGTGGCCCACCAGCTCGGGATGACCAGCCTGCTGTTGTCCTACCGCAACGACGGGTTCGCTCCCGAGGCCGAGGACCAGCGCTACGGCCTCGGCAGCACCGAATGGCAGGACGTCGACGCGGCCATCGAGTACGCCTTGGCGGGCGGCGCCCGGGAGATCGTCCTGTTCGGTTGGTCCATGGGCGGGGCCATCTGCCTCCAGACGGTGGACAAGTCGCGCCACGCGCACCAGATCTCCGCGCTCGTCCTCGACGGGCCCGTGGTCGACTGGATCGACGTCCTCGCCCACCAGGCGCGCATCAACCGCATCCCAGAATCCGTCGGCCGCCTCGGCCAGTGGCTCATCGGGCACCGGGCCGGGCGCCTCGTGACCGGGCTGGCGGCCCCCGTGGACCTGAAGGAGCTGAACTGGGTCGACCGTGCGGACCACCTGCGCACGCCGACGCTCATCCTGCACAGCGAAGACGACGACTTCGTGCCCATCGGCCCGTCCGCTGCCCTCGCCGAGCTGAACCCGGGCCTCGTGACGTTCGAGCGCTTCACCCGGGCCCGGCACACGCACGAATGGAACGTGGACCCGCAGCGCTGGGACGACACCGTGCGCACGTGGCTCGGCGCCCGGCTCGACGCCCCGGCCCCGGGGCACCACGGCGGCGGCTAGCCCGAGGCGAGCCCCGCCGTCGTACCGCCGGAGACGGCGAGCAGATCCGCCGGGGCCAGCTCGATCTCCAGCCCCCGCCGGCCGCCGGAGACGAAGATCGTCCCTGCTTCCGCCGACAGCGCCGAGACGTCCAGCGCGAGGCGGTGGCGCTGCCGCTGCCCCAGCGGGGAGATCCCGCCCAGCACGTAGCCGGTGAGCCGCTCGGCCACCGCCGGGTCCGCGAGCGACGCCCGCTTGGCGCCGAACGCGGCCGCCGCCGCCTTCAGATCGAGCCGTCCGGTGACGGGGACGACGGCGGTCGCGTACTCCTCGGCGGTGGTACCGGAGGCGCCGCCGCGCACGGACTCGAGCCGCACCATCAGGGTCTTGAACACGCGCGCCGCGTCGACGCCGAGCGCCCGTGCCGCCTCCGACCCGAACGACTCGGCGGCCGGGTCGTGCACGTAGGTGTGGACGGCGAAGGGCACCCCGGCCGCAGTCAACTCTCCTGCGGCCGGCGTGCCTTTCCCGTGGCGCCTCTTCCTGCCCATACGTTCCCCTAGGCTGCGAGCGCCTCGTTGATCTTCCGCTTGATGCGCCCCAGCATCGCGGTCATGCCGCGCATGCGCAGGGGCGTGATCGCGCGGGTCAGGCCCAGCTGGTTCGGCATGTCGTCCGGCACCGCGAGGATCTCCGCGGCCGGCCTGCCGTTCAGGCCCTCGGCGAGCACCGACGCGAACCCGCGGGTCGTCGGCGCCTCCGGGGGCGCGGAGAAGTAGAGGCCGACCGTCCGCGGCTCCGACTCCTCGACCTCCACGGTCAGGAACAGCGGCGTCTGGCACTCGACGACCTGCTCCAGGAGTTCCGGATGGTCGGCGAACCGCTCCGGCAGCTCCGGCAGGGCGTCCGAGAACTCGAGCAGCAGCTCGAGCCGCTCCGCCTCCGTGAGGGCGTTGAAGTCGTCCACGATCTCCGCGAGCTCGGCGGGCATCGATCCGGCCACGGCCTACGCACCCGCCTTCGCGGCGCCGGGCGCCTCGCCCGGTTCGGTGCCCTTGACGATCGGGACGCGCACGGCGTTGCCCCACTCGGTCCAGGAGCCGTCGTAGTTGCGGACGTTCTCGAAGCCGAGGAGGTGCTCGAGCACGAACCACGTGTGGCTCGAGCGCTCGCCGATGCGGCAGTACGCGACGACGTCGTCGCCGGGGGCGAGGCCGGCCTCGCCGAGGTAGATCCCCTCGAGGGCGTCGCGCTGCTTGAACGTCCCGTCCTCCTCCGCCGCCCTGGCCCAGGGGACCGACGCCGCGGACGGGATGTGGCCGCCGCGCAGCGCGCCCTCCTCCGGGTAGGCGGGCATGTGGGTGCGCTCGCCGGAGTACTCCTCGGGGGAGCGCACATCGATCAGCGGTCCGTTGCCCAGGTGGGCGAGCACATCGTCCTTGTAGGCGCGGATGACGGAGTCGTCGCGCTCGACGACGGGGTAGTCGGCGGCCGTCCGCTCCGGCTTCTCGCGGGTCAGCTCGCGGTCCTCGGCGATCCACTTGTCGCGGCCGCCGTCGAGCAGGCGCACGTCCTCGTGGCCGAAGAGCGTGAACACCCACAGGGCGTACGCGGCCCACCAGTTGGACTTGTCGCCGTAGATCACCACGGTGTCGTCGCGGCTGATGCCCTTGGCGCTCATCAGCGCGGCGAAACCGGCGCCGTCGACGTAGTCGCGGGTGACCTCGTCGTTGAGCTCGGTGTGCCAGTCGACCTTGACGGAGCCGGGGATGTGTCCCGTGTCGTAGAGGAGGATGTCCTCGTCGGACTCCACCACGACCAGGGAGTCGGCACCGAGATTCTCGGCCAGCCACTCCGTGGAGACGAGGCGTTCGGGGTGGGCGTAGGCGGAAAACTTCTCGTTGGCGTCGGCAGCAACGGGCATCGTGCACCTCGGTTCACTTGTAGACAACATGGAGCAGCCTCCAGCCTACTGCCGTCGAGGCCCCGGCCGCGCCCCGGCGTCGTCCGGCGTTACACGCCCGCCCGGCCGCCGACGGGACGCGCACGTGCGTCCGGGCCGCGGGGCCGCGTAAAGTTGCCGTGGCGGCATCGACGCCGCGCTCCAACCGAAGGACCTTTCACCCGTGCCCACGATCGAACACCTCACCGAACGCACGCCGCACGTCTCACCCGAGGACCTGCTGGACGGCTTCGAACCGTCCTACCGGTTCGGCGATGTCTCGTTCGACTCCTACATCCCGGACCCCAACCAGCCGTCGCAGACGATCGCCGTGACGAAGCTGCGCGAATTCGCCGAGTCCATGACGGCCGGCGGCGGGGGATTCCTGGGCAAGCTGTTCGGCAAGTCCAAGAAGCCGGCCAAGACGGGGCTCTACCTCGACGGAGGGTTCGGCGTCGGCAAGACCCACCTGCTGGCCTCGCTCTGGCATTCTGCTCCGGGCCCCAAGGCGTTCGGCACGTTCGTCGAGTACACGAACCTCGTCGGCGCGCTCTCCTTCCGCAAGACGGTGGATGTCCTGAAGGGGTACCGGCTCGTCTGCATCGACGAGTTCGAGCTCGACGACCCGGGCGACACGGTCCTCATGTCCCGCCTGATGCGGGAGCTCTCCGATGCCGGGGTCAGGCTGGTCGCGACGTCCAACACCCTCCCCGGCGCCCTCGGCGACGGGCGCTTCGCGGCGGCCGACTTCAAGCGGGAGATCCAGGTCCTCGCGGACCAGTTCGAGGTGGTCCGGGTCGACGGCGAGGACTACCGCCACCGCGGTCTGCCGGAGGCCCCCGCCACGCTCGACGACGACGCGCTCGAGGCGTTCGCGGCCGAGCGCTTCGGAGACAAGACGCTCGCCGTCGACGACTTCGCCGAGCTGACCGAGCACCTCCAGCGCGTGCACCCGAGCCGGTACCGGCAGCTGATGGACGGCATCGACGTCCTGGTGCTGCACAACGTCTCGACGATCACCGAGCAGTCCCTGGCGCTGCGCTTCGTGGTGCTCGCCGACCGCCTCTACGACCGCGACGTGCCGATCGTCGCCTCGGGCGTCTCCTTCAGCGAGCTGTTCACCCCCGAGATGATGGCCGGCGGCTACATGAAGAAGTACTTCCGCGCCGTGTCCCGGCTGACCGCCCTGGCGCGCAACGGCCAGGTTGCGGAGTCGGCCGCCTGATGTAGGGGCGCCCCTGGCGGATGGGGCCCGCTCCGCGCTCGTCGCGGGGCGGGCTTCGTCGTCTCCGCCGCGTGGGCGGAGGCGTGTGGGCGGGCCCCGCGGTTGTAGGAGCCGGAGAACGTGTTCATGGCGGGCACTGCGGCGCGGAGGGTCGAGCGATCCGGCGATATCCGGGCTCAACGTCGTCCACTCGGCAACGAGAGGGGTCCGCCCGAGGAACTGCACCGATTGTCGCCGAACCGATGCCTGGAAGCGCGCGGGGGACACGGGGGCGGTGTGCAGGAGGCGGAAACGACGAAAGCCCCGGTCCGAGGACCGGGGCTTTCGTTCATGTGGAGCGGACAACGAGATTCGAACTCGCGACCTCCACCTTGGCAAGGTGGCGCTCTAGCCAGCTGAGCTATGTCCGCAGATCGCCTCTGCCGGCCGGAGCCCGCAGAGGCGAATCAGGAATCCTTGGCGAGAAGGATTCTCGAGTGGGCGATACTGGGTTCGAACCAGTGACCTCTTCCGTGTCAGGGAAGCGCGCTACCGCTGCGCCAATCGCCCTTGTCAGGGTTGCAATCGCTGTAAGCGAGGTGGGGACGGGATTCGAACCCGCGTAAACGGCTTTGCAGGCCGCTGCCTCGCCTCTCGGCCACCCCACCATGTCCGAGAACAATATCCGGGGACATCGTTCCTGGGCGGTCGTGAAGACCTTACAGTGTCTTGCGAGCGGACAACGAGATTCGAACTCGCGACCTCCACCTTGGCAAGGTGGCGCTCTAGCCAGCTGAGCTATGTCCGCATGTCGAGATCGCGGCCTTTCCGGAGACTTTGTTCGTCGCCGTCCCGGCCGCGTTCCAACGAGTAAAAACTCTATACGAGTGGTTCGGGGGTGTGCAAATCGAGGTGTCCGATTCGGGGCTTCAGCCGGCCTTTTCGGGGCCCACAAGGGCGATCGCGGCCCGGAATCACGGGGGTGAAGAAGTTTTCAGAATATTTTCGGCCGGCGCCCCGGACGGCGGGTTTCGTGCCAGAATCGGTGCCATGACAGCCCCGAGACTCGCCCAGCAGACCGAACACGGCCGGATGTACGCGCGATCGGTGGGCGGCGCGCTCGAAGTGCCCTCCATCACGACCGTCATCTCCCAGGCGGCCATGGACCTGACCGGGTGGGCCGGGCACATGGCGGCGACCGCCGTCGTGCAGGACGAGAAGCTGGCCGCGGCCGTCGGCCAGCCGGGCCGGCTCAAGGCGATCGCCCGCGAGGCCTCCCGCGCGGCCGAGGTGTTCCGCGACGCGGCGGCGGAACGCGGCGACCGGGTGCACGCCTACTGCGAGCAGCTGGCGCTGCGGGACCTGGGGCCGGAGCACGCGCTCGAGGCGACGCGGGCGGCGCTGGCCGGGAACGGCGAGACGGCCTTCGCCGACCGCGTCGACGAGTGGTGGGAGCTGTACGGGGTGCGGCCGATCGCGGCCGAGGCCACGGTGTGGAACAAGACCGTGGGGTACGCCGGCACGCTCGACCTCGTGGCTGAGATCGGCGGCAAGCTGTGCCTGATCGACTTCAAGACCAAGGGCACCACGCGCGACGGGCGGGCGAAGGCGCTGGATCCCAAGGTGGGCATGCAGCTCGCCGCCGGCTACAAGGCCGAGGAGCTGTGCACCGACGCCGACGCCGGAACGTGGGTGCCGTGGCCCTACGGGGGAGAGGCCCCGATGCTCCTCGGCGTCGCGATCGCGGAGACGGAGGTCGTGGTCCAGCAGGCCAGCCCCGAGACCCTGCCGACCCAGTGGCGGCGGTTCTGGGCGCTGCGGCAGGTGTGGGAGACGGGGCGCGCCCTCGCCGAGGCGGGGCCCGCACTGCGCCCCATCGGCCCACCGGCCGCCGCGGGCGTCTAGACTGGTCGGGCCCGGCGGACCACCAGACCACAGCACATTGAGTGCCGCACGCCCGCGCCGGGCCCGCGCCCACGACTGGACGCGATCAGAGGGCGCCCGCGGCAGCTGAGGAGCAGAACGTGGCCGTACTGCAGATCCGGATCGTCGGCGATCCCGTCCTGCGCTCACCCGCCCAGGAAGTCACCGAGTTCGGGCCCGAGCTGGCCCGCCTCGTCGCGGACATGGAGGAGACCATGCGCGACGTCGAGGGCGCGGGTCTCGCGGCGCCCCAGGTGGGCGTCGGGCTGAGGGTGTTCACCTACGACATCGACGGGCACGCCGGCTACGTCGTCAACCCGGTGATCGAGGTCTCCGACGAGCGCCAGCCGCTCGGATCCGAAGGCTGCCTCTCCGTGCCGGGCCTCGGGTACGAGACCGGGCGCCCGGACCGGGCCCGGGTCCGCGGCGTGGACGTGGACGGCAACCCCGTCGAGGTCGAGGGCACCGGGATGCTCGCACGCTGCCTGCAGCACGAGTGCGACCACCTCGACGGCCGGCTCTACATCGACCGGCTCGCCGGGGAGCCCCGCAAGGACGCGATGCGCCGCATCCGCGCCGCCGATTTCAACCGGGTCTCCGGCTCCACCGTCGCCTCCCGCGCCGAGCGCGTGGGCAGCGCCTTCGGCCGCGGCGCGCTGAACGGGGGCGGGCGATGAAGGTCCTCTTCGCCGGCACGCCGGCCGTCGCCGTCCCCTCGCTGCGCCGCCTCGTGGCGGACGGGTACGACGTCGTCGCCGTCCTCACGCGCGAGGACGCCCCGCTGGGGCGCAAACGCGTCTTGACCCCCTCTCCGGTGGCCGCCGCCGCCGCCGAGCTCGGCCTGGCCACGATCAAGGCCAACCGGATCACCCCCGCGGCGAAGGAGGCGATCGCCGCCGCCGGCGCCGATGTGGCCGCGATCGTCGCCTACGGCGGGCTCGTCCCGGCCGACGCGCTCGCGATCCCCGAGCACGGGTGGATCAACCTCCACTTCTCCCTGCTTCCGGCCTGGCGCGGCGCGGCCCCCGTCCAGCACGCGGTCATCGCCGGCGACGACGTCACGGGCGCGGTCACCTTCCAGCTGGAGGCCGGGCTCGACACGGGCCCCGTGTTCGGCCAGCTGACGCAGGCCGTCGACCCGTCGACCACGAGCGGCGAGCTGCTCGATGACCTCGCCGAGTCCGGGTCCGTCCTCCTCTCCCAGACGCTCGCGGGCGTCGACGCCGGCCGGCTGGCCCCCGTGCCGCAGTCGGGCGATGCCACACACGCGCCGAAGCTGACCATCGACGACGGCCGCATCGACTTCGCACAGCCGGCCCTGGCCATCCGCCGCCGCATCAACGGTGTCACGCCCGAGCCCGGCGCGTGGACGACTCTCGACGGCGCCCGGTTCAAGATCGGCCCGCTCCGCCGCGACGCCTGGAACGGGGCGTCGACGCGCGAGGCCACCCGCGCGCTCGCCGAGGAGCACCCGCCCCTCGCCGCGCTCGAACCCGGCCGCGTGTTCATCGTCCCCGGCAAGAACCCCCGCCCCTTCGTGGGGACGGGCTCGCACCCCATCGAGCTCGAAACAGTCCAGCCGGCCGGCAAGAAGATGATGCCGGCCACCGATTGGGCACGCGGCGGCGCGGCTCAGGAAGCGAAGTTCGCATGAGCGCGCAGCAAGGCGGCCAGCGCCGCAACGACAAGGGCCGCGAGCGCAACCGCGGCGGAACCCGCAGTTTCAGCTCCTCGGCCCCGGCCGCCCGCAAGCGCCGGGCCGACCCGGCCCGCCTCGTGGCCTTCGAGGTCCTGCGCGCCGTCTCCTCCGACGACGCCTACGCCAACCTCGTGCTGCCGGCCCGCCTGCGCCGGTACAATCTCGGCGCCCGCGATGCCGGCTTCGCCACGGAGCTCACCTACGGCGCCCTGCGCGGGCAGGGCCTGTACGACGCCGTCCTGTCGCGCTGCGTCGACCGACCGCTGAAGCGGCTGGACGCCCCCGTCCTCGACGCGCTGCGCCTCGGGGCGCACCAGCTGCTGGCCATGCGCGTGCCGAACCACGCCGCCCTCGACGAGACGGTGGCACTGACCCGCGCAGAGATCGGCGCCGGCGCGTCCGGCCTCGTCAACGCCGTGCTGCGCAAGGTCTCCGCCCGGAGCCTCGAGGAGTGGACTCAGGAGCTGACCGCGTCCGTCGCCGACGACACCGCCCGCGCGGCCATCGCGCACAGCCACCCGGAGTGGATCGTGCGCGCCCTGCGCCAGGGGCTCGCCGCCCACGGCCGCGGCGTCGACGAGATCGAGCAGCTGCTCGCCGCCGACAACGCGCCACCCGTCGTCAACCTCGTCGCCCTGCCCGGACTCGGCGACACCGGCGGGATCCTCGAACACGGCGGCACTGCCGGAACGCTCGCCCCCGATTCCGTGCTGTACGACGGCGGCGACCCCTCGCGGCTCGAGCCGGTGCGTTCCGGCACGGTCCGGGTGCAGGACGCCGGTTCGCAGCTCGTCGCCCGCGCGCTCGCCGAGGCACCGTTGACGGGTGAGGACTCCCGGTGGCTGGACCTGTGCGCCGGCCCGGGCGGCAAGGCGGCCCTGCTCGGCGCCCTGGCCGCGCAGCGCGGGGCCCGCCTCGAGGCCAACGAGGTCGCACCGCACCGCGCCACCCTGGTCGAGAACGCGCTGGCCGCCGTGCCGGAGACGGCGTGGAGCGTCGTCGCCGGCGACGGGCGCCGCTACGGGCAGCAGGACGCGAAGTTCGACCGCATCATGCTCGACGCCCCCTGCTCCGGCCTCGGCGCGCTGCGCCGCCGGCCCGAATCGCGGTGGCGCAAGACCCCGGACGACATCCCGGAGCTCACCGGACTGCAGACCGACCTCCTCGACGCGGCCGTGGCCGCGCTGCGGCCCGGCGGCGTCCTGGCCTACGTGACGTGCTCGCCGCACCCGGCCGAGACGACCGCCGTCGTGCTGGACGCCCTGGCCCGCCACCCGAAGCTCACCGCGCTCGACGCCGAGGCGGCACTGGACGCCGTCGCACTGGAGCCGACCGGCTCCGGGGCGGACGTCCCCGGCCGGCGCGGCGCACCCGTGCCCGGCGCGCGGACGGCCCAGCTGTGGCCGCACGTGCACGCCACGGACGCCATGTTCATGGCGCTCTTCACCCTCGAACCCTAGGCTGAGAGCCTGACCAAGACACGCAAGGGACCTCAATGACCAACTGCCGCATCCACCCGAGCATCCTCTCCGCCGACTTCGCCAACCTGGAGTCGGAACTGCGCCGCATCCACACGGCCGACGCGGTCCACGTGGACGTGATGGACAACCACTTCGTGCCGAACCTCACGCTGGGGCTGCCGATCGTGCAGCGGCTGCAGCAGGTTTCCGGCCTGCCGCTGGACGTGCACCTGATGATCGAGGACGTCGACCGGTGGGCGCCGGGGTTCGCCGAGGCGGGCGCGCAGTCCGTGACCTTCCACGCGGAGGCCTCCAACGCGCCCGTCAAGCTCGCGCGCGACCTGCGCTCCTCCGGGGCGCGCGCCGCGATGGCGCTGCGGCCGGCCACGCCGATCGAGCCGTACCTCGACATGCTGCCCGAGCTCGACATGGTCCTGATCATGACCGTCGAGCCCGGCTTCGGCGGCCAGTCGTTCCTGGACATGACGCTGCCGAAGATCCGCCGCACCCGCGCGGCGATCGAGGGCTCCGGGCTGCCGATCGCCCTGCAGGTCGACGGCGGCATCTCCCGCGACACGATCCTGCGCGCGGCCGAGGCCGGCGCGGACGTCTTCGTGGCCGGGAGCGCGGTGTACGGGGCCGACGAGCCGAGCGTGGCCATCGACACGTTGCGCAACGTGGTCACGACGATGCATACTCCTGTGGTCTAATTCAAAACGTACAACTCAACGTGCTCCGGGGTCGGTGAAAGTCCGAACCGGCGGTGACAGTCCGCGACCCGGCCGTCTCGAGGCGTCCTCCCCGACGGGAGACGCCGCGGATGGCCGGTTGAACCGGTGAAATTCCGGTACCGACAGTTAAAGTCTGGATGGGAGAAGCACGTACAGCCACGGCTCGGTCCGGCGCCATCGGTGTCGGAGCCGCCGCCTACCTGTCGTACCCCCGGAGCCGCCGCAGCTTCGAAGGAGGAACGATGGACGCCCTGCGGTGGCTCATAGAAATCTTCAACGCGTACCTGCCCGTCGGCGGAGGCGGCCTGCTGGTCCGAGAGGTCGTCGGCAACGCGTTCGGCCTGGCCAGCGCCCTCGGCGGCATGCGCCGCAAGATCTGGGCCTGGCCCGTCGGAATCATCGGCAACGCGCTGCTGCTCACGGTCTTCCTGGGCAGCATCTTCGGCGACGACGGGAGCGCGAACCTGCTCGGCCAGGCCGGACGCCAGGTCATGTTCATCGCCGTCGCGGTCTACGGCTGGCGCCAGTGGCGCGCCGCCCGAGCCGAGCAGGCCGGGCACGACGACGGCTCCGCCGCCGGCCACGCCGTCACGCCGCGCTGGGCCACCGGTCCGCAGCGGCTCGGCCTCGCGGCCGCGCTGATCGTCGGCACCGTCGCGCTCACCCCGGTCTTCACCGCCCTCGGCTCCTACGAACCCGTCTGGGCCGACGCCTGGACGTTCGTCGGCTCGCTGCTGGCGACCTACGGCATGGCCAAGGGGTGGGTCGAATTCTGGCTCGTCTGGGTCGCCGTCGACATCGTCGGGGTGCCCCTGCTGTTCTCGGCCGGCTACTACGCCACGGCCTTCATGTACCTGTTCTACGGCGTGTTCACGCTGGTCGGGTTCTTCGTGTGGTGGCGGGCCAAGGTGCAGGAGAAGCCCCGGGTCGAGACGCGCCTGCCCGACCCGCGCGTGCAGCAGGCCGGCTCCCGCGAATCCGCGGCAGCTGCGGAGCGGGGGACCGAATGACCGGCAACCACCAGCTCCCCTTCGACCTGAAGGACATCGGCGGGCGCGCGATCGCGGCCGCCCGGCTCGGCACCCGCGGCGCCAACCCGATCGTGGGCGCCGTCGTCGTCGACGTGGCCGGGCGCCTGCTCGCCGTCGGCCACCACCGGGGCGCCGGCACCGCGCACGCGGAAGCCGATGCGCTCAACCAGCTCCGGGCCGACCTCGACTCCGGCCGGATCGACGCCTTGCCCGGCAACGGGCCGGCCGAGTGGACGATGGTCGTCACCCTCGAACCCTGCAACCACAGCGGCCGGACGGGCCCCTGCTCGCACGCGATCCGCGACGCCGGCATCGGGACCGTGGTGTACGGCGCCTCCGACACCACGCGGGAGGCCGCGGGAGGCGCCGCGTGGCTCGCCGCCCACGGGTGCCGGGTCATCGCCGGCGAGGACATCGACCCCCGGTGGGCCGGGGCCGCGCGGGCCGCGAACCACCGGTGGTTCGCCGCGCGGGCGTCGTCCCGCCCCTTCACCACGCTGCACCTGGCGCAGACACTCGACGGGCGGATCGCCGCCGCCGACGGCACGAGCCAGTGGATCACCGGTCCCGCGTCGCGGCATCACAGCCACCGGGTGCGTGCCCGCGCCGACGCCATCGTGGTCGGGACGGGGACCGTCCTCGCCGACGACCCGCGGCTGACGGCGCGGTTCGCGGACGGGACGGACGCGCCCCGCCAGCCGCTGCGGGTCGCGATGGGCCACCGCGACGTCCCGGCCGGCGCGGCCATGATCGGCGACGGGCACTTCCACCACGTCCGCACGCGCCATCCGAGCGAGGCGCTCGCGGAGCTCGGCTCGCTGGGCATCGCCCACGTGATGATCGAGGGCGGGGCGTCCATCGCCAGCGCGTTCCTCGCCGCGGACCTCGTCGACGAGATCTGGCTGTACCAGGCGCCCCTGATGCTGGGGGCCGGCCGCGCCGCCGTCGTCGACCTGGGCATCGAGTCCCTCGCCGACGCCAAGCGGTTCGAATACGACGACGTCGGCGACGGTGCGGTCCAGCGGTGCGGCGACGACGTCGTCCTCCACCTCAGCCCGGCCCCTGCGGCCTGAGCCCTCCGACTCCACACTTCACGCGCCTGTCACCGGGCCTCTGAACCAGCTAAGGACAACCATGTTTACCGGAATCATCAGCGGCAAGGGCCGCGTCGAATCAGTCGTCGCGCAGCCCGGCACCGGAACCGTCGTGCTGACCCTCGACGCCCCCGGCCACGTCGAGGACCTGGGGCTCGGCGGGTCGATCTCCGTCAACGGCGTCTGCCTGACCGCGACCGCGATCAACGGCGACTCCCTGGACCTCGACGTCATCGGCGAGACGCTGGACCTGACCACGACCGGCACCCTCGCCGTCGGCGACGAGGTCAACCTGGAGCGCTGCCTGCCCGCCCACGGGCGGCTCGACGGCCACATCGTGCAGGGGCACGTCGACGGCGTGGGCCGCCTGCTCGAGCGCGAAGACGAAGGGGAGTGGGAGCGCCTGCGCTACTCGGTCCCGACCCCTCTGAGTCGCTACGTCGCCCGCAAGGGCTCCATCGCGATCGACGGCGTGTCGCTGACCGTCACGGCCGTGTCCGAGCCGGCCGAGGACGAGCAGTGGTTCGAGGTCGGCCTCATCCCGATGACCCTGCGCGAGACGGTCCTGGGCGACCGCGCCATCGGGGACCGCGTCAACCTCGAGGTCGACGTCATCGCCAAGTACGCCGAGCGGCTGACCGCGTTCGCGCGACTGACGGGAGGCGACGCGTGAGCGGCATCGAACTGGACGGCATCGAGGCGGCCGTCGCGGCGATCGCCGCCGGGCGGCCCGTGGTCGTCGTCGACGACGCAGACCGGGAGAACGAGGGCGACATCGTCTTCGCGGCCGAATTCGCCACCGCCGAGCTCATGGGCTGGACGGTCCGCTACAGCTCCGGCGTCGTCTGCGCGCCGCTCGCCGGCGACCGCGCCGACGCGCTGGGCCTGCCGCCCATGGTGGAGGTCAACGAGGACGCCAAGGGCACCGCCTACACCGTCTCCTGCGACGCGGCCGCGGGCGTGAGCACGGGCATCAGCGGCGCCGACCGCGCCCTGACCGCCCGGCTGCTCGCCGACACGGCGGCCACGGCCGGCGACTTCACCCGCCCGGGGCACCTCTTCCCGCTGCGCGCCGCCGACGGCGGCGTCCTCGCCCGCCGCGGGCACACCGAGGCGTCCGTGGACCTGTGCCGGCTCGCCGGCCTGCAGCCTGCGGGCGTCATCGCCGAGGTCGTGCACGACGACGGCACGATGATGCGGCTGCCCGCCCTCCGGGAGTTCGCCGATGCGTGGGGCGTCCCCCTGGTGAGCATCGAGGGCCTGGCCGCCCACCTTGCACGGGCGGGCGCCGTCGTCCCCGAAGCGCCGGAGGCGGCCCCGCCCGGCGCGCCGGGGGAGGAGGTCGTCTCGGCCGGGCCTGCCGTCGAGGTGCCGACCCCGCATGGGACGTTCACGGTGCGGGTCTGGTCCGACCACGCCACCGGCGACGAGCACCTCACGCTCTCGCACCCCGGCACCGGCCCGGCCGGCGGGCACGAGCCGCTGGTGCGCCTGCATTCCGAGTGCCTGACCGGGGACGTGTTCGGCTCCTACCGCTGCGACTGCGGCGAACAACTGGACACCGCGCTCGGACGGGTCGCGGCCGAGGGAGGAACGGTCGTGTACCTGCGCGGTCACGAGGGCCGCGGCATCGGGCTCGCGAACAAGATCCGGGCCTACGCCCTCCAGGACGGCGGCGCCGATACCGTGGAGGCCAACGAGCAGCTGGGGCTCCCCGTCGACGGGCGCAACTACGACGCGGCTGTCGGCATCCTCTGCTCCCTCGGGCTGACCAGGATCCGCCTGCTGACCAACAACCCGGTCAAGACGAGCTGGCTGCACCAGGCGGGGATCGACGTCGTCGAGACGGTCCGCGCGCTCATCCCCGCCCGCCCCGAGAACACGCGCTATCTGAAGACCAAGCGCGAGCGGATGGACCACAGCTTCGACACGACCACGTTCGACATCTAGCCCGGCCCCGCACGGGCCGCCGGACACCACAGGAGAAGAGGAAGACCATGGCAGGACACGGAGCGCCGCAGACCGGCGCGGAGGAACTCGCGGCGTCGGCCGGACTCAAGGTCGCGATCATCGCGGCGCGCTGGCACACGCAGATCATGGACGGCCTCGTCGCCGGCGCGGAGCGCGCCGTCGCCGACGCGTCCGCCGAGGCGACGATCGTGCGGGTGCCGGGCACCTTCGAGCTGCCCGTCGCGGCCGCGCGCCTGGCCCCGCAGTACGACGCCGTCGTCGCTCTCGGCGTCGTGATCCGCGGCGGCACGCCGCACTTCGACTACGTCTGCCAGGGGGCCACCGCCGGGCTGACCGATGTCTCCGTGCGGACCGGCGTCCCCGTCGGTTTCGGCGTGCTCACCTGCGACGACGAGCAGCAGGCCCTGGACCGGGCCGGGCTCCAAGGCTCGAAGGAGGACAAGGGGTACGAGGCGACCGCGGCGGCGCTGCAGACAGCGGCCGTGCTCGCCGCGAGCTGACCGGCCGCCCCGGCCGGCGGACCCGCCGTACCCGGAGCGCGGGGTGCGGCGGGTCTTGTCGTTCGTCACATACGTCGGCGCGGTGCCCGGGCGTTCGGACGGAACCGTTAGGGTTGAGGGGTGAAAACCTTTGACACCCTCTTCGCCGAACTGGCCGACAAAGCGGAGCAGCGCCCGGAGGGCTCCCGCACTGTGACCGAGCTGGATTCGGGTGTCCACGGCATCGGGAAGAAGATCGTGGAAGAGGCGGCCGAGGTCTGGATGGCCGCCGAGTACGAATCCGATGCCGAAGCGGCCGAGGAGATCTCGCAGCTGCTCTACCACCTCCAGGTCCTGATGCTGGCCAAGGGTCTGTCGCTGGAGGACGTGTACAAGCATTTGTAGCCGCCGGCCGGTTTCGGCCCGGCGGCTCGTTGCCTGAAAACATCGTCCGTTCACCAGAGACCACACCGAAGGATCTACAACATGTTGCGAGTAGCAGTCCCCAACAAGGGCGCCCTGTCCGACGCCGCCACCTCCATGCTCACCGAGGCCGGCTACCTCCAGCGCCGCGACAAGCGCGAGCTGGCGATCGTCGACGCCGAGAACGACATCGAATTCTTCTACCTCCGGCCCCGTGACATCGCCGTCTACGTCGGCCGCGGCATCCTCGACGTCGGCATCACCGGGCGCGACCTGTTCCTCGACGCGGAGGTCGACTCCGACGCCGCAGAGGTCCTGCCCCTGGGCCTCGGCGCCTCGACCTTCCGTTTCGCCGGCCCCGTGGGGCACTTCACCTCCGAGTCGGAGCTCGACGGCAAGCGTATCGCCACCAGCTACGACGGCCTGCTGCGCGGCTACCTCGCCGACCGCGGGATCGACGCCGAGGTCGTGCGGCTCGACGGTGCCGTCGAGTCCTCGGTGCGCCTCGGTGTGGCGGACGCCATCGCCGACGTCGTCGAGACCGGCAACACGCTCAAGGCGGCCGGCATGGAGACGTTCGGCGAGCCGATCCTGGCCTCGGAGGCCGTGCTGATCGGACGCGCAGGGGAGAAGCCGGCGGGCATCGAGGTGCTCAAGCGCCGCCTGAACAGCGTGCTCGTCGCCAGCCGCTACGTCATGCTCGACTACGACATCACCCGCGACCTCGTCGAGCAGGCCTGCGCCCTGACGCCGGGGCTCGAGTCCCCGACGGTCTCGCCGCTGCGGGACTCGGACTGGGTGGCCGTGCGGTCCATGGTCAAGAAGAGCCAGACCAACTCGATGATGGACGAGCTCTACGATCTGGGCGCACGCGCGATTCTGGTCAGCCAGATCCACGCCTGCCGCATCTAGGGGAGAACGAACCATGAGCGTTGCCATCCGAGTGATCCCGTGCCTCGACGTCGACGCCGGCCGGGTCGTCAAGGGCGTCAACTTCGAGGGCCTGCGCGATGCCGGGGACCCCGTCGAGCTGGCCAAGCGCTACAACGCGGCCGGGGCCGACGAACTGACCTTCCTCGACGTCACCGCGTCCTCGAGCGACCGCGAGACGACGTTCGACGTCGTCGGGCAGACCGCCGAGGAGGTCTTCATCCCGTTGACGGTGGGCGGCGGAGTCCGGACGGCCGACGACGTCGACCGTCTCCTGCGCTCCGGCGCGGACAAGGCCTCGATCAACACGGCGGCGGTGAACCGGCCCGAGGTAATCAGCGAGATCACGGACCGGTTCGGATCCCAGGTGCTCGTGCTGTCGCTCGATGCCCGCCGCACCGACGATCCGCAGGTCGAATCCGGCTACGAGGTGACCACGCACGGCGGTCGCACGGGGACGGGGATCGACGCCGTCGCCTGGGCCGCCGAGGCGGCCGGGCGCGGCGTCGGCGAGATCCTGCTGAACTCGATCGACGCCGACGGGACCAAGGCGGGGTTCGACCTCGAGATGATCCGCGCCGTGCGCGCCGCGGTCGACGTGCCGCTCATCGCCTCCGGGGGCGCCGGGGGGCCGGCGCACTTCCCGCCGGCGATCGAGGCCGGCGCGGACGCCGTGCTGGCGGCGTCGATCTTCCACTTCGGTCCGGTCGACATGATCGCCCAGGTGAAGCAGGCCATCCGGGAGGCCGGTTTCCCTGTTCGCTGATCCCCGCCTCCTCAACGTCCTCATGGACGCCGGCTGGCCGGCCGTCGAACGCGGCGAGATCGCCGGCTGGCGGCTGCGCTTCTCGGGCGGCGTGACGCAGCGGGCGAACTCGGTCCTCCCGGTGCGTGCGCCGGCGGACGTGCCGGGCGCCATCACGGAGGTCGAGGAGCGGAACTCCGCCCGGTGGATCAACACGGCCTTCCAGATCACGGCGGTCGCCCAGCCGGAGGAGCTGGACGCCCTGCTGGCCGACCGCGGCTACACCGTGGGCTCGCCGACGCTCGTCCAGATCCTGCACGGCAGCGAGCTCTCGGACGTGGACGTGGTCGCCCACCCGGATTCCGGGATCGATGTGGCGGGGGAACCGGACCAGGAGTGGCTCGAGCTGTTCTGGTCGCAGGAGGGACCGGAGGGCCCCGAGGACCGGCGCGTCTCAAAGTTCATTCTGACGGGCGTGGACGCGCTCTACTTCTCCCTGCGGGTCGACGGCCGGACCGAGGCCATCGCCCGGCTGGCGCTCGTCACGCAGGAGGACGAGGGCGAGCAGGGGAGATTCGGCGGCATCTACTGCGTCGTCACCCGGCCCGAGGCGCGCCGCAACGGCTACTCGCGCCGGATCATGCGGGCCGTGCTGCGCACCGCCTCGCTCGAATCGTTGACCGGGCTGTGGCTGCAGGTGCGCGAGTCGAACACCGCCGCGATCCAGCTCTACAACGAGCTGGGCTTCACCACCGCGTCGTCGTACTACTACCGGACCCTGCGCGCCGGGCGCTGAACGGGCGCGGTCAGCGGCTGACGGAGACGTCCGACAGCAGCGCGACGGCGTCGTCGGTCCCCTCGAAGGTGACCAGGGCGTGGTCGCGCCGCCCGGAGCCGTGCATCAGCAGTTCCGACGGCTCGCCCGTGATGGCGACGGAGGTGTTGGCCTTCTTGGCGACGTGGCGCTTGCCGTCGGGCCGGACCAGGATGACGCCGACGTCGACGCCGCGGTACAGCAGCGACGAGACGCGCGTGAGCGCGGACCAGAGCCGTTCGGAGTACTCCCGGTCCAGCACGCGCGGCGCCCAGCGTTCGTGGGCGCGTCGGATGTCCTCGGTGTGCACGAAGAACTCGGTGAGATTCGCCGCACGTTCCACGCGGCCGATGGCGAACGGCGAGAAGCTGCCGGGACCGGCGGCGAAGCGTTCGACCAGCCGCTGGTAGCCCGGGATGCTGCGGGCCTCGTCCGCCCATTTGTCGAGCAGGCGCATCATCGGCTTCTCCAGCGGTCCTCCGGCGATGCCGGCGGCGAGCGCGTGGTGCTCGCGTAGAACCAGGTGCGCCGCGAGGTGGCGGCATTCCCATCCATCGCACAGCGTTTCAGCCGAGGGGCCTGCTGCGAGCAGGGTCTCGGCGAGCATTTCGCGTGACGGTGGAACGAATCTCATCAACTCGAAAGTAACACGACCGGCAGGCCGTGTCCGGGTACGCGGTGCCGTATCTCGTAACGTTTCGACGGACTGCGAGGTGGGACCCCGAAGGACCTCCCGTCGGGGCGTGTCGCGGGTCGTGTCGACACGACCCGGAGGGTCACCTGGTGGGGCATCGGGCCGCCGGAGCACTAGACTGGCAGGCGATGTCCGCGAACCCTGAAATCCCCGCTGAAAAGACCGCCGGCCGCATTGTCGGGAATCTCGATCCCGACCTCGCAGCGCGCCTGAAGAAGGACGGCGACGGCCTCGTCGCCGCCGTCGTGCAGCAGCACGACACCCGCGAGGTCCTCATGCTCGGCTGGATGGACGAGGAGGCCCTGCACCGGACTCTGACGACCGGCCGCGTGACCTTCTGGTCCCGATCCCGCGCCGAGTACTGGCGCAAGGGCGACACCTCCGGTCACACCCAGACCGTCAAGGGCGTCAGCCTCGACTGCGACGGCGACGCGCTGCTCGTGATGGTCGAGCAGATCGGCCCGGCCTGCCACACCGGTACCCCCACCTGCTTCACGGGCCGCGAGCTCGAGGCTGTCGTGGGCGACGACGAGCGGGAAGGGGAGTAGGGCATGAGCGGAAACGTCCGCGGGCTCGGCGTGATCAGCCCGAGCAAAGAGGAGTTCCGGGATCTGGCCTCCGGCCGGCGCGTCATCCCCGTGACGCTGAAGGTCCTGGCCGACAGCCTGACGCCGATCTCGATCTACGAGCGGCTGGCCGGCGGCCGGCCCGGCACGTTCCTGATGGAGTCGGCGGCGGCCGGCGGCGTCTGGAGCCGGCACTCGTTCATCGGGGTGCGCTCGCCCGCCACCCTGACCGCCCGCGACGGCGCCGCGCACTGGACGGGCGACGTGCCCGTCGGCCTGCCCTCCGACGGGCTCGCCGTCGACGTCCTGCGGGACACGGTCGCGGCCCTGCGCACCGAGCCCCTGCCGGGCATGCCCCCGCTGACCAGCGGCATGGTGGGGTTCGTCGGCTGGGACTGCGTCCGCCACTGGGAGAAGCTGCCCGACCCGCCCGTCGACGACCTGCACCTGCCGGAGCTGGCGATGAACCTCGTCGGCGACATGGCCGTGCACGACAACACCGACAGCACCGTCACGCTGATCGCCAATGCGATCAACCACAACGGCGCGGACACCGGCGTCGACGAGGCGTACGACGCCGCCGTCGAGCGGCTCCAGGCCATGCTCGCGGCACTGAACGGTCCCGTCGCCACGACGACCTCGACGTTCTCCGGCGCCGACGTCGACGCCGGCGAGCTGATGCGCGCCGTCACCCACAGCTGGGACGAGGACTCGTACCGCCAGGCCATCCTGCGCGGCAAGGAGGCGATCGTCGACGGCGAAGTCTTCCAGGTTGTCGTCTCGCGCCGGTTCGAACTCGCCACCGAGGCGGACCCCCTGGACGTCTACCGCGTCCTGCGCACGACCAACCCGAGCCCGTACATGTACCTGTACACGATGGCGGACGACGACGGCGGCACCTACTCGATCGTGGGCTCCTCCCCGGAGGCGCTGGTGACGGTCGACGACCGCGACGTCGTCACCCACCCGATCGCCGGGTCCCGCCCCCGCGGGGCCACCCACGAGGACGACGCCCTGATGGAGAAGGACCTCCTGGCGGACGAGAAGGAGCGGGCCGAGCACCTGATGCTCGTGGACCTCTCGCGCAACGACCTCTCGAAGGTCTGCGACGCCGGAACCGTCGACGTCACGCAGTTCATGGAGGTCGAGCGCTTCAGCCACATCATGCACCTGGTGAGCAACGTGGTCGGCCACCTGCGCGACGACGCCACGGCCTACGACGTGCTGGCCGCGACCTTCCCCGCCGGGACGCTCTCGGGGGCGCCGAAGCCGCGCGCCCTGCAGTTGCTCGACGAGTTCGAACCGCACCGGCGCGGCGTCTACGGCGGCGTCGTCGGCTACCTCGACTTCGCGGGCGACATGGACATGGCGATCGCCATCCGCTCGGCCCTGATCAAGGGCGGGACGGCCTACGTCCAGGCCGGCGGCGGCATCGTCAACGACTCCGACCTCGACGCCGAGGCCCTGGAGACGGTCAACAAGTCCGCCGCGCCGCTGAGGGCCGTCTGGGCGGCCGGGACGATGGCCGGGCACCGGGCCGCCGGCACCGGCGGGGAGGGGGCGTGATGTCGCGGAGAGCGGCCGTCTTCACGGGGCTGGCCGGCGCGCTGCTGGCCCTGCTGACCGTGACCCGGACCTGGATCACGGTCACCCCGGCGGAGTCCGCGATCGTGCAGAGCACCGTCGTCGTCCCGGGATCGGATGCTGCGACCAGCGTCTCGGCGCTGGCGATCGTGGCGCTGGCCGCGAGCATCAGCCTGTCGATCGCCGGGCGCATCGCCCGGTACATCATCGCCGCCCTGCTCGTGGCGGCCGGCACCGGGGTCGGTTTCGCCGCGGCGTCGGTCCTCGGGGACCCCGAGTCCGCCGCCGCGGGTCTGGTCGGCGAGGCCGCCGGGACCGCGCAGATCCTCGCCGACTACGAGACCTCGGCCTGGCCGGTCGTCGGGATCGCCGCCGGCGTCTGGATCGTCGTCGCTGGACTGCTCGTCGCCGTCAGCGCGCGCCGCTGGGCGGACAGCCGCAAGTACGCCGCTGCGGGGGAGCAGCCCGCGGCTCCGGAGGCCGCGGCCGACGACGACTCGCGCGTCGACGAGATCGACGGGTGGGACCGGCTCTCGCGCGGCGAGGACCCCACCCGCTGAGCGCGCGCGGCCGGACGCGCGAGAGGTCACCGAGGACGCAAAGCACGTCGATCAGTGGCAGAATGGATGTAGTTCTACAAAGGGGCGAAATCCCCGCCCGCACCCACAAGGAGTCAAACGATCATGGCTAACGCCACTACTCAGACAACACAAGCGATCGACCCGATGCACGCGGAGCAGCCGGGCCACGGCAACAGCGTCGCCGCCTGGTCGATGGTGGCCGTCATGCTCCTGGGCTTCGCCGTGGGCTGCGTCGGTTTCACGATCGCGAACATGATCGTCCTGTCCGTCGGCATCGTGATCATCCTCGCCGGCCTGATCCTCGGCTGGATCCTCAAGAAGGCCGGGTTCGGCGTCGGCGGCGCCAAGTCCAAGTCCTCGCACTGATCGTGAGCGTTCTCGACGACATCATCGCCGGCGTCCGTGAGGACCTCGAGGCGCGGCGCGCCCTCCTCGGCGACGACGAGATCGCGTCCCTCGCCGCCGCAGCTCCCGCGGCGCGGGATGCCTTCGCGGCGCTCGGCGGCGTGCGCGACGGGGACCCCGGGGCCGAACGCGATACCCGTCTGCGCGTGATCTCCGAGGTCAAGCGCAAGAGCCCGTCCAAGGGCGCCCTGGCGGACATCCCCGAGCCGTCCGAGCTCGCGCGCCAGTACGAGGAGGGCGGCGCCTCGGTGATCTCCGTCCTGACCGAGCAGCGCCGTTTCGGGGGATCGCTCGAGGACTTCGACGCCGTCCGCGCCGCCGTCGAGCTGCCCCTGCTGCGCAAGGACTTCACCGTCGAGGCCTACCAGATCCACGAGGCGCGCGCCCACGGCGCCGACCTGGTCCTCCTGATCGTCGCCGCACTGAGCGATGGGCAGCTCGCCGAGTTCCTCGCGTTGACGCGCGACCTCGGCATGGAGGCACTCGTCGAGGCGCACACGGAGGAGGAGATCGACCGGGCGGTGGCCGTCGGCGCGCGGATCATCGGCGTGAACGTGCGCAACCTGAAAACGCTCGAGGTCGACCGGGGCACCTTCGCCCGTCTGGCCGACCGCATTCCCGCAGACGCCGTGATCGTCGCCGAATCCGGCGTCCGCGGAGTCGAGGACGCCGTCGGATTCGCAGCGAAGGGCGCCGACGCGATCCTCGTGGGCGAGGCACTCGTGATAGACAACAGCCCGCAGCAGGCCATCGCTTCGTTCGTTGCCCAGGGCAGCGCCGCGAAGCCGGCCCGAGCCCGGGCCTGAAGCGCCCGGCGCAAGGAAGACAACATCCCACTCGCTGGATCCGGAAGGTAGGCACACCGTGAGCGATTCCGCGCACGTTCCCGCAGGAGACGACCCCGTCCGGGCATTCCTGAATGACAACTCGAGCCTCCGCGATGCGCCGGGCCCGTACTTCGGCGAGTTCGGCGGGCGGTGGATGCCCGAGTCGCTGATCGCCGCCCTCGACGAGCTCACGGAGACCTTCGAGACCGCGAAGAACGATCCCGGGTTCGTCGAGGAGGTCCGCGAGCTGAACCGGACGTACTCCGGCCGGCCGTCGCTGCTGACCGAGGCCAAGCGCTTCAGCCAGCACGCCGGCGGGGCGCGGGTCTTCCTCAAGCGCGAGGACCTGAACCACACCGGAAGCCACAAGATCAACAACGTCCTCGGCCAGGCGCTGCTGGCGAAGCGGATGGGCAAGACCCGCATCATCGCCGAGACCGGGGCCGGCCAGCACGGCGTCGCCTCCGCGACCGCCGCGGCGCTGCTGGGCCTGGAATGCGTCGTGTACATGGGCGCGGCGGACACGCGCCGGCAGGCGCTGAACGTCGCCCGCATGCGCCTGCTCGGGGCGGAGGTGATCCCGGTCGAGGCCGGATCCCAGACGCTCAAGGACGCGATCAACGAGGCGCTGCGCGACTGGGTCGCCAACGTCGACTCGACCCACTACCTGCTCGGCACCGCGGCGGGCGCGCACCCGTTCCCGGCCCTCGTGCGCTACTTCCACCAGGTCATCGGCGATGAGGCGCGCGAGCAGATCCTCGAGGAGACCGGGCGCCTGCCGGACGCCGTCTGCGCCTGCATCGGCGGCGGCTCGAACGCCATCGGCATCTTCCACGGCTTCCTCGACGACCGCGGGGTCGAGCTCTACGGCTTCGAGGCGGGCGGGGACGGCGTCGACACGCCGCGCCACGCGGCCACGATCACGCTGGGCCGCCCGGGCGTGCTGCACGGCGCCAAGAGCTACCTGATGCAGGACGAGGACGGGCAGACCATCGAGTCGCACTCGATCTCGGCCGGGCTCGACTACCCGGGGGTGGGCCCCGAGCACTCGTACCTGCACAGCATCGGCCGCGTCTCCTACGAGCCGATCACGGACGCGGAGGCCATGGAGGCCTTCGAGCTGCTGTGCCGCACCGAGGGGATCATCCCGGCGATCGAGTCCTCGCACGCCCTGGCCGGGGCCATGAAGGTCGGGCGCCGCAAGGTGGAGGCGGGCGCGGTCCCGGACGAGGTCGTCATCATCGCCAACCTCTCCGGCCGCGGTGACAAGGACGTCGGGACCGCCGCCGAATGGTTCAACTACCTCGACGCCGAAGGGCAGGGCGAATAATGACCACCGAATCGCCGACCAACCACGCCGTGCCGACCGGCAGCAAGGCCGCGGCAGCCATCGAGAAGGCGCGCGGCGAGGGCCGGCCCGCCCTCATCTGCTACCTGCCGGCCGGGTTCCCGGATGCGCAGACGACGATCGACGCCGCCGTCGCCATGGCCGACAACGGTGCCGACATCATCGAGCTGGGCATCCCGTACTCCGATCCGGTCATGGACGGGCACGTCATCCAGGCCGCCACGGTCCAGGCCCTCGCGGGCGGGTTCAAGGTCGCCCAGATCTTCGACATCGTCCGCGGCATCACCGAGCGCTGCGACGCCGCGGTCCTCGTGATGACCTACTGGAACCCGGTGCTGCGCCACGGCGTGGACGAGTTCTCCCGCAAGCTCGCCGAAGCCGGCGGCGCAGGCCTCATCACCCCCGACCTCATCCCGGACGAGGCCAGCGAATGGTTCGCCGCGTCGGACGAGCACGGACTGGACCGGGTGTTCCTGGTCGCCCCCAGCTCGACGCCGAAGCGGCTCACCGAGGCGGTGAGCGCAAGCCGCGGCTTCGTCTACTGCGTCTCGATCATGGGCGTCACCGGCGCCCGCACCTCGGTGGCGACGACCGCCGAGGGCGTCGTCGCGGCCGCGCATGCCGCCGGAGCCGGGCGGGCCTGTGTCGGACTCGGCGTCTCCAACCGCTCCCACATCGAGGAGATCGGCTCCTACGCCGACGGCGTCATCGTCGGCACGGCGCTCGTCGCGGCCCTGCGCGACGGCGGGGTCGAAGCCGTCGCCGAACTCACCGCACACCTCAGCGGCCGAAAGGACCAGCCCGCATGACACTTCCCACGTCGATCCCCAGCCCCCCGGCCGAATGGTCGAGCATCAGCCTGGGACCGTTGACCATCCACGCCTACGCACTGTGCATCCTGGCGGGGATCGTCGTGGCCATGTGGCTGACCAACCGGCGCTGGCGCGCCAAAGGCGGGCCCGAGGGTGTTGTCTGGGACATCTGCATCTGGGCGATCCCGTTCGGCATCATCGGCGGACGTCTGTACCACATCTTCTCCTCGCCGGACGCCTACTTCGGTCCCGGTTTCGACGGCACGGGCGACCTCAGCCTGACCTGGCAGATCTGGCGCGGCGGCCTCGGCATCTGGGGCGCCGTGGCCCTCGGCCTCATCGGCGCGTGGATCGCGTGCCGGCGCTACGGCGTCCGCCTGTCCTCGTTCGCGGACGCCGCCGCTCCGGGAGTCCTGCTCGCGCAGGCCATCGGCCGCCTGGGCAACTGGTTCAACCAGGAGCTCTTCGGCGGCCCCACCACGTTGCCGTGGGGACTGGAGATCGACGCCGACAGCCCGACGTTCCCGGCGGACATGGCCGCCGGCACCCTGTTCCACCCGACCTTCCTCTACGAACTCGTGTGGAACGTTCTCGGCGTCGTCCTCCTGCTGGCCCTTGACAAGAAGTTCAAGTTCCGTCGCGGCGCCATGATGTGGCTGTACATCTTCGTCTACACCCTCGGCCGGGTCTGGATCGAGATGCTGCGCATCGACGACGCGGAACTGATCACGTTCTTCGGCATGACGCAGCGGCTGAACGTCTGGACAAGCGTCCTCCTCCTGGTCGTCGCGGCTGTCGCCTTCACCGTGACGGTCATCACGTCGCGCGGCCGGCCGGACCCGGGGGTCTATCTTCCAGGGCGCCGCGACGAGGCCGGCGTGTCCGCGGCCGCGGCGTCGGATGCTGGCGCTAAAGGCAGCCTGACCAGCGACAACGGGAGCGCGGCTGAGGTCCCGCCGGCCGCCTCAGGGACGTCGGGGAGCCCGGATTCCGCGGAAGAAGCCGAACATGATGGCGGAAATCGCAACGGGACGGCAACCGGAGCGTAAAAATTCCGCCTTCTCTGTGGCGGGTGGCCGGGGCAGTGCTAATCTCACCGTACTTGTGTGATGTGGTCGCGGCCCGACAAGAGCCGTGACCCACGCAGATCCACCGGCCCGCGGGAGGACTAAGCTCCCGCGACGAACCGGTGCCACGACGAAGTGGTTCTCCGAACCCCTGGAGAGATGTTCTCGAGTCCGGCCGCAGGCCGGACTCTCATCCCAAGTCGTGCTACGCATTGGTAGCTGCCCGTTCACCCACCGGGGCCAACGCCGTCCCCTCCGCACCCAGCGCCGATGGTTCGTGGTGCGCATTCTCGTTCCGGAGAAAGGACTCTATGACTCAGACAGGAACCCCGATCGAAGGTCTCGATCGCGAAGCAGAGGTTGCCGTGTCGCCTTTCAAGCGATTTGCGCAGATCCCGGAAGCCACCGGCGCGTACACCCCCGAAGCGGAGAAGGACGCGTGCGGACTCGCCGTCATCGCCTCCATGCGGGGCGAGCCGAGCCACGACATCGTCGACCACGCCCTGACCGCCCTGCGCAGTCTCGAGCACCGCGGCGCCGTGGGCGCCGACGAGGGCACGGGCGACGGCGCCGGTCTGCTGACGCAGGTGCCGGACGAGTTCTTCCGGGCCGTCGTCGACTTCGACCTTCCGGCCGCCGGCGCCTACGCCGTCGGTTCGGCGTTCCTGCCCGACATCGCCGACGAGGAGGAGACGGCGCGCGCCGGACTCGAGGACTTGGCGGAACAGGAGCAGCTGAAGATCCTCGGGTGGCGCGAGGTCCCGATCGAGGATTCGATCATCGGCGCCGCCGCCCGCGCCTGCATGCCGAAGTTCGTCCAGCTGTTCCTGACCACGGTCGAGGGCACGGGGGAGTCGCTGGCCTCGCTCGACGCCCGGGCCTTCCGGCTGCGCAAGCGCGCCCAGAACAAGTACGGCGTCTACTTCCCCTCGCTCTCCTCCCAGACCATCGTCTACAAGGGGATGCTCACCACCGCGCAGCTCGAGCCGTTCTTCCCGGACCTCTCCGACGAGCGATTCAAGACGAAGCTCGGCATCGTGCACTCGCGCTTCTCGACCAACACGTTCCCGTCCTGGCCGCTGGCCCAGCCGTTCCGCACCATCGCCCACAACGGCGAGATCAACACCGTCAAGGGCAACCGCAACTGGATGCGCGCCCGCCAGTCCCAGCTCCTGGGCGACGTGCTCGGCGAAGTTCCGGAGGAGCTCTTCCCGATCTGCACCCCCGGCGCCTCGGACTCCGCGTCCTTCGACGAAGTGGCCGAGCTGCTCATGCTCTCGGGCCGGCCGATCACGCACGCCGTCATGATGATGGTGCCGGAGGCGTGGGAGAACCACGAGACGATGGACCCGGCCCGCCGCGCCTTCTACGAGTACCACTCCATGCTCATGGAGCCCTGGGACGGCCCCGCGGCCGTCTCCTTCACCGACGGCAAGCAGGTCGGAGCCGTCCTGGACCGCAACGGCCTGCGCCCGGCGCGCTACTGGGTCACCGACGACGGCCTCGTCGTGCTGGCCTCGGAGGTCGGCGTCGTCGACCTCTCCGACAAGACGATCGTCTCCAAGGGCCGCGTGTCGCCGGGCAAGATGTTCCTGGTCGACACGGAGGCCGGCCGCATCATCGACGACAGCGAGATCAAGCAGGAGATTGCCGAGTCGGAGCCGTGGGCCGACTGGGTCAAGCAGAACCTCGTCAACCTCGCCGACCTGCCGGAACGCGAGCACGTCGTGCACAACACGGCATCGATCCAGCTGCGCCAGAAGACCTTCGGATACACCGAGGAGGAACTGCGCATCCTGCTGAACCCGATGGCGAAGAACGGCGCCGAGCCGCTCGGGGCCATGGGCTCCGACACGCCCATCGCGGTTCTCGCGAAGCGGCCCCGCCTGCTCTTCGACTACTTCTCGCAGTCCTTCGCCCAGGTGACGAACCCGCCGCTGGACGCGATCCGCGAGGAGCTCGTCACCAGCATGAAGTCGTCCATCGGCCCGGACGGCAACCTGCTGTCCCTGGAGCAGGTCCGCGAACCGCAGATCGCCCTGGACTTCCCGGTCATCACCAACGACGAGCTGGCCAAGATCGCCAACATCCGCGACGAATCCGGCGCGAAGTCTGCGCTGAAGGTCCGCGGCCTGTACCGCCCGGCCGGCGGTCCGGACGAGCTCAAGCAGCGTCTGCAGGAGATCTGCGAGAAGGTCTCGGCCGCCATCAACCGCGGCGTGAAGTACGTGGTGCTCTCCGACCGCGACTCGAACGCCCAGTGGGCGCCGATTCCGTCGCTGCTGCTGACCAGCGCCGTGCACCACCACCTGCTCAAGAGCGCCAACCGCACCAAGGCCTCGCTGATCGTCGAGGCCGGAGACGTGCGCGAGGTGCACCACGTCGCAGTGCTCATCGGCTACGGCGCCTCGGCCATCAACCCGTACCTGGCGCTCGAGACCGTCGAGGAGATGGCCCTCCACGGCGAACTCGGCGACGTGGCCCCCGAGGCCGCCCACACGAACCTGATCAAGGCGCTCGGCAAGGGCGTCCTGAAGATCATGTCGAAGATGGGCATCTCCACGGTCTCCTCTTACTGCGGTGCGCAGACCTTCGAGGCGCTCGGCCTGTCCCAGCAGTTCGTCGACGCCTACTTCACGGGCACCCACTCGCAGATGAGCGGCGTCGGGATCGACGTCATCTCCGGAGAGGCGGCGGCACGCCACGCCTCGGCCTACCCGCACGACGGCAACCAGGACCCGCACCGCCGGCTCGAGGTCGGCGGCGAGTACCAGTGGCGCCGCGAGGGACCGCCGCACCTGTTCAACCCGGAGACGGTCTTCCGCCTCCAGCACGCGACGCGCGAGCGCCGCTACGACATCTTCAAGGCCTACACCAAGGGCGTCGACGACCAGGCCCGCGAGCTCATGACGCTCCGCGGTCTGCTGGGCTTCAAGCTCTCCGAGCGGACCCCGGTCCCGCTCGAGGAGGTCGAGCCCGTCTCGGAGATCGTCAAGCGCTTCTCCACCGGCGCGATGAGCTACGGCTCGATCTCCCAGGAGGCGCACGAGACGCTCGCCATCGCCATGAACCAGTTGGGTGCAAAGTCCAACACGGGTGAGGGCGGCGAGGACATCGACCGCCTCATGGATCCGACGCGCCGCAGCGCGGTCAAGCAGATCGCCTCCGGCCGCTTCGGCGTGACGAGCCAGTACCTGACGAACGCCGACGACATCCAGATCAAGATGGCCCAGGGCGCCAAGCCCGGCGAGGGCGGTCAGCTGATGGGGCAGAAGGTGTACCCGTGGGTCGCCCGGACGCGTCACTCGACGCCGGGCGTGCCGCTGGTCTCGCCGCCTCCGCACCACGACATCTACTCGATCGAGGACCTCGCGCAGCTGATCTACGACGCGAAGCGGTCCAACCCGCTGGCCCGCGTCCACGTCAAGCTCGTCTCCGAGGTCGGAGTGGGCACCGTGGCCGCCGGCGTGACCAAGGCGAAGGCCGACGTCGTGCTGGTCTCGGGGCACGACGGCGGAACGGGCGCCTCGCCGCTGAACTCCCTCAAGCACGCCGGCGCCCCCTGGGAGCTGGGGCTGGCCGAGGCCCAGCAGACGCTGCGCCTGAACAACCTCCGCGACCGCGTCGTGGTGCAGGTCGACGGCCAGCTGAAGACCGGCCGCGACGTCGTCATCGCCGCGCTGCTGGGCGCCGAGGAGTACGGTTTCGCGACCGCCCCCCTCGTCGTCTCCGGCTGCATCATGATGCGCGTCTGCCACCTCGACACGTGCCCCGTCGGCGTCGCCACCCAGAACCCCGAGCTGCGCAAGCGCTACAACGGCAAGGCCGAGTTCGTGGTCAACTTCTTCGAGTTCCTGGCCGAGGAGGTGCGCGAGATCCTGGCCGAGCTGGGGTTCCGCAGCATCGAGGAGGCGATCGGGCACGCCGAACTGCTGCACAAGAACGCGGCCATCGAGCACTGGAAGACCGAGGGCCTCGACCTGAGCCCGATCTTCGAGACCTACGAGGACGTGAACTCGCCGGTGCGCAACCTGCACGGCCAGAACCACGAGCTCGAGAAGCACTTCGACAACAAGCTGATCGAGCTCAGCTCCGACGCGCTCGAGCACCGGCAGCCGGTGCGCATCAGCCTCGACGTCATCAACACCGACCGTTCGGTGGGCACGATGCTGGGCAACAAGGTCACCAGGACCTTCGGCACGGAGGAGCTGGCGACGGACACGATCGACGTCACGCTCAAGGGCCAGGCCGGCCAGTCGCTCGGCGCGTTCATGCCGGCGGGCATCACGCTGCGCCTCTTCGGCGACTCGAACGACTACGTCGGCAAGGGCCTCTCGGGCGGCCGCATCATCGTCCGCCCGGACCGCGATGCCGGGTTCCTCGCCGAGGACAACGTCATTGCCGGCAACGTCATCGGCTACGGCGCCACGAGCGGCGAGATCCTGCTCCGCGGTGCCGTCGGCGAACGGTTCCTGGTGCGCAACTCCGGAGCGACCGCCGTCGTCGAGGCCATCGGCGACCACGGCTGCGAGTACATGACCGGCGGGCTGGCGCTGATCCTGGGCGCGACGGGCCGCAACTTCGGCGCCGGCATGTCCGGCGGCGTCGCCTACGTGCTCGACCTGGACCGCAGGAAGATCAACAAGGACGCGCTCGCCAACGAGGACCTGATCCTGCGGCCCGTCCCGCTGGAGGAGGGCGACGCCCTCCGCGACCTGCTGGTCCGCCATGCCGAGGAGACCGGCTCGGCCCTGGCCGCGAAGCTGCTGGTCGACTTCCAGGACACCCTGGCCCGCATCACGCAGGTCATGCCGCGCAACTACGAAGCGGTACTCGAAACTCGCGCCACCGCGGTGGCGGAAGGACTTGACCCGGACGGCGACGTCGTCTGGAATCGGATTTTGGAGGCTACCCGTGGCTGATCCCCGTGGATTTCTGAAGGTACGCGAACGCCAGACGCAGCCGCGCCGCCCCGTGCCGGTGCGCATCATGGACTGGAAGGAAGTCTACGAGCGCCAGCAGGCCGGGACCCTGCACGACCAGGCCTCGCGCTGCATGGACTGCGGCGTCCCGTTCTGCCACCAGGGCTGCCCGCTCGGCAACCTCATCCCCGAATGGAACGACCTCGTCTACCGGGGCCGCATGGGGGAGGCCTCCGAGCGCCTGCACGCCACGAATAACTTCCCGGAGTTCACGGGTAAGTTGTGCCCGGCCCCGTGCGAGTCGTCCTGCGTGCTCGGCATCAACCAGCCGGCCGTGACCATCAAGCAGATGGAAGCCGAGATCGCCGAGCAGGCATTCGACGACAACAACGTTGAGCCGATCCTGCCGCAGCGCCACACCGACCAGACCGTGGCCGTCATCGGCTCCGGTCCGGCCGGCCTCGCCACGGCGCAGCAGCTCACGCGCGCCGGCCACACGGTCGCCGTCTACGAGCGCGACGACGCCGTCGGTGGCCTCCTGCGCTACGGCATTCCGGACTTCAAGATGGACAAGTCCATCCTGGACCGCCGCCTGGAGCAGATGCGGGCCGAGGGGACGCGGTTCCGCACGAACGTCGCGGTGGGCAAGGACATCTCGTGGGACCAGCTGCGTCGTCGCTACGACGCGGTCGTGGTCGCCACCGGGTCGACGATCCCGCGCGACCTGCCGATCCCCGGCCGCGAACTCGACGGCGTGCACTTCGCGATGGAGTACCTGACCGAGTCCAACCGTTCGGTGGCCGGCGAGGCGGTGCCCGACCAGATCCATGCCAAGGGCAAGCACGTCGTCATCCTCGGCGGCGGCGACACCGGAGCCGACTGCATCGGGACGTCGCACCGCCATGGTGCGGCCTCCGTGACCACGCTGGCCATCGGCAAGGAGCCGCCGGTGGAGCGCCCCGAGCACCAGCCGTGGCCGATGATGCCGACCGTGTTCGAGGTCCAGTCGGCCCACGAGGAGGGTGGCGATCGCACCTATCTTGCGTCTACGGTAGAGTTTGTAGGCGAGGAAGGCCGTGTGACTGGGATCACGGTCGCCGAAACTGAATTTGTTGATGGTAGGCGCCTCCCCAAGGCGGGTACCGAGCGTACGATCAAAGCCGATCTCGTACTCTTGGCTCTGGGCTTCACCGGCCCCGAGCCCGCTGGTCTGCAGCAGCAGGCCGGCACCGAGTTTGATGACCGGGGCAACGTGGCCCGTGACGGTTACTACATGACCAACACGCCCGGCGTGTTTGCTGCCGGCGACGCCGGCCGCGGACAGTCGCTGATCGTGTGGGCCATCGCTGAGGGGCGCGCATGCGCTGCTGCGGTGGACAAGTACCTGATGGGCGAGACCCGATTGCCTGCCCCCGTGGCACCGACGGATCAAGCCATTTCAATGCTCTGACCGGGCATTCTGCAACTGCAGGACTCCCGGACGTGAACGACTGAGAAAAGGCGGTTAGTCGACGTATGCGACGCGCAAAAATTGTGGCAACTTTTGGTCCCGCAATCGGCACCTACGACAAGGTGGTGCAGATTCTCCAAGCGGGTGTGGATGTCGCCCGCCTGAACATGAGCCACGGTGAGCACTCCACTCACGCAGAGAACCTCGCCAACGTGCGCCAGGCCTCGGCCGAGCTGAAGCGCCCCGTGGGCGTCTTCGCGGACCTTCAGGGTCCCAAGATCCGGCTGGGCCGCTTCGCGGACGGACCGCACGTGCTGGAAGTCGGCGACACCTTCACCATCACGGTCGAGGACATCGAGGGCACGAAGGACATCTGCTCGACGACCTTCAAGGGCCTGCCGGGCGACGTCAACGTCGGCGACCGCCTCCTGATCAACGACGGCCGGGTGGCCCTGCGGGCCACCGAGGTCGACGACGTCAAGGTCGTGACCGAGGTCGTCGTCGGCGGCGAGGTCTCCAACAACAAGGGCATCAACCTGCCCGGTGTCGCCGTCAACGTCCCCGCGCTGAGCGAGAAGGACGAGGACGATCTGCGCTGGGCCATCCGGGCCGGCGTCGACATGGTCGCCCTGTCCTTCGTCCGGAACGCGGCCGACATCGACCGCGTCCACGAGATCATGGACGAGGAGGGTCGCCGCCTCCCGGTGATCGCCAAGATCGAGAAGCCGCAGGCCGTCGACAGCCTGGAGGAGATCATCGACGCGTTCGACGCCATCATGGTCGCCCGCGGCGATCTGGGCGTCGAGCTGCCGATCGAAGAGGTCCCGCTGGTGCAGAAGCGCGCCGTCGAATTGGCGCGCCGCTGGGCCAAGCCGGTCATCGTCGCGACCCAGGTGCTCGAGTCGATGATCGAGAGCCCGCTGCCCACCCGGGCCGAGGCCTCGGACTGCGCCAACGCCGTCCTCGACGGTGCGGACGCGGTCATGCTCTCGGGCGAGACGAGCGTCGGGGCCTACCCGATCAAGACCGTCGAGACGATGTCCCGCATCATCCAGAACACCGAGGAGCACGGCCTGCGCCGGATCCCGCCCCTGGGATCGCGTCCGCGCACCCGTGGTGGCGCCATCACGCGTGCCGCCGTCGAGGTCGCCGATCAGCTGGATGCGAAGTTCATCGTCGCCTTCACGCAGTCCGGCGACTCCGCACGTCGTCTCTCGCGGTTGCGCCCCAAGCAGCCGATCCTCGCGTTCACGCCGCTCAACCACACGTTCAGCATCATGTCGCTGTATTGGGGCGTCCAGCCCCGCGTGGTCGAGTACGCGGACCACACGGACAAGATGACGGCCCAGGTCGACAAGTCCCTGCAGCTCGAGGGCCTGGCCAATGTGGGCGACCTCGTCTGCATCGCGGCCGGTTCCCCTCCCGGAACGGCGGGCTCGACGAACTCGCTGCGCGTGCACCGCGTGGGCGATGTTGCGGATGCGGGCGAGCTGCTCGAGGGGCAGGAGCCCCCGGCGCGCGAGAAGGTCGGGCCGTGGCGCACCCGCGAGGAGGCGCTCGACGACCTCGTCACCTACATGCGGGGCGACGACGACCGCACCAGCTAGTCGTCCGGCTTCCGATGCCGCGAGGCGGGTCCCGACGGGGCCCGCCTCGCGGCGTTAAAGCGTCAGGCCGCCTCCAGCGGGTGCTGGAGGCGGCCTGACGGCGTCGGGGGAGAGGGCCCGGCTACTTGACCTGAGCGAGGATCGTCTCGGCGACCTCGCGCATGCTCAGGCGGCGGTCCATCGACGTCTTCTGGATCCAGCGGAACGCCTCGGGTTCGGTCAGGCCCATCTTCGTGGTCAGCACGCTCTTGGCGCGCTCGACCAGCTTGCGCGTCTCGAACTGCTCCTGGAGGGTCCCGACCTCGTTCTCGAGGGCGATGATCTCGTCGTGGCGCGCGGCCGCGAGCTCGATCGCCGGGATCAGATCCGACGGGGTGAAGGGCTTGACGACGTAGGCCATGGCGCCGGCCTCGCGGGCGCGCTCGACGAGCTCCTTCTGGCTGAACGCGGTCAACAGGACCACCGGGGCGATCCGCTCCTTGACGATGGTCTCCGCGGCGGTGATCCCGTCCATGACCGGCATCTTGACGTCCATCAGAATCAGGTCCGGCTTGTGCTCGCGAGCCAGTTCCACGGCCTTCTCGCCGTTGTCGGCCTCGGCGACGACGTCGTAGCCCTCGCCCTTCAGGATCTCGACGATATCGAGCCGAATGAGAGTCTCATCCTCGGCGACGACGACCCGGCGTGCGGGGGTCGTCGTTTCTTCTGTGGGAGTTTCAGACATGGATTGTCCTCCTGGTGTGCCCGGCGGGCGTTGATGAGATACGACGATTCTGCCTACAAGCCTATCGGGATGTAGAGTAGTTTTCCGCAACAGCGCGGGAGGAACGACTCACGAGTCGTCCGAACGTCGCGTTTGCGCCCGAGTGGCGGAATGGCAGACGCACCGCACTCAAAATGCGGCGGGTAAAACCGTGTGGGTTCGAGTCCCACCTCGGGCACAGCACGTGCAGCCCCGGTCTTCTCCGGGTTGGCAGCCTCGGCTTCGCGGCCGGGGCTTTTTCTTTCGCACTAGATCGGCCGCGCTCGGCGGCCGGTCCCCGTCCGACGTGCCCCGGTTCATGTGCGTGGCCTATGGTGGGCCCCATGACCCGTATGCGCTACTACGTCGCCGCATCCGTCGACGGCTACATCGCCGACGAGCAGGACCGGCTGGACTGGCTGACCCCCTTCGACTCGACGCCCGGCCTCGAGGAGGCCATCGGCGGCTTCATCGAGCAGATCGGCACCATCGCGATGGGGGCCGACACCTACGCCTGGCTCGTCGCCCACAGCCCGGGCGAATGGCCGTACGGGGCCATCCCGACGTGGGTCTTCACGCACCGCGAGTTGCAGGCCGTGCCCGACGCCGACATCACCTTCGTGCGCGGCGAGCCCTCCGAGTGGGTCCCGGACATCAAGGACGCGGCCGGCGGCAAGGACGCCTGGCTCCTCGGCGGCGGTTCGCTGGCCGGCCAGCTCATCGAGAGCGGCCTCCTCGACGAGCTCATCCTCACCACCGTCCCAGTCGTCCTCGGCGGCGGGCGCCGCCTCTTCGCGACCCGCGGCTCGGTCTCCCTGACGCTGACGAACCGACGGGCGTTCGCCGACGGTGTCGTCGAGGACACGTACGACGTCGTCAAGCCGCCGGGCGCGCCGCGGCAGCACTGATCCGCCACGCGTTCCAGACGCCCCTTCGGCGTCGTCTTCACGTAGGCTGTCCGGGTGAGCAGTTCAGCCCAGACCTCCAAAGCCAGAGCATCTTCCACCCCTGCCGGGAACGGCGCGGACGGCCCGCAGCGCCTCCTCGTCATCGACGGCCACTCGATGGCCTTCCGGGCGTTCTACGCCCTGCCGGCCGAGAACTTCGCCACGGACACCGGCCAGCACACCAACGCCGTGTACGGCTTCGTCTCGATGCTGATCCGGATGATCTCCGACCAGAAGCCCACCCATGTGGCCGTGGCCTTCGACCTGGACACGCCGACGTTCCGCTCGGAGGAGTACGCGGAGTACAAGGGCGGCCGGAACAAGACGCCTGAGGAGTTCTACGGCCAGATCGACCTGATCCAGAAGGTCATGGAAGCGATGAACATCCCGCACCTGAGCCTCGACGGGTACGAGGCGGACGACATCATCGCCACGCTCGCCGCGCGCGGCGAGGACGCGGACGCGGAGGTCCTCGTCGTCTCCGGCGATCGTGATGCGTTCCAGCTCATCAACGACAAGACGCATGTGCTGTATCCGAAGAAGGGCGTCTCCGACATCCCGCCGATGGATGCGGACGCGGTCGAGTCCAAGTACTTCGTCCGCCCCGAGCGCTATTCGGATCTGGCCGCCCTCGTCGGCGAGACCGCGGACAACCTCCCCGGCGTCCCCGGGGTAGGGCCGAAGACGGCGGCCAAGTGGCTGAACCTCTACGGCGACCTGGAGGGCGTCTTCGAGAACATCGACTCCATCAAGGGCAAGGTCGGCGAGTCCCTGCGCGCACACGTCGACGACGTCAAGCGCAACCGGAAGCTCAACCACCTGCTGCGCGATCTCGAGCTGCCCGTCGCCTTCGATGCGCTCACCCTCGACCGCCCGAACCGCGAGGCCGTCGAGGAGCTCTTCGACGCCCTGCAGTTCAACACCCTGCGCAAGCGGCTCTTCGACCTCTTCGGCGAGGAGGAGGAGGCCGTGGAGGAGGACCCGATGCCGGAGTCCGAGCGCCTCGACACCGCGGACGGCATCGACGCGTGGTTCGCGTCCCGCGCCGGTCAGACCTTCGGCCTGCACCTCGCCACCGTGCAGTCGTCCGGGGGAGCGCACGACGTCGTCGGGCTGGCCTTCGCGGCCGACGGGGCGACCGCGTACGTGGACCTCGAGCACGCGGACCAGGCCACCGAGGAGGCGCTGGCCGCCATCCTCGGCGCCGCCGGCGTGGCGAAGGCCGTGCACGACTTCAAGCTGGCCTACAAGCTGCTGGGCGAGCGCGGAATCGACCTGGCGGGCGTCGTCGACGACACGATGATCTCCGCGTACCTGATCCAGCCGGACCGGCGCAGCCACGAGCTGGCCGACATCGCGCAGGTCCACCTGCGGCTGACCCTCGACGCGGCGGACGACGCGGACGACGGCCAGCTCGCCCTCGGCCTCGAGGACGACGCGGCGGTCCCGGCCGTGCGCGCCGCCTACATCGTGCGGCTGCTGACCCTCCACCTGGCCGGCCAGGTCGTCGAGCACGGCGCGAGCGGCCTCCTGACGGAGATGGAGCTGCCGCTGGCCGTCACGCTGGCCCACATGGAGCGGACCGGCATCGCGGTCGACGGCGAGAAGCTGGACGAGCTCCTCGGCGACTTCACCAAGACCATCGAGGCCGCCACCAAGGAGGCCTACGACGCGATCGGGCACGAGGTGAACCTCAGCTCGCCGAAGCAGCTGCAGGGCGTCCTCTTCGACGAACTCGAGCTGCCGAAGACCAAGAAGATCAAGACCGGGTACACGACGGACGCGGACTCGCTGCAGGACCTGCTGGTCAAGACGCAGCACCCGTTCCTCGTGGCGCTCATGGCCTACCGCGACGCGACCAAGCTCCGGCAGACGGTCGAGGGCCTGCGCAAGGCCGTCGGCGACGACGGCCGCATCCACACGACCTACGCCCAGACCGTCGCGGCCACGGGGCGCCTGTCCTCGCTGAACCCGAACCTGCAGAACATCCCGGTCCGCAGCGAGGAGGGCCGCCGGATCCGCGGCGTCTTCGTCGTCGGCGACGGCTACGAGACCCTGCTGACCGCGGACTACTCGCAGATCGAGATGCGCATCATGGCGCACCTCTCCGGCGACGAGGGCCTCATCCAGGCCTACCGCGACGGCGAGGACCTCCACCGGTTCGTCGGCTCGCACGTCTTCGACGTCGCTCCCGAGGACGTGACCTCCGAGATGCGCTCCAAGGTGAAGGCGATGTCCTACGGGCTCGCCTACGGCCTGAGCTCGTTCGGGCTGTCGAAGCAGCTGAAGATCTCGGTCGACGAGGCCCGGAGCCTCATGAAGGACTACTTCGACCGTTTCGGCGCGGTCCGCGAGTACCTGCGCGGCGTCGTCGGGCAGGCCCGGCAGGACGGCTTCACCTCGACCATCGAGGGCCGTCGCCGCTACCTGCCGGACCTCGGAAGCGACAACCGTCAGCTGCGGGACATGGCGGAGCGGGCCGCGCTCAACGCGCCGATCCAGGGCTCGGCCGCCGACATCATCAAGCGGGCGATGCTCGGCGTGCAGGCCGGCATCGACGAGGCCGGGCTGGCCTCGCGCATGCTGCTCCAGGTGCACGACGAACTCGTGTTCGAGGTGGCCGAGGGCGAGCTCGAGCCGCTCGAGACGCTGGTCCGGGAGAGGATGGCCGCCGCCGCCGAACTGGCGGTGCCGCTCGAGGTCCAGGTCGGCATCGGACGCAGCTGGCACGACGCCGGCCACTAGGGCACGGGCAGAGAGGGAGGCGAGCCGTGGAGTCCCTTCGATTCGAGGAGTTCACCGTGCCGGGGCGGCCCGGCGACAGCGACGAGCGCGTCGCCGACTGGGTGCGCGCGACCGACCTGGGCTTCTACGACAAGGAACGCGACGCCGAGGCGATGCAGCGCGTCGTCGACGCCCTGCGCGCCCGCGGCACGCGGCTCGTCGGCGTGTACGACGACGGCGCCGCGCCGCCGTCGTTGGCCGCGACCCTGCCCGTGGCGACCTTCGCCGAGTTCGCCGGCGAGTTCACGGTCGGTCCGAACGCGGCGGTGCCGGCCCACCAGATCTCGGACGTCACCGTGCGGGCGACGCACCGGCGCCGCGGCCTGTTGCGGCGCATGCTGGAGGACTCCCTGTCCCGTGCCGCGGCCGCCGGAGCGGCCGTCGCCGTGCTCACCGCCTCCGAGGCGGGGATCTACGGGCGCTTCGGCTTCTCGCCCGCGGCGCACAGCCAGCCGGTCCGCGTCGACGTCCGGAGCGGTCTCCGGCTGCGGCCGGAGGCGCGGGCGCTCGTGGACGGTGCCGGCGGCCGCGTCGTGGACGTGCATCCGCGCGACCTGGCGGGGATCCACGATGCCGTGTTCGCCGGTTTCCACGCCGCCTCGCGCGGATCGGTGACGCGTTCCTACGACGACGTCCAGCGGGTCACCGGCCGCTGGGGCCCGGACGGCCGCGGGGCGGCCGACGACCTCCGCGGCTACGCCTACCACGCCGCCGACGGCCGTCCGCTGGGGTTCGCGACGGCCCGGTTCGGAGGGTGGGACAAGACGCCGAAGGAGCTGCGCGTCGTGGACCTCGTCGCCGGCGACCCCGCCGCCGAGCTGGCGCTCTGGGATCACCTCGGCGCCCACGACCTGGTGCAGGTGCTGACCTTCGGCCGGGCGCGCGTCGACGACCCGCTGCGGTGGGCCCTGGCCGACCCCCGGGACGTCAAGACCCGCGACGTCGAGGACTCGCTCTGGGTGCGGCCGCTGGACCTGCCGGCCATCGTCCGGGCGTCGGAGTTCGCCGCCGACGGGCGGATCGTCCTCGACGTCGAGGACAGCCTCGGATACGTCGACGGCACGTGGGTGCTCACCGTCGACGGCGGCGCCGCCTCGGTGCGCCGCGCCGGGGAGGGGGCCCCGGGCCCGGCCGGCGCCGCGGAAACCGTGCGGGTCGGCGTCGAGACGCTCGGCTCCCTGCTGACCGGGGCGATCGAGCCCTGGCAGGCGGAGGCCACAGGTCGACTCGCCGGCGGGGAGCGCGGCGCAGCGGCGATGCGCAGGATCTTCGGCGGCAGGCCGCGGCCGATGAACCACACGTTCTTCTGACCGCCGCCGGTGCCGAATGCGCTTTGACCCCCTCTCGGCTGAGCGCTAGAATAATCGGGCATGTCTACGTTCGCGTGCGCTTGCGCGTGCCCGGACGGACGAGCACAAATTTCAAGATCCACCTCGGAGCATGTCGGGACTTCCGACTGCCCGACTGACGAGACTATCCACATCGGAGCCCCTACTACATGACCATCACCTCCAACGAGAAGACCGGTGCCCCCCAGGTCGCAATCAACGACATCGGCACCGCTGAAGACTTCCTCGCGGCTATCGACGCCACCATCAAGTACTTCAACGATGGTGACCTCGTCGAAGGCACCGTCGTCAAGGTCGACCGCGACGAAGTCCTGCTCGACATCGGTTACAAGACCGAGGGTGTCATTCCTTCCCGCGAGCTTTCCATCAAGCACGACGTCGACCCGGGCGAAGTTGTCGTCGTCGGCGACAACGTCGAGGCCCTCGTCCTCACCAAGGAGGACAAGGAAGGCCGCTTGATCCTGTCCAAGAAGCGCGCTCAGTACGAGCGCGCCTGGGGCGACATCGAGAAGATCAAGGAAGAGGACGGCGTCGTCACCGGCACCGTCATCGAGGTGGTCAAGGGCGGCCTGATCCTGGATATCGGCCTGCGCGGCTTCCTGCCGGCATCGCTCGTCGAGATGCGCCGCGTCCGCGACCTGGCGCCGTACATCGGCCAGGAGATCGAAGCCAAGATCATCGAGCTGGACAAGAACCGCAACAACGTCGTTCTGTCCCGCCGTGCGTGGCTCGAGCAGACCCAGTCCGAGGTCCGCTCCTCCTTCCTCAACAAGCTGGAGAAGGGGCAGGTCCGTCCGGGCGTCGTCTCCTCCATCGTCAACTTCGGTGCCTTCGTGGACCTGGGCGGCGTGGACGGCCTCGTGCACGTCTCCGAGCTCTCCTGGAAGCACATCGACCACCCGAACGAGGTTGTCGAGGTCGGCCAGGAAGTCACCGTCGAGGTCCTCGAGGTCGATCTGGACCGCGAGCGCGTCTCCCTGTCGCTGAAGGCTACGCAGGAAGATCCGTGGCAGACCTTCGCCCGCACCCACGCCCTGGGCCAGGTTGTGCCGGGCAAGGTCACCAAGCTGGTTCCGTTCGGTGCGTTCGTTCGCGTCGAAGACGGCATCGAGGGCCTGGTCCACATCTCGGAGCTGGCCGTCCGCCACGTCGAGCTGGCCGAGCAGGTCGTCTCCGTCGGCGACGAGCTGTTCGTCAAGGTCATCGACATCGACCTGGAGCGCCGCCGCATCTCGCTGTCCCTCAAGCAGGCCAACGAGGGCGTCGACCCGGAGGGCACCGAGTTCGACCCGGCGCTCTACGGCATGGCTGCCGAGTACGACGACGAGGGCAACTACAAGTACCCGGAGGGCTTCGACCCGGAGACCAACGAGTGGCTCGAGGGCTACGACGAGCAGCGTTCCGCTTGGGAGGCCCAGTACGGCGCCGCCCAGGAGCGTTGGGAAGCCCACAAGAAGCAGGTCGCCCAGCACCTCAACGACGACCGCGCCGCCGTCGACGAGACCCCGGCGGAGAAGCCTTCCTCCTCCGCCAGCTTCTCCTCGGACGTCCCGGTCGCCGATGCCGGCACCCTGGCATCCGACGAGGCACTCGCCGCACTGCGCGAGAAGCTGACCGGCAACTAGGTTTCGTCTGCTGCGAGTCAGCGACTGAACCGACGGGAAATCCCCGCGACCACTACGGTGGTCGCGGGGATTTCCTGCGTCTAGGCTGACATCATGAACGAGCCGTCGACGCCCCTGCCAGCCGATCCGCCGTACGATGCACCGGAGCGGGAGATGCTGTTGAACTTCATCGACTACTACCGGTCCGTCATGCTCCGCAAGGCGGAGGGGCTCACCCGCGAGGAGCTCGCCCTCAGCGTCCCGCCCAGCACCATGACGCTCGCCGGGATGATCAAGCACCTCGCCTACGTGGAGCACGAGTGGTTCAGCTACCGGCTCGAGGGCAACGAGTGGACCGAGCCGTGGGGCGGGGTCGACTGGGAGAGCGACGTCGACTGGGACTGGAACTCCGCCGCCCGCGATGCCTGGGAGGACGTCGCCAGCCTCTACCTGCGCGAGATCGACCGCTCCCGCGACACCGTGGAACGCTTCCGGGACCTCGACCAGCCGCTCGCCCGTCCGGACGGCGACGGGAAGCAGGTGACGCTGCGGTGGATGCTCGTGCATCTGGTCGAGGAGTACGCCCGCCACGCCGGGCATGCGGACCTGCTCCGCGAGAGCATCGACGGCAGCGTCGGGGACTGAGCAGCGATGAACAACGAACATGAGGACGCGGTTTCCACATGGATCCCGGTACTGAGGGAAGACCGGGAGACTGTTGGATACCTTGAGCCTGACCTGGACTCATCCGGGCAACCAGACTACGACAGGCTTCAGCCGCGAGACGTCTTGGGGCACAAAGTCGGCGGGGCGGCCGACTTCATTGACGGTGAAGAAAGGCTATTGGAGCACGGCATCTCGCACGTGGCGGGCGCGTGGCGGCTCGCAGGGCCGATGCCGGCGATGGCCGCTGCCGGTGCCTGGATGTCCTCCGATCTGACGATTGTCGAGATCTCACCGAACGGGATCATCGCCACCGATCTGCTGGCCGCCAAGTCCCTGACTCCGACTGAGCGAATCACGGTTCCTTGGCCGGACCTTGAGCAGCGCCTGATTCCAGTTGAGTCATGACCCGGCGCGTTCGCGCCGCGAGACCGTGACGGTGAAACGGGGGTCGCGGTCGACCTGCCGGGTCGGACCGACGAGCCGCTCGAGCTGCCCGCGGTAGCGCAGGTGAGAATTCCAGACGCACCAGAGCTCGCCGCCGTCGGCAAGGACGCGCCCGGCGTCCGCGAAGAGCTTCAGCGCGATTCCGGCGTGGACGGTACTGCCCATGTGGAACGGTGGGTTGAGCACGATCAACTCGGCGCTCGCGTCGGGCTGGGCGGCGAGCGCGTCGTCGCGGACGGCCCGCACGCGCTCGGCGACGCCGTTGGCTTCCGCCGTGGCCCGGGTCGAGAGGACCGCGGCGGCCGACTGGTCGCAGGCCAGGACGCGGAGGTCCGGTTGGGAGACAGCCAGGAAGGCGGCGAGGGTCCCGTTGCCGCAGCCCAGATCGATGGCCCGGTCCGCGGGCCGCGCCTGGGCGAGGGCGGGCAGGAGGAGGCGCGACCCGGGATCGAGCTTGGCGCCGCCGAACGTCGCGCCCGTCGCGGTCAGCACCAGCCGGCGGTCCAGCCCGACGTCGTAGCCCGCCGTGCTCGGCCCGGGAGGACCGGGCGCGGGGCGCACCGGCGAGGATGCAGTCAGGACGCGCGCCTTGCGCCGTGCGAGCGACGCGCCGACGCTCGCGAACGACTCGCCCAGGACCTCGTTCATGCCCCGGCTCATGTGCTTGACGCGGCCGCCGGCCAGGACCCGGACCGCATCCTGGGCGCAGGTCGTGATCAGTCGGCTCCAGTCCCGCAGCTCGTCGAGCGAGCGCGGCAGCGCCAGCACCACGAGACGCGTTCCCGTCAGCAGCTCCCGGCCCAGCGACTCGAGGCTGCCCTCCGGAGCGGGCTGGACGTGCCGGTAGGCGCCCTCCAGCCCCAGGGTGCGGGCGTTGGCGTCGATGGCCAGCTGCGACGCGAGCGGATCGGTGTGCACGCGGAGCCCGGTGAGGCCGGCCGCTGCCAGGCCCAGGGTCAGGGCGCCGTAGCGGTCGCCGAGAACGGCGATCTCCTCGCCCGCGATCGGGGCCTCGGCGAGGAGGTCGGAGGCCGTGGCCAGCAGGAGCTCGTCAGCCGAGTCGTGCGCCTGGAGGTTCTCGGCCTCGACGTCGGGCCACCGGCGCAGCCGGGCGAAGATCTCCGCGTGGTTCGGGAAGGTCGGCGTGCCGCTCACAAGTCCACCCACTCGGTCTCGCCGCGCTGCCAGGAGGCGCCGCCGGCGGTGTGCGAGGCCAGGTAGGCGGAGAACGCCTCCTCGACGTCCGCAGCGTCGGCCAGTGCCACGCGGATTCCGGCCCGAACCTGCCCGTCGGGGCCGGGGGAGTAGTCCGTGCCGAGGACCTGGTATCCCGAGGTGCGCAGGTCGTTCTCCAGCCGCGGCGCGATCGTCATCTCCGCCACGACGTCGTAGCGGCGCATCCGCTGCCGGCGCACCAGGCGCGCCTCGTCCAGGGCGGCGGAGACGGACTCGGAGTACGCGCGGACCAGGCCGCCGGCTCCCAGCAGGACGCCGCCGAAATACCGCACGACCACGGCGGCGACGTCGGAGAGGTCCGCGCCGCCGTCGTGCGTCTCGCGGCGCGTGAGCGCCTCCAGCATGGGGGCTCCGGCGGTGCCCGACGGCTCGCCGTCGTCGTTGCTGCGCTGGACGTCGCGGTCGGCGCCCAGGACGAAAGCGGTGCAGTGGTGGCGCGCGTCGAAGTGGGATCTGCGCAGCTCGGCGACGAGGTCGCGCGCTTCCTGCTCGGTCTCGACCCGGCGCAGATAGGTGATGAAGCGCGAGCGCTTGATCTCGAGCTCGTGGACCACCCCGGCCCCGATGGTGGTGTAGCTGGTGGCCCGCGTCTCGCTCTGATTCACCCGTCCAGCCTACCGGGCGCGGGCTGCGCGCCACGCTCGGTAGGCTGGAGGGCATGACTGAGCAGCGCGAGCACGTGATCGACGTCGGCCTCACCGGCGGCATCGCCTCCGGCAAGTCGACGGTCGCGGCCGAGCTGGCGGCGCTGGGCGCGACGGTCGTCGACGCCGATGCCCTGGCCCGGCAGGTCGTCGCCCCCGGTACCGCGGGGCTCGCCGAGGTGGTCGCCGCCTTCGGCGAGCGGGTGCTCACCGCGGCGGGCGAGATGGACCGCCCAGCGGTCGGCGCCCTCGTCTTCGGCGACGACGGCGCCCGCGAGAGGCTCAACGGCATCATCCATCCGCGCGTGCGGGCGGAGGCGTCCCGGCTGCGGCGGGAGGCGATCGACGCGGCGGGCGGGGGGCGGGCCGTCGTCGTGCAGGACATCCCGCTGCTCGTCGAGACGGGGCAGGCGGACCGGTTCGACTACGTGGTCGTGGTGCAGGCGCCGCTCGAGGAGCGGGTGCGCCGGATGGTGGCCGACCGCGGCATGACCGAGGCGGACGCCCGCGCCAGAATCGCCGCGCAGGCCACGGACGAGGAGCGGGCCGCCGTCGCCGACGCCCTGCTGCGCAACGACGCCACCCGCGACGACCTCAGGCGCGCGGTCCGCCGCGTGTGGACCGAGCTGACGGGGGAGCGGGCGTGAGCGCGGCGCCGGAGCAGGTCCCCTTCCAGTTCGGTCCGGGCATGAGGTGGGTGCGCCGGCTCTTCGCCGTTGCCGGCCTGCTCCTGGCGGGCTGGCTCGTCGTCTGGCTCGGGTTCGGCGGCCGCGCCGGGTTCGTCGCCGGCGAGCCGTACGGGGCACCGGTCGTGGCGGGGGCCTGGCTCGGCCTGTCGTCGGTGGCGGTGGCCGCCGTCGCGGGACTGCTCTTCGTCCAGCAGATCGCGATCGCCATCCTGACGAGGGTCGACGCAGGCCCGGTGTTCACCGGATTCCTGGGCGGCCGCGCGCACCGCGGCGGACGTCGCCACGGCCCGATTCCGCCTTCGAAGAAAAGTTCGAATCAGCGGGTGCCGGGGCCGCCCCCGCAGGGGTAGCCTAGGGGCATGAGTCTTGCCCAGGACATCCAGCGCGTCGTCGCCCCGTTCGAGGTCATCAGCGAGTTCGACCCCGCCGGCGACCAGCCGGCGGCCATCGAGGAGCTGACCGAGCGCATCAATGCCGGCGAGAAGGACGTCGTCCTCCTCGGCGCGACCGGCACCGGCAAATCCGCGACGACCGCCTGGCTCGTGGAGAAGCTGCAGCGTCCCACCCTCGTCATGGTGCAGAACAAGACGCTCGCCGCCCAGCTGGCGAACGAGTTCCGCGAACTGCTGCCGAACAACGCCGTCGAGTACTTCGTCTCCTACTACGACTACTACCAGCCGGAGGCGTACGTCCCGCAGACGGACACCTTCATCGAGAAGGACTCCTCGGTCAACGAGGAGGTCGAGCGCCTGCGGCACTCGGCGACGAACGCGCTGCTGACCCGGCGGGACGTCATCGTCGTGGCGACCGTCTCCTGCATCTACGGCCTCGGGACGCCGGAGGAGTACGTCTCCGGCATGGTGACGCTCAAGAAGGGCATGGAGCTCAACCGGGACGACCTGCTGCGGCACTTCGTGAACATGCAGTACTCGCGCAACGACATGGACTTCCAGCGCGGCACCTTCCGCGTGCGCGGCGACACGGTGGAGATCATCCCGGTCTACGAGGAGCTGGCGATCCGCATCGAGTTCTTCGGCGACGAGATCGAGAACGTCTACACCCTCCATCCGCTGACCGGCGAGATCGTCCGCGAGGAGGAGGAGATGTACGTCTTCCCGGCCAGCCACTACGTGGCCGGACCCGAGCGGATGAACCGGGCGATCACCAAGATCGAGGACGAGTTGCGCGTCCGGCTCGAGGCGCTGGAGGGCCAGAACAAGCTCGTCGAGGCCCAGCGGCTGCGCATGCGCACCACCTACGACCTCGAGATGATGCAGCAGATGGGCTTCTGCAACGGCATCGAGAACTATTCGCGGCACATCGACGGCCGCGGCACCGGTTCGGCACCGCACTGCCTCATCGACTACTTCCCCGACGACTTCCTCCTCGTCGTCGACGAGTCGCACGTGACCATCCCGCAGATCGGCGCCATGTACGAGGGCGACATGTCGCGCAAGCGCACCCTCGTCGATCACGGGTTCCGTCTCCCTTCCGCCATGGACAACCGCCCGCTGAAGTGGGACGAGTTCCTCGAGCGCATCGGCCAGACCGTCTACCTGTCGGCGACGCCGGGAAAGTACGAGCTCAGCCAGTCCTCGGGCGTCGTCCAGCAGATCATCCGCCCGACCGGCCTGGTCGATCCGGAGATCAAGGTCAAGCCGACCAAGGGCCAGATCGACGATCTGCTGGGGGAGATCCGCGAGCGCACCGAGCGCAACGAGCGCATCCTGGTCACGACGCTGACCAAGCGGATGGCCGAGGATCTGACCGGCTACCTCACCGAGCACGGCGTCAAGGTCGAGTACCTGCACTCCGACGTCGACACGCTCCGCCGCGTCGAGCTGCTGCGCGAGCTGCGCATGGGCACCTTCGACGTCCTGGTCGGCATCAACCTGCTGCGCGAGGGCCTGGACCTGCCCGAGGTCTCGCTGGTCGCGATCCTCGACGCGGACAAGGAGGGCTTCCTGCGCTCCAGCACGTCGCTCATCCAGACCATCGGCCGCGCGGCCCGCAACGTGGACGGCCAGGTGCACATGTACGCCGACCGGATCACGGATTCGATGCGCAACGCGATGGAGGAGACCGAGCGCCGCCGCGAGATCCAGATCGCGTACAACAAGGAGCGCGGCGTCGATCCGCAACCGCTGCGCAAGAAGATCGCCGATATCACCGACCAGCTGGCGCGAGAGGACGCGGACACGCAGGCGCTCCTCGAGGAGTTCGACTACGGCAAGGGCAAGCGCGGCATCAACTCGACCAAGACCGAGGCGCAGCGCAAGGTCGAACCGGGCAAGCGCAAGCTGGCCGCGGCCCCCGCGGAGGACCTCGGGGAGCTGATCGCCCAGATGACGGAGCAGATGCACGCTGCCGCTGCCGACCTCCAGTTCGAGCTGGCGGCGCGCCTGCGCGACGAGCTGGGAGACCTCAAGCGGGAGCTGCGGCAGATGAAGGACGCGGGGCACGCGTGACACGGACGACGTGGCCACGGCTGCATGTGCGGTAGAATCGATGGCACGTAGGGGAGTATCCCGAACACTGCGGACGTCAACACGCTGACACACCAACGACGGTCAGCGGCCCAGACACGGGCCGCGATCAGCCGGGCGCAGTGGCCGAACCCGACGATCTGACCGCTCAGGCGGCAGCAGATCACGGGCGGCGGAGAGACTTGCGGCAACAAGTTGTACCCGCAGCGGCCGCGATTCCGGCCGCCCTATGAAAGGTAGTCCGTGTCAGATCAGCTGACCTTCGGGTTCGAAGCCGTTTCGCTTACGGTGCTCGGCCTCATCCTGCTCTTCGACCTCCTCTATGTGGTCAAGCGCCCCCACGAACCGTCCATGAAGGAAGCCGGCCTGTGGGTCGGCTTCTACGTGACCCTGGCCCTCGTCTTCGCCGGTCTCATGTACTGGCAGGCCGGCCCGAAGTATGGTCAGGAGTTCGTCGCCGGCTGGATCACCGAGTACAGCCTGAGTGTCGACAACCTCTTCGTCTTCATCATCATCATGGCCCGCTTCTCGGTACCGCGTAAGTACCAGCAGGAAGTGCTGATGTTCGGCATCATCATCGCCCTGATCCTGCGCGGCATCTTCATCCTGGTCGGCGCCACCCTGATCGAGCACTTCACCTGGGTGTTCTACATCTTCGGCGCGTTCCTGCTGTGGACCGCCTGGCACCAGCTCAAGGACGAGGGCGAGGACGAGGAAGCCGGGGCCAACAACGGCCTGGTCGCCCGCCTGACCCGCAAGCTTCCGATCAGCGACAGCTACGACGGCAACAAGCTGCGCACCACCGTCGACGGCCGCAAGATGTTCACGCCCATGGTCATGGTCTTCATCACCATCGGCATGACCGACCTGATGTTCGCCATCGACTCGATCCCGGCGATCTTCGGCCTGACGCAGAGCGCGTTCATCGTCTTCACCGCCAACATCTTCGCCCTGATGGGCCTGCGCCAGCTGTACTTCCTGCTGGGCGGCCTGATGGACCGGCTGATCTACCTCAAGCACGGCCTGTCCTTCATCCTGGCGTTCATCGGCGTGAAGCTCATCTTCCACGCGCTGAACCACAACGAACTGCCGTTCGTCAACGGCGGCGAGCACATCGAGTGGGTCCCGGATATCTCCACGAACCTGTCGCTGATCGTGATCCTCTCCACGATCATCATCGCCACCGCGGCCTCCCTGCTGTCCAAGAAGGGCCGCGAGGCGGCCGCCCTCGCGCAGCGTGCCAAGCAGGCCGAGCACACCGAACAGGTCAGCGAGGCCGGCTCGGAAGAGAAGTAGCGCACCGGTCGCCGACCGCGCGCAGAACGACGAAGCCGGGTGGCCACCCCGTCAGGGGCGGCCACCCGGCTTTCTCGTTGCCGGTGGCTACTTCTGCTTGGCCGCCTTGGCCGCGGCCTTCATCGCCTTCTTGTTCTGGCGCACCCGCTGCAGCGACGGCTCGTCGACGATGTCGGCCACCGACATGTCGGCGCCGTCCTCGCCGTAGGCGCCCGCGGCCTCGCGCCAGCCGGCCGCCTCCAGACCCCGCTGTTTGCCGAGCAGTGCCAGGAAGATCCGCGCCTTCTGCTCGCCGAAGCCGGGCAGCGCCTTCAGCCGCTTCAGGATCTCCCTCCCGTCCGGATCCCCGGCGGTCCAGATGTTCTCCGCTCGGGAATCCCACTCGTCGCGGATCGCGGCGCACACGGCCTGGACCCGCCCGGCCATGGACCCGGGGAAGCGGTGGACGGCCGGTGTGATGCGGAAGAGCTCCACGAACTCGTCGCTCTTCATGTCCGCGAGCACCCCGGGATCGAGGGTTCCCGCGCGCTCGGCGATCTTGGCCGGCCCGGCGAACGCCGACTCCATCGTCACCTGCTGGTCGAGCAGCATCCCGATCAGCAGCGCCAGGGGATCGCGGTCCAGCAGGCCGTCGGCCTCCGGGTCACCGGTGATGTGCAGGCTCATCGGGCAGCTCCTTCTTTCGATTCCGGCATGGTCATCGACAGCAGCCGGGCGAAGATCCCGGCACCGTCGTCGGCGATGCCGTCGTGGTGGAAATCGGCGGTCTCCCACACGCGCAGCCCCCGCACCCGGGAGGCGGTCTCCAGGCTGAGCTCCCGGTCCACGTACACGTCTTCCGAGTAGACGGCGGCGGCGACGGGCACCGTGTTGGTGGCCAGCACGTCGAGGTCGTAGAGGTCCGGCCAGTCGCCGACGCCCGCCAGAGCCTCCGCCGCCTCCCGCAGGGGGACGAGCGCCGGGTCCGCGGAGAAGAACCACGGGTACACCATCTCTCCCGTCAGGAGCGGGCGCTCGGCGGCGGGCAGGAAGTCCGCGAACTCCTCCGCCACCCGCTCGGCGGCCCACGCCGTGGCGACCGAGCCGTCGTCGTTCCGTCCGAGCGTTCCCTGCCCATAGATCGACTCGTGCATCAGCGCGTAGAGCGGGTTCGCCAGGCGGGACGCCTGGGCGTACAGGGTGCCCAGGAACGCATCGGAGAGCCGCGGCCCGTCCGCCGTCTCGACGAACGCCTGTTCGAGGGCGAAGTGCAGCTGGTGCACGCGCGAGTTCCCGCCGAAGTACTGGCCGAGCATCTGGACGACGCCACGGGTGACGGGCCGGCCGTCGGGCAGGACCTCCGCGACCTCGTCGACGTGCGCGAAGACGCGGTCGAGCGTGTCCCGGTCCTCCGGGTACCAGCCGAAGTACTCGGCGTTCCGCGCCGCCATGCGGGCGTACGTGTGGCGGTAGACGCGGTCCGCGTGACCCGTCACCGCGGCGAGGCCACCGGTGACGAGGCAGCGCTCGAGCCCTTCGGGCGCCAGGGACAGGTAGGAGAGTGTGATGAAGCCGCCGTAGCTCTGCCCCAGGGTGGTCCACCGGTCGACGCCGAGGGCGCGGCGCAGGGCCTCGGCGTCGCGGACGATCGAGTCGGCGCGGAAGTGCCGCAGGTAGGCGACCTGCGCGTCGACGCCGCCGCGCACCGGGAGGCTCTGCCGGTTCACCGGCGCGCTCAGCCCCGTGCCCCGCTGGTCCAGCAGCAGGACGCGGAAGGACTTCGCCGCCTCGCCGATCCAGCCCGACAGGGAGCTGATGCGGGGGCCGGCGCCACCCGGCCCGCCCTGCAGGAAGAGCAGCCAGGGCAGCGCCGCCGGGTCGTCGACGTCGGTGGAGACGATCTCGCGGGCGAACACGGTGATCTGCTCGCCGGACGGATCGCCGTGGTCGAGCGGGACGTCGAGGTAGTGCTCGGTCGCCTTCAGCCCCCGGTGCGCGTGGGTCGCGGCGGTGCGGTGCGCGGTCGCCTGGGCGCTCATCCGGCGGGGTCCTCCGCGGGCGCCTTCGGCGCCTGATCCGCCAGCCGGGTCAGCCCCTCGCCGTCGAGCCGGCGGGTGGTCCAGCCGGACATGGCCTCGGCGCCGAGCGAGTCGTAGAAGCCGATCGCCAGCTCGTTCCAGTTGAGCACCTGCCACTCCAGGCGGGCGCAGTCGCGCTCGACGGCCAGGCGGGCCAGGGTGGCGAGCAGCGCCCGGCCGTGCCCGTTCTTCCGCGCGTCGGGCCGCACGTACAGGTCCTCGAGGTGGATTCCGTGCACGCCCTCCCAGGTGGAGTAGTTCAGGAACCAGATCGCCATGCCGACGACGGCCGGGTCGCCGACCGTGGCGCCGTCGTCGTCGGTGGTGGTCTCCTCGGCGACGTGGGCGAACACCTTCGGGTCCGGGCCGAACAGGTGCTCGTGCAGCAGGGCGCCCGTGTTGCGCACGGCGTCGGGTTCGCGCTCGTATTCGGCGAGTTCGGTGATCAGGGCCAGCAGGACCGGGACGTCGCGCGGCTCGGCCGGGCGGATTCGACACGTGGTTTGAGTCATGCCTTACTTCCTCGTTGCGGGTCGGGACGCATGGCAGCAGGGAGCCGCTGCGCCGCAAGGTCTCGGCCCGATCCTAGCGCGGTCGGGCCGCGCATGGTCAGAGGGGGAACCGGCCCGTCGCCCGGTCCCACACATTCACTGCGGCCGCGACCAGCAGTGCGGAACCGAGCATGTGGAGCAGGACGAGCCCGATCGGCAGCCCGGTGAAGTGCTGCCAGTAGCCGATGCCCGCCTGGGCGAGGAGGACGAGGACCAGCAGCACGAGGCCGCGCCGCAGTCTCGAGATCTGCGCGGTGGCCTGCTGCCCGCGGCGGTAGACCAGGAACGCGGCGACCAGCGTGGCGGCGACCAGGGCGTAGACGGGCGCCGTGTGCAGCCGGGTGACGATCTCCGGGTCGAACGGGTGGCGAGGCGCACCGGAGTCGCCGGCGTGCGGACCGGTGCCGGTCACGACGGTGCCGAGGACGACGGCGGCCGCCGCCGTGGCGAGGATCGCCCAGCCCGCCGCGACGATCCCGGCGGGCGGATCCGCCGGCATGATCCGCTCCTCGCCGCGCCGGTGCATGCGCGTCCGGTTCACCAGCAGCATGGCGAAGCCGACGACGGTCGCCGAGACGAGGAAGTGCAGGCTCACCACCCACGGGTTCAGGTCGGTCCAGACGGTGATGCCGCCGATGAGCGCCTGCGCCGGGATGATGCCGAGCAGGCCCAGCGCGAGGCGGAAGAGCGTCGGGTGCGTGCGGCGCATGTTCCAGACCGCGGCGATCATGGCGACAGCGATCGCCGCGAGGACGAAGGTCAGCGTGCGGTTGCCGAACTCGATCAGCCCGTGGATGCCCATCTCCGGGGTCGGCGTCATGGAGCCCGGCACGCAGTTGGGCCACTCCGAGCAGCCCAGCCCGGACTCGGTCAGCCGCACGGCGCCGCCGGTGACGATGATCCCGATCTGCGAGACCAGGGACGCGATCGCGAGCGCGTGCACCCCGCGGCCGACGCGGGTGGGGAGGCGGTCCGTCCAGGTGGAGACGGTGGAACTCATGATGTGACTCCGATCGGACCTAAGTCCATTTGAACCAGCGGGTCGCGGCGGTGCCGGCGACGGCGGCCCACGCGAGAAGTACGACGACGGATCCCGTCGCCACGGTGCCGTCGATCAGCGCTGCGCGCATGGCGTCGCCGAGCGCTGCCGACGGGAGGACCTGGACGATGTCCGGGAGGACCCCGGGCAGGTGGCTGCCCGGGATGAGGATCCCGCCGGCCGCCGCCAGGAGGATCCAGGCCAGGTTGGTGATGGCCAGGGTCGCCTCGGGGCGGACGGTGCCGGCGATGAGCAGGCCGAGGGAGGTGAACGCAGCGGCGCCCGCGAGCAGGAGGCCGAGGCCGATCAGGGTCCCGAGCGGGTCCGGTCGCCAGCCCATGAGCAGGGCCGTTCCGCCGACGACGACCAGCTGGACCGCCAGGACGGCCAGCACCGCGAGAGCCTTGCCGAAGATGAGGCCGACCCGGCCGAGCGGCGTCGTCGACAGGAACGTCAGGACCCCGTAGCGGCGGTCGAACCCGGTCGCGATGCCCTGGCCCGTGAAGGCGGTCGACATGACGCAGAGGGCCAGCACGCCGGGGGCCGCGGCCTCGATGCGCGAGGAGGCGACGCCGTCGAGCAGGTCGACGAAGGTCAGCGCCACGAGGGCGAGCAGGGGCAGCACGACGGCGAGGACGAGCTGCTCGCCGTTGCGCAGCATGAGCGTGGTCTCGTAGCCGCCGTGGCGCAGGATGCGCTGGGCGACGGAGGCCGCGTTCGACGGCGCGGCCGGGGCGGGGGTGGTCTCAGTCATCGGACTGCTCCTTGGTGGACGCCAGATCGAGGAACACGTCCTCGAGGCTGCGCGGCTGCATGCTCAGGGCGGTGGGCAGTACGTCGGCCTCGGCCAGCCACCGGGTCGCCGCGGCGAGGTGCTCGGCCGTGTGGACGCCGGTGATGCGGTAGTGGCCCGCGGACCCGCGCGTCAGGGTGAGCCCAGCGGTGGCGCGCAGGTCGTCGGCGCTCAGCTCCGCCGTCGTGCTGATCTCGAGGACGCGCGACTCGGTCTCGGCGTGGGCGGTCAGCTCCGCGACGGTGCCCTCGGCGACGTTGCGGCCGTCGTCGATGATGTAGACGTAGTCGGACAGGCGCTGGGCGTCGTCCATGAGGTGGGTGGTCAGGACGATCGCGAGGCCGGCGTCGCGCAGTTCGGAGATCAGGTCGAAGACGACCTGGCGGGACTGCGGGTCGAGGCCGGCGCTCGGCTCGTCGAGGAAGACGATCTCCGGCCGGCCGACGAGGGCGGCGGCGAGGGCGACCCGCTGCTTCTGGCCGCCGGAGAGGCGGCGCACGGATGTGGAGGCGAAGCCGTCGATGCCGAGGCGCGCGATCAGGGCGTCGACGTCGGCGGGCCGCCGGTACATTCCCGCCACGTGCTTGAGCAGCGGGATCGGGCGGACCGACGGCGGGAGGCCGCCGTCCTGGAGCATGACGCCGACGCGCGAACGCAGATCGGAGGACGCCGTGAAGGGGTTGTGGCCGAGCAGGGAGATCGAGCCGCCGTCGGGCTTCAGCAGGCCCTGGGCGCAGCCGAGCGTGGTCGACTTGCCCGCGCCGTTGGTTCCCAGGATCGTGGTGACCGCACCGCGCTCGGCGCGCAGGGAGACGCCGTGCAGCACACGGACCATGCGGCCGTCGAGGGCTGCGACGGGTCCGAAGTCTTTGCGGAGGGATTCGACGGCGAGGGCGGGGGCTGACGAGGACACCACAGCATTCTACGTGACGTAGAGAATCCGGCCGACGGCGGGTGCGGTAGGGTCGGACCGCGCGCCACTGCGCTGCCCGGAGCCCCGGGCCGGCCCCCGAAGAGCGGGGTGTGTCGGAACTCACGGCCGGGCGCTCTCCGGCTAAGGGTCGCCTTGCTAGTCAACAGGGCCCGAATAGGTCATGATTGTGTTGTGTATTCAGCTCAGTTGACGACTCCGGAAGACGATGGGGCGCGGTCCCATGGTGGCCGGGCGCCCGAAACCGAGGATCGTACCCGTGACCGCGTACTGCAGGCCGTCCTGAAGCAGGGGCCCGTCAGTGCTGCGGAGCTGGGGGAGTCGCTCGGCTTCACGCCCGCGGCCGTCCGCCGCCACCTCGACTCCCTCAGCAAGCAGGGCCTCGTCGAGGTCAAGGTCATCGCGAGCCAGGGTGCGGGTGCAGGCCGCCCAGCGCGTCGCTACGTGCTCAGCCAGCGCGGCCAGACGCGGCTCGGCAACGACTACCTCGACATCGCAGCCGACGCGCTCACCGAGCTCGCCGATGCCGTCGGCGAGGAGGCCGTCAACGCCTTCGCCGCCCGGCGCTTCGGGGCCATGGAGCGCCGCTACCGGCCCATCGTCGAGGCCGCCGGCGAGGATGTGACCGCCCGGGCCGAGGCGCTGGCCGGAGCACTGGCCGCCGACGGATTCGTCGGCTACACCCGCGAAGTCGGCGCGACCCTGCCCGAGGCCATGCAGAGCGTCCAGCTCTGCCAGGGGCACTGCCCGATCCAGGGCCTCGCCGCGGAGTTCCCCGACTTCTGCGACGAGGAAACCAAGACCTTCGCGCGGCTGCTCGGCGTCGATGTGCGCCGGCTGTCCACGCTCGCCGGCGGAGGGCACGTGTGCACCACCCACGTTCCCGTTGGACGCCACAAGACTCCTCAGCGCGCTGAGAAGAGAACTCGAATCAAGATCAACAAGCAGGAGAGGCCGCGATGACGGATCAGATTGCACAGGAGACCGCCGATCCCGGCGTGAACAATGAGATCCTGGAGAAGAATCCGGAGCTCCATGGGATCGGCAACTACGAGTACGGCTGGTCGGACAAGAACGACGCCGGAGCCAACGCCAAGCGTGGCATCGACGAAGACGTCGTCCGTGACATCTCGTCCAAGAAGGGCGAGCCGGAGTGGATGCTCAACCTGCGGCTCAAGGGCCTGAAGTACTTCGAGCGCAAGCCGATGCCGACGTGGGGCGCAGACCTCTCGGGCATCGACTTCGACAACATCAAGTACTTCGTGCGCTCGACCGAGCAGCAGGCCACGACGTGGGAAGACCTGCCCGACGACATCAAGAACACCTACGACAAGCTGGGCATCCCCGAGGCAGAGAAGCAGCGCCTCGTCTCCGGTGTGGCCGCCCAGTACGAGTCCGAGGTCGTCTACCACCAGCTGCGCGAGGACCTCGAGTCCCAGGGCGTCGTCTTCCTCGACACGGATACCGCGCTGAGGGACTACCCGGAGGTCTTCCAGGAGTACTTCGGCTCGGTCATCCCGGTCGGCGACAACAAGTTCGGTTCGCTGAACACCGCCGTGTGGTCGGGCGGCTCGTTCGTGTACGTCCCCAAGGGCGTCCACGTCGACATCCCCCTGCAGGCCTACTTCCGTATCAACACGGAGAACATGGGCCAGTTCGAGCGGACGCTGATCATCGCCGACGAGGACTCCTACGTCCACTACATCGAGGGCTGCACGGCCCCGATCTACCAGTCGGACTCGCTGCACTCGGCCGTCGTCGAGATCATCGTGAAGAAGGGCGCCCGCGTCCGCTACACGACGATCCAGAACTGGTCGAACAACGTCTACAACCTGGTCACCAAGCGCGCCATCTGCGAAGAGGGCGCCACGATGGAGTGGGTCGACGGCAACATCGGCTCCAAGGTCACCATGAAGTACCCGGCCGTCTACCTGGTCGGCGAGCACGCCAAGGGCGAGACCCTGTCGATCGCCTTCGCCGGCGAGGGGCAGCACCAGGACACCGGTTCGAAGATGGTGCACATCGCGCCGAACACCTCCTCCTCGATCGTCGCGAAGTCGGTGGCCCGCAACGGCGGCCGCTCGGCCTACCGCGGTCTGGTGCAGGTGCGCGAGGGCGCCAAGGGCGTCAAGAACTCGGTGGTCTGCGACGCCCTGCTGGTCGACCAGATCTCCCGCTCCGATACATACCCGTACATCGACGTCCGCGAGGACGACGTCACGATGGGCCACGAGGCCACCGTGTCCCGTGTCTCCGAGGAGCAGCTGTTCTACCTGATGTCCCGCGGCATGGCGGAAGACGAGGCCATGGCGATGATCGTCCGCGGCTTCATCGAGCCCATCGCCCGCGAGCTGCCGATGGAATACGCGCTCGAGCTGAACCGCCTCATTGAACTTCAGATGGAAGGATCCGTCGGTTAACCATGACTGATACCGCAACTACTCTCTCCGGCGAGAAGGCACGCATCGGCTCGCCGTCGATCGCGGGATTCACCGAGGAGGGCGAGAACCTCTCCCCGTTGAACGAGGACGCATCGCCGCTGGGCGGCGACGCCTCGAAGGCCCACAGCCATGGTGCCGCCGCAGGCATCCCGCAGGCATCCCGCGGCGAGCGCCCCACCAGCTACGACCTGGCGGACTTCCCGGCCCTGACCGGCCGTGAAGAGGACTGGCGCTTCACCCCGCTGAAGCGCCTGGGCGGCCTGCACAAGGCCGCGCCGTCGGCTGACGCCCCCGCCGTCGCCCTGGCCGGCAGCGAGGGCCTGGCCCTCGAGACGGTCGCCATGGACGACGCCCGCGTCGGTTCGGCCGGCGTCCCGGACGACCGCGTCTCCGCGAACGCCTGGAACGCCGCCAAGGAGGCCACCGTCCTGTCGATTCCGGCAGGTGCCGAGGGCGCCGAGGCGATCCTGACGATCAAGGGCGACTCCTCGGAGGCAGCCGCGCAGCACGTGGTGATCGTGGCCGAGCCGAACTCGAGCTCCGTCGTCGTCCTGGACCACGTGGGCACCGCGGTGCTCGCCCAGAACGTGGAGGTCGACGTGAAGGAGGGCGCCAAGCTGACGCTCGTCTCGCTGCAGGCCTGGCAGAACGACGCCATCCACACCTCGGCCCAGCAGGCGAAGGTCGGCAAGGACGCGTACTACAAGCACGTGGCCGTGACCTTCGGCGGCGACCTCGTCCGCCTGACCCCGTCGGCGCGCTTCGACGGACCCGGCGCCGAGGCCGAGATGTACGGCCTCTACTTCGCCGACGCCGGCCAGCACCTCGAGCACCGGCTGCTGGTGGACCACAACCAGCCGCGCTGCAAGTCCAACGTGCTCTACAAGGGCGCGCTCCAGGGCAAGGACGCGCACACGGTGTGGGTCGGCGACGTCCTGATCCGCAAGAACGCCGAGGGCACGGACTCCTACGAGGCCAACCGCAACCTCGTCCTGACGGACGGCGCGCGCGCGGACTCGGTGCCGAACCTCGAGATCGAAACCGGGCAGATCGAGGGCGCCGGCCACGCCAGCACCACCGGCCGGTTCGACGACGAGCACCTGTTCTACCTGATGGCCCGCGGCATCGACGAGAAGACCGCGCGCCGGCTCGTCGTCCGCGGATTCCTCAACGAGATCATCCAGAAGATCGGCGTGGCCGATCTCGAGGACCGCCTCAACGAGACCGTCGAAGCAGAGCTCGCCGCCACCGAGAACTAGGCCCCCGCAGGCCGCAAGAATTCACAGACCCACGCCGCTGCAAGCGGCTTACAGGAGAGATACGGACAAAATGTCTACTCTGGAAATCAAGGACCTGCACGTCTCGATCGACACCGAGCAGGGCACCAAGGAAATCCTCAAGGGCGTGACCCTGACGATCAACACCGGTGAAACGCACGCCATCATGGGCCCGAACGGCTCCGGCAAGTCGACGCTGGCCTCCACGATCGCCGGCCACCCGCGCTACAACGTCACCTCCGGCTCGATCCTGCTCGACGGCGAGGACGTGCTCGAGATGAGCGTCGACGAGCGCGCACGCGCCGGCCTGTTCCTGGCCATGCAGTACCCGGTCGAGGTTCCGGGCGTCACCATGACGAACTTCCTGCGCACCGCGAAGACCGCCATCGACGGCGAGGCGCCGAGCCTCCGCCACTGGACCAAGGACGTCAAGGCGGCCATGGCGAACCTGAAGATCGATGCCGACTTCGCGAACCGCAACGTCAACGAGGGCTTCTCCGGCGGTGAGAAGAAGCGCGTGGAGATCCTCCAGCTCGAGCTCTTCAAGCCGCGTTTCGCCGTCCTCGACGAGACCGACTCCGGCCTCGACGTCGACGCCCTGAAGGTCGTGTCCGAGGGCGTGAACCGCGCCTCGGAGAACCACGAGATGGGCACCATGCTCATCACCCACTACACCCGCATCCTGCGCTACATCACGCCGGACTTCGTGCACGTGTTCGTCGACGGCCGCGTCGCCGAGCAGGGCGGCCCGGAACTGGCCGAGCAGCTCGAGGAAGAGGGCTACGACCGCTTCACGGTGAAGGCCTGACCATGAGCGAGACGACCCAGGGCAACACGCAGACGCCCCTCGAGGACGTCGAGGAGGCGCTGAAGGACGTGATTGATCCCGAGCTCGGGATCAACATCGTCGACCTCGGCCTGCTGTACGGGCTGAAGTACGACGACGAGGGCACGCTGATCATCGACATGACGTTGACGACGGCTGCCTGCCCGCTGACCGACATCATCGAGGAGCAGGTCGGCTCCTCGTTGGAGAGCGTCGTGGACGAGCACCGGCTGAACTGGGTCTGGATGCCGCCGTGGGGTCCGGAGCGGATCACCGACGACGGCCGCGACCAGATGCGGGCCCTCGGCTTCAACATCTAGGACGCAGCGGTCCGTAGTGCGCAAGAGCCCGGGCCCTTGACCTCAACCGAGAGGCAATCTCTCGGCCGGGGTCAAGGGCCCGGGCTCTTCGTGCGTGCGGGCGCCTCAGCCGGTGGGTTCGTCGTCGTGGTCGAGGAGCCCGCGCGCGGCGAGCGCGTCGCCGGTCCGGTGCGCGTAGTCGATCGCCGAGACCACGACGGGCCCGGCCAGCGCGACCGGATTGCGCCCGATCCCGCGGGCGCGCGCGGCGTCGCCGACCTCCACGGCCGAGGCCGCGATCGCCGGGATGCTGCGCAGCATCAGGCTCACCCCGAGGGAGAGGGCCTCCGGATCGATCCCGACGTGGCGCAGCGGGCGCAGGGCGCGGCCGAGCCCGTCCATGAGGACGGTCAGCTCAGTGACCAGCAGCAGCAGCCGGGCCGCCTGCAGGGCCGCCAGCATCCCTCCCACGATCGCGACGGCGCGCGCGGCCGACTCCATTCCCGTGGCGCCGGCGGAGAACGCCAGCCACCACTGGTGCGCGCCGAGGATTGCGAACATCCACCACAGGTAGCGCAGCGGGTCGGCCCAGCAGGCCAGCACCCGCCGGCCGGCGGCCGCGTAGAGCAGCACGGTCAGGCCGATCAGGGCCAGGGCCACCGGCGCCTCCCGCCAGGCGAGGGCGCACACGCCGAAGGCCAGGACCACCAGGTATTTCGCCCACAGGGGCGCCCGGTGGATCCCGCTGCGTCCGGGGATGGCCAGCCCGAGCGTCATCATCCGCCCCCGCACTCAGGCCTCCCGCAGGGCGAGCTGCCGGTAGGCGGCGACCGCCTCGTCGGGTGCGCCGTCGAAGACCACGCGTGTCTGGTCGACGACCAGCACGCGGTCGGCCCGGGCGGCGAAGTCGAGATCGTGCGTGGCGTAGACGACCTGTTGCTCCAGTGTCGCGAAGGTCCGCTGCAGCAGCGCGTTGTTGCGCAGGTCCAACAGGGTCGTCGGCTCGTCGGCGACGAGGATCCGCTGCCCGGCGGCGAGCACGGTCGCCAGGGCGACGAGCTGACGTTCTCCGCCCGAGAGGTCGTAGACGCTCCGGTGCGCCAGGTGGTCCAGGCCCAGGCGCTCGAGGATCTCGAGGGCACGACGGCGGCGCTCGCCGCGGTCGGGAACGCTCGCCTTGAGGGAGAGTTCGACGTCCTCGAGGACGACCGGCATGACCAGCTGGGCCAGGGGGTCCGTGAACAGGAATCCGACATCGCGGCGGACCCGCTTGGTCGCCTGCCGCGTGCAGTGCCCGTTGACGAGGACCCGGCCCCCGCTCGGGGCCACGAGCCCGTTGATCATCTTCAGCAGTGTGGACTTCCCGGACCCGTTCGCGCCGATCACGGCGACCCGCGGTTCCGACAGGGTCAGGGTGACGGGGGAGAGGACCGTCCGTTGCGGGACGGCCTTCGCGCTGGCGTCTACCGCGGCCTCATCCTCCACCGCCAGGGCGGCGGACTCGAAGCTGACTGTCGATTCGTGCATGTCTCCAGTAACCCACAGACCCGATCAGGCCCGGAAATCGCGGCGGGCGAATCGCGGGAACGCCTTGAAGACGGTCACGGTGATGCCCGCAGCCACCAGGGACTTGAGGATGTCGCCCGGCCAGTAGGGGAGGTCGTACAGGAAGGCCTGCGCCAGCGGCAGGTCGCCGTTGATGCTCATGCCGAGAACTCCCAGCGGGTGGTTCACGAGGATCGAGGCGCCGAAGGAGGCGGCGAAGAGCCACAGGAAGCGCAGGCGGGTGGTGCGGCGCAGCAGCCACGTTGCAAGGGCGCCGGTCAGCAGAGCCGTCAACGGGAAGGAGAGGAGGTATCCCGCCGTCGGGCCCGCCAGGACGCCGAGACCCCCGGAGAACTTCGCGAAGATCGGCACGCCGGCCAGGCCGACGACGAGGTAGAGCAGCGCGGCTGATCCGCCGCGCCAACCGCCGAGGATCAGGCCGCACAGCGAGATGCCCAGGGTCTGGAGCGTGATGGGCACGCCCAGCGGGCCGACCGGAACGGCCGGGACGAGCGCCAGCACGGCGATGAGCGCCGCGAAGACGGCGACGAGCGAGAGGTCCCGGGCCGTCGGTCGGGCCAGGACCCGGGGCGCGCCCGGCGAGGGTGCGGTAGTGTGATTTGTCACGATCGTTCCTTCGAAAGCCATATTGAACGGTGTTCAATGATGGTACACGAGCCGACACCGCTAGACTGGAACGTCCGTCATTTTGCGTCCCCATCGAAAGGAATGTGCCGGTGATTTCCGTAGCCGATCTCGAATTGCGAGCCGGCGCCCGTCTGCTCATGGAGGGCGTCGCCTTCCGCATCGACAGTGGGGACAAGATCGGCCTGGTCGGCCGCAACGGCGCCGGCAAGACGACGATGACCCGTGTCCTGGCCGGAGAGGGGCAGCCCGCCGGCGGCAGCGTGACCCAGTCCGGCCGGATCGGGTACCTCCCGCAGGATCCGCGCACCCCGAACATGGAACAGCTGGCCCGCGACCGCATCCTCTCCGCCCGAGGACTCGACGTCATCGTCGGAAAGCTCCGCAAGGCGCAGGACGACATGGCCAGCGAGGACGAGGCCGTCCGCGAGAAGGCGATGAACCGCTACGACCGCCTCGAGGCCGAGTTCATCGCCGGTGGCGGCTACGCCGCCGAGTCCGAGGCCGCCGCGATCTCGAACAACCTGGCCCTGCCGGAGCGCATCCTCAACCAGCCGTTGAGCACGCTCTCGGGCGGTCAGCGGCGCCGTGTCGAGCTGGCGCGCATCCTCTACTCGGACGCCGACACGCTCCTGCTCGACGAGCCGACCAACCACCTCGACGCGGACTCGATCACCTGGCTGCGCGAGTTCCTCAAGAACCACCAGGGCGGGCTGCTCGTGATCTCCCACGACACCGACCTGCTGGAGGCGACCGTCAACAAGGTCCTCTACCTCGACGCGCTCCGCGCGACGGTCGACGTCTACAACATGGGCTGGAAGCGCTACCAGGACCAGCGCGTCGCCGACGAGGAGCGCCGCCGCAAGGAGCGCGCGACCGCCGAGAAGAAGGCCTCCCAGCTCAAGGACCGGGCCGCCCGCTTCGGCGCCAAGGCGTCCAAGGCGTCCGCCGCCCATCAGATGGCGGCGCGCGCCGACAAGCTCCTGGCCGGGCTCGAGGACGTCCGCCAGGTCGACCGCGTGGCCGCGCTCCGCTTCCCGACTCCGGCCCCGTGCGGCAAGACCCCGCTCATGGCGGAGGGGCTCAGCAAGTCCTACGGATCGCTGGAGATCTTCACCGACGTCTCGCTGGCGATCGACCGCGGATCCAAGGTCGTCATCCTGGGTCTGAATGGCGCCGGCAAGACCACGCTGCTGCGCATGCTCGCCGGCGTCACCCAGCCGGACACGGGCGAACTGCAGCCCGGCCACGGGCTGAAGGTCGGCTACTACGCCCAGGAGCACGAGACCCTCGACCACGAGGCGAGCGTGCTCCAGAACATGCGGAACAACGCGCCGAGCCACCTCGCCGACGCAGACATCCGCGGCATCCTCGGATCGTTCCTGTTCGTCGGCGACGATGTCGAGAAGCCCGCGGGCGTGCTCTCCGGCGGAGAGAAGACCCGACTGGCCCTGGCGACCATCGTGGCCTCCAGCGCGAACGTCCTGCTGCTCGACGAGCCGACCAACAACCTGGACCCGGCCTCCCGCGCCGAGATCCTCAGTGCGCTCGCGAACTTCGAGGGCGCCGTCGTGATGGTCAGCCACGACGAGGGCGCGGTCGCGGCGCTGAATCCGGAGCGCGTCGTGTTGCTGCCGGACGGCGACGAGGACCTCTTCAGCGAGGAGTACCTCGAGCTGGTCGCCCTGGCCTGACCGCGCGCCCCTTCCCGGGGGCCCAGCACGGCGAGGCGTCGTCCCGAGATGCGAGAAGGGGCCCGGAAACGGGCCCCTTCTTGCGTACCGGGCCGGCTACCGCTCCTGTTCGAGCGCGTCCAGGTAGGCGTCCTCGAGCTCCTCGTCGGTCGGCTGGCCGTCGCGGCGGATCGACTGCTTCCGGCGGGGCGCGCGGTAGGCGGAATGCTTGATCTCGAGGCCGGCTGCGGCCGCCTCGGCCTCCTCCTCGCGGTCCTCCCGGTTGATGCGCGCCTGCTGCCGCGCGGCCCAGACCAGCCCGACGAAGCCCAGGACGCCGAATGCGAACCACTGGAGCGAGTACGAGAGGTGGTTGCCCTCCTCGAGGACCGGCCGCTCGAGCGCCTGCGGGAGCTCGGCGGGGGAGGGCGACTCGGACGCCATGCGGGCGTACGCGCCCTCGGCGACGGGGATCCCGAGCACCTCGGAGACGTGCGGGAGGTCGATGGAGGCGACCTGGCCCTCGGGCGCGTCGCGGTCCAGCGTCGGTTCCGGCGGGCGCAGGCGGGCGACCACCTCGACCCGGCCCGCGGGCGGAGCGGGGATGACGTCGGGCCGGCCCGCGTGCTCGTTGCCGATGGGCAGCCAGCCGCGGTCGATCACGACGACGTCGCCTGAGTCCGTGCGGAAGGGCACCAGCACCTCGTACCCGGGTCGTCCGCCGAGCGGCCGGTTGCGGACGATGAGCGTGTCGTCCGCCAGGTACTGGCCGTCGAGGCGCACGGGCGTCCACGCCCGCTCCGCGGGGAGGCCGTCGAACAGGGCCTCGGCCTCCGCATAGGCGACGGGCTCGGCGTCGTAGTTGTTCTCGACGATCTCATTGGCGGCGCGCGCCTCGTCGAGTCGGCTCATCTGCCAGTTCCCCAGCCACGTGCAGGCTCCGGCGAAGACGCAGACGAGCAGCAGCCACCCGAACCACCGTGTGCTGACAAGAAAGCGGTACACGCCTCTACTGCTCCTTCGAATCGAACGGGAGGGTCTCTTTCCACAGGCCCCGCTGGGTCAGGTAGTCCTGGAGCCAGTCGCGGTGCTCCCCGCAGGCGAGCCACTGCTTCCGGCGGTCCGGTGTGTGGATGCGGGGGTTGTTCCACAGGAGCGACCAGGCGGCGGGGGCGCGGCAGCCCTTCCGCGAGCACGTCGGGGCGTCCGGCCCGTGCTCGCCGGCGAGTTGGCTGAAGAGGCTCACGGGCCTTCCTCCTTCGTCTTCGGATGTGGTGTCGGCTCGGGGTGTTCGTCGGTGTACAGCTCGCCCTCGAGGGTGACGGGTTCGTCGTCCGGCTCGTCGACCGGGTGCTCCGCGCCGAGTTCCTCGTACGGGGCGTGGTCGATCAGGCTGGTCGGCGCCGGATCGCGGGAGTGGTCTTTGGTGGCCCCGTTGGCGATGACGACGGCGACCCAGGGCAGGAAGGCCGCGCCGGCGAGGAAGACCCACACGAGCCAGGAGTCGAGGAAGAAGAACGCGGCGATGAAGCAGGCCAGACGGATGCCCATGGTCAGCGTGTATTTGAACATGCGGGAATGCACGTCCGCGGTGTGTGACTCGTCGGCTTCTGTGATGTTGTACACGTGCTCAGAGCCGTTTTGTGCCGCGCCCGGGCGGGGGTCGGCATCGTCGAATCCTGAATCAGTTGAATCGCGCATCTATCTTTCCCACGGCAGTTGCTTCCATTGTCTCACCGTCCGGTCCGGGCGCAGAATTCGGGCCGCCGCCCGATAGGATGGCTTGCGAATCAACGAACGTGGGCCGCCGGGCAGTCCCGGCGGCAATCCGATGGAGGTAAAACATGTCTGACGCGACGGCACACCAGCAGCGCTCCGTCCTCGTCACGGGCGGCAACCGGGGCATCGGCCTGGCGATCGCCCGGGCCTTCGAGGCCAACGGCGACAAGGTGGCCATCACGTACCGCAGCGGCGAGGTGCCCGAGGGCCTGTTCGGCGTCACGGCCGACGTGACCGACGCCTCGTCGATCGACGCGGCGTTCACGGCCGTCGAGGCCGAGCACGGCCCGGTCGAGGTGCTGGTGGCGAACGCCGGCGTCACGCGCGACACCCTGCTGATGCGCATGAGCGAGGACGACTTCACGTCCGTCGTCGACACGAACCTCACCGGGGCGTTCCGCGTGATCAAGCGCGCGACGAAGGGCATGATCCGCCTGCGCAAGGGCCGTGTCGTGCTGATCTCCTCCGTCGTCGGCCTCTACGGCTCGCCGGGCCAGGTCAACTACGCCGCATCGAAGGCCGGCCTGGTCGGCATCGCCCGCTCGATGACCCGCGAGCTCGGCGGCCGGGGCATCACCGCCAACGTCGTCGCCCCGGGATTCATCAATACGGAGATGACCGCGGCGCTGCCCGAGGACACGCAGAAGAACTACCTCTCCGCCATCCCGGCGAACCGCTTCGCGGAGCCGGAGGAGGTTGCAAACGTCGTGCGCTGGGTCTCCAGCGACGAGGCGGCCTACATCTCGGGCGCCGTGATCCCGGTCGACGGCGGTCTGGGCATGGGTCACTAACCTTAGAGGTTTCCTACAACCGCGGGGGCGCCGGGGGCTGGCAAAATGGTTCCGGGCGCCCTTTCTGCGGCGCAGTTTTTGAAGCTTTTCCACAAACGCACGAACAGGAGCCAGCATGAGCGAGACGACGGCAGCGACCGACCTCAGCGGTAGGACGGCCATTGTGACCGGGTCTTCCCGCGGCATCGGCGCCGAGACGGCCAAGCTTTTGGCCGCCGCCGGCGCCAACGTCGTGGTGAACTACCGGCAGAAGGCGCCGCGGGCGAACAAGGTCGTGGCCGCGATCGAGGAAGCGGGCGGCCAGGCCATCGCAGTGGGCGCCGACCTCACCGACGGCGGGGCGCAGACGCTGGTCGACGCGGCCGTCGAGGCCTTCGGCGGCGTCGACATCCTGGTCCTGAACGCGTCCGGCGGCATGGAGTCGGGCCTCGGCGAGGACTACGCGCTTCGTTTGAACCGCGACGCCCAGGTCGACATGCTCGAGGCTGCGGCGTCCGTCATGAAGCCGGGCGGGCGCGTCGTGTTCGTTACGAGCCACCAGGCCCACTTCATCGACACGGTGCCGACGATGGACGCGTACGTACCGGTCGCGAAGTCCAAGCGGGCCGGCGAGGTCGCCCTGCGCGAGCGTCTGCCGATGCTCGAGGAGAAGGGCGTCAGGTTCGTCGTGGTCTCCGGGGACATGATCGAGGGCACCATCACGGCGACCCTTCTGGACCGGTCGACGCCGGGCGCGATCGAGGCCCGCCGCGAGGCGGCCGGCAAGCTCTACTCGGTCGAGGAGTTCGCCGTCGAGGTGGCCTCGATGGTGGGCGCCGACGTCGAGCACGGCCACACGGAGTACGTGGGCGGCGCCGAGGACTTCCTGGCCGCGGGCGGCCGGGGCTAGAAGCGGTACGACGACGGCGGGGCGCCGGCGGCGGGTTCCAACCCTGCTGCCGGCGCCCCGCCGTCGTTCAACCCCGCGTTCAGTCGTCGTCGCCGGGCGGCGGGCCGCAGACGACCTTGTGCCATGGGGCGTATGTCCACGTCAGGGTCTCCTTCGGCAGCGTCTCAGCGGCGGAGGTGCGGGTGCGCGTGACATCGACGGTGAAGCCCTTCTGGCCGCCGGACTCGGGGACGCACTGCTCGTCCTCGTTGTACTTGGTCTCCGGGTCGGTCAGGTTGTAGTGGTCGCTCGTCGCGGTTGTCACGTCCCAGTGCTCCGTGCCCCACAGCCGTGTGTACACGCGGTCCGCGCCGACCCAGGCCTGGATCATGACCGCAGTGTCCGTGTTGTTCTTCCACTTCATGTCGATCTGCCCCTCCCAGAGGGTCGACTCGCGCCCGGCGGGGTAGCGGTCGAACCAGCGGGTGTGGGGGCGGTGCTCCACGTCGTCGTAGCCGGCCAGCCAGCCGACGTTGAACATCTGCGTCGAGATCTGGGAGAGGCCGCCGCCGAGGGCCGTCGTGGAGAACCCGGACTCGACGACGCCGGACTCGAAGTAGCCGTTCTCCCTGGTGATGGGGCCGAGCACGCCGAGGAGCGAGAACGTCTCGCCGGGCTCGACGATGACGCCGTTGAGCTTGCGCTGGCCCGCCTCGAGGTTCTTGGTGCGGACTGCGTCGTAGTCGGGGTACGGGGTCGAGAACGTGAGGATCTCCTCCTCGATGCCCCAGGCCTTCGCGTCGTCGGTCGTGAACTCGGGTTCGGTGACCTCGGCTTCGGCCGCGACGGAGCGCTCCTGGGTGCCGGCGGCGGCGATGATCTTCTCGCCCAGGCCGGCGGGGGAGACGCGCAGTCCCGTCTTGGACGGGATGATCGCGGGCTTCCCGTCCTCGAGGACGACCCGTGCCTCCCGTGCCTCCACGCCGAGGCCGGGGTTGTCCTCGCTGATGGAACCGACGATCTTCTCCGCGTCGAGTTCCAGCTCGATCGTCCCGTTCTCCGGTGTGAACGTGGCGGCACCGGCGAGCAGGGCGGGGGAGAGCTCCGCCGAGTGCTCCTCGGCACGGACTGTGATCGCGCCGGCGACCAGCGGCTCGGCCAGGTTCTCGACGGCCCGGTCGAACTCCTCGGCCGGTACGTCGGCCGGGACGACGGTGGTGGGCAGATCGATGGGCGCGGCCGGGTCGAACCAGCGCTCGACGACGGTGCCGAACGCCGCGTTCTGGGCGACCTGCTCGCCCGGCAGCGGCGCGGTGACGACGGGCTCGAGCTCGTTGAATTCGAGTGAACCCTCCGTCGGTGCGACGTCGAGCTCCTCGGCGGCCGACGCGAGGGCGGACTCGAGCTTCGGGTCGTCGACGGAGAGCTCCGGGGCGACCTCCGAGCCGCCTACCACGTGCTGCCACAGCTTGACCGGGTCGAGGGTGAAGCCGGCGTAGCCGGCGACCGTCGACTCGAGGTCGAGCCCGAGTCCCGCCTCGGCGGGATCCACCGAGACGCTCTCGCCGCCGACCACGACCTCGAACGGGGCCTCGGCCAGCGGGCCGAGCTCGGTGTCGAGTTTCTCCAGTGCCTGATCGTTGCTGAGGCCGCCGATGCCGACGCCGTGGACGGTCGTCCCGTGCGGGACCTGGCCGACCAGCGCGTAGGCCGTTCCGGCATAGGCGCCCGCGGCCACGACGGCGATGGAGCCGCCGATGATCCAGCCCTTGGCCGCGCGGGAGAGTCCCTTTTTCGATGACGTCACGTGCTTTGAATGCTTTCCGGTATGGGACCTGGGGTGACCGGATGCACCGGTCACGCAACAATACCCAAGAGTAGCGGCGAAACCTGTGGTCGCCGTCCCCGCCGCGCTCCCGGCGGACGGTTGTTACCGGATCGTGCCGAGCGTCTCAGATCCCCGCGTACACGCCGAGGACGTCGAGGCGGGGCAGGTCGATGCGCGCGTCGGCCTCGACGGCCAGCGCGGGCTTCGCGCAGTAGGCGACGCCGAGACCGGCCGCCCGCACCATGTCCAGGTCGTTCGCCCCGTCGCCGGCCGCGATCGTCGCCTCAAGCGGCAGGCCGAGCTCGTCCGCCCAGCGGCGCAGGAAACCCTCCTTGGCGGCCCGGTCGACGACGTCGCCCACGACCCGGCCGGTGAGCCTGCCGTCGGCGATCTCCAGGTCGTTGGCGACGGCGAAGTCCAGCCCCAGCTCGTCAGCGAGCGGCTTCAGGATCTGGATGAATCCACCGGAGACGACGCCGATGCGGTGCCCGCCGGCCCGGAGGGCGCGGATCAGGTCGCGGGCGCCGGGGGAGAAGGCGACCTGCTCGCGCACGGAGTCGACCACCGAGGCCTCCAGCCCCGCGAGCACCTCGACGCGGGCGTGCAGGCTCTGCGCGAAGTCCAGTTCGCCGCGCATCGCCGCCTCGGTCACGGCGGCGACCTCCTCCTCGCGTCCGGCGTGGGCGGCCAGCATCTCGATGACCTCCTGCTGGATCAGCGTCGAGTCGACGTCCATGACCAGCAGCTTCGTCGGCGCCTGCAGGAGGGCGGCCGGCACGACGGCGACGCTCTCGCCGGTGCGCTCCGGCCCTTCCCACTTGTCCGGGCCGGGGACGCCCGCCGCGTCCAGGGCCGCGGCCGCCGCGGCCCGCAGCGAGTCCACGTCGGCGTCCTCCACGGCGAGCCGCAGGCCGGCGTACGCGACCCCGGGCGCGTGCGTGGCGTCGTCGTACACCTGCGGCGCGGTCAGCGGCTCCGAGCCGACGACGGTCCCCAGGTGCGAGACGGCGGCGGTGAGGGCCCCGCTCGAGAGTGCGGGGGAGGCGTCGGCGCGGTGGATGTGGACGACGTAGGCGGTGATCTGCATGCCTATGATTTTCCGTTCCCCCCGTCTCCGAGGCAAAAGAGGGCCCGATCATGACGGCTACCGCACGTCGTTTGGCCGTTTCGGCGTGCGCTGGCCTAGTGTTTTCCTCATGACTGACGTGTTGGATTTTGCTGCGGTCACGGTCGTCCGTGGCAAGAAGCGACTGCTGGATGGGGTCGACTGGAAGATTCGCGAGGGCGAGCGCTGGGTGGTGCTCGGCCCGAACGGCGCCGGGAAGACCACTCTGATGCAGATCGCCGGCACGCGGATGCACCCCACCAGCGGCAGCGCCGGAATCCTCGGCGAGACCATGGGCCGGTTCGACGTGTTCGAGCTGCGCCCGCTGATCGGCCTCTCCTCGGCCGCCCTCGCGAACCAGATCCCGGGCCACGAGACCGTGCTCAACGTCGTCGTGACCGCTGCCTACGGGACCACCGGGCGCTGGCGCGAGGAATACGAGAAGATGGACGAGCGCCGGGCCTTCCGCCTGCTGCACGACTGGGGCATGTCCACGCTGATCAACCGCCAGTTCGGCTCCCTCAGCGAGGGCGAGCGCAAGCGCGTGCAGATCGCCCGGGCGCTCATGACCGACCCGGAGCTGCTGATCCTCGACGAGCCGGCCGCCGGACTGGACCTGGGCGGGCGCGAGGACCTCGTCAAGCGCCTCTCGTCCCTCGCCGCCGACGAGGCGGCCCCCGCGACCGTGCTCGTCACCCACCACCTGGAGGAGATCCCGCCCGGGTTCACCCACGTCCTGATGCTGCGCGACGGCGGCGTCGTCGCGTCCGGGCCCCTCGGGCAGACCCTGACCGAGGCCAACCTGTCCGCGACGTTCGGAGCCGACCTCAAGCTCATCGAGAACGGCGGGCGCTACACGGCCGTCGCGCGCGATTCCGACGCCGGCTAGCGGCCGGACCCCGCCCCATGGCTGATCTGGCAATCTGGGAGTTCTGGCGCGAGGCGCTGATCCTCGTCTCCGGCCTGTGGGCCGGCACGATCAACACGATCGTCGGTTCCGGCTCCCTTGTGACCTTCCCCGTGCTGGTCGCGCTCGGCACGGCGCCCGTGAACGCGATCGTCTCCAACGCGATGGGGCTGATCGCCGGCGGCTTCTCCGGCGCGTGGGGGTACCGGCGCGAGGCCCGCTCCGTGCCCAAGACGCTGCTGCGCCTGCTGCCCGTCTCCCTCGTGGGCGGGCTGCTGGGGGCGTTTCTGCTCCTGCACCTGCCGGAGTCGGTGTTCGACGTCGTCGCCCCCGTCCTGATCGTCGTCGCCGTGCTGCTGGTCATCTTCCAGCCGCGCCTGTCGGCGTGGGCCAAGCGGCGCGAGGGCGCCGAGCACGTGCACCCGGAGATGGCCGACCGGCAGCGGCTGCCGATGCTGGTGTACGTCCTGGTCTTCATCACCGGCGTCTACGGCGGCTACTTCACGGCCGCCCAGGGCGTGCTGCTCATGGGCATCCTCGGCGTGTTCTTCCACGGGAGCCTGCAGCAGTCCAACGCCATCAAGGTCATCCTCTCGCTCGGCGTGAACATGATCGCCGCGATCTCCTACCTGCTCTTCGCTTTCGAGCGCATCGACTGGGTCATCGTCGCCCTCATCGCGGGCGGCTCCCTGGTCGGCGGGTTCGTCGGCGCGAAGATCGGCCGGAAGCTCTCCCCGGGGTGGCTGCGGGGCGTGATCATCGTGCTCGGCTGCATGGCGCTGGTGAACCTGATCGCGAGGCTGGTGAACGGCGGATGATCGTCGATCTCACGCCGGAGGACGGCGCGTCCTACGACCCCGCGTCCGATCCGCGCGTCGCCGACTACCTCGCGATGTCGGACGCCGCGCTGCGGCAGGTCGCCGACCCGGCCAATGGGCGCTACATCGCCGAGAGCTCCAAGGTGGTCCGCCGGGCGGTCGCCGCGGGCCACGCGCCCCGCAGTTTCTTCCTCGCCCCGAAATGGCTCGAGGGCCTCTCCGACGTGCTCGAGAAGTTCCCGGACGTCCCCGCCTACGTGGGCGAACCCGCGCTGCTCGAGCGGATCGCCGGGTTCCACCTGCACCGCGGCGCGCTCGCGGCGATGGACCGCCCGGAGCCGCGGTCCCTCGACGACGTGCTCGCGGGCGCCCGGCGTGTCGCGATCGTCGAGGACGTCTCCGACCACACCAACCTCGGCGCGATCTTCCGGTCGGCCGCTGCGCTGGGGATCGACGCGGTCCTCGTCACGGCGCGCTGCGCCGACCCGCTCTACCGGCGGTCGATCCGCGTCTCGATGGGGACGGTCTTCCAGGTCCCGTGGGTGCGCCTCGGCGACTGGGACGACGCCGTCGCGCACCTTCGCTCCGCCGGGTTCACCCTGGCGGCGCTCGAGGTGACGGACGAGGCGAGGCCCGTCGACGACGTCGCGGCGGAGAACCACGAGCGGCTCGCCATCATTCTGGGCACCGAGGGTGCGGGCGTCTCGGCGGCCGCGATTGCTGACTCGGATGTTCAGGTCGTGATCCCGATGGCAGCCGGCGTCGACTCGCTCAACGTCGCCGCTGCGTCGGCGGTCGCCTTCTGGGAACTGCGGGCGCGCTGAGTACAACTGGGGCTCAGTCCGTCAGCCCTTCGTCAGATCCTCCGCGAGCATCACCAGGATGCCGCTGGGCCCGCGGACGTACGTGAGCTTGTAGACGTCCCCGTACGTGGCGACGCCCCGGAGCGGGTGGCAGCCGTGCTTCGCCGCGGTCTCGAGCGCCGCGTCGATGTCGTCGACGGAGAACGCGACCCGGTGCATGCCGATCTCATTCGGCAGCGTCGGCTCGGTCTCGACCGCCTCAGGGTGGATGTACTCGAAGAGCTCGATCTTGCCCTGCCCGTCCGGAGTCGTCAGCAGGGCGATCCTGGCGTGGTTCCCGTCGAGGCCCACGGCCGTGTCCGCCCAGTCGCCGCTGATCGTGTCCCGGCCGGCGACCGTGAGGCCGAGATCGGCGAAGAAGGAGATCGCCGCCTCCAGGTCGCGGACCGCGATGCCGACGTTCTCCAGTTTGATGGCCATGCCCGCAGCCTACCGATCAGAGGTCGACGGCTCTAGTGCCAGGGCGGCTGAAGGTCGGCCGGCGCCTTTTGGGGGTTGGGTGCGCGATGAGCTAGGATGGTGCGTCGGTCCACCTTCGCGCGGACCCACCTCCACAGACTAGCTGCTGGCAAAATCCAGTGGCGCAGAGAAAAGGTTCATTCATGAAGGCAAACACGCACCCCGAGTACGCCCCGGTTGTTTTCAACGACCTGGCTTCCGGCGAGAAGTACCTGACCCGCTCGACCACCACGTCGCAGAAGACCATCGAGTGGGAGGACGGCAACACCTACCCGGTGATCGACGTCGAGATCTCCGCCGCCTCGCACCCGTTCTACACGGGCAAGCAGCGCATCATGGACTCCGCAGGCCGCGTGGAGCGCTTCAACGCACGCTTCAAGAACTTCGGCGGCAAGAAGTAGTCTTCCTGCTTCACCGCCCACGTGGGGCCCGCTCCGATCCGGAGCGGGCCCCACGTCTTTAACGCCCGCCGGCGCGGCTGTTGCCGCAGCCCCTAGGATTGGAACCATGAGTTCCAATGCGCAGGCACAGCACGGAGAGTACAAGGTCGTCGGCGGCAAGCTGGTCGTCGCCGACCTGATCGTCGCGGACGGCAGCATCGCCGAGGCCAACATCAACGGCGACTTCTTCCTCGAGCCCGACGAGGCCCTCGACGACCTCAACGCCGCCCTGACGGGGCTGCCCGTCGACGCGGGGCACGGCACCATCCGCGACGCCGTCGTCCACGGCCTGCGCGACGGGGCGGAGATGATCGGTTTCGACGCCGCCGCCGTCGCGACGGCCGTCCGCCGGGCCCTCGGGCACGCGAGCACGTGGGGTGACCACGAGTGGGAGATCCTGCCGCCGCGCGACCTGCCGATCGCCACCAACGTCGCCCTCGACGAGGTCATCACGCGCGACGTCGCCGCCGGGCGCCGGAGGCCGACCCTGCGGTTGTGGGACTGGTCGGAGCGCGCCGTCGTGATCGGCAGCTTCCAGTCGCTGCAGAACGAGGTCGACGCCGACGCCGCCGCCGCGCACGACGTGACCGTGATGCGCCGGATCTCCGGTGGCGGGGCCATGTTCATGGAGGCCGGCAACTGCATCACCTACTCGCTCTGCGTCCCGGTCTCCCTGGTGGACGGGATGAGCTTCGCCGACTCCTACCCGTTCCTCGACGCCTGGGTCATGGAGGCCCTGGCCGAGGTGGGCATCGACGCCCACTACAAGCCGCTGAACGACATCGCCACCGCGCACGGCAAGATCGGCGGGGCGGCGCAGAAGCGGCTGGCCAACGGGGGCCTGCTGCACCACGTCACCATGAGCTACGACATCGACGCCGACAAGATGATGCAGGTGCTGCGCATCGGCCGCGAGAAGATCTCCGACAAGGGGATCGCGAGCGCGAAGAAGCGCGTCGACCCGCTCAAGCGCCAGGCCGGCCGCAGCCGGGCGGACATCTTCGAGGTCATGATGGGCGTGTTCGAGAAGCGCTACGGCGCCCGTCGCGGCGAGCTCGACGCGGACACGCTCGCTCGCGCCGAGGCGCTCGCGCAGGAGAAGTTCCTGACGGAGGAGTGGCTGCAGCGGGTGCCGTGACTACGGGAACGGCCGGCCGGGGCGAGTGGTTCGTCCCTGCCGGCCGTCGCCCGCGTGCAGCAGATCAGCGCGCGGCCGCCTGCGCGGTCAACGTGCGCTCCAGCGTGTCCGTCTGCTCGAGTATGATGCGCCGCAGCGCCGCCGGGGCGTCGTGGTGCCGGTCCAGCCAGTCGCGGGCCGTGACCAGCACCGCGTGCGCGTCGACGCCGGCCGGAGCGACGTCCTGCGCGCCCGGGAACAGCCCTTGCACGGTGCGGGTGGCCAGCCCGATGCTCAGGCGGTCCCACAGGTCCTCGAGGGAGTCCCAGTACTCGGGGTAGAAGCCGTCGATCAGCTCGTGCGAGCCCAGCCGGAAGCCGGCCGCCGTCGCACTCAGCACGTCGTTCGACAGCATGTTCGAATCCTTGTCGCGGCCCGTCAACACGGCGCGGAAGGCGGCCGCCTTGACCTCCGGCTCCGGGCGCGCCGCCGAGGCGAGCGCGTGGCCGACGGTGGCGACGGCGCTCGGTGCGGCGCCGAGGGCCGCGTCGATCCCCGCCTGGTCCGCGCGTCCGCGGGCGGCGCGGGCCTGCACCAGCGACCAGCGCAGCTGCTCGTCGACCTCCAGCCCCTCGAAGGCCAGGTCCCCGGTGAGCAGGCCGTCGACGGCCGTGTCCACGTCGCGCGAGACCGCCGCGGACCGGCCGAGGCGCGCCAGCGCGCGGGCGAACGCGAGCTGGTGGTCGGACCCCGGGTGCGCGGCGTGGGTCAGCCCCAGCACGGTGTCGGCCAGCCGGGCGAACGCCGCGTCGCGCGTCGTCGTCGGCGCGAACCGCGCCAGGGCCGACTCGGCCTGCTCGAGCAGCAGTTGCACGACGCCGACCTCGCCGACCCTCGGCGACATGCGGGCGACGGCGTCCGCGAACCTCGTCGCCGGCAGCGCCGCGTCGCGCACCATGTTCCACAGTGCCGCCCACACCGTGGCCTGGGCCAGCGGCTCGTCGAGGTCGCCGAGCCGGGCCAGGAGCGTCTCCAGGCTGGCGGCGTCGAAGCGGACCTTCGCATACGTCAGGTCCTCGTCGTTCGGCAGCACGACGGCGGGACGCGGCTTCCCGACCAGTTGCGGCAGGTCCGCGCCGGCCCCGGCGAGCTCGACGGCGAAGCCGCCCGTGCGGGCCAGCCGGCCGCCGGCCAGGTCGAAGGTGCCGACGCGCACCACGTGCGGCCGCACCACGGGTTCGCCCGTGACGGGATCGGAGGCCTCCTGGACGATCCTCGCGCCGGTGACCACGCCGTCGTCGTCCGTGGTCACGTCCACGCCGATCACGGGCACGCCGGCGGTCTTGAGCCAGGCGTCGGCCCAGCCGGACATGTCCCGGCCCGAGGACTCCTCCAGGACCGTCAGGAAGTCGGACAGGGTGGTGTTGCCGTAGGCGTGGCGCTCGAAGTAGCTGCGCGAGGCCGCGAAGAACGCGTCCTCGCCCACGTAGGCGGCCAGCTGCTTGAGCACGGAGGCGCCCTTGGCGTAGGTGATGCCGTCGAAGTTCTGCTTGGCGGCCTCCACGTCGGGGATGTCCGCGACGATCGGGTGCGTGGTCGGCAGCTGGTCCTGCACGTACGCCCAGGCCTTGCGGCGGTTGGCGAAGGTGACCCACGGCTGGCCGAGGTCCGTGGCGCGGTCTACGGCGAACGTGCCCATGAAGTCCGCGAAGGACTCCTTGAGCCAGAGGTCGTCCCACCACTCCATGGTCACCAGGTCGCCGAACCACATGTGCGCCATCTCGTGCAGCAGGGTGTTGGCGCGGCCCTCGTACTGGGCGGCCGTGGCGCGCGAGGTGAACACGTAGGCCTCGGTGAACGTGACCAGGCCCGGGTTCTCCATGGCGCCGAGGTTGTACTCCGGCACGAACGCCTGGTCGTACTTGCCCCACGGGTACGGGTACGCGAAGAGGCGGTGGAAGAGATCGAGGCCGCGCTTGGTGACGTCGAAGATCTGCTCGGGGTCGAAGGCGTCCGCGAGCGAGGCGCGGCACGTGGCGCCCAGCGGGATCGTCAGGCTCGAGCCGTCGTCCAGGGTCCCCGTCCACTCGTCGCTCACGTGGTGGTACGGCCCGGCGAGCAGTGCGGTGATGTAGGTGGACATCCGGCGGGTGCGCGCGAAATGCCAGGTCGCGGAGCCGTCGCCCTGGTCGTCGATGCGGACCGTGCCGCCGTTCGAGGCGACGTGCCAGGACGCGTCGGCGGTGATCTCGACGTCGTAGGCGGCCTTGAGGTCCGGCTGCTCGAAGTTCGCGAAGACGCGCCGGGCGTCCGCCGGTTCGTACTGCGTGTAGAGGTAGGTGCGCCCGTCGGCCGGGTCGACGTAGCGGTGCAGGCCCTCGCCGCTTCGCGAGTAGAGGCCGCGGCCCGTGACGACGACGGTGTTCTCGGCCGCGAGGCCCGGCAGCTCGATGCGGTGCTCGCCGACGACCCGGGCGGTGTCCAGCTCCTCGCCGTTGAGGACGACGGAGTCGACGCCGCCGTGCAGGAAGTCGAGGAAGGTCGTGGCCCCGGGGGAGGCGGCCCGGAAGGTCAGGGTCGTGCGCGAGCCGAACGTCGTCGTCGACGGGTCCGCCGCCCGGGAGACGTCCAGCTCCAGCCGGTAGGCCAGGCCGGAGATGAGGTCGGCCCGCTCGGCCGCTTCGCTGCGCGTCAGATTCTTCGAGTCCACACGCTCATTAGATCATGAAAGAACCGTTTGACAAGAGGTGTGCGACCGCGAGCCCGACGGCGGCGACCCAGGCCCAGGCCACCACCGCCGCACCCGTCGAGCGCCCCGCCGAGGCGAAGAGCGTGCGCAGGTCGATCGCGTAGCCCAGGCCCGCCAGCGCGGCCCCCAGCAGCAGCTCCTGTCCGATCCGCCCGGCCTCGAGCGCGGCGTCGGGCAGCCAGCCGGTGGTCCGCAACGCCACCATCAGGCCGAAGCCGACCACGAAGAGCGGGAGGATCGGCGCGCGTGCACCCCCGGCGGCCGGCCCCCGCGCCCGCCGGGCGTGCCAGGCCCCCAGCGTCGCCACCGGCGCCAGGGCGAGCACGCGGACGAGCTTGACCACGACGGCGGCGGCCAGCGCCGTCGTGCCGGCCGTCTGGGCCGTGGCCACGACCTGGCCGACGTCGTGGACCGAGGCGCCCACCCAGTGGCCGAACGTCATGGGGGCCAGGCCGAGCCCTTCGTTCGCGAACGGCAGCAGGGCGATCGAGAGCGTGCCGCACAGGGTGACGAGCGCGATCGGCGTCGACGCGTCGCGCGCCGTGCCGCGCGCCTGGCCCATCGCCCCGATCGCGCTCGCGCCGCAGATCGAGAACCCGGCGGCGAGCAGCACGGGCTCGTCCCCGGGCAGGCGGAACAGCCGGGCGGTCAGCCACGTGCCGGCGAAGGCGAGCGCGACGGCGGCCAGGACGATCCCGACGCCCTGCAGCCGGAGGGCGGCGAGGTCCGCGGGGACCAGCTGCAGGCCGAGCAGCACGATCCCGGCGCGCATGAGGGTGCGCCCCGCCGCCGCGAGCCCCGGGGCGATGCGTGCGTCCAGCCGGCGCAGGGCGTGGGCGCGGCGGGCGGGGGAGCGCAGGAGGTGGCCGGCGACGGCGCCGCCGAGCACGCACAGCGTCATCACCGGCAGGGCGCCGAGGGCCGCGTGCAGGCCGAAGCCGCACCCGACGACGACGGCCGCGGCGAGCAGGCCCGGGAGCAGCGGGCGCATGCGCGCCAGCGCTCCGGGTGGGCCTGCGCTCACCGGTTCACCACGGTGACGGTTTGTAGTCCTTGAGGAAGCAGCCGTAGAGATCCTGTCCCGCTTCGCCGGCCACGACCGGGTGGTAGACGCGGGCGGCGCCGTCGACGAGGTCCAGCGGGGCGTGCCAGCCATCGCCGGCGTGGCGCATCTTGTCGTCGTGGGGGCGCTCGTCGGTGATCCAGCCGGTGTCCACGGCGGTCATGAGGATCCCGTCGGCGGCCAGCATCTCCTCGGCGCTCGTGCGGGTGAGCATGTTCAGCCCGGCCTTGGCCATGTTGGTGTGCGGGTGCCCGGGTCCCTTGTACCGGCGCGAGAACTGGCCCTCCATGGCGGAGACGTTCACGATGTACTTCCTCCGGGCGTCCGAGGCGGCCATGGCAGGGCGCAGGCGGCTCGCCAGCAGGAAGGGTGCCGTCACGTTGCACAGTTGGACCTCGAGTAGCTCGAGGGGATCGACCTGGCCGAGGACCTGCGTCCAGCTGTTCTCGCCGCCGAGGTCCGGCACGAGTCCGCCGGCGTCGATCGCCGACCCGGCGGCGAGCTTCTCGAGGGAGGACGAACCGGCCGTCATGGCGAGCCGGGCGAGCTCGTCCGGGTCCATGGCCTCGGACGCCGTGAGCTCGGTGCCCGTCAGGTCGAAGGCCGCAGCGAGGGCCCGCGGGTGCGACTGCGGTGCGTGGCCGGTCCCGACGACTTCGGGACCGCCGCCCGCCGGCGTCAGCTCCCGCGGCAGCGGAGTCGACTCGTTCTCCACGAGGTGCCGATAGGCGCCGGCGGTCCGCCGCACCGTCTGGGCCGCGTTGTTGATCAGGAGGTCCAGAGGACCGGCAGCGGCGACCTCGTCGGCGAGGGCCACGACGCGGCCGGGATCGCGCAGGTCGATGCCGACGATCTTGAGCCGGTGCAGCCAGTCGGCGCTGTCTTCGACGGCGGCGAAGCGGCGGGCCGCGTCGTGGGGGAAGCGGGTCGTGATCGTCGTGTGGGCGCCGTCGCGCAGCAGGCGCAGGGCGATGTGCATGCCGATCTTGGCGCGGCCTCCCGTGAGCAGGGCGCGCCGCCCCGTCAGGTCGGTGCGGGCCTCGCGCCAGGAGCGGCCCTCGACGGCGCACTCCGGGCACAGCGCATGGTGGAAGGCGTCGACCTTCGTGAAGGAGCGCTTGCAGACGTAGCAGCCGCGCGGGCGCACGAAGTGGCCGTTCGACTCGCCGTCCGCCCCGGGGGAGAGCTGCAGGCCCAGGGTCTCGTCGTCGAGCCGGTCGCGCGAGCCGGTGGCCGTGCGTTCGACGGCGGCGCGGTCGGCGTCCTGCACCGCCTGGCGGGCCTGCGCCCGCCGGTAGCGCTTGACGGCTTTGAACATCCGGGCGGTGCCGTCGCGGACGGCCACGAAGCGTTCGTCGTCATTGCTGAGAGTGTGCACGGAGTCGAGCACGCGCAGGCAGACGGCCAGGTCGGATTCGGAGATCTCGGGCTCGGCGGAGCCGGGGTCTGCGACGGGGGCGGGGGCGTTCGGGGCGGTTTCGCTCATGACGGTAGAACTTTACCGTCATGAGCGAACCGTCCCCTAAACGGCCTCTTCCGGGACCTGCGCGTCGACGGGGACGGTCTGTCCCTTGCTGAGCACTGTCAGGCCGGAGTCGGTGACGAGGAATCCGCGCGCCCGGTCCAGGTCGTGGTCCACGCCGATCCGGGCTCCGGCGGGAACCACGGTGTTCTTGTCCAGGATGGCCCGGTGCACCACCGCGTCGGCGCCGATGTGGGCGTTGCCGAGGATGACGGACTCGGTGACCTTCGCCCCCGACAGGACGGTCGCGTCGCCGGAGAGGACGGAGTGCTCGACCGTTCCGCCGGAGACCACGACGCCGGCGGAGAGCAGCGAGTCGTGGGCTGTGCCGGGCGTGCCGTCCTTGCCGCGCACCAGCTTGGCAGGCGGCGAGGCGTTCTGCCGGGTGAAGATCGGCCACTCCTTGTTGTAGAGGTCGAAAGCCGGAACCGGAGCCAGCAGATCCATGTGGGCGTCGTAGTACGAGTCGAGCGAGCCGACGTCGCGCCAGTAGCGGACCCCCGTCGGCTGCTCGCCCGGGACCGGGTTCTTCGAGAAGTCGTAGACCGCGCAGTCGTTGCGGGAGACGAATTCGGGAATGATGTCCCCGCCCATGTCGTGGGCGGTGTTTTCTTTTTTGTTATCCGCCGTTAATGCTTCGATCAACGCGTCTTTGGTGAAAATGTAATTACCCATCGACGCCAGGAACATGGACGGGTCGTCTTCGAGGCCCGCGGTGGTCTCCGGTTTCTCAATGAAACCCGCAATCTTCTGCGGGTCGTCCTCATTGAGCTGGATGACCCCGAACTGGTTCGCCAGGTTCAACGGCTGGCGGACCGCGGCGACCGAGACGGAGACGCCCGCCTCGATGTGGGCGTCGAGCATCGCCGAGAAGTCCATGCGGTACACGTGGTCGGCGCCGACCACCAGCACGTAGTCCGGGTTCGCGTCGTGGATCAGGTTCAGCGACTGGAAGATCGCGTTCGCCGAGCCGAGGAACCACTGCTTGCCCAGCCGCTGCTGTGCGGGCACCGAGGCGACGTAGTTGCCCAGATGGGTCGACATCCGCCACGTCTCGGAGATGTGCCGGTCGAGCGAATGCGACTTGTACTGGGTCAGGACCACGACCTGCCGGTACCCCGAGTTCACGACGTTCGAGAGCGCGAAATCGACGAGCCGGTACTCGCCGGCGAACGGGACCGCGGGCTTGGCCCGGTCCACTGTGAGCGGCATCAACCGCTTGCCTTCTCCACCGGCCAGAACAACGGCCAGGACCTTGCATTTCGGCATCGGCACTCCCTCATGTGGCGTTTGGCTGGGCCATTTAAGACCGAACCGCGTAGTACGTAGGGAAAACACTATGTGAGTTTCCCTGTACCGGCTACGTTGTGTGTGTGCGAGTAGACATTGTTACCAAAGAATTCCCCCCGACCATTTACGGCGGCGCCGGTGTCCACGTCGCGGAGCTCTCCCGGGTGCTGGCCCCCCGTGCCGACATCCGCGTCCGCGCCTTCGGCGATCCGCGCCCCGACGACTTCCACGGGGCGTCCGTCGCCAGCTACGCGACGCCGGAGAACCTCGCCGGGGCGAACGCCGCGGTCCAGACCCTGGGCACCGACCTGTCGATCCTCGGAGATCTGGAGGGGACCGACGTCGTGCACTCGCACACGTGGTACGCCAACATGGCCGGTCACCTCGGATCGCTCCTGCACGACGTCCCGCATGTGGTCAGCGCGCATTCGCTCGAGCCGCTGCGCCCGTGGAAGGCCGAGCAGCTCGGCGGGGGCTACGCCCTGAGCTCCTGGGCGGAGTCGACCGCATACCACGGCGCCGCCGCCATCATCGCGGTCTCGGCCGGCATGCGCCAGGACATCCTGCAGGCCTACCCGGACGTCGATCCGGGCAGGGTCCACGTGGTGCACAACGGAGTCGACGTGGACCTGTGGAGCCCGCGCGAGGAGACCGACGCGCTGGAGGAATTCGGGATCGACCCCCAGGCCCGCACCGTGGCGTTCGTCGGCCGGATCACCCGGCAGAAGGGGGTGCCCTACCTGCTCCGGGCCGCCGCCCTCCTGCCGGAGGACGTCCAACTGGTCCTCTGCGCCGGGGCCGCCGACACCCCCGAGCTCGCCGCCGAGGTCAACGAGCTCATCGCGGGTCTGCGCGCCGATCGCGGCAACATCGTCGTCATCGAGAAGATGCTCCCGCGGGAGCAGGTCATGCAGATCCTCACCCACGCGACCGTCTTCGCGTGCCCGTCCATCTACGAGCCCCTCGGCATCGTCAACCTCGAGGCCATGGCCTGCGGCACCGCAGTCGTCGCGACCGCGACCGGGGGCATCCCCGAGGTCGTCGCCGAAGGGGAGACGGGCTACCTCGTCCCCATCGAGCAGGCCGCGGACGGCACCGGGACCCCGCTCGACCAGGAGGTCTTCGTCGCCGACTTCGCCGCGGCCCTGAACCGGGCCCTCGCAGACCCCGAGCACGCCGACGCGCTGGGCGCCGCCGGACGCCGGCGCGCCGCCGACCACTTCTCCTGGGAGGCCATCGCCGAGCGCACCCTCGAGGTGTACCGGACCGCCGTGGCGTCCCACACCTCCCGGTAGCGCACGACGGCGGTGCGGGCACCCGGGTGCCCGCACCGCCGTCGTGCGCCGGAGACTACCGGGCGCCGGCCCTCTTCGCCGCCTTCCCGGCCGCGCGCTTGCGGGCCAGCACGATCTTCTCGTCGATCGGCGCGTCCTTCGAGGCGCGCAGGGTGCGGAAGTACTCCATGGCCTCGTCCTGGCGCTCCGCCTCGATGCCGGAGACGATGTCGGCGCGCAGGTGGGCCTGCGTGTAGCCGAACGAGTCGACCAGGTCCTGGGCGTGCGGGCGCAGGCGCGCCAGCAGGCGGTTGATGTACGGGCCCAGGGTGCGGGCGCGCTGGCCCGAGAGCAGCCCGGACATCTGGAACCAGCCCAGGTCCGCCTCGATCAGGCACAGGCCGAACAGGTCGCGCAGCCACGTGACGACCGACCGGGTACCCGGGTCCTCGATCTTCTCGACCTGGCGGGTGAACGCCTCCCACTGCAGCAGCTCGGCGTGCGCGCGCGCAGCGGAGATGATCTGCTCCTGGCGTTCATTGAACACGGCGGCGGCCTGCGCCTGCGGCAGCTTGGCCGCCCCCTTGAGGTCCTCGGCCACCTCGGCGACCATCGTCCGCACCCGCTCGGCGAGCAGGTCCCGCTGCGTGTCCGGGTCCTTGAGGAAGTTCGCGCTGCGCTTCTCGCTGCCGGCGTCCGTCCACGTCTGCGCCAGCTGGCGCAGGCCCGACTGGTTCAGGGCGACGCCCTCGGCCCGCCGCACCACGTACCTGGTGAGGGCGCCGGCGTCCAGCTTGCGGAACTCCTGGGCGTAGTCCGCCAGCAGGCGCTTGGCGACCAGCTGCAGCAGCACGTTGTTGTCGCCCTCGAAGGTGACGTAGACGTCCAGGTCGGCGCGCAGCGACGTGAACCGGTTCTTCGTGATGAACCCCGCCCCGCCGCACGCCTCGCGGCACTCCTGGACGATGTCCAGGGCGTTCCACGTCGACAGCGGCTTCAGCGCGGCCGCGAGGGTCTCCAGGTCCTGGCGCTCGTCGTCGGTGGCGTCCTTGCTGAAGACCTCGTGGAACTTCTCGAGCAGCTCCTCGTGCGCGAAGCTCATCGCGTAGGTCGCGGCGACCCGCGGGAGCAGCCGGCGCTGGTGGCGCTGGTAGTCGAGGAGTACCTCCTCCGCCGTGTCGCTCGACGCGTTGAACTGCCGGCGCTCGTTGGCGTAGCCGACCGCGATCTGCAGGGCGACCTTCGACGCGGCCGTCGCCGCGCCGTCGAGCGAGACCCGGCCCTGGACCAGGGTGCCGAGCATGGTGAAGAACCGGCGGCCCGGGCTCTCGATGGGGGAGGAGTAGGTCCCGTCAGGGGCGACGTCCCCGTACCGGTTCAGCAGGTTCGTCCGCGGGAAGCGCACGTGGTCGAAGTGCAGGCGGCCGTTGTCGATGCCGTTCAGGCCGCCCTTGAGGCCGTCGTCCTCGCCGCCGATGCCCGGCAGGAAGCCGTCCTCGTCCCGGATGGGGACGTAGAACGCGTGCACCCCGTGGTTCACCCCCGCCGTGATCAGCTGGGCGAAGACCACCGCGGCCTTCCCGTGCAGCCCGGCGTTGCCGAGGAACTCCTTCCACGCCGCACGGAACGGCGTGTGGAGGACGAACTCCTCCGCGGCCGGGTCGTAGGTCGCCGTCGTCGCGATCGACGCCACGTCGGACCCGTGCCCGATCTCCGTCATCGCGAACGCCCCCGGGATGTCCATGTTCATGATCCCCGGCAGCCACTGGTCCTGGTGCTCGCGCGTGCCCAGGTGCAGGACGGCCGAACCGAACAGCCCCCACTGGACCCCGGCCTTGATCTGCAGGGACGGGTCCGCGACGACGAGCTCCTCGAACCCCGCGATGTTCCCGCCCGGGTTCTCCTGGCCGCCCAGCCGCTCCGGGAACGCCCGGTGCACCGCCTTCTGCTCCACGAGGTACCCGAGCTGGTCGAGCACCCGCTCACGGTGCTCGTCCATGCTCTGGCCCTCGATCTTCTGCGTGCGCGGCTCGGCTGCCAGCGCGCGGGACGTGCGCCGGACGTCGGCCCAGCGCCCCAGCAGCTGCTCGCCGAGGGCCGCCACGTCGACGCGCGGGTCCTCGGTTGTCGACTCGGGTACGTCTTGGCTCATGACCTGGCCTTTCGTGAAGGGCTGCTGATGCCGTGCACCAGCCAGCCGGTAATCGTGTTGGTGAGTTCTGCGTGTGTGGGCTTCGCGTCCGAGGCGGGCATGCGCAGCCACGCCTCGCCCGCGGCGCGCACCATGCCGATCGAGGCCTGCGGCCACAACTGCGCTCGCCGGTCGCTGCCGGTCGAGGGCTCGGTGCGGTTCAGGTAGCGGGTGAGGGATTCCGCCATCATCGTCGTGATGTCTCGGAAGAACGTGTCGAGCGGTTCCTCGTCGTCGGCCGCCTCCGTCCGGGCCCCGGCGGCGAACGGGTCGTGGTCGAGGGCCGTGACGAAGAAGTAGACGTTGGGCGAGCGCTGCGCCATGGCGAGGTAGGCGGAGACCATCTGGTGCAGGCCCTCCTCCTCCGTGGGCGCGGCCTTGCCGGCCTCCAGCACGGTGGTGCGCATGTGCTCGACGACCAGCCGCCCGAGGGCCCGGCGCAGGCCCGACTTGTCGCCGAAGTACCGGTAGAAGACCGACTTGCTGGTGCTGGCCTCCGCCGCGATGTCCTCCATGGACGCGCCCGGCCCCAGGCGGTGGATGGCCTTGCGGGCGATGCGCAGCAGGTCCAGCCGCCGGGACTCCCGGTGGGCCTCCCAGCGCGCGGCGCGTCCATCCTGTTCCGGGGCGGGGCCCCGATCATTCTCCGAGTTCACGATACCGAGCGTATCAGGTAAGCTCGGTCACAGTGGTGCGGAGCACACATTCGATCCGCACCGAGGACCGATTCCAGGAGGAACCATGGCCACTTCCACGTCGTCAGCCGCTTCGCCGAGCCAGGCATCGCAGGGCGTCCGCCCCGTCGTCGTCATCGGCGGCAACCGCATCCCGTTCGCGCGTTCGAACGGCGCCTACGCGGACGCCTCGAACCAGGACATGCTCACCGCCGCCCTCGACGGCCTGGTGGCGCGCTTCGGCCTGCAGGGCCAGCGGATCGGCGCGGTCGCCGCCGGTGCGGTGCTCAAGCACTCGCGCGACTTCAACCTCGTGCGCGAGTCCGTTCTCGGGACCGCACTGGACCCGACGACGCCGGCGTACGACGTGCAGATGGCCTGCGCGACCGGCATGGAGGCCATCGGCTCCCTGGCCAACAAGATCAAGCTCGGGCAGCTCGACTCGGCCATCGGCGGGGGCGTCGACACGACGTCCGACGCGCCGATCGCCGTCAGCGAGGGCCTGCGCCGGGTCCTGCTCGAACTGGCGCGGGCGCGCACGCCGAAGCAGCGCCTGGCGGCCCTGTCCAAGTTCCGCCCGAAGGACCTCGCGCCGCACGCCCCCGGCACCGGCGAACCGCGCACGGGGCTGTCGATGGGCGAGCACCAGGCGCTGACGACCGCCGCGTGGGGCGTCTCCCGCGAGGCGCAGGACGAGCTGGCCCTGAAGAGCCACCACAACCTCGCCGCCGCCTACGAACGCAACTTCTTCGACGACCTCATCACCGAGTACCGGGGTGTCGGCCGCGACAACAACCTGCGCCCCTCCACCACGCTGGAGAAACTCGGCAGTCTCAAGCCGGCCTTCGGGCGGGACCTCGGCGACAAGGCGACCATGACGGCCGGCAACTCGACGCCGCTGACCGACGGCGCGTCCTCGGTCCTCCTCGGCTCCGAGGAGTTCGCCCGCGCCAACGACCTGCCGATGCTGGCGAACTTCGTCGACTTCGAGGCCGCCTCGGTCGACTTCGTGCGCGGCAAGGAGGGGCTGCTCATGGCTCCCGCCTACGCGGTCCCGCGGCTCCTCGCCCGCCAGGGGCTGACGCTGCAGGACTTCGACTTCTACGAGATCCACGAGGCGTTCGCGGGAACGGTCCTGTCCACCCTGGCCGCGTGGGAGGACGAGGATTTCTGCCGGAACAAGCTCGGCCTGGACGCCCCGCTCGGCTCGATCGACCGGTCCAAGCTCAACGTCGCCGGCTCGTCGCTCGCCGCCGGGCACCCGTTCGCCGCCACGGGCGGGCGCATCGTCGCCACCCTGGCCAAGCTGCTGCACGAGAAGGGCTCGGGCCGCGGCCTGATCTCCGTCTGCGCGGCCGGCGGCCAGGGCGTCGTCGCCGTTCTGGAGGCACGCTAGATGACCAACCAGTACCAGAAACTCGTCAACACGGGGCTGACCAAGAAGATCGCCAAGCAGCTCGGGCTGCCGCGCCCGGCCGTCCTGCGCCGCCACGCGGCGGGGGCGCCGCTCGTCCCCGGACCCGTGGTGGTCCTCGGCGACGGGGCGTCCGCGCAGCCGACCGCCGACCTCCTGCTCGGCTGGGGCCTCGACGTCCTGCGGCACCTGCCGCCGGGGCGCATGGTGGGCGCCGTCGTCGTCGCGTACGACGACGTGGCCCGCCCGGGCGACCTCGCCGACGTCGCGCTGAACCTCGGCCCCGCCGTGAAGTCCCTGGTGCCCGGGGGGCGAGTGGTCTCCATCTCGCGGCCCGCGGGCGACGGGAAGGACCCCGAGCTGGCCGCCGCCCGGCAGGGCGTCGACGGCCTGATGCGCTCGCTGGGGCGCGAACTGCGCGGCGGAGCGACGGCCAACGGCCTGCTGCTCGCCGAGGGCGTCGACATGGGCGCCCCCTCGGCGCAGGCCGCCCTGCGCTTCCTCCTCTCGGGTCGGAGCGCCTACGTCGACGGCCAGTTCCTCGAGGTCTCCGACGGGCGCGGGAAGCTCCCGGAGGACTGGGAGAAGCCGCTGGCCGGCAAGGTCGCCGTCGTGACCGGCGCCGCCCGCGGCATCGGCGCGTCGATCGCGGCGACGCTCGCCCGCGACGGCGCCACGGTGGTCGCCGTCGACGTCCCCGCGGCCGGCAGCGCGCTCGCGCGCGTCGCCAACGACGTGCGCGGCACGGCGCTGCAGCTCGACGTCACCCGGGCGGACGCCGGGCACCTGATCATCGAGCACGCGACCCAGCGCCACGGCCGGCTCGACATCGTCGTCCACAACGCCGGGATCACGCGCGACAAGCTGCTCGCCAACATGGACGAGGGGCGGTGGAAGTCGGTGATCGCCGTGAACACCGAGTCGCAGCTGCGCATGAACCAGGCGTTCCTCGCAGCCGGACTGCCCGGGCTGCGCGTCGTCTCCCTCGCCTCCACAAGCGGTATCGCCGGCAACCGCGGGCAGACCAACTACGCGGCCTCCAAGGGCGGGGTGATGGGGATGGTCCGCGCCTCCTCGGCGGCCTTCGCCGACATCGACGGCGGCATCAACGCCGTGGCGCCGGGCTTCATCGAGACCGAGATGACCGCCCGGGTCCCGGTGGCGACCCGCGCCGTCGCGCGCATGGTCATGCCGTCGCTGATGCAGGGCGGCCTGCCCGTCGACGTGGCCGAGGCGATCTCGTTCCTCGCCTCCGATGCGGCCGCCGGCGTCAACGGCGAGACGCTGCGCGTCTGCGGCCAGAGCCTGATCGGCAGGTGAGGCGGATGAGTGGAACGGCCGAACGCCGCTGCATCGACCTGCCGGAGGTCCCCGCGCTCGGCGGGATCTACGCGGCCGCGGTCAAGAAGACCGCCGCCAGCCGGATCGGCGGAGTGCTCCCCGGCGGCGGACGGCGCCGGGGAGCGGACGACGACGGCCGGTGGCAGCTGCCCGCCGTCGAGCACCGGGTCCGCCGCCTGCGCGTCGACACCGGACGGCTGACCCGCTACCAGCGGCTCATGGGCGACACGGTGCGCGAGGACCTGCCGTCGGTCTTCGTGCACGGGCTCGCGTTCCCGGTCGCCATGAGCGTCATGGTGGACGACGGGTTCCCGCTGCCCCTGCTGGGCATGGTGCACCTGTCCAACCGCGTCGAGCATCTGCGGCGCATCCGCCCCGGCGAGGAGCTCTCGGTGCGCGCGTGGGCCGAGGACCTGCGTCCGCACTTCGCCGGCGCCCAGGTCGACGTCGTCGCCGAGGTCGGCGCCGGGGGAGAGGCCGTCTGGCGGGGCGTGTCGACCTACCTGGCCAAGGGGGTCGACCTGCCCGGGCGGACGCGGCCGGAGCGCCCGGAGAAGCCGGTCTTCACGGCCCCGACGCGCACCGGCCAGTGGCGCCTGGCCGCCGACACCGGCCGCGCCTACGCGGGCGTGCTCGGCGACTGGAACCCCATCCACCTGACCAGCCTGTCGGCCCGGGCGCTGGGCATGAAGCGGCACATCGCGCACGGCATGTACCTCGCCGGGCGGGCGCTGGCGGGCGCAGCCCCGCGTGAGGGCGGCTACGAGTGGGGCATCGAGTTCGCGTCCCCCGTGTTCCTGCCCGGAACCGTGGACTTCTCGGTGGCGGACGCGGAGGGCGGGGCAGATCCCTACGGCACCGTGGCCTTCACGGGGTGGCGGCGCGGCGCCTCGCGCGAGCACTTCTCCGGGTACGTCGCACCCCGGTGAGCTAGTGGTGGCAGGGGCTGAAGCCGAGCAGGCCGAGATCCCGGACCGCGTGCGAGCGGTACAGCGAGAGCATCGTGCGTGCGGCCTGGTTCCAGTCGAACCGGTCCGCATGCACGGCCGCCTGCCGGCCCCACTGCTCGAGGACGTCGCGGCGCGCGCCGAGGGTCAGGAGCGCCTGGGCCCACGCCTCGGGCGTCTGCCCGACGACGTGCCGGCCCGTCACGCCGTCGTGCACGATGTGGCGCAGCCCGCCGACCAGATTCGCCAGCACGGGCGTCCCGCAGGCCTGGGCCTCGGCGGCGACCAGCCCGAACGACTCGCTGTAGGACGGGACCGCCACGACGTCGGCGCCGCGGAACCAGGCCGCGAGCTCGGCCGGCGGCATGGGCTCGAGGAGCCGTGCAGTGACCGGGCCGCAGGCCGAGGGGAGCAGCCGTTCGAGGTCCAGCTCGTCCGGCCCGGAGTGCTGGCCGATCAGGACGGCCTCGCAGCGCGCCGCCGGGTCGAGCACGCCCACGCGCTTCAGCGCCTGCAGCAGGATGTGCGGCCCCTTGAGGTGCTGGATGCGCCCGGCGAAGACGATGCGCAACGGCCGCGACGACGCAGTCGCCCCCGCTGCCGGTTCCAGCCACCGGGCGGGGCCCTCGGTGCGGAAGACCGACCGTTCCACGCCCGGCGGTATCACGGCGATCGACGACGGCGAGGCGCCGTAGAGGTCGCGCAGCTCCTGGCACTCCGTCGGCGTGTTCGCGGTGAGGACGTCGGCTTCCGCCGCGAGCCGGTCCTCGGCCTCCAGCCGGGCCCGGGGTTCGACGGCCGTCGGGTCCTCGCGGAGCTTGACCCGGGCGAGCGTGTGCATCGTGTGAACGAGGGGGACGGACCATTCCGCGCTCAGTTGGAGGCCGGCGAGACCGGAGACCCAGTAGTGGCTGTGGACCGCGTCGGGTGCCGCCGTGTCAGCGTAGTGGCGGGCGACGGCCGCGGCGAGTTCCGGGACGAACTCCGCCAGGTCGTTCTTGGTGGCCGCGGCCGGGCCGGCCGGGAGGTGGTAGACCGTGACCCCCGGCGCCGGTTCGACGGCGTGGGCGGGCTCCGTCTCCGGGACCCGCGTGAAGACGTCGACCTCGACGCCCAGACGGGCGACGTGCCGGCACAGCTGGCGGACGTAGACGTTCATGCCTCCGGCGTCGCCGCCTCCGGGCTGGGTCAACGGCGAGGTGTGCAGGGAGAGCACGGCGATGCGCCGGACGTCCATCCGGTGTCCGTCAGGGGTGTCTTCGCCTGGCACTGCTGGCCTCCTCGCCTCGTCGCATCGACTCGCGCCATTTTCTCACGGCTTCTGAACCGGCCAGGCCGAACAAGCCCTGAGCCTTGTAAGCTTGCGCACAAGGCTCAGGGCTTGTTGTGATCGTCTACTGTTCGAATTCGGCGATGCGCTCGCCAACACCGAGGAGCTGGGCGACGGCGGCGACCGTGCGTTCCGCGGCGCGTCCGTCGCCGTAGGGATTCACGGCGTTGGCCATCGCGGTGTAGTGCTCGTCGTCGTGCAGCAGTTCGGAGACCTCGGAGTAGATCCGCTCCTCATCGGTGCCGATCAGGACGACGGTGCCGGCGCTGACGGCCTCGGGGCGCTCCGTGTTCTCGCGCATGACCAGGACGGGCTTGCCGAGGCTCGGCGCCTCCTCCTGGACGCCGCCGGAATCGGTGAGGACGATGGTCGAGACGGAGAGCATGCGCGTGAACTCGCCGTAGGCCAGAGGCTCGGTGACGATCACGTTGTCGAGGCCCTCGAGCGCCGGCAGGACCGCTTCGCGGACGACGGGGTTCTTGTGGGCCGGCAGCACGATGGTCAGGTCCGGCTCCGCCTTGGCGATGCGGGCCAGGGCGCGGCCGACGCCCTCCATGGCTCCGCCCTGGTTCTCGCGGCGGTGGGTCGTGACCAGCAGGACCTTGCTGCCGGAGGCGGCGAGCTCCTCGAGCTGCGGGTCCGAGAACGGCACCTGCTTGTCGACGGTGGTCAGCAGGGCGTCGATGACGGTGTTTCCGGTGACCACGATGTCGTCGCCGTTGGTGTTCTCCGTCAGGAGGTTCTGCTTGCTCACCGAGGTCGGGGCGAGGTGCAGGCTCGCGATCTGGGAGGTCATCTTCCGGTTCGCCTCCTCGGGGAACGGGGAGAGGATGTTGAAGCTGCGCAGTCCGGCCTCGGCGTGGACGACCGGGATGCCGTGGTAGAAGGCGGCGATGGCCCCGGCGGTCGACGTCGTCGTGTCGCCCTGGACGATCACGGCGGCGGGCTTGTTCTCCCGGAAGATGGCGTCGAGGCCGTCGATGGTGCGGGTCATCACGCCGTTGAGGCTCTGGTTCGGGCGCATGATGTTCAGGTCGACGTCCGGCGCGATGTCGAAGAGCTCGTTGACCTGGTCCAGCATCTCGCGGTGCTGGCCGGTGACGACGACCCGGCTGTCGAACAGGTCCGAAGCCTCGAGGGCCTTGACGATCGGGGCCATCTTGATGGCTTCCGGACGGGTGCCATAGATGGGCATGATCACTGGTCGCATAGTGGTGCTTTTTCCCCTTGGTGTCAGGTCGTTTCGCTCGTTCGAGGTATTCGGCACCACTGTACCAACGGTGGCGGGGATTCTTTGAAGGGCGCTGCCGGGCGATATCCGCCGATTATTAAGGGTTCGTGATCTACGTCGCGGCGGACGGTGCCCGCGGGGACTGTCTCCGAGTCCGCGCCCGCGCGGGGCCGCATCGGACGCGAGCTGGCGCAGTGTTAGGATTTTGTCCGCGGAGTGGCGGACGGCTCGCGATTTCGCATCTACGCGTATCTTCGGTTCACGGGCCGCCAGCGGTGCCGTGCGGTGAATCAATTCGACCCTTCCGGGTGGTTCGCTCCGACCAATCGACAGCAAGACAGAGAACAGGTGAGGAAGCCTCTATGGCGGAAATCAAGACCGTCGCGGTCATCGGGTTGGGCTACATCGGCCTGCCCACCGCCGCGATTCTGGCCACGAACGGTGTCGACGTCGTCGGCGTCGACGTCAACCCGAAGACCGTCGAAGCGGTGAGCCGAGGCGAGGTTCCCTTCGTCGAGCCGGATCTGGGCGGCCACGTCTCGAGGGCCGTGTCGGAGGGGACGCTGACGGCCTCCCTGGAGACGCCGAAGGCCGACGCCTACATCGTCGCCGTGCCGACCCCGTTCAACGATGACAAGACCGCTGATCTGTCCTACATCGAGGCCGCCGGCTCCGCCATCGCGCCCCAGCTCGTCGGCGACGAGCTGATCATCCTCGAGTCGACGTCCCCTCCCGGCGCGACCCAGCACCTCGCGGACCACATCCTCGGCCTGCGCGAGGACCTGACGATCGACAATCTGCGCGTCGCCCACTGCCCGGAGCGCGTCCTGCCGGGCCGGGTCATGGTCGAGCTGGTCACCAACGACCGCATCGTCGGCGGCATCACCCCGGCCGCGGCCGAGGCCGCCCGCGACCTCTACCAGACGTTCTGCGAGGGCGAGATCCTGCTGACGGACGCCACCACCGCGGAGATGGCCAAGCTGGTCGAGAACTCCTTCCGCGACGTGAACATCGCGTTCGCCAACGAGCTCTCCGTCATCTCGGACAAGCTGGGCATCAACGTGTGGGAGCTCATCGAGCTCGCCAACCACCACCCGCGCGTCAACATCCTGCAGCCGGGCCCCGGCGTCGGCGGCCACTGCATCGCCGTCGACCCGTGGTTCATCGTCTCGAGCGCTCCGGAGGAGGCCAAGCTGATCCACCAGGCGCGCGTGACCAACGACAGCAAGCCGGGCTGGGTCATCGAGCAGGTCGAGAAGGCCGTCGCCCAGGTGGACGGCACCCCGAAGGTGGCCGTGCTCGGCCTCGCGTTCAAGGCGAACATCGACGACCTGCGCGAGTCCCCGGCGATCTCGATCGCCCAGCGCCTGGGCGCCGAGTTCGGCGATGCCCGGTTCCTCATCGTCGAGCCGCACATCGACGAGATGCCGAAGCAGCTCTCCGGCCTCGCGAACGCCGAGCTGGTCTCCACCGACGACGCCATCGAGCAGGCGGACATCGTCCTGCTGCTGGTCGACCACGCGCAGTTCAAGTCGATCGACCGGTCGGCCCTCGCCGGCAAGGCCGTGATCGACACCCGCGGCATGTGGCGCTGATCCAGCCGGTTCATCCTGCGACAACGCCCGAGGGGTTCACCCGATCAGCTGATCGGGTGAACCCCTCGGACGTTTGATCTGCAGCACGACGCCGTCACGCGCCGGCGCTGTGGATCACCGCGCGCCCGGCTGATTCAGCTCAGGGCCTGGACCACACCCGTGGAGAACGGCGGCCAGGCGTCGACGGCCCACGTCCCGAAGTCGCGGTCGGCCAGCGCGATGCAGGCGACCTTCAGCTCCGGGTCGACCCACAGGAACGTGCCGGACTGCCCGAAATGCCCGAACGTCGCCGCGGAATTCAGTGCGGACGTCCAGTGCGGGGTCTTGTTCGCCTTGATCTCGAAGCCCAGACCCCAGGCGTTGTCCTGCTGCCGGCCATACCCGGGCAGGATCCCCGCCAGCCCGGTGAACTGCACGCTCGCCGCCTCGGCGAGGGTCTGGGGCGCGGCGAGGCGCGGCGCCATGAGCTCGGCCGCAAACTTCTCCAGATCCTCGACCGTGGAGACGGCACCGGCGGCGGGGGAGCCCTCGAGCGACGTCGAGGACATCCCGAGCGGCTGCAGGACGGCCTCGTCGAGGTACTGGGCGAACGTCATGCCCGTCTCCGTCTCGAGCGTCTCGCCGAGCACCTCGAACCCCGCGTTCGAATAGATGCGCCGGGTCCGCGGTGCCGCCTTGATATCGCGGCTGCCGAAGTCGTAGCCCGCAGTGTGCGCCAGCAGGTCGTGCACCGTGGCCCCCTCGGGGCCGGCCGGCTGCTCCAGCTCGAGCGCGCCCTCCTCGAGGGCCAGCAGCGCGGCATACGCCGAGAGCAGCTTCGTCACCGAGGCCAGCCGAAAGCGCCGGGTGACATCGCCCGCCGACCCCAACCGGGTGCCGTCGTCGCCCACGACCGCGGCCGCCGCGTTGTCGACGGGCCAGTCGGCGATCGCCCCGAGGGCGGTGGAAACAGTCTGGTCGGTCATGGGGTCCCTTCCGAGGTGCGCGCGAACGAGTGGTCCTCCGGCAGCACGATGGTCAGCTGGTGGGGCTTGCGCGCGGTGCCGGGCGTGAGCTCAGCCTCCCAGCGTTCCCGGGCGGCCGCAAGCAGCTCATCGGGCGTGGCCGGTGCGGGGCCGGGCCGGGTCAGCAGGTGCCGGATGAGTTGGCCGCGCGTGTGCTTGGCGAAGTGCGAGACCACCTTGCGCTGTCCGTTGCGGACCTGCACGACGCCGGCTGTCACCGAGGTGCCGGCGGGCGGCGCCCACGCGGCGGCGTACGTGCTGGAACGGCAGTCGATGACCAGCTTGTCAGCGGCGCGCTCGTCCAGCACGGGCTTGAGTCGCGGCTTCCACCACGAGGCGAGGCGGCCGATCGGCGCGCCGGCGGGTGCCGGGAGCTTGACCGACATCGAGAGGCGGTAGGCGGGAATGGCGTCCGCGAACCCCACGGCGCCCCAGAGGGCGCTGACGACGACGATCGACTCGTCCGCGGCCCGGCGCGCGGCGGGGGAGAGGACCTCGTAGCCGAGCGCCTCGTAGAGCACGCCCGTGTAGATCGTGTGGGCCGGCGCCGCCGGCTCGTTGTCGAGGCGCCGGTTGCGCTCGAGCTCGTGCGCCAGGGACTCGCCGACGCCGAGGACGGAGTGGGCGTCGTCGCCGCCCGAGGCCTCGGCGAGGGCCGCCATCATCGTCAGACGGGCGTCGGTGAGCGCGCTGAACGAGAGGTTCTCGGCGTGAAAAGGAGTCTGCGTCGCGGCCGGTTGTTTGCCTTCGGAAGGCGGGAGGAGGATGAGCACGCCTAGCATCGTATCGGGCGCGCGGGGCGCCAGCGATTCGCCGGGCACGCGCGGCACGCGGCGTCGTCGTGCACCCCCATGGCCGGGTTAGACTGGAAGCTTGGACGGGACAACTGGACGATCGCGCGCCGCCTGAGGCGGCTCGAGGAACGTCCGGGCTCCACAGGACAGGGTGGTGGGTAACGCCCACTCGGGGTAACCCGCAGGCCAGTGCCACAGAAAACAGACCGCCCGCCGTTCGCGGCGGGTCAGGGTGAAACGGTGGTGTAAGAGACCACCAGCGGCCCAGGCGACTGGGTCGGCTCGGTAAACCCCACCCGGAGCAAGGCCAGACAGGCTGTGCATGAGGCGGTCCGCCCCAGCAGCCGGGTAGGCCGCTCGAGCGCACCGGCAACGGTGCGCCTAGATGGATGATCGTCACCTGCCAGTCGGGCAACCGCGGCAGGCACAAAACCCGGCGTACAGGTTGTCCCGTCCACACCATCTCCCTGCGCCGCCCCGGATTGTGATGATCCTCACGACTTGTGGTCCCCCAGCCGCCGGCGGGCCACATATGATGGACGGTGAGGAGCAATGAGGCTCCATCGGGGAAAGATCCTGACACCCCGCGAACCGTATCTGCAATGGTGCTTACACGGTGCCAGCCGGCCAGCGGATCCACGGCCGGTGCGAAGGAAGGACATTTAGTGACCCAGCAGTCTGCAGCGGCCCTCTCCGAGTGGAGCGGACGCGAAGAACTCGCCGAGGCCATGATCCCGCTCATCGGGCGTCTCTACCGCAAGAACAACGTGGTGACCTCCATCTACGGGCGCAAGCTGATCAACAAGTCGGCCGTCGACATTCTCAAGGCCCACCGCATCGCCCGCCACAACGACGGCAGGGAGCTCCCGCTAGAGGAGACGTATCCGCTGCTGCTGGCCATCGACGGCCTCAATCTGGGTGCCTCGTCGATCGACCTCGCCAAGCTGACACGGAAGTACAAGGAGACCGGCGACGGCGCCGAGCTCTCCGACTTCCTGAAGGCCGAGTTCGGAGACATCGTCGGTTCCGCCGGCGCCTCCGAGGCGGAGCCGCGCGACGTCGTCCTCTACGGATTCGGCCGCATCGGCCGCCTGCTGGCCCGCATCCTGATCGAGCGCGGCGGCTACGGCCTGCGGCTGCGCGCCATCGTGGTGCGCAAGGGCTCGGAGACGGATCTGGTCAAGCGCGCGTCGCTGCTGCGCCGCGACTCCGTCCACGGCCCGTTCGACGGGTCCATCACCGTGGACAAGGAGAACAACACGATCCAGGCGAACGGCACCCTGATCAAGGTCATCTACTCGTCCGACCCGTCCGCGGTCGACTACACCGAGTACGGCATCGACAACGCGATCGTCGTCGACAACACGGGCAAGTGGCGCGACCGCGAGGGCCTCGAGCAGCATCTGCAGTCCAAGGGCGTCGCCCGGGTCCTGCTGACGGCACCGGGCAAGGGCGACGTGAAGAACATCGTGCACGGGATCAACCACGGCGACATCACCGACGACGACAAGGTCGTCTCCGCGGCATCCTGCACGACGAACGCCATCACCCCCGTGCTGAAGGCCCTCAACGACGAGTACGGCGTCGTCCACGGGCACGTCGAGACGGTCCACTCGTTCACCAACGACCAGAACCTGATCGACAACTTCCACAAGGGCGACCGTCGCGGCCGCTCCGCCGCACTGAACATGGTGCTGACCGAGACGGGGGCGGCCAAGGCCGTCTCCACGGCGCTGCCCGAATTCGAGGGCAAGCTCACCGGCAACGCCATCCGCGTCCCCACGCCGGACGTCTCCATGGCCATCCTGAACCTGAACCTGGAGAAGGACGCGACCAAGGAGGACGTCAACACCTACCTCCGCCAGACGTCGCTGAACAGCGCGCTGCACAAGCAGATCGACTACATCGACTCGCCCGAGGTCGTCTCGACGGACTTCATCGGTTCGCGCCGCGCCGGAATCGTCGACGGCCTGGCCACGATCGCCAACGGCAAGAACGCCGTCGTCTACGTCTGGTACGACAACGAGTTCGGCTACTCCTGCCAGGTGATCCGCGTCGTCGAGGAACTCGCCGGCACCCACCCGAGGGCCTTCCCGGTCGTCGACGCGGAAGTCGCCGTCGCACTGTAGGGCGCAGCACGGGGCCGGGTTTCGATCGAGATGATCGGGACCCGGCCTCTGCCGTACCCGGCTAGTGGCCGAACGGGTCCGGATCCACGCCCGGCAGCCACGTGTTGCCGGCGACGCCCCAGTCGAGCTGCTTCTTGGCCTTCTTCCAGCGCCGGCCCCACTTCTCGTTGAGCTTGTCGACGTAGAGGAACCCGTCCAGGTGGTCGTACTCGTGCTGCATGACGCGCGCGAACCAGCCGGTGGCCTCGAAGGACAGGGGCTTCCCGTCGCCGTCGAAGCCCTCGACGCGGGCGTACTCCGCGCGCTTGAGGGGGAACGAGAGGCCCGGTGCCGACAGGCAGCCCTCGGCTTCCTCGTCCGGGTCCGGCTGCGCGCCCGAGACCTTCGACAGGGTCAGCCGCGGGTTGACGACGACGCCGCGCGCCGGGACGCCGTCCTCGTTGGGGAACTCGTAGGTGAAGAGGCGCAGGCCGATTCCTACCTGCGGGGCGGCCAGGCCGACGCCGTTGGCCTCGTCCTGGGTGTCGAACATGTCCTGGATGAGGGCGCGGAGCCCGGAGTCGAACTCGGCGACCTCCTGCGCGCGGTGGTGCAGAACGTCGTCGCCGTAGATCACGATCGGTCGAACGGCCATGGGTCTCCTCCTCGGCGGGCAAAAAACAAGCCGCCCCGGTGGTGACCGGGGCGGCTTCTTCGGGGTGAGTAACGGGGCTTGAACCCGCGACCTTCTGGACCACAACCAGACGCTCTGCCGACTGAGCTATACCCACCATTGCGGCTCCTGCGCGTGCATCCGAAACCGAAGTCTACGTCTGCAGTGCTGGGGCGCTGTGCAAGTCCGGCGTGAGGTTTTCGCCTCCCGCCGTCCGGGCAACGCACACCATCTTACACACATTCACGCCTCGACGGCCTAATCGGAAGAGTGTGAGGTGCGCCACACCCGGGGTTAGGTCGTGGAGGAGCTGTTGTCGCCGCCGTTCTCGGCCACGATCGCGCGGGAGATCTTCTGGGCGGTTTTGCTGTCGGGGCCGGGTGCCGGCACCATGACGGCCTGGCGGTAGTAGCGCAGCTCCTGGATCGAATCGCGGATGTCGCCGAGGGCGCGGTGCCCGCCCGTTTTGGCCGGGGCCTGGAAGAAGGCCTTCGGGTACCACCGCCGGGCGAGCTCCTTGATCGTGGAGACGTCGATGATCCTGTAGTGCAGGTGCTCGATGATCTCCGGCATGTCGCGCGCGAGGAAGTTCCGGTCCGTGCCCACGGTGTTGCCCGCCAGTTGGGCCTTGTTCGGTTCCGGTACCCACTCGCGGATGTACGCCATCACCCGGCTCGTGGCGTCCTCCATCGACGTGCCGTCGGCGAGGACCTCGAGCAGGCCCGAGTCGGTGTGCATGCTCCGGACGAAGTCGCCCATCTGGGCCAGGGCCTCGTCCGATGGTCTGATGACGACGTCGACCCCGTCGCCGAGGATGTTCAGTTCAGGATCGGTCACGAGCGCGGCGACCTCGATGAGCGCGTCGGCTCCGAGGTCGAGTCCGGTCATCTCGCAATCGATCCACACGATGTTCTCTGCAGAAATAGGCACGGTCCCAATCTACCTCCCGCAGGCTACCGGCGGCGTCTGGACCGCGCGGCGGGAAGCGAGACGAGCCAGAGGAGCGCGAAGGCGACGGCCGTCGTCGCACTGGCTGCCACGGATTCCCCCAGCGACAGACCGAGGCGCGGTCCGGCGATGCCGATGACGAGCGCGGCGAAGAGCCCCCAGCCCAGCAGGGCGTGGACGCCCGCGGGGCGGGACGGGCGGCGCGTGCCGTCCGGGGTGCTTGAGGCGTGGCGGCCCATGACGCTCCTGACAAGGCGGAAACCGGATACGACCAGCATAGGCTCCGGGGGTGCCCGACGTGACGCAGGCGAAGCCGACGGCGGGTGGTTCCTCCCCGGGGATCGGTGCGCCGATGTTAGGATCTAGGGCATTGATTAACCCCGCGTGCGCCCGAAATGCGCGGCCGCAGGATCCGAACCGTCCCGACTCGAAGGAACGTGCGTGAACGTGACCGAACCCGGCACTGCCGACCGGACTGCGTTGCCGAAGCTGACCCGCACAATGGTCCAGGGGAGCATCGGATCGATCCTCGTCGTCGCCGGTTCGCTCGGCATCGGGTGGCTGGCCTCCGTCTCGCCGCTCAACCGGATGCCGCTGCTGATCTCGCTGCGCACCGAGTCGTGGGGCGTCATCGCCTCGACGGCGGCCATGACGATCGGCTGCTGGATCATGTTCCGCGCGTGGCTGCGGCTCGGGCAGAAGCTGCGCGGCTGGCCCGAGGGGTCGCTGGCCGCCGTTCGCCGCGCCTGCTGGGCGTGGGGGCTGCCGCTGCTCGCCTGCGTGCCCATCTTCAGCCGCGACGTCTTCGCCTACATCGGCCAGGGGCGGCTCGTGGAGGCCGGGCACGACCCCTACCAGCAGGGCATCTCGACCATTTCGAACTGGTTCCAGCTCGGCACCGACACGATGTGGTCCGAGTCGACCACGCCGTACGGACCGCTGTTCCTGAACGTCGAGCATCTCGTGATGATGATCGCCGGCGACAACCCAGACCTCGCGATCATCCTGTTCCGGCTCGCGGCCTACGCCGGCGTCGTGCTCTGCATGGTCTACACGCCGAAGCTCGCGGCGCTGCACGGCGTCTCCGGGGCGAAGGCCACGTGGATCACCGTTGCGAACCCGCTCTTTTTGATCTCGTTCATCGCGAGCGCCCACAACGACGCGCTCATGGTGGGGCTCGCGGTCGCCGGCACGTACTTCGCGGCGACGGGCCGCGGCATCCGCGGCGTTCTGCTGATCACGGCGTCGATCGGCATCAAGCCGATCACCATGGTCCTGCTGCCGTTCATCGGCCTCCTGTGGGCCGGCCCCGGCGCGTCGTGGCTGCGCAGGTTCGTCTACTGGGCCTACACCGCCGCCATCGGGCTCGGGCTGATGGTGGTCATCGGCTACGTCAACGGGTACGGCCTGGGCTGGCTGACCGTGATGCTCACGACCGGCACGGGGTACAGCGTCTATTCGCCGATCGGCATCCTCATCAACTTCCTGCACGGCACGCTGGGCCCGCTCGGTCTCGAAACCTCCTGGGTGCTGCCCACGCTGAAACTCATCGGCCGCCTGGCCTCGGTCGCGATCGTGCTGCTGCTGATGTTCAAGGGCAGCCACGGGCACATCGTCCAGCGGATGGTCCTGGCATTCGCCGCGCTGGTGGTCCTCTCCCCGGTCATCCACCCCTGGTACCTGCTGTGGCTGCTGCCGTTCTTCGCGGCCTCCGGCATCCGGGACGACTGGCAGACCATCTGGGTCTACTTCACGGTGGCGTTCTTCATCGCCTACGGCGTCGCCGACCAGCTCTTCGTCTGGCAGTTCCTGGGCGATATCAAGCCCCTTCTGCAGCAGCTGGCGACGTTCATCTCCTGGGCTTTCATGGCCTACCTCGCGTTCTTCGACCCGAAGACGCGGCTGATCTTCGTCGAGTTCTGGAAGACGCTGAGGCTGCCCCGCCGGTTCCGCTTCGGGAAGGCGGGCTAGCGTGGCGCGCCTCCCCGCCCCGACGGACCCGTCCCAGCCGCCCCAGGTCCCGTTTCCGGGCCTGACCGGGGGGCTGGAATCACTACGACGACGGCTGTCCCGTCTGCCGATCCTCCGCCACCTCACCGGTGGTCCCGAAGCGGACGTCCACGTCGTCCTCGCCCAGGGGCTCCTGGCCGGCATCATGATCCTCGTCGGCTCGTGGGGGGTGGGCTGGCTCGCGACCAGTCAGGAGTCGATCTTCGCCCGGGCGGCCACGCTCAACATGCTGCGGGCCGAGACGTGGGTCGTCCTCGTCTGCTCCCTGCTCCTGGCGCTCGGCTCGATGCTCCTGTGCCGCGCCTGGCTGCGCCTGGGGCAGCGCATCATGGCCGGTCAGGCCGGCATGGTCGCCGTGCGCCGCGCGGTGCTCTCCTGGTCGGCGCCGATGCTGTTGAGCTTTCCGATCTACAGCCGCGACGTGTACTCCTACCTCGCGCAGGGGCGGTTGATGCACCAGGGGCTGAACCCGTACGAGAACTGGGTGTCGCAGCTCCCCGGGTGGTACGCCGAAGGCGCGGACAGCCTCTGGTCCGAGTCGCCGTCGCCGTACGGCCCGCTGTTCCTGCTGTTCGCCCGTGCCACCTACTTCGTCACCGGGGGCGTGCCGGAGTGGGGCGTGCTGATCCTGCGGGTTCTGGCGGTGGCCGGCGTCCTCGCCTGCCTCTATGCCCTTCCGCGACTCGCTGCGGCCCACGGCACGGACCCCGGCTGGGCCACGTGGGTGTGCATCGCCAACCCGTTCTTCCTGGTCACGATGGTCGCCGGCGTCCACAACGACGCCGTCATGATCGGCGGGCTGCTGCTCGGTTTCCTCTGCGTCGCCCGCGGACAGCGGGTCCTCGGCGTCGTCTGGGTCTCGGTGGCGATCGCCATCAAGCCCATCGTCGTGCTGGCCCTGCCCTTCGTGGGGCTCGCCATGCTCCGTGCCCGCGACAGCAGGGACTCGGCGGCAGTGACCCTCTGGCAGAAGATGCGCGTCTGGATACTCACCGGCGGCGTCGCAGCCGCGACGCTCGCCCTCATCGGCGGTGCCACCGGGCTCTGGTTCGGGTGGATCACGGCGATGGCCACCGCCGGATCGGCCGCCTTCCCCTATGCGCCCATCGGCCTGCTCGGGCTGCTGATCGGGTGGATCGCCTCGCTGTTCGGCGCGGACACCATGACCGTGGCGGGCGGCGTCTTCTCCTTCTTCCGTTACCTCGCGGTGGCCCTCGCCTTCTGGTGGGCGTTCCGGCGCCCCGCGCACGAGGCCCTGCTGTCCTGCGGGCTCGCCCTGGCAGCTGCAGTCTTCCTCGCCCCGATCATCCAGCCGTGGTACCTGCTGTGGCTCGCGCCGCTGTTCGCGGCGTACCGGCAGTACGGGGGACGCCTTGCCCGCCTCTGGTACGCGTTGAGCATGGTGCTGGTCCTGCTCGTCGTCATCGAGCAGGTGAGCGTGGCGCAGTGGATCAACCAGCTCCTGGTGCAGGTGATCGCCGCGCTGGGCGGCGTCGTCTACCTGGCCTACATCATGCTGGTCGACCCGAAGACCGCCCGGCTCTTCGCGCCGCTGAGCAGTCACATCGTCAAGCGACGGCACGTGGGGGAGCGGCGGTTGCCGTGAGAAACGCGTACGGCCGCTGCAGCTGGACAGCTGCAGCGGCCGTAGACGCGTTCGTCCCAGGCGGCGGGACTAGCGCGGGATGGCGATACCCGTCCTCGCCATGGAGTCCTGATACGCGTTGCGGATCTCCTCGAGGTTGGCGTGCTGGCGCTCCGGCGCTCCGGCGAACGCCCGGCCGCCGAATGACTTGACCTTGTAGACCTTGAAACCGCGACGCCAGAGAAGCGGGTTCTCCGTCTTCAGCAGCAGGTCCGCGAGCCGGTGCGCCTCCGTGCCGTGGGCGACGAGCACGGACGTCCGTTCGACGACCTTGAGCATCCGCAGCAGCGGCTTGAGCCCGCTGCGGATCTGCGGCGGCTGGAGGCGGCCGTTGGGCTCATTGGGGGCGTGCCAGGGGTACACGTTCCACGGGATCACGTACTCCGGGCGAAGTCCCAGCTGCCAATGCAGGCCGAGCTGGCGGGTGACTGCTTCCGAGTCCCCGGCCGTGATGAGGCCGGACGCGTCGGCCACGCCGACGTTCGAGTAGAGGGAGACGATCTTCGCCTGGTCCACATCATGAACGGGATCCACGTAGCTCACCGAGAAGTCGGGGCGCAGAGCTGCCGTCTCATCGAGAATGCGGTTGACAGGAGCGATGTGCTCCTCGTAACGACGGTCCCACAACGGGGTCGATGTTTCCGTGGCAACAGCTGTCATGAAGGGGCGACACTCCTTGGCGATTTTTGGGCGCGTTGACTGCACGCAGAACGTTGGCGTTGAAACTGATAGGAGGGCTCCGGCTGCGACCTGCTGGGTCGGCCCGGAAACCTTCAGAGCGCGGCGTATCGCCGCGGGACCTTCCAAGGTTACCAATGTATGAACGGAAATTGGACGCCGCGATGAAATCAGTCGGTGAGAGACTTCCCACCCGTGCCCGCGTTGCCGCTGTGCGGCGCAGCGGCTACGAGCCCGACACGGTCTCCCGGGTCGGGCGTGCCGCCCGCGGAATCGCGAGCAGGGACACGGCCAGCAGGCCTGCCACCACGTAGAGGGCGTTGAGTACGCCCCAGTGCTCGCCGAGCAGGCCAAGGGCCGGGGGGCCGACGAGGAACGCGAAGTATCCGCAGATGGCCACCGCGCTCACGCGTTCGGTGGCATGGGTGGGGTGGTCCGCTGCCAGGGTGATGCCGATGGGGAACCCGAGGGATCCGCCGACGCCCCACAGCAGGGCGCCGATGACGACGAGCCAGAAGCTCTCGGCGAGAATGAACAACATCAGTCCGGAGAGGCCGAAGAAGGCGAGACAGGTCAGGCTCTTGGCGCGTCCGAACCGGTCGATGATCGGGCCGCCGAGCATCCGCCCGATCGTCATGGCCGTGACGAAGGCCCCGAAGACGAGTGCCCCGGTCTCCTGGGACAGGCCGTGGCCGTCGACGGTCCCCAGAGCGATCCAGTCGTTGGCGGCGCCCTCGGTCAGCGTCATGCCGACGACGAGGAGGCCGATGAAGGCCAGCCGGGGGTCGCGCAGCAGACTGACCAATCGCGCCAGCCGCTCCGGACCGGTCTGCTTCGTCTGCGGTTCCCGGTCCACGGAGGGCAGGCGTGGAATGAAGCGCACGACGCCGGCGGAGGCGATTGCGACGGAAGAGCCGACGACGGCCAGATGCGCCGAGATCGGTATTCCGGCCGCGGCCGCTCCGGCCCCGCCGAGGGCTCCGGCGATGGTTCCGAGGCTGAAGAAGGCGTGGAGCAGCGGCATGAGCGTTTTGCGGACGCTGCGCTCCAGCTCGGCGCCCTCGACGTTCATGATGACGTCGGTGATGCTGAAAGCGAAGCTCTGGCCGACGAGTGCGGCAGTCGCCAGTGCGAACGTGCTGTGGCTCTCCGTGGCCACCCCCAGGACCGCCGTCATGGCGGCCATGCCGAGCAGGCCGTAGAGCATGCCGCGGCGGGCACCGAGCAGCCGCTGGAACAACGGTGCCAGCGTCAAGCCGACGATCGCACCGGCGGCGCCCCCGAAGAGGAGCATTCCTACATCACCGGTGGTGAGGCCGAGGTTGTCGCGGGCGGCCGGAATACGAGAAACCCACGAGGCCGTCGCGAAGCCGCAGAGGGCGAAAACCGCTAGAACCGCGTTTCGCCAGGAGGCTGGTCCCGCGGTGGGAGGTGTCGGAGGAGCCGGTGTCGATGGCGCAGTCGGCGGCGTCGTCGTCACGTGGTTCCTCCATCTATTCCGGGGTGTGCGGGGCGGGCGAGCTCCGTGCTTTGTTGCTCAGGCACCGGAAACTCTGTGCCACCAAGGATATACCGGGGAACTGGGGAAAAAGTGTGAAGAGGCTGAAGGGCCTGCGACTCGTCGCGGCCTCCGCTGTTTCGGCCAAGCAGGCGTCGACCCGGGTCATCGGGCGCCGAGGGCAGATTATTCCGCGGAAGTTTCTTATGGGTCCCGGCGGGGCTCGGCTCCCGGGTGCACGTGCGGCTGCGCGGCGGGGCGCTCAGAACTGGGTGAAGCCCCAGCCGGGACCGCGCGGGCGGGACCGGCTGGAGCTTCACCGTGCCCCCGGCGCGACTCGAACGCGCGACCGGCAGATTAGAAGGCTGCTGCTCTATCCAACTGAGCTACGGGGGCATGCGCTCAACAAGGCGCCGCAACCATTCTAGTCACCGGTACGGTGCGCACTGAAATGACCTCGGACCCGCTGTCCACAGCTGCGCCGCACGCACGGGTTGTCCACAGAGGACCCCGCGGGTGGAGACGGCGGGCCCCTCCCTTTCCAGACTGGTAGGACAGGCCGGGGCGGCACCGCACCATGTGGAACTCGCAGGCGCCGGTTGAGGAATCAACGGAGGAGTTGGAAGGGCAATGACGGATTTCGTCACGATCAAAGGCAACCTGGGTGCCGATCCCAAGTACTCGTCGAGGACCGGCGTTCCGGTCGCACGGTTCAACGTGGGGTCGACGGAGCGCCGGTTCAACCGGGCGAGCAGGGAGTGGGAGGACGGTCACACCAACTGGCACCGAATTGTCGTCTTCCGGGACCAGGCGAGGAACGTCGCCGTCTCGCTGGGCAAGGGCGCCGCCGTCGTCATCCACGGGCGCATCCGCAACCGGCGCGTCAACCAGGGGACCGACGCCGAGCCGAAATGGACGTATTTCTCGGAAATCGAGGCCGACCACGTCGGCGTGGACCTCACCCGCGGATACGTGAACTTCTTCCGTGGGGTGGCGGCCGAGCCGCCCTTGGGCGAGGGCGACGGCCAGCCCGGTCCCGTGTCCGCCCCGGCGGACCCGCCGCCCTCGGTTCCGGGGGATGGGAGCGGTGAAGCGGAGAGCGCGGGGCAGTCGCCGGACCCGGCTGCGTCGACGGGGGACTGGGGGACCGGTTTCGTGTCCCCGAGCAACGGGAGCGCACGAGACGCCGAGCTGGACGACGAGCAGGAGGACGGCGGCGACGGGCATGGCGACCTGGACGTCCGGCAGGCGGCCTGAACCCTCCGGGGTCTGGTCGCCGGCCGCCGGCGGCGGGACCCCGGCAGGGCCGCGCGGGGTCCCATTGTGAACAATGCCCGCGCACCGACTAGCCTTGGACGCATGGCGGAATTCATTTACACCATGTCCAAGGCCCGCAAGGCCGTTGGCGATAAGGTCATTCTCGACGACGTGAGCATGTCGTTCTTCCCCGGTGCCAAGATCGGCGTCGTCGGCCCGAACGGTGCCGGCAAGTCGACGATCCTGAAGATCATGGCCGGGCTGGACACGCCCTCGAACGGCGAGGCGCGACTGTCCCCGGGCTATTCTGTGGGCATTCTGCTCCAGGAACCGCCTCTCAACGAGGAGAAGACCGTCCTCGGCAACGTCCAGGAGGGTGTCGGCGAGATCTACGGGAAGATCACGCGCTACAACGAGATCTCCGAGGAGATGGCGAATCCCGACGCCGACTTCGACGCGCTCATGGAGGAGATGGGCAAGCTGCAGGAGGACATCGATGCAGCCGACGCGTGGGACCTCGACAACCAGCTCGAGCAGGCCATGGACGCCCTGCGCTGCCCGCCGGGCGACGCGGACGTCACGCACCTCTCCGGTGGTGAGCGTCGTCGTGTCGCGCTCTGCAAGCTCCTGCTGTCCAAACCGGATCTGCTGCTCCTCGACGAGCCGACCAACCACCTCGACGCCGAGTCCGTCCTGTGGCTCGAGCAGCACCTCGCGTCCTACCCGGGCGCCGTCCTGGCAGTGACCCACGACCGCTACTTCCTCGATCACGTCGCCGAGTGGATCTGCGAGGTCGACCGCGGCCGTCTTCACCCGTACGAGGGGAACTACTCCACGTACCTGGAGAAGAAGAAAGAGCGCATGGCCGTCCAGGGCAAGAAGGACGCCAAGCTCGCCAAGCGCCTGAGCGAGGAACTCGACTGGGTGCGCTCGAACTCCAAGGGCCGGCAGACCAAGTCCAAGGCCCGACTCAACCGGTACGAGGAGATGGCGGCCGAGGCGGAGCGCACCCGGAAGCTGGATCTCGAGGAAATCCAGATCCCGCCGGGGCCGCGCCTGGGCAACATCGTCATCGAGGCGAAGGACATCAAGAAGGGCTTCGGCGACCGCGTCCTCATCGACGACCTGTCCTTCACGCTGCCGCGCAACGGCATCGTCGGCGTGATCGGCCCGAACGGCGTCGGCAAGTCGACCCTCTTCAAGACCATCGTCGGGATGGAGGAACTGGACGACGGCGACCTCAAGGTCGGCGACACCGTCAAGACCTCCTATGTCGACCAGAACCGCACCGGCATCGACCCGGACAAGTCGCTGTGGGAAGTCGTCTCCGAGGGGCTCGACTACATCAAGGTGGGCAACGTCGAGATGCCGTCCCGCGCGTACGTCTCGGCCTTCGGCTTCAAAGGCCCGGACCAGCAGAAGCGCGCCGGCATCCTCTCGGGTGGCGAGCGCAACCGCTTGAACCTGGCCCTCACGCTCAAGCAGGGCGGCAACCTGCTGCTCCTCGATGAGCCGACCAACGACCTCGACGTCGAGACCCTCGGTTCCCTCGAGAACGCCCTCCTCGAGTTCCCGGGCTGCGCCGTGGTCGTCTCCCACGACCGCTGGTTCCTGGACCGTGTGGCCACCCACATCCTCTCGTACGAGGGCACCGAGGAGGACCCGGCCAACTGGTACTGGTTCGAGGGCAACTTCGAGTCCTACGAAGAGAACAAGATCGAGCGCCTGGGACCGGACGCGGCGAAGCCGCACCGCGTCACGCACCGCCGCCTGACCCGCGGCTAGGAGCATCGTTGGGCCGAGAGCCCGAAACCCGGGGCCGGGTCCGCACCCTCTGATTCCAGAGGCGCGGGCCCGGCCCCGAGGCGTTCACACCCGCTCAGCGGGCCGGAACGCGGCCTCTGAACTCAGGAGAAATCGGGCAGGCGGACCATGCCCTCCTGCGCCACGGTGGCCACGAGCAGGCCGTCCCGGCTGTAGATACGGCCCTGGCCCAGGCCTCGCGCTCCGGACGCGCTCGGGCTCTCCTGCACGTAGAGCAGCCACTCGTCGACCCGGACGCTGCGGTGCCACCACATGGCGTGGTCGAGGCTGGCGACGCTCATCCCCGGCGTCACCCACGAGACGCCGTGGCGGCGCAGGACCGATTCGAGAATGGTGTAGTCGCTCGCGTAGGCCAGGGCGGCCCGCTGCAGGGACTGGTCGTCGGGCATCGGGCCGAACGTCTTCAGCCAGACGGCGTTCGTGGGGGAGAGGTCGCCGGGGCCCGGGGCATTGACGTAGATGGGCTCTTGGACGTGGCGGACGTCGAACGGCCGGTTGAACGCCCAGTCCTGTGCTGCCGGATGGTCGATCTTGCCCAGGAGGTCGGCGGTGGTGGGCAGGGACTCCGGCGCCGGAATGCCCTCCGGCATGGGCTCGAAGTGTTCGAGTCCGTCGGCGTCGGCCTGGAACGACGCGATCATCGAGAGGATGGGGCGCCCGTCCTGGTAGGCGTGGACGCGGCGGGCCGAGAAGGACCGCCCGTCGCGCAGCTCCTGGACGCCGAAGGTGATCGGCTTCGCGGCGTCCCCGGGGCGCAGGAAGTAGCCGTGCATCGAGTGCACATGACGCCCGGCGTCGACGGTCTCGGCGGCCGCCACGATGGATTGAGCCAGGACCTGACCGCCGAAAACGCGCTGGTGCGGCTGCTCCGGAGAGCTGCCGAGGAAGATGTGCTCGTCGGTGCGGGCACCCTCCTTCGCGAGGTCCAACAGTTCCAGCAGTCCCGCGGAATCGCCGATGCGCACGATGGGTGGCTCCTTCACATTGAGCCCCGTCGGCTGTGCCCCGGGGCGGTCGATCTCACTTGACCCTAGCGGCACCGCTGATCGTGCTCAACCGAGCACAGGTGCTTCGTTAGATGGCAGGATGGTTCCATGCCTGCACCAGAGAACCCCATCGTGCACCTCGCCGACCCCGATTCGACCGCCGATCTGCGGACCTTCCTGGCCCGTGCGCGTAGCGTCCACGACGGCGACGTGTCCCTCGTGCTGCGGGGGGCGGCCATGGCCGTGTACGTGCCGGTCATCGTCCCGCAGGAACTGGGGGAGCCCACTCCGACGATCCTCGGCATGCGCGCGTTCCGCCTCGCCGAGCCCGCGGAGGGGACGGTCGTCTACCCGCTGGGAGCCCTCACCGACCGGCTCGCCAGGATGAGCCCGATCGAGACGGCCCTGCAGTTGCCGCCGGCGCAGTCCCGGGCCGCATGGGCCGGCATCCTCCCACCGGTCTCCGGGTGGTCCGAAGCGGGGGAGTACGACGAGGAGGCGCTACGCGCTGCGGCCGAGGCCGGAACCCGCGCCGTCGTCGACGCGCTGCCGGAGAACTCGGGACAGCCGGTGCTCGCCACCGTCCGATCGCGCATCTGGTCCAGCCCATTGGGAACCGGCGCGGTTCCGGAGCTGCCCTCGGGGGCCGCCTTCGGCGCCAAGACGCTCGGCTTCATCTCCGGCGACGGGACGGCTCGGATCCTCGCGCAGGGCCCGTGGCACCGCCTGTCCACGGCCGCCGGCCACATCCTCGTCCGCCGGGGTGCGAAGCTCTAGCAGCGGCCGCGACGTGCGCTACGCCAGGCGCAGCCCCTTCGAGTGGGGCTGGTCGGGCGTATTGACGAGAGAGTGGGCGGCGCGCTCCAGGTAGTCCCACAGGACCTCGTGCTGCAGGGGCGGCAGGTCCAGGGAGTCCACGGCCGTCCTCATGTGCGCTAGCCACGTGTCGCGGGCCTTCGAATCGATGGCGTAGGGCACGTGGCGCATGCGCAGGCGCGGGTGGCCGCGCTGTTCAGAGTAGGTCGTCGGCCCGCCCCAGTACTGCTCGAGGAACATCTGCAGCCGCTCGGCCGCCGGCCCCAGGTCCTTCTCCGGGTACATCGCCCGGAACTCCTCGTCGGCGGCGACGCCCTCGTAGAACTTCTCGGCGAGGCGGCGGAACGTCTCCTTGCCGCCGACCTGCTCGTAGAAGGTGCCCTCGTAGTCGCTCATTCGGTGTCCTCCGGTTCGGTGCGGTCCGTGCCGGCTTCCGGCAGGCGCGGTTCGTGGCGCACGTCGAAGTTGACGCTGCGCGCGATGAAGCAGACTCGGTTGGCCTGCTCGTGCAGTTCGTCGGCCAGCTCCCGCTGCGATTCGTCGGCGAGCTGCACCCGCGGGCGCAGCAGGGCGGACGCGAATTCTCCGCTGCCGTCGCGGTTGAGCCGCAGCTCGCCCTCGGCATCGTCCGTGTAGCCCGTCACGACGACCCCGTGCTTCACTGCGACGTGCAGGTAGGAGAGCATGTGGCACTGGCTCAGGGCGGCCAGGAGCAGCTGCTCGGGATTCCAGCGGTCGCGGTCGCCGTGGAACGTGGGGTCGGCGGTGCCGGCCAGATCCGGCAGGCCGGCGGCGCGGATGACGTGGTCGCGTCCGTAGGACCGGTAGCTGCTCGTCCCGGTCCCGCGTGCGCCGGTCCATTCGATCCCGATCTCGTAGCGGTGGCTGCTGAGGTTCATGCCTCTACGCTACGCGGAAACGACGGCGCCCGGCATCCGCGTGGTCCGGATGCCGGGCGCCGCCCCGTCGATTGGCCGGACCTAGCCGGCGTCCGCGGCCCGCGCCGCCAGCGCACGGACGACAGCGTCGCGGTTCTCGAGCATCAGCCGCCGCAGCGAGGACTCGTCGTCTCCGAGCCCGGCGAGGAACTCGTCGGTCCGGCGCAGCGTTTCCTCCGAGACCTGGGCGGCCGGGTACAGGCCGACGACGATCTGCTGGGCGATCTCGTGGCTGCGCTCGTCCCATACGCGCCGCACGTTCGCGAAGTAGTCGTCCGCGAACCCGGCGATCAGCGACGCGTCGTGGACACGGTTGAAGCCGGTGATCGCCTGCCGCTGGTGCGTGTTGGAGAGCTCGTCCCGGCGCACGACGGCGTCGAAGGCCTCCCGCTTGGCCGCTGCCGTGGGCACGGCCGCCCGGGCGAGCTCGGCCGCCAGCGCCCCGTTGGCGGTGTTGTCGGCCGCGAGGGCCGCGGCGATGTCGGCTTCGCCGGCGCGACCGCCGGACACGAGCGCCGTCAGGAGCTCCCAGCGCAGGTCCGTGTCGATCGTGAGCCCTTCGAGGACCGTCTCTCCCGAGAGCAGTGCCGCGACCTCGCCCAGCTGTGTGGCGGTGCGGGAGCGCAGGGCGAAGGCCTTGGCGAACTGGAGCTGGTGGTCCGACCCGGCCTCGGCCGTGAGCGCGAGCTCCCAGAGGCGGTCGCCGACGAACTCCGACAAACCGGGCGCGGCGGCCGGCGCCACGTAGTAGTCGAGGGTGGTGCCCAGTTGGCGCAGCAGGACCATGACGACCGACGAATCGGATTCGTGGGCGATGTTGTTCAGGATCAGCTCCACGTAGTCCCGCCCGCGCGTCTCGCCGTCGCGGGCGGCATCCCACGCGGATCCCCAGATCAGGGTGCGCGGCAGGGACTCGTCGAAGTCCTTGAGGTGCTTCACCGCGGCGGCGAGCGAGGCCTCGTCGAGGCGGATCTTGGCGTACGCCAGATCGTCGTCGTTGAGCAGCACGAGGTCTGGGCGCGGGCGCCCGACGAGGCCCGGCACCTCGGTGGACTCGCCGTCGACGTCCAGCTCCTCGCGGTGGGTGCGCACCAGCGCGCCGTCGACAAGGTCGTAGAAGCCCACCGCGAGCCGGTGCGGGCGGATCGTCGGGTGGTCCTCCGGCGCCGACTGGACGATGGCGAACGAGGTGAGCGTGCCGTCGTCGTCCGTGGTGAGCTTCGGCGTCAGCTTGTTGACACCGGCGGTCTCGAGCCAGAGCCGGCTCCACTCGGTCAGCTCGCGGCCGGAGGAGGCCTCGAGCTCGACCATCAGGTCCTTCAGCTCGGTGTTGTCGAAGGCGTGCTTGGAGAAGTAGGTGCGCACGCCGGCCATGAACTCCTCCTGGCCGACCCAGGCGACGAGCTGGCGCAGGACGGAGGCGCCCTTGGCGTAGGTGATGCCGTCGAAGTTGACCTGGACGTCCTCGAGGTCCGTGATCTCGGCGACGATCGGGTGCGTGCTCGGCAGCTGGTCCTGACGGTAGGCCCAGGCCTTCTCCATCGATGCGAACGTGGTCCACGACTGCGTGAACTCGGTGTTCTCGGCGGCGGCGAGCGTGGACATGAACTCGGCGAAGGACTCGTTGAGCCAGAGGTCGTTCCACCACCGCATCGTCACCAGGTCGCCGAACCACATGTGGGCGAGCTCGTGCAGGACCGTGATCGCGCGGCGCTCCACGAGCGCGTCCGTCGGCCGCGAGCGGAAGACGTAGTTCTCGAGGAACGTGACGGCCCCGGCGTTCTCCATGGCGCCCGCGTTGAACTCGGGGACGAAGAGCTGGTCGTATTTGGGGAACGGGTAGGCCGTGCCGAACTGCGCTTCGAAGAACTCGAAGCCCTGGCGGGTCAGGCGGAAGATGTTCTCGGCGTCGAGGTGCTCCATGATCGAGGCGCGCGCGAACACGCCCAGCGGGATCGTGCGGCCGTCGGAACTGGTCAGCTCGCTGCGGACCGACTGGTACGGCCCGGCGATGATCGCGGTGATGTAGGACGACATCCTCAGTGTCGGCTCGAAACTCCACGTCTTCGCGCCTTCGAGGGCCGACTCGGGGTCGGGGACCGGGGCGGGCGTGGGGGAGTTCGAGACGACGTCCCAGTGCCCCGGAGCGGTGACCTCGAACTGGAAGGCGGCCTTCAGGTCGGGCTGCTCGAAGACGGCGAACATGCGGCGCGAGTCGGGCACCTCGAACTGGGTGTAGAGGTAGACCTCGTCGTCGACCGGGTCCACGAACCGGTGCAGGCCTTCGCCGGTATTCGTGTAGAGGCCGTCGGCGACGACCACGAGCTCGTTGCGCTCGGCCAGATCGGGCAGCTGGATGCGGACGCCGTCGGCGACCTGCGCCGGATCGAGCGCGCGCCCGTTGAGCGTGACGGAGTGGACCGCGTCCGTGACGGCGTCGATGAAGGTCGACGCGCCGGGCGTCCCCGTGAACTCGACGGTCGTGGTCGAGCCGAAGATCCGCTCGCCGCGGGTGAGGTCGAGCTCGACGCGGTAGGTGTCGACGGCGACGAGGCCGGCACGCTCCTGCGCTTCGGCGCGGGTGAGGTTGAGACCGGGCACAATGCCTCCTTGGCAATAGGGGTTGTGAAGCAGTTGCTGAGTACCTGCCTCCAGTCTCTCACCTGCGGGCAGCGCAGACCAGAGGGGCGCGGGTTCAATGTGAAGCTTCGTCCACCATAGATCGCGCAGCCCGCATCGGCGCACGTAGGATCGATGTCGGCAGAACGCGCCCGCTGGCGCAACGATCACCGAGGAGACCTGATGCCCACGCATGACGCGGAAGCGAACGTGTACGACCTCTACATCGCCTGCGCCGGCGACGACCGGATCGACCGCCTGGCGCTCGACACGGCGTCCGGTGCGCTGACCGCCACCGGCGAGTCGTACCCGGCGCCGGGCATCCGCACGTCCGCCTACGACGCGGACCGCGGACTCTTCTACTCCGGTCAGTCCAGCCAGCCGGCCACGGTCCAGGTCCTGCGCCGGGACGACGACGGCGCCCTCGCCTCGGTCGCGACCGCCGAGGTCCCCGCCAAGTGCGTCAGCATCGCGCTCGCGCAGGACGGGTCGGCGGTCTACTCCGCCTCTTACCACGGTCACAGCGTGCACGGCCTGCCGCTCGACGCCGACGGCATCCCGGACCCTCCCGCCGTCGCCGGCGACGCACCGGGGGAGAAGGCCCACTCCGTGGTGGTCTCCCCGGACGGCGCCCACGCCTACGTGGCGTCGCTGGGCGACGACGTCGTGGTCGCCTACGCGGTCGACGGCGCGCGGCTGAGCGAAGTCTCCCGCGTGTCGAGCCCGGCCGGTTCCGGTCCGCGGCACCAGCGGTTCAACGCGGCCGGGGACCGCCTCTACGTCCTGCACGAGATGAGCGGGCTCGTCACGGTGTTCGAGCGCGAGGCGTCGACCGGCCGCCTGACCGGGCTCCAGCACATCGACGCGGTGCCCGACTCGCTCGACCTCGTGCCCGGATGGGCGCGGGACGGCAACACGCCCGTCCCCGGGCTCGACCGCATCTGGTGCGCCGACCTGCACCTGGCCGCGGACGGGCGTTTCCTGTACACGACCGAGCGGTCGACGTCGACCGTGACCGGGTTCGCCGTCGACGGAGACTCGGGCACGCTCACCTACGCGGGCACCTGGGAGACGGAGAAGCAGCCGCGAGGCGCCGCCGTCGTGCCGGGCGCCGGAGGGCGCGACTACCTTGTCGTCGCAGGCGAGGCGTCGGGAACCGTCGGTGCGCACCCGGTCGACCCGCAGACCGGGGCGCTCGGCGCCGCGGTGGGCGTCGCAACAGGTGCGGGTCCGCTGTGGGTCGAACCGGTCAGCCGGTAGGGTTGACTCGGTTTATCCGATGCCGCCACGACGCACCTGAAGGACACAGAGCATGCGAGTACACATCGCCACCGACCACGCCGGGATGGAACTGAGCGCCCACCTGGTCACGCACCTGACGCAGAAGGGCTTCGAGGTCGTCGACCACGGGCCGAGCGAATACGACGCCGAGGACGACTACCCGGCGTTCTGCATCGACGCGGCCCTCGCGGTCGTCGCGGACCAGTCGAATGGTGTGGAGGCGCGCGGCATCGTCCTGGGCGGCTCCGGCAACGGCGAGCAGATCGCGGCCAACAAGGTCGAGGGCATCCGCGCCGCCCTGGCGTGGAACCTCGACACGGCCAGGCTCGCCCGCGAGCACAACGACGCCAACGTGATCGCGCTCGGCGGGCGCCAGCACAGCCTCGAAGAGGCCACCGGGCTGATCGACGCGTTCCTCGCTGAGCCGTTCTCCGGCGCCGAGCGGCACGCGCGCCGCATCGGGAAGATCGCCGCCTACGAGGCCACCGGCGAGATCCTGCGCTAAGTGCCCGAGGGACATTCGATCCACCGTCTCGCCCGGCAGATCTCCGACGTCTTCGGCGGGCAGCGCGTGAGCGTCTCCAGTCCTCAGGGCCGGTTCGCCGACGGTGCGGCGCTGCTGGACGGGCGCGAGGTCATCGGCGCGAGCGCGCACGGCAAGCAGCTGTTCGTGCACTTCGGACCCGACGGCACGCACCACCTGCGCGTGCACCTGGGCCTCTACGGCGCGTTCAGCTTCGGCGGGGACGAGAGCTTCGCGGGCGCCTCGAGCATCGGGGCGCCGCGCCGGATCGGCGAGCGTGAAGTCTCCGCGGGACCCCGGGACGACGGCGGGGCGCCGGCCTACGCGGGTCCGCCGCCGCCCGTGGGGGCCGTGCGGCTGCGCATGGTCTCCGAACACGGCTGGGCCGACCTGCGCGGCGCCTCCGCCTGCGAAGTGCTGAGCACCCTCGAGATGGCGGGCGTGCGCTCCCGGCTGGGTCCGGATCCGCTGGCCGACGACGCTCTCGGCGACCGGGCCGCGCCGGGTGCGGTGCCGCCGTCGGGCCCCGGGGCGGAATTCGCCCGTCGCCTCGGGGCGACACGGACGATGATCGGCACCGCTCTCATGGACCAGGCGCGGGTGGCGGGCGTCGGCAACATCTACCGCGCCGAGGCGCTGTTCCGCGGACGCCTGGACCCGTGGCAGAGTGCGAACCGGCTGCGGCCCGAGCAGGTCGACGGACTGTGGCGCGATCTGGTGTCGTTGATGCGCGACGGCGTCCGCGACGGACGCATCATCACGACCGCCGCGGCCGACCGGCCGGAACCCGGCGCCGACGTGTGGCCGGAGCAGGCGTACTACGTGTACCAGCGCGCCGGTCAGGGGTGCCGGCGGTGCCCCGCGGACATCGCCGTGACCGAAGTGGCCGGGCGCAAGCTCTACTGGTGTCCCGGCTGCCAGGGGTGAAACGGCGGTCGCGGCGGATTTTGCGCGTGGCCCACCGCACTGCTAATCTCTTGCAGTCGGAGCCGGAAGAATCCGGTTTTGCGGGGATGTAGCTTAATGGTAAAGCCTCAGTCTTCCAAACTGATGACGCGGGTTCGATTCCCGTCATCCCCTCGCTATCGAAACGGCGGTCTACGGAAAAGTGGACCGCCTTTTCATTGCGACGGCGCGGACAGCCTCTCTGGCGGTTCCGCGCAGCGAGCGGAGAATTCGCGGATCCCTCCGAGGTCTGCGTAAACTTACTCGTGCACTGATCGGGGTGTAGCTCAGCTTGGTAGAGCGCGCGCTTTGGGAGCGTGAGGTCGCAGGTTCAACTCCTGTCACCCCGACTCTGACAGTCGGCCTTCCGGTGGCGGGAGGCTGACTGTGCGAACAGAGCCCCCACCCCCGATTCCATTTCAGGAGTACACCGCTGTGAAGAGCGCCGTCGAAAATCTCAACCCGACCCGGGTCAAGCTCAATGTCGAGGTTCCGCTCGCCGAACTGCAGCCGGGCATCGACGCCGCGTACAAGTCGATCTCCGAGCAGATTCAGGTGCCGGGCTTCCGCAAGGGCAAGGTCCCGAACGCACTGATCGACCAGCGCGTCGGCCGCGGCTACGTCATCGAGACGGCCGTCAACGAGTCCCTGAACGGCTTCTACCAGCAGGCGATGACCGAGAACGAGCTCACGCCGCTGTCCCGCCCCGAGGTCGAGATCAACGAGCTCCCGGGCCTGGAGAAGGACGCCGAGGGCGAGCTGAAGTTCGCGCTCGAGGTCGACATCCGCCCGACCGTCGAGCTGCCGGACTATGCCGGCATCGAGGTCGAGGTCGCCGCCGCAGAGGCCAGCGAAGAGGACGTCACGAAGGCTCTCGACGAGCTGCGCGGCCGCTTCGGCACGCTGAAGCCGGTCGACCGCCCGGCGGCGCACGACGATTTCCTGACCATCGACATGTCGGCCTCCGTGGACGGCGAAGAGGCCGACTCCGCAGCGGACCTGTCCTACCAGGTCGGTTCCGGCACGATGCTGGAGGGCCTCGACGAGGCCGTTTCCGGCCTCTCGGCCGATGAGGACGCGATCTTCGAGACCACGCTGGCCGGTGGCGAGCACTCGGGCCAGACCGCTCAGGTCAAGGTCCTCGTCAAGGCCGTCAAGGAGCGCGAGCTCCCGGAGGCGAACGACGACTTCGCCCAGCTCGCTTCCGAGTTCGACACCATCGACGAGCTGAAGGCGGACCTGGCCAAGCAGGCTGCAGAGTCCAAGGTCACCGAGCAGGGCGTCGAGGCCCGCGATCTGGTCCTCGAGAAGCTGGTCGAGATGATCGAGGTTCCGGTTCCGGAGTCCATCGTCGAGGAGCAGCTCGAGCAGCACTTCAACCAGGGCGAGCACACCTCGGGCGACGAGCACGACACCGATGAGCACCGCGCTGAGGTCCGCGAGAACGCCGGCCGCGCCTTCCAGAACGAGATCATCCTGGACGCCATCGCCGAGAAGGAAGAAGTCGGCGTCGAGCAGTCGGAGCTGATCGACTACATCGTCCAGACGGCCTCGCAGTACGGCATGGATCCGAACCAGTTCGCCCAGATGCTCGACGGCGCCGGCCAGGTGCCGATGATCGTCGGCGAGGTCCGCCGTCGCAAGGCGCTGGCCAAGGTCCTCGAGGTCGCCAAGGTGACCGACTCGGAGGGCAATGTCGTCGACCTGTCCTCGTTCGTCACCCCGCAGGGCGAGGACGAGGCCGTGGAGGGCGAGACCGCCGAGCCCGAGGCCGCTGAGGAAGCCGCCAAGTAGGAACCGCTTCAAGCATCGCCGGCCGTCGGGCCGGCCAGGTGGGGCCATCCGCGAATTCGCGGATGGCCCCACGGCGCTTTAAGAGGTGGCGGGCGGCTATGCGCCCACAGCGAACTAGCGCGGTCGCGGGTCTCAAACGCGGGCGCCAGGCAGTAATCTCGGAGACAAGTTCACCAACCGTACGGAGAGGTATTCGAGCATGACTGAGGAATCCCAGACCCCAGCGATGTCATCGGTCGACCCGGCCAACCGCGATGACTACATCTACAATCGGCTGCTGAAGGAACGGATCATTTGGCTCGGTTCCGAGGTCCGTGATGAGAACGCGAACGCCATCTGCTCCCAACTCCTGCTCCTCTCGGCCGAGGACCCGGAGAAGGACATCTACCTGTACATCAACTCGCCGGGCGGCTCGATCACGGCGGGCATGGCCATCTACGACACGATGCAGTTCATCCCGAACGACGTCGTCACGGTGGCCACCGGCCTCGCCGCCTCGATGGGGCAGTTCCTCCTCTCGTCGGGCACCAAGGGCAAGCGCTACGCGACGCCGAACGCCCGCATCCTGATGCACCAGCCGTCCGGTGGCATCGGCGGCACGGCTTCCGATATCCGCATCCAGGCCGAGTTGATCCTGCACATGAAGAAGATCATGTCGGAGCTGACCGCGGAGCAGACCGGCCAGACCGTCGACACGATCCTCAAGGACAACGAGCGCGACAAGTGGTTCACGGCGTCCGAGGGCCTCGAGTACGGGTTCTTCGACAACATCGCGGAGCACTCCGCGGCCGTCGCCGGCGGCGGCGGCATGAACCCCTAGCGCGGCCCGCGCCCCAGCCACACATCGACACTTACTTTTCAGGAGTAGAAATGAACTTCAACGGCTACGGTGCCGCCGGTGATATGCCGTCCGCTCGGTACATCCTCCCGCAGTTCGAAGAGCGCACGCCTTACGGTTTCAAGCGTCAGGACCCCTACGCGAAACTCTTCGAGGACCGCATCGTCTTCCTCGGCGCACAGGTCGACGACGCCTCGGCTGACGACATCATGGCGCAGCTGCTCGTGCTCGAGTCCATGGACTCCGAACGCGACATCACGCTCTACATCAACTCGCCCGGTGGCTCGTTCACCGCGATGACCGCCATCTACGACACGATGCAGTTCATCCGCCCCGAGGTCCAGACGGTCTGCCTGGGCCAGGCGGCCAGCGCGGCTGCCGTGCTGCTGGCGGCCGGTGCGCCGGGCAAGCGCCTCGCTCTGCCGAACGCCCGTGCGCTCATCCACCAGCCGGCGATGGGCGGTGGCGAGCGCGGCACGGCCTCGGACCTGCAGATCCAGGCCGAAGAAGTCATGCGCATGCGTTCGTGGATGGAGGAGACCCTCGCGTCGCACACGAAGAAGACCCCGGCTGAGGTCAGCAACGACATCGAACGCGACCTCTTCATGACGGCGGCCGACGCCAAGGTGTACGGCCTGGTCGACGAGGTCCTCGAGTCGCGCAAGATCAAGCCGCAGCAGGCCATCGACTAGAGTCGCAGGCGCCGAGGGGCGGATCGTGGATTTCCACCACGGTCCGCCCCTTCAGCCATTCTGCAGGTCGGCTGACTTACAGTTGGATGAGCGGTCCCGCGAGCGGTGCGGGGCAGACAGAGACAAGTACTAGGGGAGTAGGACTCGATGGCACGAATGGGCGAGAGCTCCGAGCTGCTTAAATGCAACTTCTGCGGCAAGAGCCAGAAGCAAGTGCGCAAGCTCATCGCCGGTCCCGGTGTCTACATCTGCACCGAGTGCATCGAACTGTGCAACGAGATCATCGAAGAGGAGCTCGTCGAGGTCGACGAGTCCGAGGAGTTCGACCTGCCGCGGCCGCGCGAGATCTTCGAGCACCTCAACGAGTACGTGATCGGCCAGGAGGCCGCCAAGCGCTCTCTCTCGGTGGCGGTCTACAACCACTACAAGCGTATCCGCGACGGCCAGTCGCAGCGCCCGGCCACGACGCTCAACGAGGCCGGCACCCCCCTCGACGACGTCGAGGTCTCGAAGTCGAACATCATGCTGGTCGGCCCCACCGGGTGCGGCAAGACCTACCTCGCGCAGACCTTGGCGCGTCGGCTCAACGTCCCCTTCGCCGTAGCGGATGCCACGGCGCTGACGGAGGCCGGCTACGTCGGCGAGGACGTCGAGAACATCCTGCTCAAGCTCATCCAGTCCGCGGACTACGACGTCAAGAAGGCCGAGCAGGGCATCATCTACATCGACGAGATCGACAAGATCTCGCGCAAGAGCGAGAACCCGTCGATCACGCGCGACGTCTCGGGCGAGGGCGTGCAGCAGGCGCTGCTGAAGATCCTGGAGGGGACGGTCGCCCAGGTTCCGCCGCAGGGAGGCCGCAAGCACCCGCACCAGGAATTCCTCCAGATCGACACCACGAACGTCCTTTTCATCGTGGCCGGGGCCTTCGCGGGGCTCGAGGAGATCATCGGCTCCCGCGCCGGACGCAAGGGGATCGGCTTCGGGGCGCCGTTGACGGCCCTGAAGAGCGAGGACGTCTCCTACGCCGACGTCCGGCCCGAGGATCTGCTCAAGTTCGGGCTCATCCCGGAGTTCATCGGACGGCTTCCGGTCACGGCGACCGTCGAAGAGCTCGACCGCGAAGCCCTGGTGCGGATTCTCACCGAGCCGAAGAACGCGCTCCTGAAGCAGTACCAGAAGATGTTCCAGATCGACGGCGTCGAGCTGCAGTTCGAACAGGCCGCGCTCGAGTCCGTGGCCCAGATGGCCATCGAACGTGAGACCGGGGCCCGCGGCCTCCGGGCGATCCTCGAGTCCGTGCTCGGCCGAGTCATGTTCGACCTGCCGGGCCGGGAGGACGTCGCGGAGTGCATCATCACCGCGGACGTCGTCGCCGGTACCGCGGAACCGACCCTGATCTCGCACCAGGTCGCGCAGAAGCGCCGCAACAAGTCAGCCTGACCACCACACTTTCGAGGTGCTCTCCGGAGACAACCCTCCGGAGGGCACCGCCGCGCAAGGAGTCATCATGAGTGAAACCACTGCAGTCGATTTCTGGTTCGACCCGATCTGCCCGTTCGCCTGGGCGACGAGTCGCTGGATCCTCGAAGTAGAGAAGGTGCGTCCGATCCGGGTCAAGTGGAACGTGATGAGCCTGTCCGTTCTCAACGAGGGCCGCGACCTGCCGGAGGACTACCGGAAGTCGATGGACAACGGCTGGGGTCCCGTGCGCGTGATCATCGCCGCGGCCCGGAAGCACGGCGAGGACGTCGTCGCCGATCTGTACACCGCGATGGGCGAGCTCCTCCACTACGAGAAGGTCGCAGACCGCAGCGACGTCATCAGGCGTGCCCTCGAGACGGTCGGGCTTCCGGCCGAGCTGGCGGCGGCGGCCGACTCGGACGAGTTCGACGACGCACTTCGCGCCAGCCATGCCACAGGCATCGAGCAGGTCGGGCAGGACGTCGGGACCCCGATCCTGGCCTTCAACGGGACAGCCTTCTTCGGCCCGGTGATCACGCGGGTCCCGAGCGGGGAGCAGGCCGGGGAGCTCTTCGACGCGTCGGTCAAGCTCGCGAGCTTCCCCTACTTCTTCGAGATCAAGCGCACCCGCACGGAGAGCCCGACTTTCGACGTCTAGGAACCGCAGCGCCGGCAAGCGAATGGGCGGCAACCCCCGCGGGGGTTGCCGCCCATTCGTGTTCACCACCGAGACGGGGTGGCCGGCGGGGCCGGACGGTCGCCGCCGGACCCCGCCCAATCCGGGCTACTCGGCCGGAAGCGCCTCCGGCGCCGCCAGCTCCACGCCGTGCACGGAGAGTTCGTCGGCGGACTCCGCCAGCTCCAGATCGCGGGCATTCGACGCCGCCAGCAGATCGCCGAGGCCTTGGCGCAGCTGCGCGAGCTGCGCGGCAGGTGCGGAGATCGTGCCGGAGAGCACCTCCGTGCGCTGCTTGACCTTGGCTTCGGACTTGGACTTGCGGATGCCGCCGAGGGCGATGCCGACCGTCGGCAGCACTCCGGCATCGGCGCCGTCGGCGGCAGCCGACAGGTGATCCGATGTCGGCCAGGCCGACTGGTGGACCGATCCCGAGCGCCACCAGCTCCAGACCTCTTCGGTCGCGAAGGGTAGGAACGGTGCGAAGAGACGGAGCACGGAGTCGAGCGTCGTCGCGAGCGCGGCGAGGACCGATGCCTGCTCCGCGTCGCCGCGGCCGCCGTAGGCGCGGTCCTTGACCAGCTCCACGAAGTCGTCGGTGAACGACCAGAAGAACGATTCCGTGATGTCCAGGGCGCGGGCGTAGTCGTAGGCTTCGAACGCGCGGTTCGCGTCGTCCAGGACCGTCGACAGGCGGGCCAGAAGGGACCGGTCCAGCCCGTTGGTCACGACCGTGGCGTCGCCCGTGATGACATCGGCCTCCGTCGCACCGAGGTTCAAGACGAACTTCGAGGCGTTGAGGATCTTGATCGCCAGACGGCGGCCGATCTTCATCTGCGCGATCTCGTACGCGGTGTCGGCGCCCAGCTTCGCGGAGGCGGCCCAGTAGCGGACCGCGTCGGCGCCGAACTGGTCCAGGACCTCGGTCGGAACGACCACGTTGCCCTTGGACTTCGACATCTTCTTGCGGTCGGGATCGAGGATCCAACCGGAGATCGCCGCGTTCTTCCATGGAGCGCTGCCGTGCAGGGCGTCCCCGCGGACGGCCGTCGAGAACAGCCAGGTGCGGATGATGTCGTGCCCCTGGGGGCGCAGGTCGAACGGGTAGACCTTGTCGAAGAAGTCGTCGTCACGGCTCCAGCGGCCGATGATCTGCGGGGTGAGCGAGCTGGTCGCCCAGGTGTCGAGAACGTCGGCGTCGCCGATGAACCCGCCCGGCTGATTCCGCTGCGACTCGTCGAAGCCCGGCGCGGCCTCCGCGGCCGGGTCAACCGGCAGGGCCTCGTCGGCCGGCAGGATCGGGTTCTCGTAGTCCGGTTCACCCGAGTCGTCGAGGCCGTACCAGACGGGGATCGGCACGCCGAAGAAGCGCTGACGCGAGACGAGCCAGTCGCCGTTGAGACCCGAGATCCAGTTCTCGTAGCGGGAGCGCATGTATTCGGGGTGGAAGTCGATCTCCCGGCCGCGGGCGATGAGGCGCTCGCGGCGCTCCTCGTCGCGGCCGCCGTTGCGGATGTACCACTGCCGGGACGAGACGATTTCGAGCGGCTTGTCGCCCTTCTCGTAGAAGTTCACCGGGTGCTGGATCTTCTTCGGCTCGCCGTCGATCAGGTCGGCCTCGGCGAGCATCTCGACGACGGCCTCCTTGGTGGAGAAGACGGTCTTGCCCGCGATGGCCTCGTAGGCGGCGCGGCCGGCCCCGGTCGTGATCCACTCCGGGGTCTCGGCGATGACGCGGCCGTCGCGGCCGATGATGGCGCGCGTCGGCAGCTGCAGCTCGCGCCACCACGTCACGTCGGTGAGGTCGCCGAAGGTGCAGACCATCGCGATGCCGGCACCCTTGTCCGGCTTGGCCAGAGCGTGCGCCTTGACCTCGACCTCTACGCCGAAGACCGGGGAGGTGACCTTCTGGCCGAACAGCGGCTGGAAACGCTCGTCGTCCGGGTGCGCGACCAGTGCGGCGCAGGCGGGCAGGAGCTCGGGACGCGTCGTCTCGATGAAGATCTTGGTGCCGTCCTCGGCGAAGAACGGAAGACGGTAGTAGGCGCCCGGCATCTCCCGGTCCTCCAGCTCGGCCTGGGCCACGGCCGTGCGGAACGTGACGTCCCACAGGGTGGGCGCCTCGGAGAGGTAGGCGTCGCCGCCGGTCAGGTTCTTCAGAAAGGCGCGCTGGGAGACGGAGCGCGAGACGTCGTCGATCGTGCGGTACGTCAGGTTCCAGTCGACCGAGAGTCCGAGCGTCGTGAACAGGTGCTCGAACACCTTCTCGTCCTCGACGGCGAGCTGCTCGCAGAGTTCGATGAAATTGCGCCGGCTGACGGCGTCCCAGTCCCGCTGGTTCTTCGCGGGCTTCTCCGGCGGCTGGTAGTCCGGGTTGTAGGGGACCTTCGGATCGCACCGGACGCCGTAGTAGTTCTGCACGCGGCGCTCGGTGGGCAGCCCGTTGTCGTCCCAGCCCATCGGGTAGAAGACGTTCTTGCCCTTCATCCGCTGGTAGCGGGCCAGCACGTCGGTCTGCGTGTAGGAGAACATGTGTCCCACATGGAGCGAGCCCGAGGCCGTCGGCGGGGGAGTGTCGATGGAGTAGACGGAAGCACGCGTGGTGTCCGGGTCGAAGGTGAACGTCCCCTGTTCGCGCCAGCGCTCGCTGAGCTTGGCTTCAAGCCCTTCGAGGCCCGGTTTGTCGGGGACGGAAACGGTCGCGGGCGTGTCTGTGCCCAAGTTGTCATCAGCCATGGGCTCATTCTTTCACGACTCGGCGACGTCCTCCTGCCGGCGCCGGGGCGGCGGACCCCGGGCGGCGTAGCGCATCGCGGCGCGAGGCGCACCTGCTCTCGTGACACGGCGTCATGATGACGATTTGTCTCGGAGAAACCGCTTCGAGAGGGGGATCTGAGGGTTCGAAGTTTCGCCTTGTGACGTCATGTCGGGGCCGCCGGTCATGTGACTACACGTCCCGAAGTCTTCTTTCCTCCCACCCCGCGGCGGGCCCTAGCGTCGTAGGCATGACGCAAGTGACCGAACGAATTCCGAAGCGCCCGGCCCGGCGCTCCTCCAAGCCGAACGGTCAGTGGAAGGTCGACGGGACCGAGCCGCTGAACGCCAACGAGGAGATGAAGGCCGAGGACAACGGCCTGAACGTGCGCGAGCGGATCGAGACGATCTACGCCGACGGCGGTTTCGCATCGATCGATCCCTCGGACCTGCACGGCCGATTCCGCTGGTGGGGCCTGTACACCCAGCGCAAGCAGGGCATACCCGGCGGCAAGACGGCGACCCTCGAACCCCACGAGCTCGAGGACGAGTACTTCATGCTGCGCGTGCGCATCGACGGCGGGACGCTGACCAGAGAGCAGCTGCGCGTCATCGGCGGGATCTCGACGGAATTCGCGCGCGACACCGCCGACATGACCGATCGCCAGAACGTCCAGCTGCACTGGATCGACGTCCGCGACATGCCCGAGATCTGGCGCCGGCTCGAGGCCGTCGGCCTGAACACCACCGAGGCCTGCGGCGACGTCCCCCGTGTCATCCTGGGCTCGCCCGTCGCCGGCATCGCCGCCGACGAACTGATCGATCCGACGCCGGCCATCAAGGAGATCGCGCGCCGCTACGTCGGCAACCCCGAGTTCGCCAACCTCCCGCGCAAGTTCAAGTCCGCGATCACCGGCCACCCGAGCCAGGACATCGTGCACGAGATCAACGACATCGCCCTCGTCGGCGTCGAACACCCCGAGCTCGGGATCGGCTACGACCTGTGGGTCGGCGGCGGGCTCTCCGCGGCGCCCCGTCTGGGCGAGCGCCTCGGCGCCTTCGTCTCGGACGAGCAGGCGCCGGACGTGTGGGAGGGCGTTGTCTCGATCTTCCGCGACTACGGTTTCCGTCGACTGCGGAACCGCGCCCGCCTCAAGTTCCTGCTCGCCGACTGGGGCGCGGAGAAGTTCCGCCAGGTCCTCCAGGACGAGTACCTGGGGTACGAGCTCCCGGACGGGCCGCCGGCGCCTGTTCCGAGCGAGCCGGGCGACCACTCGGGTGTGCACGAGCAGAAGGACGGCCGTTTCTATATCGGCCTGACACCCCTGGTCGGACGCGTGAGCGGCACGATCCTGACGTCGCTGGCCGACCTGCTCGAGAAACACGGCTCCGAGCGGCTGCGCACGACCCCGCACCAGAAGATCGTCGCGCTCGACATCGCGCCCGAGCAGGTCGACGACTTCGTCGCCGGCGCCCGGGAGCTCGGTCTCGAGGCCGAGCCCGGCCTGCTGGCCCGGTCCGCGATCGCCTGCACGGGCATCGAGTACTGCAAGCTGGCGATCGTCGACACCAAGGACACCGCCGCGACCGCCATCAAGGAGATCGAGTCCAGGATCGAGGGCTATGCGGGCAAGCTCCCCAAGAAGTTGAGCCTGCACGTCAACGGCTGCCCGAACTCCTGCGCCCGGATCCAGACGGCCGACATCGGCCTGAAGGGGCAGCTGATCACCAACGACGCCGGCGAGCAGGTGCCGGGTTTCCAGGTGCACCTCGGTGGCACGCTGGCCACGAACGACGACGGGCAGGCAAGCCTCGGCCGGACCGTGCGCGGCCTCAAGGTCGCTGCCGACGAACTGCCGGACTACGTCACCACCCTGCTGGACCGCTACTCGGAGGGTTCCGCCGACGACGAGTCGTTCGCCGCGTGGGCCAACCGGGTCGAGGACGAGGAGCTCTCATGACCACCACCACCGAACACGCCCGCCTGCGGGAGATCGTCGCGCTCGGCGAGCGCGAGCTCGGATTCGATGCTCCGGCCGACGCCGTCGTCCGGTTCGCCGCCGAGCACTTCGACGTCCGGGACGTGGCCGTCGCCTGCTCGATGGCCGACGCCGTCCTGCCCCACCTCGTGGTGCAGGAGCTGCCGGACGTGGACGTCCTGTTCCTCGAAACCGGGTACCACTTCCAGCAGACGCACCTGACCCGCGACCAGGTCGCCCGGGACCTGCCCGTGAGGATCGTCGATGTCATGCCGGAGCTCACCGTCGCCGAGCAGGACGAGAAGTACGGCAAGGACCTCTTCGGGAGGGACCCGGCCAAGTGCTGCCAGATGCGCAAGATGGACCCCCTGAAGGCCGCCCTCGGCGGGTACCGCGCCTGGTTCACCGGGGTGCGCCGCGAAGAGTCGCCGACGCGGGCCAACGCCCCGCTGATCTCCTTCGACGAGGCGCACGGGCTGATCAAATTCAACCCGGTTGCGACGTGGAGCTTCGACGAGCTGACGGACTACGCCGGGGAGCACGGGGTGCCGGTCAACATGCTGCTGGGGTTCGGATACCCCTCGATCGGATGCGAGCCCTGCACCAAGCCCGTGGCCCCCGGCGAGGACCCGCGCGCGGGCCGCTGGGCCGGCCTGTCCAAGACCGAATGCGGCATCCACCTCTAGAGACGTTCGAGAAAGCGAAGCATTCATGACCGTAGTAGCCAGCGAAGTGGCCTCGAAGACCGACGTCCTCGACGCCCTCGAAGCCGAGTCCATCCACATCATCCGCGAGGTCCTCGCGGAGTTCGAGCGCCCGGGTCTCCTCTTCTCGGGCGGCAAGGACTCCGTCGTCGTCCTCCACCTGCTCGCCAAGGCCGTGGCCCCGGCGCGGGTCCCGATCCCGGTCGTGCACGTCGACACGGGCCACAACTTCGACGAGGTGATCGCGTTCCGCGATGCCACCGTCGAGCGCTACGGCCTCAACCTGGTGGTCGGCAGCATGCAGGACTACATCGACGACGGCCGCCTGCGCGAGAACGCCGACGGCACGCGGAACCGACTCCAGACGCGCGTGCTGCTCGACACGATCGAGGAGCACCGGTTCGACGTCGTCTTCGGCGGCGCCCGCCGCGACGAGGACAAGGCCCGCGCCAAGGAGCGCATCCTGTCCCTGCGCGACGAGTTCGGCGGCTGGGACCCGCGCAACCAGCGGCCCGAGGTCTGGAGCCTCTACAACGGCCGCCACGCGGCCGGGTGGCACGTGCGCGCGTTCCCGATCAGCAACTGGACCGAACGCGACATCTGGGCCTACATCGCGCGGGAGCGGATCCAGCTGCCCCCGATCTACTTCGCCCACGACCGCGAGGTGTTCGAACGCGAGGGCATGATCCGCGCCGTCACACCCGTCAGCCAGCCGAATGAGGGCGAGCAGGTCCTGACCCGGACGGTGCGCTACCGCACCGTGGGCGACGCAAGCTGCACGGGCGCCGTCCTGTCCGAGGCGCGGACCGTCCCCGAGGTCCTGGACGAGCTGGCGCTCTCCACGCTCACCGAACGCGGCGCGACCCGCGCCGACGACCGAATCTCCGCAGCGGCCATGGAAGACCGCAAGAAGGAAGGCTACTTCTAAATGGCACACGGACTTTTCCGCCTCGCAACGGCCGGCAGCGTCGACGACGGCAAATCAACTCTGGTGGGCCGCCTGCTGCACGACGCCAAGGCCATCCTCGCCGATTCGCTCGACGACATCCGCCGCGTCTCGGCCGAACGCGGGTTCGGCGGAGACGAGCCGGCGCTCGACCTCGCCCTGGTGACCGACGGCCTGCGCGCCGAGCGCGAGCAGGGCATCACCATCGACGTCGCCTACCGCTACTTCACGACGCCGGCGCGCAGCTTCATCCTGGCCGACTGCCCCGGCCACGTGCAGTACACCCGCAACACGGTGACCGGCGCCTCCACGGCCGATGCCGCCGTCGTGCTGGTCGACGCCCGCAACGGCGTGGTCGAGCAGACCCGCCGCCACCTGGGCGTGCTCGGGCTGCTGCGCGTCCCGCAGGTGATCGTCGCGGTGAACAAGATGGACCTGATCGGCTGGGACGCCTCCGCGTTCGCTGCCCTCGAGTCCCAGGTCACCGCCGTCGCCCGCGAGCTCGACATCGAGAGCGTCACGGTCATCCCGGTCAGCGCCCTAGACGGCGACAACGTCGTCGACCGCGGCGTCTCCGCGCCCTGGTACACGGGGCCGACGCTGCTCGAGCTGCTCGAGACCCTGCCGGTGGCCGTGGAGCAGCACGTGGCCCGGCTCGACGTGCAGCTCGTCATCCGCCCGCAGGGTGCGCTGCAGCCGGGCTACGACGCCGAGGCGTTCCGCGACTTCCGCGGCTACGCGGGCACCGTCAGCGGCGGCAGCCTGCGCGTCGGCGATGCCGTCCAGGTGCTCAGTGCCGGCCGGCCCTACACGGCCAGCATCGAGGGCCTGCGCTCCACGACCGGCCCGATCGAGGCCGCCCACGCGGGGGACGCCGTCGTCGTCGAGCTCGACGCCGACATCGACGTCGCCCGCGGCGACACGATCGTCGCCGGTGAACTGTCGGAGCCGACCCGCGAGTTCGCCGCCGAGGTCTGCCTGCTCTCGGACGTCCCGGTAGGCCCCGGCCAGCGCGTGCTGATCAAGCACGGTGCGCAGGTCGTCCAGGCCAAGGTGGAGGGCATCGACCACGTCCTGCGGGTCTCCGACTTCTCGAAGCACCCGGCGGACCGCCTCGGACTGAACGACCTCGGGCTCGTGCGCCTGCGCACCGCGGTCCCGCTCGCGGTCACCGACTACCGCGACAGCCGGACCGCCGGATCCTTCCTGATGATCGACCCGCAGGACGGCACCACGCTGGCGGCCGGCATGATCGAGTCGGACGCGGGTGCCGCGCACGGTGCGGCCGACGGCAGCCGAGTCCCGGAACATGTCGCGGCCTGAGACCCGTGCGCGCCGCCGTGCATGGGGCGCGGGAGCCGGCGTGGTGCTGCTCGCCCTGGTGGCGATCGGCACCGCGTTCGTCCCGTCGCCGCAGCTGGCGGCGAAGGCGACGGATCTAGGCCCGGCCGAGGAGCTCCGGCTCGGGTACTTCGCGACTGTGACCCACGTCCCGGCGCTCGTCGGGCTCGAACGGGGGATCCTCGCCGACGGGCTCGACCCGGACGGCACGCGGCTCGAGACGCAGGTCTTCACCGCGGGCCCGTCCGCCATGGAGGCGATCAACGCGGGCGCGATCGACGCCGCCTATGTGGGCCCGAGCCCGGCGATCGCCTCCTACCTCGGCAGCGACGGGGCGTCGATCCGCGTCGTGGCCGGGGCGACCAGCGGCGGCGCGTATCTCGTGGCCCAGCCGGGCACGACCGACGTCGCCGGCCTGGCCGGCGGCGAGATCGCGACCCCGCAGTACGCCGGTACGCAGGACGTCGCGGCCCGCGACTACCTGCGCTCCCACGGCGCGGAGGACGACGTCGCCATCAGCCACGCGGCCGCCGGCACGGCCGTCCAGCTCTTCGCCCGCGGTGCTGTCGCGGCCGCCTGGCAGCCCGAACCCTGGGCCTCGATGCTCGTGGAGGAGCACGACGGGGAGATCCTCGTCGACGAACGCGACCTCTGGCCCGGCGGCGACTTCCCGACGAGCGTCCTGGTCGTCTCCCAGAAGTTCGCGGGACAGCACCCGGAGACCGTGGCACGGCTCGTCGAGGCCAACGAGCGGAGCATCCGCTGGGCCGACGAGCACCCCGACCAGCTGGTCGACGTCGCCGATGCGGCGATCCAGCGGGCCGCGGGAGAGAACCTGTCCCGGTCCGTCCTGGCGAGTGCGATCGACGGAATGAGATTCACCGCCGACCCGCTGGCCGGAACGTACCCGGTCCTGCTCGAGCGGGCCCGGGAGACCGGAGTCCTCCCGGGGGCCGGCCCCGGGGGCCTGGACGGGCTGATCGACACCGACTGGCCGAAGAGCGATACCGAAGGAGGTCAGGGACCATGAGCGTGGAACTGAGCGAGACGACGCTGCGCTACGGCGACGGGCCGGTCGTGCTGGACGGCCTGACGGAATCGATCCAGCCGGGCGAGTTCGTCGCCCTGCTCGGGGCCTCGGGCTGCGGGAAGTCCTCCCTGCTCAACGTACTGGCCGGGCTGCTGGAGCCCACCGGCGGCAGCGTCGAGGTCCCCGACGACGGCGCGGCCTTCATGTTCCAGGACCCCACGCTGCTGCCGTGGCTCACGGCCCAGGACAACGTGGAGCTCGCCCTGCGCCTCGCCGGGGTGCCGCGCGCCGAGCGCTCCGGCCGGGCCCGCGAGCTGATCGATCTGGTGCAGCTCGGCCACGCCCGCACGAAGAAGCCGCACGAGATGTCCGGCGGGATGCGCCAGCGCGTCGCCCTCGCCCGGGCCCTGGCCCAGAGGCGGAGGCTGCTGCTCATGGACGAGCCGTTCGCGGCCCTCGACGCGATCACCCGCGACATGCTGCACGAGGAGCTGCGGGCCATCTGGCAGCGCACGGGCATGACGATCGTCTTCGTCACGCACAACGTGCGCGAGGCGATCCGCCTGGCCGGGCGGATCCTCGTCCTCTCCTCGCACCCCGGCCGCGTGATCGACACCCGGACCATCACCGACGACTTCAGGGCGGACCCCGCCCGGGCCGCCGCACTCGCGGCGGAGCTGACCGACGTCCTCAGGAAGGAGCAGTTCAAACATGAGCACCTTGATCGATGAACGCTCCCGCACCGGGCCGGACCCCGAGGGCGCAATCGCCCCGCCGGCGCGCTCCTCCGCATCGCGGCCGCGCCGCGGGGCGCTCGCCCGGGCCTGGTCCAAGGCGGCACCCCCGCTGGCCGCCGTCGTCGTGCTCGTCAGCCTGTGGCAGATCGCCGCGTGGGCCTCGCCCATGCGGGACGACCTGTTCCCGGGGCCCGGCGCGGTCCTCGCCACCGCGGGCCGGGTCGTCGGCGACGGGACCCTGCCCTCCGCGGCGGCGACCTCGCTCTGGCGGGGGCTCAGCGGGTTCGCCGTCGCGCTCGTCATCGCGACGCCGCTCGCCCTCGCGCTCGCCCACGCCCCGTGGCTGCGCCGGGCGGTCGGCCCGCTGGTCTCCGCGCTGCAGGTGCTGCCGTCGGTCGCCTGGGTGCCCGCCGCGATCATCGTCTTCGGGCTGACCGACGCGACCATCTACGCGGTCATCCTCCTGGGCGCGATCCCGTCGATCGTCAACGGCCTGCTCGCGGGCATCGACATGATCCCGGGCCAGTACCGGGCGCTCTCGCACGTGCTCGGCGCCCGCCGGCTCCAGCACATCCTGCTGGTCGAGCTGCCCGCGGCGCTGCCCGGGTACGTCTCCGGCCTGCGCCAGGGCTGGGCGTTCTCGTGGCGCTCGCTCATGGCCGCGGAGCTGATCGCCGTCGGCGGCTCCCTCGGCCTCGGCGTCGGCTCGCTGCTGCAGCGCGGCCGGGACCTCGCCGACCTCGGCCTGGTGGCCCTCATCATCCTCGTCATCCTCGCGATCGGCATCGTCGTCGAGCTCCTGGTCTTCGCGCCGTGGGAGCGGCGGCTGCTCGCCGGACGCGGACTCAGCCCGAAGGGGGCCGACGCATGAACAGCGAAACCCGCACGACGACGGCGCGCACCGGCGCCGGAACCGTCACCCTGGTGGGGGCGGGGCCGGGCGCGGCCGACCTCATCACGCTGGCCGGGGCGCGCGCCCTGGCGGGCGCCGACGTCGTCCTGATGGACCGGCTCGCCCCGCGCGAGCTGCTCGAGCACACCGGGCCCGGCACGCGGGTGATCGACGTCGGCAAGGCGCCCGGGGCGCACGTGGCCACGCAGGACCAGATCAACGTGCGGCTCGTCGCCGAGGCGCGCGCCGGGCACCGGGTGGTGCGGCTCAAGGGCGGCGACCCCTACGTGCTCGGCCGCGGCGGGGAGGAGGCGGCGTTCCTGCGCGAGCACGGGATCGACGTCAGCGTGGTCCCCGGGGTGACCTCGGCGGTCTCCGTGCCCGCGGCGGCCGGGATCCCGGTCACGCACCGCGGCCTCGCGACCGGGTTCACCGTGGTGACCGGGCACGAGGAGCTCGGCGACGTGCCCGTGCGGGCCGACCACACGCTCGTCGTGCTGATGGGCGTCGCCCGGCTCGAGTCGACCGTCGCGGCCCTGCGCTCGCGCGGGCTCGACGGCACCACGCCGGTCGCCATCGTCGAGCGCGGCTTCCTGCCCGACCAGCGCAGCACCATCGCCACCCTGGCGACCATCGCGGCCCGCGCCCGGGCGATCGGCGTGTCGAACCCGGCCGTCATCGTCATCGGCGACGTCGTCACCCTCGCCGACATGGAACGCGAGGACTTCTTCACCTCAGCTCTCGCCGCCGAGCAGTCGGCGGCCCATCCGAACCTGACAGCAAAGGAACTCTCATGACTGAAACCGCCACCGACCAGCCGACCGGCCGCCTGTTGCGCGTCGCGATCGTCGGAGCCGGCCCCGCCGGCATCTACGCCGCCGACCTGCTGGGGAAGTCCCCGCAGGTCGCCGGGGGAGAGGTGCGCCTCGCCGTCGACCTCTTCGACGAGCTGCCGACCCCGTTCGGGCTCATCCGCTACGGCGTCTCGCCGGACCACCCCCGCATCAAGGGCATCATCAACGCCCTGCACAAGGTGCTCGAGAAGGACTGGATCCGCTTCTTCGGCAACGTGGCGCTCGGGCGCGACCTGTCGCTGCCGGACCTGAAGGCCCGCTACGACGCCGTGATCGTCGCGACCGGCGCCCAGAAGGACGCGGACCTGAACATCCCCGGCATCGAGCTCGAGGGGTCGTTCGGCGGCGCCGACTTCGTCTCCTGGTACGACGCCCACCCGGATGTTCCGCGGCAGTGGCCCCTCGACGCGAAAGAGGTCGCGGTGCTCGGCAACGGCAACGTCGCCCTCGACGTCGCCCGCATCCTCTCCAAGCACGCGGACCAGCTGCTCTCCACGGAGATCCCGGACCACGTCTACGAGCAGTTGAACGACTCGGCGGTCACGGACGTGCACGTCTTCGGCCGCCGCGGCCCGGCCCAGGTGAAGTTCACGCCGCTTGAGCTGCGCGAGCTCTCGCACAGCCAGGACGTCGACATCGTGCTCTACCCGGAGGACTTCGAGTTCGACGCCGGCTCGGATGCCGAGATCAAGTCCAACAACCAGGTCAAGACCATGGTCTCCACGCTCACGAACTGGCTCGTCGAGCAGGACGACCGCGAGGAGAACCCGGAGCACGTGCCCGCGAGCCGGCGCCTGCACCTGCACTTCCTGCAGTCGCCGATCGAGCTGCTCGGCGAGGATGGGATGGTCACGGGTCTGCGCGTCGAGCGCAACGAGCTCGACGGCAGCGGCGGCGCCCGCGGCACGGGGGAGTACGTCGACTACGAGGTCGGCGGCGTCTACCGCGCGGTCGGCTACTTCGGGTCCGCGCTCGACGGGATCGAGTACGACGGCGCGCGCGGCGTCGTCCCGAATGTCGAGGGACGGGTCCTCGACGCAGACGGCTCCCCGGTTCCGGGGCTCTACGCGACGGGTTGGATCAAGCGCGGCCCGGTCGGCCTCATCGGCCACACGAAGGGCGACGCGCAGGAGACCATCACCCACCTGCTCGCCGACGCCCCGGCGTTTCCCGGCGTCCAGGTCGAGGAGCCGATCGAGACGCTGCTGCACGAGCGCGGTGTGACGTACACCGACTGGAACGGCTGGCTCGACCTCGACGAGCACGAGCGCGCCCTGGGGGCGGCCGCCGGCGAGGTCCCGACCCGCTTCGGCCCGGTCACCCGGCAGCGCGTGAAGGTCGTCGAACGCGAGACCATGATCGAGCACTCCGCCGCCCGCGAGTTCGCCGGCAACCCGTAGACGGCGTCCCGGCCGTGATGCGCCGTCCGCGCCCGGTGGCCCACCGGTGCCGCGGGCGGCGCATCGCGCGTCCGGCAGCGGATAGTCTGGGCGCATGAACCCGAAGGTCCCGGCCCCCGATCCCGCAGCCCGCCCCTTCCGCACCGCCGTCGTGACCGGCGCCAGCACCGGCATCGGCGCGGCGACCGTCCGGCAGCTCGCCCGCCAGGGGTGGGAGGTCTTCGCCGTCGCGCGCCGCTCCGAGCGGCTGGAGGCCCTGGCCGCGGAGACGGGCGCCGTGCCGGTGACCGCCGACATCACCGACGACGACGACGTCGCGCGCCTGCTCGCCACCGTCACCGCCGCCGGCGGCATCGACACGCTTGTGAACATCGCCGGCGGGGCCAGGGGCGCCGACTCCCTGGCCGGGGCCGACACCGCGGACTGGGAGTGGATGCTCCGGGTCAACGTGATCGGCACGATGAAGATCACGCGCGCGTTCCTCCCGATGCTCCGCGCCCACGGGCGCGGCACCGTGCTCAACCTCACCTCGACGGCCGGGCTCGTCAGCTACGAGGGCGGTTCCGGCTACAACGCGGCCAAGTTCGGCCAGCGCGGGATGACGCAGGCGCTGCGGCTCGAGGAGGCGGAGCACAACATCCGGGTCGTGGAGGTGCTGCCGGGCCTTGTCCGCACGGAGGAGTTCGCCCTCAACCGCCTCGGCGACGAGCAGGCGGCCCGGGACGTCTACGCCGGTGTCGACGAGCCCCTGACCGCCGGGGACGTCGCGGACCTCATCGCCTACGCCGTCTCGGCGCCGCACCACGTGAACCTCGACGAGATCGTGGTCCGCCCGGTGGCGCAGGCCGCGGCGCACAAGGTGATTCGCAAGCCGCTAGACTAGGGGCATACACTTGCAACTCCACCAGCGACGACCCGGCCATCACCGGTGAGCTTCCGGAAGAACAGCCCCTCCCAGGGCCCAGTAGAACCGGACGGGTAAGCCCGTCACAGCTGCCACAAGCGGCCGCGTGCCGTCGCCCTCGGGGAGGCGGAGCGCGGCAAGCGGGGTGGTACCGCGAGCCGAACGCCCAGGCGTGAAGCCCCGTCCCCGCATCGAGGACCCGGCGTCCCGCCCACCGGCGCGGGATGCGACAACCGATGCCAGGACTGCAGGAGAGACCCGCTGATGAGCTTTTACCCCAAGGCTTCCACCGATCCGCAGGGCGCGACGCCCGCCAGCCCCCGCTTCCCGCAGATCGAGGAGCGCATCCTCGACTACTGGGGCCGGGACGGCACGTTCTCCGCATCGATCGAGCAGCGCGACGCCGGCGAGAACGGCGAGGGCGAGTTCGTGTTCTACGACGGCCCGCCCTTCGCGAACGGCCTGCCCCACTACGGCCACCTGCTGACCGGCTACGTCAAGGACCTCGTCGCGCGCTACCAGACGCAGCGCGGCTCGCGGGTCGAGCGCCGCTTCGGCTGGGACACCCACGGGCTGCCGGCGGAGCTCGAGGCCATGAAGCAGCTGGGCATGACCGACAAGGTGCAGATCGAGGCCATGGGCATCGACAAGTTCAACGACGCCTGCCGCACCTCGGTCATGAAGTACGCCGACGAGTGGCAGAACTACGTGACCCGCCAGGCGCGCTGGGTCGACTTCGAAAACGACTACAAGACGCTGAACGTCGAGTACATGGAGTCGGTGATCTGGGCGTTCAAGCAGCTGCATGAGAAGGGCCTGACCTACCAGGGGTTCCGCGTGCTCCCGTACTGCTGGAAGGACGAGACGCCCCTGTCCAACCACGAGCTGCGCATGGACGACGACGTCTACCAGGACCGCCAGGACCAGACGGTCACCGTCTCGTTCCCCCTGACCGGCGAGAAGGCCGGGTCCCTGGGCCTGACGGGCGTGCAGGCGCTGGCCTGGACGACCACCCCGTGGACCCTGCCGACGAACGCCGCCCTGGCCGTCGGACCGGACATCGAGTACGTCGTCCTCCCGGCCGGTCCCGCGGGCGTCAAGGCCTCCGAGGCCTCCGGCCGGTTCCTGATCGCCGCCGACCTGCTCGGCAACTACGCCAAGGATCTCGGGTACGACGACGCCGCTGCCGCCCACGAGGCCGTGACCGGCACCTTCCGCGGTGCGGAACTGGAGGGCGTCACCTACGAGCCGCTGTGGGACACGTTCGCGGACACGGAGACGTGGGGCACGGAGAACGCGTGGCAGCTCCTCGTCGCCGACTACGTCACCACCACCGACGGCACGGGCCTCGTCCACCAGTCCCCGGCCTACGGCGAGGAGGACCAGGCGATCTGCGAGGCCGCCGGCATCCCCGTGGTGCTCTCCGTCGACTCGGGGGCGAAGTTCCTCGAGGTCTTCGCGGGCGGCGACCTCGCCGACATCGTCGGCGTGCAGGCCTTCGAGGCCAACAAGACCATCACCCGCGTCGTCAAGGACGCCGGCCGCCTGGTCAAACAGGCGAGCTACGTCCACTCCTACCCGCACTGCTGGCGCTGCCGCACGCCGCTGATCTACCGCGCGATCTCCTCCTGGTACGTCGAGGTCACCAGGATCAAGGACCGCATGCTGGAGCTGAACCAGCAGATCAACTGGATCCCGGAGAACGTCAAGGACGGCCAGTTCGGCAAGTGGCTGGAGAACGCCCGCGACTGGTCGATCAGCCGCAACCGCTACTGGGGCTCCCCGATCCCCGTCTGGGAGTGCGACGGCCCGAACTGCGAGCACCGGGAGGTCCACGGATCGCTCGACGACCTGCGGGCCGCCTTCGGGCGCCTCCCGCTCAACCACGACGGCGAGCCGGACCTGCACCGGCCGTTCATCGACGACCTGACGCGCGCCCACGAGGGCTGCGCTGAGGGCGGCACGCTGCGCCGCGTCGAGGACGTCCTCGACGTCTGGTTCGACTCGGGGTCGATGCCGTACGCCCAGGCCCACTACCCGATGGAGAACAAGGAGTGGTTCGACTCGCACCACCCGGCCGACTTCATCGTCGAGTACATCGGCCAGACCCGCGGCTGGTTCTACACGATGCACATCCTCTCCACGGCGCTGTTCGACCGCCCGGCCTACAAGAACGTCATCAGCCACGGCATCGTCCTCGGATCGGACGGGGCGAAGATGTCGAAGTCCCTGCAGAACTACCCGGACGTCAACGAGGTCCTCGACCGCGACGGGTCCGACGCGATGCGCTGGTTCCTCATGGCCAGCCCGATCCTGCGCGGCGGCAACCTCGTCGTCACCGAGCAGGGAATCCGCGACGGCGTCCGCCAGGTGCTGCTGCCGCTGTGGAACGCGTGGCACTTCTTCAGCCTGTACACGAACGCGGCGGGCGGGGGCACCGGGTACGACGCGCAGCTGCGGTTCGAGTCGACGGACCCGCTGGACGAGTACATGCTCGCCGCGACCGGCGATCTGGTCCGCGAGACCCGGGCGTCGCTCGACGCGTACGAGATCTCGGACGCCTGCGACGTCGTCCGCCGCTACATGGACACGTTGACCAACTGGTACATCCGCCGCTCGCGCCAGCGGTTCTTCGCCGAGGACGAGCAGGCCTTCGACGTGCTCTTCACCTGCCTCGAGACGCTCACCCGCGTCGCGGCGCCGCTGCTGCCGCTGGCGGCGGACGAGATCTGGCGCGGGCTGACCGGGGGACGCTCGGTCCACCTGACCGACTTCCCGGAGGCCTCTGCCTTCCCGCGGAAGGCGGACCAGGTTGCGCGGATGGACCTGACGCGGCGGATCTGCTCGGTCGGATCGTCCCTGCGCAAGGGCGCGAACCTGCGGGTCCGCCTGCCGCTGAACAAGCTCACGATCGTGGCCTCGGGGGCCGCCGACCTGGAGGGCACCTACGCCGCGATCATCGCCGACGAGCTCAACCTGCGCGGCGTCGAGCTGAAGGACGCGGCCGACACCACGGCGAGCGAGTACGGCATCAGCCAGAAGCTGGTCGTCAACGCCCGGGCCGCCGGCCCGCGACTCGGCAAGGGGGTGCAGCAGGCGATCAAGGGCTCCAAATCGGGGGACTGGTCGGTCGACGAGGCCGGCGCGGTCACCGCCGGAGGCCTCGGGCTCGAAGAGCACGAGTACTCGCTGGAGACCGTCGTGGACGCCTCCGAGGATGCCGAGATCGCCGCGGCGGTCATCGACGGCGTCGGCTTCATCGTGCTCGACACGCATGTCAGCGCCGAACTGGCCGCCGAGGGCGCTGCCCGCGACATGATCCGCGTCATCCAGCAGGCCCGCAAGGACGCCGACCTGAACGTGTCCGACCGGATCCGCGCCGTCGTCACCGCTGACGCGGAGACGATCGCGGCACTGCACCAGCACACCGAGCTGCTCAAGAGCGAGACGCTCACCACCGGCCTGGTCCTGGAGACGGCCGACGACGGCGCGGCCCCGGCCGTGCAGGTCGAGACCGTCGCCCAGGCCGAGGCCGCCGAAAAGGAAATGGGGCCGACCACATGAGTGCCGACCACTACGACGCGTTCTCCGTGGAGAGCGTCTACGCCGAGCTCCTCGGACGCGCGCCCGAGAACAAGATGGAACCGCGCATGGAGCCGATGTTCCGTGCCATGGACTTCCTTGGCGAGCCCAACAAGGCCGCGCCCGTCATCCACATCACGGGGACCAACGGCAAGACGTCGACGGCCCGCATCCTCGAATCGCTCCTGCTGGCGCACGACCTGCGGGTCGGCCGCTACACCAGCCCGCACCTGTCCAAGGTGACCGAGCGCATCTCCCTCGACGGCGAGCCCGTCGACGACGAGACGTTCGTGCGGATCTGGGACGAGATCCGCCCCTACCTGTCGATGGTCGACGCCGAGCTCGAGGAGCGCGGCGAGAACCGGCTGACGTACTTCGAGGCCGTGACCATCCTCGCGTTCGCGGTCTTCGCCGACGAGCCGGTCGACGTCGTGGTCCTCGAGGTCGGCCTCGGAGGGATCACGGACGCCACCAACGTGGCGGACGGCCAGGTCTCCGTCGTGACGCCGATCTCGCTGGACCACACCGACCTGCTCGGAGACCGCGTCGAGGACATCGCCGCGGAGAAGGCCGGCATCGTCAAGGCGGGGGGTTTCCTCGTCTCCGCCGCGCAGGAGCCGGACGCTGCACAGGTGCTGCTCGACGCCGCCCGCGAGAAGGGCGTCGAGTTCCGGTTCGAGGGCGTCGAATTCGGCGTCGAGCAGCGGGAGATGGGCGTCGGCGGCCAGCAGCTGACCGTCCGCTCCCTGGCCGGCCGCTACGAGGAACTGCTCCTGCCGCTCCACGGCGCGCACCAGGCCCAGAACGCGGCGGTAGCGATCGCGGCCCTCGAGGCGTTCATCGGCGGCGGGGAGAAGGAACTCGACGTCGAGACGCTGCGCGCCGGCCTCGAGAAGGTGACGAGCCCGGGGCGGCTCGAAGTGGTGCGCACGTCGCCGACGATCGTCGTCGACGCCGCGCACAACCCCGACGGCGTGCGGGCCTCGGCCGAGGCGATCAAAGAGGTCTTCGGCTTCACCAAGCTCGTTCTGGTGGTCGGGATCCTCGCCGAGAAGGACGCCGAGGCGATGCTCGTCGAACTGCGGGAGGCGTACGGCGACCTCGTCGAGGACATCTGCCTGACCCAGTCGACGTCGCCACGGGCCATCCCCGCCGGCGAACTGGGCCGGCTGGCCCTGAACGCCGGGTTCGCCGACGAGGACCTGCACGCCGCGGAGAAGCTCGACGACGCCCTCGAATGGGCCGTCGGACGGGCGGACGCGACGGAGGACTTCGGCGGCGGCGGCGTCCTCGTCACCGGTTCCATCACCCTCGTCGCCGAGGCACGCACACTGCTGGGAAAGAGCTAGGAAGCAACAGATGGCACGACTGACCAAGGCCCAGCGCGAGTGGCGCCCGGGCATGAAGAAGAAGCGCCGGTCGATCCGGGTCATGTTCGCCTCGACGGTCCTCACCCTCGAAGCCTTCGTGTTCCTGTTCGCGACGATGTCGATCGCCGGCCTGCACGGGGACGAACTCGGCAAGCCGCTGGTGTGGGGCGTCGGGCTGTCCCTCGCCGCCGTCAGCATCCTCACCTGCGCGGTACTTCGCAAGCCCTTCGGATACTGGATCGGCTGGGCGCTCCAGCTGGTCCTGATCGTGGCCGGCTTCCTCGACTACTACATGTTCGTCATCGGCGCGCTCTTCGCCGTGGCGTGGTGGTACGCCGTCACCAAGGGGCGGCAGATGGACGAGGAGAACCGGGCGCGCGAGGCGGCCCAGGAAGCCTGGGACGCCGAGCACGGCGAGACGGCCTGAGCCGAACCGCATAGACTTCCAACAGATCATCCCCAACCGCGAAGGGAAACACATGACGACCGAACGCACCCTCGTTCTGGTGAAGCCGGATGGCGTCGAGCGCCAGCTGACCGGAACGATCCTCGCCCGCATCGAAGCCAAGGGCTACAAGATCGTCGAGCTGAAGCAGGCACAGGCGACGCGCGAGCTGCTCGAGCAGCACTACGAGGAGCACGTCGGCAAGCCGTTCTACGAGCCGCTTGTCGAGTTCATGCTCTCCGGCCCGAGCGTCGTCGCCGTCCTCGAGGGCCACCGCGTCATCGAGGGCTTCCGGTCGCTGGCCGGCACCACCGACCCGACGACGGCCGCGCCGGGCACCATCCGCGGCGACCTCGGCCGCGACTGGGGCGAGAAGGTCCAGAAGAACCTCGTGCACGGTTCCGACTCCGTGGAGTCGGCCGAGCGGGAGATCGGTATCTGGTTCGCCTGATCCGGTCTCCCCGACGACAAACAGAACGACGACGGCACGCAACGTGCCGTCGTCGTTCTGTTTTCGGGGCGGGGAGGTCAGGAACCGAAGAACACCCCGGAGAAGCTGATCAGCACAGAGGCGGCGACCAGCAGGATCAGGCCGGTGGTGACGACCCACGCCCAGTCGCGGGCGGCGCGGCGGACGCGCTCGGGCCCGCCGAACAGGCCGGCGGCCATGTTGCGGGCGGTGGTGTACACGAAGATGGGGATCATCATCGCCCAGACGACCATGCAGTACAGGCACAGGATGTGGATCGAGTAGACCGCCTGGGACCAGAGCCACACGATGAAGACGAAGGCGAGGGTGACGCCGATCTGGGTGCCGACCCAGTACCAGCGGGGGAAGCGGGCGCCGGCGACCAGCGACACGCCGATCGTCATCACGACCGCGAAGCCGACCACGCCGATGAACGGATTCGGGAAGCCGAACAGGGCCGCCTGCCACTCCTGCATGACGGCACCGCACGACACCCACGGGTTGATGTCGCAGCTCGTCACGTGGTCCGGGTCCTTGTAGAGCTCGAGCCGCTCCAGGACGAGCGTGATCGACGCGAGCCACGCGACAGTGCCCGTGATGGCGAGCAGCCAGCCGAAGGATTTTCCGGTCGAAGAGGAGCGCGACTCTGGCGCCTGCACGGTGTCTGACATGCTCACAGTCTAGGGACTAAACCCGTCCGTCGCCGGACCCGCCGCCTGTGAGGATTCCGGGGTGTGAGACAATGGCGGTGGTTGGCCATGGATCCACAGTCCACGGGCAACCCAGCGACAGGCTTCCAGGCCCTCGAGCGATGTTTCGACACGACGGAGAACCACAGACCGTCGACACGATTTCCGCTCCCGGCCGCCGCAACAGAAAGCGGCATGCCAGGAAAAGCGCCGCTGGTCCGTCCACGAGGGGCGCGACCCGGAGAACGAATGGGCGCACCCGGACGGATAGCTACTGACTTCCGGTCCGTGGCCGCGCCGGCGAGGAGCCGGCGGCCCACAGGACCGAACGACCGCCGGCGGCGTCGCTGTGGACGAGCCGTCGACTAGGAGATGCAAGTCCCATGGACGAAACCACAGAGACACCCTCGCAGGCAGCAGAACTCGAGATCGCGGCACCAGCCGCGCAGGACGCGCCCGAGGGCGCAGCGGAGACCGCGCCGAAGAAGCGTGCTCGCCGCCCCCGGAAGACGGCGGCCCAGAAGGCCGCCGAGGCTGCGGAGCTCGAGTCCGCCGGGGCGGGCGAGGCGACGGCCGACGCCGCGGGCGGTCCTGACGAGGCCGCCGAGAAGCCTGCCAAGAAGGCTCCTGCCAAGCGGGCTCCGCGAGCCTCGCGTGCCAAGAAGGCCGCGGAGACCCCGGCCGCGGATGAGGCCACCCCGGCAGAGCCGGCGCAGGACGCCGCGTCCGAGGACGTCCAGGAGGAGTCCGTCGAGAAGAAGGCCCCGGCCAAGCGCGCGCCCCGCAAGTCCCGTGCCAAGAAGGCCGTCGAAGCGCCGGCCCCCGCCGACTCCGATCCGGCGACCGGCGGAGAGCAGCCGGCCGAACCGGCGGTTCCCTCCGGTCCCGTCGCGGAGCCCGTGGCGGCCGCAGAGGGCGAGGCGTCGGAAGGCGACCCGTTCAAGGCCGCGCCATCGGCGACGTCCGTGCTCTTCCAGGCGCCCGATCTGACGACGGTTCCCCCGGCCGGGGAACCGGACGACGAGGCCCCGGCCGAAGCCGCCGGGCAGGACGAGCAGGACGCCGAGTCGGCCGACGCCGGCCGCAACCGCCGCTCGCGCCGCCGCCGCAAGGGCGGCCGGGACGAGCAGGAGGTCGCCGAGGACCAGCAGGAGCCGGCGGAGGACGAGAGCGTGACGTCGCGCCGCCGTCGTCGTCGCCGCCGCGGCGACGCCGACCTCGAACTGACCGGCGGGTCGGAGGAGGATCCTCCCGGGACCGTGACGCGCGTGCGCACGCCCCGTGGCGGCGAGCCCGCCTCGAACAAGGTGACGAGCGTCAAGGGGTCGACCCGCCTCGAGGCGAAGCGCCAGCGCCGCCGGGAGTCCCGCGACTCCGGGCGCCGCCGCCAGGTCATCACCGAGGCCGAGTTCCTCGCCCGCCGCGAATCGGTGGACCGCAAGATGATCGTCCGCCACGCCGACGACCGGATCCAGATCGGCGTCCTCGAGGACGGTGTGCTCGCTGAGCACTTCGTGTCCAAGACGCAGCAGGATTCGCTGATCGGCAACGTCTACGTCGGCAAGGTGCAGAACGTGCTGCCGTCGATGGAGGCCGCCTTCATCGATATCGGCCGGGGCCGCAACGCCGTGCTCTACGCGGGCGAGGTCAACTGGGACGCCGCGAATCTGGACGGTTCCCCGCGGCGCATCGAGAACGCGCTGAAGTCGGGCGCGTCCGTCGTCGTGCAGGTCACCAAGGACCCGGTCGGGCACAAGGGCGCCCGACTCACGGGGCAGGTCTCGCTTCCGGGACGCTACCTCGTGTACGTGCCGGGCGGTTCGATGACCGGCATCTCCCGCAAGCTGCCGGATGTCGAGCGGAACCGCCTGAAGAAGATCCTCAAGGACCACCTGCCGGAGAACGCCGGCGTGATCGTCCGCACCGCGGCAGAGGGCGCGAGCGAGGAGGAGCTGATGCACGACATCAACCGCCTGCGCGCCCAGTGGGAGGACATCGAGCACAAGTCCTCGTCGAACAAGACGACCCCGCCGGAGCTGCTCTACTCGGAACCCGACCTGACCATCAAGGTCGTGCGCGACGTCTTCAACGAGGACTTCTCCCAGCTGGTCGTTTCCGGCGACGAGGCCTGGGACACGATCGAGGCCTACGTGACGTATGTGGCGCCGGACCTTCTCGAGCGGCTCCAGAAGTGGGAGGCCGAGGAGGACATCTTCAGCGCCCACAGGATCGACGAGCAGATCTACAAGGCGCTGGAGCGCAAGGTCTTCCTGCCCTCGGGCGGCTCGCTCGTGATCGACCGCACCGAGGCCATGACGGTCGTCGACGTCAACACCGGCAAGTTCACCGGGTCCGGCGGCAACCTCGAGGAGACCGTCACCAAGAACAACCTGGAAGCGGCCGAGGAGATCGTCCGGCAGCTGCGCCTGCGCGACATCGGCGGCATCATCGTCATCGACTTCATCGACATGGTGCTTGAATCGAACCGCGATCTCGTGCTCCGCCGCCTGGTCGAGTGCCTCGGCCGCGACCGCACCAAGCACCAGGTCGCGGAGGTGACGTCGCTCGGACTCGTCCAGATGACGCGCAAGCGCATGGGCACCGGCCTGCTCGAAGTCTTCAGCGAGGACTGCGAAGCGTGCGCCGGCCGGGGTGTCATCACCCACGACGAGCCGGTCGAGCACCGTCGCGCCCACAACTCCGTCGGCGAACCGGCCGGCGACCGCTCGGGACGCCGCCGTCGCAAGGGCGACGGCAAGGGCGGCGACGGCAAGAGCCAGGACGCAGGCAAGGGCCAGGACGCCGGCAAGAAGAAGTCCCAGGGCGGCGAGAACGCGTCGAACGACGACGAGCGCGAGGCCAAGGCCAGCGCCACCCGTGAGGCGCTGGCGAACATCGCGGCCGCCGCGCACGCCGCCCACGAGAACGAGGGCGGAGCGGAGAAGAAGCCGGAGCCCGCGCAGGATCGGCCGCAGAGCCGCGCCGAGCAGCCGGCTGCGGAACCGGACCGGCAGCCGGCCGGTGCCGAGCCCGGGCGCGAAGGCGAACCGGTGGTCGAGATCGCGGGGGAGAAGGTGAGGCTTCCGCGCTCCCGCCGCGGACGCCGCAAGGCGACCGCACCCGCGCAGAGCCCCGAGCTGACCCTCGAGAGCCTGACGGCGGCCTTCGGCACGCCGGAGGCCGGCGCGGAGCCGGTGCAGGCGGAGGAGCGGCCGGCCGAGCGGAAGCCTGCGGAGGTGCTCCCCGAGCCGGCGGTCGAACCCGCCCCTGTTCCGGAACGCGCCGCGCCCGAAGCCGCGCCCGAAGCCGCGCCGGCACCAGGCAGGCGTCGGGGTCGCGGGTCGCGCGTGGCGACGAGCGCCCAGGGCTCGGGCGAGACCCCCGTCGAGCGCGGCGGTGCCCCCGCCGCCGAGGGGACCGCGCACACGGTCGGCGAGCTGCCGACCGCGCGGGATGTTCCGACCAGCGGGTCGGAACCGACAATTTTTGGCGTGGGCGTGCCCGCGTCGGAACTCTAAAGAGGCGAAGCAGCTGGACAGGCTAGGAGGACCATGGGGCGCGGAATTGGAAACTCCGCCGCTCGCAGGTCTTGACGACTCGCCGGGGGACGTTGTATTTGCCCCCGGGGGTCGAACTAGCGTAGTCTAGTTCTTCGGTGCGAACGCCGCTCATCGGATCCTTTTCCAATCGGCGTGACTGCACGGCGCAAATCCTGGAGCTTACCGGGGCTACTGTTGTGGCCCTGTTCGGGGCACCTCTGCGCAGTAATGAGATTAAGATCGTCGAGAGAAGTGAGTACCAAAGTGGTGTACGCAATTGTCCGCGCTGGCGGCCACCAGGAGAAGGTCTCCGTAGGAGACTTCGTTACCCTTGACCGCGTTCCCGTAGCTGCCGGCGGCACCATTGAGCTCCCCGCCCTGCTGCTGGTCGATGGTGACAAGGTGACTTCTGCTGCTAACGAACTGGCCAAGGTCAAGGTCACGGCCGAGGTCGTCGAGTCCTTCCGTGGCTCCAAGATCGTCATTCAGAAGTTCAAGAACAAGACCGGTTACAAGAAGCGCCAGGGCTTCCGCGCTGCTCTGACCAAGGTCAAGGTCCTTTCGATCGCCTGAGGCGATTGAAGAGACCAGCAACCCCCTGATCTGAAGGTAGGCATATTCAATGGCACATAAGAAGGGTGCGAGCTCCACTCGCAACGGCCGCGATTCCAACGCACAGTACCTCGGCGTGAAGCGCTTCGGTGGACAGGACGTCTCCGCTGGAGAGATCCTGGTTCGCCAGCGCGGCACGCACTTCCACCCGGGCGCCAATGTCGGCCGCGGTGGCGACGACACCCTGTTCGCCCTGGCTGCCGGCTCGGTCGAGTTCGGTTCTCGCCGTGGTCGCCGCGTGGTGAACATCGTCTCCGCTGACTGACCAAGTCATCGGTTGACGGGTTCGTCAACGAAGAATTATCTAGACTGGAGGGTGGGCCTGCGGGCCCACCCTCCAGTCGTCTATCCAGTGTTATTTTCCCCGACGGTGGTCTACCGTCGGAGAGAGAACGACGACGTCAAGTCGTCGATCGTCGTATCAGCACCCGAGCATTGGGTGCAGCAATCGTGAGGAGTCCAATCCGTGGCAGCGTTCATCGATCGCGTAGTCCTGCATGTGTCCGGTGGCACGGGCGGGCATGGCTGCGTCTCCGTCCATCGTGAGAAGTTCAAGCCCCTCGGCGGGCCCGATGGCGGCAACGGCGGCAACGGCGGAGATGTGATCCTGCGCGTGGACACCCAGACCACCACGTTGCTCGACTACCACCACCTGCCGCACCGCAACGCGAGCAACGGCGAAGGCGGCAAGGGCGACAACAGCCCCGGCCGGCACGGCGAATCCCTGATCCTGCCGGTACCGGAGGGGACCGTCGTCAAGGACCGTGCCGGGAACATCCTGGCTGATCTCGTGGGCGAGGGCACGGAGTACACGGTGACCGCCGGCGGGCAGGGCGGTCTCGGCAACGCCGCGCTGGCCTCCAGGAAGCGCAAAGCGCCCGGATTCGCACTGCTCGGCATCCCAGGCGAACAACTGGACATTGTGCTCGAGCTCAAGACGGTGGCGGACATCGCCCTCGTCGGCTATCCGTCAGCCGGCAAGTCGAGCCTGATCGCGGCCCTGTCGGCCGCGCGGCCGAAGATCGCCGACTACCCGTTCACTACGCTGATCCCGAATCTGGGCGTCGTCGAGGCTGGGACGACGCGGTTCACCGTGGCAGACGTCCCGGGACTGATTCCGGGAGCCAGCCAGGGCAAAGGCCTCGGGCACGAATTCCTGCGCCACGTCGAGCGCTGCGCGGCCCTCGTGCACGTCCTCGACTGCGGGGCCATCGAAACGGATCGCGACCCGATCTCCGACCTCGACATCATCGAGGCGGAGCTCGAGCAGTACGAGGTCGACTCGACGTTCGCCGGATCCGACGGCCAGCTGATCCCGCTCAACGAGCGGCCCAAGCTGATCGCCCTGAACAAAGTCGACATGCCCGACGGCCAGGACATGGCCGATTTTGTTCGCCCTGAGCTGGAAAAGAGAGGCTACCGGGTCTTCGAAATCTCCGCTTTGGCGCGTACCGGCCTGCGCGAGATCGCGTTCGCGATGGCCGATCTGGTCGCGGAAGCACGGGCCAGAATCGATGCCGCGCCGCCGGTCGTCGAGGCGCCCGTTATCAAACGCCGCGCCGGCAATCAACGTGCGTTCACAATTCGGCGCGAAGAGCGGAATCTCGAGCCGCTCTTCCGTATTATCGGAGAGAAGCCGGTTCGCTGGGTCAAGCAGACGGATTTCCGGAATGACGAGGCTGTGGGCTACCTTGCCGACCGTCTCGCCAAGCTTGGCGTTGAGGATGAACTGTTTAAGGTGGGCGCTCAGCCGGGCGACGCCGTCGTGATCGGAGACGAGCACGACAGCGTGGTCTTCGACTGGGAGCCGACCATGAGCGCCGGTGCCGAACTCCTGGGTTCGCGCCGAGGTCAGGACGTGCGGTTGGACGAAGCCAACCGCCCGACGCGTCAGCAGAAACGCGAGGACCACCAGGCTCGTCGGGATGCCAAGCAGGCAGCCCGCGACGAGATGGAGGCCGAGCGCAAAGCTGGGATCTGGACGGAATCGGTCAATTACAAGATGCCCGCCCCTGAAGGAGACAGCGACAAGGGATGAAGCAACGCCTGAGGATGAAAGAAACTCGCAAACCGTCCGCGGTTCGCGAGCGGTCCGATATCACACGTGCAGGACGAATCGTCGTCAAAGTCGGCTCATCCTCCCTGACCACCGTTGACGGCGGCGTCAGCGAGGATGCCCTGAAGGCGCTTGTCGACACGCTCGGCAGGGCCCGCGCCGCCGGTACGGAGATCATCCTGATCTCCTCGGGTGCCGTCGCCGCCGGCCTGTCGCCGATGGGCATCCAGCGGCGCCCCCGCGACCTCGCCACCCAGCAGGCTGCGGCCGCCGTCGGGCAGGGCCACCTGGTGGCCCAGTACGTCGACGAGTTCGCCAAGCACGGCGTCACCGTCGGCCAGGTCCTGCTGACCGCGGAGGATCTGAACCGCCGTGAGCAGTACGGCAACGCATTCAACACCCTGAACCGCCTGCTCGATCTCGGCGTCCTGCCGATCATCAACGAGCACGACACGGTGGCGACCCACGAGATCCGCTTCGGCGACAACGACCGCCTGGCCGCCCTCGTCGCCGACCTCGTCAAGGCGGAGACGCTCGTGCTGCTCTCCGACGTCGACGCGGTGTACGACGGGCCGCCGCAGAAGGGCGCCACGCGCATCAGCCGCGTGGACTCCCCGGCCGATCTCGACGGCGTCGAGATCGGCGGCACCGGCTCGGGGATCGGCACCGGCGGCATGGCCACGAAGGTCCGGGCCGCGACGATGGCGGCGGAGTCCGGCATTCCCGCTCTCGTCACCTCGGCCGCGAACGTCGGCCGCGTGCTGGAGGGTGAAGACGTCGGAACGTGGTTCGCCACGCGCGGCGTGCGCCGTTCGGCCCGCATGCTCTGGCTCGAGCACCTCGCCGACCCTGACGGCCGCCTCGTGCTCGACGCCGGCGCCGTCAAGGCCATTGCCGGCGGGAAGAAGTCCCTGCTCCCGGCAGGCATCACCTCGGTCAGCGGCGACTTCAATGCCGGCGACGTCGTCGAACTGACCGACAAGAAGGGCAAGATCATCGCGCGCGGCATCGTCAACTACGACAACGACGAGCTTCCGGCCATGATCGGCAAGACCACACGAGAGCTCTCGAAGAAGCAGGGGAAGCGTTACGCGCGTTCCGTTGTTCACGTAGATGACCTGGTGGTGGTAGTCCGCCGCCGCTAGCACCCGTCCACTCGAAGCCACTCAACCCCCAGGGGGAGACATGACCGACACCATCACCGAAACTTCCGCAACCGACGTCGAGGCAGCGATCGCCGCCAAGGCGGACCGGGCACGCACTGCGTCCCGCGTCCTGGCCCAGGCCAACCGGGACCACAAGGACCGCGCTCTGGGCGCCATCGGCGAGAAGCTGGACTCCAACCGCGCTGCCATCCTCGAGGGAAACAAGAAGGATCTCGAGCGTGGAGAGGCCAACGGCACGTCGCAGGCGCTGCTCGACCGGCTGCGTCTGGACGACGCCCGCATCGACGGCCTGATCTCCGCGCTCGAGGACCTGGCCGGCCTGCCGGATCCGGTCGGCGAGGTCCTGCGCGGCCAGACGCTTCCGAACGGGCTGCGTCTGCGTCAGGTGCACGTCCCGCTCGGGGTCGTCGGCGCGATCTACGAGGCGCGTCCGAACGTCACCGTGGATATCGCGGGCATCGCCCTCAAGAGCGGCAACGCCGTGCTCCTGCGCGGTGGTTCCGCCGCCGAGGAGAGCAACAAGGTCCTGATCGGCCTGATTCGGGAGGCGCTCGAGGGTGTCGGCCTGCCGGCCGACTCAGTGCAGGGCATCGACGAGCTGGGGCGTCCGGGCGCGACCGCGTTGATGGGTGCTCGCGGCAAGGTCGACGTGCTGGTGCCGCGCGGCGGGCGCAACCTGATCCAGGCCGTGGTCAAGAACGCCTCCGTGCCGGTCATCGAGACCGGTGAGGGCAACGTCCACATCTTCCTCGACCAGTCGGCCACCGAGGAGCTGGCGGTTCCGATCGTCGTCAACGCGAAGACGCACCGCACGTCCGTCTGCAACGCGGCCGAGACGTTGCTGGTCCACAAGGATTCCGCTGTGGCGCGGGAGGTCCTGACGAAGCTCTCGGACGCCGGCGTGCGGCTGCACGTCGACGAACGCGCTGCGGAGCTGGCGGCGGGGCTGAACACGGTTCCCGCCACGGACGAGGACTGGGCGACGGAGTACCTCGACATGGACATCGCGGTGGCAGTCGTCGACTCGCTCGACGCCGCCATGGATCACATCCGCCAGTACTCCAGCGGTCACACCGAGGCGATTCTGACGAATGACCTGGCGCGTTCCGAACGGTTCGTCCGCGAGATCGATTCGGCCGCCGTGATCGTCAACGCCTCGACCCGTTTCACCGACGGCGGCCAACTGGGACTGGGGGCCGAGGTCGGCATCTCCACGCAGAAGATGCACGCGCGGGGTCCGATGGGCCTGCGCGAGCTGACCACCACCAAGTGGATCATCCAGGGCGACGGGCAGATCCGCCCGTAGGGACACGCGAGTCATTCGTGGCGGAGCCCTGTCAGTGGGTACCATTGGGTGCAGACTACAGACTCCGCCCGCCCCTCGGGGTGTGACGGGTTCGCCAAGAGATAAGGGAGATACATGCTCGATCAGCTCATCGCCTCCGGCATTGTAACCGCAGCCGCCGAGGCAGAAAGCGCCGGAAACTACGCGTTGTTGATTGGCGGTGGCATCATGGCGGCCTTCCTGCTCTTGCTTCTGATCACCGTCTCGTTCGCGAACCGGGGTCTGGGCCACGACGCCCACGCCGAGACCGTGGATCCGCACCGTCAGCACCCCAACAACCACGGTGGAGCCAATCACTAGCTCCAAGACGGCGGGCCGCAAGGTCCGGTTGGGGGTTATGGGCGGTACGTTCGACCCCATTCATCACGGCCACTTGGTGGCGGCCAGCGAGGTCGCCGCCAAGTTTGGTCTGGATGAGGTGGTCTTCGTACCGACCGGTCAACCGTGGCAGAAGCAGCACAAGCAGGTGTCGCCGTCCGAGCACCGGTACCTGATGACCGTCGTCGCGACGGCATCGAACCCCCGATTCACCGTCAGCCGCGTCGACATCGATCGTCCGGGCGTGACGTACACGATCGATACGCTACGAGATCTGCGCGAGCAGCGTCCCGAAGCGGAGTTGTTCTTCATCACCGGCGCGGACGCACTGGAGCAGATCATGTCCTGGAAGGACGTTGACGAGCTCTGGGGGCTGGCGCACTTCGTCGGGGTCACCCGGCCGGGCCACGAGTTGCCGGATCTGGGGCGCCAAGACGTCAGCCTGCTGGAGATTCCGGCACTCGCGATCTCGTCGACGGACTGCCGGAACCGCGTGAGGGACCATCAGCCCGTCTGGTACCTCGTACCGGACGGTGTGGTCCAGCACATCGCAAAACACAAGTTGTATCTGGAAACGTCAGATGCCGAGAATGCTTAACCGGGAATGGACAGCATGAGCAACGAAGGAGAGCCCGCCCTCACCAGGCGAGCTCTGCGGGAAAGAAGGCGCGCGCAGGAGACTGCGGAGCGTGCCGAATCAGAGGCCGCCGAGGCGCACACCGATGAGCCGGCGGCCGGCGGCGTTGCGCCCGGTTCCCCGACCGATCCGGAGGCCGACGCTGCACAGCCCGAGCAGGCGACTGCCGACGACACCGTTCAGCGCGTCCAGCGGGCCAACCGGAGCCGCCGTGCGGCGGAGGTCCCGGTGGACGCGGTTCCGGAGCGTCGGGAGCGGAGTTCGCTTCAGCGTGCGCGCGACCGCGAGGACCTGCGCCGTCGTCGAGCTGCCGAGACCGCCCCGGCTCCGGCTCCGGCGGACGATCCGGCGCCGCTGACACGCCGTCAACTGCGTCTGCAGGCGCTGGCAGCTGCCAAGTCCGCGGCAGGCCGGCAGGAGAAGCCGGCGACGGAGAACGGTGGTGCGGAATCGGCGCCCGTCGGGCCGCAGGGTGCGGAGTCGCCGGAGGAAGCGGCGGACCTCGACACCGCCCCACGGCCCGTCGTCCCGCCCGCGGCATCGGGACAGCGAGTCGCCCAGGGCGAGATGAGCGTCGAAGAGGCGCTCGAAGAGCAGAAGAAGGCCAAGCCGGATACGGCTGGGCACGACGTCGACGGGCCGGCGACGGAAGCGGACTATCCGACCGACGATACGGGGCTGATCGACCTCGAGACTCTGGCGGCCCAGCGCGAGCACGCCGCCCGCGCGGCGATCATCAACCGCCGCATTGCTGAACGGCGTCGTCTCGAGGCCGAGAATGTGCAGCGCCTGAACCAGGTCAGCTCGAATCCGTTCACCGGTTCGATGAACCAGTTCGTCGGCACGGAAGCCGAACGCCAGCTCGTCAACACCGGGATCTCGGGTCCGCCGACGAGCGGGGTGGAGCTCGACTTCTCGTCGCGCGGCAAGTCCGCGGGACGAAGCACGGAGGAAGCCGAGCAGCAGGCGGCCGATGTCGCGGAGGCGGACTACGACTCGGCGGATACGCCGGGTGAGTCCGGACCGGAGGCCGGCGGCCACCGGGCTGCGGGCGAGGCCGGGCCAGGCGGTCAGCCGTTGGCGGCCGTGAAGGCGCAGGGACTCGACCCGCTCGACTCCGTGACAGCAGGCATCCGCCGAGCCAACCTGTGGCTCTTCGTGTCGTTCGGCGCCCTGGGCGTCGGATTGGCCACCTTCATCGCGGGCCTCGTGATGATCACCAACAGCAACTAGAGAATTTCCAGCGAGGGAGACCCGTGGCGCTCAACGAGCACACTCAGAACATCATCAACATCGCCGCCAAGGCGGCTGACGACAAACTGGCCGAGAACCTGATGGCCATCGACGTCGGCGAACGACTGGGCATCACCGATGCCTTCTTCATCGCCTCGGCCGAAACCGAGCGGCAGGTCAACGCCGTCGTCGACGGCATCGAGGAAGCGCTGCTGGAACAGCTGGACCTCAAACCGGCTCGCCGCGAGGGCCGGGGCGAGGGCCGCTGGGTGCTGCTGGACTACCTGGATGTCGTCATCCACGTCCAGCACACCGAGGACCGGGTCTTCTACGCGCTGGACCGGCTCTGGAGCGACTGCCCGACGATCGAGTTGCCGTCCTTCGCCAAGCCGGGAGAGGCCGCCTCGGCCGAATAGACGGGGGAGCCGGGCCTGATTTGTGAGGTTCCGAATCCTCTACTATGATGGACGAGTTGTCGTGGGAAGGTTCCGCGGCGGCACTCCATTCCGGGGGTATGGCGCAGTTGGTAGCGCGTCTGCATGGCATGCAGAAGGTCAGGGGTTCGAATCCCCTTACCTCCACGATGTGAAGTCCCGGGACATCGTTCATTCGATGTCCCGGGACTTCTTTGTTTAACGAGTCGCGTGATCAGTCACTGGGAGCACCCGGGCCATCGGCCCGTGCGGGCCATCCCGGGCGCACGGAAGATGGCCCGCACGGCCGAAGCGTGGGGGCCGGCTCCGGGCCGATACTGAGATCAGACGGTCCCATCCAGGGGCTCTCCGGAAGGTTCAGGATCATGCCGCTCATCCAGGTAAACGTCATCAAGGATGTCTTCACCCCCGGGCAGAAGACCGAGATCATCGCCAGACTCACCGACGCCATGGTCGCCGTCGAGGGCGAGAACATGCGTCCAGTCACGTGGTGTGTGATCCACGAAGTCGCCAGCGGAGACTGGGGAATCGCGGGCAACGCCCTCACCACCGCCGATGTCCACGCACTCGCCGCAGGCGGCGGAGCGGCCTGAACCGGTCGCCGGAGCGCCGCCCTCAGACAATGCCCCTGAGGGCGGCGTACGCCGCAGCTGCTGCGCGCGAGCCGAGTCCGAGCGTGCGATAGATGTTCGCGACGTGCCGGTGGACGGTGTGCTCGCTGAGGTGCAGGGCCGCCGCGATCTCCGCATTGCTCCGGCCACCGGCCAGAAGCCGCAACACGTCGGTCTGCCGCGCAGTCAGCGACCCCGTCGCGGATCCGGCACTGGCCCCGCCGCCCAGGAAGCCGTCGAGCTCACGGGTGAAGGCCGGCCACGCGGGCTCGTCCGCCAGCAGGATGTGGTTCCGCCCGTCCAGGGGGACGAGGCGCGCGCCGTCGATACCGGCCGCGAGGACCCGGCCCTGCTCGAACGGTGCGACGGCGTCGTCCCGGGCGTGCATGACCAGTGTGGGCGCCTTGACCCGCGGGAGGAGCGGGAGGACGTCGATCCGCTGGCGGGCGTTCCGCATCAAGGCGGCCGTATCCGGAGAAGCGGAGATTCGCTGCATCTCGTCGAACCAGGTCATCTGCTCGATGCTCGCGTCCGGCACGAACAGCGTGGTGAAGATCCTGCGGAAGGCCGGGTTCGCCTTGCCCCACCCGGTCCTGATCAGGTCGACCATCAGATCCGCCTCGGCGCGGGCTCGTGGGGAGGTGTCATGGCGCAGGCGGCCCTGCGCGAATCCGCCGTACAGCAGGAGTCGGTCCACGCGGTCGGGATGACGAGCGGCGTAGGCGACGGCGACGGCCGCGGCGTTCGACATGCCCAGGAGGGAGAACTCCCTGAGGTCGGCCGCGTCGACCACCGCCTCGAGGTCTTCGACCCACGCCTCGATGGAGAACCGTTCGGTGTCGCGGTCCGAGGCGCCGGATCCCCGCTCGTCGTATCGGACCAGGGTGCGGCCGGCGGACAGGGCCTCGAGCCAGTGCGACCACAGGGGGCTGTCCGCGTCGTGCCTCAGGTGGGTCAGCCACGTGCCGACGCGCACCAGGGTGGGGCCGGAACCGCGCGATTCGAAGGCGATGCCGGTCCCGTCGGCTGAGGTGCAGAAACGGGCCGTCGGCTGCATCTGTTCATCCTACGCGGGTCTGCGCGCAGTGAGCCTTGAGCTGCACGCCTGATGTTTCGTCGTCCTCCTCGGACCGTGCTCAGCGGTGCAAGCGCGCGCCGAGCTGTTGACTTCGGGCGCGGGTGCGGGGAAGGCTGGGCGCGAGAGCCACGGGACGCCGCGGAGGAGGACCATGAGGATCTGCGCCACGTGCGGGGTCGAGCGCGAGGGGCCGCTGCCCGCGACGTGCCCCATCTGTGCCGACGAGCGCCAGTACGTCCCCGACTCGGGCCAGCGGTGGCTCGCGGTGGAGGACTTGTCGCCGGAGCACGAGGTGCGGTTGCGGGAATTCGAGCCGGGTCTGACCGGCCTGCGGGCCCATCCGAAGGTGGGCATCGGCCATACGGCGCTCGTGGCCACCACGGTGGACGGCGGGCTCCTGTGGGACCCTCCGGCCTACGTCGATGACGAGGCCGTCGCTGCGGTTGCCGCGCTGGGGCGGATTCGAGCCGTCGCGGCCAGTCACCCGCACATGTTCGGGGTGCAGGTGGAGTGGAGCCGGGCGCTGGGTGGTGTGCCCGTGCTCGTCAACGAAGCGGACCGGGAGTGGCTGGGCCGGGGCGACCCGGCGGTCGAGCTCTGGGGCGAGAGCGTCGAGGTCGATCAGGAGATGACCCTGCACCGCGTCGGCGGCCATTTCCCCGGCAGCGCCGTCGCCCTGTGGCGAGCCGGCGCGGAGGGCAGGGGCGTGCTGCTGGCCGGTGACGCCGTCGCACCCAACCCGGACGGGCGGACGCTGAGTTTCATGTGGTCCTACCCCAACTACATCCCGCTCTCCGGCGCGGTGGCGCAGCGCATCGTCGAGCAGCTGGAGCCCCTGGAATTTGACCGCGTCTACGCCAACTTCGGGAACAGCCTGGAATCCGGGGCGAAGGAGGCCTTGCGGTATTCCGCGCGACGCCATGCCGCCTGGGCAGGCGGCGAGTTCGACCATCTGACCTGAGGGCGCGGCCTGCTGCGGATGCGCCGGTATTCACGGGCCGCAGGGTCTACCATGGGCGCATGTGCGGCCGATACGTGATGGCGAGGGCTTCCGGCGACTTGATGGCTGAGGCCGATGCTCTCCTGGGTGAACAGCTCGAGGGGCGCGATCTCCACCCCTCCTGGAATGTCGCGCCGACCTCCGACGTGCCGATCGTGCTCGAACGTCTGGTCGACGGCGAGGCGCGCCGGGAGGTGCACGTCGCGCACTGGGGCCTCGTTCCGCGCTGGGCCGAGGACCCCAGGATCGGCGTGCGGGCGTTCAATGCGCGCAGCGAGACGGTGACCGAGAAGCCGATGTTCCGCTCCGCCGTCGTCTCCCGCCGGTGCGCCGTGCCGATGGACGGCTACTACGAGTGGAAGCGCCAGGGGGCCGGGCGCTCCGCGGCCAAGCAGCCGTACTTCGTGCACCCCGAGGGCGGGGGCCTGAGCTTCTTCGCCGGCCTCTACGAGTGGTGGAGGGACCCGGAGGTGGCCGCGGGAGAGCCGGGCGGCTGGATGCTCTCGACGAGCATCGTCACGATGCCCTCGCCCGATCCCGGGTCCGGGGGAGTGCTCGGCGACCTGGGGCGGCTGCACGACCGGCTGCCCGTCCCGCTCTCGCGCGAGGGGCTGGCCGGCTGGCTGGACCCCGCCGGGCGCGAGGCGTCACCCCTGGTCGAGCGCATCCGCGCCGAGGCGTACGACGTCGCCGCCTCCTGGCGCCTGGACCCCGTCGGCGCCGCTGTCGGGAACGTCCGCAACGACGGCCCCGGGCTGATCGAGCCGGTCAGCGCCCTGTTCTAGCCTGCGCTGCGCAGCTGCACCCATTCTGCGGGTTCTAGCGGGTACCCTTCAGCATGCATTCGAACAAACTTTCGAATACAATGGAGTTCTCGTCTTCCCGCTTCCCGAGGGCGAGGACTTCCCCGTTTCCACGCGCCGCGCAACCGCTCACACTGCCGGCGCCGGGCATGGAGGTTTCCACACATGGGCCTATTCACTCAGGGCATCGAGATCAGCTGCTCCCCGGCCGGGGTGCCGGAAAGACTGCACTGGCAGGGGCAGGACTATGCCGTCTCGGCGGAGCCGGTGCGGTGGTTCGAACGGCGCAGCTGGTGGGCCGAGGAGCAGCGGGCGCAGCGGGGGAGCGGTCGCGGCCTCGTCGACCACGAGATCTGGCGGGTACAGGCCCGCGGGGTGGAGGACGGGCAGCACCGGACCTTCGATCTCTCGCGGCACCAGCGCTCGAAGCGTTGGCGCATGATCCGCGTCCACGAGGCGCTGCGGGAGGCGGCATGAGCGGCTTCGTCCACCTCGACGTGGCGAGCGCGTTCAGCCCCCACTACGGGGTGAACCGCCCCGACGTCCTGGCCGCGGCCGCCGCCGCCGACGGGCAGCCGGCCCTCGCCTGCACCGATCGGGACGGACTCTACGGGGTCGTCAAGCACCTGAAGGCCTGCCGCGAGAACGGCATCGCCGCGATCTTCGGCGTCAACCTGGCGGTGCTCGCGGACGGGGGCGCGGCAACGGCAGGGGGCGGACGCCGTCGTGCTCCCGGGAAGCCCGGAGGCGAGGTGGAGGGGCGGGTGACCGTCCTCGCCCACGGGCACGACGGCGGCGCCGGATACAGCGCGCTCTGCCAGCTGGTCTCCGCCGCCCACGCGGGGGACGGCCGGGTCGGCGTCACCCGCGATCAGATCGCGCGCGCCGCAGGGGAGCAGGGGGTGCTGACGGTGCTGGTCGGCCCGGAGTCCGACGTCGGGCGGGCGTCCCTGAGCCGGGACGGGGTGCGCCAGCGCGCCCTCCTGCAGCGGTGGATCCGCTGCCTGCCGGCGGGGTCCGTGGCCGTCGAGGCCGTGACGCACCTGAACGCGCCGGGGGCGTACCTGAGCACGTCGCACGCGGCGCGCATGGTCAGGGCCGGGCGGGCGGCGGGCGTGAGCACCGTCCTGACCAACGCCGTGCGCTACGCCGGACCCGACGGGGCGGCGACCGCCGACGTGCTCGACGCCGTCCGGGCGCTGACCCCGCTGCGGGACCTCGGACAGGTCAGCGCGCCGGGCACCCCCGGCGGGTGGCAGCCGAACGGACAGGGATGGCTCAAGGACGGCTCCGCGATGGAGCAGATCGCCCGTGACGTCGCCTACGCGGCCGGCGACGGGGCGGAGGCCGCCGCGGACCTGCTGCGCGATACCGAGGCGGTGGCCGCCGCCTGCATGCTGGACCCGGCGGGGGACACAGGGTGGGGCATGCCGGTGGTGCCGGAGGCCGGAGTCATCGGGATCACCGGTGCGCCCGACCGCGAACTCGCCCTGCGCTGCGAGGCCGGGATCGACCGCCTCTACGGGCGCGAGGCAGCCGTGGTGGCCGGCAGCGCTGCCGAAGCCCGGCTGCGGGAACGGCTGGGCACGGAGCTCGACGTCATCTCCGACCTCGGCTACGCCTCCTACTTCCTGACCGTCGCGGAGGTCTCCAAGATGATCACCCGGCTCGGCGTGCGCAACGCCGCCCGCGGGTCGGGGGCGTCGAGCCTGGTGAACTACCTGGTCGGGATCAGCCACGTCGACCCCCTGCGCCACGACCTCGTCTTCGAGCGCTTCCTCTCGCGCAACAGGACCACGCTTCCGGACATCGACATCGACGTCGAGAGCGCCGAGCGCCACCGCGTGTACCGGGAGATCTTCGCCCGGTTCGGCTCCGAGCGTGTGACCCTGATGAGTATGCAGAACGCCTACCGCGCCCGGGGCGCCGTCCGGGACGCGGGTCTCGCCCTCGGCATGGAGGCGGACGGGCTGGACGACATCGCCAAACAGCTCTGGCGCTTCTCCGCATCGAATTTCCGCGAGGCGCTCGCCGAGAAGCCCGAGCTCGCCCGGCTCTCCGAGCAGGTCAGCTCCCACCGGCAGCTCGACCTGCTGGTGGACCTCACCGAACGACTCGACCGGCTGCCCCGGCACATCTCGATGCACCCCTGCGGAGTGATCCTCTCGGACACCTCGCTGCTGCGGCGCACCCCCGTCCAGCCGAGCGGCCTGGAACTGCCGATGAGTCAGTTCGACAAGCACGACATGGATCCGATGGGCATGCTCAAACTCGACGTCCTCGGCGTGCGCATGCAGAGTGCGATGGCGCATGCCGTCTCCGAGGTGCGTCGCATCCACGGGAGCGGCGAACAGGCGGCCGCCGCCGGGGACTACCTGCAGGACCGCCGGGCACCGGACTTCGTCCAGGCGGACGGCACCATCGAACTCGAACGCATCCCCTTCGACGACGAGTCCACGTTCGAGCTGATCCGCAGCACCCACACGCTGGGCTGCTTCCAGATCGAGTCGCCGGGCCAGCGCGAGCTGATCGGCAAGCTGGCACCCCGCGAGTTCAACGACCTGATCATCGACATCTCCCTCTTCCGGCCAGGGCCGATGCAGTCGAACATGGTCAAGCCGTACCTCGAGAACCGGCACGGCTTCGCGCCGGAGGTGTACCCGCACCCCGATCTCCGCGAAGCGCTCGCCGAAACCCACGGCGTCACGGTGTTCCACGAGCAGATCCTGCGCATCCTGAACGTCATGACCGGGTGCGACTACGCCGAGGCGGACGTCTTCCGGCGCCTGCTCGGCAGCACGACGCACGAACCGCGGGTGGAGGCGTACTTCCGCGAGCACGCGGCCGGACGGGGATACAGCCCGGCCGTGGTCGACGAGGTCTGGCAGACGCTGCAGGCCTTCGGCAGCTTCGGGTTCTGCAAGGCGCACGGCGCGGCGTTCGCGGTGCCCACCTATCAGAGCGCGTGGCTGAAAACCCATCACCCGGAGGCGTTCCTCGCCGGCCTGTGGGAGCACGACCCCGGCATGTACCCCAAGCGCCTGCTCGTCTCGGAGGCGCGCCGCCTGGGCATCCCCATCCTGCCGATGGACGTCAACGCCTCGGACACCTCCTACCGGGTGGAGCGGTGCGACGACGGCACTCTGGGGATCCGCCTGGCGCTCACCGGGGTGTACGGGGTGTCCTCCCGCGAGGTCGCGCGGCTGAGGTCCGGGCAGCCCTATTCGACACTGTCCGACGTCCGGGAGCGTTCCGGCCTCAAGCGGGCGTCGCTCGAACGGTTCGCCGCGCTGGGGGCGTTCGACTCGCTGCAGGACGGCCGCGGCAACCGGGCCGACCTGGTACTGCACTTCCAGCGCCGGCCCGTCCGGGCCCTGCCGGCGTCCCGCCGCCCGTTTCCGGGGCAGCAGCCGCTTCCCCTGCCGGACCTCGAGCGCGAGATGCTGCAGACCGGCGCCTCCGCGCCCAGCCGGGACGAATCCGTGCGCACCGAGCTGGACCTGCTGGCCGTCGACGTCAGCGGACACCTGATGGACAGCCACGCCCCGCTCCTGCGCCGGCTGGGCACCACCCCCGCGAGCGAGCTGCTCGGGCTGCGCAACGGAACGGAGGTGCTGGTGGCCGGGGTTCGCGTGGCGACGCAGACCCCGCCCATGCGCGGCGGGCGGCGGGTCGTCTTCATCAGCGTCGACGACGGCACGGGCTGCGTCGACTGCACGTTCTTCCACGAGGCGCAGCAGCGCTCCGGGCCGTTCCTGTTCGGCACCCGGCTGCTGCTGATGCACGGGATCACCCGGAGGACGGGGCCGCGCGGGATCAGCGTCCAGGCGCTGCAGGCCTGGGACCTCGCCGACACGGCATCGCTGCCCGGGCCGGGCCACCTGGCGAGCGCGGACCGGGCCCGGAACGCCCCGCGGCAGCAGGGCGGCACCGCCTCCGGCAACGGCGTGCCGCAGCGTCTCGACGTCCACACGGAGGCCGAGGGCCTCGACAACCGGGTGGCCCCGAAATAATCCGCATGACCTCCGTCACGTTCGCGTCGCGGTGGTGCATGCGGCCGGAGGGCGGCCGCGAACCGCGTGGTAAGTTGGCTCCTGGCAGTCACCCTTTAAATTCCGTCCTGTGAGGCGGGGAAGGAGGCGGCGCAATGAATCCAGCGGATTCACCGGACCGCAGCACACCTGTGCCCACCACATCGCGCACCGTCCTGACGGGCAGCGACATCGAACGCGTCCTTACGCGCATCGCCCACGAGATCATCGAAGCCAACAAGGGCACCGAGGACCTCGTCCTCCTGGGCATCCCCACCCGCGGCTACCCGCTCGCGCAACGCCTCGGCCAGCGCATCGCCGCCGCCGACCCGGACGTGAAGGTCGACGAGCTCGTCGGCCAGCTCGACGTCACGATGTACCGCGACGACCTGCGCCACGGAACCTCGCGCACGCCGGCGCCGACCAGGATCCCCGGCGGGGGGCTCGACGACAAGGTCGTAGTCCTCGTCGACGACGTCCTCTACTCCGGCCGCACGATCCGCGCCGCACTCGACGCGCTGGCCGACATCGGCCGGCCGAAGACCGTCCGGCTCGCGGTCCTCGTCGACCGCGGCCACCGCGAGCTGCCGATCCGGGCGGACCACGTGGGCAAGAACCTGCCCACCGCCACGAGCGAGAAGGTCAAGGTCCGGCTCGCCGAACTCGACGCGCTCGACGGCGAACCCGTCAACGAGGTAGTCATCGAGGACCACGCATGAAACACCTGCTCTCCACCTACGACCTCGGCCGCGAGGACGCCGTCCGGATCCTCGACGTCGCCGAGGAGATGGCAACGGTCGGGACCCGGGAGATCAAGAAGCTCCCCGCCCTGCGCGGCCGCACCGTCGCCACCCTCTTCTTCGAGGACTCGACCCGTACCCGCATCTCCTTCGAAGCCGCCGCCAAGCGGCTCAGCGCCGACGTCATCAACTTCGCCGCCAAGGGCTCCTCGGTCTCGAAGGGCGAGTCGCTGAAGGACACGGCCCAGACACTCGAGGCCATCGGCGCGGAAGCCGTCGTGATCCGCCACGGAGCCTCCGGTGCCGCCGCCCGCCTGGCGGAGACCGACTGGATCTCCTCCGCGGTCGTCAATGCCGGCGACGGGACGCACGAACACCCGACGCAGGCCCTGCTGGACGCCTTCACCCTTCGCCAGCACTGGGCCCGGGTGAAGGGCGTCGACCCGCTCGGTACCGGCCTGGACGGCATGAGCGTCGTCATCGTCGGCGACGTCCTGCACTCGCGGGTCGCGCGGTCGAACCTCTGGCTGCTCAAGACGCTGGGCGCCGACGTGACCTTCGTCGCGCCGCCGACGCTGCTGCCCATCGGCGCCGACGCCTGGCCGTGCACGATCAACTACGACCTCGACGACGCCCTGGCCGCCGGCCCTGACGCCGTCATGATGCTCCGCGTCCAGGCCGAGCGGATGAACGCCGCCTACTTCCCGAGCACCGCGGAGTACTCCCGGCGCTGGGGCTTCGACGACGCGCGGCTGGCCATGCTGGATGCGCGCGGCCTCGACGACACCATCATCCTGCACCCGGGGCCGATGAACCGAGGGCTGGAGATCTCCGCCGGTGCCGCGGACTCCCCGCGCGCCGTCGTGCTGCAGCAGGTCAGCAACGGAGTCGCCGTCCGCATGGCCGTCCTGTACCTGCTGCTCTCCGGCGACCACTAGCCCGCCGCCCGCACCCGAACAACCTCGCGGGACGGGGATGCGCGATCTGCCGCACCCGGCGCGAACAGGGCCCCGGCAGGGCAGTCGTAACACCACCCACCACCCGCCAAAGCAAACTAAACTTTGGAGCAATCATGACGAGCACCGCAGCCACCGAAACCCATCTCATCCGCGGAGCCTCCCTCCTGGGCGGGGAGCCGACCGACCTCCTGCTCGCCGACGGGCGCATCGCCGCGGTCGGCGACGCCGCGGCGGCCGACGAACGGGCGCAGCAGGCCACCGTCGTCGACGCCGACGGGCTGATCGCCCTCCCGGGCATGGTCGACCTGCACACGCACCTGCGCGAGCCGGGCCGCGAGGACGCCGAGACCGTCGAGACCGGGACCCGGGCCGCCGCGCTGGGCGGCTTCACAGCCGTGCACGCGATGGCCAACTCCAACCCCGTGGCCGACACCGCCGGCGTCGTCGAGCAGGTCTGGAGCCTCGGCCGGCGCAGCGGCTGGGTCGATGTCCGGCCGGTCGGCGCGGTCACCGTCGGCCTCGCCGGCGAGCGGCTCTCCGAGCTCGGCGCCATGGCAGAGTCCCGGGCCGCCGTCCGCGTCTTCTCCGACGACGGCATCTGCGTGCACGACCCCGTGCTGATGCGCCGCGCCCTCGAGTACGTGAAGTCGTTCGACGGCGTCGTCGCGCAGCACGCGCAGGAGCCCCGTCTGACCGAGGGTGCTCAGATGAACGAGGGGACGGTCTCGGCCGTCCTCGGCCTCCCCGGGTGGCCGGCCGTGGCCGAGGAGTCGATCATCGCCCGCGACGTCCTGCTCGCCGAGCACGTCGACTCCCGCCTCCACGTGTGCCACGTCTCGACCGCCGGCAGCGTCGACATCATCCGCTGGGCCAAGTCCCGCGGCATCAACGTCACGGCAGAGGTCACCCCGCACCACCTGCTGCTGACGGACGAGAAGGCCCGCACCTACAACCCGGTCTACAAGGTCAACCCGCCGCTGCGCCGCGAGAAGGACGTCATGGCGCTGCGCGAGGCCCTCGCCGACGGCACGATCGACATCATCGGCACGGATCACGCCCCGCACCCCACGGAGGCCAAGGAGTGCGAGTGGGCCCAGGCGGCCATGGGCATGACCGGGCTCGAGACGGCCCTGTCGGTCGTCCAGCACACCATGATCGAGACCGGCATGATGACCTGGGCGGACTTCGCGCGCGTCACCTCGACGACTCCGGCCGAGATCGGTCTCGTCGCCGACCAGGGGCGCCCGCTGGCGGTCGGCGAGCCGGCGAACATCACGCTCGTCGACGCCGACGCGCGCTGGACCGTCGACCCGGAGGCGATGGCCACGATGGGCCGCAACTCCCCGTTCTCCGGCCTCGAGCTGCCGGGCCGGGTCCGCGCCACGTTCTTCCACGGGACGGCCACGGTGCTCGACGGCGAGCTGAACACCCCGCGGACCGCGGGGGAGTGGGCATGAGCGAATACGTCCCCGCCGTCCTCCTCACCCTGGCGGTCTGCGTCGTGCTCGTGGGCCTCGTCGCGCTCGGCTGGCGCCACCGCCTGAGGCGCCAGGGCCACGTGCCCGCGCCGGCGGCCGTCCCGGCCGGGCTCTCCGAACCGCACGTCTCCGTCGACGGGCAGTACGTCAGCACGACGACGGCCGGCGACTGGCTCGACCGGATCGCCGTCCACTCGCTCGGCTTCAAGGCGAACGCCGTGCTGACGGTGCACCCCGAGGGCGCGCTCTACGCCCGCGACGGCGCCCCGGACGTGTTCGTCCCGGTCGCCGACCTGACGAGCGTGCGGCGGGAGTCGGGGATGGCCGGCAAGTTCGTCGAACGGGACGGGCTCATCGTCGCCGAGTGGCGGCTCGGCGGCCTGGCCGTCGACACGGGTTTCCGTCCGCGTTTCGGCGACGACGGCGACGCTGCCGTCGCCGCCATCGACATGATCATCGCCGCGCACGCTGCCGAGGCCCGCGGCCCACAGAACAACCACGATGTTGAGAAGAAGGACACCAAGTGACTGCACAGACGAATTCTGAGCTGGCGACTCCGCGTCCGGTTCACGCCGAGCCGGCCCTGCTGGTGCTCGAGGACGGGCGCATCTTCCGCGGCCGTTCCTATGGTGCGCGTGGCACCACGCTCGGCGAGACCGTGTTCGCGACCGGGATGACGGGCTACCAGGAGACGATCACGGACCCGTCGTACGCCCGCCAGCTGGTCGTCCAGACCGCGCCGCACATCGGCAACACCGGTGTGAACCGGGAGGACGCCGAATCCCGGCGCATCTGGGTCGCCGGCTACATCGTCCGCGACGCCGCCCGCCGCCCCTCGAACTGGCGCAGCGAGAAGTCGCTGGACGCCGAGCTCGAGGAGCAGGGTGTCGTCGGCATCCAGGGCGTGGACACCCGCGCCATCACCCGCCACCTGCGCGAGGCCGGCTCGCTCAAGGGCGGCATCTTCTCGGGCGACGCCGCCCGCCGCCCCGAGGCGGAGCTGGTCGCCGAGGTGTCGGGCCAGCCCTCCATGAAGGGCGCCCGTCTGGCGGAGGAGGTCACCGCAGCGGAGGCCTACGTCGTCGAACCGGCCGACTGCGGCTGGGACGGCGAGGCGCGCTTCACGCTCGCCGCCATCGACCTCGGCATCAAGGGCATGACCCCGTTCCGGTTCGCCGAGCGCGGTGTCCGCGTCCACGTCCTGCCGGCCACCTCGACCTACGAGGACATCGCTGCGGTCAATCCGGACGGCGTCTTCATGTCCAACGGCCCGGGCGACCCGGCCACGGCCGAGACCCAGGTCGCGCTGCTGCAGCAGGTCCTCGACGCGAAGACACCGTTCTTCGGCATCTGCTTCGGCAACCAGATCCTCGGCCGCGCCCTCGGCTTCGGAACCTACAAGCTGCGCTTCGGCCACCGCGGGATCAACCAGCCGGTGATGGACAAGACCACCGGCCGCGTCGAGATCACCAGCCAGAACCACGGCTTCGCCGTCGACGCGCCCCGCGACGGCGCAGCCACCGCCCCCAACGGCCGCTACGGCCGGGTCGAGGTCAGCCACTACTCGCTCAACGACGACGTCGTGGAGGGCCTGCGCTGCCTGGACCTGCCGGCGTTCTCCGTCCAGTACCACCCCGAGGCCGCGGCGGGCCCGCACGACTCCGCCTACCTGTTCGACCGTTTCATCGACGTCATGGCGGCCGAGACCGCAACGACCAAGGAAGAGAACTAATGCCGAAGCGCGAAGATCTGAAGTCCGTCCTCGTCATCGGCTCCGGCCCGATCGTCATCGGCCAGGCCGCCGAATTCGACTACTCCGGCACGCAGGCCCTGCGCGTCCTCAAGGAGGAGGGCCTGCGCGTCATCCTCGTCAACTCGAACCCGGCGACCATCATGACCGACCCCGAGTTCGCCGACGCCACCTACGTCGAGCCCATCACGCCCGAAGTCGTCGAGAAGATCATCGCCAAGGAGCGCCCCGACGCCGTCCTGCCGACTCTCGGCGGGCAGACCGCGCTGAACACGGCCATCGCCCTGGACAAGAACGGCGTGCTGGCCGAGTACGACGTCGAGCTGATCGGCGCGAACATCGCCGCCATCGAACTCGGCGAGGACCGCGAGAAGTTCAAGGGCGTCGTCGAGCGCTCCGGCGCGGAATCGGCCCGGTCCGTGATCGTCCACTCCATGGAGGAGGCGTTCGCCGCCGTCGACCAGCTCGGCTACCCGATGGTGGTCCGTCCCTCGTTCACCATGGGCGGGCTCGGCTCCGGCATGGCGTACAACGCCGAAGACCTGCGCCGGATCGCCGGTGCCGGCCTGCAGTACTCGCCGACCACCGAGGTGCTCCTGGAGGAGTCCATCCTCGGCTGGAAGGAGTACGAGCTGGAGATGATGCGCGACAAGAACGACAACGTCGTCGTCGTGTGCTCCATCGAGAACTTCGACCCGGTCGGCGTCCACACGGGCGACTCCATCACGGTCGCACCGGCCATGACCCTGACCGACCGCGAGTACCAGAACCTGCGCGACATCTCGATCAACGTCATCCGCGAAGTCGGCGTCGACACGGGCGGCTGCAACATCCAGTTCGCCATCGAGCCGGAGACTGGCCGCGTGGTCGTCATCGAGATGAACCCGCGCGTCTCCCGCTCGTCCGCTCTGGCCTCGAAGGCCACCGGCTTCGCGATCGCGAAGATCGCCACCAAGCTGGCCGTCGGCTACACCCTGGACGAGATCCCGAACGACATCACCAAGAAGACGCCCGCGAGTTTCGAGCCGACGCTCGACTACGTGGTCGTGAAGGTCCCCCGCTTCGCGTTCGAGAAGTTCCCGGCGGCGGACAAGACCCTGACCACGACCATGAAGTCCGTCGGCGAGGCCATGGCGATCGGCCGCAACTTCACCGAGGCCCTGCAGAAGGCCCTGCGCTCGCTCGAGCAGAAGGGTGCCGAGCTCTCCTTCGACGCTCCGACCCGCGAGGAGGCGACCGCGCTGATCGCCGCCTCCGAGAAGGGCAGCACGGATCGGCTGTCGAACGTCCAGCGGGCCCTGCTCGGCGGCGCCACGATCGAGGAGGTCTTCGCGACCACCAAGATCGACCCCTGGTACCTCGACCAGCTCGTCCTGATCAACGAGGTGGCCGCCGGGATCCGCTCCGCCGACTCCCTGACCCCGGAGCTGCTGCGCGAGGCCAAGCGCCACGGTTTCTCCGATGCGCAGATCGGCGGGCTCGCCAACCTCGACGAGGCCGTCGTGCGGGGCGTCCGCCACGCGCTGGGCATCCGGCCCGTCTACAAGACGGTCGACACCTGCGCGGCCGAGTTCGAGGCCTTCACCCCGTACCACTACTCGTCCTACGACGAGGAGAACGAGGTCGGGCAGCACGAGAAGCCGTCGATCATCATCCTCGGCTCGGGCCCGAACCGCATCGGCCAGGGAATCGAGTTCGACTACTCCTGCGTGCACGCCACCATGGCACTGCGCGAGGCCGGGCACGAGACCGTCATGGTCAACTGCAACCCGGAGACCGTCTCCACCGACTACGACACGGCCGACCGCCTGTACTTCGAGCCGCTCACGCTGGAAGACGTCCTCGAGGTCATCCACGCGGAGGAGTCCACGGGCGGCGTCCTCGGCGTCTACGTGCAGCTCGGCGGCCAGACCCCGCTGAAGCTCGCCGCCGACCTCAAGGCCGCCGGCGTGCCCATCCTCGGCACCTCGCCGGAGGCCATCGACCTGGCCGAGCACCGCGGCGCGTTCCAGCGCGTGCTCGATGCCGCCGGCCTGATCGCGCCGAAGAACGGCACGGCCGTCTCCTTCGAGGACGCCAAGCGGATCGCCGACGAGATCGGCTACCCGGTGCTCGTGCGCCCGTCCTACGTGCTCGGCGGCCGCGGCATGGAGATCGTCTACGACGAGCCACACCTGGCCCGCTACATCGAGAACGCCACCGAGATCACCGAGGACCACCCGGTCCTGGTCGACCGCTTCCTCGAGGACGCGATCGAGATCGACGTCGACGCGCTCTTCGACGGCACCGACCTCTACATGGGCGGCATCATGGAGCACATCGAGGAGGCCGGAATCCACTCCGGCGACTCCGCCTGCGTCCTGCCGCCGATCACCCTGGCCTCCGACGTCATCGACCGCGTCCGCGAGGCGACCGGGCACATCGCCTCCGGCGTCGGCGTGCGCGGTCTGATCAACATCCAGTTCGCGCTGGCCTCGGACGTCCTCTACGTCATCGAGGCCAACCCGCGCGCCAGCCGCACGGTGCCGTTCACCTCGAAGGCCACGGGCGTCCAGCTCGCCAAGGCGGCGGCCCTCATCGGGACGGGCTCGACCATCGCTGACCTGCGCGGGCAGGGTCTGCTCAACCGGGTCGGCGACGGGTCGACGCTTCCCGAGTCGGCCCCCATCTCCGTGAAGGAGGCCGTCCTGCCGTTCGCGCGCTTCCGCACGCCGGAGGGCACCGTCGTGGATTCCCTCCTGGGCCCCGAGATGCGCTCGACCGGCGAGGTCATGGGCATCGACAAGCACTTCGACACGGCCTTCGCCAAGAGCCAGGCAGCGGCGAACAACCCGCTGCCGACCTCCGGCAGCGTCTTCGTCTCCGTGGCCAACCGCGACAAGCGCTCGATCGTGATCCCGATCAAGCACCTCGCAGACCTGGGCTTCGAGATCGTCTCCACCGGCGGCACCGCCGACGTCCTGCGCCGGAACGGGATCGAGGCCACCGTGGTCCGCAAGGTCCGGGAGGGGGTCGCCGAGGGCGAGGAGAACATCGTCGACCTCGTCACGGACGGGAAGATCGACCTCATCCTGAACACGCCGTCGGGCGGCGAGGCGCGCGGCGACGGGTACGAGATCCGTGCTGCCGCGACCAGCGTCGGCACGCCCGTGATCACCACCGTCGCGGAGCTCGGGGCGGCGATCCAGGCCATCACGGCGATGCGCCACTTCCAGTGGAACGTCACGAGCCTGCAGGAGCACGCCCGCACGATCTCGGCCGGCCTGCGCGCCGCGGAGGCATCCGATGCCTGACGCCGGATCGCAACCGGCCGCGGCCCGCGCCCCGTTCGGGCAGCGGCTCGCGGCCGCCATGGCGGCCCGGGGACCGCTGTGCGCCGGCATCGACCCCCACCCGTCGCTGCTGGCGGAGTGGGGGCTGGACGACGACGTCGCCGGGCTGGCCCGGTTCGCGCACACCGCGCTCGAGGCGCTGTCCCCGGTCGCCGCGGCCCTCAAGCCGCAGGTGGCGCTGTTCGAGCGCCACGGCTCGCGGGGGCTCGCCGTGCTCGAGGAGCTGCTCGCGGGGGCCCGGGAGCTCGGCGTCCTGACGATCGCCGACGCCAAGCGCGGCGACATCGGCTCCACGATGGCCGCCTACGCCGACGCCTGGCTGGGGGAGGGCTCGCCCCTGGCGGCCGACTCGGTGACCCTCAGCCCGTACCTCGGCTACGAGTCCCTGCGGCCGGCGATCGACCTGGCGAAGGAGACCGGGCGCGGCGTCTTCGTGCTCGGGCTGACCTCGAACCCCGAGGGCGCCAGCGTCCAGCACGTCGGCGGAGACGCGTCGGTCGCCAGGCGGATCATCGAGGCGACGAGGGCCGACAACGCCCCCGACGGCGTCGTGCCCGCCGGGGGCGACCGGGGACTCGGGCCGGTCGGGCTCGTCATCGGCGCGACCGTCGGGCCCGCGCTCGAGGAACTGGGCATCGACCTCGCCGCGACGCGGGCGCCCGTGCTGGCCCCGGGGTACGGGGCGCAGGGGGCGACGCCGGCCGACATGCGCCGCACGTTCGGCGGTGCATGGGGCCAGGTGCTGGCGACCAGCAGCCGGGGGATCCTCGCGGCCGGTCCCGACGCGTCCCGGCTGCGATCCGCGGCCGAGAGGGCCCGCGACGAGCTCGCATGAGCCCTGGTGATGACGGGTGCGGGGTGAGGTTCACCACCCCGTGCCCGCATCCAATCTTGAGCAAAAACCTCGCAGCTAACCATTGCGCCTGACTCCGGGGTTCGCTAGGTTCAAAGCCACAGAGTCTTGTTTGTAAGACGGCCTAGTCAACCAAGGGGTAGAGCGACATGGTCCTGAAATCGCTATCAGACGAAGATCGAGCGAACGCGAGGGCCAAGGCCCTGCGGTCGCGAACACGCCGTGCCGAGATCAAGGAATCCTTCCGAACGGGTAGCATCTCCATCGGCGATGTGCTGGAACTCGGCGCCTCGGACGAGGCCGTCGGGCGGCTGCGCGTCGCCGACCTCCTCGAATCCGTTCCCGGCGTCGGGCAGGTCCGTGCCGCCGCGCTGATGGATCGCCTCGGGATCTCCGCGAACCGCCGTGTTCGGGGCCTCGGGCGCAAACAGCAGGCGGCGCTGATCGACCACTTCGCCGACTGACCTCCACGAAAGGCACTATGTCCGCCACACGCCAGCCGCAGGTGACTGTCCTGGCCGGCCCCACCGCCGTCGGCAAGGGGACCGTCTCCACCTATATCCGCGACAACTATCCGGATGTCTGGCTCTCCGTCTCGGCGACGACGCGCGAGCCTCGACCCGGCGAGCAGGACGGGGTGCACTACTACTTCACCGACCGCGACGAGTTCCAGCGCCTGGCCGACACCGGGCAGATGCTGGAGTGGGCCGTCGTCCACGGGCGCAACTGCTACGGGACCATCCGGAGCAAGGTCGAGGAGGCCGCGGAGGCCGGAAAGCACGTGCTCCTCGAGATCGATCTGCAGGGGGCGCGCCAGGTCAAGGCGTCGATGCCGGAGGCGAAATTCGTGTTCCTGGCGCCGCCGACGTGGGAGGAACTCGTCCGCCGGCTCACCGGCCGCGGCACCGAAACGCCCGAGGAGCAGCAGAGGCGGCTGGAAACCGCTAAACTGGAACTTGCTGCCGAGTCGGAGTTCGACGTCACGATCGTGAACGACGACGTCGAGCGCGCTGCGGACGAACTTGTGGGCCTCATGGGCCTGGTCCCGCACCAGCGCTGACAACCGGCTCCATCGAACGACTTTCTACTGAATTTGGAGGCTTCGTGTCCACGAACCTTGAGGGCGTCATCCACCCGCCGATCGACGATCTGCTGAAGACCACCGACTCCAAGTACGCTCTGGTCATCAACTCGGCCAAGCGTGCGCGCCAGATCAACGCCTACTACGCCCAGCTGCACGAGGGCCTCTTCGAGTACGTCGGCCCGCTGGTCGACACCAAGCTCAACGAGAAGCCGCTCTCGATCGCCCTGCGCGAGATCAACGAGGGCCTGCTCCAGGTCACCGAGGCGACCGACAAGCCGGCCGAGTAGTCCGGCTCGAGCTGAGGGCAGAACACATGTCGCAGCAGCGAATCGTCCTGGGAGTTTGCGGTGGAATCGCCGCCTACAAGGCCGCTTTGCTGCTGCGGCTGTTTAAGGAGGACGGGTTCCACGTCGACGTCGTGCCGACGTCCAACGCGCTGGAGTTCGTCGGGAAGCCCACCTGGGAGGCGCTGAGCGGGAACCCTGTGACCGACACCGTCTTCGACGCCGTCGAATCCGTCAACCACGTGCGCCTCGGCCAACAGGCCGACCTGATCGTCGTCGCCCCGGCCACCGCGGACCTTCTCGGACGCGCGGCCGCCGGCATGGCCAACGACCTGCTGACGAACACGCTCCTCGCGAGCCGCGCACCGGTCCTGTTGGCGCCCGCCATGCACACCGAGATGTGGGACCACGCGGCCACGCGAGCCAACGTGGCGACCCTGCGCGACCGCGGGGTCGCCGTGCTCGATCCGGCCGTCGGCCGCCTGACGGGCAAGGACTCCGGTCCCGGGCGCCTGCCCGAGCCGGAGGACATCTACGCCGCCGCGCGGGACGTCCTCGGCGGCGCCGGGGCAGTCGAGGAGGCCCGCGGGGACAAGCCACTGGCCGGACGCACCATCGTCGTGACGGCCGGCGGCACCCGCGAGCCCCTGGACCCGGTCCGGTACCTCGGCAACCGCTCCTCCGGGAAGCAGGGCAGCGCCGTCGCGCGCGCCCTGGTCGACGCCGGCGCGCGCGTGCGCTTCGTCGCCGCCCACCTGTCCCAGCCGGCGCCCGAGGGCGTCGAGCTGACCGAGGCGAGCACCGCCGTCGAACTCCAGGCCGCGGTCCGCGAGGCGGCGCGCGGGGCCGACGGCCTGGTGATGGCAGCGGCCGTGGCCGACTTCCGGCCCGCCGCCTACAACGGCTCCAAGATCAAGAAGACCGACGACGGCGGCGCACCCGCCATCGAGCTGGTGCGCAACCCCGACATCCTCGCCGATCTGGTGGCCGAGCGCCGCGACCGGGCGGACCTGCCCGGTCTCATCGTCGGCTTCGCCGCCGAGACCGGGGACGAGACCTCGAGCGTCGAGGAGTACGGCCGCGCGAAGCTCGCGCGGAAGGGGTGCGAAGTCCTGGTTGTCAACGAAGTCGGGGAGGACAAGGGGTTCGGGCGGGACGAGAACGCGGCCACCCTGCTCTTCCGGGACGACGCCCCGGGCGGTCCGCGGGAGCCGGAGCACGTCGCGGGCAGCAAGGACGACGTGGCCCGGAAAATCGCCGACGTCATGGCCGGCGCTTTGAACCGGTAAAGTAGCTCGGGTGACTGAAGCCAACTCCCTCCGCCTGTTTAGTTCCGAATCGGTGACCGAAGGCCACCCGGACAAGATCTGCGATCAGATCAGTGATGCGATCCTGGACGCGATGCTGGCCCAGGACGCCAACTCGCGCGTCGCCGTCGAGACCATGACGACCACCGGCCTGGTGCATGTCGCCGGCGAGGTCACGACCGAGGGGTACGTCGAGATCCCGCGCCTGGTCCGCGACACGATCCTGGACATCGGCTACGACTCCTCCGCGAACGGCTTCGACGGTGAGCGCTGCGGCGTCTCCATCTCCATCGGCCAGCAGTCGCCGGAGATCTCCGACGGCGTCAACACGTCGCTCGAGGTCCGCAGCGGCTCGGCGCACGATCCCCGCGACGCCCAGGGCGCCGGGGACCAGGGCCTCATGTTCGGCTACGCCACCGACGAGACCGCGGCCCACATGCCGACCCCGATCTATCTGGCGCACCGCCTCTCCGAGCGGCTGACCGACGTGCGCAAGTCCGGCTCGCAGCCGCTGCTGCGCCCGGACGGCAAGACGCAGGTGACCATCGGCTACGACGGCGACCGCCCCGTCGCCGTGGACACGGTGGTCGTGTCGGCCCAGCACGCGCGGGAACTCGAACTCGACGACCTCCAGCACATCCTCGATGCCGACGTCGTCCGCCCGGTCCTCGAGGGCCTGGATCTGGACCTCGACACCTCCAACACCAAGATCATCCTCAACCCGGCCGGCAAGTTCATCGTCGGCGGCCCCGTCGGCGACGCCGGGCTGACGGGCCGGAAGATCATCGTCGACACCTACGGCGGGTTCGCGCGCCACGGCGGCGGCGCGTTCTCCGGCAAGGACCCGTCCAAGGTGGACCGCTCCGCGGCCTACGCCATGCGCTGGGTCGCCAAGAACATCGTCGCGGCCGGCCTCGCCCGCCGCGTCGAGGTCCAGGTCGCCTACGCGATCGGCCAGGCCCGCCCGGTGGGGCTCTACGTCGAGACCTTCGGCACGGAGACCGTCGATCCGGCGCGCCTGCCGGCGGCCATCCAGGAGATCTTCGACCTGCGCCCCCTCGGCATCATCGAGGAGCTCGACCTGCTCCGGCCGATCTACAAGCGCACGGCGGCCCACGGGCACTTCGGCCGCGACGGGGACGGCTTCCCGTGGGAGGCCACGAACCGGGTCGACGCTCTGCGCGCCTACTTCGACGCGTAGGCCGGACTCCCGGATGGAGGCCTCGCAGCCATCCCTCCTGCAGGGATTCGACGTCAGCCGGCCCGCTCCGGGCGGTCCCCAGCTGGCCGAGAACCTGCCCGTGGCCCGGGTCCTCCTCGAGACCCCGGTGCCGCACCTCGACCAGCTCTACGACTACGCGGTCACTGCCGAGCTCGACGGGACGGCCGTCGCCGGCGTGCGCGTGCGCGTCCGCTTCGGCGGCCAGGAGCTGAGCGGATTCATCACCGAGCGCCGTGCCGAGACCGACGCCGGCGTGAGACTCCAGCCGCTGCACAAGGTCGTCTCGCCCGAACGGGTCCTGGGTGCGCCGGTGCTCGCGCTCTGCCAGGCGGTCGCCGCCCGCTACGCCGGCGTCGTCTCCGATGTCGTGCGCGCCGCAGTCCCGCCGCGCATGGCCAGGGTGGAGAAGGAGGGCCGCCCCGACTGGGCGGAGCCCGCCGCGCCCCCCGGGTTCACCGCGCACGCGCTGGACGCCTACGACGGCGGCGCCGACTTCCGCGCCGAACTCGCCGCGGGCGGCGGGCCCCGAGCGGTCGCCACCCTGGCCCCGAACGTCCCGGCGCCGCAGCGCGCCGACGAGGGCACGGGCGCCTCGTGGCTGCACGCGATCGCCTCGGCGGTGGCGGCGACCGTCGACGCCGGCCGCGCCGCCGTCGTCGTCGCCCCCGACCAGCGGGACGTCGACCGCCTGTGCGAGTTCTTCGACACCGTCTTCGGCGCCTCCGCCTACGCGCGGCTCACCGCCGACGACGGCGCGACCGCGAGGTACCGCAGCTTCCTGGCGGTCAGCCGCGGCGACGTGCGGATCGCCGTCGGGACGCGATCGGCGGCCTTCGCGCCGCTGCAGAACCTCGGGCTGGCGGTCCTGTGGGAGGACCACGACTCCTCCCACGCCGAACCGCGCAGCCCGTACCAGCATGCGCGCGAGATCCTGCTGCTGCGCAGCGAGCTGGAAGGCTGCGGGCTGCTGATCGCCGGCTGGTCGCGCTCGCCCGAGGCCCAGCGGCTCGTCCTCACGGGCTGGGCGCAGGAGCTGAAGGTTCCGCGGTCGGTGCTGCGGCGCCGCGCCCCGCGCGTCGTCGCGACGTCCGACTCCTACGAGGTCGAGCGCGACCCGGCCCTGCACGCCGCGCGTCTTCCCCGCGCAGCCTGGCAGGCCGCGCACGACGGGCTCGCCCGCGGCCCCGTGCTCGTGCAGGTCGCCCGCACCGGGTTCATCCCCGCGCTGCGCTGCGAACGCTGCCGCGAACCGGCGAGGTGCCTCGAGTGCTCCGGGCCGCTGGCGCTGAGCGGGCAGGGCGCCCGGCCCCAGTGCCGCTGGTGCGGCACCTTTGCGCACGGCTGGGCGTGCCTGAGCTGCGGGTTCCAGCGGCTCCGCGCCTCGTCGATCGGCGCCGACCGCACGGCCGAGGAGCTCGGGCGCGCCTTCCCGCAGGCGCGGGTCGTCTCGGCGACGGGTGCCAGCCCGCGGGCGTCGGTCTCCGGGCAGGGTGTGCTGGTGGTCGCGACCCCCGGGGCGGAGCCCGTGGCGGCCGACGGGTACGCGGCGGTTCTGCTCCTCGACGGCGACCGGATGCTCGCGCGCGATTCGCTCCGCACGGCCGAGGAGGTCCTGCACCGGTGGTTCGGCGCGGCGGCCCTGGGCCGGGCCCGCGACGACGGGGGAGCGGTCGTGGCGACGGCCGGGGAGTCGGAGGTGCTGCGGGCGTTCGTGCGCTGGGACGCGCCGGGCTTCGCCGAGCGCGAGCTGGTGGAGCGCCGGGAGCTGGGGCTGCCGCCGGCGGTGCGCAGCGCCGTCGTCACGGGTCCGTCCGCGGCCGCCGACGCCTTCGTCGACGGGCTGGATCTACCGGAGGACGTGCGGCGGATCGGCCCCGTGATCCTCGAGGAGGACGACGCCGTCCGCCACAGGTGGCTGCTGTTCTTCCGGCACGCCGACGGCGCGGCCGTCACGGGCCGGCTGCGCCATGCCAAGGCCGTGTCCTCGGCGAACCGCGAGCCGGTCGTCAACGTCCGCGTCGACGGCGACACCCAGCTCTAGCCCGCGGCGAAATCCGAGACCAGCGAGGCCGCGGGGCCCGTGGCCTCGTAGTGGATGAGGTGCCCGACGTCGTCGATCATCCGCAGCCTGGCGTCCGGGAACAGGCGCGCCAGGTGCTGCTGCGAGGCCGGGCTGCCGAGCTCGTCCTCGATACCGGCGACCAGCAGGGTGGGCATCGGGATCGACGCGGCGTAGTCGCGCACCGTGCTGCTGATCGAGGCCTCGAAGGCCTCCAGCAGCGCGCGGCGGCTGGTGAAGCCGCCGAAGTGGAGCCGGTGCTGCTGGCGGACGTAGTCGCGGGTCGCCGGGTCCGGTGATTTGGTCATCGTCAGGCTCATGATGTCGGTGACGAGCCGCCAGCGCAGCAGCGCGTCGCCGCACCGGGCGGGAAGGGCGGCCCCGACGACGTAGAAGAGGTGCGCCAGCCGGGAGAGCAGGGCCTCGGAGCCCTCGAGCGCCGGCTCGCTGATCGGATTGATCAGAGCCAGCCGCGACCAACGGTGCGGGTGGGCGGAGGCGTGGGCCGCGGCGACGACGGAGCCGAACGAGTGTCCGAGCAGCGTCGAGCCGGCGGGGACCTCGAGCTGGTCGGCGAGTTCACCGAGGACCGCGGAGTACCCCGCGATGTCGTGGCGGAGGCCCGAGGACTCGGCGACCTCGGTCGAGGCGCCGAAACCGGGGAGGTCGGGCACGACGACGGTGTAGTCCTCGAGCCCGTCGATCAGGCGGGCCAGGCCGTGGTGGTCCCCGCGGAACCCGTGGACGGCGACGATGACCGGGGCGGCCCTGCCGGCGACGGCCCGGCCCGGGTACGTCCAGCAGCGGACCGCCGCACCGTAGACCGTATGAGTGCTGATGAGGGCGCTTCGGGTGGTCATGCCTTCAATCTACCGCGTCGCCGCATGGCGTTCGTGGTGCCGCACGAGGTGCCGGGCCGCCCCTTCGTCGACGACCAGGTCGGTGATGTAGCCGGCGTGCAGCGCCGCCGCCAGAGCGGGGACCTTGGACTGCCCGGCCACCGCGCACAGGCGGCGGGGCACGGTCTTCAGCAGGTCCAGCGCGGGTCCTGTCGACCGGCGGTTGAGCTCGATGCCCGCCGTGTCGCCGTCGGCCCGGAAGAAGACCGTGGCGATGTCGCCCACGACGTCCTGCCGGCGCAGGGCGCTGATGTCGAGGGGTGTGAGGTACCCGCCCCGGTAGACGTGGCTGGGGACCTCGGCACCGATCGTTCCGAGGCCGAACACGGCCAGGCCCATGTGCGCGTGCAGGTCCAGCACGCGGCGCACCGAGCGTTCCTGCCACATCATCTCCCGCGTCTCGGCGTGGTCGAAGAACGTCGGGACGGGGAACTGCTCGACGCGCGCGGTGAACGCGGTGCCGAACCGGTGCAGGATTTCGGAGGAGTAGCCGATCCCGGAGGACTGGGTGTTGCCGGACCCGTTGAGCTGGACGACCACGGAGTCGTGGGTCGGCTTGCGCTTGAGGTGCCGGCTGATGGCGCTCATCGTCGAGCCCCAGGCCACGCCGATGGTCATCTCCGAATCCACGAGCCGGCCGACCAGCAGCGCCGCCTGGAGGGCGACGCGGTCGAGCACCTGCGCCTCGCTCAGGCCGCCGTCGGTCGGCACCACGTGCACCCGGACCCCGAAGGTCCTGGCGATGGCGGCGGCGGTCTCCGGGGCCTGCCGTTCGTGCTCGGTGATCGTGATGGTCACCATCCCGGCGTCGCGCGCGTACGTCAGCAGGCGCGAGACCGTCGACCGGGAGGTCCCGAGGTCGCGGGCGATCGAGTCCATCGTCAGGTGCTGGACGTAGTAGAGCTGGGAGGCCCGCAGCGCCTGCGCGTCGCGTCGGAGGGCCGACTCCGTGCGGTGACTCGCCTCACGTTTTTTCACTGCCGACTCCGAATCTGGTGGTCGAGATGTCGTTGGGACACCCATTGTTGCACGTTCGTGCATTTGCGTTGACCGATCGTGCGAGGGTTTCCAAGACTGTTCTGCGTGACCCCGTACGACGGGTCGCGTCACCACGTATTGAGGAGTCATCACCACCGTGCAGACCGAACAGAGCCGCCAGATCGTCCGCCAGCTTCAGGAGCGCCCCGCAGCCCGCGTGCTGGTCGTCGGAGGCGGAATCAACGGAGTCGCGACGTTCCGCGACCTCGCGCTCCAGGGCGTCGACGTCACGCTGGTCGAGCGCGGCGACTACTGCGAGGGCGCCTCCGGGGCGTCCAGCCACATGATCCACGGCGGCATCCGCTACCTGGAGAACGGCGAGTTCCGCCTGGTGCACGAGTCCGTCCAGGAGCGCAACGGCCTGCTCGAGGTCGCGGCCCACCACGTGAAGCCGCTGCGCACGACGATCCCGATCTTCTCCACGTTCTCCGGCATCCTCTCGGCGCCGACGCGGTTCCTCACTCACCGCTCCGGGAAGCCGACCGAGCGCGGCGCCGTCCTCATCAAGCTCGGCCTGGTGATGTACGACGCGTTCGCCGGCATCAAGCGCAGCACCCCGTGGCACACGTTCGTCGGCCGCAAGGCCAGCCGCGAGCAGCTGCCCGCCCTGCGGGACGACGTGAAGTACACGGCCACCTACTTCGACGCCTCCGTGCACAACCCGGAGCGCCTCACCCTCGACGTGCTGCGCGACGGCCTCGCCGCCAACCCGCAGGCCCGCGCCGCGAACTACGTCTCGCTCATCGGGAACGACGGCGGCGCAGCCACACTGCGCGACGAGCTCACCGGCGAGACCTTCGAGTTCGCCGCCGACGTCGTCGTCAACGCGACCGGCGCGTGGACCGACCTGACCAACACCGACATGGGCGCCGCGACCAGCTACATGGGCGGCACCAAGGGCTCGCACATCGTGCTCGACCACCCGGAGCTGCACGCCGCCTGCGCGGGCCGCGAGATCTTCTTCGAGCACACCGACGGCCGCATCGTGCTGATCTACCCGCTCGGCGACCGCGTCCTCGTGGGCACCACCGACCTCGAGGCCGACATGAGCGTCGACGCGGTCTGCACCGAGGCGGAGGTCGACTACTTCTTCGACCTCGTCGGGCACGTGTTCCCGAAGATCTCCGTGGAGCGCAGCCACATCGTCTACCGCTTCTCGGGCGTCCGCCCGCTGCCGCGCCACGACGACACCGCGCCGGGCTTCGTCTCCCGCGACTACCGGATCGAGCGCCGCGCCGGAGACAACACCGTGTTCTCGCTCGTCGGCGGCAAGTGGACCACCTTCCGCGCCGTGGCCGAGCACCTCACCAACGAGGTCCTCGACGAGGTCGGCCTGGCCCGCTCGGTGCAGACCACCGGCCTGGCGATCGGCGGCGGCCGCAACTACCCGACGACCGACGCCGGACGCCGTGCCTGGGCCTCCGCCCGCACGCGCTTCGCCAGCGCCGAGCGCCTGGACATCCTGCTCGAGCGCTACGGCACGCGCGCCGACGAGGTCCTGCCGTATCTGGGCGGGGAGAGCGACCTCCCGCTGGCCGGCCTGGGCAACCCGAACGAGCTGTCCACCGGCGAGCTGGCCTACATGGTCGAGCACGAGCAGGTCGGCCACCTCGTCGACGTGCTCGTCCGCCGCACCGCCCTCGCCTTCCGGGGGCTCGTCACCCGTGAACTCGTCGACCAGCTGGCGGACGAGCTCGCCTCGCGCCTCGGCTGGGACGAGGACCGGCGAAGCGCCGAGATCCTCGGCTGCACCTCGGTCCTGCACGAGAAGCACCAGGTCGAGCTCGTCTAGGCGACCTGCCCGACACCACTCACACCTGCAATGACAACGACTGACAAAGGAGTCACCTTATGACAGCCCAGATATTCCTCGCCGAGATGTTCGGCACCATGACGCTGTTGGCCCTCGGCTGCGGCGTCGTCGCCAACGTCGTCCTGGCCAAGACCAAGGGCTTCAGCGGCGGCTGGCTGCTCATCAACTTCGGCTGGGGGCTCGGCGTCTTCTCCGGCGTGTTCGTGGCCGCGCAGTCCGGGGCCCACCTCAACCCGGCCGTCACCGTGGGCCTGATCGCCAACCAGGACGTCCACGAGTTCGCCCCCGGCGTGGCCATCACGGTGGCCAACACCCTGCTCTACTTCGCGGCCGAGATGCTCGGCGCCTTCCTCGGCGCCGTGCTGGCATGGTTGACCTACCGCAACCACTTCGACCACCCGGACACCGAGACCGGGGCCAAGCTGGCAGTCTTCTCGACCGGCCCCGAGATCCGCAACAAGCCGTGGAACCTGGTGACCGAGATCATCGGCACGTTCTTCCTGGTCTTCGTCATCGGCAGCCTCGGCGGGACGCCGCACGAACTCGGCCCGCTGGCGGTCGGCCTGCTCGTCCTCGTGATCGGCGCCTCCCTCGGCGGCCCGACCGGGTACGCCATCAACCCGGCCCGCGACCTCGGCCCGCGCATCGCCCACGCGCTCTTGCCCATCAAGGGCAAGGGTGGTAGCGATTGGAGCTACTCGTGGGTCCCGATCGTGGGCCCGCTGGTCGGCGGCGCGCTGGGCGGCCTGACCGCCGGTGCGATCTTCTGACCCGACCCCCGACGCCGACACGCCCCACCACCACGTCAAAGGAGACCCCATGAGCTACATCATCGCGATCGACCAGGGAACCACGAGCAGCCGCGCCATCGTCTTCGACCAGGCAGGCAACATCGTCTCGGTCGGCCAGAAGGAGCACGAGCAGATCCTGCCGAAGGCCGGCTGGGTCGAGCACGACGCCGCCGAGATCTGGACGAATGTCCGCGAGGTCGTCGGGCAGGCGCTCTCCCGCGCCAACCTGACCCGCCACGACATCGACTCGGTCGGCATCACCAACCAGCGCGAGACGGCCGTCGTCTGGGACCGGACCACCGGTGAGCCGGTCTACAACGCCATCGTCTGGCAGGACACCCGCACGCAGGGCATCGTCGACGAGCTCGCGGCCGACGGCGGGACCGACCGCTACAAGGACCGGGTCGGCCTGCCGCTGGCGACCTACTTCTCGGGCACCAAGATCAAATGGATCCTCGACAACGTCGAGGGGGCCCGAGAGCGGGCCGACGCCGGCGACCTGATGTTCGGGACCACGGACTCCTGGGTCCTGTGGAACCTGACCGGCGGAACCAACGGCGGCGTGCACGCCACCGATGTGACGAACGCGTCGCGCACCCTGTTCATGAACCTCGACTCGCTGACCTGGAACGAGGAGATCCTCGCGGACTTCGGCGTCCCGGCCTCGATGATGCCGGAGATCAAGTCCTCGTCCGAGGTCTACGGGCACGTCGCCGGCTCGCAGCTGCTGCGCGAGGTCCCGGTCGCCGGCATCCTCGGCGACCAGCAGGCCGCCACCTTCGGGCAGGCCGCCTTCAAGCAGGGCGAGGCCAAGAACACCTACGGCACGGGCTGCTTCCTCATCTTCAACACGGGGGAGGAGATCGTCCACTCGGACAACGGGCTGCTGACCACCGTCGCCTACAAGCTGGGTGAGAACAAGACCGTCTACGCGCTCGAGGGCTCGATCGCCGTCGCCGGATCCCTCGTGCAGTGGTTCCGCGACCAGCTGGGCATCATCGCCAGCGCGCCGGAGATCGAGGAGCTGGCGAAGAAGGTCGACGACAACGGCGGGGTCTACATCGTCCCGGCCTTCTCCGGCCTGTTCGCCCCGCACTGGCGCCCGGAGGCGCGCGGCGCGATCGTCGGCCTGACCCGCTTCGCGAACAAGAATCACATGGCCCGCGCGGCGCTCGAGGCCACGGCCTTCCAGACCCGCGAGGTCCTCGACGCGGTCAACTCGGACGCGGGTGTCCCGCTGACGGAGCTGCGCGTCGACGGTGGGATGGTCGAGAACGACGCGCTCATGCAGTTCCAGTCGGACATCCTCGGCGTGCCCGTCGTGAGGCCCGAGATCATCGAGACGACGGCGCTCGGCGCGGCCTACGCCGCCGGCCTCGCCACGGGCTTCTGGAACGACCTCGGCGAGCTCACGGCCAAGTGGGCCGAGGACAAGCGCTGGGAGCCGGCGATGGACGACGCCGAGCGCGAGCGCCAGATGCGTCTCTGGCGCAAGGCCGTCCAGCGCACGCTGGACTGGGTCGACGAGGACGTGCTCTAGGGGCGCCTTCCGGCGACCGGCTTCAGCGGCGCGACGGGGGACGACGACGGCGGGGGACCGCCGTCGTCGTCCCTGCCCGTGCTGTAAACTGGCGGACATGGTATTGCGCCCAGCCCTACGTTGACCGCCGGAGACCATCCTCCCGGATGTCCCCGTGCGGTGCGCCCCTTGCATGCAAGGGGCTTTTGCATGTTCTGGCCAAGCCACCGGCACCCCGCGCCCCCGGGGCCACCGCCGATGCACGACGTACCTACAGTGAAGGTGAAACAACACGTGAGCACGCAGCCCAGCGAAGCGACCCAGAGCGGTACCGCGTACGACTTCCGCGAGATCGAGGCCAAGTGGGCCCCGGTGTGGGAGGAGCTAGGTGTGTTCACGCCGGCCGACGACGGCAGCCGCGAGCGCCGCTACGTGCTGGACATGTTCCCGTACCCCTCGGGCGATCTGCACATGGGCCACGCGGAAGCGTTCGCCATGGGCGACGTCGTCTCCCGCTACTGGAACCAGTGCGGCTACGACGTGCTGCACCCGATCGGCTGGGACTCCTTCGGCCTGCCGGCCGAGAACGCCGCCATCAAGCGCGACGCGCACCCGGCCGAGTGGACCTACAAAAACATCGACACCCAAGCCGCGTCCTTCAAGCGCTACGCGATCAGCGCCGACTGGTCGCGCCGCCTGCACACCTCGGACCCCGAGTACTACCGGTGGACGCAGTGGCTGTTCTCCCGCTTCTACGAGAAGGGCCTGGCCTACCGCAAGAACCACCCCGTGAACTGGTGCCCGAAGGACCAGACCGTGCTCGCCAACGAGCAGGTCGTCGACGGCGCGTGCGAGCGCTGCGGCACCCCGGTGACCAAGAAGTCCCTGAACCAGTGGTACTTCAAGATCACCGAGTACGCCGACCGGCTGCTCGACGACATGGAGCAGCTCAAGGGCCACTGGCCGGAGCGCGTGCTCCTGATGCAGAAGAACTGGATCGGCCGCTCCGAGGGCGCCCACGTGGATTTCGTCATCGCCGCCGAGGGCGACAAGCCGGAGGCGAAGACCACCGTCTTCACCACACGCCCGGACACCCTGCACGGGGCGACGTTCTTCGTCGTCGCCGCCGACGCGGACCTGGCCGGCGAGCTGGTCACCGACGCCCAGCGCCCGGCGCTGGAGGCCTACCAGGAGCAGGTCAAGGCGCTGAGCGAGATCGAGCGCCAGTCCACCGAGCGTGAGAAGACCGGCGTGTTCACCGGCCGCTACGCGACCAACCCGCTCAACGGCGAGAAGCTGCCGGTCTGGGCCGCGGACTACGTCCTCGCCGACTACGGCACGGGCGCGATCATGGCCGTGCCGGCCCACGACCAGCGCGACCTGGACTTCGCGAGGACCTTCGACCTGCCGGTGCGCGCCGTCCTGGACACCGGCGAGGAGGACCCGGCCGCCACGGGGACCGCCACCACCGGGGAGGGCACGCTGATCAACTCGGGCGAGCTCGACGGGCTGAGCAAGGCCGACGGCATCGCCCGGGCCATAGAGATCGTCGAGGCCGCCGGCACCGGCGAGCACACCGTCAACTTCCGCCTGCGCGACTGGCTGCTGAGCCGCCAGCGCTTCTGGGGCACCCCGATCCCGATCATCCACTGCGCCGCGTGCGGCGAGGTCCCGGTTCCGGACGAGCAGCTGCCGGTCCGCCTCCCCGACAACCTGCGCGGCGAGCAGCTCTCCCCGAAGGGCACCTCGCCGCTGGCCGCGGCCGAGGAATGGGTCAACGTCGACTGCCCGCGGTGCGGCGGCGCCGCCCAGCGGGACACCGACACCATGGACACGTTCGTGGACTCGTCCTGGTACTTCCTGCGCTTCGTCTCGCCGGACTACACCGAGGGTCCGTTCGACCCGCAGGCGGTGCGCGACTGGATGCCGGTCGGGCAGTACGTCGGCGGCGTCGAGCACGCGATCCTGCACCTGCTCTACGCGCGCTTCTTCACGAAGGTCATCCACGACCTGGGTCTGATCGACGCCACCGAACCGTTCAGCGCCCTGCTCAACCAGGGGCAGGTGCTCAACGGCGGCCGCGCCATGAGCAAGTCGCTGGGCAACGGCGTCGACCTCGGCGAACAGCTGGACGTGTTCGGCGTCGACGCCGTGCGCCTGACGATGATCTTCGCGTCCCCGCCCGAGGACGACGTCGACTGGGCCGACGTCTCCCCGTCCGGCTCGGCCAAGTTCCTGGCCCGCGCCTGGCGGCTCGCCGGCGACGTCGCCAGCCGCCCCGGCGCCGATCCCGCGGCGGGCGACGCGCAGTTGCGCTCGGTCACGCACAAAACCGTGGCCGAGGCGACGGAACTGCTGGACTCCGGCAAGTTCAACGTCGTGGTCGCCAAGTCGATGGAGCTGGTCAACGCGACGCGCAAGGCGATCGACTCCGGCGCGGGTGCGGCCGACCCGGCGGTCCGCGAAGCCGTGGAGACCGTCGCCGTCATGCTCAGCCTCTTCGCCCCCTACACGGCGGAGGACATGTGGGCCCGCCTCGGCCACGAGCCGTCCGTCGCGAAGGCCGGCTGGCCCGCGGTGGACCCGGCGCTGCTCGTCGACGACACGGTCGTCGCCGTGGTCCAGGTCAAGGGCAAGGTGCGCGACCGCCTGGAGGTCTCGCCGGACATCAGCGAGGACGAACTGCGCGCGACGGCACTCGCTTCCCCCGCCGTGCAGAAGCTCCTGGACGGCGCCGAGCCGCGCAAGGTGATCGTCCGGGCGCCGAAACTCGTCAACATCGTCCCGGCCTAGGCCGGTAGGCTGCACAGTATGGGCAACGCTCGGGGCAGACAGCCGGCGGGGTGGATCGAACGACTCCGCGGGCTGGCCTCCTCCGAGCCGCGGCAGGCCGGTGGCGCCGAGACGGCCGACCGCGTCGCCGTCGTCACGGACAGCGCGGCCGCCCTGCCGGAGGACTGGCTGGAGCCGTTCGGCGCCGGCGTGCGTGTCGTCCCGATGCCCGTCATGATCGACGGGCAGATCTACACCGAGGGGCACGACGACGTCGAGACCGCGCTGGCCACGGGACTCGCCACGGGCGCCCGGATCAGCACGTCCCGTCCGGCACCGGGCGTCTTCGCCCGCACCTACGGCGACCTGGCGGAGACGGGGTACACGGCCGTGGTCTCCGTCCACCTCTCCAGCGGACTCTCCGGGACGGTCGACGCCGCCCGGCTGGCGGCGCGGGACGCAGCGATCGACGTGCGCGTCGTAGACTCCGAGACCGTCGGCATGGCCCAGGGGTACGCCGTCCTCGCGGCGCTGGAGGCGGCACGCGGCGGCGGGAGCGCGGACGACGTCGCCGCGGCCGCCGCAGCCGATGGTCCCGGCAGCATCAACTTCGTCGTTCCCACGCTGGATCAGCTCCGGCGCGGTGGCCGCATCACACTGGCGGCCTCCGTGCTGGGCACGCTGCTGTCGGTCAAACCGCTGCTGACCGTGCGCGACGGGCAGATCCAGGTCCGCGACAAGGTGCGCACCCAGTCGCGCGCCCTCGACCGCCTCGTGGAGATCAGCCGCGACGCGGCCACGGCCCGCGCCGAGAAGAGCGGCCGCCCCGCCCGGATCGCCGTGCACTGCTACGGGAACACCGACCAGGCGCAGGAGATCGTCCACGAACTGGCGGCCTATGCCGACGGCGAGGTGCGCGTCGTGGGGCTGCCCGCGGTTCTCGGCGCGCATACGGGGGCCGGCGTGGTCGCCGTCGTCGTGGCCTGACTCCCCGTCCACAGGCGGCGCTTCCGCGGCGCCGGTCCACAGGCCGCGCTTGGAACGGAATCGAGCAGGCGCCGCCGCCCTAGCGTCGAGGCATGGTCCGACACCGCTGGCAGACGCGCGACAACACCCGGGAACGGCCGTCACCGGCCCGTGTGCGCTGGTCGCTCGGCCGGGGTGCCCTGGTCTGCCTGGCGGTCGGCGTCATCGTCTGGATCGGGGTCAGCCTCGTCGTGCGGCCGTGGGTCGGCGGCGGCCGGGAGATCGAGACCGTCGAGCTCGACGAGCGCCCGCAGACCTCCGCCGCTTCTCCGACCGCCTCTCCGACCGGCAGTCCGACGGCTTCGCCGCAGTCGTCGCGGGACTCGGATCAGCAGCCCGCGGCCGAGGACGTCCGGACGGTGCTGGTGCATGTTGTCGGCGCCGTCCAGGAGCCGGGAGTCTACGAGCTGGACGGCGGCGCCCGCGCCCTGGAAGCCCTCGAAGCGGCCGGCGGGGCGACCGGCGAGGCGGCGACGGAAGGCGTCAACCTGGCGGCCGAGGTCGCGGACGGCCAGCAGATCTGGATCCCGACCCGCGACGAGGCCGGCAGAATGCCCGCACCGCCGCCGGCCGGCGGGACGACCGGCGGAGCAGAGGGTGCAGCGTTCGTCAACGTCAATACGGCCGGGGCCGCCCAGCTGGAGGAACTGCCGGGGATCGGCCCGGCCCTCGCCGGGAGGATCATCGACTTCCGCGAGCGGAACGGACCGTACCAGGGCATCGCCGACCTCGACGCCGTCTCGGGCATCGGGCCGGTGCTGCTCGAGCAGCTCGGCGACGTCGTCGAGTTCTGATGCCCACCGCGGCCGGGGACACGCACCGGGACGGAGAGCGCGCCCGATTCGATGCCCGGGGCATCTGGGCGGTCGCCGGGGCGTGGGGGACCGCGCTCGCGTTGGGAGGAGCAGACGCCGGCGCCGCCGGATGGGCTGCGGCGGGGGGAGTGGGCCTGCTCTTCGGGCTCGTCTGGCTGCTGGTCCGGAACCAGGGGCTCATCGCCTGGTCGCACCACCTGTGGGGGCCGGCCGCGGCGACCCTGGCCGGGGCCACGCTGGTGGCCTCCACCGTGGCCCTCGCGGGCCCCGCGAATTCGGGCCTGGCACGGCTGGCCGAGCACGTGGCGGGCGGGCCGACGGTGCGGATCGAAACCGAGCTGACCGGCGACGCGCTGCCGGTCTGGAAGGAGGACGTGTGGTCGACCCGGGACGGTGAACCCGCATCGGTGCCACCCGCGCCGCGGCCCGTCTGGGACGCCCCGCCGCCGAGGCCCGACGGGCTCGGGACGCGAGCCGGTCCGGGCCGGTGGGAGCTGGCGGGAGCGGCGACCGTGCAGCGCTTCTGGTCCCGGGGCCGGTGGCACGAGGCGGACGTGCCCGTGTACCTCCGTTTGGCGCCGGCCGCGGGAACCCCGGAACGCCCGGGGCCCCTCCGCGCCGGGACGAGGATCTTCGGGTTCGCGACCCTGCAAACGGCCGAGGACGGCATGAACCACTCGTTCTGGGCGACCATGGGCGCGGGCTCCACGATCGTCGAGTCCGACCGGAGCGGGCTCGTGCACCAGCTGAGGGACCGGTTCGTCGAACGCAGCCAGGGCCTGCCGGCGTACGGGTCGGCCCTGCTGCCGGGCATGGTGATGGGCGACCGCAGCGGTCAGTCCGAGCAGCTGGACGAGGCCATGAAGGTGACCGGGCTGGCCCACTTGACCGCCGTCAGCGGTGCCAACTGCGCGTTCATCATGGGCGCAGTGCTGTGGCTGCTGAGGCTCGCCCGCTGCCCGCGCTGGCTGGCCTTCGCCGGGGCTGCGGGATCGCTGGCCGGTTTCGTGGTCCTCGTGGGCTTCGATGCCAGCGTGGTCCGAGCGGCCGTCATGGGCGCCATCGCGGCAACAGCCGTCTTCGTCGGCCGCGGGCGTCAGGCGTTCGCCGCGCTGTGCGCGTGCAGCGTCATCCTGCTGGGCCTCAACCCCGGCTTCGCCCGCGACCCGGCCTTCCAGCTCTCGGTGCTCGCGACGGCGGGGATCGTCGTCATGGGCCGACCCATGGCGGGGCGACTCGCGCGGCTGATGCCGGGATGGCTGGCCCAGGGGGTCGCCATCAGCCTGTCCGCGCAATTGTCCTGCCAGCCGGTCCTGGTGGCACTTCAGCCGAGGCTGGCCACCTACGGGGTCCTCGCCAATCTCGTCGTCGCGCCCCTCGTGCCGGTCATCACCGTGGCAGGGACCGCGGGTCTGGTCACCGCCGCCCTGCCCGGACACCTCAGCCAACCGCTGGTGCAGCTGTCCGGGTGGCTGGCCCATCTCGTCGGTCTCCTGGGGACGGAGATCGCCGACTGGCCGGGCGCCTCCGTCCCGTGGCCCGAGGGCGGGACGGGTTCGGGCCTGGCGGCTGCCCTGGCCACCTGTGCGGCATTCGCGGTGTGGGCTGCCGCCCGGCGGGCAACGGGACGGGGAGTCGCCGGAACGTCGAGCCGCAACCGGACGGGGCCGGCACCGGGAGGCGGGCCGTGGGGTGTCGCGACCGCGGCCGCGGTGACGGCGGGCGCAGCCCTGATCGCCGGCGTCGTGCTCCCGGCGACGCCGCTGATGGAGCCACCGGCCCGCGCATGGAATATCGCGGCCTGCGATGTGGGCCAGGGGGACGCGCTGCTGCTCCGCACCGGTACGTCAGCCGCTGTCGCCATCGACGTGGGGGACGACCCGGAGGCGTTGCTCGCCTGTCTCGACAGGGTCGGCGTCGAGGCGCTTGATGCCGTCTTCATCAGTCACCTGCATGCCGACCACGTCGGCGCCCTCGCCGGCGTGCTCGCGCGGCACGATGTAGGAGTCATCTACTATTCGACAGCTCGACCATTTGCCGGGACCACGGCGGATCCGCCGGCTCGGCTGGGAGATCTGGTCGGCGGGTCGGGCGCCGGATCGCCCCCGATCCGCCGGCTCGTGGCCGGCGACAGGGGCGCTTTCGAGAAGGGAGAATTCTCCCTGGCCTGGGAGGTCTTGTGGCCGCGCGCCGACAGTGTCCCCGGAGAGGAGAACGACGCGTCGTTGGTCATGGACCTGCTCGTCGGCGAATCGGGTGCCCGGGCGCGCATGCTCGCGACGGGGGACATCGAGGAACAGGCCATGTCCGTTCTGCTGCGCGAACGACCCGACCTGCGGACGGACGTGCTGAAGGTCTCCCACCATGGTGCGGCCAACGGGGGCACGGAGGCGCTCGAAACCAGTCTGCCGGGCGTGGGCCTCGTGAGCGTCGGGCGGGAGAACACCTACGGCCATCCATCCCCTCGCGTCGTGGAGGCCTATGCGGCCGCCGGCGTCCCCCTGCTGCGGACCGATGAACGGGGAACTGTGCTGGTGGACCTGGAGAACGGGTCCGGAGCCGGACGGCTGACGATCCGGGCGATCGGCCCGCGCCGGGCGAACCGGCGCGATAGGATCGTAGACCGACGTCATCGAGGAGGAATTCATGGCAGGAGCGAGCCAACGGCGCGGTGGCCAGCGCGGCGCCGCCGATCCGCACGCTTGGCGGTCGATAGAGCCGGCACCCCTGGTGCTCCTGTCGGGGTCCGAGGACTACGTCGCCTCGCGCTGTTTCGATTTGGTTCGCCGGCAGGTCCTGGACGCGGCGCCTGATACGGAGGTCACCCGGTTCGACGCCGCGTCGTACGAGCGGGGCGAGTTCCTCATGGCCGCGAGTCCCTCGCTGTTCGGGGAGTCCAAGCACATCGAGGTCCGGGGTCTGGCGACGATGAGCGAGGACTTCCTGCTCGACGCGCTCGAGTTCGTGAAGAACGGCGCCGAGGACGTCACCGTGGTCATGCACCATTCGGGCGGGAACCGGGGCAAGAAGCTCCTCGACGCGCTGAAGAAGGCCGGGGTCCCCACCGTGCCGTGTCAGCCGCTGAAGAAGGACGCGGACAAGCTGGAGTTCGTGGCCCAGGAGTTCCGGCACAACCGCCGCAGAATCCAGCCGGACGCTGCCCGTGCGCTGGTCGCGGCTGTGGGATCAGATCTGGCGGAGCTCGCCTCCGCCTGCTCGCAACTCGTCCAGGACGCAACCGGGGAGATCTCCCAGGAGAAGGTGGACGAGTACTTCGGCGGGCGCGTCGAGGCGACGGGATTCAAAGTGGCCGATGCGGCGTTGACCGGTCGCGGCGCGGTGGCGTTGTCGACGTTCAGACACGCGATCGCGACGGGCACCGATCCGGTTCCGATCGTCGCCGCTCTGGCGATGAAGCTGCGCCAGGTCGCCAAGGTCGCCGGCGTCCGCCAGTCGTCGGGCCAGCTCGCCCAGGAACTGGGGATGCCGCCGTGGCAGGTCCAGCAGGCACAGGAACAGGCGCGCTTCTGGTCTCAAGCGGATCTGGCCAGCTGTCTCGAACTCATTGCGGAGACGGACCAGCTGGTCAAGGGCGCCGGGCGCGATCCCGAATACGCTGTCGAACGCGCGGTGTCGAGGATTGCGATGTCGGCCCGGCGTTGATGGCCGCTCCCGCTCGGCTCGGGCCTCACCGCCCGGGGCAGGAGCAGGCGCGCATGCGAAAAGAGCGGGCCGCCCCAGTGGGGCGGCCCGCTCTTCGTCAGTCGGTTGCTTTAGAGGGAAGCAACCTTCTGCGCGATACCCGACTTGCGGTTGGCAGCCTGGTTCTTGTGGACAACACCCTTGCTGACGGCCTTGTCCAGCTTGCGGCTGGCAGTTGCGAGGGCCGCGGTGGCGGCTTCCTTGTTGCCAGCTGCAACTGCTGCGTGAACCTTGCGGATCAGCGTCTTCAGCTCGGACTTGAACGCGGCATTGCGCGCGCGCGCCTTCTCGTTGGTGAGAATGCGCTTCTTCTGGGACTTGATGTTTGCCACTTAGGTAAACTCTCTTGCTGTTGTGGATAAGGTCTGAGGGTTATCTACTGGAGCCATTGACTGAGCGGCGTGGGGATGCCTTTGGCGACTCCGTAAGACGCGCCCGTCGACCTGCACGGGCACATTGCCGCCAAGTCTATCTGTAGTTTGCCGCCTGCGCAAAGGCGCTGCGGCCGGGGATCAGCCGGCGTAGCGCTCCGCCACGCGCTGGGCCACCCGCTCGAACCGGTTCTCGGCGAGCACGGCACCCTCGCGTCGCACACCGGAGGGCAGCAGGCGGATGACGCGGTCGACCTTGACCTCGCTTTCGCGCCCCCTGTCGTCCCAGTCGCCGGAGCCGATGTCGACGTAGTCGGGGTCTGCCTGGTCCTCGTTGTTGCGGTCCCTGCTCGTGAGCATCAGGGCCAGCAGGTACCGGCCGTCGCGCCCGATCAGGAGGACCGGGCGGTCCTTGCCTTGGCCGTAGTCCTCTTCGTAGGGCACCCACGACCAGACGATCTCTCCCGGGTCCGGTTTCCCGTCCGGTGCCGGCGCGTAGACCGGCTGGATGCGTCCGGAGAAGTCTCCCGGATAGCCGCCCGCCTCCCAGCTGCCGCTGCCCACCTGGCCGGGGACGACGTCGGGGTGCCGGCCGCCGCGGCCGCCCGGTGATTCGTTGGACGCGCGGCGGGCCTTCTTCACTTCGCGGACGACGCGGCCGACGATGCCGGCCCACCTTCGCACGGTTCGCACGTTGATCTGCATGACAGCAAGCTACCAGCCGTGGTCGGCGATCCGGCGGATGAGCAGCCTACGTGACGGGCCGGCGGTCCGTCGCCTGCGGAACGCGTCGGATGCGGGACGGCGGGGATTTCATGGGATGATGGGGCATTGCGGCCGCGTGCGGCCGCGAATTGGATTTGTCCGTGTCCGTATACCAACGAGGTCTTCAACGTGTCACCATTGGCCCGCACCGCACCGGTGCCCGCCGCCACCGATCCGGCGATCATCAGGAACTTCTGCATCATCGCGCACATCGATCACGGCAAATCGACTCTGGCTGACCGGATGCTGCAGGCGACCGGTGTCGTCCAGCCCCGCGAGATGAAGGCCCAGTACCTGGACCGGATGGACATCGAGCGCGAGCGCGGAATCACGATCAAGTCCCAGGCCGTGCGCATGCCGTGGGAGCTCGAGGGCAAGGCCCACGCGCTGAACATGATCGATACGCCAGGCCATGTCGACTTCACCTACGAGGTCTCGCGGTCGCTGGCAGCGTGCGAAGGGGCGATCCTGCTCGTGGATGCCGCGCAGGGCATCGAGGCCCAGACGCTGGCGAACCTGTACATGGCCATGGAGAACGACCTGACGATCATCCCGGTCCTCAACAAGATCGACCTGCCCGCGGCCCAGCCCGAGAAGTACGCGGAAGAGCTCGCCAACCTCATCGGCGGTGAACCGGAGGACGTGCTTCGGGTCTCCGGCAAGACCGGTGAGGGCGTGGAGGCGCTGCTGGACAAGATCGTCCGGGACCTGCCGGCCCCCGTGGGGAACGCGGACGCCCCGGCGCGGGCGATGATCTTCGACTCGGTGTACGACAGCTACCGCGGCGTCGTCACCTACGTCCGCGTGGTCGACGGGAATCTGAAGCCGCGCGAGCGTATTCAGATGATGTCCACCCGGGCCACCCACGAATTGCTGGAGATCGGTGTCAGCTCGCCGGAGCCGACGCCGACGAAGGGGCTCGGCGTGGGCGAGGTCGGCTACCTGATCACGGGCGTGAAGGACGTGCGCCAGTCGAAGGTCGGCGACACGGTGACGACCCTGAACAAGCCCGCGAGCGAGCAGTTGGCCGGGTACGACGAGCCGAAGCCGATGGTCTTCTCCGGCCTGTACCCGCTGGACGGATCCGACTACCCCACGCTCCGAGACGCGTTGGACAAGCTGCAGCTGAACGACGCAGCGCTGGTCTACGAGCCGGAGACCTCCGTCGCCCTCGGATTCGGTTTCCGCGTCGGCTTCCTCGGGCTGCTGCACCTGGAGATCATCCGCGAGCGACTCGAGCGCGAGTTCGGGCTGGACCTGATCTCGACGGCCCCGAACGTCGTCTACGACGTCGTGGTCGAGGGCAATGAGATGTTCACCGTGACCAATCCGAGCGAATTCCCGGAAGGGAAGATCCTCGAGGTGCACGAGCCGATGGTCTCCGCGACGGTGCTGGCCCCGAGCGAGTTCGTCGGCACTATCATGGAGCTGTGCCAGGCGCGCCGTGGCCAGATGGGCGGCATGGACTACCTGTCCGAGGACCGCGTCGAGATGCACTACCGGTTGCCGCTGGCCGAGATCGTGTTCGACTTCTTCGACCATCTGAAGTCGCGCACGCGCGGCTACGCGTCCCTGGACTGGAAGCCGGACGGCGACCAGGTCGCCGACCTGGTCAAGGTCGACGTTCTCCTGCAGGGGGACCAGGTGGACGCTTTCAGCGCGATCACGCACAAGGACAAGGCCTACGCCTACGGCGTCAAGATGACGCAGAAGCTGCGCGAACTGATTCCGCGTCAGCAGTTCGAGATTCCGATCCAGGCGGCGATCGGCTCGCGCATCATCGCTCGTGAGAACATCCGTGCCATCCGCAAGGACGTCCTGGCCAAATGCTACGGCGGCGACATCAGCCGCAAACGCAAGCTGCTGGAGAAGCAGAAGGAGGGCAAGAAGCGGATGAAGACGGTTGGCCGCGTCGAGGTCCCTCAGGAAGCCTTCATCGCCGCGCTGTCCTCGACGTCCGCTGCCGGGGAGAAGAAGAAGTAGTCGTGCCTTCTACGCTGCCGCTGGGTGATCCGGCCCCGGTCGACGGCAGGCTTCCCGGAAGTGCTGCCGACGGTGCTGGAGAGCGGACCTTCTCGGTCTACGTCCACATCCCGTTCTGCGCCGTCCGCTGCGGGTACTGCGATTTCAACACGTACACGGCGACCGAGCTCGGCTCCGGTGCCAGCCAGGACTCCTATGCCGACGCCGCGGCGCGCGAGGTGGTCTTCGCCGCGGGTGCCCTGCGGGCGTCCGGCATCGCCGACCGTCCGGTGGAGACCGTGTTCTTCGGCGGCGGGACGCCCACGTTGCTCCCGGCCGAGGATCTCGTCCGGATCCTCGCCGAGATCCGTGAGGTGTGGGGCATCGCCGACGGGGCGGAAGTGACCACGGAGGCGAACCCGGAGTCCGTGACGCCCGAGACGTTCAGGGTCCTCGCGGCGGGTGGGTTCACCCGGGTGTCCATCGGCATGCAGTCCGCGGTCCCGCACGTCCTGGAGGTGCTCGACAGGACCCACCGCCCGTCGCGGGTCCCGCTGGCGGTCCAGTGGGCGCGCGAGGCCGGGTTGAGCGTCAGTGTCGACCTGATCTACGGCACGCCGGGGGAGAGCCTGCAGGATTGGGAGACGAGTCTCCGCGAGGCCGTCTCCTACGAACCGGACCACATCTCGGCCTACGCCCTCATCATCGAGGACGGCACCAAGTTGGCCGCACAGATTCGCCGCGGCCAGGTCCCCGACATCGACGACGACGATCATGCGGACAAGTACCTCCTGGCCGACCGATTGCTCGCAGAGGCCGGCTTCGACTGGTACGAGGTCTCCAACTGGTCCCGTACCGAGGCCGGCCGGTGCCGGCACAACCTCGCCTACTGGCAGGGCGGCGACTGGTGGGGGGTCGGGCCCGGAGCCCACTCGCACGTCGGCGGCCTCCGCTGGTGGAACGTCAAACATCCGTCCGCATTCCAGCAGCGGATCGATGCCGGTGAATCGCCGGCCGCCGGGCGGGAGGAGCCCGACGAGGAGGCGCGCCTGCTCGAACGGGTCATGCTCCTGTCGCGGATCAGCGACGGACTGCCGACAGCCCAGCTGCCGCACTCGGCGCGCCACGAGGTCGCGGGGCTCATCGCCGACGACCTCGTCGAGGGGCCGGCCGCGATCCGCGGGACGATCAGACTGACGCTCCAGGGGCGCCTGCTGGCCGACGCGGTGGTTCGCCGACTGCTGGGTTTCTGAGGCGGGCCGTGTCCCGCTAGGAGATCAGCCGCAGGTTGATCCGGTACCGGTAGGGCCGACCGCGGTTGGCCTCCAACCCGGCGACAACCCCGTTGACGCTGACGAAGACCCAGATCCCGACTGCGATGATCGCGAAGATGCCGCCGATGAATGGGAGCAGGGTCAGCAGATTGCAGACGATCGCGATCACGGTCAGGGGCAGCGTGAAGTTGAAGGCCTCCTTGGCCTCCTGCTCCGTGAATGCGCCGCGGTCCCGGTAGACGTAGTAGATGATCGCCGAGGGCACGCAGCCGAGAATGGCCCCGAAGTGGGCCATGGTGGCCCACTGCCTGTCCTGGCTGGGCGTCAGGGGCTCGGCCGCCGGGGAGGAACCCTCGAATGGCGCATCCGGGTGCGGCTGGGGGTCCTTCATCCTCTCGTTCACAAGGTTTCCTTCGCTGAGCGTGATTCATCGCCGGTCGTGTGCGACCAGATCGTTGTCAAAGTGTATCCGCAGTCGCGGGCGAACCGCGGAAGCTCCACCGGGCAGGGCTATCGCGCGTCGCCTGCCGTGAGGAAGTCGATGACCTCCTCGACGCGCCCGAGGAGGCTGGGTTCCAGATCTGCGTAGGTGGAAACGGAGCCGAGCAGCCGCTGCCAACCGAGGCCGATGTCGGCAGGGGACGAATGCGGCCAGCCGATCCCGCGCAGGATGCCGGTCTTCCAGTCGGTGCCCCGGGGGACCTGCGGCCACTCTTCGATCCCGATGACGTGCGGCTTGATGGATTGCCAGACGTCGACGTACGGGTGCCCGACGATCAGCACGTTTCCGGCCGCGCCGGGGGTCCGCATGGCCTCGGCGGCGATCCGGGACTCCTTGGATCCCGTAACGAGGTGGTCGACGAGAATGCCGAGCCGGCGATCGGGGCCGGGGGAGAAATCGCGGATCAGGCCTGCCAGATCGTCGACTCCGTGCAGCGGCTCGACCACGATTCCCTCGACCCGCAGGTCGTGGCCCCAGACCTTCTCCACGAGTTCGGCATCGTGCTTGCCTTCCACCCAGACGCGACTGGCGCGTGCCGTCCGGGCTCGGAGATTTTCGACATGTACCGAACCGGAGGCTGTGCGCCGGGGTGCCGGGGCCGCGTTCCGCTGCGGTGCGACGAGCTCGACGGGTTCGCCCTCCAGAAGGAAGCCGAACCCGACGGGGAACGACTTGGACCGGCCCCGCCGGTCCTCCAGAGCCACGACGAGCATGCCGCCGGACTTCTCGATGCGAATCGCTTCTCCGACCCAGCCCGTCTGGACGTCCTCGAGGATCATTCCGCGCTCCACGGGGACCTGACGGAGTTTCTTGGGCTTCGGCTTGGAAATCTCCTGTGCGCCCCACGAATAATCGAACACGGTTCTCCTTCTCGTTGCGGCTCGGTCCATCTGCATCCCTGCCGCGGATCGGCGGCGGGCCGGGCGTCGCGGTCGTGCCGACCGGGCGCAGCCGGCCCACTGGTGTGGGGTCTCACGCCTGCGACGGGGCGGGCACCATGCTAACAACGGCCTCTTCGTATTAGACTTAGCACTTGAACGTGTCGAGTGCTAAGTGAGCTAAGTGAGCGGAGACGGAGGGAAGCGATGTCGGAAGCACGCCGCCTCGAAGTCCTGCGCGCCATCGTCGAGGACTTCGTGCATTCGCGCGAGCCGGTCGGTTCGCGGATGCTGCTGGACCGCCACCAGCTGGGCGTCTCCGCAGCGACGATCCGCAACGATATGGCGCTGCTCGAGGAAGAAGGGCTGATCGTGGCCCCGCACACCTCGTCGGGCCGGGTTCCGACGGAGCAGGGCTACCGCCGGTTCGTGGACCGCATCGAGGATGTCCGGCCACTCTCGTCAGCCGAACGGCGGGCGATCCAGGCCCTGATCGAGGGCGCCGGCGACGTGGACGAGGTGCTCGAGCGCACCGTCCGGCTCCTGGCGCAGCTGACGAACCAGGTCGCGGTCCTCCAGGTTCCCCAGTTCAGCAACACCGTTGTACGGCACATCGAGCTCGTGGGTCTCGGCGAGGGCCGGACACTGGTCGTCCTCATCGGCTCCAACGGCAAGGTCGAGCAGCGCGTGGCACAGCTGGAACGCGACGTCGCCGAGGAGGACCTTCAGGTCCTCAAGGCCGCTCTGCTCGGCGGGCTGGCGGATTCGCGGCTCGACGAGGTGCCCGCCCGGGCGGAGCTCGCGCTCTCCTCCCTGCCGCAGACGCTGCGTGCGGCCGGTGCGAGTCTCGCCGCAGCGCTCAACTCGCTCTCCGAGCACAGCGTGGTCGACAAGATCGTCATGGCGGGCACGGCGAACCTGGCCCGCTCCAACCGCGACTTCTCGCTCTCGATCACGCCGGTGCTCGAAGCTCTCGAGGAACAGGTCGTCCTCCTGCGGCTGCTCTCCGAACTGGAGATCGACCCCCGCGGGGTCGCCGTGCGGATCGGCCGGGAGAACATGTACGACGGGCTGGAGGAGACGTCCGTCGTCGCCACCGGCTACGGGCCCGACAAAATCGCCAAGGTCGGTGTGCTGGGCCCGACCCGGATGGACTACAGTTCTTCGATGGCCGCCGTCCGCGCGGTGGCGCGCTATCTTTCCCGCATCCTCTCCAGCTAGACACGTCCCGACACCCCGGCGCGTCCGACGCGCCGTACTTCCTGCAGACCAGTTCGAAAGGACATCGCGAACACTGTGAGCAACTACTACGACGTCCTCGGCGTGGCCCGAGAAGCCTCCGCCGAGGAGATCAAGAAGGCCTACCGCAAGATGGCCCGCAAACTCCACCCGGACGTCAACCCGGGCGAGGACGCAGCGGAGCAGTTCAAACAGGTCACGCGTGCCTACGAGGTGCTCTCCGACCCGCAGAAGCGCCAGAACTACGACACGACCGGTGATGAGAAGGGCGCGCCGCAGGGCGGCTTCGGCGGCGGTGGTTTCGGCGGTTTCGGCGACATCTTCGAGCAGTTCTTCGGCGGCGGCGCCCAGCAGGGCCCCATCTCCCGCACCCAGCCAGGTCGCGACGCCCTGATCACGGCGACGATCTCGCTGCAGGACGCCGTGCAGGGGGTCGTCTACCCGCTGGACATCGAAACGGCGGTGACCTGCCAGACCTGCGAGGGCTCGTGCTGCCAGCCCGGCACGCATCCCGAGACCTGCACCAACTGCCAGGGACGCGGCCAGGTCCAGCGCCCGGTCCGCTCGATGCTCGGCCAGATGATGAGCGTCGAGACCTGCCACATCTGCCGCGGCTATGGCAACACCATCCCCAACCCCTGCCACGAATGCAGCGGGCAGGGCCGCGTGCGCGAGCGCGTGACCAAGCAGCTCAAGGTGCCGGCCGGAGTGGCGTCGGGCACCCGCATCCACCTGGGCGGCCAGGGCGAGGCCGGCCTCGGCGGCGGCCCGAACGGGGACCTCTACGTCGAGCTCGAGGTGCGCCGCCACAACGTCTTCGAGCGCGAGGGCAACGACCTGCACGCCACGATGTCCGTCCCGATGACCGCGGCGACGCTCGGCACCGACCTGAAGTTCGACACCTTCGACGGCGAGCAGGACATCACGATCGACCCGGGGACGCAGTCGGGCCAGACGGTGCGCCTGAAAGAGCTCGGCGTCCCGCGCCTGCGCGGAGCAGGCCGCGGCGACCTGGTCATCCACCTGCAGGTCGAGACGCCGACCAAGGTGACCGACGAGCAGCGCGAGCTCATCGAGCAGCTGGCGGCGCTGCGGGGCGAGGAGACGGCCGAGGGCCGCCTCACGGACCGCGGCAACGTGTTCACCCGCCTCCGCGACAAGTTCGGCCAGCGCGGCTGATGAGCAACCAGGCGTTCCTCGTCGCCCCGGAGGCCCTCGCGGACACCGCGGAGGGCGCTGTCGTCGTACTGGACGGGGACGAGGGGCACCACGCGGTCACGGTCAAGCGGATCCGTGCCGGCGAGGCGATCGACCTCGTCGACGGGCGCGGCCGGCGGGCCGAGGCGACCGTGACGTCCACCGCGAAGCGCAGCCTGGAAGCGCGCGTCGACCGTATCGGCGACGAGCCGGCGCCCGGGTGCCGCATCGTCCTCGTGCAGGCGCTTGCCAAAGGCGACCGCGACCTGCAGGCCGTCGAGGCCGCCGTCGAGCTCGGCGCGGGCGGCGTGGTCCCGTGGCAGGCCGAGCGCTGCGTCGTGCGCTGGCAGGGCGACAAGGCCGCCAAGGGGCGCCAGAAGTGGGAGGCGACGGTCCGGTCGGCCGTCAAGCAGTCCCGCCGGGCGTGGGTCCCGGACGTCGAGGCCGCCATGTCGACGCGGGCGCTCTCGGAATGGATCCGGCACGACGGCGGGGCCCGGCTGGTCCTCGTCATGCACGAGGACGCGGCCGAACCGTTGGGCGAGCGCGTCCGTGCGGCCGTCGCGGCCGAGCCCGATCTGCACGAGATCGTCCTGATCGTGGGACCGGAGGGCGGGATCTCGGAGAACGAGGTCGAGCAGCTGCGCGAGGCCGGGGCGAAGCCGGTCGTCCTGGGGCGGCACGTGCTGCGCTCCGGGACCGCGGGACCGGCGGGCATCGTTCTGGCCCGCCACCTGACGGGCTGGTTCTAGGTGCCGGAAATGGTGAAGTGCTTCGTATCGAGGCCGCTCGTCGCACCGGTCGAGTCGACGCCCCACACCGAGACCTCGTAGATCCCCGGGGGCAGCGCCAGCGATTCGCTGAATCCCTCGCCCTCGGTCTGGTCGTCGCCGAACGTTCCCTCGGTGACGACCTGCTCGGGGGCCTCGGCCTCGGCCACCTTCCAGTGCAGTCCACCGGGGAAGTCTTCGGCCACGCCCGTGAGCGTGATGCTGCCCGCCGCGCGGCTCGTACCGTACTGGGGGTCGATGATCCAGACGGGTGCACGGAGGTCGGCGTCCCGGACCAGGGGGCGGCCGAGGTCCACGTGGTCGAAGGCACGCAGATCGGTCCGGCCGTCGATCAGGAGCCTCACGCTCGGCGCGGTCCCCTCGGCCAGCAGGCCGGACGTCCACGCTGCGGCGGTGGCAGTGTAGACCAGCTGCTGGACCGCGAGCTCGGCCTGTTCAGGTGAGAGGTCGGCCGCGAAGGCGCCCGAGCCGACGTCGACCGTGATCGTGTTGTCGTCGGAGATCGACGTGCCGATCGACGACTCGGCCGACCAGGGGGACCCGTAGTCGGGATCGAAGGGCTTGTTGGCCAGCATGTAGCGCAGGCTGGTGGTGATCGGGTCGCCCTCGTCTTCGGCCTTCACGAACTCCCGGTACAGCCGGTCCTCGCCGTCCACCTGTCCCGTCCAGTAGACGGGGGCGAGGCGGTGGCTCGACAGGTTCTCCTGCCGCCCCGTCTCGCCGAGGCTCAGGCTCTGTGGGGCCGAAGCGGACATGCTGGCCAGACTCGCCGACACGTCAGCAGTGGATTCCCCGACAGCGCAACCCGATGCCAGCACGACAGCCGCGATCGCGGGCAGCGCGATCAAGCGTGTTCGTGCGGAAGGCTTCGTGGTCACTCGTGTGGTGCTTTCTCGGTGGGGGATGGAGTCCATGCGTCCTGTGCGGCATGCGCCGGGAACCGGTCTCGGAGCGAAGCCGTGGGCTTCACGGGCAGGCCCCAGCTTGGCATACCGATCGGCGGGCTTCGCGCGGATCCGGGCCGAACGAGCGAACTGTTGCCGTACTGATATTCGAGCCGGGGGATTTATGCGCCGTCTCGAAAGGTTTTGGGTGTGCGGTTGCCACCCCCGCCGGTCGCGGCAACGAGGGGGGTGTCGCGTAGGATGGAGGGGCCCGGGAACGCGGGACCGCGGCCGGATGGCCGCGACATGATCCAAGGAGGCTTTGCCGCACTGATGACCCACGACGCCGACTCGCCGATGGCGGACGAGCTGGGAGACGCGCTGAACGCGATCCCCGGCGATTCCCGTGCCGACGAGGACCGGACTCGCGTTGCCGAGCCGGCCCTGATCACCTTCGCGTCCACCGAGGAGATGGTCGCTTCGCTGGGAGCGCACGACGAGGTTCTGCGCATTCTGCAGAACGTCTACCCGCACGCCGCGCTGCACGTCCGCGGGAACGAGCTCACGGTGACCGGTGAACCCGGGGACGCGGGGAAGGCACTGAGGGTCGTCAACGAGGCGCGCGCCCTGGCAGCCAAGGGCACCAGGGTCAACCCGCAGCTCGTCGAACAGCTGGTGCGCATGGTCAACGATCAGCGCCAGTCCGCCGGGGGAGCCGCCGACGTCTTCGGCCTGAACATCCTGTCCGGGCGGGGCAAGAGCATCCGCCCCAAGACGGTCAACCAGAAGTCCTACGTCGACGCGATCGACGACCACACGATCATCTTCGGCATCGGACCGGCCGGCACGGGCAAGACGTTCCTCGCCATGGCCAAGGCCGTCCAGGCCCTCCAGGCCAAGGAGGTCAGCCGGATCATCCTGACCCGCCCCGCCGTCGAAGCGGGGGAGAAGCTCGGGTTCCTTCCGGGCACGCTCACGGACAAGATCGACCCGTACCTCCGCCCCCTCTACGATGCGCTGCACGACATGATCGACCCCGAGACGATCCCCCGCCTGATCGCGGCCGGAACGATCGAGGTCGCGCCGCTGGCGTACATGCGAGGGCGCACCCTCAACGACGCGTTCATCATCCTCGACGAGGCGCAGAACACGACGCCCGAGCAGATGAAGATGTTCCTCACCCGTCTCGGGTTCGGCTCCAAGATCGTCGTCACCGGCGACGTGACCCAGGTCGACCTCCCCGGCGGCACCAGGTCCGGCCTCCGCGTGGTCTCGGAGATCCTCGAGGGCGTGGACGACATCGAATTCCGCCACCTTGGTGCCGAGGACGTGGTCCGCCACCGCCTCGTCTCGGACATCGTCACGGCCTACGAGACGTGGTCGAACCGCACCCCCGGCCACTCGGACGCCGCCGACCGGCGGCGCCGGCAGGCGCGCGGCGCCAAGGCGCCCGGCCGCCGTCGTGCCGTCGAGAACACGGAGGAGTGAACATGGCCGTCGACGTCAACAACGAGTCCGCGGTGAAAGCCGACCTCGAGGCGCTCTCCGAGCTCGGGCGGCACATCCTCGACCGCCTCTACGTGCATCCCGAGGCGGAGGTGTCCATCATCCTGGTGGACGAGGACGCGATGGAGCGGCTGCACCTCGAATGGATGGATCTGGCCGGCCCGACCGACGTCATGTCGTTCCCGATGGACGAGCTCAGCCCCGGACGTCCGGGGTCGCCGACGCCCGCCGGAACGCTGGGAGACATCGTGATCTGCCCGCAGGTGGCCGAAGAACAGGCGAAGCGCGGCGGGCACTCGCTGGCCGACGAGATCCTGCTCCTGACCACGCACGGGATGCTGCACCTGCTCGGTTTCGACCACGATGAGCCCGCGGAACGGGACGAGATGTTCGGGCTGCAGCGCGAACTGCTGACGGAGTACCTCGGCCGTCCGGCCCCGCGGGAGACCATCGAATGATCATTGCCGGACTCGCCGCGCTGGCGGTCGTCAGCATCGTCTGCGCTGCCCTCCTGACGGCTGCGGAATCCGCATTCTTCTTCCTGCCCCGCCAAGAGGCCGAGCAGATGCTGGCCGGTCGGAAGCGCCCTCGTCTGCGGGCGATCCTGGCCGATCCGGCCCCGCACACGCATGCGGTGCGCTTCTGGAGGATCTGGTTCGAGATGGCGTCCGCGGTCGCCCTCGGCATCCTCTACCACGACCTGTTCGACCACCTCTTCTTCGCGGGCCTGCTCGCGACGGCGAGCATGGCCGCGATCGGGTTCGTGCTCGTGGGCATCTCGCCGCGCCGGCTCGGCCAGGTCAACGCCTCGCGCGTGGTCCTCCTGGCGTCGCCGATGGTGCGGTTCCTGCGCCTGATCCTCGGCCCGATCCCGTCGTGGCTGGTCAGGCTCGGCTCCAAGCTGAGCCCCGGCGAAGCCGCCGACGAGGAGGCGTTCTTCACGGAGGAGCAGTTCCGGGAGTTCGTGGACCGCGCCAACGAGGCCGACGTGCTCGAGGACGTGGAGGCGGACCTCATCCACTCCGTCTTCGAACTGGGCGACACCCGCGTCCGAGCCGTGATGGTTCCGCGCACCGACATGGTGACGGTCGACGCCGGAACCCGGCTGCCCTCCGCCATGAGCCTGTTCCTGCGCTCCGGGTGCTCCCGCATCCCCGTCATCGAGGAGAGCGCGGACCAGATCGTCGGGATCGTCTACCTCAAGGACCTCGCGGCGGCGCTCCACGCCGATCCCGCGGACCCGCGCCCGGCCGAGGAGCTGGCCCGCGACGTCCGGTACGTGCCCGAATCGAAGGGTGTGGCGGAGCTGCTGCAGGAACTCCAGCGGGAGTCCACGCACGTTGCGATCGTCATCGACGAGTACGGCGGCACGGCCGGCCTGGTCACCCTCGAGGACCTGATCGAGGAGATCGTCGGCGAGATCGACGACGAGTACGACGCCGACCGCCACGAGAGCGAGGAGCTGGAGCCCGGTGTCTACCGGGTGCACTCGCGGATGTCGATCGACGACCTGGGCGAGATCTTCGACCGGCAGCTCGACGACGAGGAAGTCGACACGGTCGGCGGCCTCCTGGCGAAGACCCTCGGACGGGTTCCGATCGTCGGCTCCGAAGTCACCATCGACGGGATCCGACTCCATGCGGAGGACCTCGAGGGCCGGCGCAACCGGATCCGGAACGTGCTGGCCTGGGAGCCGGGCAGCGACCATGACTCGACCGAGCGGCACGACGGTTCCACCGGTCGCCGGACCGCAGACGAAATTGCCGAGGAGGCAGAATGAGCGGACATCAAGAGCACGACGCCGGCCGTCCAGTCAGTGCTGGACAGTCGAACGGCGCTTTCATCACCGACGTTCCCGAGGGGTACCGTGCGGGGTTCGCGTCCTTCGTCGGCCGTCCCAACGCTGGAAAGTCGACCCTGACGAACGCACTCGTCGGGCGCAAGGTGGCGATCACCTCCAACAAACCGCAGACGACCCGCCACACGATTCGCGGGATCGTGCACCGGCCCGATTCCCAACTGGTGCTCGTCGACACGCCCGGTCTGCACCGCCCGCGGACGCTGCTGGGCCAGCGTCTCAACGACCTGGTGGAGCAGACGCTGGCCGAGGTCGACGCGATCGGTTTCTGCCTCCCCGCCAACGAGAAGATCGGCCCGGGCGACCGGTTCATCGCGCAGCAGCTGTCCGGGCTGGGCCGCAAGCCCGTCGTCGCGGTCGTCACGAAGGCCGACCTCGTCTCGCGTGACGCGCTCGGCGAGCAGCTGCTGGCCGTGGCCGCCCTCGGCGAGGAGACGATGGGCAGCGGCGGCTGGGCCGCCATCGTCCCCGTCTCCGCCACCGGCGACTACCAGGTCGAATCGGTGGCCGACGTCCTGGTCGAGCAGCTGCCGCTGTCGCCGCCGCTGTACCCGGACGGCGAGCTCACGGACGAGCCCGAGATCAAGATGGTCGCCGAGCTCATCCGCGAGGCCGCACTCGAGGGGGTGCGCGACGAGCTCCCGCACTCGCTGGCCGTCGTCGTCGAGGAGATGATCCCGCGGGAGGGCCGGCCGGAGAACAACCCGCTGCTGGACGTTCACGTGAACCTCTTCGTCGAGCGGTCCAGCCAGAAGGCCATCATCATCGGCAAGGGCGGCTCCCGGCTGCGGGAGGTCGGATCGCGGGCGCGCAAGAGCATCGAGGCGCTGCTGGGGACCAGGATCTACCTGGACCTGCATGTCAAGATCGCCAAGGACTGGCAGCGGGACCCGAAGCAGCTCGGACGCCTCGGGTTCTAGCCCGGTTCGGCGGACCGGACCGACTGCGCAACAATGAGATGAGGGCGGGTTCGACGGTGAAGTCGATGTTATGGTTTCAAGCATGCGTTGCATGTCGCTTCTTCTAAGTCGCCGCGGTGAGGGCCCACAGGCTGCATAGCCCCGAGGTCGACCCCCTCACTGCGGAGTTTCGTGCTGCCGGCCGTGCTCATGAGAGCCAGACTCAACCGCACCAAAGACAAGGCGAGATCACCATGCAGAACGCACAGAAGCCCTCCGGATTGCCGATCCACAAATACGTTCCCTTCCAGGAGCAGATCCCGGTCTCACTGCCGGATCGCACTTGGCCGGACAAGGTCATCGAGAAAGCCCCGCGCTGGTGCGCGGTCGACCTGCGTGACGGCAACCAGGCCCTGATCGATCCGATGAGCCCGGAGCGGAAGCAGAAGATGTTCGACCTGCTCGTCTCCATGGGCTACAAGGAGATCGAGGTCGGATTCCCGGCCGCGTCGCAGACAGACTTCGACTTCGTCCGTCAGCTCATCGACAACGGGAAGATTCCCGACGACGTGACGATCCAGGTTCTGACACAGGCCCGCGAGCACCTGATCGAGCGCACCTACGAGGCCGTCAACGGGGCCAGGAACGTGATCGTCCACCTGTACAACTCGACCTCGGTACTCCAGCGCCGCGTCGTGTTCAACCAGGACCAGGACGGCATCGTCGACATCGCCACGAACGGTGCACGCCTGTGCAAGAAGTTCGAGGAGATGCTCGATCCGGCCACGAACCTGACCTACCAGTACTCGCCGGAATCCTTCACCGGGACCGAGCTCGAGTTCGCGAAGCGGATCAGCGAGGCCGTCGCCGAGGTCCTCGAGGCGACGCCCGAGAACCCGATGATCCTCAACCTGCCGGCGACCGTGGAGATGGCCACGCCGAACGTCTACGCGGACTCCATCGAGTGGATGCACCGCAACCTGGCCAACCGCGACTCCATCGTGCTCTCCCTGCACCCGCACAACGACCGCGGCACCGGCGTCGCGGCCGCCGAGCTCGCCTACATGGCCGGCGCCGACCGCATCGAGGGCTGCCTGTTCGGCAACGGGGAGCGCACCGGGAACGTCGACCTCGTGATCCTCGGCATGAACCTGTTCACGCAGGGCGTCGACCCGCAGATCGACTTCTCCGACATGGACCACATCCGCCGGACGGCCGAGTACTGCAACCAGCTCAACGTGCCCGAGCGCTCCCCGTGGGCCGGCGACCTGGTCTTCACGGCCTTCTCCGGCTCCCACCAGGACGCCATCAAGAAGGGTTTCGACGACATGGACCGCCGGGCGGCGGAGGCCGGCAAGACGGTCGACGACATCGTCTGGGGCGTGCCCTACCTGCCCGTCGACCCGCGCGACATCGGCCGCTCCTACGAGGCGGTCATCCGCGTGAACTCGCAGTCCGGCAAGGGCGGTGTCGCCTACCTGCTCAACCACGACTACTCCCTGGATCTGCCGCGCCGCGCGCAGATCGAGTTCTCCGGCGTGATCCAGCGCAAGACCGACGGCCAGGGCGGCGAGATGACCGCCGCCCAGATCTGGGAGGCCTTCCAGGACGAGTACCTGCCGAGTGCCGAGGGTGCCGGCGGCGAGGCCTGGGGTCACTTCAAGCTGGCCTCCGCGACCGCGACGAGCCGCGAGGACGGCACGTTCTCGCTGGCCGCCAAGCTGGCGATCGACGGCCAGACCAGCGATCGGTCCGCCGGTGGCACGGGGCCCATCGACGCACTGGTCAGCATGCTCGCCGCGGAGGGCATCGATGTGCGGGTCCTGGACTACTCCGAGCACGCATTGTCGGAGGGCGGCACGGCGACGGCGGCCGCCTATGTGGAATGCGCGATCGGCGAACGCGTCCTGTGGGGCGTCGGCATCGACGCCAACACGTCCACGGCGGCCATGAAGGCCGTGATCTCCGCGGTCAACCGGGCCATCCGCGACCGCAGCTGATCCCCGACGACGGCGCCCGCCGCGCGAGGCGGGCGC
>NZ_BMXK01000003.1 GCF_014651715.1 Zhihengliuella salsuginis
GGCGCCACACCAGGCGTGGCGACAAGTACGTCACCGTGATCATCGACCTCACCCCGGTCCGCGATGGGGCCGGCCCAGCAAGGCTGCTGGACATGGTCGAGGGCCGGTCGAAGACGGCGTTCAAGACCTGGCTCGCCGACCGCGACGACGCCTTCCGTGACGCGGTCGAGGTGGTCGCGATGGACGGCTTCACCGGGTTCAAGACCGCCGCTGCAGAGGAGATCCCGGACGCGGTCACGGTGATGGATCCCTTCCACGTCGTGCGCTTGGCCGGTGACGCCCTCGACAGGTGCCGGCGCCGGGTCCAACTCGCGATCCACGGGCACCGTGGGTTCAGGGACGACCCGCTCTACAAGTCGCGGCGCACGCTGCACACCGGCGCGGACCTGCTCACCGACAAGCAGAGCGACAGGCTACGCGCACTGTTCGTTGATGACGCTCACATCGAGGTCGAGGCGACCTGGGGTGTCTACCAGCGCATGATCGCCGCCTATCGCCACGAGGACCGGCAACGTGGCCGCGAGCGCATGGAGAAGCTGATCACCGACCTCAGCGCCGGCATCCCCAAGGTGCTCACCGAGCTCACCACCCTGGGCCGGACCCTGGAGAAGCGAGCCGCTGACGTGCTCGCCTACTTCGAACGACCCGGCACCAGCAACGGGCCGACCGAGGCGCTCAACGGACGGCTCGAACACCTGCGCGGCTCCGCACTCGGGTTCCGCAACCTGACCAACTACATCGCCCGAAGCCTGCTCGAGACCGGCGGCTTCAGACCCCAACTCCTACACCCCCGATTGGGATGAGCCCAGAAACACAGAACGACGGCGGCACGCGCCGCCGTCGTTCTGTGTCCCAGCTGCCGTCCGGCGTCAGCCCGCCGGCGTCACCTGGCCGTCGATCTGCCGGGTGAGGCGGCGCGGGTTGGCCTCCTGGAGGTCCTCCGGCAGCAGCGCAGCCGGCAGGTTCTGGTAGGCCACGGGCCGCAGGAAGCGGTCGATCGCGAGGCTGCCGACCGACGTCGTCCGGCTGTCCGACGTCGCGGGGAAGGGCCCGCCGTGGACCATCGCGTGGCCCACGTCCACGCCCGTCGGCCAGCCGCCCGCCAGGATGCGCCCGACCCGGCGCTCCAGCACGGGGAGCAGGGCGGAGGCCGCCGCGTGGTCGTCGTCACCCAGGTGGAGGGTGGCGGTGAGCTGGCCCTCGAGCCGCTCGGCCGCCGCGACGAGCTCCTCCGTGCTCGAGTAGCGGATGACCAGCGAGGCCGCGCCGAAGATCTCCTCGTGCAGGACCGGGTTGGCCAGGAAGGTCGGCGTGTCCGTGCCGTAGACCACGGGGGCCGGCGCGTTGGCGGTGGCGCCGTCGCTGCCCCGGCCGACCACCTCGACCCCGTCCTGTCCGCCCAGCGCGTCGGCGCCGGCGGTCCACGACTCGGCGATGCCGCGGGTCAGCATGGTCTGGCCGGCGTGGGCCGCCGCCGCCCGGCCGATCGCCTCGACCAGCGCGTCGCCCTGCGCCGAGGCGGGCACGAACACGAGGCCGGGTGAGGTGCACAGCTGGCCGCTGGAGCCGGTGACCGACCCCAGGTAGGCGGTGGCGAGCGCGTCGAGGTCGCCGGTCAGGGCCCCGTCGAAGAAGAACACCGGGTTGATGGAGCTCATCTCGGCGTAGACCGGGATCGGCTCGGGGCGGGCGGCGGCCGCCTGCATGAGGGAGGTGCCGGCACCGCGGGAACCGGTGAATCCCACGGCCTTGATGGCCGGGTCGGTCGCGAGGGCCTGGCCGATGGTCGAGCCGGGGCCGTAGATCAGCGAGAACACGCCCACGGGCAGGCCGAACTCCTCGACGGCGGACGTGATGGCCGCGCCGACCAGCTCGCTCGTGCCCGGGTGCGCGTTGTGGGCCTTGAAGACCACGGGGCAGCCGGCCGCGAGGGCGCTGGCGGTGTCGCCGCCGGCAGTCGAGAACGCGAGCGGGAAGTTGCTGGCGCCGAACACCGCGACCGGGCCCAGCGGGATCTTGCGCTGGCGGATGTCCGGACGGGGGAGCGGGGCGCGGTCGGGCAGCGCCGGGTCGACTCGGACGCCCCGGTGGTTCCCGGACCGCACGACGCCGGCGAAGAGGCGCAGCTGGTTGGCGGTGCGGCCGCGCTCGCCGACCAGGCGGGCCTCGGGGAGGCCTGTCTCCTCCATGGCGCGGGCGACGATCGCGCTGCCCGCGGCCTCGATGTTCTCCGCGATCTTCTCGAGGAAGGAGGCGTGGGTTTCGACGTCGAGGCTGCGGAACGCGTCGAACGCGTCGGCGGCTGCGGCGGTGGCGGCTGCGAGCTGCTCGGCGTCGATGAGCGAGTAGGCCGGCTCGAGTGGCTCGTTGGTGGCCGGGTTGAAGCCGTTGACGCTCTTGCCCGTGCCGGGGGTCGTAACACCGGCGATGATCGAGTGGCCCGTGAGGGTGATATTCGTGGTGGGCATCTTCTGCTCCTTCGTGTGCGCGTTCGTCAGTTGGCCGGCGGATCCGGGCGGCCCGGATGCCGGACGTCTAGGCGTTCTGCAGGGCCGCGGCCGACGGCCGGATTCCAGCCGCCTCGATCAGCGCGGACAGATCGGCGGCGTCGCGTTCGGTCAAGTCCTGCAGCGGCGGGCGGACGCTCCCGGCGTCGCGGCCGACGGCCTGCAGCCCGGCCTTGACGATCGAGACGCCGTAGCCTTTCACGCGGTCGCGGATGTCGAGGTAGGGCAGCACGAAGCGGTTCAGCTTCTCCGTCACGGCCACGCGGTCCTGGCGGCGGACGTCGGCGTAGAACTCGAGGGCGAACTCCGGGACGAAGTTGAACATCGCCGAGGAGTAGGTGCTCATGCCCAGCTGCAGCATCGGCAGGGCGAAGGTCTCGGCCGTGGGCAGGCCGCCCAAGTAGAACAGTCGGTCGCCGTTTTTGGCGACCACACGCGTGACGGCCTCGATGTCGCCGGTGGCGTCCTTGAAGCCGATGAAGTTCGGGTGCCGGTCGGCCAGCGCCGCGACCGTCTCCGCACTGTAGATGGCGTTGGCCCGGTTGTAGACGATCACGCTGACGTTCGTGGCCGCGCAGACCGCGTTGGCGTGGGCGAGCAGGCCCTGCTGGTCGCACTCGGTCAGGTAGGGCGGCAGCAGCAGCAGGCCCTCGGCACCGGCGGCCTCGGCGGCGCGGGCGTTCTCGACCGCCTGGCAGGTCGCTCCTCCCGCGGACGCGAGGACCGGCGTGCGGTCGCCCGCCTCCTCGACGGCCATCGCGACGACGCGGGCCGACTCTTCGGGTGAGAGGCTGAAGCCCTCACCGGTGCCCCCGGCGGCGAACAGGCCGGCGACGTCGAATCCGGCCTGCCAGTCGAGGTGGCGCCGGTAGGCCTCCTCGTCGACGTTCAGATCGGCGTCGAATGCGGTGACGGGGAACGAGAGGAGGCCGTCCTTGAGTCTGGCGGCAAGCTCGGCAGGCGAGTACTGGGTCACGAGAATCCGTCCTTGGGGGTGGTTGCGTGCGGGATGGCCCGCCCGGCAGGCTGGCGAACCGCCCGCAGTGCAGGTGGTGCTGTCACCGTCAGCCTAGGCGGGGCCGTTCATGCCTGTCCAAGCCCGAAATTAGATGGGTGGATACCGTCAAGGCATCATGCTCGGGCGGGCTGGCCGTCGCGGGAAAGCAGATCGGTCAGGCGGCGCAGCGCCGGATTCTTGGCCCCGCGGCGCCAGATGGCGTGCAGCTCGACGGCGTTCGCGGCCTCCCCGGCGATCGGCAGGTAGCGCACGCCCTCGATCCCGAGGCGCCTCGCCGACTCCGGAACGAATGCGACGCCGCGACCGGCCGCTACGAGCGAGACCATGGTCAGGATCTGGCTGACGGTGTGCACGACGTTCCCGTGCTCGACGGGCATGTGCCGGATCGCCAGATCGTAGAAGTACCGGGCCTTGATCGGTGAATGCATGATGAGCGGCACGGACCGCAGGTCCTGAGCGGTGACGGGGTGGGCGGCCTCGGCCAGGCGGTGGTTCTCCGGCACGGCGAGCAGCAGGGACTCGGCGAGGAGCAGTCGGGAGGCGAACTGCTCCGTGTCGAACGGCGGGCGGGCCAGCCCCACGTCGAGCTCCCCGTCGGCCAGGGCCTGCAGCTGCTCGCTGGTGACCTGTTCGCGCAGGTCGAGGTCCACATCGGGCAGCGCGCGGCCGAGGCGGGCCAGCAGCGTGCCGAGCACGCTGAAGCCGGACGTCGCCGTGAAGCCGATGCGCAGCACGCCGGCCTGGCCCTGCGCGATGCGCCGGGCGGTGGACGGCGCCTGTTCGGCGGCGACAAGGAGCTTGCGCGCGTCCTGGAGGAAGGCGTTCCCTGCCGCCGTGAGGGCGACCTTGCGGTTGTCGCGCTCGACGAGCTGCACGCCGACGGTCTTCTCCAGTTTCTGGATCTGCCGGCTCAGCGGCGGCTGCGTCATGTTCAGGCGCTCGGCGGCGCGGCCGAAGTGGAGCTCCTCCGCGACGGCGACGAAGCTCTTGATCTGGTCCAACGTAAACACTATGCACTCCGGGTATCGAAGAAGGCGCGAGGGGTCTGACTGTGCATCCTATCGCGGAGTGTGGCCGGCCTCACGTCTGAGTCGCCGACGGCTGGCCGTCAGATGGGTGCGCATGGCGGCCGCGGCGCCGGCCGGGTCGCCGTCGCGCAGGGCGTCGAGGACCGCTCGGTGCTCGGCGCCGGCGCCGGAGCCGGCGGCGGTCTCCAGTCGGGCGCGCGGCATCGCGATCATGACGGCGCCCAGCTTGTCGACCGCGTCGAGCAGGAACGCGTTGCCCGTCGCGGCGGCGATGCCGCGGTGGAAGGCGAAGTCGTGACCGACTGCCTCGGCCGGATTCCCGGCCGAGGCCTCGCACAGCACGACGGCGTCCGCGAGCACTGCGAGCTCCGGCCCGCTGATGCGCGCGGCGGCCAGGGCGGCGGACTCGGACTCGAGGGCGATCCGGTACTCGAGCAGGGCCAGCCGGTCCTCGAGGGTGCGGACCGCCGGCAGCGACGCGGTCGGTTCGGGCGGAGGGGTGAGGGCGAAACTGCCGGCGCCCCGCCGCGTGTGGACGAGCCCCTCGGCTTGCAGCCGGGCCAGCACCTCGCGCACCGCGGACCGGCCGAGCCCCCAGGTCTCGATCAGCGCCGATTCGCTCGGCAGCTTCTCGCCCGGGGCGATCCGCCCGTCCACGATCCGACGGCGCAGGTCGCTGTGGAGTTCGGCGGGCCGGCTCCGCGTCACGGTCAGGACCGGCCGAACTCGACCGAGTCGGTCGTCCAAGCGCGCGCCTGCTCGCTCAGCGTCACGCCCAGTCCGGGGCGGTCCGGGACGATCATGCGCCCGTCGCGGGTCTCGAGCCGCTCGTTGAACAGCGGGTCCAGCCAGTCGAAGTGCTCGACCCACGGCTCCCGCGGGTAGCAGGCCGCCAGATGCAGGTGGATCTCCATGGCGAAGTGCGGCGCCAACTCGAGGCCGGCGTGGTCGGCGAGTGCGGCGAGGCGGAGGAAGTTGGTGATGCCGCCGACGCGCGGGGCGTCCGGTTGGATGATGTCGCACGCGCGGGCCTCGATCAGGTGGACGTGCTCGGCGACCGAGGAGAGCATCTCACCCGTGGCGATCGGGGTGTCGAGGCGCCGCGTGAGATCGGCGTGGCCCTCGGCGTCGTAGGCATCGAGCGGTTCCTCGATCCACACCAGGTCGAACTCCTCCAGACGGCGGCCCATGCGCAGGGCCGTGGCACGGTCCCATTGCTGGTTCGCGTCCACCATGAGCGGCACGTCGGCGCCGAGGTGCTCGCGCACAGCACTCACCCGGCGCAGATCTTCGCGCGTGTCCGGCAGCCCGACCTTCATCTTGATGCCGCCGATGCCGGCCTCCAGCGACGCCGTGGCCCGGTCCTTGATCTCCTCCACGCCCGCGTGCAGGAAGCCGCCGGAGGTGTTGTAGGTGCGGACGGAGTCGCGGTGTGCGCCGAGGAGTTTCGCCAGCGGCAGGGACGCCCGCTTGGCCTTCAGATCGTAGAGCGCGATGTCGATCGCGGCCAGCGCCTGGGTGGCGACGCCGGAGCGGCCGACCGAGGCGCCGGCCCAGAGCAGCTTGGTGTAGATCTTTGCGATGTCGCTGGGGTCCTCGCCGATGGCCGGCTCGGCGACCTCGGCGGCGTGCGCGAACTGGGCCGGCCCGCCGGCGCGCTTGGAGTAGGAGAAGCCGAGCCCCTCGTGGCCTTGTTCCGTGCGGATCTCGGCGAAGAGGAAGACGACCTCCGTCATGGGCCGCTGGCGGCCGGTGAAGACCTTCGCGTCGGAGATCGGCGTGGCCAGGGGGAGCGTGGCGGTGGAGAGGCGGACGTGGCGGATGGTGTCTGGTGTGGTGGTCATGAACCTATCGTTCAAGTTCGCAACTTATCGGACAAGTGTTCCGTCCGCATCAGCATGACCGGATGCCGGGTGGGTATGGTGCGGGCGCGACCGGGCACGGACAGCGGCGGGCCCCGTCACGGGACCCGCCGCCGTCGTGCTCCTCACCGGGTGAGGCGCGGGGTGCTTAGAACCGCTGCTGCTGCTGCGGGTTGAGCTCCTTCAGCTTCTTGGCCTTGTCGTCGATCGACGGATCCAGCTGGAACGTGTCCAGGCCGAGGTCCAGATCGTTCGAGTAGACGTAGCCGTTGTAGTAGTACGACGACCAGGTGCCGCCGTCGGAGACGCCCTCGCCGCGGTCGAACCAGGCGACCTCCTTCGGGTTCTCGGCATCGGTGAAGTCGAAGACCGACGTGCCGCCCTGGTACCAGGACTGCACCATGAGGTCCTTGCCCTTGACCGGGATCAGCGAGCCGTTGTGGGCCACGCAGTTCTCGTTCTCGGTGTTCATGCGCGGGATCTTGTAGTACGAGGCGAAGTCGAGGCCGTCGTCCGTGATCTCGTAGATCGCGTTCGCGCCCAGCTCCGGTCCGAACTCCTCCGTGCAGGTGGCCCAGCCGCCGCCGCCGAGCTCGTCGGTGAAGACGACCTTGGTGGCGTCGTTGTTGAACGTGGCCGAGTGCCAGAACGCGAAGTTCTCGGTGTCGCGGACGCGCTCCGTGACCACGGGGTTCTCGCGGTCGGAGATGTCCATGATGATGCCGTCGCCCATGCAGGCGCCGGCGGCGAGGTCCTTCTCGACGTAGGTCGTGATGTCGTGGCAGCCGGAGGTGGCGCTGCCGTTGCCGCCGCCCTCGTAGCCGCCGTCCGGGAACAGGGACGGCTCGGACACGACGGCGGCCGACGCCGGATCCTTCACCGGCACCTTGACGACCGAGATGAGGTCGTGCGGGGGCTGGCAGTTGGACAGAGCGGAGTTCGGCGAGTACGAGGAGACGTAGACGTACAGGTCCTGGCCGTTCTTCGACGGCGCCATCGAGTTGGTGTGCGATCCGCACTTGGTCTCGACGGCCTGCACGTACTGCGGCGAGGCCGGGTCGCTGATGTCGAAGACGCGGACGCCCTCCCAGTAGTTCTCCGGATCCGAGGTGCGCTCGCTGCCGCAGGACGAATCGGCCATGCGGGCGTCCACGGACGCGATGAGGATGTCGCCGTAGACGGAGACGTCGTTCTGCGCGCCGGGGCAGTAGACCTCGGTCAGCTTGGCCGGCTGCTCGGGGTTCGACAGGTCGTACACGGTGAAGCCGTCGTAGTTGCCGGCGTAGGCGTAGTCGCCCTGGAATGCCAGGTCGGACCCGGTCCCCTGCAGGGTGCCGTCCATGGGGATGTTGCCCAAGTGCTCCATGTTGGAGCTCTCGACCTCGCCGGGGGCCACGTCCGGGGCCGCGGCTTCCTCCTGGGCCGAGAACTGCCGGGCGGACGGGTTCTGGGCGTCCTGGGGGACCGAGTAGTTGAGCTCGAACGGGTCGTCTTCAGCGGGGACAGCGTGGGCGGGGGCCGTGATGGCGGCCGCCGACCCGGCCAGCAGCAGGGTTGCTGCGGCTGCCAGTGCGGTGCGCCCCCTCGAGCGCGTGATGTCGTTTAGACGCATGGTGCGTCTTCACCTCCTGTATCGGGTGTCTGTAGTGTGTCCTGTAGCACACAGGTTCGTCCACCCCTTTTCAAAGGTTGGGCACAGCGAGGCAGGAAAACAGGAGGATTCGGGCATGGAACATGACGCTCCTAGTCAAGGTACAAGATTCAAGCAATCGACACGGAGGCGCCCTGGCCGGCTCCGCTCCATCGCCGCGGGTCTGACCGCGGCTGTTCTGAGCCTCGTGCTCGCATCGTGTGTCTCCGCCGGCGCCGCTCCGGCCGACAAGGAGTCGAAGAAGAAGCCCAAGCCGACGGCGACCGCAACGGCCCCGGCCGTCGTCGTGCCGGGCGCCCCCGGCGGGGGCAACGAGACCGGCGCCCCGGAGACGGGGGACCCGGACGAGGGGCCGCAGTGGAACGAGGCGGACGCCGAGTTCATGACGATGATGGTCCCGCACCACGCGCAGGCCGTGACCATGACGGACATGGTGCCCGGGCAGGCGGCCTCGGAGGAGCTGAAGAACCTCGCGCACCGGATGAACCTGGAGCAGGGTGCCGAGATCCAGTACATGGTCGACTGGCTGACCGCGCGCGGCCTCGACGTTCCGGCGGAGGCCGAGGACGGCTGGGCCCCGGGCGGGATGCACATGCACGGGATGCTGACCGACGAGGAGATGGCCGCGCTCGCCGACGCCGAGGGCGCCGAATTCGACCGGCTCTTCCTCGAGGGCATGATCAAGCACCACGAGGGCGCCATCATGATGTGCGACGTGGCGCAGATCGAGGGCATCGACGAGACGGTGCAGCAGATGTCGACGCACATGTCCTCGAGTCAGTCGGCCGAGATCGGCCGCATGCAGGACCTGCTCGACGGCCTCTAGGATCCCCGTTCGGCCCGGGGCGGGCTACTCCGCCCGGGCCGGCTCCTCGTCGGTCTCCCGGTCCGAGCGGCCGGTCCAGACCTTGACCACGGCCCACACGGCGGCCGTCAGCGGCACCGCGAGCACCGCTCCGACGAGCCCGCCGACCACGGTGCCCATCGTCAGGGCGAGCAGGATGACGAGCGCGTGCAGGCTCAACGCGCGGGCCATGACGATCGGCTGCAGGAAGTTGCCCTCGAGCTGGTTGACGAGGATCACGACGCCGAGGACCACCAGCGCGATGATCCAGCCGTTGGCGACGAGGGCCACGAGGGTGGCGAGCACGCCGGCGATCGTGGCGCCGACCATGGGGATGAACGAGGCGAGGAAGACGATCACGGCCAGCGGCAGGGCGAGCGGGACGCCGAGGATCGCCAGGGCGATGCCGATGCCGAGCGCGTCCACGGCCGCGATGATCGCCGTGCCGCGGATGTAGCCGCCGAACGTGTCGACGGTCTCCGCGCCGGAGGCGCGCCAGCGCGGCAGGTGGCGCTCCGGGACCCAGGAGAGGAAGAACTCCCAGATCCGGTCGCCGTCCTTGAGGAAGAAGAAGAGGATGACCAGCAGCAGGATGGTGCCCGCGACGAAGCTGCCGGCGGCGGAGATCCCGCTGATGGCGCCCGCGCCGAACTGGCTGCTGGTCAAGAAGTCGGCCACGGAGTTCACCGCGTCGTCGACCGCCTTGTTCACCTCGTCCTGGCTCAGGTTGAAGGGCAGGTCCTCGGAGACGTGCTGGAGCATCCCCTGCACCTGGCCGAAGCCCTCGACCGCCTGCTGGACCAGCCGCGGCCATTCGTTGATCACGGAGACCACCAGCCCCCAGCCGATGCCGCCGAGCACCGCGATGGCCGTGACGAAGACCGACCACGCCGCGAGCAGGGGGCTCATGATCTTCCGGAACAGGCGCACCAGCGGCCACAGGGCGCACGCCAGGATGAGCGCGATGAGCAGCGGCAGCACGGCCAGGCTGACCTGGCGGAAGCCCATGGCCGCCACCAGGATGACGGCGAGGACGAGCAGCAGCTGGGCCGATCGGGTGGCGGTGATGCCGAGGAAGTCGCCCCACATGCCGACAACCCGGCCGGCAGCCTGCTTCCGTTCCGGGCGGTCGATGCCCGGGCGGGTGTCGGCCTCCATGCGGCGGCGTCGGAAAAGACCGAATGACATGGCGCTCCTTCGTTGGTGGGGAGATTCGACGGCGATCCCGCCCCCGGGGATCACCACAGGGTGGATAAACCTGTGATCAGGTTACAGGGTGTTCGGGGCTAGAAGCTGGAGGACGATCCGGCACCGGAGAATCCGCCGCTGCCGGAGCCGTACCCCGTGCTCGTCCCCTCGGACCGGGTCGCGTCCACCGCGGACGTCCCGCTGGCGTGCCAGCTGCTGAACGCGGCGCCGTGGAAGAGGAAGAGGGTCGGGAACGACACGTCGAGGATGTTCGCGTGGGAGCCCGTGTAGGAGCGTCGGGTCGAGGCCATCTCCTCCTGCATCTTCTCCCGCTCCTCGCTGGTCTGGGCGTAGGAGTCGATCACCACGAGCGAGTACCGCTCGAACAGGTCGGAGAGCTCCGTGCGCAGCCTCTGCAGCTCGTCCAGGGCCAGCTCGGCGGTGATCTGCCGCGCCGTCAGACGTGACCCGACCGAGCTCAGCTCGACGCGGGCGCGCCCGGCGACGTCCAGCAGATCGCCGGCCTCGGCGGTTCCGGCCGCGTCCGGCTCGAGGTCCACGATTCCCGGCACGGCGTCCAGATCCTCGCGGAACCCGGCCGCCTGCCGCTTCCACGCCGCCTGCCACTGGCCGGTCATCGACAGCAGGTCGGCGGCGTCCGCGACGACGTCGTCGAACGCGTCCAGCCGCGCCGCGCGATCCGCCCACGCCTCGGCGCGCACCGCGGCCGCCTTCTCGGAGCGCGCGCGCACGTCGAGGGCCTCGAGTTCCTCGCGCTCGGCGAGGACGCCCCGGTAGTCGTCCACGAACGTCGCGTACTTCGCGAGCACCCTCTTCCCGTACGACGACGTCGCCGGGATCCGTCCGGCGTTCGCCTCGGTGGCCCCCAGGTCGGAGGCCACGCTGGAGCGGTGCCCGTCGCCGCGGACGAGGGCCGCCTCGACCCGCTGGCGGCAGCCCCGCCGGGTGAAACCGATGGCGAGGGTGGTGACGAGTCCGCCGAGGACGAGGAGGAGGCCGAGGACGAACACGCCGGGGTGCTGGTACCACGGCCGGCCGATCAGCCCGGCCGCCTCCTCGACGCCGGCGACGGCGCCCTCCTCCCAGCGGTTCTTCCGGAAGTCGCCCTTGGTGGCCTCCTGGATGCTGTCCTGGGCGGCCTGCGAGACCTCGCGGTCGTCGCCGAAGTAGGTGCCGACCTGGCGCCCGCGCGGGTCGACCGCCAGGATGAAGAGCCCGTCGGACCAGTTCTCGCCGTCCCCGGAGATCCAGGCCGGGCTGCTGGCCCGCGCGTAGTCCAGGACCGCCTCGTTCAGGTGGTTCGCGCCGCGCCCGTCGAGAGTCAGCACGACGACGTCGGTCGCCACGTGGAAGTCCAGGTCGCGGATCGACTCGGCGACGGCGGCGTCGTCGAGGACGTCGGACGTGTCCACGACCTCCACGCCGGCCGGCGCCGCGGCCGCGGCGGGGCCGGCCGCGGAGACGAGCCCCGCCGTCGACAGCCCGCAGGCGACCAGCAGCGCGGCGAGGACCGCGACGACCGGGCGGGCCGTCGTCGTGCTCCGCGTGGCGGAACCGTGCCGGGGGCGGGACGCTGCCATGGGGGCGTCAGACCTCGGACTGGGAGCGCCAGAGGTCGACGCCGGGCTCGCCCGCAGTGATCCGGTCGATCAGCTGGAGCTCGGCGTCGGTGAACCGCGTGTTGGCGAGGGCGCCGAGGTTGTCGTCGAGCTGGTTGGTCGAGGAGGAACCGATGAGCACCGAGGTGACGCCGCCGGAACGAAGCAGCCACGCGATGGACATCTGCGCGAGCGTCTGCCCGCGCTCGGCGGCGAGGCGGCCGAGGTTCTTGACGATCGCGAGGTTCTCCTCCGTCAGACCGGCCAGCGAGCTGCGGCCGCCCGACGGGGTCGCGTCCGGGTTCTCCAGGTACTTGTTGGTCAGCAGCCCCTGGGCCAGCGGGGTGAACGCGATCGAGCCCATGTTCTCGCGCTCGAGGGTCTCGAGCAGCCCGTCCTCGACCCAGCGGTTCAGCAGCGAGTACGAGGGCTGGTGGATGACGAGGGGCGTGCCCAGCCGGCGCGCGATCTCGGCGGCCTCGGCCGTGCGCTCGGGCGAGTAGGAGGAGATGCCGACATAGAGCGCCTTGCCCTGGCGGACGAGGGTGTCGAGCGCGCCGATGGTCTCCTCGAGGGGGACGTCGGGGGTGGGCCGGTGCGAGTAGAAGATGTCGACGTAGTCCAGGTTCATCCGCTGCAGGGAGGCCTCGGCCGAGGCGAGGATGTACTTGCGGGAGCCGCCGAGGCCGTACGGCCCCGGCCACATGTCGTACCCGGCCTTCGAGGAGACGACGATCTCGTCGCGGTACGGTGCGAAGTCCTTGACCATCATGCGGCCGAAGTTCTCCTCGGCGCTGCCGTACGGCGGGCCGTAGTTGTTGGCCAGGTCGAAGTGGGTGATGCCGCGGTCGAACGCGTGGCGCAGGATCTCGCGCTGGGTGGCGAACGGCCGGTTGTCGCCGAAGTTCCACCACAGTCCCAGGCTCAGCGGCGGCAGCACCAGTCCCGAGCCGCCGACCGGGCGGTACGCGATCGAGTCGTAGCGGTCCTCGGCGGCCGCGTAGGGCCGGTGCGTCTCGTGGGTGCGGTCGATGCGGTGCTCGGGCACGTGTCCTCCTGGATCGTGGCGGCGGATCCCGGGGTGAGCCGGGACACGTCGGGGTCGTCATCATGCTATCGGGTATCGGCGTCCGGTGGAGGTTCGCGCCGGGTCCGCGTCGGGGTGTTAAAAGAGCGAAGCACCGACCGCTGCGGACAAGGAGGCGATAAACCGCCGCGGTCGGTGCTTCATGATCACTCGCACCTTGAGAAGGTGACTTCAGCCTAGGGGCCGTACCTTGAGATCACCTGAGTGCGAGGTAGGAAGCCACTGAGGTTCCAGCGAATTGCAGGTGAACTCGGACCTGGGCGGCCCGACTTCCTGCCGTCTCGCATGGGCGCTCTAGTAATTCGAGGGCGGGTCGGAGGCCGGGAAGGACTCCTCCTCCCACTCATCGACCATCTCGTCTTCGTGGTCGTGCTTCTTCTTCTTCGCAATCTCCTCGTCGGTGCCCTGGGCTGACTCGGCGCTGACGCCGTTGCCGGATTCGGTGGCCGTCATGACTCTGCTCCTCTCGGATCGGATACCCCCAGTCTGCTGTGTGGAAGCCGCTTTGGCCAGTGTTTTCGGTGGCCGCGCCGCTGGGGCCGGCCGGCCGTTAAACGACGAGCACCGGCCGGATGGTTCGGGGGGAAACCATTTCTCCGACCGGTGCTCTCATCACTCGCACCTTCATGAGGTGCTTAAAAATCTAGGGGTCGAACCTGTGCCGGGACTGTGCTGTCGCTTCGGTGGCGGTGGGGATCGTCTGGGAATCGCCGCAACCCGCCGGCGCCCGGGCGGAAACGGGATCGAACGAGTCGAGCACCGGTCGGCGGCTTGGGGGGAAACCGTTGATCCGACCGGTGCTCGCATCACTCGCACCTTCATGAGGTGCTCTGAACCCTAGGGCTTCAACCTGAGGATTGGCTGCGTAATTCTCATTAAGCGAGTGTGAATCAGGCCGTTGACTAGGATGCGAAGGCGGAGATGCCCGTGATCGAGCGGCCGATGATCAGGGCCTGGACCGTCTCGGTGCCCTCGTAGGTGTGGATGGCCTCGATGTCGGCGAAGTGGCGGGCGACCCGGTGCTCGAGGAGGATCCCGTTGCCGCCGAGCAGGTCCCGGGCGTTGGCGGCGATCCGGCGGGCGGCACGGGTGCACGTGTACTTGGCCAGCGAGGCCTGCTCCGGGGTGAGTGTTCCGGCCTCCTCGCGGCCGGTCATCTGGCGGACCATGAGCTGCATGGAGACGAGCTCGGACTGCATGCGCGTCAGGCGCTCCTGGACGATCTGGCTCGCCGCGAGCGGCCGCCCGAACTGCGTGCGCTGCCCGGCGTACTGGACCGCGGTCTCGTAGCACGCGGTCGCGTGGCCGACGGCGGACCAGGCGACGCCCAGCCGGGTGGCGAAGAGGACGCGGGCCGTGTCCTTGAAGGTGGACGAGCGCTGGAGCACGTGGCTGTCGGGGACGAACACGTCGTCCATGCGGATGTGGGCCTGCCAGATCGCCCGCAGGCTCAGCTTGTTCTCGATGGTCGTGGCGGCGTAGCCGCCCCACTCCTGCTGGACGATGAAGCCGCGCACGTTGCCGTCGTGCTCGCCGCCGTCGACCCGCGCCCAGACCACGGTGATGCCGCCCTCGGGGGTGTCGGCCAGCGAGGCGTTGCCGATCCACTTCTTCTCGCCGCTGAGCAGGTAGCCGCCGTCGACGGGCGTCGCCCTGGTCTCCAGGGAGACCGAATCCGAGCCGTGGGTCGGCTCCGTCAGGGCGAACGCGCCCCAGACCTCCGCCCGCGCCAGCTTCGGGACCCACGTCTCGATCTGCTCGGGCGTTCCGCACTGGGCGATCGACCGCAGGGCCAGGCCGGCCTGGACGCCGCAGATGGTGCCGACCGATCCGTCCGCCCGGGAGAGTTCCATGTTGACCAGGCCGGCGGCCAGCGTGCTCATGGGGGAGTGGCCGGCGATGTCGACGCCGTCGCGCAGGAGGTCGAGCTCGCCGAGGCGGCGCCCCAGGTGGAGCGGGTAGTCGGCGCGGTTCCAGTAGTCGTCGATGACCGGGGCCACCTCGTCGCGGCCGAAGGCGCGGGCGGTGTCCCAGTAGGCGCGGTCGGCGTCCGGGACGTCGGCGAACACGCCCGCGGGGTCCACCTCGACGTCGCCCCACACCTCGTAGGCGGGCGCCGTGACGCCGTCGGGGAAATCGGTGGCGGGCTTCTCGGAACTGGTCTCAGCAGGCATGGTTGGCTCCCGGGTGTCGCGACGGCTGTGGTGGACACCACTATGTGCTGAAACTCAGTCCCACGTCAAGAAACCGAGTTCCACGGGTGTTGCCCGCCTACTCCCCGGTGCCCCCGTCGTGGAGCTCGCGCACGATGTCCAGATGGCCGGCGTGCCGGGCGTACTCCTGCAGGACGTGGAACCCGATCCACAGCAGGCTCGGCGCCGGATCGTCCCCGGTGAACCGCCCGCCGAGCGCGCCCCGCGTCTCGAGCGGCGTCGAGGCCAGGATCCCGCTCGTCCGCCGCCCGGTCGCGTGCAGCCGTTCGAGCAGCCCGTCCGCGAAGGCCCGCCCCGCGTCGGCCGGGACGGCCCAGCGCCCGCCGTCCGCCCCGCCGGCGTGGTCGCCCCACGGCTCCGCCACGTCCTCGGCGAGGAAACCCCAGACGAACCACCGCTGCTCCATGTGCACGAGGTGCGCGAGCAGCTCCAGCGGCGTCCACCCGGACGGCAGGCGCGAAGTGCGCAGCGCCCGGTCGTCCAGACCGTCCAGCTTCCGCTCGATCGAGGCCCGGTAGTAGTCGAGATAGGCGGCGAGCTGCGCCGCGGGATCCGGCGAATCGAGCCGGGGCTCCCGCGCCGTGACCGCCATCAGGCGCCCGGCCCGCGGCCGAGCGCGCGCAGCTGGTCCCGCACGGCGTCCAGGACCGCGGCCTCGCCGTCCGGCGCCGGCTGCACCACGGTGACGACGACGGCGCCGCCGCCCGCGCGCGGCGCCCCGGACGCCGTCGTACGGTCTGCGGCGTCGCCGGAGGGCGGGTCGACCACCTCGGCGTAGCGGCGGCAGAGCCGGCGCACGTCGGCCTCCAGGGCGGTCCGCGGTTCGGGACCAGGCGCCGCCAGCCAGCGGCGCAGGTGGTAGTTGTGCAGCGCGACGACGGCGGCGCTGTAGGCGACGGACGCGCTCTCCTCGTCCGCGAAGACGTCCGCCAGGCCGTGCCGGAAGGCGGACTCGAAGCGGTGCGTGCTCACGAGCTCGCGGTCGCGCAGCGCCGGAACCGCCGCGAGCAGCTGGCGGCGCAGGTCCGCCCGCTCGGCGTCCGCGGTCAGATGGTCGAAGACGCCGAGGGCGGCCCGCACGACGACGTCGGCGGTGGAGCGCGCGTCGCGCTCGCCGAGGCGCTCGGAGACGGAGTCGATGACCCGCTCCATGTCGGCGAAGACCATGCCCTCCTTGGAGCCGAACCGGCGGAAGAAGGTGCTGCGGCTCATGCCCGCGGCGGCCGCGAGCTGGTCCACGCTGGTCGCGTCGAAGCCCCGGTGCACCAGCAGCCGGAGGGCGTCGACGGGGATTGCAGAGGTGGTCATGGCGGCGAATCTAGCACGTCGGGCTCACCCGGCGTGGTGGGAGGAGCGGCGGAACCCGAGGCACAGTGCGCAGCCGAGCAGCGCCGCCGCGCCCGGCAGGAAGAGGGCCTCGCCGAGGCCCGAGGAGACGGCCGAGGACACGGCCTCCGGGACCCGGCCGGACATGACGGCGCCGAGCCCGCCCGATCCCGAGTCCGGGCCGGCGAGGTGCGCGGCGATGCGGGACTCGATCAGTGCGGCCATCATCGCCGAGCCGAGCACCGCGCCGAGCTGCCGGGTCGTGTTGTAGACGCCGGAGCCGGCGCCGGCGTTCTCGGGTCCGAGGTCGCGCGTGGCCGTCAGCGAGACCGCCGGCCACACCAGGGCGCTCGAGACCCCCATGACCGCGGCCGGGACCAGCAGCCACAGCACCGGCAGGCCGGTCGGCAGCAGCAGGCCGTAGGCGACGATCATGACGCCGAAGCCGAAGAACCCGAGCGCAGCCTGGCCCCGCGGGTCCCGGCGGTTCACGCGGACTCCGGCGAAGCGCGCGAGGAGGGCGCCGGTGATGGCCATCGGCGCGATCAGCAGCGCCGCCTGCGTGGGGGTGAGCCCGCGCACCGACTGCAGGTAGAACATGATCGGGATGTTCAGCGTGGTGATGACCAGGCCCATGCACGTGATCGCGCTCGCGGCCAGGGCGAAGTTCCGGTCCCCGAAGAGGGAGAGCGGCAGCAGCGGCTCCGTCCGCGTGAAGCGCTGCCACAGGATGAAGGCGGCCATGACCAGCACGCCCAGCGCGATCATGTGCCAGATGCCGAACCAGCCGATCACCGGGCCCCAGCCGAACGTCTCCGCCTCCTGGAAACCGAAGACGATCAGGAAGATGCCGATCGCCGAGAGCACCACCCCGGGCACGTCGAAGCTGCGCGCGTGCGTGGGCAGGTGCGGGACCTTGAGCCGGACCCGCCAGAAGCTGACCGCACCGATCGGCAGGTTCACGAAGAAGATCCACTCCCAGCCGAGGGTGTCGGTCAGGACGCCGCCGAGCAGCGGTCCGGCCAGGGTGGCGATGCCGGCCACCGCGCCCCAGATCCCCATGGCGGCCCCGCGGCGGTGGGCGGGGAAGAGGCGGGTGATGAACGTCATCGACTGCGGCGTCATGAGCGCGGCCCCGAGCCCCTGGGCCACGCGGGCGGCGACGAGGTTTCCCAGGTCGGGGGCCAGCCCGCACCAGAGGGAGGCCAGCGTGAAGACGGCCAGACCGATCAGGTACAGGTTCTTCGGGCCGAAGCGGTCGCCCATGCGCCCGGTCACGAGCAGCGGCACGACGAACGCGAGCAGGTACGAGCTGTGGACCCAGACGACGCCGGAGACGCCGGTGTCCAGCCCGGCCATGATCGCGGGCATCGCGGTCGTGACGATCGTCGAGTCGACGAGGATCATGAAGAAGCCGATGGCCAGGGCCCACAGGGCGCCCCACGCCTGCCGTTCCTCGGGCGTCCGCTCCTTCGTCTCCGTGCGCTGTCCGGTCACGGGTCTACGGGACGAGGACGGATCCGTCGATGCACGTCACGGCGTGCCCGGCGATCCAGATGCCCTCGTCGTCGCGGCTTGCGAACACGTCGCCGGCCCGGCCGACGCGCGTGCCCTGGCGCACCGTGTAGTTCGGCTCCGCCATCTTCTCGGAGATCAGCCAGCGCGCGAAGCCCGCGTTGAGGCTGCCCGTCACCGGGTCCTCCGGCATGGCCTCGCCCGGGCAGAACGCGCGGACCTCGAAGTCGGCCGGAACCTGCGCGATCGCGGAGGCGAACGCCCCCATGCTGATCGCCCCCGTGTCGGGCAGCGGCTCCAGCTCGGCGCGGGCGCCGGTCGGCCGCTTCGCCTCGTCGCGCGGGTCGCGCCCGGTGAGGATGTTCTCCGACGGCGTCGCCAGATGCGGGCCGATGACCCCGACCTCGAGTCCCTCGAGCGACGGGAAGTCCGGATCGAGCCGCAGGACCGTCTCCGCGTCGCGGAGCAGCAGCCCGGCCCAGTTGGGCCCGTTCACCAGCCACTGGTGCGCGACGACGTCGTCCGGGTGCAGCCCCAGCCCGGTGATCGCCCACTCGAGCACGTCCGGTTCGAGCGGCCCGGTCCGGGTGAGCTCGGGCGTCTTCAGCGCCAGGCGCGGCGCGACGCCGTCGTTCTCGTCGATGCGCACCTGGATCAGGCCCGCCCCGCACTCCTGGACGACGACGTCGCTGCTCGCGGGCACGCCGCCGGACTCGAGCCAGGCGTGCGCCGTGCCCAGGGTGGGGTGGCCGGCGAAGGGGAGCTCCGTCGTCGACGTGAAGATCCGGACGCGGTAGTCGGCGCCCGGCTGCGTGGGCGGGAGGACGAACGTCGTCTCCGCGAGGTTCGTCCACTTCGCGAACGCCTGCATGGCATCGGTGTCGAACCCGGTCGCGTCGAGGACCACCGCCAGCGCGTTGCCGAGGTAGGGGACGGCGGAGAACACATCGACCTGCTTGAACGGGACATGCTGAGGGGAGACGTCGGCCATGGTTGAATCGTGGCACATCCGGAGGCGCGCGGGGGCGAATGCGCGCGAACGTGACCAGACGTTTCGCCGGCGGCGGAGCGCGCCGCCGCACACGCGTCCCGCCCAGCGCGCGCCGGGGGTGCTGTGGCAGTCTGGAGGCATGCGTTCTCCTGTACTGACTGCCGCGAGCGAATCCCCGACTCCCGTCGTCGATCCGGACCGTGTCGTGCCCGACGACGGCGGCATGGGCGAACTGACCCAGTCCGCCGTCTCCGGCCTGCCGGCCTTCCTGCAACCCCTGGTCGGCGCCGCGATCGCCGTCGTCGTGGCGTTCATCGTCACCTGGATCGGCGCCTTCCTCGTCAGGCGCGTCCTGCACCGCAAGCCGGAGCTCCGGGACGACGTGGGGCGCGCCCGCTGGCCGATCTTCTTCCTTCTCACTTTCGCCGGGACCATGGGCTCGCTCCGGGTCACGGCCCCCGACGCCGGCTGGCGCGACGCCGCCAACTTCCTGCTGCTGGCCGGCATGATCGCGATGTTCGCGTGGCTGCTCGTCGTCCTGCTGCACCTGGTCGAGTCCGTGCTGCTGTCGAAGTACCGCGCGGAGAAGTCCGTGGACGCGCGCCGCATGGCCAAGCTGCGCACCCAGGTGGGACTGCTGCGCCGGGTCGCCGTCGCCGTCGTGCTGGTGGTCGCCGTCGCCGGCGTCCTGCTGCTCATCCCGTCGGTGCGCGCGCTGGGCGCCGGAATCCTCGCGTCCGCCGGCCTGATCTCGGTCATCGCCGGCATGGCCGTGCAGTCCACATTGTCGAACGTGTTCGCCGGCCTGCAGATCGCGTTCACCGACTCCCTGCGGGTCGAGGACACGGTGTTCGTCGAGGGCGCGCGCGGCAACGTCGAGGAGATCACGCTGACCTACGTGGTCGTGAACCTGATCGACGACGTGCGGCTGATCCTGCCCTCCATCTACTTCACGACGACGCCGTTCCGGAACTACTCGCGCGGGACCAGCGAGGTCTCCGGCGGGATCTCGCTGGAGCTCACGTGGAAGGCGCCCGTCGACGTCCTGCGGGCGAAGCTCGACGAGGAGCTCGGCCGGAACGAACTCTGGGACGGGAGAGCCTCCGACCTCTCCGTCACCGATGCCAAGGGCGGCCTGATGACCGTCTTCATCTGGCTGAGCGCGCGCAACGCAGGGGAGCTCTGGGACCTGCACAACGCCGTGCGCGAGGTGCTCGTGACCGAGCTGCAGCAGAACCACCCCGACTCGCTGCCGCAGCCGGTGATCCGGACCGGAAACGCCTAGCCGGACGACGGTCCATCCGCGCGATCGGGCCCCGGCGGCGTTGGCTGCCGGGGTCCGGGGCCGTCCATGGGGCAGAATGGTCGGGTGCCATTCGACGAGACCGCCCCGCAGCCGCCCGCCCGACAGCCGGCGGAACCGGGAGCCGGCGTCGTCCCGGGCGTCCCGCTGCGGCCGACGCCGGCGGAGCACCTGTGCATGGCACGCGTCGTGGCCGACTCGAGCGACCGCGTGAACTGGCTGCGGGCGCGGACCCGCGGGATCACGGCGACCGACGCCGCCAAGCTCTCCACGCCGCGGAGCATCGAGGCGGCCGCCGACTCGAAACTGAACGGATCCGGATTCGCCGGGAACCCCTACACGGAGTACGGCCGGCGGCGCGAGCCCGTGATCGCCGCGTGGGTGCAGGAGCACTTCGGGATCGAGCCGAGCTCCCTGCTGTTCCACTCCGCGGACGAGGTGCGCCACCTGGCCACCCCGGACGGCATCGCGCTGCGGCCGGACGGCCGGGTCGAGCTCGCCGAGATCAAGACCACCAACAAGGCGTGGGGCCGGATCCCCAAACACTACCTGCGCCAGGTCTGGTGGCAGCAGTACGTGATCGGCGCCGAACGCACACTCATGGTGTGGGAGGAGCACCGCGACTTCCGGCCGCTGCACGACGTCCCGAAGCACGTCTGGGTCGACCGCGACGACTCGGCCATCGCCGATCTCATCGCCAATGCGAACCGCCTGATCGACCTGCTGCACGCCAGGACCCAGGTGGCGCGGGAGCGGGCGGCGCAGCGGGCGGACTACGGCCCGGCGGCACTCAACTACTGAGCGTCGGGGCGCCGCCGCCGTCGTACTGCCCGCCGCGGCCGAGGTACTCCCTGCCGGGGCCGACGGGCCGCCCATACCGGGGAGGTTGTCCACAACCCGCCGGCGAGGCGAGCGCGGGCGCCGCGCCCCGGACGATGCTGGGGGACATGGACAACGAACTCGTGAGGTCCCGAGACGAAGCATCGGACCGGGCGTACAACATGCAGTTGCGGCAGAGGTTCCAGCGCGGGGAGCTGCTGCGATTGCGGCCCGGCTTCTACTGCTCGGCGGGGTCGTGGAAGGCCGCCTGGCCTGAAGACAGGTACCGGCTCTTCGCACGGGCGGTCGGGGAGGAGACCCCGGGGCGGATGGTCATCGCCGAATCCGCGGCCCTCCTGTGGGGCTACCCCGTGGTCAGGCCCCCGGCGGCGGTGGTCGTCCAAGCGGAAAGCGCGAGCCGGTCGGGCACCACGCCGGCGCGCAGCATCGTGCCGCCGGGCGCACCGGCCAGGATGCGCGGGTTCGCCGTGCGGCGTCGAGCCGTGCCCGTGCTCCCCGCCGTCCAGCTGCCGGACTCGGGCGTTTCCGTGCCGTCGCGGCTCGGCACGGTAGTGCAGTGCGCGCAGTACCTGGATTTTCCGGACGCCGTGGTCGTCATGGATGCGGCGCGGCGCCCGGGGAGCACGCTTCACTTGGAGGACACGGATCTCCGGCGGGCCATCGACGCCATCGCCAGCGCGCGGAACCGGCGGCGCGCCCGCAGAGTCTTCGAGTTCTCGACTCCGGAGTCCGAGTCTCCGGGAGAATCGCTCGGCCGCGTGCTGATCTACCAGCTGGGCTTCGCCCCGCCCGTGCTGCAGTACAAGATCCGGGAAGACGGACGGGTGTTCGCCAGAAGCGACTACTACTGGGAGGCCGTGCGGACAGTTGGCGAGTTCGACGGCCGTGTGAAGTACGGGCGCGCGGCCGCGAAGGCGGGGATGTCGGAGGGCGACATCGTGGCGGCCGAGAAGAAGCGCGAGGACCGCATCCGGCGAACCGGCCGCCCGGTGGTCCGCTGGGTCTGGGAGGACTTGATGCGGCCCGAGAGGCTACGGCGGATCCTGACAGGAGCGGGTATTCCACGACGGGGTCGCTAGCTCCCCGCTCTGGTGCGAGACTCCCCGGGCGGCTACCGGTCGCGAATCGTCCCCGGTTCCTGCTCCCCGGTTGATATCAGAACTCCCCGGGTCAACTGGACCGGTTCTCGCTGGACCAGCGTTCACTCTCCTCGTGGCGCACTCATTCTCGGGGTCATGACCCAGAGAAAACTGCAGCTGGTAGGGGACTGAGCGAGGTCGGGCCGGAATGTGGTCTGCGCAGGCCGGGGAGCGGCGACATGACTAGGGGAGTGAGGCGCATGCGGGGGTGGTGCGGGTGAGTCGACCGGGGAGCGGCGACTTGACTAGGGGAGTGGGGGTGCTTGCGGGCGCTCGGGCGCAGCGGGTCAGAGGTCGAAGACCGCGGTGGGGCGGCCGTCGATCTCGTGCACGCGCACGCCGGTGTCGAAGACGTCCGTGAGCACGGCGTCGCGCATGATCTCGCGGGGTTCGCCCGCGAACGCGATCTGGCCGCCGCGCAGGGCCACGATGTGGTCGGCGTAGGCGGCGGCGAAGTTGATGTCGTGGATGACGATCACGATCGTCTTGCCGAGCTCGTTCGCCGCGCGGCGCAGCTGGCGCATCATGAGCACCGCGTGCTTCATGTCGAGGTTGTTCAGCGGCTCGTCGAGCAGGATGTACTCCGTGTCCTGGGCGAGGACCATGGCGACGTAGGCGCGCTGGCGCTGGCCGCCCGAGAGCTGGTCCATGAACCGCTCCTGCAGCCCGGTCAGGTTCAGGAACTCGAGGGCCGAGTCGATCGCCGCGTGGCAGCCGGGTGACAGCCGGCCCTTCGAATGCGGGTACCGGCCGAAGCCCACCAGATCCCGCACGGTCAGGCGCGCCGTCATGTGGTTCTCCTGGCGCAGGATCGACATCAGCTTCGCCAGGTCGGCGCTCCTGGTCGTCGAGATGTCGTTGCCCTTGACCGTGATGTGCCCGGCCGTCGGATCCAGGAGGCGCCCGATGATCGTCAGCAGGGTCGACTTGCCGGCGCCGTTGGGGCCGATGAGCGCCGTCATCCCGCCGGAGGCGATCCGGCCGGTGACGGGCCCCAGGACGGTCGATTCGTTGTAGGCCTTGTGGACCTCGGTGAAGGTGATCACATCTTGCCCTTTCGCAGCAGGATCAGCAGGAAGAGCGCCCCGCCGACGAATTCGATGATGACGGTCAGGAAGCCGCCCGCGTAGAAGACGTGCTGGAGCACGAACTGGCCGGCGACCAGCGTGAACAGCCCCAGCAGGAACGCCATCGGCAGCACGAAGCGGTGCTCGTGGGTCCCGGCGACCTGGTAGGCGAGCGTCGCGACGATGAAGCCGAAGAACGTCATCGGTCCCGCGAGCGCGGTGGAGAACGCCACCATGACGGCGATGAGGATCAGCATGAGCGTCAGCTCGCGCTTGTGGTCGATGCCGAGGCCCTGGGCGGTGTCGCGGCCGAGCAGCAGGACGTCGAGCCGGTACCGGCGGCGCCACAGGACCCAGCCGACGCCGGCGCAGACCGCGAACGCCCACGGGAGGTAGGAGGCGTCGACGGCGCTCATCCGGCCCATCAGCTCGACCGAGAGCATGTCGTAGTCGGTCGGGTTCAGCAGGCGCTGCATGAAGGTCGAGATCGAGTCGAAGGCCATGCCGAAGACGACGCCGACGAGCAGCAGGATGTAGAGGCTGCCGAACTTCCCGGAGAACAGCCACCGGTAGAGCACCGTCGCGAAGACGACCATCGCGGCGGTCTGGCCCAGCAGCATCGGGATGCCCTCCGCGTCGGCGAGGAACAGCCCGCCGAACACGGCGACGAGGACCGTCTGCATGAACGTGTAGATCGAGTCGAACCCCATGATCGAGGGGGTGAGGATCCGGTTGTGCGTGACGGTGTGGAAGACGACGGTGCCGACGCCCTGCGTGAAGGCGACGACGACCATCGTCCCCCACATGGTCAGCCGGCGGTCGAACGCGAACTCGAACGATCCCCGGATGAACAGGAGCAGGAAGCAGGCGGAGGCGGCGGCGACGAGGCCGGCCGCGATCGCGATCCGCGCGCCGGGGGAGAGCCGCCGCTTCTGCTGCGCGGTCTCGCTCCGGGGCCCGGGAGCCCCGCCGGATGGCGGCGGGACGGCGGTGGCGGGCGCCGGCGTCGTGCGGGCGGCCGGGGAGGTCGTGGGTGAGCTAAGCGTTGACATATCGGCGCTGCCTGAGAACGAGGGCGATGAAGGCCGCGGCGCCGATGACGCCGAGGATGACGGAGGCGGGCAGTTCCATCGGCATGATGATGGTGCGCCCGATCAGGTCGCACGTCAGCAGGAAGACGATGCCGAGCGCGGCGACCCAGGGGAGGTTCCTGCGGAGGTCGTCGCCCAGGATCATCGAGACGAGGTTCGGCACGATCAGCCCGAGGAACGGGATGAAGCCGACGACGACGGTCGTCACGCCCGTCGCCAGCGCCACCATCGTGACGCCCAGGAAGACGACGCGGCTGTAGTTCAGGCCCACGTTGGTCGCGACGTCCTTCCCGAGGCCGGCGACGGTGAAGCGGTCGGCGACGAAGTAGGCGGCGACGCAGACGACGGCGGCCAGCCACAACGGCTCGTAGAAGCCCTCGACGATCCCGCTGAAACCGCCCGAGCGCCACGCCGACATGGTCTGCAGCAGGTCGAAGGTGCCCGCGAGGAAGGTCGAGAACGCGCCGACGACCGCGCCGAGCATGATCCCGACGAGCGGGACCACCAGCGAGTTTTTCACCCGCACGCGGTTCAGGAACGCGATGAAGACCCACGTGCCGGCGAACGCGAAGACGATCGCGACGGCCATCTTGGCCAGGGGCGCGGCGCCCGGGTCGACCAGCATGATGGCGAGCATGCCGAGACCGGCCCACTGGGCGGTGCCGGCGGTGGTCGGCTCGACGAACTTGTTCTGCGTGATCAGCTGCATGATCACCCCGCACACGCTCATGGCGGCGGCGGCGAAGACGAGGGCGAGGGTCCGCGGCACGCGCGAGACGAGGAACATGTGCTGGGCGGCGGGGTCGTGCAGCAGCTTGTCGATCGTGATGCTGTAGCCGCCGACGAGCAGGGAGGCGGCGATCAGCCCGACCGCTGCGACGACGGTCGCGGCGGGGAAGAGCCGGGTGGAGAGGGTGCGCATGGAGGCCTTGGTCTGTGGTGGTGCGCCGCGTGAACGACGGCGGCCGTCCGGCGCCGTGGGCCGGCGCCGGGCGGCCGTGTCTCGCGTCGCCTACTTGGTGAACGCCTCGGCGATCTGCCCGTAGGCGGCGGTGTAGGCCTCGATGCCCTCGGTGACGTAGAAGTACTTCTCGAGGTAGATGATCTGGTCCTCCGAGAAGAACGTCGTGTCGGCCCAGACATTGTCGAGAGCGCCGATCAGGGATTCGGCCGGGGTGAACTCGTCGTCGGCGGTGGAGACGGCGGCGTCGCGGTCCATGACGATCATCCAGTCCGGGTCCGCCTCGGCGACGGTCTCCGGGGCCAGGCCGGAGTCGTTGTGCACGGACTCGCCGTCGAGGTCCTCGCTGGCGAACGAGTCCTCGAGGTCGAGGCCCTCGAGCAGGCGGCCGATGCGGCCTGCGCCGTTGTCGATCTTGCCGCCGGAGGCGTTGGCCAGGAAGACGGTCTCGCCGCCGGTGGCCTCGCCGGCTGCAGCCTGGGCCTCGTCGAGGGCCGCGACGAGCTCGCCGGCCGCCTCCTCCTCGTCGAAGATCTCGCCGAGGACCTCGGTCTGGTGGCGCAGGCCGCCGACCCACCCGTCCTCGGACTCCTCGTCCGGCTGGACGTCGACGACCGGGGCGATCTTCTCCAGCTCCCCGGTGTACTCGGCGAAGCGGCCGCCGCCGATGATCAGGTCGGGAGCGGCCTCGCTCACGGCCTCCAGATCGGCCTCGCGGTGCGAGCCGGCATCGAAGATCGCCTCGTCGGACTCCCAGTCCTCGTAGCCCTCGTTCGGCAGCAGCGGCTTCGGCACGGCCACGGGGTCGATGCCGAACGACTTCAACGTGGCGAAGGTCGTGTTGTTGAGAACTGCTACGCGCTCCACGTCCGCCGGGATGTCGACCGGTCCGTTGTTGGTCTCGACGGTGATGGTCTCCGCGGTGGCTTCGTCGCCGCCCTCCGCCGCGCTGGTGCTGCCGCCGCACGCCGTCAGTGTCACGAGTGCGGCCGCTGCGGCTCCGCTGGTCAGCGCGGACTTGAGGGAAATCTTCATCTTCTTCTCCAGAGGACGGACGAGCGACCACGGGTCGCCCATCTAATTAGCGAATGAATGTATTACGAAAATGTGTGCTCGAAGATGAAGCTATAGGAAGGGTTGCCTTAGTTCAAATCCGAAGGACGTCACGCGCCCCGACCCCGGTAATTCGGCTACGTTTGTTTTGCGTAATGCGGCTCACTGAGGCTAGCCTTACTTCGACGGCCCTCGTGGCCCACCCGCAATCACTACAGACCCCAAGGACTTCCCATGGCCTTCACCCGCCGCGCCGGCCTGCTCGCTGCAGCAGCTGCCACCGTCCTCGCCGCCTCCGCCTGCTCGGGTGCGTCGACGGCCTCCTCAGATTCCTCGGACGCCGCCTCCGGGGGCTTCCCCGTGTCCGTCGAGAGCATCTACGGCGAGACCGAGATCCCGGCCGAGCCGGAACGCGTCGTCACGTTGTCGTGGGTCAATGCCGACACCGCGCTCGCCCTCGGCGTCGTACCCGTCGGGATGCCCGAGGTCACCTGGGGTATGAACGAGAACGGCTCGACCGACTGGAACGACGCGAAGCTCGAGGAGCTCGGGGCCCCGATCGGCTCCGAGGACGGGCCGGAGCTCTACAGCGAGGCCGACGGCGTGAACTTCGAGGCCATCGCCGAGCTGCAGCCGGACGTCATCCTGGCCGGCTACTCGGGCCTGACGCAGGAGGACTACGACAAGCTCTCCAAGATCGCGCCCGTCGTCGGCCCGCAGAAGGAGAACTACCTCGCCTCCTGGCAGTCGGTCACCGAGGCCACCGGCAAGGCCCTGGGCAAGCAGGACGAGGCCGCCGCGGTCATCGAGGACGTCGAAGCGCAGATCGCCGCCGTCTCCGAGGAGCACCCGGCGCTGACGGAGACGACCTTCATCGCCTCCAACCTGGACACGGCGCAGAACGTCATCAGCCTCTACACGGGCGACGACACACGCCCGCGCTTCTTCAAGGCCCTCGGCATGACCGAGGCTCCCGTTGTCGCGGAGAACGCCCCGGAGGGCGAGTTCTACTTCGACTGGTCCTCCGAGCGCGGCGACGAGCTCGACTCCGACGTGATCTACACGTGGATCCCGGCCGGCAGCGACAACGCCGACATCGAGGGCAACGACCTCTTCAAGCAGATCCCGGCCGTCGCCGACGGCGGCCTGTTCACCACCAACGACGACCACACCACGCTCTCCATCTCCGCCGCCAGTGCGCTGAGCCTGCCGTGGGCGCTGGAGAACTACGTCCCGGAGATCGTCGAGACCGTCGAGTCCGTCAAGGAATAACGGCGCCCGAATGAACGACTACCGGTGATCCCCGCCGCGCAGGTACGCCAGCTGGGCGGCCACGGAGTGCTCCGCAGCCGACCGGACCGAGGGGTCGACGTCCGCATAGACGACGTCGGCCACCTCGGCCACGGTCGCCGCTGCGGGGCTCCCGGCGTTCGCACGGGAGGACTCCACCTGCGCGACGGCGGCGCGCACCTGGGCGAGCCGCTCCTCGCGGTGCGTCCGGTACGCCCGGGCGATCGACGCGAGGCTCGGGAGGGTCCCGCCGTGGGCGGGCAGGACCGTCGCATCGCCGAAGCCGGCGAGCAGGTCGAGGGTTTCGAGGTAGTCGCCGAGGGTCCCGTCCGGGAAGTCCAGGATGGTGGTGCCCCGGCCCAGGATCGTGTCGCCGGTGATCATCGCGCCGTGGGTTCCGTCCTCGGGCAGGAAGAAGCTCATCGAGTCGGAGGTGTGCCCGGGCGTCGCCAGGACCTTGATGTCCACGCCGGCCTCCGTGATCAGCTCGCCGTGGCGCAGCGGGTCGCCGAAGCCGACGGCGGTGTCGTGGGCCGGGGGCCCGGCGGCGGCGGGCCGGCAGAACTCTGCCGCGGCGGCGCGCACGGGGGCCCCGGTCAGCTCGTGCAGCCGGTCGATGCCGGCGGTGTGGTCGGCGTGGCGGTGCGTGATCAGGATCAGCGCGACGTTGCCGAGCGCGGCCAGCGCCTCCAGGTGCGGGTCGTCGGCGGGTCCCGGATCGACGATGACGACCGACTCGTGGCCCGGGAACCGCACGGCGTAGGATTGCGTGCCGTCGAGCGTCATCGGCGACGGGTTCGGCGCCAGCAGCATCGAGGCGTACGCGGACAAGGGCGTTGGCTGAGGAGAGTCGACCATATGACCAGTCTAGAGAGAACGACGACGGCGCCGACAGGTGCGCGTCGCACCTCCGGCTCCGATCGCCGGACGTCGGAGAGGTTGAGCGCATGACCGAGACGCTTCGCTCCCGTGACGCGGGGCCGCGGCCGGCCGTGCCCGCCTCGGGGCGGACCGCGCCGCCGAAGCGGGTCGACGTCAGCCGCGCCGTGGTCGTGGGACTCGTGCTGGCCGCGGGCGTCGTCGTCCTGGCCGGGCTGTCCCTGGCCGTCGGCGCGCGGGCGACCAGCCTGCCCGTCGTTTGGGACGCGCTGGTGGACTTCGATCCCGCGAACACCGATCACGTCGTCATCCACACGCGCATCCCCCGGACGGTGACCGGCATCGTCGTCGGCGCCGCACTCGCCCTCGCCGGGGCCGCCATGCAGGGCATCACGCGGAACCCGCTCGCGGACCCCGGCATCCTCGGCCTCAACGCGGGCGCCGCGCTCGCCGTCGTCCTCGGCATCCACCTCTTCGGCATCGGAACCGTCACCGGCTACATCTGGTTCGCGTTCGCCGGGGCGGCCTTCTCGGCGGTCGTGATCTACCTCGTCGCGAGTCTCGGCCGCGAGGGCGCGACGCCGGTCAAGCTCGCGCTTGCCGGTGCCGCGCTGGCCGCCGGGCTGATGTCCGTCATGCACGCGATCCTGCTCATGGACCAGGCCGCCCTTGACGGGTTCCGGTTCTGGCAGGTCGGCGTCCTCGGCGCCCGCAGCCTCTCCGACGTGGCGACGCTGCTGCCGTTCTTCGCCGCCGGGGCACTGCTCGTGTTCGCGTCGACGCGCCTCTTCAACGCGCTGGCCCTCGGCGACGACGCCGCCACCGGACTCGGCGTGCGCGTCGGGCGCGGCCGGATCACGGCGGGCCTCGGCGTCGTCCTGCTCGCCGGCGGGGGCACCGCGCTGGCCGGTCCCATCGCGTTCCTGGGCCTCGTCATCCCGCACGCGATCCGGCTGCTCACCGGGGCCGACTACCGGAGCCTCATGCCGCTGAGCGTGCTCGCCGGGCCGGTGCTGCTGCTCGGGGCCGACGTCCTGGGCCGCATCATCCTGCCCCCGAGCGAGGTGCAGGTCGGCGTCATGACGGCCGTGATCGGCGCGCCCGTGTTCATCTGGCTGATCCGGACCCGGAAGCAGGTGACCCTCTAGATGCTCAAACGTGCCGACACCGCCCCGGCCACGGCCCCCGCGGACGCGAACGCCTCCCGGGAGGCCGCGCTCAGCGCCAGCATCGGCGCCGATTCGAGCGCCGCCCGCGGCACCGGGCGCCGCGTGCGCCGCGTGGGAGCTGTCCTCGCGGGCGCCGTCGTCGTGCTCTTTATCGCCCGGGTGGTCCTCGGCAGCCCGGTGGTCTACCTCGATCAGCTGGCGCAGATCCTCGCGGGCGAGACGGTTCCCGGGCTCAGCTTCATCGTGCTGGAGCACCGGCTGCCCGCCGCATCAGTCGGCGCGATGGCCGGCGCGGCGCTGGGCCTGTCCGGCACGGTCTTCCAGACCCTGTTGCGCAACCCGCTGGCCAGTCCGGACGTCATCGGCGTCGGCTACGGCGCGGCGACGGCCGCGGTGACCGGCATGCTCGCGTTCGGGCTGGCCGGGCCGCTGCTGAGCGCTGTCGCGTTCGCCGGCGGCCTCGTGGTCGCGCTCTTCGTGTACTTCATGGCGGACTCCGGCAAGCACACGGGCGGCAGGTTCATCCTGATCGGCATCGGCGTCGCCGCCATGCTGCAGGCCGTCTTGAACTACCTGCTGACCCGCACGGACGTCCGCGCCGCCGGCGACGCGCTGCACTGGCTCGTCGGATCCCTGTCCTCGAGCACGTGGGAGCGGGCCGGGACGATCCTGCTCAGCCTGGTGGTGCTCGTGCCGCTGACCGCCCTGGCCGTGTCCAAACTGAAGATCCTCGAGCTCGGCGACGACGCGGCCAGCGGGCTCGGGCTCGACGTGCGCCGCACCCGCGCCGCGCTCGTCGTCCTGGGCGTCGCGCTGAGCGCCTGCACCATCGCGGTGACCGGCCCGATCGCGTTCGTCGCGTTCCTGGCCGGGCCCCTGGCCCGCCTGCTGGCCGGCCGCACCAACTTCGCGTGCTCGGCGTTCGTCGGCGCGGCCCTCGTGCTGGCCGCCGACTTCGCCGGAGCCAACCTCTTCGGCGACATCAGTCTCCCGGCGGGAGTGATCACGGGCGCCCTCGGCGCCCCGTTCCTCCTCTGGCTGCTGGTGCGCTCCAACAAACAAGGAATGGGAGGCTGACATGGCCCAACTTACTGCCCGGTCGCTGAGCCTGGGATACGACAAGTCCACCATCGTCGCCGACCTGTCACTGGAGCTGCCGGCCGGCGAGGTGACGATGATCGTCGGCGCCAACGGCTGCGGCAAGTCGACCCTCCTGCGCGGGATGTCCCGGCTGCTCAAGCCGTCCGGCGGGTCCGTCGTCCTCGACGGCAAGGACATCCACGCCCAGCCCGCGCGCGAGATCGCCAAGGTCCTCGGCCTGCTGCCGCAGACGCCGATCGCGCCCGACGGCATCACGGTGCGCGAGCTGGTCGGCCGCGGCCGCTACCCGCACCAGGGCTGGTTCCGCCGGTGGTCCTCCGAGGATGACGACGCCGTCGCGCGCGCCATGCACGCCACCGGCACCGAGGAGCTCTCCGACCGGCCGATCGACGAGCTCTCCGGCGGCCAGCGCCAGCGCGTCTGGATCGCCATGGCGCTCGCCCAGGAGACGGACCTGCTGCTGCTCGACGAGCCGACCACCTACCTCGACGTCGCCCACCAGCTCGAGGTCCTCGACGTCGTCGCCGACCTCAACCGCCGCCGCAACACCACGGTGGCGATCGTCCTGCACGACCTGAACCTCGCCGCCCGCTACGCCGACCACCTGGTCGCCCTCAAGGACGGCGAGATCTACGCGCAGGGCCACCCGGCCGCCGTCGTGACGGAGACGATGGTCCACGACGTGTTCGGCATGCCGTCCCGCGTCATCCCGGACCCGGTGGCCGGCACGCCGCTCGTGCTGCCGATCGGCCGCAACCGCGTGGTGCGCGACATCAACCACGACGAGAACGCGGCCCGCGCCGCCGCCGGCCGCCCGACGGGGACGCTGCCGCCGGTCCCCGCGGCGGCGGCCGCCGGGGAGGGGGTCCGCCCGGCGGACGGCGACGACCGGCAGTCGGGGGGCGACGGCGTCGTACCTGCCGAGGGCGCCGGACTGCGTCCGGCCCTCGAGGCGTGCCCCACGCTCGCCTACACCCTCACCGCCGTGGCCGCGACGACCCTCAGCCCGAGCTACCGCCGCGTGACGTTCACGGGCGAGGACCTGGCGCACTTCGGCACCGGCGGGCACCCGCTGGACCTGCGCATCAAGCTCGTCATCCCGGGGGAGGGCGGGGGAGTCGACCACTTCGCGGCGCTGCGCCCTGACGGCCGGATCGCCGACGCCGACGTGACCGGCTGGTACCGCAACTGGCTGCAGATCGACCCGGCCGAGCGCGGGTGGCTGCGGACCTACTCGATCCGGTCCTTCCGCCCGGCCGGGCACCCCGGAAACATGGGCGGGCACGCGGAGATCGACGTCGACTTCGTCCTGCACGTCAAGCGGGAGGACGGAAGGCTCGTCGGCGGGCCGGCGTCGGTGTGGGCGGCGACGGCTGAGCCCGGGGACACGATCACGATGCTCGGCCCGAACGCGAACCGCTGCGGGCCCGACTACGCGGGCATCGAGTTCCGGCCCGGCTCCGCGCGGCGCATCCTGCTCGCGGGCGACGAGACCGCCGCCCCCGCGATCTGCTCGATCCTGGAGACGCTGCCGCCGGGCATGACCGGCAACGCGTTCATCGAGGTCCCGACCGTCGACGACATCCAGGGGTCCTTCACGCGCTCGGGCGTCTCCGTGCAGTGGCTGCCGCGCGGCTCCAACCCGCACGGCGAGATGCTGGACAACGCGGTGCGCTCCGCGGTCGCGATCCCGGCGGCCGGCGCAGTCGTCGCCGGCCGGGAGCCGGAGGACATCGACGTCGACGAGACCATCCTGTGGGAGACGGCCGGCGGCGGCAACCAGCCGTTCTACGCGTGGCTGGCGGGCGAGGCCGGGACCATCAAGGAGCTGCGCCGGTACCTGGTCCGCGATGCCGGCATGAACCGCAAGCAGGTCTCCTTCATGGGCTACTGGCGCCGCGGCAAGTCGGAGATGTAGCCGCGGCCGGTCGGAACCATTGACATATGCAGGCAATCGACTGCATATTGGGTGTGTGAGCGGGGACACGGACCGGATGGACGCGGCGTTCAAGGCGCTGGCCGATCCCACGCGCCGTCGTCTCCTCGATCGACTGCGGGAGCAGAACGGGCAGACGCTCAGCGCGCTGGGCGACCGCCTGGACATGCGACGCCAATCGGTGACCCGGCATCTGGACATCCTGATCGGCGCCGACCTCGTGACCGTCGTCCGGCACGGACGGGAACGACTCCACTACCTCAACCCGGCCCCGATCCACGAGATCGACGAGCGGTGGATCTCCGGATTCGACCGCCCCCGGCTGGATGCCCTGCGTGCCATCAGGAACACCGCGGAGGAGAACGCCATGAGCACCGAAGAAACCGTTCCGAACTACGTGTACGTCACCTACATCGCCGCCAGCGCCGAGGACGTCTGGAAGGCGCTGACCGACGACGACCTCACCGAGCAGTACTGGGGGCACGCGAACGTCTCCGACTGGCAGGAGGGCTCCATCTGGGAGCACCGCCGCGCCGGGGAACCCGGGACCGTGGACGTCGTCGGGCGCGTCCTCGAGAACGCGCGGCCGCACCGGCTCGTGATCACCTTCGAGGACAGCCTCGACGAGGTCGAGAAGCGCGAGGCCTCGGTGGTCACGTTCCTCATCGAGCCGCACGAGGACATCGTGAGGCTGACCGTCACGCACGAGAAGCTGCCGAACCGCGACATGTACAACGGGATCGCCAAGGGCTGGCCCGCTGTCCTCGCGAACCTCAAGTCGCTGCTGGAGACCGGCAAGGTCCTCCCGCAGCAGCCGTGGGAGGTGGCGTGAGCGTGGAGACGCAGACGCTGGAGCGCGCCTACGACGCGTTCCTCGCGACGGCGGAGCGCGTCGTCGCCGAGCGGGACGTCTCCCGCCCGGGTGACGACGGCGGGTGGAGCGCCGAGCAGGTCCTGGCCCACGTCGCACTCGTGGACGCGGCGACCCTGGAGGCCGCCGCGCGGATCGCCGCCGGCGGGCGGGCCGTCTACGACAACCGGGTCTCGCTGGACGCGTCGACGATCGGGGCGACCATCGCCGCGGCCGGCGGGGCCGCGGGCCTCATCGAGCGCATCCGCAGCCAGGGTGCGGCCCTGGGCCTGCTCGTGGGATCGGTGCTGTCCGATCCGGAACTGGCGCGGAAGGTGCCCGCCCTGCTCGTCTCGGGCGACGACGTCGTGCTGGACGCGACGCTGACGCTCGAGGAGATCGTGGGCGGGCTGGCCGCCGACCACCTGCCGCGCCACGGCGAGCAGCTGGAGGCCGCGGGGGCTTGAGGCCCGCCGGTCAGCGCGTGCTGGACCAGTTGTCCGGCCCCTGCGAACCGGCCGGGTAGGTCTCCAGCTCGACGTCGTCGCGCTCCCACGCGTCGAGGACGGGCTCGACGATGCGCCAGCATTCCTCGGCCGCGTCGCCGCGCACGGCCAGCCGCGGGTTGCAGTCCAGCATCGAGGAGAGGACCTCGCCGTAGGGCTCCAGCTGGCTGCCCCCGAGCTCGCCGACGAGGTCGGTCCGGCCCAGCGTGAAGGCGTCGCCGGCGCCGTTGGTCGTCAGCGAGAGCGTGAAGGTGTCGGGGCGCAGGTCGATCGTCAGCGTGTCCGGGGTGTCGCGTCCCAGCAGGCCGTCGGGCACGTGCGCCGGCGGCTTGAAGTGGACGACGACCTGCTTGCGCACCCGGCCGAAGGACTTGCCGCTGCGCAGGATGAACGGGACGCCGGCCCACCGGTGGTTGGCGATCTCCACCTCGACCTCCGCCAGCGTCTCGGTGCCGAGGTCCGGGTCGACGCCCTCCTCGGCCGCGTAGTCGGGGACCCGGCGGTCGCCGATGGAGCCGGCGGTGTAGCGGGCGCGGCGGGAGCACGCGACCGGGTCCACGACCGTGGCCGCGCGCAGGATCTGGCCGATCGCGTCGCGCAGGTCCCGCTGGCCGACGCTCGCGGGCGGGTCCATCGCCACGACGGCCATGACCTGCAGGAGGTGCGACTGGATCATGTCGCGCAGGGCGCCCGCCCGGTCGAAGTAGCCGGCACGCCCCTCGAGGGTGACGGTCTCGTCGTAGAAGATCTCCACCTTCTCGATCGAATCGCGGTTCCACACGGGCTCGAGCAGCCGGTTGGCGAACCGCAGCCCCAGCAGGTTCAGCACGGTGTAGAGGCCCAGGAAGTGGTCGATCCGGAACACCCGGTCCTCCGGCACGGACTGCGCGAGCAGCTCGTTGAGCTCCTTGGCGGACTGCGCGTCGTAGCCGAACGGCTTCTCGAGGGCGAGCGTCGTGTTGGCCGGCAGGTCGATGCCCGCCAGCGTCGTGCAGACCTTGGCGCTGACCTGCGGCGGCAGGGCGAAGTAGACGACCAGCGGGTTGTCGGCGTCGACGTCGAGGGAGCCGATCAGGCCGGCCAGCGTGTCCCGGTCCGTCGCGTCGCCGGCGACGTAGCGGGTGTCGTCGAGCACGCGGGGCAGGGCTTCCGCGGCCTTCGCCGCTTCGAACGACGACGTCACGCGGGCCTCCCACGCGTCCGCGGTCATCTCGGGCAGGTCTGAGCCCACGACCGTGACGCTGCGCTCGCCTTCGACGGTCAGCAGGGTGGCCAGCCCGGGCAGGAGCAGGCGCGAGGTCAGGTCGCCGGAGGCGCCCAGGATCAGCAAGGTGGTACCTGTCATACGCCTACTTTTGCACGCCGGCCCGCCAGCGGTCACCGCCACGCCGGGAATCGGGCGCACGACGACGCCGCTTCCGTTCCGCGGGCGCCCAGCGGGTAAAGTTTCAGCATGCTCCCGTCCCTCCTGCCGGCGCCAGACGTGCCGCTGAAGAAGTTCGTCGCCCGCCAGTGGTGGGCCCTCGCCGCGAGCCTGGCCGGCGCGCTTCTCGTCGGCGCGACGACCACCGGGTCGCTCGTCGTCCTGACCCTGTTCCTGTCCGCGGGCTACTATGTGGCCCACCTCGTGCTGCTCATCGCGTCGCGGCCGCTGCTGCTGAAGCGGGCGGAGGAGCTGCGGACCTCGCGCAAGCGCCGGCTGCTCACCGTGCTGACGACGACGGCCGTCGCCTACGCGCTCGGATTCGTCATGTGGCTGCTGCAGTTCTCCGCGGGAACGATCGTCACCGGGGCGCCGATGATGTGGCCCGACGGCCAGACCTGGGGCTGGGTGGCGTACGCGATGACGCTGCCGGCGACGATCCACGTCCTCGCGGCCTGGCTGCTGGAATGGTTCGGCCGCCGCCCGGAGGCCAAGCAGCAGGGAGTGGAATCGTGAGCCGGCACCTGTTCCTCGACAAGGCCGACCCCGCCAGCTGGAAGGCCATCTCCGCCCTCGGCGAGGAGGTCGCGCGGACCGTGGCGGCGGCCGGCATCTCCAAGCGCTGCATGGAGCTCGTGAACCTGCGCGTCTCGCAGATCAACGGCTGCGCGTACTGCCTCGACCTGCACACCAAGCGCGCGCTCAAGGCCGGCGAGACGAGCCGGCGGCTCGGCGTGCTGGCCGCCTGGCGCGAGACCGACCCCGGCGACGGCCTGTTCGACGCCACGGAGCACGCCGCCCTGGCGGTTGCCGAGGCGGCGACGCGGCTGCCGCTGTCCGAGGAGTCCCACGCCGACCTGGCCGCGGCCCGCGGCGTCCTCGGCGACCAGGCCTTCGCCGCCGTCGAATGGCTCGCGCTGGCCATGAACGCGTTCAACCGCATCTCGATCCTCAGCGGCCACCCGGTCCGGCCCGAGTAGGCGCCGGCGCCCGCCGCACGCGGGGAGCCCGGCATCCGCGCGGCGTGCTCGGACCGCGCTGTCTGCTGACGGCGCCGCCGGTGCCGGTTAGGCTGGCACCATGAGCGACCTCCAGACGGCCCCCGACGCCGTGATGTGCGAAGCCGGCGACTCGTGCGACGGCGTGATCTTCCTGGAACCCCGCGAGGTTCCGCTCGGCGGCCCCCGGCACATGAACGTGCGCCGGACCCTGCCGCAGCGGAACCGCAGCCTGATCGGCGCGTGGTGCTTCCTGGACCACTACGGCCCGGACCGCGTGTCGGCGTCCGGCGGCATGAACGTCCCCCGCCACCCGCACACCGGCCTGCAGACGGTCAGCTGGCTGTTCACCGGCGCGATCGAGCACAAGGATTCGGCCGGGTACCAGGCGGTCGTGAAGCCGGGGGAGGTCAACCTGATGACTGCCGGCCGCGGCATCAGCCACTCGGAGTTCTCGACCCCGGAGACGGACACGCTGCACGGGGCCCAGCTGTGGCTCGCGCTGCCGGATGCTGCCCGCCAGATGGAGCCGACCTTCGAGCACTACGAGCCCGAGCCCGTCACCGGCGAGGGCACCGAGCTGCGCGTCTTCCTCGGCTCGCTGGCCGGCAGCACGTCCCCGGTCACCACGCACCACCCCACGCTCGGCGCCGAGATCCTGATCGAGGCGGGGCAGGAGATCGTCCTGGACCTGGACCCCTCGTTCGAGTACGGGATCCTGCTCGACGCGGGCGACCTGTCGCTCGACGACACGGAGCTGCCGAAGGACCACCTGGCGTATCTGCCCACCGGACGCGACGGGCTCGTGCTGAGCGCGGGCGCGGAGAGCGTGCGCGCGCTGGTCATCGGCGGCACCCCGTTCGAGGAGAAGATCATCATGTGGTGGAACTTCGTCGGCCGCGAGCACGAGGAGGTCATCGCCTACCGTGCGGCCTGGCAGGCGGAGATCGGCGCCGAGCCGGCGCCCGCCCCCGCGGGCGGATCGTACGACGACGGCGCCCCCTACCCGCGGTTCGGCACCTTCCCCGAGGGCGAGCCGGACGCGCTGCCCGCACCCGTCCTGCCCAACGCGCGCCTGCGCTCCCGTGAACAGTAACCCCCGAGAGGACAACATGACCGAGCATGATGAGAACGCCGCCATCCTGGCGCAGAACAACACCGAGAAGCACCGCTACGAGCTCGTGGACACCGGGGCCGAGGGGCGCCCGGTCGTCGGCGAGACCTACTACGTGGGACACGGCGAGGACGAGCGGATCTTCTACCACACGGTGGTCGACGAGTCCTACGGCGGGCGCGGGCTGGCCGGCATGCTAGCGAAGTTCGCGCTGGATGCGACCGTGGAGGCGGGCCTGAAGATCGTCCCCGTCTGCCCCTACATCAAGAAGTACGTGACGCGGCACAAGGACGAATTCGGCGAGCACGTCGTCTCCGTGAAGCCGGCCCACCTCGATGCGCTGAAGTAGGCGCAGCGGCCCCGGCTGCCTGTAGATGCAAAAACATGTAAATTGATCCGCGAACGGATTCTGTTTCGATCGAGGAGATTCGCATGACCAGGATCGCCATCCTGACCGGGTCCACGCGCCCCGGCCGCCTGAATCCCCAGGTGGCCGAGTGGGCGCTGGCCGAGGCCGAGCGGGCTGTGCCCGACGTCGAGTTCGAGCTCGTCGACATCGCCGACTACTCCCTCCCGCTGCTCGACGAGCCCTATCCGGCCTCCGCCCGGAAGTACCAGAACGAGCACACCAAGGTCTGGTCGGCGAAGATCGCCGCCTTCGACGGCTTCGTGTTCGTCACGCCGGAGTACAACCACTCGCTGTCGCCGGCCCTGACCAACGCCGTCGACTACCTGTACTACGAGTGGGCGGACAAGGCCGCCGGCATCGTCTCCTACGGCGGGGTCAAGGGAGCGCGCTCGACCGAGGTCCTGCGCGGCCTCCTCTCCGCCGTCGGCATCGCCCACGTCCAGAGGACCGTCATGTTCGCACTGGGGACCGATTTCACGGACGGGGTCTTCACCCCGTCGGAGCGGGCGGCGGACGCCCTGTCCAAGATGCTCGAACAGGTCGTCGCATGGACCAGAGCCCTCGAAACAGTACGAAAGCAGGCGAGACCATGACAGAGAACCAGAACGCGACCGGCGCCGACTTCTCCACCCGGGGAGCGTACGTCACCGGTGGCGAGTTCACCCGCGACACCAACTACATCGAGGACCGCATCGTCGCCGACGTCGGCGCGGTCTCGGCCCTGCCGACCGCCGAGTCCAGCACGATCGGTCAGCCCGGGGGCGGGCTGACCGAGGGGGCGCAGGCCTGGCCGGCCGAGCCCGGGCGGTACCGGCTCGTCGCGGCGCGCGCGTGCCCGTGGGCCAACCGGGCGATCATCGTCCGCCGCCTGCTCGGCCTCGAGGACGCGATCTCGATGGGCACGCCCGGCCCGACCCACGACGTCCGCTCCTGGACGTTCGACCTGGACGAGGGCGGGCGGGACCCGGTGCTCGGGACCGAGCGGCTGCAGGAGAACTACTTCGCCCGCTTCCCGGACTACCCGCGCGGCATCACCGTCCCGGCCGTCGTGGATATCGACTCCGGCGGCGTGGTCACCAACAACTACCCGCAGATGACCCTGGACTTCTCGACCGAGTGGAGGCGGTTCCACCGCGAGGGCGCCCCGGACCTGCTGCCGCAGGACAAGATGGAGGAGATGCTGCCGGTCATCAAGCGCATCTTCACCGAGGTCAACAACGGCGTCTACCGCTGCGGGTTCGCCGGCAGCCAGGAGGCCTACGACGACGCCTACGACCGCCTCTGGACGGCCATGGACTGGCTCGAGGAGCGGCTGTCCACGCAACGCTACCTGATGGGGGAGACCATCACCGAGGCGGACGTCCGCCTCTTCACCACGCTCGTGCGCTTCGACCCGGTCTACCACGGCCACTTCAAGTGCAACCGGAACAAGCTCGAGCAGATGCCGGCGCTCTGGGGGTACGCCCGCGACCTGTTCCAGACGCCCGGATTCGGCGACACCGTGGACTTCGAGCAGATCAAGCGGCACTACTACGAGGTGCACGAGGACATCAACCCGACCGGGATCGTCCCCAAGGGCCCGGAGCTGTCCGGCTGGCTGACCGAGCACGGCCGCGAGACGCTCGGCGGCACCCCGTTCGGCGACGGCACCGCGCCGGGTCCCGTCCGCGAGGACGAGCGCGTCGCCGCCGGCTGCAACCCGCTCTACCCCGCCTAACAGCGTCACCGCCGCCAGTTTCAACTAGTGTTTTCGCGCAGTACTAGGCGGAACTGACGGCGACCGGGCTCGCCCCGGTGGCTGACGCGCAAAAGCCGGCGTGCCGGCGTCGTACCTGATCGGTACGACGCCGGACCGCTGGCTTCTCGCGTGTGCGAGTGATGCCCGCGCGCCCCGTGATGAGCGGGGCGCGCGGGACGGGCCTACAGCTTGGCCGGTTCCTTGTCGCGGTCCACCTTGTAGGTCTCCCAGAACGTGGCGCCCGTGATGCTCAAGGCCTTCGGGTCGAAGACCGGGTCCAGGCCCAGCTTCTTCTGCGCCTCGAAGTCCTTCAGCGCCTTGAACGCCGGCTGCTGCAGGATCAGGATGCCGATGATGTTCAGCCAGGCCATGAGGCCCACGCCGATGTCGCCCATCGCCCACGCGTCCGAGGCCGTGTTGACGCAGCCGAAGGCGACGGCGATCAGGATGGCGACCTGCAGGGCCATCGTGGTCACGCGGCCGACGGAGGCCTTGACCCCCGGGATGACCGTCTTGGACGACTTCCCCACGAGGAAGCGGAGGTTGGTCTCCGCCATGTAGTAGTACGCGATGATCGTCGTGAGGCAGAAGAACATCAGCGTGACGGCGATGAACGAGGCGCCGAAGCCGGCGAAGACGCTGTCGAAGCCGGCCTGCACGAACTGCGGGCCCGCGACGGCGGACGTCGAGAGCAGGCCGCCCTCGGCGAGCACCGGGCTGTCCGCGTCGCCGCCCTCGAAGACGCGGTAGGCGCCCGTCGAGAGGATCAGGAAGCCCGTGGCCGAGCAGACGAACAGGGTGTCGATGTAGACGGCGAAGGACTGCACCAGTCCCTGCTTGGCCGGGTGCGAGACCTCGGCCGCCGCGGCGGCGTGCGGGCCCGTGCCCTGGCCGGCCTCGTTCGAGTAGACGCCGCGCTTGACGCCCCACATCACGGCCAGGCCGACGACCGCGCCGAACGCGGAGTCCATGCCGAACGCGCTGCGGAAGACCATGGCGATCATGTTCGGCAGCTCGGCCGCGTTCACGAACACGACGACCAGGGCCAGGATGATGTACGCGACCGCCATGAACGGCACGACGAAGGCCGCGAAGTTGGCGATGCGCTTGACGCCGCCGATGATCACGAACGCGAGCACGATGACCGCGCCGACGGCGACGGTCCACGACGGGACCGCCCAGGCGCCGTCGATGGCGGTGGCCATCGAGTTGGCCTGCACGCCCGGCAGCAGCAGGCCGCAGGCGAGCACGGTCACGGCGGCGAAAACGTAGCCGTAGACCTTGAAGAAGCCGGCGCCCTTGGTGTGGGCGAGCGCGCGGGAGAGGTAGTAGGCCGGGCCGCCGCGGTACTCGCCGGTCAGCGGGTCGCGGGTCTTGTAGATCTGGCCCAGGGTCGACTCGATGAAGGAGGTGGAGGCGCCGAGGAAGGCGACCATCCACATCCAGAACAGGGCGCCGGGGCCGCCGAAGGCGATGGCGGTGGCGACGCCGGCGATGTTACCGGTGCCGACGCGTCCGGACAGGGACATGGCCAGGGCTTGGAACGACGAGACACCGGACGGCGAACGCTCGCCGCGGACCAGCTGCTCGAGCATCCCCTTGACGTGCCGCACCTGTAGGAAGCGGGAACGTACGGAGAAGTAGACACCGGTAGCGAGGCAGAGGTAGACCAGCCAGTCGCTCCAGATGACCTTGTTGATTTCGGATAAGACTTCGCTCATTGTGTGAGGTTCCTCCATGAAGGGCCGAGTGATGCGTCCCATGATGCACGTCTTTGATGTCATCTATGTTGCACACCACAGCAAAACCTGTGAAGCTTCTCACATTTTCCATGGAGGCGTCCAGTCGCCCACCGCACCGGGATCCCTCCCGGCCGCCGGCGGTGAACCGGCCGGCCACTCGTTCTGCGGGGCCGACATGGCAGGATTGACGCCATGACGATCACCGCTGCAGCAGACGGATCCGCGCTCGGCAACCCGGGTCCGGCCGGGTGGGCCTGGTACATCGACGACGCGAACTGGCGCGCCGGCGGCTGGGACCACGGGACCAACAACATGGGCGAGCTGATGGCCGTCCTGGATCTCCTCCACTGCACCGCCCACCGCCCCGACGAGCCGCTGCACATCCTCTGCGACTCGCAGTACGTCATCAACTCGGTCACCAAGTGGATGCCCGGCTGGAAGAAGAAGGGCTGGAAGAAGAAGGACGGCAAGCCGGTCCTCAACGTCGAGCTGCTCAAGCAGATCGATGCGGCCCTCATCGGGCGCACCTACGAGTTCGAGTGGGTCAAGGGCCACGCCGGGCACGACTTGAACGAGGCCGCCGACGACCGCGCCCGCGCGGCCGCCACCGCCCACCAGCGCGGCCTCGCCCCGGAGGCGGGTCCCGGTCTGGCCGGCGGTCCGGCCCCCGTGGCCGCCGCGAGCACGACGACGGCACCGGCCCCCGCGCCGGCGTCGCCCGCCGGACCCGCACCCGCCGAGCCCGATCTCTTCACCTCGTTCGAGGACGTCCAGGAATCCGGTACGGGCGAGGCGAAGCTGGACGCCGTCGTCACGCTCGAGCGCGAGCTGCTCGAGCCCGAGGTTCGCGCCGACGCATCGGCCGTGTCCTACCTCCTGCACGCCGATTTCCGGCAGATCGGCTCCCGCGGTCACGTGCACGACCGCGACACCGCGATCTCGGTGCTCGAAGAGACCGCCTCCGCGCCGGCCGGAACCTTCGAGCTGCTCGACGCGGCCGCCGTCGATGACGCCGTGATGATCACCTACCGGCTCTCCGGCACCGGGTACGCGAGCGTCGTCGGCTCCCTCTGGGTGCAGGCGGAGGGGCGCTGGCGCCTGCGCTTCCGCCAGTCGACGCCCGAACGCTAGAGCCACCGCCCGCCGCCGACGCCTCCGGAAGGGGGATCCGTGACGCCGACCGACCCGTCCACCACGCTTCTGCAAGGAGAACCCGTGACGCCGACCGACCCCCGCTTCGCCCCCGTCGCCGAGCTGTTCGAGCGCTTCGCCCAGGAGGACCCGGCCTACGCCGGGCAGCTGGCCCTCTACTACCGGGGCGAGCCCGTGCTCGACCTCTCCGTCGGCCCGGACCGGGCCCCGCAGGCCCGGCCCGAGCCGGGCGGGGACGGCGGAGCGGAGGACCCGGCCTTCACGCGGGAGGTCATGACAGGCGTCTTCTCCTGCAGCAAGGGGGCGGCCGGCGTGGTCATGGCGCTGCTCGTCCAGGACGGCGTCTTGGACCTGGACGCGCCCGTCGCGGCCTACTGGCCCGAGTACGGGCAGGCCGGCAAGGAGGCGACGACGGTCCGCCAGGCCCTCAGCCACCAGGCCGGTTCCCTCGGCGTCGCCGGCGGATTCACCGTCGAGGAGTACAACAACTCCCAGCTCGCCGCCGCCAGACTCGCGGCCGCGCCGCCCAACTGGCGCCCCGGGGCCGTCTTCTCCTACCACGGGCTGAGCATCGGCATCCTCATGGAGGAGCTCGTCCGCCGCATCACGGGGAGCACCCTGCAGGAGGTCTACGAGGAGCGCATCCGCGCCCCGCACGGCATCGACTTCTACCTGGGCCTGCCCGAGTCGGAGGAGCCCCGCTACCGGGACGTGCTCAAACCCGAGGCCGGGCCGCTGCCCTTCATCGACCCCTTCGGGTACCTCGGCACGGCCTTCAACTCGACCGGCGGATTCACCCGGGAGGACGGCGAGCCCGGCGAGCTGCTCGACCTGCCGAACGACCGCGCGATCCGCGCGGCCGGCATGTCCTCGGCCGGCGGCGTCGCCAACGCCCGCGGACTGGCGAGGCTGTACGCGGCGGCGAGCACCGGCATCGTGGGGGAGGACGGGACGCGCAGCGAACCGCTGCTGACGGAGCACACGCAGACCATCATGGCCGAGGACCAGGTGTTCGGGCCGGACCGGGCCGACGGCCTCGTCAAGGCGTTCGGCGTGGTCTTCATGAAGCCGACGCCCGAGAAGGACTTCGGCTCCTGGCGCGTGTTCGGCCACGAGGGCGCCAACGGCTCCTTCGGGTACGCAGACCCGTCCTACGGCATCGCGTTCGGGTACGTTCCGGCCCGCGGCGAGGACGGCGGCACCCTCTCCCGCAACGGGCAGCTGAGCGTCCGCGTTCGGCAGGCCGTCCTGCAGGCGCTCGCCGGCGGGTAGCGGGCCGAATCCCACTGATGCCGGCCGGATTGCAGCCAAGAGTTTCGATATCGCGTGAGGATCGGCGCGAGGTGGTCTAGGGTGAACCACGTGGATTTCGAGAAACGGTACGTGGCCATAGGGGATTCGTTCAGCGAGGGCGTCGGGGACCCGGCGCCGGACCGCCCGAACGGGGTGCGCGGCTGGGCCGACCGCGTCGCGGAGCAGCTCATCGCCGCCGATCCGGCCTGGGGCTACGCCAACCTGGCCATCCGCGGCAAGAAACTGCCGCAGATCGTCGCCGAGCAGGTGCCGCAGGCGATCGCGCTGAAGCCGACGCTCGTGACCATCTCCGCCGGCGGGAACGACATCCTCCGCCCCCGCGTCGACGTCGAGGGCATCGCCGCCCAGCTCGACGGCGCCCTCCAGCAGCTCAAGACGACCGGCGCGGACGTCGTCGTCTTCACCGGGTTCGACGTCTCCACCTCGCCGATCTTCAGCCCGACCCTCGGCCGCGTGGCCCTCTTCAACGAGCGCCTCCGGGAAATCGCCGACCGGCACGGAATCGTGATCGCCGACTACTGGCGGTGGCGCGAATTCCAGAACTACGGCTACTGGGACGAGGACCGGCTGCACATGAACACCTACGGCCACCGCCTCATGGCCACGCGGATCCTCGACCTGCTGCGCCGCGACCACACGATCGAGGTGCCCGAGCTGCACACCCCGGCCTCGCGCGGCCGCGTCGACCACATCAAGCAGAACGCCCAATGGGCCAGGACGCACCTGCTGCCGTGGGTCCAGCGCCGCCTGACCGGCAAGAGCTCCGGCGACCACATGGAGCCCAGATACCCCGACTACGTGCAGGTGTCCCCGGACTAGGGGAGAACCCCCGGCCGCGCCTCGGGGGAGTGCCCGAAATCAGTTGGGGTTCGCCCTGAGATCCGCGGAAAGGCCTTGGCCGCGGCGGGGCGGCGGAGAAGCATGAGAGCCATGAGCACCCCACCGCTGACCGCACCGCCCTCCGCGCCCCGGCTGTCCTTCGAGCCCGGCCGGCGTCTTCCTGCCTGGGCTCCGCGATTCCTCATCGTCTTCGCGGTCCTGATGCTGGCGCTCGTCGGCGCCCTCTGCGCGCCGGCGCTCGCCGGGGCCGGCTCGGCCTATCTGGAAGTGCTGACCCCGGTGGTGATGTGGGCACCCGCGGTCGCGGTGGTGATCCTGCACTTCGCGTTCGGCCGGCCCGTGCCGCTGCTGACCTGGGCCGGGCTGCGCGGCGCCCCGTTCAAGCGGATCGTCGGCGGGATCGCCGCCCTCCTCGTCCTCATGCTGGCGGTCCCCGCCGCCGTCATCGGCCTGGCGGCCGCCTTCGGGTTCGTCGAGTTCTCCCCGTCCCCGGAGGCCAGCGGGCTGGCCGTGTGGGTCCTGCCGCTGATCGCAGCGACCATGCTCTTGACCCTCGGCGAGGAGTTCGCGTGGCGCGGCTACCTCGCCTCGACGCTCGCCCCCTGGGGCTTCTGGCGCTCGGCAGCCGCGATCGGCGCGTTCTGGGCCCTCTGGCACCTGCCGCTGACCGCCGCCTACGCGGTCGGCGGCGTCTCCTCCTGGCGCGAGGTCGCCGCCACGACGGTCAACCTCTTCCTGGCGGCGCTCGTCCTCGCGGGCGTGCGCTACCTGACCCGCTCGGTCTGGCCGGCGGTCGCCGGCCACGCGATGCTCAACACGGTGCTGGTCTTCGCCTACTCGAACCTCATGACGGATGCCGCCGCGCTGCCCGCCGGCGCGTACTGGGGGTACAACGCCGTCAGCTGGGCGGTGTGGGGCGCCGCCGCCGTGCTGGTCGGCTCCCTCGCGGCCCGGCGGGCGCGCAACAGGGCGACCAGCTGAGGTCCCCGCGTGGCGCGGCCGCGCGGCAGGCGGCTAGGATCTTGAGCCGATGTCCATGCTCATTCTCGACCTCCTCGGCACGTTCTTCTTCGCCGTCTCCGGCTCCCTGCTGGCGGCGCGCAAGAAGTTCGACGTCGTGGGCTCGCTGCTGCTCGCCTCGCTCGTCGGCCTCGGCGGCGGTGTCAGCCGCGACGTCATCATCGGCCAGGTGCCCAACGCGTTCCTCCAGCCCGTCTACCTCGTCCCGCCCCTGCTGGCGACGATGCTCGTGGCGACCCGCCTCGTCCGCGAGACGCGGGTGCGCCGGCCCCTCCTGCTGTTCGACGCCGCCGGGCTGGCCCTGTTCTGCATCGTCGGCACGATCACGGCGCACCAGGCCGGTCTCCACGCGGTGTCGGCCGCGCTGCTGGGCTTGACCACCGCCGTCGGCGGCGGCGTCATGCGCGACGTCGTCGCCAACGAGGTGCCGCAGGTCTTCAATCCGCGCGGCGTCTACGCGATCCCGGCCATGCTGGGTTCGTCCCTGACCGTTCTGACGCTCGAGCTCGGCTGGTTCGGCGTCGTGGCCGGCTGCCTGATCGCCGTGTTCGTCTTCGTCCTGCGGGTGCTCTCCATCCGGCTCGAATGGCACGTGCCGCTGGCCGGCGGGGGAACCATCCGGAACGACGATTCGCGCTAGGGCGTGAGCCGCGACCAGACGTCGCCGGGACCGACGGTCCGACCGGTCGCGAAGCCGTGGGGGTCGAGCTCCCAGCCCACGCGTTTGGGGATGTTCGTGATGACGGCGCTCTCGACGAGGTCGAGTTCCGGCAGGTGCCTGCCGACGTAGCTCTCGACCTCCATGACGTCGGCGGCCGAGCGCAGCCACATCATGAACATGAAGTTGGCCGTTCCGGTGATGGAGGCGCAGATGCGCAGGGTGCCCAGGCGCGCCAGGGCGCGCGCCGCGTCGTCGTGCAGGGTGGCCGGGAGGCGTCCGAACCACTGGCAGACGACCGGGAATCCCGCCGCGCGGTGGGCGACCTCGCAGCGGAAGGCCAGCGTGCGCGAATCGAGGACGCGCTGCAGCTGGCGGCGCGCCGTGGCCGGGTGCAGGCCGGTGGCCCCGGCGACGTCCGCGGCGGTGGCGCGCCCGTTCGCGTTCAGCAGGGCGGCGATCTCGGCGTAGTGGCTGGGGAGCGGTCCGCGGGCGGGCGGCGACCCCGGCGCGGCGCGCTGCAGCGACGCCTCCTCCCGCTTGGAGAGCGCGTTGATCCGCCAGTCGTACGCGCCGCGGTGCAGCTTGGTGCAGAACGAGGTCTCGTAGCGGGTGATGCCCTCGACCGCGTCGAGCTGCGGGTAGACGGACTCCGTCATCCAGGTCGGGTACGGGGTGACGACGGTGAGCATCAGATCGCGCGCCCGCGAGCACTCCTCGATGCTGAACACGTCGGTCATCGCCACCAGCTCGCGCACCACCCGGCTGCGCGTGCGCGGCTCGCACTGGACGTCGAGGAAGGCGAGCGACATCTGGTTCGGGTCCCCGATCGGGTGGCAGGAGATCCAGGCGAGGCCGCGCTCGACAAGCCGGTTCCAGCGCTTGGCGAGGGACGTGGGGTGCTGCCCGAGCACGTCGCCGAGCACCGTCCAGGTCTGCCGCGGGTGGATCTGCAGCGCGTTGATGAGCCGCAGATCCTCCTCAGCCAGCAGATTCTGAAGATAAGTGTTCATTTCCTGTCCAAATGTGGGGATCAGTGTAAATTTACTGCGATTCTACGCTGGTGACGGGCATCACACCACAATCGATAGCAGCTCTCCGGCGAGTTCGAACGGCTCGTCGTCCCCTACGGAGGTACCCATGCAATCGCCATCACTCGACGGGCAGTCGACCGACGTCCTCGCCGCGGCCAACCATCCGTTCCTGTGGGCCTGTGCGCTCGGCGTCTTCGTGGTGATCATCGTGCAGTCCGTCATCTACATCCGGGCTGCCCGCAAGGCCGCCCCGAGCGTCGGTCTGAGCGGTTCGCAGCTCTTCTCCGCCTACCGCTCCGGCGCCGTGGCCGCGATCGGACCGTCCCTCGCCGTCGTCATTGTGGCCGTCGCCCTGCTGGCGGTCTTCGGCACGCCGGCGACGCTGGTCCGCATCGGGTTGATCGGGTCCGCCGCCTTCGAGACCGGAGCGGCCAACATCGCGGCGGGCGCTGCCGGCGCCACCCTCGGCGGGGACGACTACACGCAGTCGGTCTTCGCCGTCGCCTTCTTCTCGATGAGCCTGGGCGGCGCCATGTGGATGGTGGCGACGCTCATCATGACTCCGCTGCTCAAGCGCGGCGAGGACAGGATGGAGAAGGTCAACCCGGCCGTGCTGACCGTCGTCCCGGGCGCGGCCCTGATCGCCGCGTTCGCGTCCCTCGGCATCGGCGAGGTCCCCAAGTCCGACGCGCACCTCGTGACCCTCGTGGCCGCCGCCGCCAGCATGGCCCTCTTCGGACTCGTCGCGGCCAAGGCGAAGATGCCGTGGCTGCGCGAGTGGGGGCTCGGCCTCTCCATCATCATCGCCCTCGCTGCGGCCTACTTCTCCCACACCGCGGGCCTCGGCCCGGCGGCCTGAACGCACGCGTCGAAAGGAACAACAAGATGAGCACGCAGACTCCGCCGGCCGCCGTGGCCACCGGCATGGCAGCCTTCGACCGGACGACCAGCCGCTGGGGCCGCCTCACGATGCTGATCGGGCTGGTCGTCTCCCTCTCGGGATCCGTCTACCTCGGCTTCTTCAGCGGCCTCGACATCGAACCCTCGCTCCTCTTCACCGGCTTCGCGGTCGTCGCCAGCACGTTCTTCGTGATCTGGCTCGTCGAACCGGTCACCTACTTCCCGATCCTGGGCCCGGCCGCAATGTACCAGGCCTTCATGATCGGCAACATCTCCAACAAGCTGCTCCCGTCGGCGCTGGTCGCCCAGGCCAACCTGGGCGTCAAGGGCGGCACCCCCAAGGGCAGCCTCGCCGCCGTCATGGCCATCTGCGGCGCGGCGACCATCCACCTGACCTCGCTGCTGGTCTTCGTCGGCATCCTCGGCACGTGGCTGATCACGGTCGTCCCGCCCGAGATGATGGAGGTCGTGCGGACCTACATCTCGCCGGCGATCTTCGGCGCAGTGTTCGTCCAGGCCGTCATGACCGTCAAGCAGGTCCGCCCGGTGGTCATCGCCGTCGCCATCGCCCTGATCGTCCAGCTCGTGCTGGTCCCCGCAGTCCCGTCCCTGTGGCTCGCGGCCACCGGCATCGTCGTCATCACGACGGCGGTCGTCGCCTGGTTCGCCCGCGACCGCCGCGCAGAGAAGAAGGAGAACACCCTTGCCGAATAACGACCTCGTCCTCACCGACGGCATGCGCGAGCGCATGCACGACGTCTACCGCCACCTGCACCGCAACCCGGAGTTGTCCATGCAGGAGTTTCGTACCGCGGAGTTCATCGAGGAGCGCCTCTCCGCCCTCGGCGTGGAGCACTTCCGCTGCGGCGGGACCGGCGTCGTGGGCGTCGTCCGCAACGGCGACGGCCCCGTGGTCGCCTTCCGGGCCGACAGCGACGGCCTGCCCATCGCCGAGGACACCGGGTTCGAGTACGCGAGCGAGGCCACCGGCCGGCTCGAGGACGGGACCGAGGTCCCGGTCATGCACGGCTGCGGGCACGACACCCACGTCGCGAGCCTGCTCGCCGCGACCGAGGTCTTCGTTTCCGCCCCCGATGCCTGGACGGGGACGCTCGTGCTGATCTTCCAGCCCGGCGAGGAGACCGGCGCCGGCGCCCGCGCCATGGTCGACGACGGCCTCTGGGACCGCGCCCCGCGCCCGGCCGTGGTGCTCGGCCAGCACGTCATGCCCGGGCTCGCCGGGACGGTCCAGTACCCCCGTGGCAGCGCGATGAGCTATGCCGACTCGTGGAAGGTCACGCTGCACGGCCGGCAGTCGCACGGGTCGCAGCCGCAGGACGCGATCGACCCGATCGTGCTCGGCGCGCACATCGTCACCCGGCTCCAGACGGTGGTCTCCCGGGAGATCGACGCCCGCGAAGCCGCCGTCGTCACCGTCGGGACGTTCCACGCCGGGCTGAAGGAGAACATCATCCCCGCCAGCGCGGAGTTCACCCTGAACATCCGGACCCTCGACGACGCCGTACGCGAGCGCGTCCTGGCCGCCGTGCGCCGCATCATCACGGCCGAGGCCTCCGTCTCCGGCGCGCCCGAGCCGGTGATCGAGGAGCTGTACCGCTTCCCGCGGAACTTCAACGACCCGGAGGCCACGGACGCGCGGATGGCCGACGTCGCGGCGGAGCTCGGCGCCGACGCCGTCACGGAGGTCCGCCCGCTCATGGGCTCCGAGGACTTCGGGGCGCTCGCGACGGCGATCGACGTGCCGTCCGTGTACTGGTTCTTCGGCGGCTACACCGCCGAGCAGCTCGAGGCCGACACCGTTCCCGTGAACCACTCGCCGGAGTTCGCCCCGGTCATGGAACCCACGCTGACCACCGCCGTCCGCGCCGCGACGGCGGCGATCGCCGGCGCGCTGGGAGGCGCCGGCGTGTGATGGACAACCCGGTGGTGTTGGCCGCGTCTCCGCGGCCAACTACACTGGGATTGTGCTCGGCGGTTCACGCCGCCGTGCGCACGCTTTCGACATGCGGCGGGAGAGCCCCGGCCGAAGCCACGGTCGGGCGCCGTAGGAGCAATTTCCTCCCCGGGAATCTCTCAGGCCCCCGTACCGCCGCGGAGAGGCGACTCTGGAAAGCAGTGGACCCTGCCGCGCCCAGCGCGGCCGGCGGTGCCACTCACCGAAGGTGCAAGCGGGCCGTGCGGCCCGCGGAAACTCTCAGGTCCAATACAGAGCGGGGAGGGAAAGCCTCCGGTGTCCGGTTCGGACGCCGGTCGAAGCGCCCGACCGCCACGTAGACCAGGAAGTCCCTCGATGACCGTCATCACCGCCACGCCCACCGTGCACCTGCACGACGACGCCGCCAACTTCGCCGACCGCCACATCGGTCCGCGCGGCGCGGCCACTGAGCACATGCTCTCGGCTATCGGCTTCGAGAGCCTCGAAGCCCTCGTCGACGCGGCCGTCCCGGCCGACATCCGCCAGCCCTCCGCCCTCGACCTCCCGGCCGCCCGCAGCGAGGCCGAGGTCCTCGACGACCTGCGCGCCATCGCCGCCAAGAACGTCATCAAGACCCAGATGATCGGGCAGGGCTTCTACGGCACCGACACCCCGCCGGTCATCCTGCGCAACGTCCTCGAGGACCCGGCCTGGTACACCGCCTACACCCCGTACCAGCCGGAGATCTCCCAGGGCCGCCTCGAGGCGCTGCTGAACTTCCAGACCATGATCGGCGACCTGACGGGTCTGCCCGTGGCCAACGCCTCCCTGCTCGACGAGGCGTCCGCCGTCGCCGAGGCCGTGCTGCTGATGCGCCGCGCGAACAAGAAGAAGGCCGACGCGAAGACGGTCCTCGACGCCGACCTGTTCCCGCAGACCCTCGCGGTCGTCGCCGGCCGCGCCGAGGCGCTCGGCTTCGAGGTCGAGATCGCGGACCTGTCCAAGGGCCTGCCCGACGGCGAGATCTCCGGCATCGTCCTGCAGCAGCCGGGCAACTCCGGTCGCGTCGTCGACCAGTCCGCCGTGATCGCGGCGGCCAAGGAACGCGGCGCGATGGTCGCCGTCGCCGCCGACATCCTCTCCCTGGCGCTCATCACGCCCCCGGGCGAGCAGGGCGCCGACATCGCCGTCGGCAACACCCAGCGCCTCGGCGTCCCGCTGTTCTTCGGCGGACCGCACGCGGCCTACATCGCCGTGCGCGAGGGCCTGGAGCGCAACCTGCCCGGCCGCATCGTGGGCGTCTCCTACGACGACGCCGGCACCGCCGCCTACCGCCTCGCCCTGCAGACCCGCGAGCAGCACATCCGCCGCGAGAAGGCCACGAGCAACATCTGCACCGCGCAGGCCCTGCTCGCGATCACCGCCGGCATGTACGGCGTCTACCACGGCCCGGCCGGCCTGAAGAAGATCGCGGAGCGCACCCACCTGCGCGCCCGCACCCTGGCCTCCGTCCTCACGGGCGCCGGCTTCGCACTGGCCGCCGAGAACTACTTCGACACCCTCACGGTCACCGCCGAGGACCGCGCCGAGTCGATCGTCGCCGACGCCGAGGTCGAGGGCGTGAACCTGCGCCTGATCGACCAGAACACCCTGGCCGTCTCCACCGACGAGACGACGACGCCGGCCCACCTCGCCGTCGTGGCCGCCGCCTTCGGCGTCGCGAACGCGGCGGACGCCGTCGCGGAAGCCGAGGCCGCCTTCGGCGAGACGGCGACGGCACTGGGCGACGACGTCGTGCGCACGTCCGAGTACATGACGCACCCGATCTTCCACACGGTCCGCTCCGAGACGCAGATGCTGCGCTACCTGCGCCGCCTCTCGGACCGCGACCTGGCGCTGGACCGGACGATGATCCCGCTCGGCTCCTGCACCATGAAGCTCAACGCGACGGCCGAGATGCAGGCCATCTCCTGGCCCGAGTTCTCCTCGATCCACCCGTACGCCCCAGAGCACCAGACCGCCGGGTGGCGCCACCTGATCCACGACCTCGAGTCGCGCCTGGCCGCGATCACCGGGTACGCGGGCGTCTCGATCCAGCCGAACGCCGGCTCCCAGGGCGAGTACGCGGGCCTGCTGGCGATCCGCCAGTACCACGTGGCCAACGGCGACACCGCGCGCGACATCTGCCTCATCCCGGCCTCCGCCCACGGCACCAACGCCTCCTCGGCGGTGCTCGCCGGGCTCAAGGTCGTGGTGGTCAAGACGGCCGAGGACGGAACGATCTCCGCCGCCGACCTCGACGCCAAGATCGACAAGCACCGCGACTCGATCGCCGGCATCATGGTCACCTACCCGTCCACCCACGGCGTCTACGACGCCGACGTGCGCGAGGTCTGCGACAAGGTGCACGCCGCCGGCGGCCAGGTCTACATCGACGGCGCCAACATGAACGCGCTCGTGGGACTGGCCCAGCCGGGCCAGTTCGGCGGCGACGTCTCCCACCTGAACCTGCACAAGACCTTCTGCATCCCGCACGGCGGCGGCGGACCCGGCGTCGGCCCGGTGGCCGTGGCCGAGCACCTGCTGCCGTTCCTGCCCGGGGCCCCGACCGGCCCGAGCAACGGCCACCACGGGACCCCCGTCGCGTCGACCGCGTACGGCTCGGCCGGCGTGCTGCCGATCTCCTGGGCGTACGTCGCGATGATGGGCGCCGAGGGCCTGACCGCCGCCACCTCCAACGCACTGCTCGCCGCGAACTACGTCTCGAAGTCGCTCGCCGAGTACTTCCCGACGCTCTACACGGGCAACGGGGGACTCGTGGCCCACGAGTGCATCCTCGACCTGCGCGAGCTGACCGCGAAGTCCGGTGTGACCGCCGAGGACGTGGCCAAGCGCCTGATCGACTTCGGCTTCCACGCGCCGACCCTGGCCTTCCCGGTCGCCGGCACGCTGATGGTGGAGCCGACCGAGTCCGAGGACCTGGGCGAGCTCGACCGGTTCATCGAGGCCATGGTCACCATCCACGCCGAGATCCAGGAGATCGCGGCCGGCGACATCGCGGTGGAGGAATCCGCCCTGCGCAACGCCCCGCACACGGCGATCGCCGTCGCCAGCAGCGACTGGGACCGCGCGTACAGCCGCGAGCAGGCCGCGTTCCCGGTGGCCCGCCTGCGCCAGGACAAGTACTTCCCGCCGGTCGGCCGCGTCGACGGCGCCCGCGGCGACCGCAACCTGATCTGCTCCTGCCCGCCTCCGGAGGCCTTCGAGGCCCCCGCCGAGGACGCGAACTAACCGAGAGGAAACGCGCAATCATGACGCAGAAAACCGCGCTCTACGAAGAACACGACGCCCTCGGTGCCTCGTTCACGGACTTCGGCGGCTGGGACATGCCCCTGAAGTACGCCTCGGAACTGGCCGAGCACCAGGCGGTCCGCGAGGCAGCCGGCCTGTTCGACATCTCGCACATGGGCGAGATCTGGATCGAGGGCCCGGCCGCCGCCGCGTTCCTCAACTACGCCCTCGTCGGCAACCTGGCCGCGGTCAAGGTCGGCAAGGCCAAGTACACGATGATCGTCAACGCCTCCGGCGGCATCATCGACGACCTGATCGTCTACCGCCGCGGCGAGGAGAAGTATCTGGTCGTCGCCAACGCCGGCAACGCGCCGACGGTCGCCGCCGACCTCTCGGAGCGGGCCGCGAACTTCGAGGTCGAGGTGCGGGACGCCTCCGCCGAGACCTCGATGATCGCCCTCCAGGGGCCGGCGGCGGAGGCGATCCTCCTCTCGCAGGTCTCCGGTGATCAGGCCGGCATCGTCACCGAGATGAAGTACTACGCGGCCGACGACGTCGCGGTCGCCGGCATCGACGTGCTGCTCGCGCGCACCGGCTACACGGGCGAGGACGGGTTCGAGCTCTACGTGGGCAACGATGACGCCGTCGCGCTGTGGAAGGCGCTGCTGGAGGCCGGTGCAGGCTCGGGACTCATCCCGGCGGGTCTGGCCGCGCGCGACTCGCTGCGCCTGGAGGCCGGCATGCCGCTCTACGGCAACGAGCTGTCCCTCGAGACCACGCCGTACGACGCCGGCCTCGGCCCCATCGTCTCCCTGAAGAAGGAGGACGACTTCGTCGGGCGCGCCGCGCTCGAGGAGGCCAAGGCGGCCGGGACGAGCCGCAAGCTCGTCGGGCTCAAGGGGCTCGGCCGCCGCGCCGGCCGCTCCGGCTACCCGGTCCTCAAGGACGGCGCCGAGGTCGGCGTCGTCACCTCGGGGCAGCCGTCGCCGACGCTCGGATACCCGGTCGTCATGGGCTACGTCGACACCGAATTCGCCGAGACCGGCACCGCGCTGGACGTCGACCTGCGCGGGAAGCCGCAGCCGTTCGAGGTCGTGTCCCTGCCGTTCTACCGGCGCGAGAAGTAACGTAGAAGCACCCCCGTCGTCTTCAAGCACCACCTACCGAAAAGGAACGCCCATGAGCAAGGTTCTCTCCACCCTCCGCTACTCCGCCGAACACGAGTGGGTCGACGCGGCCTCCCCGACGAAGGTCGGCATCTCCCAGATCGCCGCCGACGCCCTCGGTGACGTCGTCTACGTCGACATGCCCGAGGTCGGCGCCGAACTGACTGCCGGCGAGCCGTGCGGCGAGGTCGAGTCCACCAAGTCGGTCTCCGAGATCTTCTCCCCGGTCACGGGCAAGGTCGTCGAGGTCAACCAGGAGCCCGTCGACAACCCGGCCGTCCTCAACGAGGACCCGTACGGCACCGGCTGGCTGTTCACGGTCGAGGTCTCCGAAGAGGGCCCGCTGCTCTCCGCCGAGGAGTACGCCTCGAGCAACGGCGGGGACGTCGAGTAGGACCCCCGCACCACCGCGGACGGTGCCGCGGACGACCTCCGGCGCCGCACGCACCCCTGTCGACGACGCCGGCGCCACCACCGCCGGCGTCGTCGTGACTTAACGACCCGCACCCCTCTCGTTAGGACCCTCCCCATGGCACTCAGCGTTTTCGACCTCTTCAGCGTCGGGCTCGGCCCGTCGTCGTCCCACACCGTCGGCCCCCTGCGGGCCGCCGCGGGGTTCGCCCGGCACCTGGCCGACACGGACGTGCTCGGCCGGCTCGCCGGCCTGCGCATCGACCTCTACGGGTCGCTCGCCGCGACCGGGCGCGGGCACGGGACGTTCACCGCGATCCTGCTGGGTCTGGAGGGCTACGCCGCGGAGGACGTCCTGCCCGCGGAGGCCGAGGCGCGGATGGCGGCGCACGCGGAGACCGGCCGGATCGACGTCGCCGCACAGCTGGACGGGCCCGCGGTCACCCTGGACTACGGCGTGGCGGACATGGTCCTGCACCCGCTGACCGTGCTGGAGCGCCACACGAACGGCATGCGGTTCATCGCGCTCGACGCCGACGGCGGGCAGCTCGCCGACGAGACCTACTTCTCGATCGGCGGCGGCTTCATCGTGCGCGAGGGTGAGGAGGACGCCGTGGTGCAGGAGATCGAGGAGGACCTGGCGAGCGTCCCGCACCCGTTCCGCACCGCCGTCGAACTCCTGGGCCACTGCCGTGAGCAGGGGGCGAGCATCAGCTCGATCATGCTCGCCAACGAGTCGTCCATGCGCGATGCCGACGAGGTCCGCGCCGGGGTCCTGCACCTGTGGGACGTCATGGAGGCGTCCAAGGACAACGCGCTCGAGCGCACCGGGCTGCTGCCCGGCGGGCTCAGCGTACGACGCCGGGCGCCGGCCTGGCACGCCCGCCTCACCGGGCAGGACCCGGACCGGGACCCCGGCTACTGGCAGGAGTGGGTCAACCTGGTCGCGCTCGCGGTCAACGAGGAGAACGCCTCCGGCGGCCGGGTGGTGACGGCCCCGACGAACGGCGCCGCCGGCATCATCCCCGCGGTGATGTTCTACGCGACGCACTACTCGCCGGCGATCCGCGACGCGGCCGACGAGGAGCTGGAGGCGGTCAAGCGGGACGTGATCGTGCGCTTCCTGCTCACCTCCGCCGCGATCGGCGTGCTCTACAAGGAGCAGGCGTCGATCTCCGGGGCCGAGGTCGGGTGCCAGGGCGAGGTCGGGTCGGCGTCGTCCATGGCGGCCGCGGGGCTGGCCGAGATCCTCGGCGGGACGCCGGAGCAGGTGGAGAACGCGGCGGAGATCGCGATGGAGCACAACCTGGGCCTGACCTGCGATCCCATCGGGGGCCTGGTGCAGGTCCCGTGCATCGAGCGGAACGCGATCGCGGCCGCGAAGGCGATCAATGCGGCGAAGATGGCGCTGATGGGCGACGGCGACCACCGGGTGAGCCTCGACGAGGTCATCGTGACCATGCGCGAGACCGGCAAGGACATGAGCCACAAGTACAAGGAGACGGCGCTCGGGGGCCTGGCGGTCAACGTCGTCGAATGCTGATCCGCCCTAAAGACCTAGTCAAACATGGCCGTTTCCCAGCGCAACCATCCCGAGGTGTGTCAGAATTGAGCTCATGACGGAACCACGCTGGTTGACGCCCGAAGAGCGGGAGGCATGGCTGGCGCTCTGGGCCGTGATGCTGAAGCTCCCCAGTACGCTGGACAGCGAGCTGCACAAGCAGGCCCGGCTGACGATCTTCGACTACAACGTGCTCGCGATGCTCTCCGAGCAGGACGACCGGACGCTCACGATGAGCCAGCTGGCCGGCAAGACCAACGCGTCGCTGTCGCGGCTGAGCCACGTGGTCAAGAAGCTGGAGAACCGCGGCTGGCTCGAACGGAAGCAGTCCCCGGTCGACGCGCGCGTGACGATGGCGATCCTCACCGACGAGGGGATCGCCTCCGTGGAGGCGCTTGCTCCCGAGCACGTCGAGTCGGTGCGCCGGCTGATGTTCGACCAGCTCGACGCCCAGGACGTCTCGGACCTGACCCGCATCGGCCAGAAGGTCGTGCGGGGCCTCGACTCCGACCACTGGATCTTCCACGACCAGGGTGACTGAGCGTACTCCCGGCTCGTTTTGCGCTGGACGCCCCGGCGAACTAGGATAGTAAGGCGTTAAGTCATGCCTGCGCTGTGCGCGGACCTCGTTCGTGCGAGCAGGCATGGTTGCCCGTAAACCGAATAAAGCGACCTGTGGGATAGGGAAACATCGAAAGGTGATCCCGCGGGTTTGCCGAATTCACCGTAAATCGCGCAAGACAGGGCGCTTCGGTTGGATCTCACCCAGCCTGGTTACCTTCAAGCAGTAAAGAACGGTGTCACAACTGGTGGCGGGACGCTTCAACGCAGTATCAGGCACGAGCCGCTTCCGTGGCGCGCGCCTGTTTGAAGAGTACCGCCGTTTGACTACTACTACTGAGGAGTGATCATGGCAGCAGTTTGCCAGGTGACCGGTGCAGTGCCGAACTTCGGCCACAGCATCTCCCACTCGCACCGCCGCACGAAGCGTCGGTTCGACCCGAACATCCAGAAGAAGCGCTACTGGGTTCCGTCCCTGCGCCGCAACGTCACGCTGACGCTGTCGGTCAAGGGCATCAAGACCATCGACGTCCGCGGAATCGACGCCGTGGTGACCGAGCTGCTCGCGAAGGGAGTGAAGCTCTAGTGGCTAAGGACAAGGACGTACGTCCGATTATCAAGATGAAGTCCACCGCTGGGACCGGCTTCACCTACGTGACCCGCAAGAACCGTCGTAACAATCCGGACCGCATGGTCCTGAAGAAGTACGACCCGGTCATCCGCAAGCACGTCGAATTCCGAGAGGAGCGCTAAGACATGGCCAAGAAGTCCAAGATTGCCAAGAACGAGCAGCGCAAGGTCATCGTCGAGCGTTACGCCGCAAAGCGTGCCGAGCTGAAGAAGACCCTGGTTGACCCGACGGCCACCGAGGAAGCCCGCGAAGAGGCACGCCTCGGCCTGCAGAAGCTGCCGCGCAACGCCTCGCCCGTGCGCGTCCGCAACCGCGACGCCATCGACGGCCGCCCGCGCGGTACGTTCCAGAAGTTCGGCATCTCCCGTGTTCGCTTCCGCGACATGGCCCACAAGGGCGAGCTGCCGGGCATCACCAAGTCCTCCTGGTAAGCCGTTCACGCACTTCGGTGCGCGAGCCGCAGCGCTAGCTGCCGGCTGATCCGGAAACGGAAGGCCCCCGCTGATCACAGCGGGGGCCTTCCGTGCGTTGAAGCCGCCGGGCGGCAGGTTGGCCCGGGGCCCCTGCGGCGGCCGGCGGGAACACGGAAGAGCGGTCCACGACTACCAGCCGCGGACCGCTCAACTCTGCCTCTGGGCAGGAACAACCTACCTGCTCAGTTGTCGACTCCGTAGAAATGCTCGATGGTCTGATCGATCGAGGTGCCGTTGGCGTCCTCGATGTTCAGACGCAGTGTCACGAAACCGTTCACCGCGGCCGTGTTGTCCACCAGGACCTTCCACTGCCCATCCTGTTCGACGACCCTCGCCTCGTTCCACTCGAAGTCCTCGACCGGCACGTCGTCGATCGCTTGATGCTTCTCGTAGTCGACCTGAGCGGTCATGGTGGCGATGCCGCCCGGGTCGTAGCCGTTCTGACCCTGCAGGCTGACCGAGACCGGGAACTCCGCCTCGGACGGAGCCCGGTTGAAGCCGTCCACCCCGGCATCCAGCTTCGGCAGTGCGATCGGCAGCGGCACGATCTCGTCGCCGGCAGGGGCCTGCGTGTCGAAGCTGAACGACGTGCGGGTCCGCAGGCTCAGGTCCCAGTAGTTGTCGCGGCGCAGCCGGCGCTGGTCGACGACCGCGGTCACCTGGGAGCTCTCGTGGGCGAGCTGCGCGATGCCCGAGGGAACCGGAAGGTCCTGGAGCAGTCGACCGTTCTCGTAGATCGACAGGTTGCCGACGTCGGCGAGGCCGCCGAGTCCGACGCGGCCGGCCTCGGAGTCCTTCCACTGCGGGAAGCTGAAGCCCACGAGATTGCCTTGTCGCTCGGCGACTCGGCCTGGCTCGCCGGTATCAGTCACAGCCATTCCGGTGTTCGTGGGCAGCTTGAACCAATCCAGAGTCGACCGCGCCCCGGCCTGGTAGCGGCGTACCGGATCGAACCAGATTTCGGGGAACTGGTTGAGCTGTCCCGACTGGGCCAGCTGCTGCCAGGGCAGGTCCGCGGTGTAGTAGGCGGTGCGCTTCATCGGGGCAGTCAGCGGCGACCCGACGGAGGTGAAGAAGGGGCCGGTGTCGGCATCTTCGGGCATGACACGCGTCCAGTCCTGCGCCTTCCAGGGTTCGGCCCCCTGGGCGTACCAGCTTTCCTCGACCGAACCGAGAGCCGAATCGGGGACCTCGTGGCTCTGGTCCTTGGATACCCTGTCCTCTTCGGTGAAAGCTAGGTTGTAGACGTAGGCGCTTGCTTCAGTGGCCTCCGCCGGGTCGAAGGTGCGCAGGAAGCTGCCGAAGCTGAATTCGCCGTTCTTGACCTTGTCTGTGGGGGAGGCGTAGAGCTCGGTCGTCGTCCCCGCGGTGAACGAGTTGGCCAGCCGCCACTTGTCGTCCCAGTTCCTGTCGATACTGAGCGAGCCGGAGCGAATCTCCATCGGGCGGTCGCCGGAGGCCTCGACCGGGACGGCCTGCCTGGCGTCGAGCACCACCGTGGTGTCTTCGGTCAGGCTCATCTCCGGGTCGCCCACGTAGGCGTAGGACCTCGGTCCTTCTTCGCCTGTGGTGCCGATGAACGAGGAGACGACGTAGTCTCCGGCGCGTACCCGCAGGGTGAGATCCTCGCCGGAGAAGTAGTTCACGGTGCGGGCCGGCTGGTGCATGTCGGTGAGGTCGAGATAGCCGTTGACGGCGGGCTCGCCGTTGCGGTCGATGCCCTTGACGGTCACGTTGACGGTCTCCGGTTCCAGCCAGAAGCCGACGGAGGTGGTCGCGCGGGCCTCCTCGTCGCCTGCCTGGGTGGCCAGAATACGTGCGCCGATCTCGCCGTAGGCCTCTTCGCGCAGATTCTTCGCGTCGCCGCTGGCGGTGACCTCCACGCCCGCGCTGCCGTTGGCCGGAACGGTGATCTGTCTGGCACCGAGCTTGATCAGGTGCGCCGGGACCGATCGGCCGTCGGCACCCGCGAGGTCTTCGATCTTCAGGTTCAGCGTGACCGGCTTGTCGGAGGTGTTGGTGTAGGTGACGTCCTCGGTGGAACGCTGGGATTTGCCGTGCGGCCAGTCGAACGTGCCGAGTTCCACGCTGACGTCGCTGGTCAGTTCGGTTGTAATGGCGCCCGGGGCCCACAGCTCACCGGAACCTTGGGCGTAGACGTCGCCTGCGGCGTCGGGCTTGGCGGAGGAGACCAGGGCCGCCTTGAGCTGCTGTGCGGAATAGCCGGGGTGGGCCTGACGCAGCAGTGCTGCGGCTCCCGCCACGTGCGGCGCGGCCATCGAGGTGCCGGACATCTTCACGTAGGCACCACCCTCGGCACCGCCGGCTTTGGCGCCCAGGATATCCACTCCGGGGGCCGCCAGGTCGGGCTTGACGTTGTGTCCGCCCAGGGTTGCTCCGCGGCTGGAGAATGCTGCCGGATCGCCCTCGGCGTCCACTGCTCCCACAGTGAGTATCCCTTCGGCGCAGCCCGGGGCGCTCACCGTTTCGCGAGCGCCGGCGTTGCCGGCCGCCGCGACGAACAGGGTCGTGCCCTGCGCGGAGAGTTCCTCGCCGGCCAAGGACAGCGGATCGGTGCAGTCGGTCGGCTGGGTCGAGCCGAGGCTCATGTTGACTACGTCGGCCTCCTCCTCAACGGCCCATTCCATGCCGGCGATGATCCAGGAGGTCTGGCCTCCGTAGGTGCCGAGTACCTTGCCGATCAGCAACTCTGATTCCGGCGCCATGCCCGTCTTGGAGGCGTCGGAGGCCCCGGACCCGCCGATGGTGGAGGCCACGTGGGTGCCGTGTCCCTGACTGTCGTCGATACCTTCGCCGGTGAAGTCCTTGGCGTCGGTGACCTGGTCGGCCAGGTCCGGGTGATCGGAATCGTAGCCGGTATCCAGCACGGCGACCTTGGTCCCTCGACCGTTGAAGCCCAGGTCCCAGGCATCGGCGGCACCGGCCTGCTCCACGCCGGTGGCGGGATCCAGGGCTATTTCGCTTGGCTCCACGCGCGCATCCAGCCAGACCTTCGTGATGGCGTTGCTGCTGAAGGCCTTGGCGCCCAGCAGCTGTTGGTAGCTCCGGGCCGCGGTTTCCTTGTCCATCGTCAGGGCGGTCGCATCGATGGAATCGAGAGTGGTCACGACGTCGAGCCCGGCGGTACGGGTGAAGGCGGAAGTTGTGCCCTGCATGATCAGCGGCAGCGAATCGGACTCGGCATCCGCATACCCCTGTCGGATCAACCCGGTGACATTGAAGAGCTCGCTGTCCAACTGGCCGGAGGCGATGAGGCCCTGGGCATCAGAGGGGACTACGTAGAGGTCCTCGTTGACGATGCGTGTGAAGTAGTCGCTTCCGCTGGGCACGATGGCCGTTGGGTGGCCCTCGGACGTCGTGCTGACGAGGATCGTGTCGCCGTTGATCAAGGTCACGCCCTGCGGTTCTCCGGCGGCGTCGTGACCGACGATCGTGTCTTCCGGACCCTGCGGGGTGGCCGTCGCTGCGGGCGCGGCCAGACCCAGCAGGCTGGCGCCGAGGGCCAGCGCCGCGACGCCGGCCCCTGATCGTTTGATTCTGGACATGATGACCTTTCGGGAACCAGATGTGGATGTGCGGTTGACACAAATGTGTCAAACATGAGTAGCATCCACAATGGCGGATAAGTGCCATGGCCACTTTCTGTCATCATGTGGGGCAAGGGCCGATGTCGTAAAGGTGCAATGATGCTGAGCGTGCTGGGACTAACCGAATTGCAGGAGCTCGTCTATCGCGAGCTCGTGGCGATGCCCTCTGCCGCGGCGGAGGGGCTCGCCCATGAATTGGGCGTGGGCCTCGGCGACGTGCGCCTGACCCTGGAATCGTTGGAGTCTCTGGGGCTGGTGGCTCGTTCGGTGGCAACCCATGATCATTTCATCGCCTCGCCGCCGGAGCTTGCCCTTGGTTCGCTCATCGTCGAGCGGCAGCAGGACATCCGCAGGGCCGAGCTCGAGCTCCACGCGTTGACCGATCTCTTCCACAAGTCGGCGACCGGACGGGTCAGTCTGGATGTCATCGACGTGGTCCGTGGACCTCAGGCGGTGGCCCAGCATTTCGCGCAGCTTCAGCGCGGGGCCAAGCGGTCGGTATGGGCCATGGTCAAGCCCGATGTGCTGGTTGTGGATTCTGCCGAGAACGTGGACGAAGCGGCCGCGATCGCGCGCGGGGTCGACTACCGTGTGATCATCGAGGCGCAGGCGCTCAACAAGCCGGGATTCGCACATCAGGTGGCTGTCACCGCGGCCTCCGGCGAAGAAATTCGCGCGGTCGAGGTACTGCCCCTGCGCATGGTGATAGCCGACAAGGAGCTTGCCCTGCTCCCGCTCGCGAGCGAATCGTCCAATGGTGATGAAGTCGGTGCGTTGCTGTTGCGGCCCAGCGGACTGCTCGACGCCATGTGCGCGCTCTTCGAGTTGAGCTGGCAGCGGGCTCAGCCGACCTATCTGCCCCCCGAGCGGGTTGCCGAACGTCCCGACCTCGACGATGTGGACCAGCACCTGCTCGTGCTGCTGCGCGCCGGCCTGACCGACAAGGCGATCGCCGGGCAGCTCGGCATGAGCCTGCGCACCGTGCAGCGGAGGCTGCAGCTGCTCATGACCAAGGCGGAAGTCGCCACGCGTTTCCAGCTGGGGGTGGCCGCCGCCAGCAAGGGATGGATCTAGCGGTGCATCCGTTGGCCGCCGCCGGTCGTCAGGCCCAGGGGATCCAGCGGCGCAGGCGGCGGGAACGGCGCTCGGCGCGTTCGCGGTCCGCGAGGTCCTGCTGCCTGCGGCGCTCGGCGTCGGCTGCCGCTGCGGCCGACTCGCGTCGCTGCCGCCACTGCAGGACCTCCTCGTCGACATCGCGCGTCGGCGTCACCACGGGAGGCCCGCCGAGCAGCTGCCGCCGGGCCTCGACGACGCGGTCGTTGAAGTCCCGCAGCGCGTCGCGGACCTGCCCCTCGCTGCCGAGGCGGTCCAGCCGCTCGGCCAGTCCGGCGGACTCCTGCCGCAGGGAGATCGCCGGCGGCCCCAGCCCGCTGATGTTCTCGCGCTCGATCAGCCCCTTGACCCACCAGTCGGGATCGTGTGTGCCGCCCGGGTTCGGGAGGGGTTTGCCCGCGTAGGCGAGGTTGTCGAAATCGCTGCGGGCGACCGCCTGGTCGACGGCGCCCGTCGCCACCTCGCCGACGTCGTCGTTCCGGCGGAACGTCGGATGGATCTCCGGGGCGGTGTGCCCGGGGCCGATGTCGACGCGCGGCGAGTCGTCCTCGAAGCGGCGGGCGGCCGGGGCGTCGTCGAGATCCTGCTGGTCCTGGTACCGGGCCGCGCGCAGCAGTGGGTCGGTGTCCCGCAGCGGCGGCTCGCCGTCCCGGTCCTCGTCGTCGTGCCGTGCCCGCACCGCGCACCTCCTGCACAGGGTGTCTGATGGTGGTCAGTCTAACGCTGCCCGTGGGGGAGAGCGAGGGTCGGTGCGCGCCGGATCCCGGGCGGAGGAGGGGCGACCTGGACCGAACCGGGGCGGTCGTTTCAGGGCGAAAAGGCCCCCGAACCTCCAAAAACCCTTGGAATTCCGCGGAAAATCAAAAAAATCCGGCCGAATCGACGGGATCTGGGCGTGTCAGGGCCCCATGGCTGATAGTTTTCACTCAGAAGTCCCCGCGACCGCGGGGCAACCCGGCCCGCAAGGCCCGGGGGAAGAGCAGTCCAGGAGGACACACATTGGCTATGAACCGTAGTGAGCTTGTTGCAGCTGTCGCCGAGAAGACCGGCAACTCCCAGGTCGCCGTGAACGGCGTGCTGGATTCCGTCTTCGATGTTTTCGTCGAGCAGATCTCCAAGGGCGAGAAGGTTTCGATCCCGGGCTGGATGGCCGTCGAGCGCACCGACCGCGCCGCCCGCACGGGCCGCAACCCGCAGACCGGCGAGGCCATCCAGATCCCGGCCGGCCACTCCGTGAAGCTGACCGCCGGCTCCAAGCTGAAGGCCGCTGTCGCCAAGTAAGGGCCCTGCGCCTGTTTTCTTCCCCACACCGGGAAGCGGAAAGGTCCATTCGGTCGCTCCGGCGACCGGGTGGGCCTTTCTACGTGGCGTAGAATGTGTAAGCCTTCGATCTCGTTAGGACGCCATGATCTCCACGCGGAACACCACCCGTTCCACCGCGCTCGCCGCGCTGTTCGCCGCCCTGCTCCTGGCCGTCGGCGCCGCGACGGCGGTTTCACTCGCCAGTGCTTCCACGGCCCACGCGCACGACCAGCTCATCTCCACCGATCCCGCCGATGGCGCCGCCCTCGAGGCGCCGCCCGAGCAGCTGACGCTGACCTTCAGCGGCGAGATCCAGGACATCGGCACGACCGTCGAACTCGTCGACGCCGAGGGCGCCGAGCACGCGGTCGACCTCGCGGCGGACCGCGGCGATCTCGCGATCACCCCGCAGGCGGCGCTGCCCGCCGGGGACTACACCCTCTCCTGGCGCGTGACCTCAAGCGACGGGCACCCCATCGAGGGCACCGTCGACAACGGCGGGGCGGTCGAGTTCTCGGTCGCCGCCGGCGGGGACGACGCCGCCAGCGCGTCCGAGGCGACCGCCAGCGAAGTGCCGGCCGAGGCCTCGGAATCCGCGCTGAATCCCGACGATCCCGCCACCAGCGGCCCCGTCGAACTCGAACTCGACGACTCGAACGCCTGGGTCGCCCCGCTCGTCATCATCGGCCTGGCCGTCGCCGCGATCGCCGCCGTCGTCGTCGTGATCGCCAAGGTCCGCAACCAGCAGAAGTAGCGGGGACCCGTGAAGCCAACCCAGCTGACCGTCCCGGCGTTCGCCGCCGGGCTCGTCGCCCTCGTGGCCGCCCTCCTGTACACGGGGTCGGCGGCGGCGGGGACACTGGCCGACCCGGGCGCCGTCACCCGCTGGGGCCTGCCGCTGGCGCGCACCATCCACCACACGGCGATGGCCACGAGCGTCGGCGCCCTCGTCTTCGCGGCCGCGATCCTGCCGCGCGGCCTCAAGCCGACCCGCTCCGACGCCGACGCCGGCGGGCACCACCCCGCGTTCGACCGGGCCATGAACGTCGCGGCCGGAGCGGCCACGGTCTGGACGCTCGCCGCGGCCGCCGTCCTCGTCCTCACGTTCTCCGACGTGTCCGGCCTGCCGCTGGCCGGCTCCGAGATGTACACCAGCGGGATGCTCGACTTCATCCTCAACATCGGTACCGGGCAGGCCTGGGCGTGGATGATCGTCATCGCCGCCGTGACCGCCACCTGGGCGTTCGGGGTGCGTTCGCCGGCCGGTATCGGGCTCGGCGCCGTGTTCGCGATGTCCGGCATCCTGCCGCTCTCGCTCATCGGCCACGCCGGCGGGGCCGACGACCACTGGGCCGCCGTGAACGGCATGCTGCTGCACCTGGCGGGCGTGTGCCTGTGGGTGGGCGGCATCGCGGTACTCGCCTGCCTGGCGGGCACGCTCGACAAGCCCGCGCCCGGCCGGACGCCCGGCGCCGGGGAGCAGACGACGCCGGTGCTCACCGGCGTCGTGCTGCGGCGGTTCTCGTGGCTGGCGACGGTCGCGATCCTGCTCGTCGCGGTCTCCGGCGTGGTCAGCGCCTCGCTGCGCATCAGCAGCCTCGCCGACCTGACGACGCCGTACGGCGTGCTGCTGGTCGTCAAGACCGCGCTGACGCTGATCCTGGCGGCCCTGGGCTGGATGCACCGCCAGCTGACGATCCCGCAGCTGCTCGCCGGGAAGCTGTCGGCGGCGAAGGCCGCGTGGCGGATCGTCGGCGTCGAGGCCGCGATCATCGCGGTCGTCATGGCGGTCGCGGCCGTGCTCGGCCGCACCGCCCCGCCCGTGCCGGAGCTCGAGCCCGAGAGCCCGAGCCCCGCCCGCTACCTGACCGGCTACGAGCTGCCGGGCGAGCTCACCGGGCAGGCATGGCTGGACACCTGGCGGATCGACTGGCTGTGGGTGGCGATCATCGCGATCCTCGCGGTGTTCTACGTGATCGGGTTTGTCACGGTGCGCCGCCGCGGCGACAAGTGGCCGGTGATCCGCATGGTCAGCTGGTTCGTCGGCCTGGCCGCCCTGCTCTACATCACCTCCGGTGTGCTGGCCGTCTACGGGATGGTGCTGTTCTCCTCCCACATGATCGCCCACATGGCGCTGACGATGGTCGTCCCGTTCTTCCTGGTCATCGGCGCGCCCGTCACCCTCGCCCTGAAGGCCGTCCCCGCGCGCACCGACGGCACCCGGGGCCCGCGCGAATGGATCCTCGCGATCGTGCACTCGTGGTTCTCGAAGCTGGTCACGCACCCGCTCTTCGCCGCAGCGAACTTCGCCGGGTCGATCGTCATCTTCTACAACACCGACCTCTTCCTCTTCGCGCTGTCCGAGCACGTCGGCCACGAGCTGATGAACGTCCACTTCCTGCTCACGGGCTACATCTTCGCGCTGAACATGATCGGCTCCGACCCGCTGCCGCGCCGCGCGGCCTTCCCGCTGCGGCTCGTGATCCTGCTGGCGACGATGAGCTTCCACGCCTTCTACGGGGTCTCGATCATGAGCAGCGAGTCCCTCATCCAGGCGTCCTGGTTCGGCAACATGGGCCGCGAGTGGGGCATGGACCCGATGGAGGACCAGAAGTTCGGAGCCGGAGCGATGTGGGGGATCGGCGAGGTGCCGACCCTGCTGCTCGCGCTCGGGGTGATGTTCCAGTGGAGCCGGTCCTCCGAGCGCGAGGCCAAGCGCTCGGACCGCAAGGCCGACCGGGACGACGACGCCGAGCTCGCCGCGTACAACGCGATGATCAGCCAGTTGAACGAGCAGGACGAGAAACGAGGCATCCATGGCCGTTGACACCGGCACCACAGCCCGGCCCCGCCGCTTGGCACTTGCCGCCGCGGCCGCCGTCGTCCTGCTGGGCGCGACCGCGTGCGGCGGGCCCGCGGAGATGCCCGACGACGCCGATCATTCCGCCGCGAGCGCCTCGCCTTCCGCCGGCTCGCCGGCACCGGACGACGGCGCGGCCGTGACGATTCCGCGCGTCGGGGTGGCGGCCGGAGTCCTGCAGGCCAGCGGGCTCGGCTTCGACCTCTCCTCCGACGCGACGGCGGAGCAGCTCACGCAACTGCGCGATGATCCGGCCGACCCCATGGCCGGCGTCGTGGTCGCACCGTCGTCGTGCGAGGCACCGCTGGCGCAGATGAACTGGTCGCCGACGCTCGTGGCCGACTCGGCCGACGAGGCGGCCCTGACGCAGTTCCGTGCCGGGGACGTGGCCGCGATCGGCTCGATCGAGGTCGCGAGGATCGACGACCGCGAGCAGCTGGACGCGCACTACGCGACCGTCCGGACCCTGCTCGACGAGTGCTCGTCGGTGACGCTGAACCTGCAGAAGCCCGGGGCCGAAGGGGGAGTGGTCCCCACGAGCGGACCCCTGAAGCACAGCGAGCCGGAGACCGGGTACCCGACCGACTCGGCCGTCTTCTGGTCGCTGCTGCCGAACCTCGAGGACCAGAAGCAGCAGTCCCTCGTCCTGATCAGGGAGGCCGGCGACTATGTCGCCATGGTGTCCTTCAGCGGGCCGGAGAACATCTCCGACCCCGAATTCACGCAGATGGCCGAGTCCATCCTCGAGGTCACGGTGCTCGAGCTCGAGGCGCAGCAGCAGAAGTAGGCTGTTGCCGGACTCACGCCGTCATCGACGTCGGCGCGGGAATCATCGCAGGCGATAATGGGTTATCCCTGCCAGACGTCAGCCGACAAAGAGGAGACCCCCGGTGACCGAGACCAGCACAGAATCCGTCCGTGCGAGCTACAAGGTTCGCGCCTCCGAACTCGTGGGCCGCAACTGGCTGAACACGGGCGGCAAGACGGTCACCCTGGAGGACCTGCGCGGCAAGATCGTCATCCTCGACTTCTGGACCTTCTGCTGCATCAACTGCCTGCACGTCCTCGACGAGCTGCGTCCGCTGGAGGAGAAGTACCAGGACGAGCTCGTGATCGTCGGCGTGCACTCGCCGAAGTTCGAGCACGAGGCCGACCCGGAGGCCCTGGCCGCCGCCGTCGAGCGCTACGAGATCCACCACCCGGTCCTCGACGACCCGGAGCTGACCACGTGGGAGGCCTACTCGGCGCGCGCCTGGCCGACGCTGACCGTCCTCGACCCGGAGGGCTACATCGCCGCGCACCTCTCCGGCGAGGGCCACGCCAACGGTCTGGACGTCCTCATCGGCGAGCTGATCGAGGAGCACGAGGCCAAGGGCACGCTGCACCGCGGCGACGGTCCGTACGTGGCCCCGCCCGCCCGCGAGGGAGACCTGCGCTTCCCGGGCAAGGTCATCGCCCTCGAGAACGGGAACTTCCTCGTCGGCGACTCCGGGCACCACCGCCTGGTCGAGCTCGCACCGGACCTGGTCACCGTCGTCCGCACCATCGGCGAGGGCGTCAAGGGGTACGCCGACGGCGGCCCGGAGACCGCGCGCTTCAACGAACTCCAGGGCCTGACCCTGCTGCCGCCGGCCGTGGCCGCCCAGGCCGGGTACGACGTCGTCGTCGCCGACACGGTCAACCACCGCCTGCGCGGGGTGGAGCTGGAGACCGGCCACGTGACGACCCTCGCCGGCAACGGCGTGCAGCGGCTCCTCGACGCGGAGCGCGCCCGCGGGAACCGGTCCGACGACTGGCAGTGGGACCTCGGATCCGAACCCCTGGACACGTCGCTCTCCTCGCCCTGGGACGTCGCCTGGTCGGAGAAGACGGGGGCGCTCATCGTGGCCATGGCCGGAACGCACCAAATCTTCTCCTTCGACCCGCTCACCGGAGCGGTCGCCGTGTTCGCCGGCACCGGGCTCGAGGGCCTGCAGGACGGCGGGGCAGCCGAGAGCTGGTTCGCCCAGTCGTCGGGGCTCGTGTTCGACGCCGCCGGCGACCTCTGGGTCGCGGACTCGGAGACCTCCGCCGTCCGCCGGATCGTCCTGGACGACGACGGGGCGGCCGCGTCCGTCGAGACCGCGATCGGCGCCGGGCTCTTCGACTTCGGCTTCCGCGACGGCGAGGCCGGCCAGGCCCGCCTCCAGCACCCGCTGGGCGTCACCGTGCTGCCGGACGGCTCCGTGGCGATCGCCGACACCTACAACGGCGCCGTGCGCCGCTACGACCCGGCCGCGAAGACGGTCTCGACCCTGGCCCGCGGCCTGGCCGAGCCGTCCGACGTGCTGCTCGACGGCTCGGTCGAGGGGGACCCCGTCCTGCTCGTCGTGGAGACGAACCAGCACCGGCTCGTGCGCGTGCCGCTGCCGAAGGAGGCGCTCACGGTCGACGAGGGCGCGTCGCAGACGCAGAGACCGAAGACGCCCGTCGCGGCCGGCGCCCACGAGATCGTGGTGCGGTTCTCGGCGCCGAAGGGCCAGAAGCTCGACGACCGGTGGGGCGACCCGACGCAGCTGAAGATCTCCTCCTCGCCGGAGGAGCTGCTGCTGGACGGGGGCGGCACCTCGGTGGGCCTGACCCGCACCCTGGCGCTGAACCCGGACGTCGCCGACGGCGTCCTGCACATCACCGCCCGCGCGGCGGCCTGCGACGGCGAGCCGGGCGGCGAGATCCCCGACCACGCCGCCTGCCACCTCTACCAGCAGGACTGGGGCATCCCGGTGGTGCTCGACGCCGACGGCGACACGGGCCTGACCCTGGACCTGCGCGGGCTCGACTGATCCTCCACCGAATGTGACGCCCACCCTAGTAGTTGCGCGGAGCAACTACTAGGGTGGAAGTCGTTAACCCCGCGTTCACGACAGCAAGGAGCGTGCCACCCGACGTGCCCAACATGTTCAGCGCACTGAAGAGCCCGAACTACCGTCTGTGGGTCGCCGGGGCGCTGATCTCCAACATCGGCACGTGGATGCAGCGGGTCGCCCAGGACTGGCTGGTGCTCACCGAGCTCACCGACAACAGCGGGACCGCCGTCGGCATCACGACGGGCCTGCAGTTCCTCCCCATCCTGTTCCTCGGCGCCTGGGCCGGGCTCGTCGCCGACCGCTACGACAAGCGGAAGCTGTTGATGGTCACGCAGACCGTCATGGGCCTGACCGCCCTCGCTCTCGGCCTGCTCGTCTGGTTCGGCGTCGCCGAGCTGTGGCACGTCTACGTGATCGCCCTGGTCCTCGGCGTCGCCAGCGCCTTCGACGCCCCGGCCCGCCAGGCGTTCGTGTCGGAGGTCGTCGCCAAGCCCGACATCCCCAACGCGGTCGCGCTCAACAGCGCCTCCTTCAACATGGCCCGGCTCGCCGGCCCCGGCATCGCCGGCCTGCTCATCGCCTGGGTGGGCACCGCCCCCGCGTTCATGATCAACGCCGCCAGCTTCGTGGCCGTCCTGTTCGGCATCTGGCGGATGGACGTCTCCGCGCTGCGGCGCGCCGCCCCGGTGCCGCGCGGCAAGCGCCAGATCCGCGAGGGGCTGGCCTACGTCAAGGGGCGCCCGGACCTGGTGGTGATCCTGGTGATGGCGTTCCTCGTCGGGACGTTCGGCTTCAACTTCCAGATCACCAACGCCATGATGGCGACGACCGTCTTCGAGCGCGGTCCCACGGAGTACGGGGTGCTCGGCTCGCTGATCGCCGTCGGGACCCTGTCCGCGGCGATCCTCGCGGCCATCCGGGGCCGCTTCCGGACGCGCTACCTCATCGGCGGCGCGCTCGGCTTCGGCGCCGCCGGCGTCGCGGCGAGCCTGATGCCCTCGTTCTGGTGGTACGCGGCGCTGCTGGTGGTCGTGGGGCTGACATCGGTCACGTTCCTCAACAGCTGCAACACGTCGATCCAGCTCTCGGTGCAGCCGCGCTTCCGCGGCCGCGTCCTGGCCCTGTACATGGCCGTGGTCCAGGGTGGAACGCCGATCGGGGCGCCGCTCATCGGCTGGATCGGCGACGTGCTGGGCCCCCGCTGGGCGGTGGGGCTGGGCGCCGGCGTCGCGCTGCTCGCCGGGCTCTGGGCGCTCTACCTGGTGCTGCGCGGGCGGTTCTCGATCCGCGACGACAACCCGGCGACGGGGTCGGTCCCGGTGGTCAAGCCGGCCTGATCCGTGCCGCCCCCGGACCTCCGGCGGCTACTCGATGACGACGGGCGTCACGGACACGTCCGAGGACGTCAGCTCCAGCTTGGCGGTGAAGGTGTACGTCTCGGTGAGGTCCACGCTGGTCGTCGCCCCCGTCGCCAGGTCCTGCTCGACGAGCTCCAGGTCGACGTCGACGTCGAGCGGGCGCAGCACCCAGCCGCCGTCGAACCCGGCGATCTCCACGTCGGGGTAGTCGGCGATCTCCCAGTCGATGGTCGACGGGTCCACGCGGGCGGCCGTGTCGTACGCCAGCGGGCAGCCCGTCGGCATGAGGACCTGCTGCCCGGCGCACCCGTCGAGGTACTCGCGCAGCTGCCGGTCCACCGCGTCCTCCAGCGCCTGCGTGGGCTGGGAGACCAGCTGGAGCTGCTCGTCGGTGTCGTCGACGCCGTCGACGACCCGGGTCGTGTCCTCGGCGTGGAAGAACTCCTTCTCGAACGAGGCGGTCACGACGGCCGGCGGCAGTACGGGGAACGCCTGCTCTCCTGCGGCGACGGGCGACTCGACGTCGTTGACCCGGATGTCGGTCGTGTTGGAGGCGTTCACGGTCACGACCGGCAGCTTGCCCATCTGGATCTGCCACTCGTCGAAGAACAGCCAGTCGCGCCCGGTGCGCACCAGGCGGAAGTCCGCGTGGTGCCGGTTCCCTCCGACGTCGTAGGAGACGCGGACGGAGGCGCGGTCCTCCTCCTGCGCGGTCTCCTCGACCTCGTAGTCGCCGAGCGCGGCGGTCGAGGCCTTCAGGGGGTCGCCGGAGAGCATCAGCCCGTTGCCCGCGGGGGCCTCGAGCCCGAGGTGCCCCAGCGCGGTCGCGCCGTCTCCCTGTTCGAGCGTCTTCATGTAGTCCCCGACGACGCGCTCGGGCCCGAAGATGCGGGCGTTCGCGACGGCGATCGTCATGGCGGCGGCGACGAGGACCACGATCAGGACCATGGCCCAGGTGGCGGCGACCCGGACGATGTCCGAGCCGGAGCGAGACGATTTATCCACGGATGACACGTTATCAGCGGCGGCGTCGACGGCGGGTGCCGAAGAGCCCCCGCATGAGCTCCTTGCCGAGGATCCCGGCGACCTTCACGGCGGCGTCCACCATGGGGTTGTCCTGCCTGCTCGTGCGCGATGCGGGGCGGGAGCCGGTGCCCTTCGGTGCCGGGCGGGCGGCCGCGTCCCCGGTCGACTCGGTACGACGGCGGCCGCCGGCGGCACGCTCGCCACCGTCGGACCGCTCGGCCCGGGCGGAGTCGGCTTTCAGCTTCTCGTACGCGGACTCCTGGTCCTCGGCAGTGCCGTAGGCGCCCAGCAGGGATGAGCCGGCCACGACCTCGTCGACGACGTCCCCGGCGGACGCGCCCATCTTCGACCGCGGGGAGAACATGCGCGTCCAAGCGACCGGGGTCGGGGCGCCCTTCTCGTTCATGACCGTGACGATGGCCTCGCCGGTGCCGGCTCCGGTGATGGCCTCTTCGAGGTCGTAGTCGGAGTGGGGGAACGTGGAGGCGGTGGCCCGGAGGGCCTTCGCGTCGTCGGGGGTGAACGCGCGCAGCGCGTGCTGGACGCGGTTGGCGAGCTGGCCGAGGACCTCGGACGGCACGTCCTGGGGCGTCTGGGTGACGAAGAAGACCCCGACGCCCTTCGAGCGGATCAGGCGCACCGTCGTCGTGATGGAGTCCATGAACGCCTTGGAGGCGTCCTTGAAGAGCAGGTGGGCCTCGTCGAGGAAGAAGACCAGCTTGGGCTTGTCGGCGTCGCCGACCTCGGGCAGCTCCTCGAAGAGGTCCGCGAGGAGCCACATCAGGAACGTGGAGAAGAGCAGCGGCTGCTGCAGCAGGCTGGGCAGTTCGAGGCACGAGATCACGCCGCGGCCGTCCTCGGCGGTGCGCAGGAGCTCGGCGGTGTCGAACTCCGGCTCGCCGAAGAACCGGTCCCCGCCCTGTGTCTCGAGGGTGACGAGGTTGCGCAGGATCACGCCGGCCGTGGCCGAGTTCAGGCCGCCGAGGTCCGCCAGCTCGGCCTTGCCCTCGTCGCTGGTCAGGTGCCCGATGACGGCGCGCAGGTCCTTGAGGTCGTCGAGTTCCAGGTCCTTCTTGTCCGCGTAGTGGAAGACCAGCATGAGCGAGGACTCCTGCGTCTCGTTCAGGCCGAGCACACGGGAGAGCAGGAGCGGCCCGAAGGAGGAGACGGTCGCGCGGATCGGGACGCCGGCGCCCTTGCCGCCGAGCGAGAAGTAGTCGACGGGGTAGGTCTTCGACTCCCAGTCCATGCCGATCGAGGCGGTGCGCTCGAGCAGCTTCTCGGAGCTCGTTCCCGCAGTGGACAGGCCGGTCAGGTCGCCTTTGATGTCGGCGAGGAACGTCGGGACCCCGGCCTCGGAGAGCTGCTCCGCCATGACCTGCAGGGTGATGGTCTTGCCGGTGCCCGTCGCGCCGGCGACGAGACCGTGGCGGTTCATCATCCGCAGCGGCAGGGCCACCTGCGCATCGGGGAAGACCTCTCCGTCGACGAGCGCCGCGCCCAGGGCGAGGGAGCTCCCGTCGAAGACGTATCCGTTGGCGATGGTTTCTGCGCGTTCCGCGGGTGACTTCTTTGCCATGGCACCAGAGTAGTCGGCCCGGGCGCGCGGCGGGGGGAGGGTGCCGGCCGAATCGGGCGTCACAGTCGCGTCTTGTGACGCTCTTGAGTCTCGAACGGCCCGGAAACAGGCGACACATCGAGCAGCAAACGGTCACGACATGTCATGTGCAGCACTGTGAAGCGCCCTGCGGCGGCGCACTTGTGCCGACGGCGCGGCTGGACTCACGATGGAATCACCAACCCATCAAGAGCGGCCGAGAGATCTGGATCGACGACGCCGCAGCAACCATCCGAGGGACCCGGAGCACGAGCCGGGGACTGAGGAACGGTGCTACCGCCAGAAGCGATGGAGACGCATCCACGTCGTCCACGCCTGCAGACGGTCCGCCCCTCGGCGGCCTGTACGCGGGCGTTGTTCGTGGTGTCCTCCTTCGCGGATCAGCGAGGAGAAGAAATGACTGAATACGCGGCCTCGGCGGTAGCGCCGTCGTTGTCCTACGAGCTCTATCCGCCGCGCAACGACCAGGCCAAGTCGAAAACCGTCGACGTGATCTCCGCACTCGCGGCCAGCGCACCGGACTACGTCTCCGTGACCTACAACGGCACCCCGGAGCGCCGGCGCGCCTCGGTGGAGCTCATCGGGCACCTGATCGAGCACACCCGGCTGCGTCCGCTGGCCCACCTGACCTGCGTCGGCGAGACCCGCGAGTCGCTCGACCGGCTCGTGAACCACCTGGTGGCGCTCGGCGTCCGGGGCGTCCTGGCCCTGCGGGGCGACAAGCCGGAGGGCGCCGAGCACGACGCCGCGTCGGCCCACGGCGAACTGCCCTTCGCCCGCTACCTGGTGGAGCTCATCCGCAACGTGGAGAACCGGCGCTCCGCCTCGCTGGCCGCCGGCCGCCTGGCGATCGGCGTGGCCGCCTACCCCACGCGCCACCCCGAGTCGCCGACGTTCCGGCACGACGTCGAGGTCCTGCTCGCCAAGGAGCGCGCCGGGGCGAACTTCGCGATCACCCAGATCTATTTCGACCCCGCCGACTACACGAACCTCGTCCGCGAAGCCCGTGCCGCCGGAGTGACCATCCCGATCGTCCCGGGCATCATGCCCGTGAACAACGAGCGCCGACTGCTGCGCCTCTGCGAACTCTCGGGGCTGGAACCCGACGAGGCGCTGCGGGCCCGGCTCGCCGACGCCTCCTCGGACGCCGAGCGCCACCGCATCGGCGTCGGACACGCCGCCGAGCTGGCCCAGGCCGCGTTCGACGGCGGCGCCCCCGGCCTGCACCTCTACACGTTCAACGACGCCCGCAGCCCGCTCGACGTCGTCGACGCCCTGCAGCTGACGGGTTCCGGCACCGCCGACGCCCGCGAGGGCGCCGACTACGGGGACGCCGACGCCCTCAGCGCCGCGTCCCGACTCGCCCACGCCTGACCGACCACCCACGACCTCCCAGACGACACAACCCGCAAGGAGCAGCACCATGAGCAGCAACACCTTCCCGAACGCCACGATCCTCGGCTACCCGCGAATCGGCCCGAACCGCGAGCTGAAGAAGGCCGTCGAGTCCTACTGGAAGGGCGACAGCACGCACGCCGAGCTGAACGCCGCGGCCGAGGCCCTGCAGGACCGCACCATCGACCGCCTCGTCGAGCTGGGCCTCTCGGCTGCGGACTCCTCGATCCCGGCCGACTTCGCCCTGTATGACCAGGTCCTCGACACCACGGCCGCCCTCGGCGCGCTGCCGCAGCGCTTCGCCGACCTGGGCGGACCGGACGGAGAGGTCGGCACCGACGCCTACTTCACCCTCGCCCGCGGCGACAAGGAGCGCCAGCCGCTGGAGATGACCAAGTGGTTCGACACCAACTACCACTACCTCGTCCCGGAGATCGGCCCCGAGACCCCGTTCCGCGCCCTGGCCGACGGCCTCGCCGGGATCGTCAAGCGCCAGTCCGCCCGCGGCAACACGCTGCGCCCGGTCCTCGTCGGCCCCGTGACGTACCTGCTGCTGTCCAAGCCGGAGGAGGGCGCCCCGGAGGGCTTCGACCCGCTGGACCGCCTCGACGACGCGGTCGCCGCCTACCGCGGCATCATCGCCCAGCTGGCCGCCGCCGGCGCCGAATGGGTCCAGCTCGACGAGCCGGGCCTGGTCACCGAGCGCGGCAGCACGCTCGTCCCGCTCGCCGAGAAGGCCTACGCCGCCCTCGCCGGCGAGAAGGAGTACGACGGCGTCGCGCGCCCCTCCCTGTTCGTCACCACGGGCTACGGGACCGCGGGCGACATCACCGCACCGGGTGCCGGCCTGGCCGCCCTGGCGTCGACCGGCATCGAGGCCGTGCACGCGGACCTGGTCCGCGGCGCGATCCCGGCCGCCGGCCAGCTGACGGCTCTCGGGGCGACCCGCCTCGTCGCGGGCGTCGTCGACGGGCGCAACATCTGGCGCAACGACCTCGCCGCCTCGCTGCAGACCCTCGTGGGTCTGGAGTCGGCCGTGGCGGGCGACCTCGCCGTCGCCACGACCACCTCGATGCTGCACGTCCCGCACGACGTGACGCTGGAGCCGAGCCTGCCGGAGCACCTGCCGGGCTGGCTGGCCTTCGCCGACCAGAAGGTCGCCGAGGTCCTCACCCTCGCGAAGGGCCTGGCCGACGGGACGGCCGGCATCGAGGCGGAGATCGCCGCCTCCGACGCCGCCATCGAGCACCGTGCATCCTTCGCCGGCACCCGGGTCGAGTCGGTCCGGCAGCGCCAGGCCGCCCTGACCGAGCAGGACATCGACCGCGCGCCGGCCGAGCAGCGCGCCGAGGCGCAGAAGGCCCGGCTGAACCTGCCGGACCTGCCCACCACCACGATCGGCTCCTTCCCGCAGACGGGCGAGGTCCGGAAGGCCCGCGCCGAGTTCCGCGCCGGCAAGATCACCGCCGAGCAGTACGACCAGTTCCTCAAGGAGGAGATCGCCCGCGTGGTGGCACTCCAGGAGGATCTCGGCCTCGACGTCCTGGTGCACGGCGAGCCGGAGCGCAACGACATGGTCCAGTACTTCGCCGAGAACTTCGACGGCTTCGCCGAGACCGTCAACGGCTGGGTGCAGTCCTACGGCTCGCGCTGCACGCGCCCGTCGATCCTCTGGGGCGACGTGACCCGCCCGGCGGCGTTCACGGCGCCGTGGACCCGCTACGCGCAGTCGCTGACCGAGAAGCCGCTCAAGGGCATGCTCACCGGCCCGGTGACCATCCTGGCGTGGTCCTTCGTCCGCAACGACCAGCCGCTCGGCGAGACCGCCGACCAGGTGGCACTGGCCCTGCGCGACGAGATCGCCGACCTCGAGGCCGACGGCACGGCCATCATCCAGGTCGACGAGCCGGCGCTGCGCGAGCTGCTGCCGCTGCGCGCCGCGGACCAGGCGTCCTACCTGAAGTGGTCGGTCGAGTCGTTCCGCCTGGCGACCTCCGGCGTGCGCCCGGACACGCAGATCCACACGCACCTCTGCTACTCGGAGTTCGGCGAGGTCATCGCCGGCATCGACGGCCTGAACGCGGACGTGACGAGCATCGAGGCCGCCCGCTCCAAGATGGAGGTCGCCGCCGACCTCGCCGAGTTCGGCTACCGCCGCGGCGTCGGCCCGGGCGTCTACGACATCCACTCGCCGCGTGTGCCGTCCACCGAGGAGGTCGAGTCGCTCATCAAGACGGCCATCGCCAACGTGCCGCTGCCGCAGCTCTGGATCAACCCGGACTGCGGGCTGAAGACCCGCGGCTACGAGGAGACCGTCGCGTCGCTGCGCAACGTCGTCGCCGCCACCGAGTCGGCCCGCGCCGCCCTGCTGGCCGAGGTCCCGGCCTAGGCACGCCCCGTCCCCCGGGCGCGGCAGCCGCCGCGCCCGGGCGCACCACCTACCATCCACCCCTCTCCGCACGCCGGGCGGGCGGCGCACCAAATGTGCGCCGCCCCGCCCGCCCGGCACGGGAACTCAGGACTTGAGGAGCCCCTTCCATGAGTTCAACCACCTCCATCCACTCCGGCTACACACCGCAGGGTCCGCACTACCCGGTGTCCGTCCCGGTCCTGCAGACCACCGCCTACGAGTTCCCGTCCTACGCGGACGCGCAGCAGATGTTCGCCCAGACCAAGCCGGGCTTCACCTACACGCGCACCGGCAACCCGACCGTCGCGGTGCTGGAAGCGCGCGTCGCGGAGCTGGAGGGCGGCGTCGCCGCCGTCGCGACCTCCAGCGGCCAGTCCGCCGTCGCGCTCGCCCTGCTCGCCCTGCTCGGGCGCGGCGACGCCGAGCGCGCCGGCGGAGCGGAGCACGACGGCGCCGGGCGCCGGATCGTCGCGGCCCACCAGCTGTACGGCGGCACCATGGACCTGCTCACCGACACCTTCGCCGACTTCGGCTACCACGTGGACTTCGTCGACCACCAGGACCTCGACGCCTGGCGCACGGCCGTCACGCCGCAGACCCGCGCCGTGCTGCTCGAGTCGATCACGAACCCGCTCGCCGAGCTGCCGGACCTGCCCGCGATCGCGGAGATCGCGCACGCCGCCGGAGTGCCCGTCGTCGTCGACAACACGCTGGCGACGCCGGCGCTCTACCGGCCGATCGAGCACGGCGCCGACGTCGTGGTGCATTCGGCGACGAAGTTCCTCGGGGGTCACGGCAGCACGCTGGCCGGGGTCCTCGTCGACGCCGGCACGTTCGACTTCGCCGCCGACCCCGCGAAGTGGCAGCAACTGGCCGGCGACAAGGAGCGCTACGCCGCCGGCGCCAGCGCCGGGGCCACCCTCGTCGAGCGCTACGGAAAACGCGCTTTCGCCGCCCTGGTCCGGACCAAGTACCTGCACGACCTCGGCCCCGCGCTCTCGCCCAGCGCCTCCGCCGAGATCCTGCGCGGAGTCGAGACGCTCGAGCTGCGTGTGGCACGGCACGGGCAGAACGCCCGGGCCGTCGCCGCCCACCTGGCCCGGCATCCGGCCGTCTCGCGGGTCCACCACCCGTCCGTGTTGATCGAGCAGGAACCGGAGGCCGTCACCTCGCGCGTCCTCGCCCGGGACTTCCCGGCCGGTGCCGGGTCGGTGTTCGCCTTCGACCTGGCCGCGGACGCGGACGAGGATCCGCGCGCCGTCGAGCGCTTCATCGACGCGCTCGGCGTGTTCAAGCTGGTCGCCAACCTCGGCGACACCCGCTCCCTCGTCTCGCACCCGGCCGCGATGACCCACTGCCGCATGACACGCGCGCAGCGGGCCGCGGCCGGAATCTCCGAGACCACGATCCGCGTCTCGATCGGCCTCGAGGAGCCTGCGGACATCATCGACGACCTCGACCAGGCGCTGCTGACCGTCAGCGACGCCACTGCCGGACTGACCACCACGGAAGGAGGCGTGGCCCGATGAGCGACGCCCGCGGATTCAACACCCTCGCCATCCACGCCGGACAGGAGCCGGACCCGCTGACCGGGGCCGTGATCCCGCCGATCTACCAGACGTCGACGTTCGTGCAGGACGGGATCAACGTCCTGCGCGGCGGCCACGAGTACTCGCGCGGCTCCAACCCGACGCGCGACGGCTTCCAGACGCAGCTCGCCGCGCTCGAGGGCGGGCACGCCGGCTTCGCCTTCGCGTCCGGCCTCGCCGGGGAGGACGCGCTGCTGCGTGCCGTCCTGGAGCCGGGGGACCACATCGTGCTCGGCGGCGACGGCTACGGTGGAACCAATCGACTTGTCAACCAGTTGTTCGGCCGCTGGGGCGTGTCCAACACGGCCGTCGACATCACCGACACCGACGCGGTGCGTGCGGCTGTGCGGCCGGGTGCCACGCGCGTGCTGTGGCTGGAGACGCCGTCGAATCCGCTGCTCGGCATCGCGGACATCGCGGCGTGGGCGCAGATCGCCCGCGAGGCCGACGCGCTGCTCGTCGTCGACAACACCTTCGCCTCGCCGTACCTGCAGCGGCCGCTCGCGCTGGGCGCCGACGTCGTGGTGCACTCGACCACCAAGTACATCGGCGGCCACTCGGACGTCCTCGGCGGCGCAGTGATCGTCTCGGACCGGGAATTCCGCGGCAAGAGCCTCGCCGAGGCGGTCGGATTCCAGCAGTTCGCCGGGGGAGCGGTGGCTGGTCCGCAGGACAGCTACCTGGCCGCCCGCGGACTCAAGACGCTCGGGCTGCGCATGGAACGGCACAGTGCCAACGCGCAGCAGCTCGCCGAGTGGGCGCGCGAGCAGGACGGCGTCGCCCAGGTCCTGTATCCGGGCCTGCCGGAGCACCCCGGACACGAGCTCGCCAAGCGGCAGATGAGCGGCTTCGGCGGGATCGTCTCCCTGCGCTTCGGCGACGAGGCTGCGGCGCGGACGTTCGCGGAGTCGACCACGCTGTTCGCGCTGTCGGTCAGCCTGGGCGGGGTCGAGTCGCTGGCCTGCTACTGCTCGGAGATGACGCACGCGTCCGTGCGCGGGACCGAGCTGGCCGTGCCGACGGACCTGGTCCGCCTCTCGGTGGGCGTCGAGGATCTCGCCGACCTCACGGAGGACATCGCCGACGCCCTGGCCGCGGTCAGGGCTGCGCGAGGGGTTGTCCAAGCGGCCTGAGTGCTCTCAAATCCGGCCGTCCGCTGCCTCTTGGTCAGCGGGCGGCCGGCACCGCCCCACGAGTCGTCGCTGAGCGTCGAGAATTGCCTGCCAGGCCGCAGCGAATCGTCGCTGAGTGTCGGGAAAGCCGGATTTGGCTGCAACCAATGACGACTCGACGCGCGGGGCCCGGCGCCAACCACCGCCAGTGACGACTCGATGTGCGGCAGCCGCGAACTCTGCTGCCGACTCGGGCTAGAAGGGGTTCAGGAGGCGGTGGACGAACTGCCGGGTCCGGTCTTCGCGCGGCTCGCGCAGGACCTGGTCCGGGTGTCCGCGCTCGACGACGACGCCGCCGTCCATGAAGACGACCTCGTCGGCGACCTCCCGGGCGAAGGCCAGCTCGTGCGTCACCAGGACCATCGTCCAGCCCTCCTCCGCGAGCTCCTTGATGACGGTCAGGACGTCGCCGACCAGCTCGGGGTCGAGGGCAGACGTCGGCTCGTCGAACAGCAGCAGCGACGGCTTGAGGGCGAGCGCGCGGACGATGCCGACGCGCTGCTGCTGACCGCCGGAGAGCTCGTGCGGGTAGGCGGCCTTCTTGGCTCCCAGACCGACGCGTTCGAGGAGCTGCTCGGCCTCGGCCACCGCGTCCGCGCGCTTGCGCTTCTGCACCGTCACCGGGCCCTCGATCACGTTCTGCAGCACGGTCATATGCGGGAACAGGTTGTAGCTCTGGAACACCATGGCGCTGCGGGTGCGCAGACTGTCGCGCTGGCGCTTGGTGGTTTTCGCCGAGAAGTCCACGACGGGTCCGGACGCGAAAGCGACGTTGCCGCCGTCGGGATGCTCGAGGCCGTTCAGGCAGCGCAGGACGGTGGTCTTGCCGGAACCCGACGGGCCGATCAGGGCCAGCACCTCGCCGGGCTCGACGGCCAGATCGATCGAGCGGAGGACCTGGTGGTCCCCGAACGACTTCTGCAGATCGGACACCCGCAGCATCGGGGCGGATTCAGTGGGCGACATAGCGGTCCAGCTTCTTCTCGAGTTGGTTCTGGCCGGCGGAGAGGACGGTGCAGAACACCCAGTACACCAGCGCGGCGGCCAGATAGATGACCATGAACTTCTGGCTGAAGGCAGCGATGTTCTGGGCCTCCTTGAAGGCCTCGTTGACCAGGATGAGCGAGGCCAGTGACGTGTCCTTGACCAGGGAGATGAACGTGTTGGACAGCGGCGGAACGGAGACGCGGGCGGCCTGGGGCAGGATGAGGCGGCGCAGCGTCGTCGTCCGGGACATTCCGATCGTGTACCCGGCCTCCCACTGGCCCTTGGGAACCGACAGGATGGCGGCGCGGATGACCTCGGCCGCGTAGCCGCCCACGTTGAGCGAGAACGCGATGATCGCGCTCGGCCAGGGATCCAGCGTCACCCCGACCGAGGGCAGCCCGTAGAAGATGACGAAGAGCTGCACCAACAGCGGTGTTCCGCGGATGACCGAGACGTACCCGCGCGCGATCGACGAGAGCACCTTGTTGCGGCTGATGCGCATGAGGGCGACGACGACGGCGAGGGCCAGCCCCAGCGCGAAGCTGGACAGCGCCAGGGGGATCGTGCCCTTCAGCCCCGCGAGCGCGATCGGGCCGAGGGACTCGAAGAAGAGGGTCCAGTCGAAACCCATGGATGGCTCCTGCCTGTGGCCGGGTTACTGGGAGACGTCCTCGCCGAAGTACTCCGTGGAGATCTCGGCGAGCGTCCCGTCAGCGGCGAGTTCCGCCAGAGCCGAGTCGACCTGTTCGACGACGGACTCGGAGCCCTTCGGGAACGCGAACGCGACCTCGGAGGTCTCCTCCGTCTCAGCGGCGATCTTGATGTTCTGGTTGTCCTCGGTCTTCTGGTAGTCCAGTACCGTCAGCTTGTCGTTGATCGTGGCGTCGACGCGGCCCTGCTCGAGGAGCGTGACGGATTGCGCCCAACCCTCGACCGGTTCCACCTCGGCGCCGGAGTCGACCGCGAGGGTGTACCAGTTGCTCGCGCGCGACTGTGCCGTGCGCTGGCTCTCGAGGTCATCGAAGCTGGTGATCGAGTCGTTGTCGGCCAACGTGACGATGACACCGGTGCTGACGGTGTAGGGCGTGCTGAAGAGGTACTCCTCCATGCGGTCGGGCGTCATCGTGACCTGGTTGGCGACCGCGTCGAAGCGACCGGCGTTCAGGCCGGCGAACATCGCGTCCCACTGGGTCTCTGCGAATTCGATCTCCACGCCCAGCTTCTCGCCGACCGCGCGGGCGACCTCGACGTCGTACCCCGTCAGCTCGCCGTCGCCTCCCTCGTGGTAGGAGAACGGCCGGTAGGTGCCCTCGGTGCCGATGGTCAGCTTGCCCGACTCCTGGACCGACTCCCACGTCACACCGGACGCGGAGGCCTCCGCGGGCTCCCCGCCCGTCTCGGACCCGGTGGAGCCGCAGGCGGCGAGGGCGAGGGCGGCACCGGCTGCGGCCGCGAGGCCCAGCGCGCGGCGGGTGAGCGGGATCGACGGGAGGAAGCGAGTCATGTCGGGGATCCTTCTGGTGGGTCTGGAAGTCGAGTGAACGGCGTGGGGCGCCACCATGCTTCAGCGTGCGTGCCGGCGCCATTATTCCGCGGTGCTACCGATACCCTAGCGCGCCCCTCCGCGTCAGGGGAGGACTCCCTCCACAGCTAGTGCGGTAGCAGGAGCGGGACGAGCATCATGGCCGGGATCGCGGCGATCGTGGTCAGCAGCACGGTGTCCTTGGCGATCACCACGCCGCGCTCGTAGCGGGAGGCCGTCACGAAGACGTTCTGAGCCGTGGGCAGGGCGGCCATGACGACGACGGCGAAGAGCTCGGCGCCCTCGAGCCGGAAGGCGAACGCGCCGATCAGCCACGCGAAGACCGGGTGCAGGAAGAGCTTGAGGACGGAGGCGACGATCGTATCCACGCGCCGGCCGCCGGCCCTGGCCAGCGGCCGCGAGTTGACGAGCGAGATTCCGAAGGCCAGGAGCATGGCCGGGATGGACGCGCCGCCGATGAGCTCTATCGGGTCCGCGACCTGCTGCGGAAGCTCCCAGCCGAAGAGCGCGAAGAGCAGGCCGAGCAGGGAGCCGATGATCATGGGGTTCCGCGCCGAGTGCAGCAGCATCGCCGTCGGCGTGGTGCGGTGCTTGGACGTCGTCGCGTCCAGCAGGGTCAGGAAGACCGGGCTGAACAGCGCCAGCTGGAACAGGATGATCGGGGCCGCCTGGGTGATGTCGCCGAGCACGTAGACGGCGATCGGCAGGCCGAGGTTCGCCGAGTTCACGGTCGAGGCGCTCATGGCCCCCAGCAGGGCCTCGGCGGGCTCGCGGCGCAGCCACCAGCGGGTGATGAGGAAGTAGGTGAGTGCGACGGCCGACGCGGAGAGGAGGGCGACCCAGAGGGCGGGCCCCAGGACCGTCGTCGGTTCGGAGTCCTTGAGCGTCGTGAAGAGCAGCGCCGGGCTCGCGACGAAGAAGGTGAGCCGGTTCAGGACGTAGCGGGCCTGGGGTCCCAGAACGCCGGTCCGCCCGACGGCGTATCCGACGAGGATCACCGTCCAGACGACGGCGAACCCCGACAGGACCCCGAGCAAGGCTTAGGAGACGGAGCCGCTGCGGGCGGCCAGGGAGTGCGGAGGGCGGGACACGGAATCGGACACGGCCTCTGCCGGGTCGCTGCCGAGCTCGATCATCTCGTTGTCCGCATTCACGTGCACCACGCGGGGGGTGTAGGCGCGGGCCTCGGCCGTCTCCATCTCGGCGTAGCTGATGAGGATGACGGTGTCGCCGGGGGTGATCAGGTGGGCGGCGGCCCCGTTGATGCCGATCACGCCGCTGCCGCGCTCGCCGGCGATCGTGTACGTCTCCAGGCGCGCTCCGTTGGTCACGTCGACGATGTGCACGAGTTCGCCGGGCAGGATGTCGGCGGCGTCGAGCAGGTCGGAGTCGACCGTCACGGAACCCACGTAGTGCAGGTCGGCCTGCGTGACGGTCGCGCGGTGGATCTTGGACTTGAACATTGTGCGTTTCATGGCAGGTCCATTCTACGCCCCGCGCTGCGGCCGCGCTGTGGTCTGTTCCACTGCGGCCGCTGCGGCGGGGGATGCAAAAAAGTCGCGGGAGGATCTGGATCCTCCCGCGACGGGCGAGCGGCTGACGGGAATCGAACCCGCGTAATCTGCTTGGGAAGCAGAGGCTCTACCATTGAGCTACAGCCGCGCGTCGGGCTTTTCAGCCCGAGCGTGAACAACGCGCTTCACTCTACCGCAGGTGGCGAGGTGGATCGAAATCAGGCGTCGGGTGCGGCCGACGTCGGCTGCCGCCACCCGTCCCGACGGTAGAACGGCGTGCCGAACAGCAGGACGACGACGGTCGTCGTCACCGCGGCGAGCATCACCGAGGCCATGGCGACCGAATCGCCGCCGAAGACGCCGACCAGCGGGCTGACGAGCCCCGCGACGCCGGCCTGCAGGGCCCCGATCACGGCGGCCGCCGTCCCGGCCATGTGCCCGTAGTCGTTGAGGGCCAGGACGGAGGCGTTCGGAGGGATCATGCCCTGCGTGCCGAGCACCAGCCACAGCGCGCCGAGCAGGGCGGGAAGCCCGCCGAACCCGGTGGCCGCCACCGCCAGCAGCAGCAGCGCGCAGACGAGCTGGACCAGCACCGCCACGCGCAGGATCCTGGCGGGGGAGACCCGCCGGACCAGCGACGCGTTGATCTGGGCCGATCCCACCAGGGCGCAGCCGTTCACGGCGAAGAGCAGGGCGAACTGCCCCGGGGAGAGCCCGAACTCGTTCTGGAACACGAACGGCGACCCCACCACGTAGCTGAGGATCACGGCCATGCCGAGCCCCGGGACGATGGCGAGGGCCAGGAAGCGGCGGTCGCGCAGGAGGACGCCGTAGGCGCGCAGGACGCCGATCGACCCCTTGGGCCGGCGGGACGCGGGCGGAAGGGTCTCCGGCATCCAGCGCCAGACGATCGCGACCAGGACGACGCCGATCAGGGCGAGCGCGTAGAAGACCGCCCGCCAGTGCCAGACGCCGGCGATCGCCTGGCCGATGGTCGGCGCGAAGAGGGGCGCGACGCCGATCACGAGCATCAGCCTCGACAGCAGCCGCGCCGCGTCGGAACCCACGAACCGGTCGCGGATGACGGCGATCGCGACCACGCCCGCCGCGGCGTTGAAGAACCCCTGCAGGCACCGGAGCGCGATGAGGGTCTCGATGTTGGTGGCCAGGGAGCACAGGATCGAGAAGGCGACGTGCAGGCTGATGCCGATCAGCAGCGGCAGGCGGCGGCCGAACCGGTCCGAGAACGGGCCGATCACCAGCTGGCCGACGCCGCCGCCGAGCAGCATGGCGGAGACGGTGAACTGCACAGCCGCGTGGCTGGCGTGCAACTCCGCGGCGACCGTCGGGAGGGACGGCAGATACATGTCCACCGTCACGGCCGGAAGCGCCGCGAGGGCGCCGAGCATCAGGATGTATTTGACGCTCGGAACGTAGCGCGGGCGTTTGGAAACGGGCGAGTCATCGGTCACCAGATAGACAGTATCGAAAACTCGCCCGTCACCGGCCGATTGATTAGTTAATTCCCACTATTAAGTACGCGGGAGGGCGGAAGTCAGGCGGTCGGGGCGCCGTCGTCCTCGGAGTCGACCGGCTGGAAGTCGCGGCGGATGGCGTCGACGCCCTCGGCAGGGATCTCGAAGCCGATCTGGTGGCCGGCGTTGAGGACCAGGCCGGCGCCATTGAGGTTCTGCACGACGGCGGCGCCGGTGACCTTCACGCCGAACGGTGCGGCCTCGATGTATTGCTGCGGGACACGGCGCAGGTCGGAGAACACGGCGATGCGCGGCTCGCCGTCCGGGTTCTGCAGCACGAGCGGCGCCACGTCCTTGGACTCCTCGGTCACCTCTTCGCTGCTGAGGAAGAAGACCTCGGAGTTCAGGAAGGTGGCGATGACGTCGCCGGCCTTCTCGGGGTCCTGCTGGCCGGCCAGCAGCGTGGCCTCCAGGTCGTTCTGGGGCTCCTCGGGGGTGAATTCCCCGGCGTCGGCGGTGGGCGTTTCGTTGGTCTCAGGCGTCTCGCTCATGCCTACACCCGACCACGCTTGAGGTCGTGGCGCAACATTGTTCCGCCGAATCGGTTTCGTGCCCCGGAGGCGTCACGGCCTAAAGTGGTAGGGCGCCCAGTGCCGGGCCGCCACTACCAAGCATTTGCAAGGAAGCATGATGACCGAATTCCGCTATGAGGATCTGCTGCCGATCGGCGCCGACGAAACCCCCTACCGCCTGCTGACCACCGAGGGCGTCCGGGCCGTCGAGGGTCCGGGCGGCCGGAGGTTCCTGGAGGTGGCGCCGGAGACGCTGCAGGAACTGGCCACGACCGCCCTGCACGACATCTCCCACTACCTGCGCCCGGCGCACCTGCAGCAGCTGCGCAACATCCTCGACGACGAGGAGGCGAGCGCGAACGACAAGTTCGTCGCGCTGGACCTGCTGAAGAACGCCAATATCGCGGCCGGCGGAATCCTGCCCATGTGCCAGGACACCGGCACCGCGATCGTGATGGGCAAGCGCGGCCAGCACGTCCTGACCGACGGCCCGGACGAGAAGGCCCTGTCGAAGGGCATCTACGACGCCTACACCCAGCTGAACCTGCGCTACTCGCAGCTCGCCCCGCTCACGACCTGGGAGGAGAAGCAGACCGGCAACAACCTGCCGGCCCAGGTGGAGATCTACTCGGACACCGAGCCGGGCCACGAGAACCAGTACAAGTTCCTGTTCATGGCCAAGGGCGGCGGATCGGCCAACAAGTCCTTCCTCTACCAGGAGACCAAGGCGATCCTGAACGAGAACGCCATGCTGAAGTTCCTGGACGAGAAGCTGCGCTCGCTCGGCACGGCGGCCTGCCCGCCGTACCACCTCGCCATCGTCATCGGCGGTACGAGCGCCGAGTTCGCGATGAAGACGGCGAAGTACGCGTCGGCGAAGTACCTCGACACCCTGCCGACCGAGGGGGCGATGACCGGCCGCGGCTTCCGCGACACCGACCTCGAGGAGAAGGTCCACCAGCTGACGCGGGACTTCGGCATCGGCGCCCAGTTCGGCGGCAAGTACTTCTGCCACGACGTGCGCGTCGTCCGCCTGCCGCGCCACGGCGCCTCGCTGCCGGTCGCGATCGCCGTCTCCTGCTCGGCCGACCGCCAGATGCTCGCGAAGATCACCGAGGACGGCGTCTTCGTCGAGCAGCTCGAGACCGATCCGGCCCAGTACATGCCGGACGAGTCGCACCCGGCCGTCGCCGCGCACGACGACGAGACCGACGGCGTCTCCGGCACCGGAGGCAGCTCCGTGGTCAAGATCGACCTCAACCAGCCGATGGACCAGATCCTCGCCGAGCTGACCAGGCACCCGGTCAAGACGCGCCTGTCCCTGACGGGCCCGCTCGTCGTCGCCCGCGACATCGCGCACTCCAAGATCAAGGAGCGCCTCGACGCCGGCGAGGAGATGCCGCAGTACATGAAGGACCACCCCGTCTACTACGCGGGCCCGGCGAAGACCCCGGAGGGCATGGCCTCGGGTTCGTTCGGTCCGACGACGGCCGGCCGCATGGACTCGTACGTCGACCAGTTCCAGGCCGCCGGCGGCTCGATGGTCATGCTGGCCAAGGGCAACCGCTCCCGCCAGGTCACGGACGCCTGCAATGAGCACGGCGGGTTCTACCTGGGCTCCATCGGCGGCCCGGCCGCCCGCCTGGCCCTCGACTGCATCAAGAAGGTCGACGTGCTCGAGTACGAGGAGCTCGGCATGGAGGCCGTCTGGAAGATCGAGGTCGAGGACTTCCCGGCGTTCATCGTCGTCGACGACAAGGGGGAGGACTTCTTCGCCGCGACCATGACGCCGACGTTCACAGGCATCCCGGTCCGCTCCAAGTAGGCGGCCCGCGTCCGGGGCCGGCGATGTGTCCCGCGCCTCGGACGCGACTAGGCTGTGTGCTGTGACTGTAGACAAGAACACCCGAGCACTAGAGGCGGAGATCGAGACCGATTTCCGCGACAAGATGAGTTACGGCTCCTACCTGGGCCTGGAAACTCTGCTGAACTCGCAACACCCCGTGAGCCGGCCCGAGCACCACGACGAGATGCTGTTCATCATCCAGCATCAGACGTCGGAGCTCTGGCTCAAGCTGATGCTGCACGAGCTCAAGGCGATCCGGCGCCGTCTGCGCGAGGACGACCTGCGGTTCGCGCTCAAGCACATCGCGCGGGTGAAGCACATCCAGCGGTCCCTGACTGAGCAGTGGAGCGTGCTGGCGACGTTGACGCCGAGCGAGTACGCCGAGTTCCGCGGCGACCTGGGCGCCTCCAGCGGCTTCCAGTCCTACCAGTACCGCGCAGTCGAGTTCCTGCTGGGGAACAAGAACGCGGGCATGGTCAAGGTCTTCGAGGCCGATCCGGAAGCCCAGCAGGTGCTGACCGAGCTGCTGAACCTGCCGAGCATCTACGACGAGTTCGTCCGCCTGCTCGCCCGCAAGGGCTTCGACGTGCCGGCCGAACTGCTGGACCGCGACGTCACACAGGCGCACGTGTTCTCCGAGGGGCTCGTCGCGGTCTACAAGGAGATCTACGAGAACGCGTCCGAGTACTGGGACCTCTACGAGGCCTGCGAGGAGCTCGTCGACCTCGAGGAGAACTTCCAGCTCTGGCGCTTCCGCCACATGAAGACGGTCGAGCGCACCATCGGTTTCAAGCGCGGAACGGCCGGATCGTCCGGCGTCGGCTTCCTGAAGCGCGCCCTCGAGCTCACGTTCTTCCCCGAGCTGCTGGCCGTCCGCACCGAGATCGGCGCCTGACGCCCCGCCTCGGTCTCGGGCGGGCCGGGCCTACTCGGCCCCGGCCCAGCTCGGCAGCCGGAAGAGGCCGTCCGTCACGTCGATGCGCAGCGGGCTGAGCGGGGACTGCCCGGTCAGCGGTTCGGAGACGACGTCGGCCGCCGCCTCGAGCGCGGCCACGTACTCCTCGTAGGTGCCCGCCTTCGAAGCGGTGAAGTCGGCGACGGTCGCGTCCCCGAGGTAGCGCAGGTGCCACGGCTCGTACGAGTAGCCGGTCTGCTCCTCGGCCGCCTCGGGGTAGCGGACGATGAATCCGAACTCCCCGGCGTGCTCGGCGATCCACTGCCCGGCCGGGGTGTCCCCGAAGCAGGTCTGCAGGGAGCACAGGCCGCTGGCCAGGCCCAGGTCGACTGCCAGGCCGAGCTGGTGCTCGCTGGTGCCCGGTTCCGCGGAGATGCGGGAGGCGTAGGCCTCGCCGTAGCGGGCCGCGTAGGAGTCGAAGAGCTGGTGCTGCCGGTCGTAGGACCGGTAGCCGCTCTCGACGGCCAGCGCGTGGCCCGCGGCGGCCGCGGCGTCGACGAGTTCGCGTGTGGCGGCAGCGGCCTCGGGGACCAGCTGGTCGCCGGAGCTGGAGACGGTCTCCAGCTCCTCCGGGACGTAGTCCACGGGGTCGAGCGGTCGGGCGGGGTTCACGATGGCGGCCGGCGACGCGGGGTCCTGGGTCTCGTCCACGGTCGGGGCCGCGGCGACGGCGGAGGGTGCGACGACGACGGCCGCCGCCAGCAGGGCGACAGCCGCGAGGGCGCGGCGCAGCACGGCCGGGGGTGCGGATCCGCGCCGGCTGCGGGACGGGGTGCGGTCTGAATCGTGGAAGTGCATGCTTCCACCAATCGTAGCCAAGGAAGCTGAGCGGCGACAGATAGGATATTTTGGGGTGCGTGCTGCTCTCTGATCGTGATATCCGCTCCGAACTCGACTCCGGACGCATCGGGCTCGACCCGTATGAACCGTCCATGATCCAGCCGTCCAGCGTGGACGTGCGCCTGGACCGCTTCTTCCGGCTGTTCGACAACCACAAGTACGCCCACATCGACCCCGCAGCGGACCAGCCCGAGCTGACGCGCCTCGTCGAGGTCGATCCCGACGAGGCGTTCATCCTGCACCCGGGGGAGTTCGTGCTCGGGGCGACCTACGAGCAGGTCTCCCTGCCGGACGACGTCGCGGCGCGCCTCGAGGGCAAGTCCTCGCTCGGCCGCCTGGGGCTGCTCACGCACTCCACCGCCGGCTTCATCGACCCCGGCTTCACGGGGCACGTCACGCTCGAGCTGTCGAACATGGCGACGCTGCCGATCAAGCTCTGGCCGGGTTCGAAGATCGGGCAGCTGTGCTTCTTCCGGCTGACGTCGCCGTCCGACCACCCGTACGGCTCCGGCAAGTACGGGAACCGCTACCAGGGCCAGCGCGGCCCGACGGCGTCGCGCAGCCACCTGAACTACCACCGCACCGACCTCGCCACGTAGCGCGACGCTCCCGGCGGGCCCGTGCCCGCCGGGAGCGTCGCGGCAGGACGCTACGGCTTCGCCTCGAGAACCATGTTGAAGTCGTTCTCGGCGGCCCGGCGCACCGAACGGTAGCCGGCCTCGTCGAGCACCTCCCTCAGCCGGGTCTCGCCGGCGTGCGCTCCCAGTGCCAGCCCGACCGGCTGGGACAACGAGTTCGGCGTGCACATGAAGGTCGATGCCGCGTAGCCGATCGCCGCCATCGGCACGGTGGCCAGCGTCGTCGCGAGATCATCAGCGGCCAACGGCTCCACCAGCACCAGGGTGCCGTCGGGGGCGAGGGCCCGCCGGGCGTGCGCAGCCGCCCCCACCGGGTCGCCGAGGTCGTGGAAAGCATCGAAAAAGGTGATGATGTCCACGCCGGTATCCGGGTATCCGTGGCAGTGGCCGGTCTGGAACCGCACCCGGTCCGAGACCCCGGCCTCGACGGCCCGCGCCGTGGCCGTCTCGATCGACGGCGGGTGCGCGTCGTAGCCGACGAACTGGGACTTCGGATACGCCTCGGCCATCAACAGGACGGGGGCGCCTCGCCCGCAGCCGACGTCGACCACCGTGGCGCCCGCCTCCAGCTTGTCGTGGACGTCGGACAGCGCGGGGATCCACTCGCTCACCAGGTTGTTGCGGTAGCCGACGCGGAAGAACCTCTCCGTCGACTCGAACGTGGCCGGGTCCTGGTCCGACCAGGGGATGCCGGCGCCGCTGCGGAACGCGTCCACCAGCTGGTCGATCCTTCGGTGCATCCCGCTGATCAGCGGGGCTGCCCCGATCATCGCAGCCGGCGAGTCGTCGGAGGCCAGCACGGCGGCGTGCTCCGGAGGCAGGATGAAGGACCCTTCGGACGGGTCGAAGGCGACGATGCCGGCCGCCGCCTGCTGCGAGAGCCACTCGCGGACGTAGCGCTCAGCCGTCCCGGTCCGCCGGGCGAGCTGCTCCGGGGTGGACGCGCCGCCGGCGGCCAGGGCGGCATAGAATCCGGCCCGGTCGCCGACCACCATCATCGCGGTCGTCGCCCCGCTGGCCAGTACGCCGCCGACCTGCTGGGCGAACGCGCCGACCTTCTGCATGTCAAGTGCTGCGGTTGTCATGATTCCTCCTCATTGGATTGACAGGTTCAGCCTGCGCCCCAGGGGATTCACGGGAGTTTCACGGGAGCCTCGGATACAGTGAGGAAGATGCCTGAGCTGCGATTCGGTGTCCTCGGGGAGCTCGAAGTACTCGTCGACGGGCGCGAGCGCGTCGTACCGCCCGGTCGTCGACGGGCCCTGTTGACGTGCTTGCTGGTGCACGCCGGATTTCCGGTCTCGGCCGACGCGCTGATCGAAGCGGTGTGGCGCGATGATTCGCCGCAGGACCCGCCCAAGGCGCTGCGCACGGTCCTCTCCCGCCTCCGCACGGTGCTGGGCCGCGACGCGATCGAGACCGGACCAGCCGGCTACAGGATTGCGGGCGCGACGGTCGACGCCGAGGAGTTCGAGGTCCTGGTGGAGCGGGCCAGAACGGCGGAGGCGCGCCTGGCCGGCGACCTCCTCGGACGGGCGCTGGCCCTGTGGCGCGGGCCGGCCTACGGGGAGTACGCCGACGCGCCCTTCGCCACGACCGCTGCCATGCGCCTGGACCAGCTGCGGTGGGACGCCGTGGAGTCGCGCGCCGGAGCGCTCGTCCACGCCGGCGAGCCGGGTGCGGCCGCGGTGCTGCTGGAGGGGATGCTGTCCGAGCAGCCGTTCCGCGAGCATGCGGTGGAACTGTTCGTCACGGCCCTGTACCACGCGGGCCGCCAGACCGAGGCGCTGGAGCGGCTGCGGGCCTACCGTGCCCGCCTCGGAGCGGAGCTGGGGCTCGACCCCTCGCCGGAACTCGAGTCGTTGGAGGCGCGCGTCCTCGGGCACGTGCTGGCACCGGTCCGCGCCGAGGCGCCGGGTGTGCCCGAGTGGTTGGACACCTCGACCGCGTTCGTCGGCCGCGAGGACGAGCTGGCCGACCTCGTCGCCGCCGTCTCGGAGAACCGGATCTCCGTCGTCACGGGCCCCGGAGGGGTCGGCAAGACCCGGCTCGCGGCCGAGTCGATCGCAGCCCTGCACGCCCGGCTGGGTCTCCCGGTCGCAGTGGTCGAACTCGCGCCGGTCACGGCGGGGCGGGTCGCGATGGCGGTGGCGGATGTGCTCGGCCTGCGGCCGGCGACCGGCTCCGGGCCCGTCCCGGTCGTCGACGACATCGTGGAATACCTCGGTGCGGCCCCGCGGTTGCTGGTGCTCGACAATTGCGAACACGTGCGGGACGAGGTCGCGTCGCTGGCGTCCGCCATCGCCCGGCGCTGCCGGGCCGCGCGGGTACTGGTCACGAGCCGGCGGCGTCTCGGTCTGACATCGGAGCTGGTCGTCCCGCTCGGCCCCCTGCGCGTTCCCGCCCCGGGCTCCAGCGTCGGCGAGCAGAGCACGTCGGCCTCCGTCCGGCTGTTCGGCGACCGGGTCCGCCGGCTGCGGTCCGCCTTCGCCGTCACCGACGCCAACGTCGTCGAGGTGGCCGAGGTGTGCCGCCGCTGCGAGGGCCTTCCGCTGGCTATCGAACTCGCGGCGTCCCGGACCGCGACCGCGGATGTCCGTGGTGTGCTCGCCCGGATCCCGGGGGAGATCGTCGGCGGGTCGGGGAGACTGCGGGCGGTGGTGGCATGGTCCTATCAACTGCTCGACTCCGCCCAGCAGGCTCTGCTCGATTCCCTTTCCATCTTCGCCGGGGACTTCTCCTCCGACGCGGCTGCCGGCCTCATGGCGCATGTTCCCGGGTGGTCGGGCGATGTGGGCCCACTGCTCGCCGAACTGGTCGAGTCCTCGCTCGTCGTGCACCACGAGTCGGCTGAGGGCTCCCGCTACAGGCTGCTGGAGATGGTCAGGATCTTCGCCGGGCACCGTCTGGAGGAGACCGGGCGCACGGCAGCTACCGGATCCGCGCACGGCGCATGGGTGCGAGACGTGGTGACCCGGATCCGGGACGACTGGCCGCGGGTCGACGGCGCCGTCGCGGCCGGACGCCTGACCGGATGCAGTGCGGAGGTGGGCAGCGCTCTGCGCCGCGCGCTCGACGCCGGGGAACTCGTTCCGGCTTCGGAGATCACGCACGCGGTGGCGCGCTGCCTGCACTGGACGCCCAGCCTGGCACTGCGCGACCTGGTGATCGAGGTCGGGCAGCGTGGGGCAGCGGCCCCGGCCCCCGACGTTGCGGGCGGGATCGCCGCCGCTGCGTTCTCCCTCGGCGAGCAGGGCGAGCCGGCGAACGCCCGGAGGCTCGGAACCATCGCCCTGGAGGCGTCCCGGGATCCCGATTCAGGGGCCACCGCGACGTTGGCCCTCGCCGTGGCCGCGATGTACGCCGGGGACCTCGCGGATTCTGCGCGGTGGTTCCGCGGGCTCGCCCGCCTCCCCGCGTTCACCGGGGAGGCGAACACCTCGCTGGCTCTGATCGACTGCTACTCCGACGACCTGGCCGGTGCGCGGGAGCACGCGGAGATAGCGCTCGTCGCCGCCCCGTCGGGCAGCGACGCGTCCGCTGCCTTCGCCCGGTATGCCGCGGGTGAAGTCACGGCGCGGACCGACCCGTCGAGCGGTGCGGCACTGCTGGCGGACGCGGCCTCGGAGGCCGACCGCGTGGGTGCGGAACAGGTCGGCCGCGTCGCCCGGGTGGCGCTCTTCGCCCTGCTGGTGCGCGCTGGCCGACATGCCGAAGCAATCGACCTGGGGTCCGGTCTCGTGGTCCGATTGCGCCGACTGGGTGCGTGGACGCAGGTAGGGACCCTGCTGCGGCTGCTCGCCGAACTTCTCGCCGAAACGACGCGGTGGTCCGACGCGGCGTTCTTCCTCGCCGCGGCCCGGGGTGCCGCCACCGCGCCGAGACCCGTCGGCCAGGACATCGAACGGTACCGCCGGCTCGAGGCAGTGCTGTCCGACCGATTGGGCGCCCGCGTCGTCGAGCAGATCGAGACGATGGTTGCGGCAGTTCCACGGGCGCAGGTCCTCACCCGGGCCGAGCGGACCCTGACCGCGCTCCAGGCCGACAGGTCAGCCGCGGCGGGGATCTGAGACGTCGGAAACGTGTACGGCCGGTTTGCGGACCGGCAGCAGCAGGGCCAGCCCGGCGACCAGGACCACCAGGATCCCGAGGATGCCGAAGCGCTGCGCCTCGCCCTGGCCGACGTGCGGCGTCGCAAACACGATGGCGAGCGTGAACATCCCGGGGGCCATGAAGCTGACGGCCCGGCCCGTCGTGGCGTAGAGGCCGAAGATCTCGCCTTCGCGGCCCTCATCGGCCAGGCGGGCGATGTACGCGCGGGAGGACGACTGCGCCGGCCCGACGAAGAAGGTCAGCGCCAGCCCGAAGATCCAGAAGCCGGTGGTCGGTTCCGCGAACGTGACCGGGGCCAGGAAGACGCCGAGGCCGGCGACGATCAGCCCGAGCAGGGCGGCGACGATCACGGCCTTCGGCCCGACCCGGTCGTCGAGCACGCCGCCGATGAGTGCTCCGAGGGCGGCGACCACGTTGCCGACGATCGCGAAGATGATCACCTCGGACGTCTCGAAGCCGAAGGTCCCCGCCGCCACGATGCCGCCGAACGTGAAGACGGCCGCCAGCCCGTCGCGGAACACGGCCGACGCGAGCAGGAAGTACAGCGTGTGCCGGCTGGTGCGGAACAGGCGCGCGATGTGCCGGCCGAGCTGCCGGTAGCTCTCCAGGATGCTGACCTTCCCGATGGCGACGGTCCGTTTGTTCTCCGGGACCGCGAAAAGGACCGGCAGGGCGAAGGCGAAGAACCAGAGCGCCGAGAAGACGGCGACGAGGCGGAGGTTGAAGGCGTTGTCCTCGCTGGCACCGGGCCAGTCGAAGGCGGGCTGGACGAAGCCGAAGAGCACGATCGCCAGGGCGAGGATGCCGCCGAGGTACCCCATCGACCAGCCGAACCCGGAGACGCGGCCGATCGTGGCCGGCGTCGAGATCTGGGGGAGCATCGCGTAGTAGTTCACGGTCGCGAACTCGGCGAACACGCTGGAGAGGGCGATCAGGGTGATGCCGAAAACCAGGAAACCGGGTTCCGGATAGACGAAGAAGCAGGCCGCCGTCGTCAGGGCCACCAGGACCGAGTTGACCCCCAGCCAGAAGCGCCGGCGCCCGCCGGCATCCGAGCGCTGGCCGGTCACGGGCGCGAGCAGCGCGATGGCGAAGCCGGCGATCGCGAGTCCCGTGCCGAGGGCGGCGGAGTTCTCGTCCACGTCGCCGAAGGTCGAGCTGGTGAGGTAGACCGTGAAGACGAAGGTCGTCATCACCGCGTTGATCGCCGCGGAACCCCAGTCCCACGAGGCCCAGGCGAGTACCTGCTTCGTGAAGAGCCGGGGCCGCTGCGTGTCCATCTTCGAAGCATAGTGCGCATTGCGTCACAGCGGCTATCGAGAAAATCAGGATAAGCTGGCCCAAGCCGATTTAAAGGGGGCGAATATGCTCGTCGTGACGACTGCGCTCTTCGTCGCGGCATTTGCAGCACCGCTGGTCTTCCGCCGTCTCGGCCGCAGCACCTTCTACGTCCTCGCCGCCGTCCCCGCCGCGGGCCTGGTCTGGCTCCTCGCGCAGCTGCCGGCCGTGCTGGCCGCCGAGCAGACGGCGCCGACCGGGAGCGATTCGGCGCCCCCCGGGTTCTCCGTCCCGTGGATCCCGGCGCTCGACGTCCACTTCGCCTTCCGCCTCGACGCCCTCTCCGCGCTGCTGGGGATACTGGTCCTCGGGGTCGGCGCACTCGTGCTGTTCTACTGCGCGCGGTACTTCAAGAACGACGATCCGAACATCGGGCCGTTCGGCGCCCAGCTGACGGCGTTCGCGGCCTCCATGTTCGGTCTCGTGACCGCTGACGACCTGATCGTGCTCTTCATCTTCTGGGAGCTGACGACGGTGCTGTCGTACCTGCTCATCGGATATGCCAGAACACGCATATATGCACGTCGGTCGGCGCTCCAGGCACTGATCGTCACGACCTTCGGCGGCCTGTCCATGCTGCTGGGCCTCGTCCTGCTCGGCCAGCTCGCCGGCACCTACCGGCTCTCGTCGATCCTCGCGGCCGCGGCAGACGGGGTCCCGGAGCTCGCCGGTACGGCGGCCGACATCGCCATCGCGCTCATCCTCGTCGGCGCGGTCTCCAAATCAGCGCTCGTGCCGTTCCACTTCTGGCTGCCCGGTGCGATGGCCGCCCCGACGCCGGTCTCCGCCTACCTGCACGCCGCCGCCATGGTGAAGGCGGGCGTCTACCTGATCGCCCGGCTCGCGCCGGGATTCAGCACGACGGCGTTCTGGCACCCCACGCTCATCGTCCTCGGCCTCGCGACCCTGTTCGTGGGCGGTTGGAGGGCGCTGCGCCAGACCGACATCAAGCTGATCCTGGCCTACGGCACCGTCTCCCAGCTCGGCTTCCTGATCGTGGTGACCGCGATCGGCACGCCGGACGCCGCGCTGGCGGCGATGGCCCTGCTGACGGCGCACGCCCTCTTCAAAGCGGCCCTGTTCCTGATCGTGGGCATCATCGACCACCAGACCGGGACGCGCGACGTGCGCAAGCTCTCCGGGCTCGCCCGCAGCGCCCCGAAACTGTTCGTCGTCTCCCTGCTCAGCGCCGCGTCCATGGCCGGGCTGCCGCCCCTCTTCGGGTTCGTCGCCAAAGAGGCGGTCTTCGAGTCGGTGCTCGCCGCTCCCTCCCTGGCGGACGGGCGGTTCCTCGGCCTCGGGGTCGCCGGGTGGGTGCTGGTCGGGATCGTGGCGGGCTCCGTGCTGACCTTCGCCTACAGCGCCCGCTTCGTCTGGGGCGCGTTCGCGACCAAGGCCTCGGTCCCCGCCACGGAGTTCCGCCCCGTCGCCTGGATGTTCCTCGCGGCCCCCGCGGTCCTGACGGCCGGCACGGTCGTGCTGGCGTGGATCCCGGGTACCGTCGAGACGCTGGCGGCCCCGTATGCGGGGCTGTTCGGCGAGTCGCCCGAGCCGATCCACCTGGGCCTGTGGCACGGGCTGACGCCCGCGCTGGGCCTCTCGGCCGTCGTCGTGCTGGGGGGTGCGGCGATGTTCGCGGCGCGCGGCGCCGTCGCGCGGGTCCAGGACAAGCTGTATCCGCTGATCGACGCGGAGAAGTTCTACCGGTACACCATCGGCGGGCTGGACAACGTGGCGGTCTGGGTCACGGGCCGCACGCAGAGCGGTTCGCTGCAGTACTACCTGATGGTCATCCTCATCGTCGGCGGCGCGACGCCGGCGGTCGCCGCGATCTTCATGGAGCAGCCCGTGCCGCTCTCCGCCCTCGCCTTCGAGACGCCCACCCAGCTGGTGATCGGACTGTGCATGATCGCCGGGGCGCTGCTGGCGGTGCGGGCGAACAAGCGGTTCCTCGCGGTCCTCATGGTCGGCGTGACCGGGTACGGCATGGCGATCATCTTCGCGCTGCACGGGGCGCCGGACCTGGCGCTGACCCAGCTGCTCGTCGAGACGATCGTGCTGGTCGCGATGGTCCTCGCGCTGCGCAGCCTGCCGGCCCGCCTGTGGGAGTCGAACCCGTCGGGCAAGAAGTGGCTGCGCGCCGTCATCGGCATCGGCTTCGCGGCCGTCATGGTCGCCATCGCCGTCGCCGCGCAGGCCGGCCGCGTCGCGGACCCGATCTCGCTGAGTCTGCCGAAGATGGCCTACGAGATCGGCAACGGGCACAACATCGTCAACGTCATCCTGGTGGACATCCGCGCCTGGGACACCTTCGGGGAGATCACCGTCCTGGTCGCCGCCGCGACCGGCGTCGCCAGCCTGATCTACGTGCGCGGGCGCGGCGACGGCGGGCGCGCGACCGCCGACGTGGAGCCGGGCTCCGTCGGCCGCGGAACCGAGCACATCCACTCGTCGTCGCGGAGGACGGCCGCGCTGGCCATCGCGCGCCACTTCGCCGAGTCGGCCCGCGAGGCCTGGATCGTGGCGGGCCGGACGCTGGCCCCGGAGCGCCGGTCGATCATCTTCGAGGTCGTCACGCGGCTGCTCTTCCACTCGCTGCTGCTCATCAGCGTCTACCTCCTGCTGGCCGGTCACAACCTGCCCGGCGGCGGCTTCGCCGGCGGCCTGCTGGCCGGGCTCGCGTTCGTGATCCGCTACCTCGCCGGCGGGCGGTACGAGCTGGCCGAGGCCACTCCCATCAGCCCCGGAACGCTGCTCGGCCTCGGCCTGGCGATCGCGGCGACCAGCGTCGTGGGTCCCGTGCTGGTGGGCGGCGAGCTCTTCCAGTCGGCCGCCCTCGAGTTCGTGCTGCCGGTCTTCGGCGAGCACAAGTTCGTCACGTCCACGATCTTCGACGTCGGCGTCTACCTCGTGGTGATCGGGCTCGTCCTCGACGTGATCCGCAGCCTCGGCTCGGAGATCGACGAGCGCTCCGAAGGGCGCGGCATCACCGAACGGCACGACGACGTGCACGGCACGACCGAGGGGGCGGCCCGATGACCACCACCGCGATTCTGGCGAGCGTCGCCGAGGACGTCTCCGACACCAACGATCCGATGAGCATCAACGTGCTCCTCCTGCTGGTCATGGGCGTGCTCTTCGCGACCGGCATCTACCTGCTGCTGGAGCGCAGCCTGACCCGCGTGCTGCTCGGGATCATCCTCGTCGGGAACGCGGTGAACCTGCTGATCGTCATCGCGGGCGGCCCGGCCGGGCTGGCACCGCTCTACGAGAAGGACATCCCGCCTGAGGAGTACGCCGACCCGCTGCCGCAGGCGCTGGTGCTGACGGCCATCGTCATCACGTTCGCTGTGACGGCCTTCATGCTCGCGCTGATCTACCGTTCCTGGGTCATCGCGAAGCGCGACGAGGTCGTGGACGACGACGAGGACCTCCGCATCGCCGAGAAGGGCCACTTCGACGTCGAAGAGGACGCCGAGGTCGCCGCCGACACCAGCGAGTTCACGCAGGACGACGTCGACGCCAAGGGGGCGCGCCCGTGATCCACACAGTGCTCGCGTTCCTCGCGTCCGTCGCCCCGGTGGCCGTCGCGCTGCCGATCTTCGGCGCCGCGCTCGCGTTCGTGCTGCGCCGCAACCCGCGGGCCCAGCGCATCATCACCATCGGCGCCCTCAGCCTGACGCTGCTGTTCGAGATCTCCCTCCTGGCCTCGGCCGCGACGCACGGGACCCAGGCCGTCCAGCTGGGCGGCTGGGAGGCCCCGTTCGGCATCAGCATGGTGGTCGACGAGTTCTCGGCCCTGATGCTCGTCGTCTCGACGGCGGTGTCGCTGGCGGTTCTCGTCTACGCGACGGCGCAGGGCATCGCCGACGGCGACGAGGACGGCCCGATCTCGATCTTCCACCCGACCTACCTCGTGCTGGTCGCGGGTATCTCGAACGCCTTCCTCGCCGGCGACCTCTTCAACCTCTACGTCGGGTTCGAGATCCTGCTGACGGCGTCCTACGTCCTGCTCACCCTCGGCGGGACGGCCCCGCGCATCCGGGCGGGCATCACCTACGTCGTCGTCTCCGTGGTGTCCTCGGTGCTGTTCCTCATCGCGATCGGCATGATCTACGCGGCGACCGGCACGGTGAACATGGCCGACCTCGGCCTCAAGCTCGGCGAGCTCGCCCCGGGCCTGCAGATGGTCCTGCACCTGATGCTGCTGGTCGCGTTCGGCGTCAAGGCGGCCGTCTTCCCGCTGTCCTTCTGGCTGCCGGACTCCTACCCGACGGCGCCCGCGCCGGTGACGGCCGTGTTCGCGGGCCTGCTCACCAAGGTCGGCGTCTACGCGATGGTCCGCACCGAGACCCTGCTCTTCCCGGGCGACCGCATCAACACCCTGCTGATGATCGTGGCGCTGCTGACCATGCTCGTCGGGATCCTCGGCGCGATCGCCCAGCAGGACATCAAGCGACTGCTCTCGTTCACGCTGACCAGCCACATCGGCTACATGGTCTTCGGTCTCGGCGTCGGCAACGTGGCGGCCCTCGGTGCCACCGTCTACTACGTCGCCCACCACATCATCGTCCAGACCTCTCTCTTCCTCGTCACCGGCCTCATCGAGCGCCGGGCCGGCAGCTCGAGCGTGGACCGGCTGGGGTCGCTGGCGAAGCTCTCCCCGCTGCTGGCGATCCTCTTCTTCGTGCCGGCGATGAACCTCGCCGGCATCCCGCCGTTCTCCGGGTTCCTCGGCAAGCTCGGCCTGATGCAGGGCGGCGTCTCCCTCGGCACCCCGGTCGCCTGGATCCTGCTCGCGGGTGCCGTCGTCACCTCGCTGCTGACGCTGCTCGCGGTGGCCCGCGTGTGGAACCGGGCGTTCTGGCGCCGAGCGGAGGACGCCGAGGATCCCCACCCGCAACTGCTGGCGTCCCTCGCGGAGGAGGACGGCACGACGGCGGTCGCCACCCGCCGTCGGACGCTGCCGGCGACGATGGTGGGGGCGACGGCGGCGCTCGTCGCCCTGGGCGTGGCGCTCACCGTGTTCGCGGGGCCGCTGTTCGAGTTCTCCGACCAGGCGGCGCGGCACATGTACGAGCGCACCCCCTACATCGAGGCCGTCCTGGGGCCGGACGCCTTCGAAGGGTACGTCCCGGACCCGCGCAGCCCAGAATTCGTCGGAGGTGAGGGGCCGTGATGCGCCAGGCCACCGAACGCGAGCGCAGGGTCCGGCACGTCAAGGCGGTCCTGCGGCGCCGGCGCCGGCGGTTCGCGGTCGAGCTGCCGCTGATCGTCGGCATGACCCTGCTGTGGGGGTCGATGTGGATCGACTTCAGCGCGGGGAACCTGATCTTCGGGTTCCTGATCTCGCTCGGGATCGTCTCCGCGTTCCGGCTGCCCCCGGTCCACATCTCCGGCCGGTTCAACCTCTGGCAGGCGCTGCGGTTCGTGCTCTGGTTCCTCGGAGACGTCCTCGTGGCGAGCCTGCAGGTGTTCCGCCTGGCGCTCTTCCGCGGCCCGCGGGTGCGCTCGGCGATCATCGGCGTGCCGCTGCGCAGCCACGACGACCTCATGGTGACCCTCGTCGCGCACACGCTCACCCTGATCCCCGGGTCGGTTGTGGTGGAGGTCGACCGCCGCTCCTCGACCCTCTACATGCACGTGCTGAATGTGGCCACCGACGACGACGCGGAGTCGTTCCGGGCCTCGGCGCGCAACACCGAGGCCCGGCTGATCCGGGTGATGGGCACGCGCGCCCAACTGGACGAGCTGAAGAAGGAGGACGCCTGATGCTGGTAGTCGCCGCCTGGATCTCCGGGATCCTGCTCGGCCTGGCCACGGTCCTGGTGATCGTCCGCATGATGCGCGGGCCGTCGATCCTGGAGCGGGCCATCGCCATGGACGTGCTGCTCGCGATCATCATCGCCGCCCTCTGCGTCGACATGGCCGTCAACCACCACACCAACCACCTGGCGTTCGTGGTCGTGGCCTGCGTGCTCGGATTCATCGGATCCGTGACGATCTCGCGCTACGTGACCGATCGGAGGAACTCGTGATGTGGGAGACCATCCGCGATGTCGCGACCGCGATCTGCCTGGTCGCCGGGTCGCTCATGTCCTTCGCCGCCGCGCTCGGCATGCTCCGGTTCCCGGACCTGCTCTCGCGCATGCACGCGGCGACGAAGCCGCAGGTGCTCGGACTGCTGCTGCTGCTGACCGCCGTCGCGCTGCAGACGGCCAGCTGGGGAACCGTGCCGATCCTCGTCTTCGCGTGGCTCCTGCAGCTGGTCACGGCGCCCGTCAGCGCGCACATGGTCAGCCGCGCCGGGTACCGCACCCGGCACCTGAAGCGGGAGACGCTCGAGCGCGACGAGCTCGACGCCGTCGTCACCGCCCACTCCGACCGGGTGGACTGACACGGAGCAGCCGGAGACGCCGAGAGGGCGGCGGAGGCACGACCCGGCGGGGTGTGCGTCCGCCGCCCTCTCGACGGGCAGCGCGCGGAGGGAGGCCCTAGACCTCGTCCGCGGTCCGCTTGAAGTACGTGATGGCGTTGTCGGTCCCGCGCTTCGTCAGGACCTGGATCACCGAGGCAACGACCGCCGAGGCGACGGCGAAGCCGATGGCCTGGCGCAGGCTGGCCTCGGCCTGGGCCTCCTCGTCGCCGGGCTTCGGCGGCTTCTGACCGGTGGCTTTGAGCCAGACGGTGTCGAGAATCTTCGAGCCGGCGAAACCGGCGCCGAACGAAACCGCGGTCCCGAGCAGCTTCAGAATCAGGTTCACGTGCATTACTCCCGTCGTGGCTTGGCGATTACCCGCCCAGCATAGCGCGGGGCTACACTGGCCAGCACATCACCAACGACAGGGGAGCGTTTGCCATCGCGGCAGAACGCTGAGAGTGCGCGTCAGGCGCAGACCCTCGAACCTGATCCGGCTAGTACCGGCGAAGGGAGTCGAGATCTCTTGGGACGCCAGCAGTGCGTCCTCCCCTCCTTGCCATCCAAGGAGGAACACCATGGCAGCACCATCCGCCATCCTGCCGGCGAAGCGCACCTGGCGCGTCGTCGACATCGTCATCGCATCCGTCATCGCCGTCGTCTCCGGCGTCATCTTCTGGGCGTGGAACTTCTCCTACGCGGGCCTCGAGTTCCTGTGGGTCGCGTTCCCGCCGTCGTCCGGGCTGGTCCTGGGGATGTGGCTGTTCCCGGCCGTCGTCGGCGGGCTGATCATCCGCAAGCCCGGCGCCGCGCTCTACTGCGAGGTCGTCGCGGCCGCCACCGAGATGTTCATGGGCTCCCAGTTCGGCATGACGGTCCTGATCTCCGGGCTCGTCCAGGGGCTCGGCGCCGAGGCCGCGTTCGCTGCGGTCCGGTACCGGCGCTTCGGCCTGCCCAGCGCCCTGCTCGCCGGCTTCGGTGCGGCGCTCTTCGCCGCGGTCAACGCCCTGTTCATCGTGAACTGGTACCCCGCGTACACGCTGCCCATGAAGTTCTCCTACATGGGCTTCTGCCTGGTCTCCGGCCTGGTCATCGCGGGACTGCTCTCGTGGATCGCCACCCGGGCGCTGGCCAGGACGGGCGCGCTGTCCTCGGTCGCCTCGCGCGGGGCCGCGCGGGAACCGGTCGGGGGCTGAGATGAGGACGGTCGATCCCGCACCCCGCCTCGCCGGGGCGGAGATCGTCGCCTCCGGGTGGGGGTGGCGCCACGCTGACCGCACGAAGCCGGCCGTCTCCGGCCTCGATCTGCGGGTCGCCCCGGGCGAGCGCGTCCTGGTGGTCGGCCCGTCCGGCGCCGGCAAGTCGACGCTGCTGCACGCGCTCGCCGGTGTGATCCACGAGGACGACGAGGAGTCCGAGTCCGCCGGCAGCCTGACCGTCGACGGCGTGCCCGCCCACGAGCTCAAGGGCGCCACGGGCCTGATGCAGCAGGACCCGGAGACCCAGGTGGTCCAGTCGACGGTCGGCGACGACGTCGCCTTCGGCTGCGAGAACCACGCCGTCCCGCGTGAGCAGATCCCGGCCCGCGTGGCCGGCGCACTGGACGCGGTCGGGCTCGACGTCGGGCTCGACGCGTCCACCTCCGCGCTCTCCGGCGGCCAGAAGCAGCGGCTCGCGCTCGCGGGCCTGCTCGCGATGGCCCCGAAGGTGCTCCTGCTCGACGAGCCCACCGCCAACCTCGACCCGGACGGCGTGGGCGAGGTGCGCGACGCCGTCGTGCGCGTCCTGGACTCCACGGGGGCGACCGCCGTGATCGTCGAGCACCGGCTCGCCGCGTGGGCGCCGCACGTGGACCGCGTGCTCGTGCTCGAACCCGGCGGCGGGATCGTCGCCGCCGGCACCCCCGGGGAGCTGTTCGCGCCCGGGCCCGTCCGGGAACGGCTGATCGCCGCCGGGGTCTGGGTGCCCGGCTACGTGCCCGAGCTCCCCGCCGTGCCCGCCTCGCACAGGGCCAGCGCCGACCGCACGACGGCGGCGCGGCTGTCCGCGCTCGACCTCGCGGTCGGACGCGGCAACCCGAAGAAGAACGGCATCCCGGCGCTCACCGGGATCGGGCTCGACCTGACCGCCGGCCGGGCGATCTGCGTGACCGGCCCGAACGGGGCGGGCAAGTCGACGCTGGCGCTCACGCTGGGCGGGCTGCTGCCCGAGTTCGGCGGCGAGCTCTCCTTCGCGGAGGGGACGGACGGGGAGCCGGCGCGTCCGTATGCGTGGCGGGCCGGGGAACTGGTGAGCCGCATCGGGTCGGTCTTCCAGGAGCCGGAGCACCAGTTCGTCGCGCAGACAGTGCGGGAGGAGCTCGAATACGGGCAGCGCCATGCGCGCGGGACCGACGGTCGGCCCCTGCTGGGCGAGGCCCGGATCGCGGCCCGTACCGACGAGCTGCTCGCCCGGCTCGGGTTGGCGGACCTGGCCGACGCCAACCCCTTCACGCTGTCCGGTGGGGAGAAGCGGCGGCTGTCCGTGGCGGCCGTTCTGGCGACCCGCCCCCGCATGCTGATCCTCGACGAGCCGACGTTCGGGCAGGACGCGAACACGTGGCGCGAGCTGGCCGTGCTGCTCCGCGCGGAGCGGGAAGCGGGCACCGCGATCGTCGCGGTCACCCACGACGAGCACTTCGCGCACGCGATCGGCGCCGAACAGATCGACGTGCGGGACCTGGGCGACGGCGTCGTGGCGGCGGGGGACCGAGGAGCGGCGCAGCCGTCGCGGCTCTCGCTGGAGCCGGGCCGCCGGGCCGCGGCCAGTTTCCTCGGGAGGGCGAACCCGCTCGCGAAGCTCGCGGCGGTGGCGCTCGCGACCACCCCGGTGGTCGTGTCCCTGGACTTCGTGAGCGCGTCCGTGGTGGTCGCCGCGACGCTCGCCATGCTGCCGCTGTCCGGCGTGCGGATCCGGGACTTCCTGGTCCGTGCGTGGCCGCTGCTGGTCGCCGGGCTCTTCGCCGCGTGGGGCACGACGCTGGTGGGGAGAACGTCCGGGGCCATGCTGATCGACACCGGGCCCGTCACGATCTCCACGGGATCGCTCGAGGCGGGCATCGCCACGGGCGTGCGCATCTTCGCGGTGGCGCTTCCGGCGGTCCTGGTGATCGCCAGCACCAATCCGACGGATCTGGCGAACGGTCTGGCGCAGAAACTGCGGCTGCCGCACCGGTTCGTCCTGGGCGCGCTGGCGGCGATGCGGCTCGTCGGCCTGCTGGCGGAGGAGTGGCAGGTGCTGTCCATGGCGCGGCGGGCGCGCGGGGTCGGCTCCCACGGCAGCGCGTGGCAGCGCACCAGGGCCAACGCGGGGCAGGCGTTCTCGCTGATCGTCCAGGCGATCCGGCGGGCGTCGCGGCTCGCCGTCAGCATGGAGGCCAAGGGCTTCGGCGGGCCCGAGCGAACGTGGGCCCGGGAATCGGTGTTCCGCCCGCGGGACGCGGCGATCGTGCTGACGGGTCTGCTGGTGGGCGGCGCGGCCGTTGCGGCCGCGCTGGCCGCGGGGACGTGGAACGTGGTCTGGACCTCGTGATCCGTCCCGCCGCCGGGCGCCTGCGCTCCCGGCGGCGGGCGGCCTAGTTGATCGAGTCCACCATCGCCGAGAGGTCGGCCGTCAGCTCCGCGTCGGTGCTGATGGCCTCGCCGTCGAGCGAGTTGACCGGCGCCAGCAGCCGCACGCTGGAGACGAGCCAGACGCCCGCGGCCTCGCGCAGGTGCCGCGGCTCCACCGGCCCGTAGCCCAGCTCCCAGCCGGCCGACTTCGCGGCCGCGAAGATCGCGCCCTGCGTCGTCCCGGGCAGGATCCCGGTCTCCAGGGTCGGCGTCACGAGGCGCTTGACCTCGTGCCCGTCCGCGTCCGTCTCGCGGGTCGCCAGGAGGACGGTCGACGTCGGCCCCTCGAGCACGCGGCCGTCGGAGGAGGTGAAGATGACGTCGTCGGCCCCGTTGCGCTTCGCGTGGCGGATCGCGGCCATGTTGACCGCGTAGGAGAGCGTTTTCGCGCCCATCAGCAGCCACGGTGCGCGCTCGGCGACCGTCGAGTCGTAGCCGCGGTCCAGCAGCAGCACGTCCACGCCGGTCTCGCGCTGGCGCAGGCCGAGCTCCGGGGCGGGGGAGACGGTCACCCACGCGGAGCCGTAGTCGTGCACGCCGTCGGCGGACTCGGCGCCGCGGGTCGCGATCAGCTTGACCACGGACTCGGACGGTCCGGCCCCCGGGGAGGCGGCGGCGTCGTACTGCGAGACCGCCGTGGCGATCGCCGCGCGCCACGCGCCGGCCGACGGGATGATCAGGTCGGTGACCTGCGCGGACACGGCCATGCGGGACAGGTGCATCTCCAGCTTGCGGACCCTGCCGCCCGTGTAGAGCGCGGACTCGAAGATGCCGTCGCCGCGGGTGACCCCCGCGTCGAGGACGGACAGCTGCGGGGCATCGGGATCGGCCACGCGGCCGCCCGGATGCGCGGGATCGACGAACACCAAGACAGTCATGGCCCCCAGATTACTCTGGTGCGCGCCCGCACGCCGCCGCCGGCCGGTTCCGACTAGGCTGTAGGGAATAGATCACAGGGTGCTGGGCCGGGACGACGGCGTCGCGGGCGCCCGAGGAGTGTCGCGAGGAGGTGCCGACGTGGTCAGCCTGCTGGAGCGCCTGGGCGAGCTGCCCTTCTGGCTGATCGCGCTCGCATGGGTGATCGACGTCGGGATCCGCGTGGTCATGCTCGGAATCGTGCCGGGCAACCGGCGTCCGACGACGGCGATGGCCTGGCTGCTCGCGATCTTCTTCATCCCTGCCGTGGGCCTGGCCCTCTTCCTGCTCTTCGGGAACTTCCGGCTCTCCGAGCGGCGCGTGCGGCGCCAGCTCGAGATCAACAAGCAGGTGCTCGACTACACCCAGCACCTGGAGAGCGACGACGCCCTCGACATGGTGCCGCCGGCCATCGCCTCCGCCGTGGCCCTGAACCGCCGGCTCGGCGCGTTCCCCCTGGACGCGGGCAACAAGTTCGAGTTCGTGACGGACTACCGCGAGTCCCTCGAGCAGATGACGGCGGCCGTCGACGCGGCCGAGCAGTACGTCCACGTGCAGTTCTACATCATCGGCGACGACCCGGAGTATGTCGGCCCGTTCCTGGCCGCGCTCGAGCGGGCGGTGGGGCGCGGGGTCAAGGTGCGCCTGCTGTTCGACCACCTCGGCACCCTGCGCGTGAAGGGGTACGGCGACCTGCTCGAGCGGATGACGGCCGCCGGCATCGAGTGGCGGGCGATGCTGCCGATCTCCCCGCGCACGCGCCAGTGGCGCCGCCCGGACCTGCGCAACCACCGCAAGATGGTCGTCGTCGACGGCGACGTCGCGTTCACGGGCAGCCAGAACCTCATCGAGCCCGGCTACAAGCGCGGATCAGCCCACAAGATCGGCCGCGAGTGGGTGGACCTGATGGCGCGCGTGACGGGGCCGATGGTGACGGGTCTCGACGTCGTGTTCGCGACCGACTGGTCGCAGGAAGCCGGCGACGACGACCTGCTCGACGACGTCGTCAGCGGCGGCGTCGCGCCCGATGCGGGCAGCGTGACGGCCCAGATCGTGCCGAGCGGACCCGGGTTCGAGTCGGAGAACAACCTGCGCCTGTTCAACACGCTGATCTACGGCGCGCTCGAGAAGCTGACGATCACCAGCCCCTATTTCATTCCCGACGACTCCCTGCTCTACGCGATCACGACGGCGGCCCAGCGCGGCGTGCACGTCGAGCTGTTCGTCTCCGAGAAGACCGACCAGTTCCTGGTGCACCACGCCCAGCAGTCCTACTACGGCCAGCTGCTGGTCGCCGGCGTGCGGATCTTCCGCTACCAGGCACCGATCGTGCTGCACACCAAGTGCTTCACCGTGGACGACGACGTCGCCGTCTTCGGCTCCTCCAACATGGACATGCGCTCGTTCTCGCTCAACCGGGAGGTCTCGCTCATGCTGGTCGGGGAGGATGCGGTGCAGGAGCTCGACCGGGTCCAGGCCGAGTACCGCGAGAACTCGACCGAGCTGACGCTGATCGAGTGGATGCACCGGCCGCGGCTGGCCAAGTGGGTCGACAACGCGTGCCGCCTGACGGCCACCCTGCAGTAGTCAGCCGGGGAAGTCGGCGTCCAGCGCGCTGAGCACCCCGAACGCCTTGGTGCGGACCTCGTCCCATTCCTCCTCGGGCACCGAATCCGCGGTCACGGCGCCGCCGACGCCCATCGACAGGGCGCAGCCGGCGTCGTCGTACTCCATGACCAGGGTCCGGATGACGACCGACGTGTCCGCCGCGCCCCCGTCCGCGAAGTAGCCGAGCGCCCCCGAGTACACGCCGCGCGCCGCGCCGTCCTCGAGCTCGTCGAGGATCGCCATCGTGGAGATCTTCGGGGCGCCGGTCATCGAGCCCGGCGGGAACGCGGCGGCGAGCGCCTCGGCCCGCGAGGCCCCGGGGCGCAGGCGCGCGTCGATCGTGGAGACCATCTGGTGCACGCTCGCATACGACTCGATGTGGCACAGCCGCGGCACGTGCAGCGTGGTCGGGTCCGCGTTCCTGACCAGGTCGTTGCGCAGCAGGTCCACGATCATGATGTTCTCCGCGCGGTCCTTCGCGCTCATCGCGAGGTCCTGCTTGAGCCCGGCATCCTCCGTGGGGTCCACGGCGCGGCGGCGGGTGCCCTTGATCGGCTCCGCGCGCATCCACCCGTCCGCGCCGATGCGCAGGAACCGCTCCGGCGAGGTGCCCGCGATCGCCACCTGCCCGAAGCGCGCGAACACCGCGAACGGCGCCGGGTTCTGCGCCCGCAGCCGCAGGTAGGCGGCCCACGCGTCCCAGCCGGGCACGCGCGTGCTCAGGCGGGTGGTCACGCAGACCTCGTAGCTGTTGCCGTCGGCGATCTGCGCCTGCGCCGCGCGCACCTTCGCCAGGTACTCCTCCCGGGTGTCGCGGCAGGAGAAGACCGGCGCCGTGTCCAGCGTGGGCGTCAGGGGCACGACGCCGGCGCTCACCCGCAACGCCTCGCGGGCCCGCTCGCCCCAGTCGGCGTCCGCGTCGTCTCCGCGGTCGGTCGTGATGAGCCAGGCGCGGCGCTCGTGGTGGTCGATCACCACGGCGCGGTCCGCCCGGAAGAGGGCCGCGTCCGGGGTCGGGGAGGCGAGGGTCGAGCCGCCGGATTCGCGCTTGAGCTCGTAGCCGAGCCAGCCGACCCAGCCGGTCCGGAAGTCGCAGCCGCTCTCCGCGAGGGACGCGGCGCCGTTGCCGGTCAGCTCCGGTTCGGCCGCGTCCCAGACGCGGTCCAGCCACGCAAAGAACGGGCCGGGCACGCGTGCGGTGGCCCGGCCGGTCGTCACGGTCGTGAGCGCGCCGGTGCCCGTCAGGCGGTGCTCGGCGAGCTGCCGGTGCAGCGGCGCGGAGGCGTCGGCGAGGATGCTGTAGCGGTTGCGTCCTCCCGGGTCCTCGGCCCCGGGGTTGGACGCCTCGAGCAGGAGCGCGTGTTCGGCGAGGTCGTCACCCGGCTCGTTCTCGGGGCTGACCCCGGGGTAGAGCCGGCCGAAGACCTCGGCGGCGACCACCGCGCCCGCCGGGACGCGCAGGTCGGGTTCGAGGCCGCCGTCGTCCAGGGCCCCGGCGCCGAGGTGCACCTCCTCCACGCTCACGGGGTGGGCGGAGCGCTCGGCGGCCTCGGCCGCGAGCGGCTCGTGCAGCTGCGGCAGGTGCAGCAGGGCCGACAGCGCGTCGTCGATCGCCGCCTCGTCCCCGCTCTGGGAGACCACGACGTCGGCGGCGTCCTCGGGCGTCCGCCCGCCGGCGGTCTCGGCGGCGAGCCAGCGGGACTCCTGGCCCGCCCACGTCTGCCAGAAGGGCTCGTACGTGGCGCCGTCGCGGGCGAGCGCGCGTTCGCGCCGGACGTCGTCGTCCTCGCTCACCCAGATCAGGGCGTCGAGCAGGCCGCGCGCGGCGCGCGCACCGGCGCCGACCCCCTCCACGACGACGATCTCCGCGGACCGGCTGATGCGGGCCGCGCCCTCGGCGCCGGCCTCCCAGTCCCAGGCGCGCCACTCGGCGTCGCGGCCATCGGCCAGCTCGGGCAGGATCCGCGTGGCGTAGGCCTCGACGCCCTCGGCGAGGCCCTCCCACCCGGGGTAGATGTCCTCGAGGTGGAAGAGCGTGACGGTGCGGTGCCGGCGAAGACGCGTGACGAGCTCGAGGGCCAGGGTGCTCTTGCCCGCGCCGGAGCGGCCGTCGACGGCGATGACCACAGGCCGGGGAGACCGCGGCGAGCGCGGGTGGGCCGGGTGGCCGGGTGTCGCGGAGGGCACCGGGGCCTCAGGCCTGGGACTCGTGGGAGTCGTCGCTGGTGCTCTCGTCGCGCACGAACTCGACGATGCCCTCCAGCGCGCCGTTGATCAGGACGTAGGTGGTCTCGAAGTCGGCCTCGTCCCCGTACCAGGGGTCGTAGATCCCCTGGTCAGCGGGCCCGCGGTCGGCCACGTCCGGGTCGAAGGAGCGCAGCATCCTCACCTTCGCCTCGGCCTCGGGGCCGGGGGCGCCACGGCGCAGGTGGGTGTAGTGGTCGGTATCGAGGGCGAGGATCAGGTCGGACGCGTCGTAGTCGGCGGGCGTGAACTGGCGGGCGACGTGCTCCGCGGCGTCGATGCCGTGCTCCGTCAGCAGGTCGCGGGCGCGGTCGTCGACCGGGTTGCCGACCTCCCACGCGGTGACGGCGCTGGAGACGACCTCGATCCCCTCGATCCCGGCCTTCTCCAGCTCGGCGCGGAGGAGGTACTCGGCCATGGGGGAGCGGCAGATGTTGCCCGTGCAGACGGCGTTGATGCGGAACATGAGAACAGTCTAGGAAAAGCGGCCGCCGAATGCGCCCCTGCCGCGCATCGGCCGGCCGCGTCGCCTACGCCTGGACCTCGGCGGCCGCCTGGAACAGCAGGGCGACGCCGGCGGCGCCCGCGTCCGGTTCGCCCGCCCCGCGTCCGGCGACGTAGGTGGCCCGCCCCCGTTTGGCCTCCAGTTCGGCCGTGGCCCGGGCGGCCTCGTCCGCTGCCCGCGCGCCCTCGGCGAAGCCGGACTGCAGCGCCTTCGCGGCCGGGGCCAGCACGTCGACGATGGTCCGGTCGCCCGGCTCCGCCCCGCCCACGCGCTGGATCGCGGCGCAGCCCTCGGCCGTTCCGCGGGCCCAGGCCGCCGCCGCGTCGTCGCCGGCCCCCTGGTGCCGGTGGGCGTGGTCGAGCCACTTGAACAGCAGGCCCAGGAGGGGCCCGCTCGTCCCGCCGACCCCGTCGAGGAAGGCGCGCTCGGCGGCCGCCAGGCCGGAATAGCCGTGGTTCATCAGCTGCAGCGCCTCCCGGAGCCCGCCGCGGAGGTTGTCCCCGAAGTCGCCGTCGCCCGCCACCCGGTCCAACCGGGTCAGCTCCTCGTAGTTCTCCTCGACCAGCTCGGCGAACCGGCGGACGACGTCGTCCTGCAGCTTGTGCCGGGCCTGGTCCGCGGGATCGGCCGTCGCCGCGGGAAGTGTCTGGGAGGGCTCCGCGTCCGGGACCGGCTGGCGGACGAGGGCCTCCGGCGCTGCTCCGGAGTCCGCCAGGCCCGCCGGGAACGACGGCGTGATCGACGGCCCCTCCCAGTAGGGCAGCCATTCGGGACGCAGCCGGGTCAGCGTGATGGAGAACCCGGTCATGTCCAGGGCGGCGACGTAGTTGCCGACCAGCCGGGCGTCCACCGCCTCCCCGGCGCGGGACAGGCGGTCGGAGGCCGCGGCGTACACGTTGAGCAGCTCGAGCTGCGTCGTCGCGCCCAGCCCGTTGACGAAGAGCAGGAGGCCGCCGTCCCCGGGCACCTGCTCGAGCACCTCGTCGACCATCTTCGCCACCAGAGACTCGAAGCCCGGCCGCTCGATCGAGGCGGCCGCCCGCTCGCCGTGGATGCCGACCCCGTACTCGAGGTGTCCGGGATCGAGCTCGAACGCGTCGTCGCCGGTGTGGAAATCGGTCTGGGCGCGCGCGGCGACGGCGACGCTGCGCGAGTGCTCGACGACGTCGGCCCCCAGCGCGGCGAGTTCGTCCAGGGACAGGCCGGCGTCGGCGGCGGCGCCGAGGATCTTCTCGACGACGACCGTCGCCCCCGTGCCGCGGCGCCCGGTCGCGGTGTCGTCGGCATCCGTGGCGACGTCGTCGTCAACCAGGACCGTGGCGACCTCGACGCCCTCCGCGGCCAGGCGCTCGGCGGCGATGGCGAAGTTGATGACGTCGCCCGTGTAGTTCTTCACGATGTGCAGGACGCCCCCGGGGCCCGCGACGGCGCGTGAGGCGGCGTGGATCTGCGTGTTGTGCGGGGAGGCGAACACGGCTCCCGGGACGGCCGCGTCCAGCATGCCCACGCCGAGGAACCCGGCGTGCAGCGGCTCGTGCCCGGAGCCGCCGCCGGAGACCAGGCCGACCTGGCGCCGGGTGCAGCGCCGCACCGACGTGGCGAATAGCGGGTCCTCGTTCACCGCGACCAGGTTCGGTTGCGCGGCGGCGAATCCGCGCAGGGCGGTCTCGATGGGCGTGGCGGACAGGAAGGGCAGGCTCATGGTCGTTTCTCCCACAGGGTGACGGCGTCGGTCACGCTCACCGTAGCCGCCGGTGCGCTCGCCGTGCCAGAGGACCCCCACGCCGCGTGCCCGACCGCGGCGCCCGCCGCCCGGTGGCGGGGTCAGTGCGTGAAGGCGAGCAGGACCGCGACGAAGATGAAGAGCGTGCCGAACGTCAGGTTCATGATGCGCTGCCCACGCGCCCCGCGCGTGAACCGCCGGAAGGACTTCGCCGCCGCGGCGAAGAAGAACCACATGACCAGGACGTCGACGGCCATGACCGTGCCGATGAAGACCATGTACTGCGGCAGGACGGGGGAGTCGGGCCGGATGAACTGCGGCGTGAAGGCGAGGAAGAAGATGATCGCCTTCGGGTTGAGCAGGTTCACCAGCAGCCCGCGCCGGAACATCGAGAGGAACGGCTCCCGGCCCCGCTGGTCTACGGGGGCGGTGTCTGCGTCGGGCTTGGCCAGCAGCAGCCGCACCCCGAGATAGACCAGGTAGGCGGCGCCGCCGTAGCGGACGACGTTGAACGCGATCGGCGAGCTCGCCACCAGGAGCCCGACGCCGGCGGCGACGACGATCACGTGCAGCAGCAGCGCCGCCTGCTGGCCGAGGATGCCCCAGAACGAGCGGCGGAACCCGGAGTTGATCGCGTTCGTCATCGTGTTGATGGCGCCCGCGCCGGGGGTGAAGCTGATGAGGATGCAGGCGCCCAGGAGGGACAGCCAGACGGAGAAAGTCACGTGGAAATGCTAAGGGGTCGGCTGCCCGCGCCGTTATTCACGGGATGACTGGCTCCGGGCGCGCGCCGGCGCTGGTAGACTTGGATGATTGTGGCTGCCCCGTCGACCATCGGCGGGATGAAACCGTGCGCGATCACCGCGCCGGAATCGAGACGCCATGCGTCGATAATTCTGCTTTCTTTGACAACGCGCCGACATGCAGCGCGCTCCTCAAGACTTCAGTGTTCTTCGGCGATCCACCGCGGGCCACCACGGCCCGCCTACCGAAAGCACTTAGATGACTAATACTTTTGCTTCCCTCGGCGTGCCCGAGTTCCTTTCCTCCGTCCTGTCCGCACAGGGCATCACCGAGGCCTTCCCCATCCAGACGGCCACGCTGCCGTCGACGCTCGCCGGGCGCGACGTCCTCGGCCGCGGCCAGACCGGATCCGGCAAGACGCTGGCGTTCGCGCTGCCCCTGGTCGCCCGCCTGTCCGCCGACGAGCGGCCGCGCCGCGCCCGATTCCCCCGCGCCCTCATCATGGCGCCGACCCGCGAGCTCGCGACGCAGATCTCCCGCGCCGTGATCCCGCTGGCCGAGGCCGCCAAGCTGCGCACCGCCGTCGTGTTCGGCGGCGTCTCCCAGGTCCGCCAGGAGAAGGAGCTGAACGCGGGCGTCGACATCCTCATCGCCTGCCCGGGCCGCCTGAACGACCTGATGGGCCAGAACATCGTCGACCTCTCCCGCGTCGAGATCTCCATCCTGGACGAGGCCGACCACATGGCCGACATGGGCTTCCTGCCCGTCGTCCGCCGCATCCTGGACAAGGTGCCGAGCGGCATCCAGCACATGCTGTTCTCCGCGACCCTGGACAACGGCGTGGACAAGCTCGTCACCCGGTACCTCTCCAGCCCGGTCACCCACTCGGTCGATGCGCCGCAGGCCGCCGTGAACACCATGGAGCACAAGGTCTTCATGGTGGACGCGGACCTGAAGAAGGAGCTCGTCCGCGAGCTCGCCGCCGGCACGGGGCGCCGCATCATGTTCATGCGCACCAAGCACCACGCCAAGAAGATGGCCCTGTGGCTGTCCAAGGCGGGCGTTCCCGCGGTGGACCTGCACGGCAACCTGAGCCAGAACGCGCGCGACCGCAACCTCGCGGCCTTCTCCGACGGATCGGCCAACGTCCTGGTCGCCACCGACGTGGCCGCCCGCGGCGTGCACGTCGACGGCGTCGAGCTCGTGGTCCACATCGATCCGCCCACCGAGCACAAGGCGTACCTGCACCGCTCCGGCCGCACCGCGCGCGCCGGATCGGACGGCACGGTCGTCACGATCGCGACCCCGGATCAGCGCCGCGACGTCACCCAGCTGCTCAAGGCCGCCGGGATCAAGGTCCCGTTCGAGACCGTCACGCCCGAGGCGGCAGCAGTCGCCGCGGTGCGCGGACGCAAGGCCGAGCACGTCGAGTACGAGGCGCCCGTCCGCCAACAGCCGGCTCGCAAGCCCCAGCGCGCCGCCGGCTCCGCGGCCGAGGGTGAGAAGTCGACTAGTGGCTCCCGCAACCGCCGTGGCGGCCGGGGCCGCGGCCGCGCGGCGGGCCAGCCGGTCGCCAGCCACGAGGGCCGCCAGCCGGGCCAGCGTTCCGGTGAATCCCGCGGTTCGGGTGAGTCCCGTGGTGCGGGTCAGCCGGCCTCCCGCGGCGAGGGCGGCCGCCAGCGCAGCACGACGTCGGCCGGTGCCGGCCGCCGTCGTGCACGCAACCGGGGCGGCCGCGCCGCCTGATCGGCGCGCAGCCCGGTAGACGACCGAGGGCCGTCGGCGAGACTTTCGAGTCCCGCCGGCGGCCCTCGTCGCGTCCGGGTGCACCCGGAGCGCCGGACCGGCCGGGCGGTCAGTCGCGGCCGCCGGGGTCCGCGGCCTGCTCGATGGTGGTGGCGGCACGGCTCAGGAAGCCGTCGATCAGCCGCAGCTCGTCCTCGGTGTAGGAGTCCGCGAGGGTGCCCAGTGCGGAGGCCAGCGGGCGGAAGATGCGCGAGCCGGTCGACCGGGCCTCGTCCGTGGCGAGGACCGCGACCCGGCGGCGGTCGCGGGCGTCGCGTTCGCGGCTGACGTGGCCGTGGCCCTCCAGGCGGTCGATCAGGGCGGTCGTCGCCGGGGCGGACAACCCGAGGCGGGCGGCGAGCTCCGAGGCCGTCAGCGGCGCGTCAGCGTCCTGGTTGCGGAGGATCTCGTTCAGCGCGTGCAGATCCGTCCGGTGGACGCCGTCCGTCCGCGCCGCGACATCGACGTAGCGCTCCGAGGCGAGGGCGATCTCCTGGAGATTCCGTGCCAGCGACCACCGCAGCCGGGCGGCCTCGGGCAGTGCCGCCGGCACGGACGGGGCCGGTCCTGCGGGTGGATCGTCGGTCACTCGTGGGCTCCTCGCCGGGCGGCTGTGCAGGCGCCGGGGTTCCGGCGTCGCTCGCACCCATTGTCCCGCGATGCCGCCGTGGACGGTATATTGTTTCCATCATCGAACTATTTGGATGGGGAGGACGTCGGATGCGTGAAGTGCGCAAGCCGGACCACGGGCGACGGGCAGGCCGTCGTGGCGTCGGCGGGGCTGTCGTCAGATCGGTGCTCGCCGTGGTCGCGGTCGCCGTGTGGTTGGGGGTCATGGCCATCGGAGGGCCCACCTTCGGGAAGATCGGGAACGTGCAGAGCACGGACCGGACGACCTTCCTGCCGGCGTCCGCCGAGGCCACGCGGGCCGTCGAATGGCAGGAGAAGTTCTCCGACTCGGAAGCCGTCCCCGCGATCGTCGTGATCGAATCCGATGAGCAGGTGGCACCGGCCGCGGCGAGCCGGCTCGTCTCGGATATCGAAGCGGCCGAGATCGACGGTTCGGCGTTGACGGCGGAGGCTGTGGTCGGCCCGCTGCCTTCGGACGACGGCTTCGCCCTTCAGCTCATCGTCCCGCTGGCTGCGGACGTGGATGTCGAGACCGGGGTCGAGCAGGTGCGCCAGCTGGGCGCCGAAGCCCAGGAGCGCGGCGACTTCGCCGCCGGGACGGGCGTCCACGTCACGGGGCCGGCCGGGTTCACCGCCGATCTGACCGAAGCCTTCGGCGGAATCGACGGCGTGCTGCTGGCGGTCGCGCTCGCGGCCGTGCTGGTGATCCTGCTGGTGGTGTACCGATCCGTCCTCCTGCCGGTTTCGGTCTTGACGACGGCGGTGGCAGCGCTCTGCGCGGCGATCGTGGTCGTGTACGAGCTCGCCTCGGCGGACATCATCCGCATCGACGGCCAAAGCCAGGGCATCCTCTCGATCCTGGTCATCGGCGCAGCCACCGACTACTGCCTGTTGATCGTCGCCCGGTTCCGCGAGGCCCTGACGGCCGGTCTGGACCGCTGGGCGGCGGTACGGCAGGCATGGAAACGGTCCGTCGAGCCGATCCTGGCCTCGGCGGGAACCGTCGTCGTCGGCCTGCTGTGCCTGATGTTCTCCGACCTGAACTCCAACAAGGCCCTGGGCCCCATCGCGGCGAGCGGGATCGTCTTCTCCGTACTGGCCGCGATGACGCTCCTGCCGGCCCTGCTCGGGCTGCTGGGCCGTGCCGCCTTCTGGCCTGCCGTCCCCCGCGTCGCGGCGGCCGGCGACGCGGCGGAGGAGGGGAGCGGGCACCGGCGCTGGGCCGCCGTCGCCCGGTGGGTCCGGCGCCGGCACCGGCCGGTGTGGATCGTGACCGCGATCGTACTGGCCGTCGGCTGCCTCGGCGTCACCCAGCTGCAGGCGTCCGGGGTGCCCGAGTCGTCGCTGGTGCTCGGTGAATCCGATGCGCGCACCGGGCAGGAGGCCATCGGGCGGCACTTCGATGCCGGCTCCGGGTCGCCGACACTCGTCTACGCCGCCGAGGCGGACGCGGACGAGGTGCTGGACGCCGTGCAGGACACCGACGGCGTCGCCTCCGCCTTCGTCACCGCCGAGGCCGGCGGGCCGGTACGGCCGGGGGCGGAGCCGAAGGTCGTCGAGGGGCGCGTGCAGATCGAGACCACGCTCGCGGACCCCGCGGATTCGGCGGATGCAGAACAGGCGGTGGTGCAGCTGCGCTCGACCGTGCACCGGATCGACGGCGGGTCGCTGGTCGGCGGCCCGACGGCGACCGCGCTGGACAAGGAGACGACGGCGCAGCAGGACGTCCGCAAGATCATTCCCCTGGTCTTCGTCGCAATCCTTCTCATCCTGATGCTCCTGCTGCGTTCGATCGTGGCGCCAGTGGTCCTGGTGCTCACGACCGTCCTCTCCTACGGGACGGCCATGGGCGTCGCCGCACTGGTCTTCAACGGGCTCTTCGACTTCCCGGGAGCGGACCCCACGGTCCCGCTCTTCGGGTTCGTCTTCCTGGTGGCCCTCGGCGTGGACTACAACATCTTCCTGATGAGCCGGGCGCGCGAGGAGGTCCTGGTGCGGGGCGTGCACGACGGGCTGACGCGTGCGCTCGCGGTGACCGGCGGCGTCATCACCTCGGCGGGGGTCGTCCTCGCGGCGACGTTCGCCGCGCTGTCGGTCGTGCCCATCATGTTCATGGTGCAGCTCGGATTCATCGTGGCGTTCGGCGTCCTGCTCGACACCCTCGTGGTCCGCACCCTTCTGGTGCCGGCCCTGGGCCACGAACTCGGCCGGTGGCTCTGGTGGCCCTCCCGGCTCTTCCGCCGGCCGGAGGGTACGCCCGCCCCGTCCGTCGCGGCTGCGGAGGCGGCACCGGTCGAACCTGCGGGCGGCGTCGGCAGCTGACACGACGGCGGGGGCCGCCGGCGGGACGGTGGTCCCGGCCGACGGCCCCCGCTGACTGCGCGGCCGACTCAGTTGGAGGCGGCGGAGTACGTGTTGTAGATGGTCGAGCCCCAGTACGGGCCGTACATCGTGGTGGAGTTGCTGCCGTAGCCGTAGGAGTTCACGGAGTTCTGGTAGCCGCTGGAGCCGGAGCCGATGAACCACGGTCCGCCCGACGAGCCGCCGGTCATGTTGCAGTCGATGCCCTGCGAGTTGAACTGCGGGTTGTACGGGTCGTTCGCCGCGTCGCCGTCGAGGCAGGAGAAGAGGTCCGAGCCGTCGAACGGGTTGGCGGCCGGGTAGCCGTACGCCTGGTAGCCGAGCCCGCGGTCCGCGTTGAACTGGACGCCCGAGGCGCCGACGGCGTCATTGAGGCTCTGGCCGTTCAGCGGTGCGACGACGGCGAAGCCGGTGTCGTAGGCCATGTCGCCGTTGTCGACCCAGGCGGCCGGGGCGTGGAGCTCCTCGGCGGCCCACTGGCCGTAGGGTGCGGCGCCGTCGTCGTAGGCGGGGACGAACACGAAGTTCGTGGCGAACGCGCCCGGACCCTCGTTCAGGCAGTGCCCGGCCGTGGAGACGGTGCTGCTGTTGCCCGACATGATCGAGTTGCCCGAGCAGACGTAGTTGTTCCCGCCCAGCGTGAAGAACACCTTGCCGATGTGGGAGACAGGGGTCTCCTCGACGGCGGAGGAGCTGTTCTTGCCGCCCTTGCCGCCCTTTCCGGCCGGCTTGCCCTTCGGAGTGACGCCGGAGATCTTCTTCTCCGAGCCGCGGTCGACCGTGGCGTTGCCGGCACCGCCGCCGCGCTCCATTGCGCGTTCGGCGAGGACTTCACCCGGGATGGCGTTGCGCATCTTCTCCGCGGTCCAGTAGCCGTTGGCGGCTTCTGGCCGCTCGACGACGTGGCTCTTGACGGCCTGGCCCGGGGCGTTGTCCGGGGCGGCCATCGACGGCATCGCCGTTCCGGCCAGTGCGAGCAGGGCCGTGGCGGCGAGTGCCGTGGTTGATTTCCACTTCTTCATGGATTTCGTACCTTTCCTCGGTGGAGGTCGGCCCCCGGTGTTTCCGGGGGCACGAGGACGAACATAATGTGATGCAGGTCATTCGTAAAGGGGTTGCTGAACATTTTGCGAAGATTGAACACGCATGTTTCACAATTGCTTGAACCTTCGATCAAGTCGGGAATGATCTGCCAGGTCGGCGCGTTGAATCGGATGAAACTTGAGTGAAGGTCGCTCAGGTTGGTTTGACAGTCGACTGCAGCTGAGTAGAGTTGAGTGCAGAACGCTCAACCGGAGCCGCCGGGCAGCAGCCCGGGTCCGGAGGGGCGCAGGCAACCACCGTCAGAAAGAAGGAATCCCCATGTCCCGTGCAGTAGGTATCGACCTCGGCACCACGAACTCGGTCGTCTCCGTCCTCGAGGGCGGCGAGCCGACCGTGATCGCCAACGCCGAAGGCGCCCGCACCACCCCGTCTGTCGTCGCCTTCTCCAAGGGCGGCGAAGTCCTGGTCGGCGACATCGCCAAGCGCCAGGCCGTCAACAACATCGACCGCACGATCGCCTCCGTCAAGCGCCACATGGGCACCGACTGGAAGATCGACGTCGACGAGAAGACGTACACCGCGCAGGAGATCTCCGCGCGCACGCTGATGAAGCTCAAGAGCGACGCCGAGTCGTACCTGGGCGAGAAGGTCACCGACGCCGTCGTGACCGTTCCGGCCTACTTCAATGACGCCGAGCGCCAGGCCACCAAGGAGGCCGGCGAGATCGCGGGCCTGAACGTCCTGCGCATCGTCAACGAGCCGACCGCGGCCGCACTGGCCTACGGCCTGGACAAGGGCCAGGAGGACGAGCTCATCCTCGTGTTCGACCTCGGCGGCGGCACCTTCGACGTCTCCCTGCTGGAGGTGGGCAAGGACGAGGACGGCTTCTCGACCATCCAGGTCCGCTCGACCTCGGGGGACAACCGTCTCGGCGGCGACGACTGGGATCAGCGCGTCGTCGACTGGCTGCTCGCGCAGGCCAAGTCCAAGGGCGCCGACCTGTCGAACGACAAGATCGCCCTGCAGCGCCTGAAGGAGGCCGCCGAGCAGGCCAAGAAGGAGCTGTCCAGCGCGACCAGCACCAACATCTCCCTGCAGTACCTCTCCGTCACCCCGGAGGGCCCGGTGCACCTCGACGAGCACCTCTCCCGCGCCAAGTTCCAGGACCTGACCTCGGATCTGCTCGACCGCACCAAGAAGCCGTTCAACGACGTCATCAAGGAGGCCGGCGTCAAGGTCTCCGACATCGCGCACGTCATCCTCGTCGGCGGCTCGACCCGCATGCCGGCCGTCGCCGAGCTGGTCAAGGACCTCTCCGGCCAGGAGGCCAACAAGGGCGTCAACCCGGACGAGGTCGTCGCCGTCGGCGCCGCACTGCAGGCCGGCGTCCTCAAGGGCGAGCGCAAGGACGTCCTGCTCATCGACGTCACCCCGCTCTCCCTCGGCATCGAGACCAAGGGCGGCGTGATGACCAAGCTCATCGAGCGCAACACGGCCATCCCGACGAAGCGCTCCGAGACGTTCACGACGGCCGACGACAACCAGCCGTCCGTGTCCGTGCAGGTCTTCCAGGGCGAGCGCGAGTTCACCCGCGACAACAAGCCGCTGGGCACCTTCGAGCTCGGCGGTGTCGCCCCGGCGCCGCGCGGCGTCCCGCAGATCGAGGTCACCTTCGACATCGACGCCAACGGCATCGTCCACGTCTCCGCGAAGGACAAGGGCACCGGCACCGAGCAGTCGATGACCATCACGGGCGGCTCCTCGCTGTCCGAGGAGGACATCGAGCGCATGGTCAAGGAGGCCGAGGAGCACGCAGCCGAGGACAAGGCCCGCCGCGAGGCAGCCGAGACCCGCAACGCCGCCGAGCAGGCCGCGTACTCCGTCGACAAGCTCATCAAGGACAACGAGGACAAGCTGCCGGAAGAGGTCAAGACCGAGGTCCAGGCCGACGTCGACGCCCTCAAGGCCGAGCTGGAGAAGCAGGACAACGACGACGAGGTGAAGGCCGCGTTCGAGAAGCTCCAGGCCTCGCAGGTCAAGCTGGGCGAGGCGATCTACTCCCAGGCCCAGGCCGCGGAGGGCGAGGCCGGCGCCGCCGGTGCCGAGGACGCCCAGGCTGCGGACGAGGACATCGTCGACGCCGAGGTCGTCGACGAGGACGAGAAGAAGTAAGGACGGTTCGCTTCCATGCCGCATCACGGTAACGAGGAAGAGCACGGCGACGAGCCCGTGAACTTCAACGACAAGCGCAAGATCGACCCGGAGACGGGCCAGCCGCGCGGCACGGAAGATGCCGAGGCGGAGTCGGAGGACTCCGCCCCGGCGGACACCGGAGCCGAGGCCCTCGCCGAGGCCGAGCGCATCATCAACGAGGCCGGCGAGGAGCCGGAGCCCGCGCTGGAAGCCACCGCGACCGACGTTGAGGCCGAGCTGCGCAACGACCTGCTCCGCCTGCAGGCCGAGTACGTCAACTACCGCAAGCGCGTCGAGCGCGACCGGGAGCAGGTGCGCGAGCTCGCCGTGCAGTCCGTGCTGAACTCGCTGCTCCCGGTCCTCGACGACCTGGACGCGGCCCGCGCCCACGGCGACCTCGAGGACGGGCCGTTCGCGGCGGTCGCCCGCAAGCTCGGGACCATCCTCGAGGGCCACGGGCTCGAGCGCATCGAGGAGGCCGGCGTCGAATTCGACCCGAACTTCCACGAGGCGCTCATGCAGCAGCCGAACGCCGAGGTCCCCTCGGACCACGTCGCCCAGGTCCTGCGCGTGGGCTACAAGAAGGGCGAGCGCGTCATGCGCGCCGCCGGTGTGATCGTCTCCACGGGCGAATAGCCCGTACCCGACGCACGCACCCGAAGGCGCGGCACCGTCGTCGTACACCACGACGGCGGTGCCGCGGCATTCGCGGGCAGACCGCCCGCACCCCCAAGATTTTCACGACGAACCGAGAAAGTAGGAGGCGCCTGATGGCCAGTCAGGACTGGGTCGACAAGGACTTCTACGCGATCCTTGGCGTCTCCAAGGACGCGTCCGACGCCGAGATCAAGAAGGCGTACCGCAAGCTCGCCCGCAAGTACCACCCGGACACCAACCCGGGCGACACGGCGTCCGAGCAGAAATTCAAAGACGTCTCCGAGGCCAACACGGTGCTCTCGGACCCCGAGGAGCGCGAGCAGTACGACGCGATCCGCGCGATGGGCTCGGGGGCCCGCTTCCAGTCGGGCGGCGCCGGAGCCGCCGGCGGTGCCGGGTTCGATGACGTGTTCTCCAACCTCTTCGGAGGCGGCGGGGCGGGCCGCGGCCGCGGTGCCGGGTTCGGCGGCGGGGGACAGGTCCCGCCCGAATTCGCCGACCTCTTCGGCGGTGGCGGCGGCGGCTTCGGCGGCGGCTTCCAGCAGCCTCCACGCAAGGGCGGTGACCGGACGGCGAACACGTCGATCTCGTTCGGCGGCTCGATCAAGGGCACCGTCGTGAACCTGCGCGAGGCCAGCGGCGAGATCGTCGAGGTGCGGATCCCCGCGGGCATCAAGGACGGCCAGAGCGTCCGCGTGCGCGGCAAGGGCCAGCCGGGGCCCGCCGGGAACGGCGACCTGCTGGTCAAGGTGGCGGTCAAGCCGCACGCCTTCTTCGCCCGCGAGGAGAACAACATCCGCGTCCACGTTCCCGTCTCCTTCGCCGAGGCAGCCCTCGGCGGGCAGATCGAGGTGCCGACGCTGACCGGTGATACGGTCAAGCTCAAGGTCCCCGCAGGGTCGAACTCGGGGCGCACGCTGCGGCTGAAGGGCCGGGGCGTGAAGACCTCGAAGGCGACCGGGGATCTGCTGGTCACGCTCGACGTGGTCGTGCCGCAGAACCTCAACGGTGCCGCGGAGGATGCCGTCAAGGCGTTCGCCGAGGCGACGGCCGACGCCGACCCGCGGGCCGGCCTGGCGGATCAAGCCGCGTTGTAGGAGGTGGCCATGACGGACGAGTTCTCCGCCGTATTCGTGATCTCGGTAGCGGCCGAGCTCGCCGACATGCACCCGCAGACGCTGCGCCAGTACGACCGTCTGGGCCTGGTGAGGCCCCAGCGGCAGCGCGGCAAGCAGCGCCGCTACAGCCAGCGCGACGTCCAGGCCCTGCGCGAGATCCAGCGGCTGTCCAAGGCCGGCGTCTCGCTGGAGGGCATCCGGCGCATCATCGAGCTGGAAGACCAGGTCGCCGCGCTGCGGTCGCACGTCGTCGAACTGACCGACGAGCTCGACCGGACGCGCCTCGCCGCCCGCGGCAGCCCGGACCTCTCCCGCGTGTTCGCGGCCGGATCCGCCGGCGACGTCGTGACCCTGGCCCGCGGCCAGCGCCCCCGGGCCCGCAGCCAGGCCCTCGTCGTCTGGCAGCCGTCCCGCAAGAACGGGCGCTGACCCGGTGACGATGCGGACACCGTTGCGCGTCGATCAGGTGACGCCCCTTCCCTGCGCTGACCACTGACGTTACGGTGATCCCAGAGAAAGGGGCAGTCATGGGGAGAACAACACGCCAATCAGCCGCGCGCACCACGGCGGCGGCCGCCGTCGTCGTACTGGGCCTTGCCGCCTGCGGCGGCGACCCGGAGCCCGGGACCGGAACGACGCCGGCACCGGAGCCGTCCAGCACCGCGCCGGCGACCAGCGAGGAACCGGATCCCGACGCGAGCGCGTCGCCGACGCAGAGCGGCGGGTCGGCCGCCTCCGCCTCGGCACCGGCGGAGTACGCGACGGACCCGGCGCAGAGCGACGGCTTCCCCGAGGCCGTGCGCGCCCCCGCCGAGGGCGGCGAGCTGCTGCTGGAGGCCGTCCGCGTCGGCAGCCACCCGGGATACGAGAGGATCGTGTTCGAGCACGCCGGCGACGGCGTGCCCGGGTGGCGCACGGAGTACGTCGACCAGCCCGTCCAGCCCGGCAGCGGGCGCGACGTCGAGATGGCCGGAGACGCCTACCTGGCGGTCTACGTCACCGGCCTGCAGCCGGGGATGGCGGGCGAGGAGCACGGCCACGCCGTCCTCGACACCGGGTGGTCCGGGCAGGAGACTTTCATCGAGCAGACGATCACCACGGGCGTGTTCGAGGGGGCGGCCAGCTACTTCGTCTCCCTCGACGCCGAGCGCGGGTATGCGGCGGCGATGTACGACGACGGCCGGCTCGTGATCGACTTCGAGGACTGAGCACCGCCGCTCGGTCCGCCGGAAGTGCTCCGACCAGCCTGTTCGTAGTAGTTTCTTCGGTGTGACAGCCCGAAACTACGCCGAACTGACCGCCGAGGCGCACCGGCGTTTCTGGCGCGTGTGGCGGCGCCGCGAATCCCTGCCGCAACAGCAGCGCCGCGCGGTCGACGGCGTCGCCCACGCGCTGCGCCCGGGATCGATGAACCGGGCCATCCCGGACCGGCGCCTGCTCTACCTGGACCTGTCCGCTCCCACGCCGGTCGCGGCCATCGCCGTCGGCGACCTGGACACCGCCACCCACATCAGCTGGCACCTCTCCGGTGTCGGCATCCGCCCCGACACGGCGATGTGGGGGACGGTGCGGGAGGTCGGCCAGATCGTGCTCGAGCAGCGCCGCGTCGGCGCCGAGCGCCCGGCCGGCATCGTCTGGCTCGGCTACACGCCCCCGGTCTTCGTCGAGGCGCTCTTCCCTGACCGGGCCCGCGCAGCCGTGCCGCGCTTCGCCGCGGATTTCCTGCAGCTGCTGACTTTTCGCCCGGACCGGCCGCACATCAGCTTCGAGGGCCACTCCTACGGCGCGGCGGTCGCCGCGCACGTGCTCGAGGCCATCGCCCAGCGGGACCGGCACCAGCGGCCCAGCCGGGCCGTCGCCGAACTGGCCCGGCTCGCGCGCGACGAGCAGCTCGTCAAGGCGTTCATCATGATCGGGTCCCCGGGGATCCCCGCCCGGTTCGGCCGCGACCCGGGCCGGCTCGGCATCGGTGAGGAGCGCGTGTTCGACGCCGTCGCGAGGGACGACTGGATCGCCCGCTTCGGCCGCCTGGCGGGCCGGATCCTGCGCAACCGCAGTCCGTTCGGGCGCCGGCTGCCCGTCGAGGCCCTGCCGGAGCTGGGCCTGCTCCCCGTCACGGGCCACAACTCCTCGCACTTCGTGCCCGGCCGCAGCCAGACGACGTACGGCTACCGCGACGCCGGCACGCGCAGCCTGCGCAACATCGCGCTCGTCACGACCGGGCAGGAACCCGTCTGAGAGCGGGCCCGGCGCGTTAGGGTGGGGCGCATGCACAGCACCGATCTGACGCCCGCGACGTTCGGCCCCGCCGGCGACCGCTGGCTGCTCAAGTACGTCGTCGACCTGCCCGTGAGCCGTTGGGACGCGTGGATCGCCGTCACCACCCGCGACGGCCTCGGGGCCTGGTTCCCGGCTCGGGTGCTGGGGGAGTGGACCCCCGGGCGCGAGCTGACGTTCGCGTTCGACGACGACGACGACGAACCGACCTACGGCGAGGTCGTCGATGTCGATTCCGGCCGGCAGCTCGCCTTCACGTGGGAGACGGACTCGCTGCGCCTCTCCCTCGAGGAGTACGACGCCGGCACGCGCCTGACGTTCGCGGCCTCGATCGGAGCCAGAGGTCGGGGCGCCCGTGACGGGGCGGGCTGGCATGCCTGCCTGGCCGCCCTGCGCGAGTCCGTCGGCGGCTACGTCGAAGACGCCGACAAGGACACCGGCCGGCTGTTCGCCCTGTACTCCGAGCGCTTCGGCCCCGAGGGGTCCACCGAGCGGCCTGCGGCCCCGGAGTAGGCGCGGGGCTCAGTCCCGGCGGATCGTCTCGTCCATCATCCGCGCGATGATGTCGTTCATGGCCAGCAGGCCGACCAGCTCGTTGCCGCGCACGACCACGAGTCGGTTCAGGTGCAGGCTCGTCATGAGCGCCGCCGCCTGGCGGACGGAGAGCTCCTCGCCCACGGTCACGGCCGGCTTCACGGCGCAATCGTAGACGTTGAGCAGGTCCACGTCGCCCTCGTCGGCGACGATCGCGCGCAGCAGTTCCGTGAAGCTGAGCAGGCCGTAGGAGTCGTGGGCGTTCTGGCGCTCGACGACGAGACTCTTGACGTTCCTCGCGCGCATCGTCGCGAGGGCCTCCCGGAGGGTCGCGTACGGGGAGACGGTGACGACGTCGGGGACCATGAGGTCCTGGACTTTGAGCACGGAGTCCTCCTGTGCGGGCGGGGCGGGAGAGCCGGGCAGTGACGTTGCGTCGTCGTCGCGGCGCATGTACTCCTCGAACTTGACCAGCTGGCGCGTCTCGATACCGGTCAGGTGGTCCACGGGGACGTTGAAGGCCATGCCGTGCGAGTTGTCCCCGTCGCTGAGGACCTCGTGCAGGGCCTTGAGGATGGGCGTGGCCAGGTGCGTGCCGACCACCATGAGCAGCACCGATTGCGAGCCCTCGAAGGTGAGGCCGAAGAAGGTCTTCTTCAACTCCCCGCCGATGCCCTTGCCCGTCAGGATGGTGACCCCGGTGGCGCCGGCCCGCTGGGCGGTCTGGATGGCTTCGTCCTCGAGTTCGGGCGGAGTGATGACGACGACGGCGGTGAATTTCATGCGCGGTCCTTCCGCAGACGGGGAAACCTCTCCAAAATCAAGGTATACACCAGGACGGAGATGATCAGGAAGACCGAGGAGAAGGCGATGAGTCCGAAACCGTCGATGATCGGGCTCCGGCCGTCGACGGCGCTGGCCAATCCGACGCCGAGCGCGGTGATCAACGGGACCGTGACGGCGGACGGTGTCGCTCCACCGAGGTCGAAGGCCAACGCCACGATGCGCTTCGGGGCCAGCAGAACAAGCACGATCACGGCGAGGTAGGCGGACAGCAGGACGAACTGGAGAGGCAAGCCGACGAGGATGCGGTAGACCCCCACGGTGATGCCCGCCGCCACCCCGGCGGCGACGAGCAAACGGAGCGCAGTCGCGTTCATCGGTGTGGGCGACACCTCGGCCGCCTGTTCGGCGATCGCCACGAGCGCCGGCTCGGCCATGGTGGCGGCGAACCCGATGAGCAGCGCGAAGAGCAGGATCATCACGTGCGAGTCGCGTTCGATGAGCTGCTCCGCCATCTGCGTGCCCAGTGGGAAGAGCCCCAGCTTCAGGCCTACGACGAACGCGTAGAGGCCGACGAGGACCATGAGAAATCCGGTCGCGACCCGCAGCGGGTGAGAGAGCCGGCGCCGCAGTGCCACGAATTGGAAGAACAGGACGACCAGGACCAACGGCAGCACGTCGCGGATCATCTCGCCGAGCCCGAGGAGGTGCTCGACGGGCCACGGGACGGGGTCGGTCTCCGACGGGGCAGCCGCGGGCGCCGGCCCCGTGGAGCCGAAGGCGTAGACCCACCAGCCGTAGAGCTGGACCCCGAGCATCGGAACCATGACGCACAGAGCCACCAGGCCGAAGCCGTCGGAGAACGCGCTGCGTCCCCGGATCGAGTTGGCCAGCCCGATCCCGATCGCGGCGATCAGGGGGACCGTCACGACGTTGGTCGTGACCCCGCCGGAGTCGTAGGCGAGCCCGATGATCTCCGGTGGTGCGAAAAAGGTCACCGCCAGAATGATGGAATAGCCACCGATCAGAATCCAATGGATCGGCCATCCATGCATCACGCGCAGAATACCCAGAATCAGGATCAGTCCGACGGAGGTGGCCACCACGATGCGCAGCACGAGGCCGTTGATCCGCCCGTCGCTGATGAGTTCAGCCTGCTCGGCGACCGCGATGAGCGCCGGCTCGGCGATCGATGCGGCGAACCCGATGGCGAATCCGAACGGGAGCAGGAGCCCCAGCTTGCCGCGCCGCGTGAACTGGTTGGCCAGGTTCTTGCCGACCGGGAACACGCTCAGGTCCAGCCCCTGCAGGAAGAGCGCGATGCCGACGCCGATGATCAGGAGGCCGCCGGCCAATTGGAGCGGGTCCTCCGGCATCTGGCGGAAGACGACCAGTTGGAAGAGCACCACGACGGCCACGATGGGCAGCAGGTTCCGCAGCGCTTTGAAGAATTCGCGCGCGAAATGGCCGAGGTGCTCCATGGAGGATGGGTTCCTCTCCTGCTGGGCCGATGAGTGGTCCGTCCTCCAAGTTTCGGTCACGCGGGCCGCGGAGTCCACCGTTGACAGACGCGAAAGAGCCCCGCGGCGTCCGTGGAGATGCGGCGGGGCTCTTCTGGTGCGGTGTTCGTCGGGCTACTGGCCCAGGTCCCGGCGCATCTGGTTGATGCGCTGCACGTTGATCTCGTGTGTTGTCACGTCCTCGCGAGTCCATGCGGTCACGCCCTGCAGTTCGGGCATGTCCGAGGCGACGAAGACGGGGTCCTCACCCCGTTTGGCCTGGGCGGCGTAGTGCTTGAGCAGCTTCATCGCGACCCCGCCGAGCGCGAAGATCGCGATCAGGTTGACGAGGGCCATGAGGCCCATGATGCCGTCGGCGAAGTTCCAGACGACGTTGACGGTCGCGAGTGCGCCGACCAGCACGGCGGCCGTGGCGAACGTCCGGTAGGCGACCATGACCGCCGGGCTCTTCGTCATGAAGGCGATGTTCGCCTCGCCGTAGTAGTAGTTTCCGATGATCGAGCTGAAGGCCAGCAGCAGGATGATGACGGCCAGCAGGATCGAGGACCAGGCGCCCAGCGACTCGGTCAGCGCGTTCTGCGTCAGGACGATGCCCTGGGCCTCGCCGACGGGGTCCGGGACGGCGACGAGGATGATGAACGCGGTGACCGAGCAGATGATGAAGGTGTCGAAGTAGACGCCGAGGGTCTGCACGAGCCCCTGCTTGGCGGGGTGGGTCACGGCGGCGGACGCGCCGGCGTTGGGGGCCGAGCCGAGGCCCGCCTCGTTGGAGAACATGCCGCGCTTGACGCCCTGCATGATCACGGCGCCGAGCCCGCCGCCGATGGCGGAGTTGAAGTTGAAGGCTTCGGAGAAGATCAGGCCGATCACGCGCGGCAGCTCGGAGATGTTCATGACGACGACGACGATGCCCAACAGGATGTAGAGCAGCGCCATCGCCGGCACGAGCGCCTGGCTGACGTGGGCGATGCGGCGGATGCCGCCGAAGACCACGAGCGCCGTCATCACGGCGAGCACGACGGCGATCGTGATCATGAGCGACGGGTCGTCGGTTCCGGCGGCGCCCGTGACGGCCTGCGCGATCGTGTTCGCCTGCAGCGACGAGAAGGCGAGCGGGAAGCAGACGATCAGGATGATGGAGAAGATGATGCCGAGCCAGCGGGCGTTCAGGCCCTTCTGCATGTAGTAGGCCGGGCCGCCGACGTAGCCGTCGGGGCGCTTCTCCTTGTAGAGCTGGCCGAGCGTCGACTCGACGAAGCTCGAGGCGCCGCCGATGAAGGCCATGGTCCACATCCAGAAGATGGCACCAGGGCCGCCGATGGCGATGGCCGTGGCGACACCGGCGACGTTGCCGGTGCCCACACGGGATGCCGCGGAGATGGTGAAGGCCTGGAAAGCCGAGATCGACTTGGGCTTTCCGTCGGGCCCGATCAGGGCCTTGTCGGAGAGCGTCTTGATCATGTTCGGGATCATCCGCAGCTGCACGGCACCGCTGCGGATGGTGAAGTACAGGCCGACGAAGGCGACCACGGGCAAGATGATCCATGTCCAGAGCCAGCCGCCGGAATCCGACAGCCACCCCTCGATGAATTCGTTCTGGAAGAGGTCCATGACGGCGAATATACCGCGACCCGTATGGGTTACGACACACCCGTTCGTGAGGGAGGGCTACTTTCTCCGGTAGGTCAGATCGAAGATCGAGCGTCCGGCTTTCAGTGCTTTGGTTTCGAAACTCGTCTGGATCCGGCCCTCGAAGCGCGGCGCCCAGCCGTCGTGGACGTTCTCGAAGTGCTCGTCGGGGTCCAGTATGTCGCGCATGTGCTCGGCGTACTCCTGCCAGTCGGTCGCCAGGCGCCAGGTGCCGCCGGGCGCCATGGCTTGTGCGACATGAGCGGCGAAACCGGGTTTCACCAGTCGGCGTTTGTGGTGGCGGGATTTGTGCCAGGGGTCCGGGAAGAACACCTGGACCTCGTCCACGGAGCCGGGTGTGAGCAGAAACTCGAAAACCTCGGGCGCATTCGCCTGGATCGTCCGGATGTTCGTCAGCCCCAGCTTGCCCGCGCGCAGCATCAGCTGCGCCAGTCCGGGGGTGTACACCTCTACAGCGAGGAAGTCGCGCTCGGGATGCTCGGCCGCCTGCGCCACGATGGCCTCGCCGAGGCCGGACCCGACCTCGACGGTCAACGGGGCCAGGCGCCCGAAGGCGGCTTCCTGGTCGAACCTGGCCTCGCGGCTGACGGAGGTGTCCGCGATGTCGCGGGGGACCTCGTAGAGGTACTGGCCGGCGTACTCCTCCCACGCGCGCAGGCGGCGGCCCTGCAGCCGGGATCCGCGGCGGACGAAGGAGACGGGTTCGGTGCGGTAGTAGCTGGGGTCGTCGACGGCGCGGCCGGAGGTGGGGCGCTTGCGATCTTCCGGAATGTTCATCCCTGACAGGTTACCGCGAGATCCGGGGCGGATCAGGGGTGTCCCCCATGGCCGCAGGTGACCCGCTGGGGCAGAATGAGGGGTATGAAGACCACTCTCTCGGCCGTCCTGAACGTCATCTGGCTCCTTTTCGGCGGGCTGTGGCTGGCGCTGGGCTATTTCGCAGCCGGCATCATCTGCTGCATCCTGATCGTGACGATCCCGTTCGGCATCGCGTCGTTCCGCATCGGCCTCTACGCGCTCTGGCCGTTCGGCCGCACCATCGTCGACCGCGGGCCGAACGTCGGCTTCTTCTCCACGCTCGGCAACGTCATCTGGATCATCGTCGCGGGCATCTGGATCGCGATCGGCCACGTGGTCACGGCGATCCCCATGTTCATCTCGATCATCGGCATCCCGCTGGGCATCGCCAACCTGAAGCTGATCCCGGTCTCGCTGGTCCCGCTCGGCAAGGCGATCGTCCCGTCCGACGCCGTCCTGCCCACCTACCAGCGCGCCTAGCCCGGCCGGGGTTATCAGCGGGCCGGTCGAGGCGTATCTTGGGCCGTGAAGCGCCCACGACGACGCGAGGGACGGTGCGTGCACCATGAAACCGACATCGATGAAGCCTCTGGTGACCTGCCTCTGGTTCGACGGGACGGCCCGTCAGGCCGCCGCGTTCTACGCCTCCGTCTTCCCCGACGCCCGCGTCGGCGATGCGATCGCGGGTGACGAGCGGGGCGGCGAGCCGCTGACCGTCGACTTCGAGATCGGCGGCACCCGGTTCGTGGGGCTCAACGGCGGGGACCAGTTCTCCTTCGACGAGGCGGTGTCCTTCCAGATCCTCTGCGAGACGCAGGAGGAGATCGACTACTACTGGGACGCCCTGGCCGATGGCGGCGAGGAGGGGCGGTGCGGCTGGCTCAAGGACCGGTTCGGCGTCTCCTGGCAGGTGGTCCCGCGCCGCCTGATCGAGCTGTTCGGCGACGACGACCCGGACGTGCGCCGGCGCGTGACAGAGGCCTTCATGCCGATGGGCAGGCTGGATCTCGCGGCGATCGAGGCGGCGGCCGCGGCCTCCTGACGGCCGGCCCGGCGCGCGTCTGACGAGGCGCCGTACGCCGCGCGGAAGCCCCTCCTGGCGGGAATAGAACTTCCCTCTGCAAAGTTGAGTTAGGTAGACTCAAGTTTGAGTGGTTCGTCCGCCAAGAGAAAGGACCGTCAGTGGACAACAATTTCACGACCCAGAGCCAAGAGGTGCTCTCCGCCGCCGGCATGAACGCCTCGACCGCCGGCAACCCGCAGATCGAGCCCGCCCACCTGCTCAAGGCGCTCATGGACAAGCGCGACTCGGTGGCGGTCGCCCTCCTGAAGTCCGTCGAGGTCGACCCCGACGTCGTCTCGACCAAGGCGAGCTCGGCGATCAAGGCGCTGCCGGCGTCGTCCGGCTCCTCGGTGGCCCAGGCCCAGTTCTCCCGCCAGCTGCTGCAGGTGGTTCAGGCCGCCCAGCAGTCCAGCTCCGAGGCGGGGGACTCCTACGTCTCCACCGAATTCCTGCTCATCGGACTCGCCCTCGACACGGGCGCCGCCGGGGGCATCCTCCGCGAGGCCGGCGCGACGGCCGAATCCCTGCGCGCCGCCCTGCCGTCGCTGCGCGGGGACCGCACCGTCGACAATCCGGACCCGGAGGCGACCTTCCAGGCGCTCGAGAAGTTCGGCACCGACCTGACCGCGATCGCCCGCTCCGGCAAGCTCGACCCGGTCATCGGGCGCGACGCGGAGATCCGCCGCGTCGTGCAGGTGCTCTCCCGCCGCACCAAGAACAACCCCGTCCTCATCGGCGAGCCCGGCGTCGGCAAGACCGCCGTCGTCGAGGGGCTGGCCCAGCGCATGGTCGCCGGCGACGTGCCCGAGTCCCTGCGGGGGAAGACGCTCATCTCCCTCGACCTCGGCTCCATGGTGGCCGGCGCCAAGTACCGCGGCGAGTTCGAGGAGCGGCTCAAGGCCGTGCTGGAGGAGATCAAGAACTCCGACGGCCAGATCGTGACCTTCATCGACGAGATCCACACGGTCGTCGGCGCCGGCGCCTCCGAGGGCGCCATGGACGCGGGGAACATGCTCAAGCCCATGCTGGCCCGCGGCGAACTGCGCCTCATCGGTGCCACGACGCTGGACGAGTACCGGGAGAACATCGAGAAGGACGCCGCGCTGGAGCGCCGCTTCCAGCAGGTCTACGTGGGGGAGCCCAGCGTCGAGGACACGGTGGGGATCCTGCGCGGGCTCAAGGAGCGCTACGAGGCGCACCACAAGGTCCAGATCGCCGACTCCGCGCTGGTCGCGGCCTCCAACCTGTCCAACCGGTACATCACCGGGCGCCAGCTGCCGGACAAGGCCATCGACCTCGTCGACGAGGCCGCCTCCCGGTTGCGCATGGAGATCGACTCCGCGCCCGAGGAGATCGACGCGCTCCGCCGCGCCGTCGACCGGCTGACCATGGAGGAGCTCGCGCTCGCCGCCGAGACCGACCCGGCCTCCATCGAGCGCCTCGAGGCGCTGCGGGCCGACATGGCGGACAAGAAGGAGCGTCTGGACGGCCTCAATGCGCGCTGGGAGGCGGAGAAGGCCGGCCTGAACCGCGTCGGTGACCTGAAGGTCCGGGTGGACGAGTTGCGCAGCCAGGCCGAGAAGCTCCAGCGCGAGGGCGACCTGGAGAAGGCCTCGCGCATGCTGTACGGGGAGATCCCGGCGCTCGAGAAGCAGCTCGCCGAGGCCCAGGCGGCCGAGGCGGAAGCCGGCGAGCGGGACCTCATGGTCTCCGAGGAGGTCTCCGCGGAGGACATCGCCGAGGTCATCAGCGCGTGGACCGGCATCCCCGCCGGGCGCATGCTGCAGGGCGAATCGGCCAAGCTGCTCGCGATGGAGCAGTTCCTCGGCGAGCGTCTCATCGGCCAGACGAAGGCCGTGGGCGCCGTCTCCGATGCGGTGCGCCGGGCCCGGGCGGGCATTTCCGACCCCGACCGGCCGACCGGTTCGTTCCTGTTCCTCGGTCCGACGGGCGTCGGCAAGACCGAGCTGGCGAAGGCTCTCGCCGACTTCCTGTTCGACGACGAGCGAGCCATGATCCGCATCGACATGTCCGAGTACTCCGAGAAGCACTCGGTCTCGCGCCTGGTCGGCGCGCCTCCCGGCTATGTCGGCTACGACGAGGGCGGCCAGCTGACCGAGTCCGTGCGCCGCCGCCCGTACTCGGTGGTCCTGCTGGACGAGGTGGAGAAGGCCCATCCGGAGGTCTTCGACATCCTGCTGCAGGTGCTCGACGACGGGCGCCTCACCGACGGCCAGGGCCGCACCGTCGACTTCCGCAACGTGATCCTCGTGATGACCTCCAACCTGGGCTCGCAGTTCCTGGTGGACCAGACCCTGGAGGACGCGGCGAAGTCGGAGGCGGTCATGAGCATCGTCAACGCGTCGTTCAAGCCCGAGTTCCTGAACCGGCTCGACGAGGTCATCATGTTCGATCCGCTCTCGCTGGAGCAGCTGGGCTCGATCGTCGACCTGCAGGTGCGCGCGCTCGGCGCCCGGCTGGCGGAGCGCCGGCTGGCGCTCGATGTCAGCGCGGGGGCTCGCGACTGGCTGGCGCTGACCGGGTACGACCCGGCGTACGGCGCCCGGCCGCTGCGCCGGCTCGTCCAGCGCGAGATCGGGGACCGGCTGGCGCGTGCGCTGCTCTCCGGCGCGATTGCCGACGGCGACGCGGTGGCCGTCGATGTCGGCGGGGCCGAGGGGGAGGCTGCCGCGCTGACGGTCGAACGCGCGTAGCCGCGCCGGCGGCGGCCGTCGGGACCGCTGTCCGGTCGAGCGCCGGGCGGCGGTCCCGCCGAGGTCAGGACTCGGTCTCCTCGGCGGACTCGGCGGGCAGGAGCGTTCCGGTCGCGGTTTCGTCGGGGGATGTGACGGCCAGGAAGCAGTCGACCGAGCGGTCGCCGGCCTCCCACGAGCCGCCCGTCGGCTGACTGAACTGGTACTCCCACCGCTGGGAGGTCAGCACGTCGGTGTCGAGCTTGATCTGCTTGCAGGCCTCGGCGGCCTTCTCCGTGGTGTCCGGCTTGCCGGGGTAGGGGATGTCCGGGTCGAGGTCGGCGGTCCCGATGAACTGGGCCGTGTGGGGAGTCTCGCATTCGACGATCGTCGCCGGCTCGAGAGGGCTCGTGAACGACGTCAGGCAGTCGCCCACCACGAAGCTCGACGCCGGGGCGTCCGCGGCGATGATCCCGTCGATGCCGGGATCGGAATCGCGCACGACGTCGTCGCCCGCCTCAGGGGGTGCCTCGCCGCTGCTGCCGAGCCGGAACACCGCGTAGACGACGAGCAGGACCACCGCGACGATCCCGACCAGCAGCCAGACGCGCGAGGGGCGTCGGGTCTGCGTTTCGGCGGGTATCGGAGGCTGGTAGGGAGAGGACTCCGGTTCACGGGTGGGTTCCACGTAGCTCCTGCTCAAGCAGTTGGGACTCAGGCGGCGATTTCACTACCACCATATCGGTGCGGGTCGGCCTGCGGGCGCAGGATCGGCCATGTCGAGATAGGTCACATGCGGGCCGCGTTCACTGCTGAAACATGTTAACCTTGGAATACGAACGATCCAGTCACTTAATCCGGAGCCTCCCTCGTGACTGAGGGACCAACTCCGGATCACTACCGCGAAGGGGGTCTCGCCATGGGGCGCGGCCGTCAGAAGGCAAAAGCAACACGGCAGGCCCGGGACATCAAGTACTACTCCCCGGCCACTGATTTGTCTGCCCTCCAACGCGAGCTCGGTACCACCGGCCAGGCGGCGGAGCAGCACGACGATCCCTTTGAATCGGAGTACGCGGACAAATACGCCGATGGCGACGATGAGGATGAGCGACGGTTCGGCTGAGAACGTCCTCGCGAACGGGGCCGGGAGTGGTGAAGCCACCCCCGGCCGCGGACGTTTAAGCAGTGCGGGTCCCGCCGCCGAGCTGGCCATCGACACGGCCCACAAGGCGGCCCTGCGTTCGATCGCCCGCGTCGTCGACGAGACGGCGGAGCCGCAGGATCCCGCGCGCGCGGAGGCCGGCATCTACAGCATGCTCGCCGCCGGCGACGTCCTGGTCATCACGGGCGCCGGCATCTCGACGGACTCGGGCATCCCCGACTACCGCGGACCCAACGGGTCCCTCAAGCGGCACCGGCCGATGACCTACCAGGAGTTCAAGCACGACCCGGCGGCCCGCCACCGCTACTGGGCCCGGAGCTTCGTCGGGTGGCGCCACATGCACACCGCCGCCCCGAACAGGGGCCACTACCTCCTCGCCGAATTCGAGCGGCACGGCCAGCTCAGCGGCATCGTGACCCAGAACGTCGACGGCCTGCACGTCGCCGCGGGCTCCGAGAACGTGATCCCGCTGCACGGCGACCTCTCGCTCGTGCGGTGCCTGAACTGCGGAAACGTCGAGTCGCGGCCGAATCTCGACGCCCGGCTCGTCGAAGCCAACCCCGGCTACCTGGAGCGCATCGAGCTCGACCCGTCGGCGGTGAACCCCGACGGCGATGTCACCCTCGAGGAGCGCCACGTGGACGCCTTCGTCATGGTCGGGTGCATCGTGTGCGGGAGCGTCGAGCTCAAGCCCGACGTCGTCTACTTCGGGGAGAACGTCCCGGCTGAACGCAAGAAGGCGGTCGCTGAACTGGAGGCCGCCTCGCGCGGGGTGCTCGTGGTCGGCTCCTCGCTCGCCGTCATGAGCGGCTACAAGATCGTGCTCGACGCGGTGCGCGAGTCCAAGCCGGTCGGCATCATCAACGGCGGGCCGAGCCGCGCCGACGCCAAGGCGGACTGGCGGTGGCGGGCCCGGGTCGGCACGGCCCTCGAGCGCCTGCGCAACGATCTGCTCTAGCCCGTCCCGGACGACGACGGCGGCCGTTCCCCGTGCGGGGAGCGGCCGCCGTCGTCCAGCGGCCACACCGCCAGCACCTTCCGGTACCGGCTGTCGCCGTCGGGGCGCATGTCCACGAGGGCCGCCTCGGCGACTTCGAGGCGCTCGCCCGGATGCGGACGTCCCGTCGTGTGGCTGATGTGCGGGCGGTACCCGCCGAGGGCGTGCCGCGGCCCGGGCAGCCGGGTGCCGGCCTCCGGGTCACCGGTCAGCGCCGCGTGCAGCTCCCGGTGCAGGGCCGACAGCGTCTCGGCCTCCGCGAGCAGGGAGACCGGCACCGAGCCCCCGCGGCCGAACCGGTCGTCGGCGCCCACCAGGGCGGTGCCCCGCCGGACCCGGGCCACGGCTCCGCCGGCCAGTCGTCGGATCAGCGCCGGCGGGCCGGCGGCGTCGAAGCGCAGCAGCGTCGCATGCAGCGGCCACTCGCGGCGGCCGAACCTGGTTCCGGCCGCCAGCGGGTGGACGAAGACCACCACCACGTAGGAGCCCATGGGCCCAGTGTCCCGCACGGGCCCGCCCTCCGGACAGACCGCGGGCCCGGCACCGTGCTCGGTGCCGGGCCCTGCGCGGGGCGGGCGGGATCAGCCGGCGTAGGCGCCCTGCATGAGGACGGCGCCGCCGTCGACGCCCTTGGCGCCCTGGACGAAGTCCGAGCCGGCCGTCGCGGCCTCGTCGGTGGCCTGTGAGACCGAGCCCATGACCCAGCTGGCGACGCCGCGCTCGTTGAGGCGGGCGACCGCCGCGTCGGCCGCGGAGGCCTCGACGATCGCGACCATGCCGACGCCCAGGTTCAGGGTCCGCTCGAGGTCGGCCTGCGGGACGCCGCCGAGCTGCCCGACCACGCGGAAGATCGCCGGCAGCTCCCACGTGCTGCGGTCGATGGTCGCCATGAGGCCCTGCGGCAGCACGCGCGCCAGGTTCGCGGCCAGGCCGCCGCCGGTGACGTGGCTGAAACCGTGCAGCGGGGCCGCGCCGTCGGTGTTGAGGGTCTTGACCAGATCGAGGCAGTCGGCCGCGTAGACCTTCGTCGGGACGAGCAGCTCCTCGCCGAGGGTCTTGCCGAGCTCGGAGACCTCGCGGTCCAGCGCCCAGCCGGCGTGGTTGATGACCCGGCGGACCAGCGAGTAGCCGTTGGAGTGGATGCCGGAGGAGGCCATCGCGATGACGACGTCGCCCTCGGCCACGCGCTCCGGGCCGAGGACCGAATCGCCCTCGACGACGCCCGTTGCCGCGCCGGCGACGTCGTACTCGTGCTCGCCGAGCAGGCCCGGGTGCTCGGCGGTCTCGCCGCCGACCAGGGCGGTGCCGGCGATGGAGCAGGCCTCGGCGATGCCGCGGACGATGTCTGCGATGCGCTCCGGGACGACCTTGCCGCAGGCGATGTAGTCGGTCATGAAGAGCGGCTCGGCGCCGACCACGACGATGTCGTCGACGACCATGCCGACGAGGTCGTGGCCGATGGTGTGGTGGATGTCCATGGCCTGGGCGATCGCGACCTTGGTGCCGACGCCGTCCGTGGAGGTGGCCAGCAGGGGCTTCTTGTAGGTCAGCAGGCGCGAGGCGTCGAAGAGCCCGGCGAAGCCGCCGAAGCCGCCGAGGACCGATTCGTTGTGGGTCGCCTTCACGGCGTCCTTCATCAGTTCGACGGCGCGGTCGCCCGCTTCGACGTCGACGCCTGCGGAGGCGTAGGTGATACCGGCGGACTTGCTCTCAGGGGCGCTCATGCGGCTTTCGGTTCCTTACGTCGTGGGGGTGGGAGCGTCTCAGGCGTGCGAGTTGGCGATGCGGTCGGCGTCCGTCAGGGACTCCTCGAACTCGGCATCGGGCCCGGGGTCGCAGCCGCCCTCGGGGCCGTCGGCGGGGTCGGCCGGGTTCTCGAGCAGGTTCTTGCCCAGGCGGTTCGCCTCCGGCAGTTTGATCGGGTAGTCGCCCGTGAAGCAGGCGGTGCAGAGCCGCTCGCGCGGCTGCTCGGTCGCGCCGATCATCCCGTCCTCGGAGATGTAGGCGAGCGAGTCGGCGCCCACGGACTGGGTGATCTCCTCGATCGTGGCGCCGTTGGCGATCAGCTCGGCGCGCGAGGCGAAGTCGATGCCGTAGAAGCACGGCCACTTGATGGGCGGCGAGGAGATCTTCACGTGGATCGCGGCGGCGCCGGCCTCGCGCAGCATCCGTACGATCGCGCGCTGGGTGTTGCCGCGGACGATCGAGTCGTCGACGACGATCACGCGCTTCCCCTTGATGATGGGCTCGAGCGCGTTGAGCTTGAGCTTGATGCCGAGCTGGCGCAGCGTCTGCGACGGCTGGATGAATGTCCGTCCCACGTAGGCGTTCTTGACGAACCCGTGGGCGAACGGGATGCCCGATTCCTCGGCGTAGCCGATCGCGGCGGGGGTCCCGGACTCCGGGACGGGGATGACGATGTCCGCCTCGGCGTCGTTCTCGCGGGCGAGCTGCCGACCCATCTCGACGCGTGACTCGTAGACCGAGCGGCCGTTGATCGAGGCGTCCGGCCGGGCCAGGTACACGTACTCGAAGACGCAGCCGGCGCGCTTGGCCTCGGCGAAACGGCGGCTCCGCACGCCGTTCTCGTCGATCGCGATGAGCTCGCCGGGCTCGATCTCGCGGATGAAGCTGGCGCCCACGGTGGCGAGTGCGGGCTGCTCCGAGGCGACCACCCAGCCGCGGTCCAGCCGGCCGAGCACGAGCGGCCGCACGCCCTGCGGGTCGCGTGCGGCGTACAGGGTGCCCTCGTTCATGAAGACGAAGCTGAACGCGCCCTGGAGCTTGGGCAGCAGGGCCATGGCGGTGGACTCGAGCGTGGTGCCCTCGTGGCCGCGCAGCAGGGCCGTGACGAGGGCGGTGTCGGTGGTATTGCCCTGCGCCAGCTCGCCGCGCAGGTTCTCGCCCTGTTCTTCGCGGACCATGTCCATCAGTTCGGCCGAGTTGATGAGGTTGCCGTTGTGGGCGAGGGCGACCGTGCCGTCGCTCGTCGCGCCCAGGGTCGGCTGCGCGTTGGCCCAGTGGCTGGCGCCGGTGGTGGAGTACCGGCAGTGGCCCACGGCCATGTGCCCGGTCATCGCGTTCAGGGTGTTCTCGTCGAACACCTGGGAGACCAGGCCCATGTCCTTGTAGACGTTGATCCGGTCGCCGTCGCTGGTGGCGATGCCCGCGGACTCCTGGCCGCGGTGCTGGATCGCGTACAGGCCGTAGTAGGCCAGTTTCGCGACGTCCTCGCCGGGTGCCCAGACTCCGAAGACACCGCACTCGTCCTGCGGCCCCTTTTCATCGGGCAGAAGATCATGATTGAGCATTCCATCGCCTCGCGCCATGAGGCCCATTCTCTCACGTGCCGGCGGGTACTCGACGAGCCGGGTCCGGGTACGTGACGGACGTCTCTTCTGCTACGCGATAGCTCCGTAAACTAGGCTTCGGGGTCCGGGTCCGTGACATCGCGGCCCTGGATCTCCTCGGCCCGCATCGTCCGGGACTTCTTCAGCATGACCTTGTCGACCAGCAGGTAGGCCAGAGCGGCCAGGAACACCCCGGCGAGCCCGAAGAACACCATCAGGAACCCGGCGACGGCCCCGCGGGTGAACTCGGCGTGCGGTTCGCCCGAGTAGGCGGAGATCAGCGCCGCGAGGATGCCGACCGCGGCGCCGGCGCCGATGAAGGGCCAGAACCTGGGGGAGCGGCGCACCTCGACGTCGATGGAGGACGGGGTGGCCGGGGTCTCGTGCGAATCCATACCTGAATTCTACCGAAGATAGAACACCTGCCGCACAGGGGCGGGGGCGGCTCAGACGAGCGGCAGCACCGCGCCCAGGTCGGCGCGGATGCCCGAGGCGGACACCGTCGGCGTGCCCTTCGCCGCGTCCCAGCTCAGCCGCCCGGTGGCGAGTGCGAGCCAGATCCCGGCCGGCATCTCGACGACGTTGGGCGGGGTCCCGCGCGTGTGCCGCGGCCCCTCGATGCACTGGGCGACGCCGAACGGCGGGACCCGGACCTCGACCGAGTCGCCCTCGGCGGCCTCGGACAGCTCCTCGAGCGCGTACCGCACCGCCGTCGCCAGCGTCCTGCGGTCCAGCGCGACCGCGTCGACCGCGGCCAGCACCTCGGCCTCGGGCGCCGCGGCATCCAAGCCCGCCTCGCGCAGCCACGCGCCCACGGCGGCGCTGCCGGCGTCGGGTGCGATCCGTCGTCGTACTCCCATGTGCCTAGTCCAGCATCTCCACGACGGGCGCGGCGAGGCGCACGTTGCCGACGGGCTCGCCGCCGCCGAGGACCGGCTTCTGCGTCTTCGCCAGGACCGGGCCCAGGGCGTTCGCCTCGATCACTCCGGCCGCCGCCATCAGCGTGAGCCCCACCAGGGTGGCCCCGCGGCCGTTGCCGTCGAGCATCTTGACCGCGCAGGCCGTACCGTCCGGCGCGCCCAGGATGAGCACGCCCTCGGCGCCGAGCTTGCTGACGATGCCCAGGTCCTCCATGACCACGGTGTTCTCCTCGCCGTGCCCGTGCACGGCCCACGGGTAGTCGAGCATGGCGGTCGCGATCGTGGCCGCCCGCGCATTGGAGGACTTGTCCGACGGCGCCGCGGCCAGCTTGCCGGTGGCCCGGGCCAGGCCGCGCAGCGAGATCGCGGGCACCGGGGCGCCGCAGCCGTCGACCGCAAGATGGGCTATCTTCTCGCCCGCGTACTCCTCGACGATGTCGACGACACGCTGCTGCAGCGGATGGTCGGCGTCGAGGTAGGTCTCGAGGTCCCAGCCGTTCTCCACGCACGCCCACAGGAACGCCGCGTGCTTGCCGGAGCAGTTGAAGGAGAGGCGCGACTGCGCGGCGTCCAGGGTGCGCCCGCCGATCTCGAGCTCGCCGCGGGTCAGGGCGGTGCGGGTCGCGGCGTGCTGCGGCCAGGCGGTCGGGCAGCGCAGGTGGTCCTCGGTGAGCCCGGCGGCGTGCAGCATCTGCTCGGCCAGCTCCATGTGCTCGGCACTGCCGACGTGGCTCGCGCAGGCCAGGGCCACCTGCTCGCCGACCAGCGGGGCGCCCGACTGCATCGAGGCCAGGGCCTGGAACGGCTTGAGGGAGGAGCGCGGGAAGACGGGGGTGGTGGTGTCGCCGAGCTCGAGCCGGACCTCGCCGGCCGGGTCGACGACGACGGCCGAGCCGAGGTGCCGGGATTCGACGAATCCGTTGCGGTCGACGAAGGCCAGGTCGACGGCGTCGCCGGTGGTGAACGTTCCGGAGCGGGGAGAGACTGACATGGTCCCCATTGTTCCCTACGCCGGCGGGTGCGCGCGTCATGCCGGCGCAGGACCGCGCACGCTGGTTCGGTCCCGCCGCCATGCCGATGCGCCGAAGTCGACGCCGCCTCATCCCCGCCCCACGGCGCGAGTCGTCGCGGAATGTCGTGTTTCGGCTTCCCGGCAACCGTCAGCGACGAATGGATGGCCCGGAGCAACCGTCAGCGACGACTCGTGGTGCCGACGCGGTGCGCGTCATCCGCGCCGGGCGACTGCCGCGCGGGTGCCGACGACCGGTACGCTTGGGGACCGTGAAGGTTCTGGTGATCGGCCCCGGAGGCCGCGAGCATGCTCTTGTCCGTTCCCTGCTGGCAGATCCGTACGTCAGCGAAGTCCACGCAGCCCCCGGCAATGCCGGGATGGCGCAGGACGTCGCGACGCATGCGGTCGATGCGCAGGACTCCACCGCCGTGGTCGCGCTCGCGACCGGGTTGGGCGTCGACCTCGTCGTGATCGGACCGGAGGCCCCGCTCGCCGCGGGCGTCTCCGACGCCGTGCGCGCGGCCGGCTTCCCGGTCTTCGGCCCGTCGAAGGAGGCCGCCCAGCTGGAGGCCTCGAAGGCGTTCGCGAAGGACGTCATGGCCGAGGCGTCCGTCCCGACGGCAATGGCCCGCGTCGCGGTCGACGCCGCGGAGGCGGCCGACGCCCTGGACGCGTTCGGCGCACCCTACGTCGTCAAGGACGACGGCCTCGCCGCGGGCAAGGGCGTCGTCGTCACGGAGGACCGCGCCGAGGCGCTGGCCCACGCGGAGGCCTGCTTCGCCGCCGGCGGCACCGTGGTCATCGAGGAATTCCTCGACGGCCCGGAGGTCTCCCTGTTCGTCATCTCCGACGGCAAGCACGCCGTGCCGCTTGCGCCCGCCCAGGATTTCAAGCGCATCTTCGACGGCGACGAGGGGCCCAACACGGGCGGCATGGGCGCGTACACGCCGCTGACGTGGCTGCCGGCCGGCTTCGTCGACGAGGTCATGGAGCGCGTCGCGTACCCGACGATCCACGAGATGGAGCGCCGCGGCACCCCGTTCGCCGGCGTCCTGTACTGCGGTCTTGCCGTCACCAGCCGCGGCGTGCGCGTCATCGAGTTCAACGCCCGCTTCGGCGACCCGGAGACCCAGCCGGTCCTCGCCCGCCTCAAGACGCCGCTCGGCGGCGTCCTGCTCGCGGCCGCGAAGGGCGAGCTCGACGATGCGGAGCAGCTGCACTGGCGCAGCGAGTCCGCCGTCGGCGTCGTCCTGGCGTCGGCGAACTACCCGGACAGTCCCCGCAAGGGCGACGCGATCGGCGGCATCGACGCCGCCGCCGCGCTGGAGAACGTGTCCGTCCTGCACGCCGGCACCTCCACGAACGATGCCGGCGAGGTCGTGACCTCGGGCGGCCGCGTGCTCGCCGTCGTCGGCCTCGGGGCGGACCTGTCCGCCGCGCGCGCCACAGCGTACGACGGCGTCGCACGCATCTCCTGGGAAGGCGTCCAGTTCCGCCGCGACATCGCCGAGAAGGCGGCGGCCGGGCAGATCAGCGTCCCGAACGCCTCCCGGGGCCGGCACGTCGCCGGGGCCGGCACGGCGGGGGAGGCGAACTGATGGCGGGCTTCGAGACCGACGCACCTGTCCTCGACGGCTGGAAGCACGTCTACTCGGGCAAGGTCCGCGACCTCTACGTCCCCGCGGACGCCTCGGTGACCGACCGCGTCCTGGTGGTCGCCAGCGACCGGATCAGCGCCTACGACTTCGTCCTCGCCAGCGAGATCCCCGACAAGGGCAAGGTCCTCACCCAGCTGAGCCTGTGGTGGTTCGACCAGCTCTCCGTCGCGAACCACGTCATCTCCACGGACGTCCCGGCCGAGGTCGACGGGCGGGCCATGGTCTGCAAGAAGCTGGAGATGTACCCCATCGAGTGCATCGCCCGCGGCTACCTGACCGGCTCCGGACTGGTCGAGTACAGGGCCGAGCAGACCGTCTGCTCCCTGCCGCTGCCCGCCGGACTGGTCGACGGCTCCAAGCTGGAGCCGGCGATCTTCACCCCCAGCGCCAAGGCCGAGGTGGGCGAGCACGACGAGAACATCACCTACGAGCAGGCCGTCGAGCGTGTGGGCGCGGACGTCGCCGCCGAGCTCGCGCGCCTCACGCTCGACGTCTACACGACGGCGGAGGCCATCGCCCGCGACCGCGGCATCGTCCTCGCCGACACCAAGGTCGAGTTCGGCCTCGACCCGTCGACGGGCGCCATCACGCTCGGCGACGAGGTGCTGACCCCGGACTCGTCCCGCTTCTGGGACGCGGAGACCTACGAGCCCGGCCGCGCCCAGCCCTCGTTCGACAAGCAGTTCGTCCGCGACTGGCTCACCTCGGACGCCTCCGGCTGGGACAAGTCGAGCGGCGAGGAGCCGCCGGCCCTGCCGGCCGACATCGTCGAGAAGACGCGCGCCCGCTACATCGACGCCTACGAGCGCCTCACCGGGCGGACGTTCGCCGCCTGAGGCATGGGCGAACCCCGCACGACGCCGGCCCGCAGCATCCGCACGGACGCTGCGGGCCGGCGTCGTCTTCCGGGCCGATCCGTTCTCAGGTCAGTGAGTCCCGCCACGCCTGGTGCAGGGAGGTGAAACGGCCGCCCGCGGCGATGAGCTCGGAGGGGCTGCCGTCCTCGACGATCCGGCCGTCGTGCACCACGAGCACCCGGTCGGCGATCTCGACGGTCGAGAGGCGGTGGGCGATGATCAGGGCTGTGCGCTCGCCGAGCAGGCGCTCGAGGGCCTGTTGGACCAGCCGCTCGCTGGGGATGTCGAGCGAGCTCGTGGCCTCGTCGAGGATCAGCACCCTCGGGTCCGCCAGGAACGCGCGGGCGAACGAGATCAGCTGCCGCTGCCCGGCCGAGACGCGTCCGCCGCGCTTGTTCACGTCCGTGTCATAGCCCTCGGGCAGCGATTCGATGAACTCGTGGGCGCCGACGGCCCGGGCGGCCAGGACGATCTCCTCCCGGGTCGCCTCCGGCCGGCCGAGAGCGATGTTGTCGGCGACCGAGCCGGAGAAGAGAAACGCCTCCTGGGTGACCATGACGACGGCCCGGCGCAGGTCGTCCTGGCTGAGATCGCGCAGGTCGACGCCGTCGAGGGTGAGTTCTCCGGCAGTCAGGTCGTAGAAGCGGGCGATCAGCTTCGCGAGCGTCGACTTGCCGGCACCCGTCTGCCCGACGACGGCGACGGTCTGCCCGGCCGGGATCGTCAGGTCGAACTCCTCCATGACCACCGGGCCGTCGCCGTACCCGAAGACCGCCCGCTTGAACTCGACGGCGCCTTCGGCGGCCGGCAGGGGCTGCGGCCGGGCGGGTTCGACGACGGTCGGGCGCTCCTCGAGGAGGCCGGAGACCTTCTCGAGCGCCGCCGTGGCCGCCTGGAACGAGTTGTAGAACATCGCGATCGCCTCGATCGGCTGGAACACGCGTTTGGCGGTCAGCAGGAGCCCGATGAGCGCGCCGACGGCGAGGGAGCCGTCGAGGACCCGGAAGCCGCCGACGAGGAGCACGGCGGCGACGGTGAGGTTGCCGATGAGCATGAGCACGGGCTGCAGGATTCCGAAGAGGGAGATGCTGCGCAGGGTGTTGTCGCGGTACTCGTGTGCCACGTCCGTGTACTTCTCGTCGCCGGCGGCCTCGCGGCGGAAGGCCTTGACGGCCCGGATGCCCGTCATCGTCTCGACGAACGTGGTGATCACCCGGGCGGAGAAGACCCGGGATTCGCGGTAGACCAGCTCCGATCGGACCTGGTACCAGCGGAAGATGATGGCGATGGGGACCGCGGCACCCACGACGACGAGCGCGGTCTTCCAGTCGAGGATGAACATGCTGATCGCGGTGAAGAGGACGAAGGCGATGCCGGAGACCAGCTGGGAGATCCCCTGGTCGAGCAGCTCCCGCAGGGTCTCCAGGTCGGAGGTCTGGCGGGAGATCACGCGCCCCGACGTGTAGGTCTCGTGGAATTCGAGGCTCAGCAGCTGCGTGTGCCGGAAGACGCGCAGCCTCAAATCCAGCAGCATCGCCTGGCTGACGTTGGCGGCGGCCCAGGTGTAGACGCCGAGCAGCCCGCCGGCCGTGATGGCCGTGGCGACGTAGGCGCCCCCGACGAATCCGAGCGCGGCCAGGTCGCCGTCGATGACGCGCGGCAGCATCGAGTCGATCGCCCAGGCCACCAGCAGCGGCAGCGTGGCGCGTGCTCCGGCCGAGACGAGGACCAGCAGGGCCGTGCCGGCGAGCCTGCCTCTGATCGGCCCCGCCAGCGTCTTCAGCAGCCGGAGGGAACGACGCCGGACGCGCCGCCGGTCGTCCGCGCCCAGCTCGATGTTGTCTTCTCCGGCGACGCCGGACATCCCGCTCATGCCGGGTCTCCTTCCGTGGCGGTGTCTTCGGTGTCGAGGACTTCCTCGACACTGGGCGGTTCATCGCCGGCGGCGATCACGAACCGGTAGTGCGCGCTCCGGGCGAGCAACTCGCTGTGCGTGCCGACGTCCTTGATGCGCCCGTGCTCCATCAGGGCAACCCGGTCTGCGAGCATGACGGTCGACGGGCGGTGGGCGACGATGAGGGTGCTCGTGCCCTCGAGGACGCTGCGCAGCCGGGCCGTGACCGCCTCCTCCGTGCGGACGTCGAGGGCGGAGAGCGGGTCGTCCAATACCAGGAGCCGGGGCTTGGCGGCGATGGCCCGGGCGAGGGCGAGGCGCTGGCGCTGCCCGCCGGAGAGGGAGAGGCCCTCCTCGCCGATGAGGGTCTCGACGCCGTCGGGCAGGTCGTGCACGAACTGGGCCTGGGCGACGTCGAGCGCCTCGGCCAGCTGATCGTCCGCCGTCCGTCCGGGCTGCGGCCGCGCGCCGAGCAGGACGTTCTCGCGAACGGAGGAGGAGAACAGGATGGAGTCCTCGAAGGCGACCGCGATCGCGGTGCGCAACGCCTCGACGTCGTACTCGCGGACGTCGAGACCGTCGAGCTCGACGGCCCCGCCGGTGGCCTCGTAGAGGCGCGGGACGAGGTGCAGCAGCGTGGACTTGCCGCTGCCCGTGCCGCCGACGAGCGCCATGGTCTCGCCGGGGCGGACCTCGAGGTCGAGCCCGTCGACGACGTTCGCGGCCCCCGGGGCGTCCGGGTAGGTGAAGGACACGTCGCGCATCACGAGGTGGCCCGCGGGATTCTCGGGGACGCGCGGGTGATCCGGCGAGGTGATGGTGGCGGGCGAGTCGATGACTTCATAGTGGCGGTCGAGCGCGGTCTTGGTGGTCAGCGTCATGCCGAGCAGCATGCCGATGCCCTCGACGTGGCCCGCGAGGAAGGCGGCGGTCGCGAAGAAGGCCGCGAGATCGCCCACGAGCAGCTGGCCGTCCGCGGTCAACCACAGGCCCGTGAAGAGGCCGAGGCCGAGCGTGACCTCCGGCAGCGCGACGACGAGGGCCATGAAGCCTGCGAGGGTGCGCGCCTTGTGGATCTCCGTGTCGCGGAGCTTCTGCGCCTGGGCGTGGAACCCGTCGAGGGCCTCGCGGCCGCGGCCGAACGCCTTGATGACGCGGATGCCGTGGACAGCCTCCTCCACGGTGGTGGCGAGGTCGCCGGCCTGATCCTGGCTGAGACGGCTGGCGTCGCGGAACACCGTGCGGAATTTGAACGCCCGGATGGTGATCGGGATGGCGCCGGCCAGATAGATCAGGGCCAGGATCCAGCTCGAGGAGAACATGAAGGCCAGACCCGCGATGACGGTCAGGGAGGAGACGACCAGCATGATCGATCCGAAAGCCATCCAGCGGCGCAGCAGCGACAGGTCGCCCATGGAGCGGGAGAGCAGCTGGCCGGACCCCCAGCGGTCGTGGAAGGCCACCGGGAGTTGCTGCAGGTGCCGGAAGAGGTTCAGCCGCAGCGACGTCTCGATACCCGCGGTCGGGGAGATGACGAAGACGCGCCGCAGCCAGATCAGGAGGGCCTCGAACGCGCCGAGGAGCGCGACGATCGCGACGCCGAGCCAGACGGCGGAGGCCGCACCCTCGCCGGTGAGGACTGTGTTGACCAGCCAGCCGAGCACGCGCGGGATGGTCAGTGCGACGACGCTCGCCAGCAGTGCGCAGAGGCCGCCGAGGACGAGCCGCGCCATGATGGGTCGAAGGTGGGGGACAAGTCGACCGAAGGTCTCGGTCAGGGTCGTGGTCCGGGTGTCAGCCCGGCCGCTTCGCTGGTGGTGCGCCACGGGGCAGCCTCGATCGATGTCTCGGGAATGGACGACTGGCAATCGGGTGCCCGGTGGCAGTGGTTGGGCTTGCCCAATTGGATTCGATCTCTAGTTTGCCACTAGTCGGCGGCTGTTCAGGGGATATTTCAGATATTACGACGTCGAATGTCAGCCCGTGCCCCGAGGGCAGACCAGCCGTACCCGGCCGTCAGGCGTCGCGCGCGGTGAGACGGAGCATGACCGCCTCCGGGCGGCACGCGATGCGCACCGGGGCGAACCGGGAGGTGCCGATGCCCGCGGAGACGTTCAGCGGGGCCCGGCGGCCCTCGTGCTCCCACGTGGTGAGCCCGCGGGCGCGCCACGTCGGCAGGTCGCAGTTGGACACGAGCGCGCCGTAGCCCGGAAGGCAGACCTGGCCGCCGTGCGTGTGGCCGGCGAAGATGATGTCCGCCCCGGCGTCGGTGAATTCGTCGAGGACGCGCTGGTAGGGCGCGTGGGCGAGGGCGATCCGCACGTGGGGCGCGTCGGATCCGGTGGCGGAACCGCGGGGCCAGCCGGCGAAGGAGTCGTATCCGAGGTGCGGGTCGTCCACGCCGGTGAAATCGAGCCGGAGGCGCCCGTGGGGCACGGACTGGCTCCGGTTGGAGAGGTTGATCCAGCCGGCCGAGCCGAAGGCGCGGTGCATCGTCCGCCAGTCCAGTCCGATCCGCTCGTCCGGCCGCTTGGCGGCGGAGGGGCCGGCGAAGTACTTGAACGGGTTGCTCAGTCGCGGGGCGAAGTAGCAGTTGGATCCCGGCACATAGACGCCCGGGTAGCGCATGAGGGGCTCCAGAGCGTCCAGCAGGGGGCCGACGGCCCGCTGGTGGCTCAGGTTGTCGCCGGTGTTGACCACGAGGTCCGGTTCCCAGTCCGCGAGCGATCTCAGCCAGGCCGCCTTCGCACGCTGCCCGGGAACCATGTGGATGTCGGAGAGGTGCAGGACCTTGAGCGTGGGGGCCCCGGGAGGCAGTACCGGTACCGATTCGTGGCGGACCGTGAACTGGTTCCGCTCCCACAGGCCGTAGCCCACCGCCATCGTCCCGGCGGCCGCGGCGGCGGCCGCCGTGGTGGCCCCTCGACGCAGTCCTCGGATCAGCGCATCTGCCATGTCGTCTCGGTCCCCCGCGTGCTAGTCGTCGCTGTTTCCGTTGCCGTTCCCGTTGCCATTGCTGCCGTTTCCGGCGCCCTGACCGCCCGGCTGGGTGTCGGTGTTGCCGGACCCGGCGTCGCCGGTCGAATCGCTGGCCGGTGCGCTGCTCGATTCGCTGCCCTCGTCTTCACCGGTGTCGCCGCTCGAATCGTCCTCGGAGCTGCTCTCGGACTCGGACTCGTCGTCCGAGCCGGAGCCTTCGTTGTCGTCGCTGCCGCTGTCCTCCGGCTCGGGTTCCGGGGCGGGGGGCGGTGCCGGCTTCGAATCGGCGCTGCCGAACTCGTCAGCCTCGTAGTTCGGGATGACGTCGGTCATGTAGTCGAGCCACATTGGCGCCGCCCAGGAGGAGGAGTCCGGGTTCTCAGGGGTGACCCCGTTGACCTCGAGCCCGAACACGTCGGCGTTGCCGTCGTGGCGGCCGACCCAAGCGGCGGTCGAGATACCAGTGGTGTACCCGACGAACCACGTCGACGCCGCACCATTGCTGGTGCCCGTCTTGCCGGCGACCGGCGAGGAGATGGTGCCCTTGGCGACGCGCTTCGATGCGATCTTCGAGAGCGTCCCGTTGAGGTTGCGCACCACGTTCGTGTTGAGCGCCTGTCGGCACTCCTGCTCCGGGACCTTGTAGCTGTTCCCGGAGGAGTCCGTGACCGAGACCAGTGCGCGCGGCTCGCAGAATTCGCCGTTGTTGGCGAAGGCCGCGAAACCGGCGGCCTGGGACAACGGGGTGACCTTGGCGGAGCCGAGAACCATCGCCGGGTTGGCCGGGTTGATCGGCCTCGCCTCGCCGGTCTCCTCGTCGCGGCTGTCCTGGTCGACGATCCCGACCGCGTCTGCCGCGTTGGCGATGTCGCAGAGATCGACCTGGGCGGCCTGTGCGACGGTCGCGGTGTTGATCGACCAGTAGAGGCCGTATTCGACGGTCATGGGCCGCTTGTAACCGCGGGTGAAGTTGTTGACGTCCCAGACTCCGTCCTCCGTCACCGTCTGGGTGTACCCCTTCGTCAGGCACGAGGCTTTCCAGCGATAGGAATCGGGATACCCGTCCCGGCTCGCGTCGACCCGGTCCCACATGTTGTGCCCCGACTGGAGCCAGGCGATCGTCGTGAACGGCTTCATGGTCGAACCGCCCTGGAATCCGTTCGATCCGCCGTCCTCGCGGGCGACGTTGAAGTTGTAGACCGTATGCGAGGAATCGTCCTGCGGGCCGTACTCCTTGTTCTGGGCCATCGCCAGGATCTTGCCGGTACCGGGCTCGACCGAGACGATCGAGCTGCCGAGGTTGGAGGAGTCGTCCGCCGGCACGGCTTTGCGCGCGGCTTCGAGGGCCTTCTTCTGGGCCTTCGGGTCCAGGGTGGTCTGGATCTTCAGGCCCCCGCGGTAGAGCAGGTTCTCGCGTGCCTCCACGGTTTCGCCGTACGCCGGGTTGGAGAGGATCTGGTGTGTCACGTAGTCGCAGAAGTGCGGGGCGGTGGATGAGGCGATGCACCCGGAGCTGGTGTTGCTCGGCTTGAGCATGGACTCGAGATCGGTTGCGACGGCGTCGTCGTACTCCTCCTGCGTGATGGTGCTGTTGCGCAGCATGGCCGCGAGCACCGTGTCGCGGCGCTTCTGCGTCAGCTCGGGGTTCGTCAGGGGGTTGTAGACGTTGGGGATCTGCACCATGCCGGCCAGCATGGCCGACTCGGGGATGTTCAGCTCGGCCGCCGGCTTCGAGAAGAACCGCTGCGCTGCGGCTTCGACGCCGTAGTTCCGGCCGGAGAAGAGGACGAGGTTGAGGTAGCCCTCGAGGATCTCGGCCTTGCTCATCTCCTTCTCGACGGCGATGGCCAGCTTCATCTCCCGGAGCTTGTCGCCGTAGTCCTTGGTGCCGGAGATCGTCAGCTCCTCGGCCGGGATGCCGGCGAGCACGCCGGAGTTGATGATCTGGTTGTTGACGTACTGCATCGTCAGGGTGGAGGCGCCCTGCTGGCTGGACGACGTGAAGTTGGAGACGACCGCGCGCAGTGTGCCGCGCAGGTCGACGCCGCCGTGCTCGTAGAAGCGCTCGTCCTCGATGGAGACGATCGCGTCCTGCATCGGCTGGGAGATCTTATCGATCGACACCGGCTGCCGGTTCTCCGCGAAGAACGTGGCCAGCGTCGTGCCGTCGTTCGCCAGGACCGTCGACGGAACGGAGAGCGGATCCTTCCGCAGCTCCTCCGGGAGCTCTTCGAAGAACTCGATGCTGGCGTTCGCGCTGGAACCCGCAAGAGAGGCGATCGGGACGAGCAATCCCGCCGCCAACACACCACAGATCGCACTCACACCGAAGAAGGCAACAATCTTGCCGAGGGTGGTTGCGGTATCGAACAAAGGAGACTTACTACCGGCCATACCCATCAGTCTAACTGGAGGGACTACCCTTGCCGGTATGACCACTTGGGAATACACCATCACGCCCCTGCCCCTGCACACCCCGAAGGACGTCCTGGACACGTGGGGCTCCGAAGGTTGGGAGCTCGTGACCGTGACTCCGGCGCCGAACGGTGCCGGGCATGTCGCATACATGAAGCGCCCGAAGCAGTAACCCCTTTCTGACGAGGAACAGCATGGAAAACAAGACATCGCCGAACAGTGCTTCGGCCATCGAGAACCGCCTGGTGGAGCTGGGCCTGACGCTGCCCGAGGTCGCCGCGCCGGTGGCGGCGTATGTGCCCGCCGTCACGAGCGGAAACCACGCGTACACCTCCGGCCAGCTGCCCTTCATTAAGGGCGAACTCCCAGCCGCCGGAAAGGTTGGGGCCGACGTGACCCCGGAGGCCGCCAAGGAGATGGCTGCCACCTGCGTCCTCAACGCGCTGGCCGCCGTGAAGTCGGTCATCGGGGACCTTGACCGCATCACCCGGATCGTCAAGGTCGTGGGATTCGTCTCCTCGGATCCCTCCTTCACCGGCCAGCCGGGCGTCGTCAACGGCGCCTCCGAGCTGCTCGGCGAGATCTTCGGCGAGGCCGGCATCCACGCCCGATCCGCAGTCGGCGTCGCCGTCCTGCCACTCGATTCTCCGGTTGAAGTTGAACTGGTCGCGGAATTCTCCTGACGGCCGCCGCCCGGTAGGCGGAGCGCGCACCCTCGGTGCGCGCTCCCTCGGCGCGCCCGCGACCGAGACGCTCAGCCGGCACTTCGAGCTGCCGCCGGACCAGCAGCCGGCCGCCGAGAACTGGGTGAACCACGGGGAGCGGACCCCGCGCGCGGCGCGTCGCGCGTCGTCGGTGGTCCTCCTTCGCGACGGCACCCGCGGCGTCGAGACGTACCTCGGCTACCGCCGCGGCCACTCGCCGCTCGGAACGATCGCGTTCCCGGGCGGCAGCGAGGGGAACGACGACGACGCGAACGTCGCCTGGTTCGGTCCGACGCCGGGGCAGTGGGCGGACAAGCTCGGCATCCTCGACCATCGGGAGGCCCGCGCCCGGATCGTGTGCGCAGCCCGCGAGCTGTTCGAGGAGACGGGCGTCCTGCTGGCCGGCGGCGACGAGCTCTCGGTGCTGGAGGACTGCTCCAGCAACGAGTGGATGGAGCTTCGGCAGGCCGTCGCCGAGGAGGACATCTCCTTCTCCGAGCTCCTCAACGGGCGGGGGCTCGGGCTGCGCACGGATCTGCTGCGGCCGCTGGCCCGCTGGGTGAGCCCGGACTTCGCGCACCGGCGCTTCGACACGTGGTACTTCGCCGCGGCGATGCCCGTGCGGCAGCAGGCCAGGCTCCTCGAGGGCAAAGGCACCTGGTCCGCGTGGAAGTCCGCGGCGGACGTGCTGGAGGACCGGGGCACCACGGCCCTCGGCGACGAGGTGGACCACCAGGAGACCGTCGGCCTGACGCTGAGCCAGGCCACGGTGCCCGCGGTCGAGGTCATCCTGGAGAAGATCGCCACGACGCGCGGCACGATCGCCTACCTGGCCCACCGGCGCGAGCTCAAGACCTTCCACCCGCAACTGGTCAGCGCCGGCGGGCAGTTCGTCCTCGAGGTCTCCGTGAGCACGGCCAGCGAGGGCGGGATCTGCTGGCGGTCCCGCTGAGCCCCGGTCCGTGAGAGCGAAACGGCCGCCCTGCCTGTGGAAGGCGGGGCGGCCGTCGTCGTACTCGGCGCGGAGCGCTTAGCGCGAGCGCTGGCGCAGGCGCTGGATGTCGAGGATCACGACGGCGCGTGCCTCGAGGCGCAGCCAACCGCGCTGGACGAACTCGGCCAGGGCCTTGTTGACGGTCTCGCGGGACGCGCCGACCAGCTGGGCCAGCTCCTCCTGCGTGAGCTCGTGGGCCACCAGGATGCCGTCGGTGGCCGGGCGGCCGAAGCGGTCGGCCAGGTCCAGCAGGGCCTTGGCGACACGGCCCGGAACGTCGGAGAAGACCAGGTCGGCCAGCGACTCGTTGGTGCGGCGCAGGCGGCGGGCCAGAGCCTGGAGCAGCTGGATCGACACCTCGGGGGAGGTCTCGATGACCTTGCGCAGGTTCTCGTGGCGCAGGCCGGCCAGCCGGGTCTCGGAGACCGCGGTGGCGGTGGCGTTGCGCGGGCTCGGGTCGAACAGGGCCATCTCGCCGAAGAGCTCGCCCGGGCCGAGGACGGCCAGGAGGTTCTCGCGGCCGTCCGGCGCCGTGCGGCCCAGCTTGATCTTGCCGGAAACGATGAAGTAGAGCTGATCGCCCTGATCGCCCTCGCGGAAGACGGAAGCGCCGCGGGAGAGGTCGACCTCGGTCAGTTCGTCGGTAAGGGCTGAGAAAACGTCGTCACCTAGCGTCTGGAAGAGCGGTGCGCGGCGAAGTACCTCGATGTCCATGGAATCTCCTGTCCAAAAAAATAGATAGCGCTAACGAGTATTCTGCCGTACAAAGTGCTCTTGTGACGACTTCCACACGGCGAAACGGTGTGAGTCATGCGTCAATTAAGCTCAGAGCACTCACAGAACGCGTGCGTAGAATCGGGAGCAATGATTTTCGGATTCAGCTGGCTCGACATCATCCTGGCCATCGTGTTGCTGTCGTTCCTGGTGTCGGGGTGGCGACAGGGCTTCTTCGTCACCCTCGGCCGGATCGTCGGCCTGATCGCGGGCGCCGTCGCGGCCTTCTACGCCGTGCCCGTCGTGTCCGGCTGGGTGCACAGTCCGGGCTGGCGCCTGTTCTGGGTCGTCGCGGTCGCCGTCGTCCTGGTCATCATCGGACAGGGTATCGGTACGGCTTTGGGAGCCAGGATCCGCCTGTGGCTGAACTATCCCGCGCTCAAATCCTTCGACCGGTTGATCGGGGCCGTCGTCAACACCGCCGTCGCGGCGGTCGTGGTCTCCGCCCTGTCCTTCTCGGTGGCCGCGATGGGCATCCCCGTCCTGTCGCAGGCGCTGGCCGACTCGAAGGTCATCAGCACCATCCGCGAGTACACCCCCGAGCCCGTCGACGAGGCCCTCGCCTCCGCCCGGTCCGCCGTCATGGGCGGGACGATCCCCGAGCTCATCGACCCGTTCGCCCCCACCGAGAGCGCCCCCGCCCCGGAGCCCGAGCAACTGCCCGACGGACCCGGCATCGACTCGGCGGCCGACTCCGTGGTCAGGGTCAGCGGCACCGCGTTCGAATGCGGCGTCAACCAGACCGGCAGCGGCTTCGCTGCCGCCGAGGACCGGATCATCACCAACGCCCACGTGGTCGCCGGTGTCACCGACCCCGTGGTCACGACCCGCGACGGCCGTGCCCTGCCCGCGACGATCGCCCACTTCGACCCGGCCGCGGATCTGGCCGTTCTCGAGGTCGAGGGCCTGGGGCTGAGCCCGCTCCCCGTGGGCCAGGACCTTGCGACCGGCGAGACCAGCGTCTTCATGGGGCACCCGGCCGGCGGGCCGTTCCGCGCGCTCGGCGCCACCGTGCAGTCGGTGGAGGACGTGCCCGTCCAGAACATCTACGGCGGCGAGCCGTCGTCGTTGAACATCTACCAGCTCGGTGCGGACATCGAGCAGGGCAACTCGGGTGGACCGCTCGTGGACGAGCAGGGGCGCCTCATCGGCGTCGTCTTCGCGAAGGCGCGCGGCGCCGAGGACGTCGGCTACGCGCTCTCCCTCGAGGAGGTCGCCCCGCTCGTCGATGCCGCCGCCGGGTACGACGACGTCGTCTCCTCCGGGGCCTGCAAGGCCGCCTGACCGGGGCGCGGCTACACCGAGCCCAGTGCGGTCAGGCCGAGGACGGCCAGCGTGCCGAATCCGGCCCCCCAGAGCGCGATCGAGATGGACTGCCACAGGACCACCTGGTTCTTCGCGGCGCCGATCCCCACCATGAGCATGGAGGTGATCTGGCTCGGAAGCACCCACTGGCCCAGCAGGCTGACGCCGGGGACGCCGAACCGGTTGAACATCCGCAGGAACTTCTGCTGGCCCTTGGAGGGCTCCCGGCGGGACCGCTCGGCGAGCCGGCGCTGGATGCCGGCACCGAGGGTGACCAGCAGGAACATGCAGATCCAGTTTCCGACGACCGCCGCGGGCACCGCCACCCAGACGGGCAGTCCGACGACCACGCCGATCACCGACCCCGTGTAGGACTCGACGAACGGGATGGCCCCGGCCAGGGCGATCACGAAGGACTGCAGCCAGCCGGGCAGCGGTGCGGCGAGTTCTTGGAGCCAGTTGATGATGTCCATGGTGTTCTCCTGATCGGTGGTCGTGCTCGGTAGGGGACCAGTCCATCAGCGGCGGGCGGGGTGGAGAAGTGCCGCGGCGGCCCGTATCCACCGGGAGGATGTCAGGCCGTGCCCCTGACAAATGTCACTGGCCTACGCTGGAGCCATGACCCTGCCGAGCACCTTCAACGAGCGAAACACCCGGCGTGCTTTCCACACCTTCTGGTGGTGGACGTGGGCCTCGCTGATCTTCCTCTACGCCGTGATGTATCTGGTGACGTTCGGACACCTGGTCATCGGCAACGATGCCGCCGGCGACGGCACCGCCAACCGGCTCTTCGGCACGGTACAGGTGGTCCTCCTGGCGGCCTCGGCACTCACCGCCTTCCAGACCTCCCTGCGCTTCCGGTCCGGCTGGCCCGACGAGGGGCGGACCCCGTGGCGCACGGTCGCTTCCGTGGGAACGGCCCCTCTGCTGCTGGCGCTGAGTTCCTGGGGGAACGACGCCGGCGGTCTCGCGCCGCTGCTCCCGTTCTGGCTTGCGGTCTCCCACATCGCCGGGCTGCTGCCCAAGCCCAGCCGGTGGCGCCTGTTCTGGTTCGGGCTGGCCCTCGTCGTACTCATCGCCGCCGTGTTCCTCGTGCTGCATCCAGAGGGCGCGTGGTGGGCCGAGCCCGCGTCGGTCGCAGGGACGCCGGACAGCCTCATCGCCCTGATCTACGGGTTCCTCATTCCCTTGGTGGTCTTGGGGTCGGTGTGGTGGTGGGACGCGATCGTCCGGCTGCAGCGCGGCCGGGCCGCCGAGCGCGAGCTGGCCGTGGCCCGGGAGCGGCTGCGCATCGCCGCGGACCTGCACGACATCCAGGGGCACCACCTGCAGGTCATCGCCCTGCAGGCGGAGCTGGCCGAGCGGCTGGTCGAGCGCGACCCCGCCGGCGCACTCGAGCAGATCGGCAAGGTCCGGGTGGCCGCGGCCGAGGCGATGGGCGAGACGCGGGCCGTGGTCAGCGGCCTGCGGCGGGTCGGCTTCTCCACGGAGGCGGAGAACGCCGCCGACGTCCTCGGCGCGGCGGGGATCGACTGCAGCGTCCACGGCTGGGGCCACGAGCTCACGGGGGCCCCGCGCCAGGCGCTGGGCTGGGTGATCCGCGAGGCCTCGACCAACATCCTGCGCCACGCGCAGGCGACCCGCGCCGAGCTGCGGCTCGTCGAGGACGGGGAGTGGGTCACGCTGACGGTGGAGAACGACGGCGTCGCGCCCGCCGCGCCCGAACCCGCCGGGGACCCGGCGGAGTCGCCGGCCGGCGTCGAACCGTCCGGACTGCTGGGGCTGCGGCACCGGATCGAGCAGCTCGGCGGCCGGTTCGAGGCGGGGCCGCGCGGCGACGGGTTCGTGGTGACCGCCTCGGTGCCCGCCGACGCGACCGCTCTGCCGGAGGCCGCACCCGCCGGTGCCGCCCGCGCCGACGGACGGACGGCGCCGTGATCCGCGTGCTCGTGGCGGACGACGAGGACCTCATCCGCGGGGCGCTCGTCGCGCTTCTGGGGCTGGAGGAGGACCTCTGCGTCGTCGCCAGCACCGGCGATGCCGAGGAGGCCGTGGAGCTGGCCGCCCGGCACCGTCCCGACGTGTGCGTGCTGGACCTGGAGATGCCGCCGACGGACGGCATCGTGGCGGCCGCGGCGATCCGCCGCCGCGTCCGCTCGCGGACGCTCATCGTGACCCGCCACGCGCGGCCGGGAGTACTGCGGAGGGCGCTGCGCGAGGGCGTGAACGGGTTCGCGCCCAAGTCCATGCCGGCGGAGGAGCTGGCCCGGGTCATCCGGGAGGTCGCCCGCGGCAAGCGCTACGTGGACCCGGAGATCGCGGCGAGCGCCCTGACGGGGGAGAAATGCCCTCTCAGCGACCGCGAGCTCGACGTGCTGCGGGTCGGCCGCGACGGCGCCCGGATCGCGGTCATCGCCGCCGGGCTGCACCTCGCCGAGGGAACGGTGCGGAACCACGTCTCGTCGATCCTGGCCAAGATCGGGGTCGACACCCGGCACGAGGCCGCGCGGATCGCCTGGGAGAACGGCTGGATCTGAGGCCGGGCCGCTCCGGCGGGCGGCCGCGGCGCTAGATGGACTGGCCGTCCTCCGGCCACGCGCCGTCGGCCTCCCAGTGCAGCTGTACGCCGTGCTGGTGCGTGTAGGCCTGCGGCACGCCGTCGAGCGTCATGACGAACATGCCCGACCGCTCGCGGGGCACGGCGATCTCGCCGTCGGTCGCGTCGGACATGAAGAACCCCTCGTTGGCGATCCACCGGCAGTCCAGGGTGGCGACGAGTTCGAGGAACGCGTGCCGCAGCCCGGGCGGCAGGTAGGAGGTCACCGCCGAGTGGTAGACGACGGCGGTGTGCTCCGCCGGGACCGCGTTCACCAGGGTCTCGACGTGCGCGAGCAGGTCGCCGCGGACCAGGGTCACGGGCCCGCCCGGGTCGTCCCGGGGCAGCGACGTCAGCACGTCGAGGCCCGCGCTCAGGCGGTCGAGCCGCTCCGTCTGGCCCGGCCAGACGAGGCACTTGAGCCAGCGGGCCGTCTCCGGGTCCGCGCCGTCGAGCGGGTTCAGGTCGACCCCCGTGCGGGAGGCGATCTCCGGCAGGCGCGTCGGCAGCGGCGGGTTCCCCGTCGTCGCGCACTCCAGCAGCGGGGCGCCGGCGGCGAGGTTCTCGGCGCCGAGGACGTCGCCGCCGTCGTACCGGTAGGCGAAGCGGTCCGGCAGCAGGCACAGGCCCGCCGACGGGCCGAGCTCGATGAGCGCGAGGGGCTTGCCCGAGTCGGACTGGATCTGCTCGAAGACGGGCAGCAGGGTGGCGCAGCGGGCCGGCTCGTTGGTCTGCGTCATGCGGACGGCGAGCTCCGCGGCGACGTCGTCCCAGCGTTCGCGCAGGAACGCGGCGAGCGTGGCGAACCCGGCGTCCGGGCAGCCGAGGAACCGGGCGACCGCGAAGACGAGGTTGGGCTGCTGCTTGTTCGGCGGCAGGGTGGCGATCCTCGCGACCAGGTCGGCGTCGGCGGCGACGCCGTGGGCCCACTCGGCGTAGAGCGCCGAGTGCGACGGGAACCAGACGCGCGCGTACTGGGTGAACAGGTGGGCGGTCGCCTCGCGGGCCGGGCCGGTCACGGCTACCCCCGGCCGGAGCCGATGAGGTGCGCGAGCTGGGCGATGCCGAGCCGGTAGCCGTTCGTGCCGGCGCCCACGACGATCGACTTCGCCACCGGGGAGATGAAGGAGTGGTGCCGGAAGGACTCGCGCGCGTGCACGTTGGAGATGTGGACCTCGATCACGGGCAGCCGGATGCCGGAGACGGCGTCCGCGAGCGCGACGGAGGTGTGCGTGTAGGCGCCCGGGTTGAAGACGACGCCGGCGTGCGTCCCGCGGGCGGCGTGGAGGGCGTCGATGAGCGCGCCCTCGTGGTTGGACTGGGCGAACTCGACGTCCAGCCCGTGCGTCGCGGCTTCCGCCCGGCACAGCGCCTCGACGTCGGCCAGCGACTCGTGCCCGTACACCTCCGGCTCGCGCGTGCCGAGCAGGTTCAGGTTCGGGCCGTTGAGGATCAGAATCGAAGCCATAAAAGTACCCTACACACGCGCGCGGCCCCGCCCGAGCGATTCGGGCGAGGCCGCGCGTCTATTACTACTTGCGCATGTCCTCGGCGATCTTGGTCATCACGCTCGGATCGGCCAGCGTCGAGGCGTCGCCGACCTCGCGGCCCTCGGCGGCGTCCTTGAGCAGCCGGCGCATGATCTTGCCGGAGCGGGTCTTCGGCAGCTCCGGCACGACCAGCACGTGGCGCGGCTTCGCGATCGGACCGATCTGCTTGCCCACGTGGTTGCGCAGCTCGGTGACGATGTCCTCGCCCTCCTCGGCGCTGCCGCGGAGGATCACGAACGCGACCACGGCCTCGCCCGTCGTGGCGTCCTTCGCGCCGACGACGGCGGCCTCGGCCACCTTGTCGTGGGCGACGAGGGAGGACTCGATCTCCGTGGTGGAGAGCCGGTGCCCGGAGACGTTCATGACGTCGTCGACGCGGCCGAGCAGCCACAGGTCGCCGTCCTCGTCGTACTTGGCGCCGTCGCCGGCGAAGTACATCCCGTCGAAGCGCGACCAGTACGTCTCCTTGAAGCGCTCCGGGTCGCCCCAGATGCCGCGCAGCATGGACGGCCACGGGTCGCGGATGACGAGGTAGCCGCCCTCGCCGTCGCCCACCGATTCGCCCATCTCGTCCACGATGTCGATCGAGATGCCCGGCACGGCCACCTGGGCCGAGCCCGGCTTCGTGTGCGTCACGCCCGGCAGCGGGGCGATCATGTGGGAGCCGGTCTCCGTCTGCCACCAGGTGTCGACGATCGGGGCCGGGTGCTCCTTCTTCTCGCCGTTCTTCCCGGCGTTGGCCCCGATCACGTCGCGGTACCACATCCAGGCCTCCGGGTTGATCGGCTCGCCGACCGTGCCGAGCACGCGCAGGCTCGAGAGGTCGTAGCCGTCCGGGATCTCGCGGCCCCACTTCATGCAGGTGCGGATCGCCGTCGGCGCCGTGTAGAGCAGCGAGACCTTGTACTTCTCGACGATCTCCCACCAGATGCCCTGGTGCGGGGTGTCCGGGGTGCCCTCGAACATGACCTGGGTGGCACCGTTGACGAGCGGCGCGTAGGCGACGTAGGAGTGTCCGGTGACCCAGCCGACGTCGGCCGTGCACCAGTAGACGTCCGTCTCCGGGTGCAGGTCGAAGGTGTCCTTGAGTGTCGCCGCCGACTGCACGATGTATCCGCCGGTGGTGTGCAGGATGCCCTTCGGCTTGCCCGTGGTGCCGGAGGTGTAGAGGATGAACAGCGGGTGCTCCGAGTCGTGCGCGACCGGGGCGTGGTCCTCGCTCGCGGTCAGCACGACGTCGTTCCACCACTTGTCGAGCCCGTCGTTCCATTCCGTGGGTTCGGAGTTGCGCTTGACGACCACCACGTTCTCCACGGTGTGCCCGGGCGCGGCCAGGGCGGCGTCGACGGCCGGCTTCAGCGAGCTCGGCTTGCCGCGGCGCCACGTGCCGTCCGCGGTGACGACCAGCTTGGCCTCGGCGTCGTCGATGCGCGAGCGCAGGGCGTCCGCGGAGAACCCGCCGAAGACGACCGAGTGGACGGCGCCGATGCGGGCGCACGCCAGCATGGTGATCACGGCCTCCGGGATCATCGGCAGGTAGACCGCCACGCGGTCGCCCTTGGCTACTCCGAGCGACTCGAACGCGTTGGCCGCCTTCTTCACGGCGGCGGTGAGCTCGGCGTAGGTGTAGGTGGTGGTGTCGCCGAGCGCGCCCTCGAAGTAGATGGCCACGCGGTCGCCGTTGCCGGCCTCGACGTGGCGGTCCAGCGCGTTGTAGGCCGCGTTGACCTTGCCGCCGACGAACCACTTGGCGACGGGCGCGTCCGACCAGTCGAGAGTCTCGGTGAAGTCGGTGTCCCAGGTCAGGACCTCGCGGGCCCGGTCGGCCCAGTAGCCGAGCCGGTCGGCCTTCGCTCGCTCGTACCGGGAGGCGTCGGCGACGGCGTTCGCCGCGAAGTCGGCGCTGGGCCCGAAGGCGCGCTCTTCATGCATCAGGTTGTCCAGCGTGGAGGTCGCATCAGTCACGACGGGTCCTTTCAGTCACAGGGAGTGCCTCTACGGCTCGATTCTGTGTCTCAGGTTACACACCGGCAGCCCTTCCCTGTGCGGGCGGTCACACCCGCTGCCGGTGGATGGGGGTGATTCTGCGGTAAACGGTCCGGCGGCTTCGGGTGCGCACACCACCGACCGATAAGCTCGGAGGCGAACGCACGCCCAGCCACCGCAGGAGCCGCACGATGACCATGCCAGCCGGCACACCCGACGAACCGCTCGCCGCCGACGCGGGCCGCGGCACCGGGCCGGGGGAGTCCGCAATCGGCGTCGCCGGTCCGTTCACGCTGCGCGAACTCGTCGTCATGATCGCCGGAGCCGTCATCCTGCTCGGCTCGCTCATCCCCTTCGCCGCGGGAACGCGCATCGTCAATGCGTGGATGTTCAGCCAGACCCAGTTCAACCAGTTCGTCTTCCTGCTCGCCCCGCTGCTGATCGCCGTCGGCTTCGCGTGGCGCCGCCTGGCCGGCCGCTCCCGGGTCGCGCTGTTCTCGCTCACCCTGGACCAGTGGGGGTCGGTCATCGGCCTGCTCGCCGCGGCCTACTACTTCTTCGCGGCAGTCAACAGCATGGGCTTCTCCTTCCTGCTCTGCTTCGTCGGCGCCCTCGCGCTCGTCGCCAGCACGACGACGGCCCACGTCGTCGGCGGTTTCGCCGTCGATTTCGTTCCGGGTGACGGCTACCTGCTCGCCCGCGACATCAAGCCCTCCGCACCGGCCCGGGGCACGGACCGTGCCGGAGCGGACGCGTTCGGCGCCCCGGGCGCCACCGGCACGGACGCCGTCGTGCCCGGCACCGCCACGGACGCCGTCGTGCCCCCGACCGGCGCGGTGCAGCCCGCCGTGGAGCCCGGCCCCCGTCCCGGGGCCGGGCCGTTCTGGTTCGCGGTGCCGCACCCGCGCGACGCCTTCGACGAGCAGACGGGCATGTGGGCGTTCACGCTCGAGCCGGGACAGTGGGTGCTCGCGCTCGCCGACCGCGGGGACGCGCTGCTGGTCCAGCACGCCGATGGCCGAGTGGGCCTGCTGCGCGAGACCGGCGGAATCGAGCGTGCCTGACGTGGCGGCGCGTGAGGAGACGGAGCTCGGGCGCAAGCGCCGGGCGCGCAAGATCTACCGGCAGCTCGTCGACGCCTACCCGTACGCCGTCCCGGAGCTCGACTTCGAGAACCCGTTCGAGCTCCTCGTGGCGACCGTGCTCTCGGCGCAGACCACCGACGTCCGCGTCAACGCGATCACCCCCGCGCTCTTCGAGCGGTTCCCCGACGCGCGCGCCATGGCCGCCGCGGAGATCATCGAGCTCGAGGAGCTGATCCGCGCGACCGGCTTCTACCGGGCCAAGGCCGCGAACGTGCTGCGGCTTGCCCAGCGGCTCGTCGAGGAGCACGACGGCGAGGTACCCGGCCGGCTGGCGGACCTGGTCGCCCTGCCCGGCGTGGGCCGCAAGACGGCGAACGTCGTGCTCGGCAACGCGTTCGGCGTCCCCGGCATCACCGTGGACACTCACTTCGGGCGGCTCGCGCGCCGCTTCGGGTGGACGCGGGAGGACGACCCCGTGAAGGTCGAGCACGCGGTCGGGGAGCTGTTCGAGAAGCGCGACTGGACGATGCTCTCCCACGTCGTCGTCTTCCACGGGCGCCGCGTCTGCCACTCCCGCAAGCCCGCGTGCGGGGCGTGCCCGGTGGCCTACCTGTGCCCGTCCTTCGGGGCGGGTGAGCGCGAGCCGGAGGCCGCGCGCCAGCTGCTCAAGTACGAGCTGGCGCCGGGGCGCGAGGAACTGCTCGAGGCGATGACGGCGGGCCGGACGCGGCGCGAGCTGCGCGCCCTCGGCTACGGGCTGGACGCGTGATGGCGACCCCGGGCGGGGGAGCGGAGTCACTGCCGGGTGCGCGGGCGCAGCTCGAGGCGCTCGCGGCCGACCACGCCGCGCGGGTCGCCGCCGGCACGGCGGATGCGCACCTGCCCGAGTCGTGGCGGTTCGCGCGGTTGGACCCGGCGGCGCTCAAGCGCGCGGCCGTGCTGATCCTCTTCGGCCGGCTGGACGATCAGCCCGCGGAGCACCCGCACGACGTCGTGCCCGGCGAGCTCGACCTGCTGTTCGTCCGCCGCGCCGACACCCTGCGCAAGCACGCCGGGCAGGTCGCCTTCCCGGGCGGCAAGGTCGATCCCGGAGACGACGGCGCGGTCGCCGCGGCCCTGCGCGAGGCCGAGGAGGAGACGGGCCTGGACCCGGCCGGCGTCGACGTCCTGGGTGCGCTGGCCGAGACCGAGCTGCCGGTGAGCAACTTCCTCGTCACCCCGGTGCTGGGGTGGTGGGCGCGCCCGTCGGAGGTGTTCGCCGTCGACCCGGCCGAATCGGCGCACGTGTTCCGTGTGCCCGTGGCCGACCTGCTCGACCCCGCGAACCGGGTCAGCGCCTCCGTGTCGCGGGGACGGGAGAAGTTCACGTCGCCGGCGTTCCTCGTCCAGGGTGCGCTCATCTGGGGGTTCACGGGCATCGTGGTCTCGCGGCTCTTCGACGAGCTGGGCTGGACGCTCGACTGGGACGCGTCCCGGGAGCACCGCGTCCGCTGAGACCTACTTCGCCTGGTCGTAGGAGTCGACGACGGCGACCGTCACGGGCGTCTCCACCAGGTCCGAGCGGAACACGAGCTCCGTGGCGCGCGCCGCGGCGGCGTGGACGATCCTCACGACCTCGTCGGCCTGGTCGGCGGGCACGTGCAGCATGACCTCGTCGTGCAGGAAGAACACGATGCGCGAGCTCAGATCCGGGAGCTGCCGCCGGATGCCGAGGCGCACCTGGCCCAGCCAGCAGAGGGCCCACTCGGCGGCCGTCCCCTGGACGACGAAGTTCCTGGTGAAGCGCCCCCGCGACCGCGCGATCGAGTCGGCGCGCGACTGGTCGGCCGGCGTCGCGTCGAGGGAGTTGGCCGCGCGCCGGGCCGCCGCGAACGCGTCGTCGGGTCCGGGGGAGCCGCGGCCGAGGAACGTGGAGACGTTGCGGCCGGCCTCGCCCTCGCGGGCGGCGTGCTCGATCAGCCCCACGGCCTGCGGGTACGTCTTGGCCAGCTGCGGCATGAGCCGGCCGGCATCGCCGCTCGTCTGACCGTACATGGCGCCGAGCATCACGATCTTCGCGCTCGCCCGGTCCCCGCCGAACCCGCGGTTGGCGATCGCCTGGTAGAGGTCCTTGCCGGTGGAGGCGATCGCGAGGGCCTCGTCCCGGCTCATCGCGGCCAGGATGCGTGGTTCGAGCTGGGAGGCGTCGGCGACCACGAGCTTGCACCCGGGGTCCGCCCGGACGGCGGAGCGGACGGTGGCCGGGATCTGCAGGGCCCCGCCGCCGCGGGCCGACCACCGGCCGGTGACGACGCCGCCGACCGTGTAGTCCGGCCAGAACTTGCCGTCGCGCACCCACATTGCCAGCCACGCCCAGCCGTTCGAGGTGAAGAGGCGGGAGAGCTTCTTGTAGCGTTCGAGGACCTCGAGCGCGGGGTGCTCGTGGTCGGCCAGCTCCCACTGACTGGTGCTGGCCGCGTCGATCCCCGCCCGGTGCAGGGCGCGCAGGAGTTCCTGCGGGGAGTCGGGGTTCAGTTTCGGCGCGCCCAGGGCGGCCCGGAGCTCCTCGACGACCCGTTCGAGCTTCTGCGGCCGGTGGCCCTCGGGCGGCCTCGGGCCGAGCTGGTCCTCGAGCAGGGCCCGGTGCACGCGGGTGCTCCACGGCATTCCCGTGGCCCGGATCTCGGCGGCGATCAGGGCGCCCGCGGACTCGGCCGCAAGCAGCAGTTCCAGCTTGCGCCCCGCCGTCGTCCGCGGGACCGCGGCGCGCTGGGCGGCGAACTCGCGGCCGACGGTCTGGGCACTCGCCCCGCGCGGCGCCGGGGCCGCGAAGAGGGAGCCCTGCGCGCCGGGCTCGGGTCCGGCCGGGGCCGCCGCGTCGAGGTCGCCGGCCGGTGCGTCGCGGGCGTCCGCCGCGTAGCCGCCGCCGGCGGTGGCGGGGGAGCTGGACAGGATCGTCCGGCACAGCCCCAGGTCCCAGCACCGCTCGACCGTCATCCCGTCGGTGAGGAACATCCCGTACCAGTAGCGCGTGGACTCCCACACCCAGCGCAGGGCGCGCGCCTCGGCCCAGGTCACGAGGTCGCCGATGTCCTCGTAGGAGAAGGACAGCGGCCCCGTGAGAGGCCGCAGGGCCTCGTCCAGGATCAGGACGACGCCGGCCGGCGACTCCTCGGCCGGCTCCTGCCCCTCGCGGAGGGACTCCTTTTGGGAGGGCTGCGCCGTGCGCGGGTCCTCGCCGCGCAGTTCGTGCACGTCGAAGACGCCGCTGTCGCCTTCGGCGTGGGTGGCGACGAGGACGAAGCGCGGCGCGGCGCCGTCGGGGATGGTCGAGGGGATGGGCACGCCTTCATTGTGGCAGGCCGCGGCCGCGGAATGGCCGCCGGACTCTCCGTCCACAGGCGCGCGCCGGCGCCGTGTTCTCCACAACCGGCCGCTGACCCGTGGCGGGGCCGGCGGCCGGCGCGAACAGTGGGGGCATGACTGAACGCCCCTTCGTCGCCAGCCGCCCGCCCCGATCATCCGGACCGCCGGCCGCCCCGCCGGACCCGCCGCGGGTACCGCGGGCGACGCTCGTGACCGGTGACGAGAAACTGATCGACCACGTGGCCCTCGTCGTCGCGGCCGCGGGAACGGAGCTGCGGATCCTGTCCGCGGCGGACGGTGCACCGGTGCCGGCGGCGGACCCGCACGAGCTGGTGCTGCTGGGGGCGGACCGCCTCGAGCAGCTGGACGGCGCGACGGGGCCGCTGCATGCGCCGGGCCGGGCGGACTCCGTCCTGGTGGGGTGGGCCGGCGACCACGAGCGGATGTGGCGGGCGGCGGCCGCGACCCCGGGGACCCGCGTCGCGGTTCTGCCCGAGGCCTCGGCGTGGCTCGGCGAGTTCCTGGGCGAGCGCGGCCTGCGCGGCGGGGCCGGGAAGGTGCTCGCGTTCGCCGGAGCCGTCGGGGGCGCGGGCACGACGACGGCTGCGGTGCTGGCGGCCTCGACCGCGGTCCGCGCCGGGCGCACGACCCTCCTGATCGATGCGGACCCGGCCAGCGGCGGGATCTTCCACCGCCTCGGCACGGACGGCCGGTCGCTCGGGCGGCCCCGCGGACCGGGCACGGACGCGCAACCGGGCGGGGCGGCCCCGTTCGCGGGGCTCACCTGGAACGACATCGCCACGGCCGACGGCCGCCTCCCACCCCACCAGCTCGCGGACGTCCTGCCGTCCACACGGGGGCTCTCGTTCCTGACCTGGTCCGAATGGCGCGCCCCCGGGATCCCGGCCCCGGACGGGCCCGTCCCGCCCGGGGTGCTCTCGGAGGTCGTCGCGTCGGCCCGGCAGGCCTTCGACGTCGTCGTTCTCGACAGCGGCCGGGCCGGCCCCGCCTCGATGACCGGCCACGCGTGGGGCGCACCGGATGCGGCGATCTGCGTGCTCCCGGCGGACCGCCAGTGGGCGCTGTCCGCGCTGGACGGGGACGTCGACTGGCTCGCGCTGGTGACGGGGCAGCTGCCGAACGGGCACGACGCGTTCTCGATCGCCGCGGAGGCCGGCATGCCGCTGCTGACGTACGTCCCGCCGCTGCGGTCGATCCGCCGCGCCGCGGCGGACGGGACCGTCCTCGACCTGGCGCGGCAGCGCGTCCCGGCCCGGGCGATGGCGCCGGTCTCCGCGCTCTGGGACGGCGGGCCCGACCGGGCGGGTGCGGCATGAGAGGCGAGGTGGACGAGCGACTGCTCGAGACGGTGCGGCTGCGCGCGATCGAGCAGGGAGGCCGCATCAGCGGTGCGGACGTCGCGGAGGCGGTGCGGGCCTCCGGCCTGGTCGTCGGCAGCGGCACTGCGACCCACGTCATCCGGATGCTCCAGGAGGAGCTCACGGGGCTCGGGCCGCTGCAGTCGCTGGCCGACGCGCCGGGCGTCAGCGACGTGCTCGTCGACGGGACCGGGGCCGTGTGGGTCGAGGCGGAGGGCCGCCTGACCCGCGCCGGATACACCTTCGCCAGCACGGAGGACGTGCGCCGGCTGGCCGTGCGGCTCCTGGGCAGCGGCGGGCAGCGGCTCGACGACGCCGAGCCGTTCGGCGACGTCGTCGTCGGCGACTACCGCGTGCACGCGGTCCTGCCGCCGGTCGCCGCGGCCGGGCCGCTGCTGTCCATCCGCGTCCGGCACCGGCGGCGCCTCGAGCTCGAGGAGATCCTCGGCGCCGGCAGCCCGTGGAACGAGGTGCTGCGCGCCGTCGTCGCCAGCCGCCGCAACTTCCTCATCAGCGGCGGGACCGGGAGCGGGAAGACCACGCTCCTCGGGGCGATGCTCGGTCAGGCCGGAGCCTCGGAGCGCCTCATCGTCTGCGAGGACGCCCGCGAGCTCGAGCCGGACCACCCGCACGTGGTCAGCCTCCAGTGCCGGACCGGCAACGTCGAGGGCGCCGGCGGCATCGGCCTCGACGACCTGGTCCGCCAGTCGCTGCGGATGCGGCCGGACCGGCTCATCGTCGGCGAATGCCGTGGCGCGGAGATCCGCGACTTCCTCGCGGCGATGAACACCGGCCACGACGGGGCCGGCGGCACGCTGCACGCCAGCTCCTGCGAGGCCGTCCCCGCCCGGCTGGCCGCCATGGGCGCCCTGGCCGGGATGACCGCCGACGCGACGGCGCTGCAGGCCGCGGGAGCCCTCGACTACGTCGTCCAGATGCGCAGGCCCGGGCACGGCCCGGGGCAGCGCGGCCCGGCGACCCTCGCGGTCCTCGAGCTGGTGCGCTCCGCCGACGGGCACGGGATGGCCGCCCGCCCGCTCGCCCACGACGACGGCGACGGACCGCGGTTCCTGCCCGCTGCCCGCGAACACATCCGGCCGCTGCTCGACGCGGGCATGGACGACGCGGCCATCCGGTGGGCTCCCGCATGAGCGGCGCCGCCATCGCCGCTGCCACCCTCGCCGCCGCGGCCGCCGCCTGGGTCCTCGGCGGGACGGGCGCCTCGCGGCGGTCCCGGGGCACGTCGCCGCGCGCCCGGCCGCGCGGAGGCGCATCCCCGTCCCGGGCGTTGGCGCGGTGGAGGGACGCCGTCCGCCGGGAGCCCCAGGACATCGCTGAACACGCGCGAGCCCTGCGTCAGCTGGCCGCACTCTTCGAGACCGGTCGCACCCCGGAGCGGACATGGAACCAGCTGGGCCGCGCATGGGCCGCAGAGGCGCCCCCGGCGCGGACCGGGCGCCAGGACGGTTCCGGCGATGCCGGAGCCGCCGGCACCCGAGCCGCCCGAGACATCCATGCCGCGGCCGTCGCGGCCCAGACGGCCCACGCCGTCGGCCAGCGCACCTCGACCGGACTGGGCGGCCACGCCGAACACTCGGACTTCGGATGGGTGTGGGAGCGCGTGAGCTGGTGCCTCGAGCTCTCGGAGCGCACCGGCGCGTCGCTGGCGGGACTGCTCGAGCGGGTCGCCGAGCAGCTCGAGTCCGAACAGGACCTCGGACGGGCCAGAGCGACTGCGCTCGCCGGGCCCCGCACGACGAATCGGATGCTGGCACTGCTCCCGGCCTTCGGGCTCGCCCTCGCGGCCCTGCTCGGGGCCGACCCCGTCGGCGTGCTGATCGGGCACCCGGCCGGCCGCATCGCGCTCGTGACCGGCGCCGGGCTCTGGGCGGCCCACTGGTGGTGGACGCGCCGTCTCCTGCGGGCCGCCGGCGGCGAGGAGCGAAGGTGACCGGCGTCCTGCCGGCAGCCCTCCTCGCAGCGGCCGCCGTGTGGATCCTCCTCCTCCCCGGTCCCCGAGGCCGACTCGGCCTCCGGCGGCGGGAACGCGGACGGCACCCGTCCGGCCCCCGCGCGCGGCCCGGACGCGGGCCGGCCGACGCCGACGTCGCCCTCCTGCTCGAACTCAGCGCGAGCCTGCTCGCCGCCGGACAGCCGGTGTCCGGCGTGCTGACGCACCTGGCCGACACGGTGCCCGGCTGCATACCCCTGCACCGGGTCGCCCGGGCGCTCGAACTCTCGGTCGCCTGGGACCGGGCCTGGGAGACCGCACCGGAGTCATTCCGGCCCCTCGTGCAGGCGCTGGGGTTCACCCACCAGTCCGGCGCCGCCGCGGCGACCCTGCTGCGCACCACGGCCGCCGAGCAGCGCCGCAGCGCCGTCCGCCGGGCGGAGAAGGACGCCGCCGCGCTCGCCGTGCGGCTCGTCGTGCCGCTGGGCGTGTGCGCCCTGCCCGCGTTCGTCTGCATCGGGATCGTCCCGCTGGTCGTGTCGCTGCTGCCCGACCTGTAGCCGTACGGGCACCCGGGCCCTGGTGGACTTGTCATCCACAGCGGGGCATCCCGGCGGAGTTCTCCAGAACGTCGGCCCGGGCGCCCCGGGGGAGCCGCCGGCGGCGGAGGCTGAAGGGGAGCGGCCGGGACGGCGGCTCGATCATCCACTACGAAAGGACATCATCATGGAGCAGAACCGGGTTCTCGCAGAGTCCGTCTCCGACGTGCCGGACAACGTCGTCGAACTGGCCGACCACCGGCCGCCGGAGCACACGACGGAGCACGGCAGCGAACGGCTCCGCGGGCAGTTGGCGGCCGAGGCCGGGATCGCGACCGCGGAGTTCGCCATCGTGACGTTCGCGGCCGTCGCTTTCGCCGGCCTGCTGGTCGTCATCCTCTCCAGCGGCGACGTCAGCGAGATGTTGATGGCCCTGGTCCGCAAGGCACTGCAGGCCTGAGACGGTCATGGGGAGGAACCAGCACAGGGCACCGCCGATCCGGCGGGACTCCGGCAGGTCCGAAACCGGCAGCAGCACGGCCGAGGTCGCCGTGCTGCTGCCGGCCCTCGCGGTCCTGCTGGCCTTCGCGCTCGGGGCCGGCGGGCTCGGCATCACGCAGATCCAGCTGGAGGAGGGCGCCCGGGTGGCTGCCCGGGAACTGGCCCGCGGCGAGTCTGCTCCGGCCGCGGCCGACGCCGCGCGCCGGCACGCGGGCGGCGACGCCTTGATCTCCGTTGACCCCGGTGGCGACTACTCGAGAGTATCGATCCGCCGCGACGTGCGGATCCCGCTTGTCGGCACCCACGTGGTCACGCTCAGCGCCGACGCCGAGGCCAGGACGGAGAGCCCCGGTGCCGGCTGAGAATGGTCCACTCGACGGCGCGCGCGGGGCCGGGACCGTGCTGATGGTCGGGCTCGCCGCGGCGGTGCTGCTCGCCGGGGCGGCCGTGCTGACGATCGGACAGGCGGCCGTTGCGGCCACGCGGGCGACCACGGCAGCGGACCTCGCGGCGCTGGCCGCCGCCGACACGGCCCGCGGCGTCACCGACGGCGAGACCTGCGCCGTGGCCGCGAGGGTGGCCGGACGGAACGGCGCGCGTGTGACGTCCTGCGCGCTGGGCAACCCGGAGGGGACCGTCGTCGACGTCTCCGTCGCGGTCCGGCTGGGCGAGGGGATCGGGGTGCTGGAAGGCGTCGGCCTCGAAGCGCGGGCCACCGCGCGGGCGGGACCTCCTCCAGCGCCCTGGGCAGAACTGCCCGGGTAGCCGTCTGGAACTCGGCGGCGGCGCGCACTAGGGTCGAAGCCGATGTCAGCAGGTATTCACGGGAAAGAGGGACAGTTGCTCCAGAGCACATGGCGGAAGATGGCCGCGCTGGCGGCCGCGGGGGTGCTGCTCTCAGGGTGCTCGAGCGCGGGGGAGCCGTCCGGCGCGAGCCCGGAAGCAGCGGCCGCGTCCGGCCCGGCGGCGAACGCCGCGCAGACCGGCGCCGAGGACTCCTCCGCCCCGGAGGGCGGAGGCCAGGCGGCCCCCTCGTCCGCCGGCGAGCCGCTCGGCGATCTGGGCGCGCGGGAGGACACCCTGGCACCCGGCTCGCGCATCACCCTGAACAGCGTGCGCGCCAACGACTCGACGATGACGGTCACGTTCTCGCTGACCAACACCAACGAGGCGGACGGCGAGAAGCTCTACATCCAGTCCGAATTCGGCAACGGCGCCGCCGACGAGGAGGACGAATCGCTGCGCTCCGCCGAGCGCTACAGTGTGGACGGCGTCTTCGTGGTCACCGGCGAGGGCAAGCGCTACCTGGTCGGCCGGGGTGCCGACGGGCTCTGCGCCTGCTCGACGGACGTGGAGGGCAACACCGAGCCCGGCGCGACGACGACCTACTCGGCCGTGTTCGCCGCCCCGCCGGCATCCGTCGACGCCGTGGATGTGCACATCCCGAGCGCCGGCGCCTTCGAGGGCGTGGAGATCCAGCGGTGAGAGGCGCCGGGCGTCTCGCCGCCGCCGTTCTCTCCGCCGCAGTCGCGGGGGCTCCGGCCGTGGCGGCCGGCTCGACGACGGTCGGGGCGCCGGGGCCGGTCGAGGTGCTGGACTTCGGCGTGGAGGAGCTGACGTTCCCCGTCGAGGAGCTGACGTTCGGCTCCGCGACCCTCTCCGGGGGCGTGAAGGAGGAGGGCGAGACCATCACGCTGGCGGCCGAGATCTTCTTCGCACCGAACGAGCACACGCGCACGCCTGAGTCGGAGGGGGAGCTGGAGGCGCTCATCGGGGAACTGCAGGAGCGCGACCCGGCCCGACTCACCGTCCTCGGGCACACCGACGACGTCCAGGACGAGGACCACAACCAGCGGCTCTCCGAACGGCGCGCCCAGGCGATCGCCGATGAGATCGCCTCCGCACTCGGCGGCGGCGTCGACATCGAGGTCTCCGGCCGCGGGGAGTCCGAGCCCATCGCGGACAACGAGACCGACGCCGGGCGCCAGCTCAACCGCCGGGTCGAGGTCACGGTCGAGGGCTGACGCCGCGGATCTGCGGCGCGGGCCGCCGCCTCAGCCGGCGTCGCGCAGGATCCGCTCGAGCAGCGTCTCGGCGCCGGCCTTGGAGAGCGGGTTGTTCTTGTTGCCGCACTTGGGGGACTGGACACAGGAGGGGCAGCCGGTCTCGCACTCGCAGGCGCGGATCGCCTCGAGGGTCGCCGAGAGCCAGTCCGCCGCCTTCTGGTACCCGCGCTCGACGAACCCCGCGCCGCCCGGGTGCCCGTCGTAGACGAAGATCGTCGGCGATTCCGTGTCGGCGTGGATGGCCGTCGAGACGCCGCCGATGTCCCACCGGTCGCTCGAGGCGACCAGCGGGAGGAGGCCGATCGCCGCGTGCTCGGCGGCGTGCAGCGCGCCCGGGATGTCGCCCGCGACCAGACCGGCCGAGAGCATGTCCGCCTCGGAGATGGTGAACCAGACGGCCTTCGTGTGCAGGTCGCGCGGCTCCAGCTCGAGCGGCTCCTCGCCGAGGATCTCGTTGCTGGAGACCGACTTCCGCTGGAACCCCACTACCTGGGTCGTCACCCTCACGTCCCCGAAGTGGACGCGCACGCTGCCCCAGTCCCGGCTGACGGCCTCCTCGAGGACCTCGACCGTGGTGATGTCGCGGGCCTGCGTGTAGTAGTTCGGGTTCGCCCGGCGCACCAGCACGCAGTGGTCCTGCTCGTTGAGCTCCTCGACGACGTAGCTCGCGCCCTGGTGGACGTAAACGGCGTCGGGGTGCGCCTGGTAGTGGGTCTGCGGGGAGTCCATGGTCCCGAGCAGGGCGCCGGTCTCGAAATCGATGATGCTCACCGGTCCGCCGCCGTCGGCCCGGAGACTGACCATCGCAGCGGCCGACTCCGGGTGCGTCCAGTACCAGCCGGAGGGCCTGCGGCGCAGGTAGCCGCGCTCCACCAGCTGATCGAGCAGCTCCTGGGCCGTGGGGCCGAAGAGCTCGACATCCTCCGGACGCAGGGGCTGCTCCGCGGCCGCCGCGCAGAGGTGCGGACCCAGCACATACGGGTTCAGCGGGTCGAAGACGGTCGCCTCCACCGGCGTATCGAAGATCGCCTCCGGATGGTGGACGAGGTATGTGTCGAGGGGGTCGTCGCTCGCGATGAACACGGCCAGGGCGTCCTGACCGGCCCGGCCCGCCCGGCCGATCTGCTGGTAGAAGGAGGCCCGGGTGCCAGGCCAGCCGGCCACCAGGACGGCGTCCAGGCCGGAGACGTCGATGCCGAGCTCGAGGGCCGGCGTGGAGGCGATGCCGAGCAGCTCCCCGGTGCGCAGCCGCCGCTCGAGCTCCCGCCGCTCCTCGGGCAGGTAGCCGGAACGGTAGGCCGCGACCCGGCCGCGCAGCGCGGGGTCGACCTCGTCGAGCATGCTCTGCGTGATGGAGGAGATCGTCTCGGCCCCGCGGCGCGACTTGATGAACGAGATCGTCCGCACCTGCTCGCACATCAGGTTCGCCATCAGGTCGCTCGTCTCGGCGATCGAGGTGCGCCGCCGCGGGGCGCCGTTCTCGCCGAGCAGGTCGGTCAGCGGCGGTTCCCAGAGGGCGACCGTCTTGGCCCCGCGGGGCGAGAAGTCGTGCGTCACGGCGGTCGCCGGGGAGCCGATGAGGCGGCCGAAGGACTCGTCCGGTTCCGCGCTCGTCGCGGAGGCCCCGATGAACACGGGGTCAGCCCCGTAGTGCTCGCACACGCGGCGCAGCCGCCGCAGCAGGTTCGCGACGTGGGACCCGAAGACGCCGCGGTAGCTGTGCGCCTCGTCGACCACGACGAACGCGAGCCGCTTGAAGAAGCGCGACCACCACGCGTGGTTGGGCAGGATGCCGTAGTGCAGCATGTCCGGGTTCGCGAGGATGAAGTTCGCATGCTCGCGGATCCACCGGCGCTCGCCCTGCCCGGTGTCGCCGTCGTAGGTGGACGCGCGCACCTGGGGGAGCCGCAGCGACGCCACGGCCTCCAGCTGGTCGGCGGCCAGGGCCTTGGTCGGCGCGAGGTAGAGCACGACGGCGCCGTCGCCGTTCGCGCTCGCCTCGCCGGCCGTGAGAATCCGGTTGACGGCCGGCAGCTGGTAGGCCAGCGACTTGCCCGAGGCCGTGCCGGTCGCGACGATCACGTGCTCGCCCGACTCGGCGGCCATCGCCGCCTGCACCTGGTGCAGCCAGGGTTCGTGGATGCCGAGGCGCTCGTAGGCGGCGAGCACGTCGGGATGCGTCCACTCCGGCCACGGCGCGTGCACGGCGTCGCTCGCCTCCAGGACGCGGGTGTGCTGCAGCGACTCCGGGGCCTGACCGTGCCCGAGGAGCGGGATCAGCGAGCCGTGGCTGACCTGGAAGTCGGAGGCCGGCTGCCCGGAGACGGCCGGCGGATTCTGGTCGTTCAGTTCTGCGCGGCCTCCACCGTGACCATGTTCCCGAGCGTCGTCCAGCCCAGGTAGCCGTAGAGTCCCTGGCCGTCGACTGTCGCGATGAGGAGGCCTTCGGCGACGTCGTGTTCGAGCGCCAGGGCCGCCAGGGCGCGCATGACGAGGGAGCCGAGGCCGCGGCGGCGGAAGTCGGGGGAGGTGATGATGCGGTCGAAGACGGCGTACTCCTCGACGACCGCGACGTGGCCGCTGGCGACGACGATGCTCGGGTCCTCTTCGAGGTGCACGGAGACGTAGGCGTTGGTGCCGTCGCGCTCCGTCTGGATCGTGAAGCCGTCCGGGCTGCGGGGGTCCTCGACGTCCTGGTCCTCCATGTCGGCGACCATAAGGACCTCGTCGGCCTGCTGGACGGTCAGGCCGGCGGCCTGAGCCGCCTCGACGAACGAGTTGGACTCGTTGACGAAGGCGGTCAGCCGGCGGGCGGGGTGCTTCGCCAGGGTCTCGGCGACCGCCACGAGCTCCTCGTCGGTCGGCTCGCAGACGACGTACTCCCAGTCGCCGATGGTGTCGTGGCGCAGGGCGGCATGGACGCGGCCCTCGTGCCGGCTCTCGTAACCACGGCCGGAGGACCAGCCCGTGACCCACGTTCCAATCAGTTCATCGCTTGCGGAGGATCCCATGGGATGACCCTACCCCGACTTCAGTGCGCGGTGCAGGGGCCGTACTCAACTGTTGCCCAACCGCAAGCAACGTCGACGTCGCAGGTGAGAGCCGCCGTCGTGCCGCCTGTGGGTCCGTTCCGGAGTGGCCGCCGTCACGGTGCGGCGACCCCGCGGCGGAGGCGCGGGGCGGGGAGGGCCATGTCCGGCACGCGCGCCCGGAGCGGGGCCAGTACCCTTTAATGCGTGGCTTTGAACCGAATCGTCCTTTTCTACGCGTTTGCCCCTCTGCCGGACCCGGAGGCGGTCCGCCTGTGGCAGCGCTCGCTGCTCGAACAACACGGGCTCCGCGGGCGCATCATCGTCTCCGAGCACGGCATCAACGGGACCGCCGGCGGCGAGATCCGGGCCGTGAAAGCCTACGTGAAGGCCACCCGCGAATACCCGGCGTTCAAGAAGATGGACATCAAGTGGTCCGAGGGCTCCGCTGAGGATTTTCCGCGCATCTCTGTGAAGGCCCGCGCCGAGATCGTCTCCTTCGGCGCCCCCGGCGAGCTCGAAGTCGACGCCGACGGCGTGGTCGGCGGCGGCACGCACCTGCGCCCCGAGGAGGTGCACGAGCTGGTCGAGGCCAGGAAGTCCGTCGGCGAGGAGGTCGTCTTCTTCGACGGCCGCAACGCCTTCGAAGCCCAGATCGGGAAGTTCAAGAACGCGGTCGTCCCCGACGTCGAAACCACCCACGACTTCATCGCCGAGCTGGATTCCGGCAAGTACGACGACCTCAAGGACAAGCCGATCGTCACGTACTGCACGGGCGGCATCCGCTGCGAGGTCCTCTCCGCGCTCATGGTCAAGCGCGGGTTCAGCGAGGTCTACCAGCTGCAGGGCGGGATCGCCCGCTACGGGGAGAAGTACGGGGACGCGGGCCTCTGGGAGGGGTCCCTCTACGTGTTCGACAAGCGCATGCACCTGGAGTTCACGCCCGACGCCGTGACGATCGGCGAGTGCGTCGGCTGCCATGCGGCCACGAACAAGTTCGAGAACTGTTCCAACCCCTCCTGCCGCAACCTGCGCCTGTTCTGCGCGGTGTGCGCCGCCGACGACGCCCTGCGCCTCTGCCCGGACTGCAGCGGGGCGGAGCCCGGGACCTCGCCGGCCGCTCACGCGGGAGCCTCCGCGTGAGCGCCCCGCTGCCGGATGTGCCGGTCAGCAGCGACCAGGGACTTCTCGACGCCCTGGCCGCCGACCTGGCCGACGCGCGTTTCTACTTCGACGACGTCACGGCCCTCCTCGGCGCCGAGGCGCACGCCGCGCTCGGCCGCGACCAGACGGTCCCGGCGCGGATCGTCCTCGCCTCCGGGCCGGCTGCCGGGGCCGGGGCGCGGGAGCGGGCGCTGGCCGTCGTCGTCGAGCTCTTCCTGATCGCCGGGACCGTGCCGGCCAGGACCCTCGACGGGGCCCTGCCGCGCACCGGCGCCGCCGGCCTGGTCGCGCTGGGCCTGGCGGAGCCGCACGGCGCCGGCCTGCGCTCCCGCGTGGACCTGCGCCCGCACGCCTCCGACGCCGACGCGGAGATCTGGGTGGCGGCGGACCTCGGTTCGAACCAGCGCCCCGGCGTGCTGCGCACCGACCACGTGCTCGGGATCGGGCAGGCCTCGCTGACCCTGGCGCAGACCACCGTGCGCACCCCGGCCGCCCGCGCCCTCGACCTCGGCACCGGCTGCGGCATCCAGACCTTCCACCTGCTGGCCCACGCCGAGCACGTGGTCGCCACCGACATCTCCGAGCGCGCGCTGGCCTTCACCCGGTTCAACCTGCTGCTCAACCACGCGGCGCTCGGCATCGACCCGGACGACCTGTCCGCGCGCGTCGACCTCCGACTGGGCAGCCTGCTGGAGCCGGTCGCGACCGAGACCTTCGACCTGATCGTCTCCAACCCGCCGTTCGTGATCACGCCGCGCACTCCCGGGGAGGCGGACGGCGAGCGGTACACGTACCGCGACGGCGGCCTGCCCGGCGACAGCCTCGTCGCGCACCTCGTCAGCGGGCTGCCGGGCCTGCTGACGCCGGGCGGCACCGCGCAGATGCTCGCGAACTGGGAGGTCGCCGCGGGGGCCGGGCACTGGTCCGAGCGCCCGTCCGCGTGGCTCGAGACGGGCGCGGCGGCCGAGACCGGCGCCGAGGCCTGGTTCATCCAGCGCGACACCGAGTCCCCGCTCCAGTACGCCGAGATCTGGCTGCGGGACGCCGCAGAGGCCCGGGACCCGGAGCACTACCGGCGCCGCTACGCCGACTACCTCGCCGACTTCGCCTCCCGCGACGTCGAGCAGATCGGCTTCGGCATGGTCTGGCTGCGCCGTCCCGCGGCGCACGACGGCGCCGCGCGGGGTTCCGCGTCCGTCCGCCGGCCCGTGGGGCGCCGGTTCGAGGAGATCGAGCACCCGATCGAGCAGCCGGTCGGTCCGCACCTGGGGGCGGCGGTCGCCGCCGCCGACGAGCTGGCGGCAGCCGCGGCGGTGCCCGCACCCGGCGGGGACACGGCGGCCGCCGACGCGGCGCTCGAGCGGCTGCACGTGGTCGTCGCCGAGGACGTGACCGAGGAGCGGCACCAGCGCCCCGGCGCCGAGCACCCGGGCGTGATCCTGCTCCGCCAGGGCGCGGGCCTCCGCCGGACGTCCCTGCTGAGCACGGCCGAGGCCGGCCTCGTCTCTGCGTGCGACGGCGAGCTGAGCGTCGGCCAGATCGCCGGGGCCGTCTCCGCGCTGCTGGGGGACGAGGACCCGGAGCTGAAGCCGACGCTGCTCGCCGGGGTGCGCCGACTTATTCTGGAAGGTTTTCTCACTCAAACTGTTCAGAGACGCTAAGGTTTTCGGATATGACCTACGACACGTGCCGCGCCGGCAGGGCCCCGAATGTGCGCCACGACGCGCCCGACACCCCCGGCGACGACGTGAAAGCTACAGGGAAGGGTGTCCATCGTGGCCCGCTCTAAGTCCGACAACCCGGTCGTCATCAACGACCCGCAGGCGATCCGCGCCCTCGCCCACGAAGCGAGGCTCGAGGCGCTCGAGGAGCTCTTCGCGTCGCAGTCCAGCCGGACGGCGACGGAGCTCGCCTCGCGCTGCAAGCTGACGCCGAGCGCCATGAGCTACCACTTGCGCGCCCTCGAGAAGTACGGGTACGTCGAGCGGGCGGCGAGCGAGGGCGACGCCCGCGAGCGCCGCTGGAAAGCGGCCGGCGACCGGCTCATCGTCGAGTCCTTCAACCAGGCTCCGTCCGCCAAGGGGGCCTTCCTCAACGTCCAGCTGGGGGCCTTCCGGGACCGCCTCGCCGTCGAGATCGCCCGCCGCGAGGCCGAGGCGAAGGCGGGGATCGAACCGCCCGAGGACCGGGCGCCCGTCCTGACGACGGGCATGGTCTTCCTCAACGACGACCAGCGCGAGGAGTTCATGACGCGCGTGTACGACCTCATGCGGGAGTACGAGGCGATGGCGGGCCCGGAGGAGCGCAGCGTGGATGCCAAACGCGTCTACTACATGCTGTCGATCCTGCCGGAGTTCGAGGAGTCCGAAGACGCCGCCGGCGACCAGCCGTGGACCAGGCCCGGCTTGCCGAAGAGGTAGAAACCGCTAACCTAGTGCGAGTATGAGCGGGATTCGTGAAGTTCACGGGGCCCATCCGCTCGACCCCGGCAGCTAATAGGAGTGTTGTGCCCGCCAAGGCGAAGGTAAAGACCGGCAAGAAGCTAGTCATCGTAGAGTCCCCGGCCAAGAGCAAGTCGATCGCCAAGTACCTGGGCGAGGGCTTTGTCGTGGACGCTTCCGTGGGGCACATCCGTGATCTGCCGCAGCCGTCAGAGCTGCCCACCGAGCTGAAGAAGACGTCCGTCGGCAAGTTCGCGATCGACCTGGACAACGACTTCGAGCCGTACTACGTCGTCAACCCGGACAAGAAGAAGAAGGTGTCCGAGCTCAAGACGGCGCTCAAGGACGCCGACGAGCTCTATCTCGCAACCGATGCCGATCGCGAAGGCGAGGCCATCGCGTGGCACCTGCTCGAGGTGCTCAAGCCCAAGGTCCCCGTGTACCGCATGGCCTTCACGGAGATCACCAAGGAGGGCATCGCCCGCGCCCTCGAGAACATCCGCGAGCTCGACACGGACCTCGTCGACGCGCAGGAGACGCGGCGCGTTCTCGACCGGCTCTACGGCTACGAGATCTCCCCGGTGCTGTGGCGCAAGATCGCCCGCGGCCTCTCGGCGGGCCGTGTGCAGTCCGTGGCGACGCGCCTGGTCGTCGAGCGCGAGCGGGAGCGCATGGCGTTCCGCTCCGCCGGCTACTGGGACCTGACCGGCGAGTTCGCGACCACCGCCGGCGAATCCTTCAAGGCCAAGCTCGCCTCGGTCGACGGGGCCCGCGTGGCCACCGGCCGCGACTTCGACGACCGGGGAAACCTCAAGGAGGCCCGCGGCGCCAAGGCGGGCGCCGGCGTCGTGCGTCTGGACGAGGCGGCGGCGACGTCGCTGACCGCGGGGCTGACGGACGCCGACTTCGCCGTCACCGGGGTCGACACCAAGCCGTACACGCGCCGCCCGGCCGCGCCGTTCACGACGTCGACGCTGCAGCAGGAGGCCTCCCGCAAGCTGCGCTGGTCCTCGCGCATCGCGATGCAGATCGCGCAGCGGCTGTACGAGAACGGCTACATCACGTATATGCGTACCGACTCGGTGGCGCTGTCGAACGAGGCCATCGGCGCCGCCCGCCGCCAGGCGGAGGAGCTGTACGGCGGCGACTTCGTCCCGGACAAGCCCCGGTACTACAAGGGCAAGAGCGAGAACGCGCAGGAGGCCCACGAGGCCGTGCGTCCCGCCGGCGACTCCTTCCGCCGCCCGCGCGACGTCCGCAGCCAGCTCTCGGCCGACGAGTTCAAGCTCTACGAGCTGATCTGGAAGCGCACCGTCGCCTCGCAGATGGCCGACGCCAAGGGCTCGACCGCGTCCATCCGCCTGACCGGCACCGCGACCGACGGCCGCGCCGCCGAATTCGCAGCCTCCGGCACCGTCATCACCTTCCGCGGCTTCATGGCCGCGTACGAGGAGGGCAAGGACGTCTCCGAGGAGGAGAGGGAAGCGGCCGACGGCGACCGCCGCCTGCCGCAGCTGAGTGACGGCGACGCCCTGGTCGGCACCGGGATCGAGGCCTCCGGCCACGAGACCACGCCGCCGGCGCGCTACACCGAGGCGTCGATCGTCGCCGAGCTGGAGGCCCGCGAGATCGGGCGCCCCTCGACGTTCGCGCCGACGATCTCGACGATCATGGACCGCGGCTACGTGTCCAAGCGCGGCAGCGCCCTGGTGCCGAGCTGGGTCGCGTTCTCCGTCGTGCGCCTGCTCGAGGAGCACTTCGGGCAGTACGTCGACTACGGCTTCACCGCCGCGCTCGAGGACGACCTCGACGAGATCGCCAAGGGCCACAAGGGGCGCGGCGCCTGGCTCAAGCACTTCTACTTCGGCGACGACGACGTGCGCGGGCTGCGCGACGTCGTCGAGAACCTGGGCGACATCGACGCGCGGGCCATCAACTCGGTGGAGATCGCCGAGTCGATCGTGCTGCGCGTGGGCAAGTTCGGGCCGTACCTGGAGAAGCCGGTCCCGGCCGACTCGCCCGAGGGCACGGCCCCGCAGCGCGTGAACGTCCCCGAGGATCTGGCCCCCGACGAGCTGACCGCCGAGAAGGCGGTCGAGCTGATGGAGCAGCAGGGGCCCGAGGAGCGCGAGCTCGGGACCGACCCGGAGACGGGCCGGCCGATCGTCGCCAAGGACGGCCGCTACGGGCCCTACGTCACAGAGGTCATCACGGAGATGACCGACGAGGAGCTCGAGGCGATGCCGACCGAGTACTACAAGAACGGCAAGCCCAAGCCGAAGAAGAAGCCGGCCAAGGTCAAGCCGCGCACCGGGTCGCTGTTCAAGACCATGGACGTCGAGACGATCACGCTCGAGGACGCCCTGCAGATCCTGTCGCTGCCGCGCGTGCTCGGCGTGGATGAGGAGGGCAAGGAGATCACCGTCCAGAACGGCCGCTTCGGTCCCTACCTGAAGAAGGGCACGGACTCGCGGTCGATCGACTCGGAGGAGCAGATCTTCAAGATCACCCTCGACGAGGCGAACGCCATCTACGCTCAGCCGAAGCAGCGCGGGCGCCGTGCGGCCGCCCCGCCGCTGGCCGAGTTCGGCGAGGACCCGACGTCGGGCAAGGCGATCGTCGTCAAGGACGGCCGCTTCGGCCCGTACATCACGGACGGCGAGACGAACATCACCGTGCCGCGGTCCTCCTCCGTCGAGGAGCTGACGCGCGAGCGCGCCGTCGAGCTGCTCGAGGAGAAGCGCGCCAAGGGGCCGGCCAAGAAGGGTGCGGCGAAGAAGACGACGCCGGCGAAGAAGGCTCCCGCCAAGAAGGCGCCAGCCAAGAAGACCACCGCCAAGAAGAAATAGCCGCGGGAGGTCAGAGCATGCGCCTGGGAGTTCTGGACATCGGATCCAACACGGTCCACCTGTTGCTGGTGGACGCCTACCCGGGCGCGCGCCCCGTGGCGTTCGCGTCGCACAAGCGGCCGCTCTCTCTCGTGAGGTACCTCGACGAGGGCGGCGCCATCAACGAGGTCGGGCAGCGCGAGCTGCTCGACTTCGTGACGGAGGCCAGCGAGTTCGCCGTCAAGCACCAGGCGGTGGACATGCTGGCGTTCTGCACGTCGGCCATCCGCGAGGCCGCCAACGGGGAAGCCGTCCTCGACCGCGTCGAAACGGAGACCGGGGTCCACCTGACCGAGCTGACGGGCGAGCAGGAAGCCGGCATGACCTACTACGCCGTGCGGCGCTGGTTCGGGTGGCAGGCCAACCACATCCTCGACCTGGACATCGGCGGCGGCTCGTTCGAGATGGCCGTCGGTACGGACGAGTTCCCGCGCTCTGCCCGCTCGGTGCCGCTGGGCGCCGGCCGGCTGACCCGGGACTGGCTGCCGGAGGATCCGCCGGCGATCTCCGCCATCCGGGATCTGCGCGCCCACGTCCGCGAGGTGCTGGCCGAGCCGGTGGCCCAGCTGCGCGAGCACGGGAAGCCGGACCTCGTCGCCGGCACGTCGAAGACCTTCCGTTCGCTCGCCCGGGTGACGGGCGCTGCCCCGTCGGGCGACGGCCCGTACGTCAAGCGCGTGCTGCGCCGGGAGGACCTGAAACTCTGGATGAACCGGCTGGCCGCGATGACGCACGAGCAGCGCGCGGAGCTTCCGGGCGTCTCCACGATCAGGGCCCCGCAACTGCTCGCCGGTGCGATCGTCGCCCACGAGGCGATGGCCGCGTTCAAGGTGAAGTCCCTCAAGATCTGCCCCTGGGCACTGCGCGAGGGGCTGATTCTGCGAAGATTCGACCATCTTCTGCTGGACAGTCCGGCACCCTACGGCGATACGGTAGGGGTGGGACACGTGGAACTGCTCAAGCAGCAGCGACGCGAGCCCAGCATCTCCTCGTCGGCGGCGACTCCGCTCGACGCCGGCCGGGGAGACGTGGACAAGTTGACCGCCTCCGACGGGAGCTCCGCATGACTGCCGTACCGCCAGTGGTTCTCTCCAGTGCATCCGTCTACCCGTTGAACGTGCACGACGCGTTCGCCGTGTCCCACGACCTCGGGTACGACGGGGTCGAGGTCATGGTCACCGGCAACCGGATCTCGCAGGACGGGCGCCAGCTGCTGTCCCTCGTCGAACGGTACGACCAGCCGATCCACGCCATCCACGCGCCGACCCTGCTGCTGACCCAGCAGGTCTGGGGTTCGGCCTGGAACAAGATGGAGCGCAGCGCGGAACTCGCCCGCGAGGTCGGGTGCGACGTCGTCGTCGCGCATCCTCCCTTCCGCTGGCAGGGGACCTACGCGACCGGCTTCGCCGAGGGCGTGAAGCGCATCTTCGAGGAGACCGGCGTGCGGATCGCCGTCGAGAACATGTACCCGTGGCGGGCGCGAGGCCGCGAGGCCAAGATGTACCTGCCGCACTGGGACCCGGTGCCGCAGCCCTACGACTTCGTGACATGGGACTTCTCCCACGCCGCGATTGCCGAAATGGACTCGCACCAGGCCTTCAAGGACCTGGGGGAGCGCCTCTCCCACGTGCACCTGTGCGACGGGCAGAACAACGGCAAGGACGAGCACCTCGTGCCCGGGCGCGGGACCCAGCCGGTCACCGAGGCGATGCACCACCTGCGGGACACGAAGTGGCAGGGGGTCGTCGCCGTCGAGGTGGCCACCCGCAAGGCCAAGGGGGCCGGCAGCCGCGAGGAATGGCTGGCGGAGACCCTGGACTTCGCCCGCGCGCACCTGGCCCCGGAGGCCGAGACCTCGGGCGTCCCGGGTGAGAAGCAGGCCGAAGCCCGGTAGCGGCCGCAGCGCCGTCGCGCACGGCGTCACCGTCGGGGTCCGGCTGGGATTCGCTGCTGTTCGTTGGCACAATGGCCGGATGGCCGACAATACGACTGCACAGAATTCGACCGCTGACCTGAACCTCGCCTTCCTCGGCACCGGATCCATGAACGGTGCCATCATGCGGGGCATCATCGCCTCCGGGCACGCGCCGGAGCGCATCACCGCGACCGTCCGGACCCCCTCCAAGGCCGTCGCCCTCGCCGACGAGACCGGCGTGAACGCCATCGCCACCGAGGACGACGAGAACGCCAACCTGACCGCCGTGGCCGAGGCCGACGTCGTGTTCCTCGGCGTGAAGCCGGTGGGCATCCTGGACCTCTGCCGCGAGATCGCGGGTGCCCTCAAGCCGGCGGCCGCCGTCGTCTCCGTGGCCGCGGGCATCACCGTCGCCGCCATGGAAGCGGCTCTGCGCGACGGGCAGCCGGTGGTCCGCTCCATGCCGAACACCCCGCTGACCGTGGGCCTGGGCGCCGTGGGCGTGGCCGCGGGCACCAGCATCGACGAGTCGACCCTGGACAGCGTGGTGAAGCTCTACGAGGGCGCCGGCGTCGTCAAGGTCGTCGCGGAGGACCAGATCGAGGCGGTCACGGCCGTCTCCGGGTCCGGGCCCGCGTACATCTTCTACATGGCCGAGGCCATGGCCGCCGCCGGCGAGAAGCTCGGGCTCGATGCCGGCACCGCCCGCGAGCTGGCAGCAGCCACCGTCGCGGGGGCCGGCCGCATGCTCGCTGAGCCGGGCGCGGATGCGGCCCAGCTCCGCCGCAACGTCACCAGCCCGAAGGGCACGACGGCGGCGGCTCTGGACAGCTTCGCCGCGTCGGGCCTGGAGGAGATGGTCCTGAAGGCCGAGACGGCCTGCGTCGAGCGCTCCCGCGAGCTCACGCGCGACCTCAGCAGCTGATCAGACCGCCGGAACGCCGTCCGGGTGCGCCCGGCCGGCGGCCCGGCGTCGGGCGCACCGATGCGGCGCTGCGGAGAGCCGCTACGGGCGCGCGGCGAAGCGCTCCAGCAGGTCGACGTGCCCCGAGACGATCAGGACGTCGCGCCGGGAGACCTTGGTGTCCGGCTGCGCGTAGGTGAAGTCCTCGCCGGGGCTCTTGACGCCGACGATCGTGACGCCGTACTTCGAGCGGACCTGGGACTCGCCGAGAGTGAACCCCTGGGTCTCCTTCGGCGGGTACATCTTCACGATCGCGAAGCCGTCGTCGAACTCGATGAAGTCCAGCATTCGGCCGCCGACGAGGTGGGCGGCGCGGACGCCGGCGTCGGCCTCCGGGTAGACCACGTGGTTCGCGCCGATGCGGGTGAGGATCTTGCCGTGGGCCGGCGTGATGGCCTTGACCCAGACGTGCTCGATGCCGAGGTCGACCAGGTTCACCGTGATCAGCACCGAGGACTCGATCGACGTGCCGACCCCGACGACGGCGGCGCTGAAGTCCTGCGCGCCGAGCTGGCGGAGCGCGTCGATGTCGGTCGCGTCGGCCTCGACGACGTGGGTCAGCACGCCGGCGAACTTCTGCACCAGGGAGGAGTTGCGCTCGATGGCGAGGACCTCGCGCCCCTGCTTGACGAGCTGCTCGGCCACGGCCGAGCCGAAGCGGCCCAGCCCGATGACGAGGACCGGTGCGTTGTGGTCGGTGCGGTTCTCAGCCAATGATCGGCCTCTCCTCGGGGTAGTGGAAGCGCATCTCGCGCTGGCGGGTGGACAACGCCGCGGCCAGAGTAATGGTACCCACACGGCCGGCGAACATCAGGGCGACGAGCACGTACTTGCCCGCCGGCGGGAGCTCCGCGCTCAGCCCCACGGAGAGGCCGCACGTCGCGAAGGCCGAGATGCTCTCGAAGAGCACCCGGTCGAGTGGTTCGTCGGTGAGCCAGAGCAGCAGCGCGCAGCCGAGCGCGACGAGCGTCGCGCCGAGCACGACGACGGACAGCGCCACGCGCATGGCGCCGTCCGGGATGCGCCGGCCGAAGGTGCGGATGTCCGAATCGCCGCGCGCCTCGGCGGCCATGGCCAGGAAGAGGACGGCGATCGTGGTCACCTTGATGCCGCCGGCGGTGGAGACGGAGCCGCCGCCGGCGAACATGAGCGCATCGGTGATGAGCATGGTCGAGGCGTGCATCTCGTTCTGGTCGATCAGCGTGAACCCGCCGGAGCGGGTGTTGACCGAGGCGAAGAACGAGTGCAGGACCTTGTCCCAGAACCCTAGGTCGGCCATCGTCGCCTTGTTGTTCCACTCGAGCCCGCCGAGGACGACGGCGCCCACGAGGGTCAGGAGCAGGCTCACCACCACGGTCAGCTTGGCGTGCAGCGACCACTTGGAGAAGCGGTGGCGCAGGGACAGGAGGACCATCAGGACGGGGAAGCCGAGGCTGCCGACGAACACGCCGACCATGACGGGCACGACGACGAACGGGTTGCTCTCGTAGCCGGCGAGCCCGTCGGGGTGGGAGACGAAGCCGCCGTTGTTGAACGAGGAGACGGCGTAGAACGAGCCGTGGAAGAGGGCCTCGCCGAGGTCGTGGTCGTCGAAGTAGAAGGCCGGGATCAGCAGGACGGCCAGCGCCAGCTGGATGACCGTCGTCGTGGTGATGATGATCCGCAGCAGGGTGCCGACCTCGCCCAGGCGGCCGCTGGACTCCGCGGCCATGGCCTGCTGGGTGAGCAGCTTCCCGCGCAGGCCGAGCCGGCGGGAGACGGCCAGGGCCAGGATCGACGCCAGCGTGATGACCCCGAGGCCGCCGACGAACATGGCCACCATGATGACGGAGAGGCCGAACTGGGACCAGTGCTCGCCGGAGTTGACGGTGGTCAGGCCCGTCACGGTGACGGCCGAAGCGGCGGTGAAGAGGGCGTCGTGGATCGGTGTGACGATGTTCCTCGACGAGGACGCCGGGAGCGAGAGCAGCCCGGTGAAGAGCAGGATCACCAGGAACAGCGCGGACAGGAAGAGGCGCGACGGCGAATTGGACGCGATCGAATCCACGGCGTCGCGGAGCCGGCTCAGGGTGCGCACGGGCCACGAAACGGTCGACGTGGGCGGCGGTGCGGGCATGCCCCCACCTTAGTCCACGCCCGCGGCGCGCCGCCGGTCCGCAATGCGCGCACCGGGGCGCCGGGTGTCGGGGAGCCGGGCAAAGTTTCGATAGCCTGACCGTGTGACGAGAATCAACGAACCCGCCCCGGCGAAAACGACGGTGACGTGGTGCGAGGACATGATGGAGTACCGCTTCGGCGAGACCCACCCCATGGACCCGCGGCGCCTCGACCTGACGGTCCGGCTCGCGGAGGCACTCGACGTCCTCGGCCGGGAGCAGATCACGGTGGTCGAGCCGCACGTCGCGACCGACGAGCAGCTGCGCACGGTACACGACGCCGACTACATCGAGGCGGTCAAGGCCGTCAGCGCCGACCCGTCGACTCCCGACCCGGAGCGAGGGCTCGGGACCGAGGACAATCCGGCCTACGCCGGCATGCATACCGCGAGCGCCCGGCTGGCGGGAGGTTCGGTGCTCGCCGCGGAGGCGGTCCTGGACGGGAGCGCGCTGCACGCCGTGAACTTCGCCGGCGGCATGCACCACGCCGGACGCGGCAGGGCCGGCGGCTTCTGCATCTACAACGACGCCGCGATCGCGATCCGCCGCCTGCTCGACGGGGGAGTGCGGCGCGTCCTCTACATCGACGTCGACGCCCACCACGGCGACGGCGTCCAGCAGATCTTCTGGGACGACGACCGGGTGCTCACGGTCTCGCTGCACGAATCCGGGATCTCCCTCTTCCCCGGGACCGGGTTCCCGAACGAGATCGGCGCCGCGGAGGCCGAGGGGCGCGCGGTGAACGTCGCGCTGCCGATGGGCACGGGCGACTCCGGGTGGCTGCGGGCCTTCCACGCGGTCGTTCCGCAACTGGCCGCGGCCTTCGAGCCCGAGGTCATCGTCAGCCAGCACGGCTGCGACGGCCACGGCCAGGACGACCTGACGAATCTCATGCTCAGCGTCGACGGGCAGCGCCAGAACATGCTGGACATCGCGGAGCTCGCCGCCCGGCACACCGAGGGGCGCTGGGTGTCGCTCGGCGGCGGCGGGTACAACATCACCCACGTCGTCCCGCGGGCGTGGACGCACCTGCTGGCGATCGCATCGGGGCAGCCGGTGCCCCTCCGGACCGAGATTCCCGAGCCCTGGCGCGAGCATGTCCGGGAGCGATTCGGCGTCGACGCGCCGCGGCTGATGGGTGATGACGCGGACACCTGGTGGCGGTCGTGGGAGGTCGGATACGACCCGGCGGACGCGGTCGACCGGGCGATCGTCGCCACGCGCAAAGAGGTGTTCCCGCTCTACGGCCTGGATCCCTGGTTCGACTGAGGCCGGCGCGGGCGCGTCGAAATGTTGCGCCCTTAAAATGCCGCTCTGCGTATATGCGGATATGGTGATGGACATGGTGTACGAGTCAGTTTTCCCCGTCCTCGCCGAACCCACCCGCCGCCGCATCCTGGAGGAGCTGGCTGATGGCGACCTCGCCGTGGGCCAGCTCGTCGAGAAGCTCGGCGTGAGCCAGCCGACGGTCTCCAAGCACTTGAAGGTCCTGCGCGACGCCGAACTCGTCTCGACGCGGGCCGAGGGCCAGCGCCGCTACTACCGCCTGGAGCCCGAGGATCTGGCCGCCGCCTCCGCGTGGTTCGCCCCCTTCATCGCCCATGCCGCGCCGGAACCCGTGGCGGCCCCGCCGGCAGCCCAGCGGCCGGGGGCGCCGTCGCGGCCCGGGGCCCGGCCCCAGCGCGAGGTCCCCGCCGGCGACCGGTCGGCTGCCGCCGTCGTGCCCGCTGTCCCGGCGGCTGACGACGAGCACGGGTCGAAGGAGTTCGGCCGGTCCGTGAACGCCACCGTCGAGCAGGTGGCCGACCGCGCCCAGCTTCTCCTGGGGCGGCTGCCGAAGCCGAAGTTCGGACGCCGCCGCTGACGCCGGACGGAGCGAATGTGACGGGACCGGTTTGACGGCCGGTCCCGTCCGTGTAATCTGAACCGCATGAACACTCGTTGGTATGCGTATTTTGCGTCGGCTCTGGAGGGGCCTGCGGCTAACTAGCGCATCCAACTTTCCTTCAGAGCCGAGAGGACCCGGGCAGTCGCCCGAGGTCCTTTTCTCATTCCTCAGGCTCTGCTGGCGACGCGGCAGGGCCGTCCACACCGAAAGGCCCACCATGACCGCCACCGAACACGGCACCGCAGCGAACCCGTCCCACTCGACCAACAATGTGCGGGTCTCGGAGTTCTCCCCGCTGCCGACCCCGGGAGAGATCCTGGCCGAGCTGCCGGCCGGCGACGTCCTCGAGTACCGGATCGAGCGGGCCCGCCAGGAGATCCGCGCGATCCTCGACGGCGTCGACCGCCGCCTGCTCGTGGTCGTCGGACCGTGCTCGATCCACGACGTGGAGGCCGGCCGCGAGTACGCCGCACGGCTCGCCGGGCTCGCCGAGAAGCACCGCGAGCACCTGCTGATCGTCATGCGCACCTACTTCGAGAAGCCGCGCACGACCGTGGGGTGGAAGGGCCTGATCAACGACCCGGAGCTCGACGGGTCCCACAACATCCCGGCGGGATTGCGCGCGGCCCGCCAATTCCTCCTCGACGTCGGCGCTCTGGGCCTGCCGACGGCCACGGAGTTCCTCGAGCCGATCAGCCCGCAGTACGTCGCCGACCTCGTCTCGTGGGGCGCGATCGGCGCCCGCACCACCGAGAGTCAGATCCACCGCCAGCTCGTCTCCGGGCTGTCGATGCCGGTCGGATTCAAGAACGGGACCGACGGCGGCGTCCAGGTCGCGATCGACGCCTCCCAGGCCTCGTCCGCGCCGCAGGCGTTCCTCGGCATCGACGACGACGGCCGGGCCTCCCTCGTCGCGACCCGCGGGAACAAGGACGCGCACCTGATCCTGCGCGGCGGCTCGGGCGGGCCGAACTACTCGGCGGACGCCGTGGGCGCCGCGTCGGCGAAGATGGCAGCCGCCGGGCAGAACCCGCGCGTCGTCGTGGACGCCTCGCACGCGAACTCGGGCAAGGACCACGAGCGGCAGGCCCTCGTCCTCGACGAACTGGCCGAGCGCATCGGAGCCGGGGATTCCGAGATCGCCGGCATCATGGCGGAGAGCTTCCTCGAGCCGGGCGCCCAGAAGTACACGCCGGGCCAGGACGATCCGGCGGACCTCGTCAGGGGCCGGTCGATCACCGACAAGTGCATGGGCTGGGACGTGACCCAGGAGGCGCTGGCCCGGCTCGCGGACGCCGTCGCGCAGGGCCGGTAGGCCCTCACCGGAGGCGGCGTGCGGCGGATTCACAGTCGGCCGGGGTTTCACTTTCTCCCCACGGGCCACTATCGTTACTCTACGAGGCGGCATGGGCTCACGTGGCCCTGCGCTCCGATGACCACGAGATGGCCGCACGCCGCGACGAGCGGATGTGCACGGGGCGAGACGAACGCAGGCAGGAGAGATGTGACAATGGCGGAAGGTCAGAACTTCGCAGACGCTCGCTTCATGACGGTGGCGGAGGTCGCCGACGTCATGCGCGTCTCCAAGATGACCGTGTACCGTCTGGTGCACTCCGCAGAACTGCCTGCCGTCCGCTTCGGCCGCTCCTACCGGGTTCCCGAGACCGCGGTGGAGGAATACCTGCGCAAGGCTCGTATCGACGGGACCTCTGCCACCGCCTGAGGGCCTTCCGGTCGTCCCGGGAACCGGTGTGTCCGCGAGGACCGCTTTAAGCAGGTAATCTGTTAAGGAACGTTTAACGTCCGTTGGTTGCGCTCGTGTGCCTGCGGCCGGAATGCAATCAAGTGATAAGTGAGGAATCAATGGGCTCTGTTATCAAGAAGCGCCGCAAGCGTATGGCCAAGAAGAAGCACCGCAAGCTGCTTCGCAAGACCCGTCACCAGCGTCGCAACAAGAAGTAGCGGCGCGCGGCTGACGCCGCTTGTGCTTCCCGCGGGGTGCGTACCGAACGGTACGCACCCCGCGGGCGTTTAAGCACGACGACGGCGCGCCGGCTACGTCCTGCGGCCGGTGAGGCGGCCGACGGTGCGCCAGGCGCCGTAGGCGGCCCCGGAGGCCGTGAGCGCCTTGAGGCCCCAGATGGCGGCCCGCCGGCCGGCGCGGTAGTCGTAGATCGGCCAGTTCTGCTCCATGGCGTGCCGGCGCAGCCTGGCATCCGGGTTGATGGCCACGGGGTGGCCGACGGCCTCGAGCAGGGGGACGTCGTTCGACGAGTCGCTGTAGGCCCAGCAGCTCCCCAGGTCGAGCCCCGTCTGCGCGGCCAGGCGGCGCACCGCCGCGGCCTTCGCCGGCCCGTGCAGGATGTCGCCGACCAGCCGGCCGGTGTAGACGTCGTCGACCTTCTCGACCTCGGTGCCGAGGGCGCCGGTCAGCCCGAGTCGTGCGGCCATGACCTCGGCCACCTCCGTCGGGGTGGCCGTGACGAGCCAGACCTGGCGGCCGGAGCGCAGGTGCTGCTCCGCGAGGGCGCGGGTCCCGGGCCAGATGCGTGATGAGATGAACTCGTCGTAGACCTCGTCCCCGATCTCCTTCATGAGGGAGGCCGGCACGCCGCGGGCGATGCTCAGTGCGGAGTCCCTGACGGAGTGGATGTCGCCCAGCGTCTCGCCGCGCAGGGTGAAGAAGAACTGCTTGAGCGCGAAGGAGGACGCCTGCCGGAGGCTGAACAGGCGGCGCCGGTAGGTGTTCCGCGCCACCGCGAAGAGGCTCGCGCCGCGCATCATCGTGTTGTCGACGTCGAAGAAGGCCGCCGCGGAACCTCCGGCGCCGGGAGCGGGAACGGGGACGGCGGCACCGCGACTCGGCTGGGGCATGCCTCCAGTTTAGGGGAACGTCCGCAGCGCCGCGCTCTCCGGCGGTGAGTCGGCCCACAGGCTCACGTCGTGTTCGTGACTCGCGAGGGTCTCGAAACACGGCGGACACCGGCGGGGCGATACATTGGAGGCATGCATTCGGCTGACGGCGCACCCCGCGTGGAACTCATCACGCGCCAGGGGTGCCACCTGTGCGAGGATGCCCGGAAGACCGTGGCCGACGTCGTGGCCCGGCACGGGATGGCGTGGCGGGAGTTGAGCATCGACGACGATGAGCAGCTGCGCGCACGCTTCGCCGAGGAGGTCCCGGTCCTGATGATCGACGGTGTCCAGCGGGACTTCTGGGTGATCGATCCGGACCGTCTGGAAAGGCTGCTGAGCGCGTGAGACCTGCTGCAGAGACCGGCGCAGGCCGGCACGACGGCGGCGGCGCGCCCGACGCGGGTGCCGTCGCCCGGGGGCTCCCCGAAGCCACGCTGGAGAGGCTGACCGTCTACCTGCGCGTGCTGCACGTCGCCGAGGGCGAGGGCAAGGTCACGCTCTCCTCCGACGTGCTCGCCAACGCGGCCGGCGTGAATTCGGCGATCCTGCGCAAGGACCTCTCGCTGCTCGGCGGGAGCTTCGGCCGCCGCGGCGTCGGCTACGACGTCGCACGCCTCGCAGAGCACCTGGCGACCACCCTGGGGCTGCGGGAGCAGTGGCGTGTGGCCATCGTCGGCGCGGGAAACCTCGGCCGGGCCCTCGCCGGCTATGCGGGTCTGCGCAACAACGGGTTCGAGCTGACGGCGATCTTCGACATGGACCCGGACGTCATCGGGAACATCGTCAACGGGCTGGCCGTGCGCCCCGCGGAATCGCTCGAGGCCGCCATCGAGTCGGAGCACGTGAACATGGCCGTGATGACGCTGCCGGGCGCGTCCGCCCAGCAGATGTGCGACCGCCTCGTCGCGGCCGGCGTGCGGAACATCCTGAATTTCGCGCCCGTTGTCCTGCAAGCCCCGGACGGGGTCAACGTCCGCAAGGTCGACATGTCGCGCGAGCTGCAGATCCTCGCCTACTACGCCCACCAGGACATCGGGCACCAGGACGCCGTGCCGGCCGAGGACGTCGGCTCGTAGCGGCGGCAGCGCACGAGAAGGGGGCCGGTTCGGAAGAACCGGCCCCCTTCTCGGCTACTGACGGGATGTCACCGCCGCCAGCGCTTGGCCTCCTTCACGGCCCGGACGTAGGCCGAGGAGGGGGCCGTCCAGGCCATGACGATGCCGGCGATGCCCAGCAGGATCGTCACGACGCCCAGGATGTCGCCGCCGAACAGGCCGATCAGGGAGATCGCAGCCAGCACGGTGCCGGTGACGCGCGCGCCGTTGCTGCCGCGGCGGATGAAGAACGCGATCAGGGCGTAGAGCAGGACGCCGATGACGATGAAGACGAAGCCGAAGGTCTTGGCGGTCTGCGCGATCGTCTCCGTGCTCATGCCCGCCGCCGCGAGCTGCTCCTGCAGCATCGGGTCCGAGGCGTAGACCTCGTCCAGCACGCGCGTCAGCTCGTTGACCGGGGTGAGGAGCAGCATGATGCCCGAGAGCAGGGTCAGCGCGCCGGCGGCCATGATCAGGCCGAAGGAGATCATGATCTGCTTCGGGGGATTGCCGGGTGCCTGCGGCGGCTGCATGCCGCCTGCCGGCTGCGCGTAGCCGCCCGGCTGGCCGTACGGGGACGGCCGGCCGTAGCCGCCTTGTCCGCCCTGGGCCGGCCCGGCCTGGCCGTAGGCGCCCGGCGGGGGCGGCGGGTACTGTCCCGGGGTCTGCCCGTACGGCGACGGGTTGGACTCCGGCTGGCTCGGCTGCTGCGGATTCTGCCCCTGCGGCAGCCGGACGCCGTACTGCGGCGGCTCCTGGTGCTGCGGCGAGGGCTGGGATCCCTCCTGCGGGGAGGGGTCGTTGTTCTCTGGCCGGTCCTGGCTCATGGCACTCCTCTTCGATGGTCCTGATCTCAGCCTATCGGGAGTTCCCCACTGGAGACAGAGTGTCGGGCGGCGGTGGAGACGCGGAACGGCCCCGGCCGCGGCGACTGCCGCGGCCGGGGCCGTTCATGCTTCGGGCAGGTGCCCGCCGGATCGTCCGGTGATCAGGCCTCGGCCTTCACGAAGGAGAGGTCCAGGATGATGGTGATCTTGTCGCCGACCAGGACGCCGCCGGCCTCGAGGGCGGCGTTCCAGGTCAGGCCGAACTCCTTGCGGGAGATGACCGTGGTGGCCTCGAAGCCCGCACGGGTCAGTCCGAACGGGTCCACGGCGGTGCCCTGGAACTCGACGTCGAACTCGACGGGGAGGGTCGTGCCGCGGATGGTCAGGTCGCCGTGCAGCTTGAACTCGTTGCCTTCGCCGATCAGGTCCTTTCCGGCGAAGGTCATGGTCGGGTACTCCTCCACGTTGAAGAAGTCCTCGTTCTTCAGGTGCGCGTCGCGGTTGGCGTCGCGGGTGTCGACCGAGGCGGTCTGCACCACTGCGTCGAGCTTGGAGTCCTTGATGTTCTCGGCGACGGCGAGGGTGCCCTCGACGTCGCTGAAGCGGCCGCGAACCTTGCTGATGCCGGCGTGGCGGACCGAGAAGCCGATCTCCGAGTGCGAGTTGTCGATGTTCCAGGTGCCTGCGGTGAGCTCTGTCGTGAGGGCCATTTTTGTCTCCTGATGGGTAGATATGGATGTGTGCGGTGCTGACCGCGCATCCCGTGCGGAGCGTGGTCACCGGCATTCCTTGCGGGGCCGTTGATACCACCATAATACATGCTTTTGCATATATCTACCCCCTCGGGTCGAGTTTCCGGAGAATTCTCCGTGAACAGCTGCCGCTGGCGCGGATCGGACCCGCTCAGCGTGGGTGTTCGCTGGTGGCGAAAGGTGTGGAGACCCTGTTTTCTACAAAACGTCGAAGTCAAGCGGCGAGTCCGCCCGAGGGGGCGCCTGCGGTCCCCGAAAGCGCGCTGTGACTGGCGGCGGGCGTTTAGGAGAGCACAGGAAGCAGTGAGAGAATGAGGGCCATGGCTCACGCAACCGTTCACCTGACGCGCCACGGGGAAGTGCACAACCCGGACCGTGTCCTCTATGGCCGCCTGCCCGGATACCACCTCTCGGAGCTCGGGTACGAGATGGCCGACCGCCTGGCCGCGTACTTCGCCGCCCGGCGAGAGCAGGGGGCCAAGATCGTCTCCGTCGCCGCCTCGCCGCTGCTGCGGGCCCAGGAGACCGCCCGTCCGACCGCGCAGATGCTGGGCCTCGAGACCGGCGTCGAGCACCGCATCGTCGAGGCGGGCAACCGCTTCGAGGGCCTGTCGAACGTCAAGGAGCAGCTGCGCGATCCGCGCCTCTGGCCGCTGCTGGTCAACCCGTTCCGCCCGTCGTGGGGCGAGCCCTACCGTGACCAGGCGGACCGCGTCCTCGAGGCCGTCCGCGAGCACCGCGACCGCGCGGTCGAGGCCGCCGGCGACGGGGCGGAGGCCGTCCTCGTGGCCCACCAGCTGCCGATCTGGGTGACCCGGCTCGCCGCCGAGCAGCGCCCGCTCTGGCACGACCCGCGCAAGCGCGATTGCAGCCTGGCCTCCGTGACGAGCCTCGACTTCGACGGAGACGAGCTCGTCGCCGTCCGCTATGTCGAACCCTGCGCCGACCTGCTCGTGAACGCCGCGAACCTCCCCGGCGCCTGATCCTTCCCCCGACGTACTGCGAATCCGACTGAGATGCTCAACTCCCACCTGTCACCGTCAGCGAACGGCCGAAACGGCCGAAACGGCCTGAACCGCCGCAGCCTGCTGCGCTCGGCCGTCCTGCTGGCCGCCGCCGCGCCGCTGGCCGCGTGCGGGACCGCCAACGATCCGCTCTCCGACGGCGTCTCGAACCAGAACTACATCGCCGGCGACGGTTCCGTGGAGGTCTACGACGAGGCCGACCGCGGCGATCCCGTCGAGCTGACCGGGACGTTCTACAACGGCGAGGCACTGGACTCCGCCGCCTGGCCCGGCCAGGTCACCGTTCTGAACTTCTGGTACGCCGCATGCGCCCCTTGCCGCGTCGAGGCGCCGCACCTGGCCGCGCTCGCCAACGCGTTCGAGGACCGGGGCGTCTCGTTCTACGGCGTCAACGTCCGCGACCAGAAGGCCACTGCCGAGGCGTTCGAGCGCACCTACGAGATCCCGTACCCGTCAGCCCCCGACACCGACGGGTCGATCCTGCTCTCCCTCACGAAGTACGTGAACCCGCAGGCCGTCCCCACCACGCTCGTGCTCGACGCCGAGGGGCGGGTCGCGGCCCGCATCCTGGGTGTGGCGGAGGAGAGCACGCTGCGCGCGCTCATCGAGGACCGCCTCAGCGAGGGCGCGTGAATCCCTTCGCGGAGATCGTCATGGACGGGTCCATGCTGCTGGCGCTGCCGGTGGCGGTCCTCGCCGGTCTCGTCTCCTTCTTGTCGCCGTGCGTGCTCCCGCTCGTCCCCGGCTACCTCGGCTACGTCACCGGCCTGACCGGCGCGGACCTGGCCGAGCAGAAACGCGGCCGCATGGTCGCCGGGATCGGGCTGTTCGTGCTCGGCTTCACGGCTGTCTTCATGCTCGCCGGCGTCCTCTTCGCCCAGATCAGCATCTGGATGCGGTTCCAGGGCGCGTGGGTCACCCAGGTGCTCGGCGTCGTCGTGATCATCCTGGGCTTCGTCTTCATGGGTGGCATGAGCATGTTCCAGCGCACCCGGAAACTGGGCTACCGTCCGCCCGCCGGGCTGTGGGGCGCTCCCGTGCTCGGGTTCGTGTTCGGACTCGGCTGGGCGCCGTGCATCGGCCCGACCCTCGCCGCGGTCCTCGCGATCAGCTCGGGTGCCAACCCGGACATCGGCAAGGGCGCGCTGCTGACGTTCGCGTACTGCGTCGGTCTGGGGCTCCCGTTCATCCTGATCGCGCTCGGGATGCGCCGCGGCATGGGGGCGCTCGCGTTCTTCCGCCGGCACAAGCGCGCGGTGTCGATGTTCGGCGGGTCCATGCTGATCGTGCTGGGCCTCGTCATGGCCACCGGCCTGTGGGGCGCGTGGGTCGCCGAACTCCAGAACTGGTTCGCCAACGAGGTGAGGTTGCCGATCTGATGGCTGCTGAAGACAACGTACGAGAAGATCGCGCCAACGAGGCGCAGGGTGCCGGGCCGGACAAGCCCGGCCGGAACGCCCGGCGGCAGGACGTGACCGCTCCGGCGCTCGGGTTCACCGGCATGATCCGCTGGGCGTGGACCCAGCTGACGACCATGCGCACGGCGCTGTTCCTGCTCATGCTGCTCGCGGTCGCCGCGGTGCCTGGGTCGCTGTTCCCGCAGCGGGCCGCCAACGACGCCGCGGTCACCGCCTACCTGGAGAACAACCCGACCGCCGGCGAGTGGCTCGACCGCTTCCAGATGTTCGACGTGTACTCGTCGATCTGGTTCTCCGCGGTCTACCTGCTGCTGTTCATCTCCCTCATCGGCTGCATCCTGCCGCGGACGAAGAAGCACGCCCAGGCGATGCGCACCCCGCCGCCGCGCACGCCGGCGCGCCTGTCGCGCCTGCCCGAGCACGGCACGCTCAGACTCGGCGCCGCGGGCGGCGGGGGGCACGACGACGGCGGCGCGCCGTCGTCGTACGAGGCCCGGAACAGCGCGATGCGCCGCGCCGCGGCCGTGCTGAAGAAGCGCGGCTACCGGGTCCAGGAGCGGCCGGCCGGCGAGGGCGGGGCCGTCGCCTCGGTGGGCGCGGAGCGCGGCTACCTGCGCGAGGTCGGCAATCTCGTCTTCCACATCTCGCTGGTCGGCATCCTGGCCTCGGTCGCCGTCGGCGGCGCGTTCGGCTACAACGGCCAGCGGATCCTCGTGGAGGAGGAGTCGTTCGTGAACACGATGGTCTCCTACGACTCGTTCAGCTCCGGCACGGCCTTCACCCCGGAGCTGCTGCATCCTTTCTCGGTGGTCCTCGACGACTTCGAGGTGACCTACGACCGGGACACGACGAGCTCGTTCGGCCAGCAGATCGACTTCGAGGCCTCCGTCACCACGCGGGAACCGGGGGAGGCACCGCAGGAGCAGACCCTGAAGGTCAACCACCCGCTGCGCATCGGCGGCGCCTCCGTCTACCTCGTCGGCAACGGCTACGCGCCCGTGGTGACGGTCCGCGACGGCAACGGAGACGTCGCGTTCCGCGGGCCGATGCCGGCGGTGCCGCAGGACTCCGTCTTCACCTCGCTCATGGTGCTCAAGGTCCCGGATGCGCAGCCCGAGCAGCTCGGATTCGTCGGCCTGTTCCTGCCGACCGCCGGCGAGGCCAACGGTGTGGGCATCTCCCTCGACCCGTCCCCGGCCCTGCCGCAGCTGCAGCTGAACTCGTACACCGGCGACCTCGGGCTCGACGACGGCACCCCGCAGAACGTCTACGTGCTCGACACGGACGAGATGACCGAGCTGAACAGCCGCAACCTCGACGCCGGCGGCCTCGTCATCAACCCCGGAGAGACGGTGGACCTGCCCGCGGGCAAGGGGTCCATCTCCTTCGACGGGCTGCAGCGGTTCGCCGGCCTCGACATCCAGTACGATCCGTCGAAGGCCCCCGTGCTGGTCTTCGCCACGCTCGCCCTCGGCGGACTGGCGGTCTCGCTGTTCACACCCCGCCGCCGCGTCTGGGTCAAGGTGTCCGACGCCGAGGACGACGAGGCGGCCGGGCCTACGATGGAATACGGGCTGCTGGCCCGCGGTGAGGACCCGAGACTCTCGCACGAGGCCACCGAAATCCGCCGCCAACTCTCGGCCGCCGCGGCCGAGCACCGTCCGGGCACGCCCGGCGAGGACCAGGAGTAGCAGATGTTGCCAGTCATCAATGAGGAACTCGGCGCGTACAGCGACATGTTCATGCTGTTGGCCGCGTTCGCGTACGCGGTCGCCCTGATCGTCTTCGCCTGGGATCTGGCGAAGTCGAACTCGACGATCCGCGCGATCGAGGAGGACGTGCTGCGCACCGAGGCGAAGGAGTTCGCAACCGTCGGCGCCCCGGACTCCAACCCGTACGCATCGACCGGGGGAGCGCAGCCGCCGAGGCAGCTGGTCGACGACTCCATGGACTACACGGCGGCCTCGGGCACGCGCGGCATCGCGCGCATCGCCGTCGTGCTGACCTGGCTCGCAGCGGTGGTGCACACCGCCGCCGTCGTGACCCGGGCGCTCGCCGCGGGCCGCGTCCCGTGGGGCAACATGTACGAGTTCCTCTCCACCGGCGCGCTCCTGGTCGCGATCGTCTACCTGCTGGTGCTGCTGAAGAAGGACCTGCGGTTCATGGGGGTCTTCGTGACGCTGCTGGTCACGGTCATGCTGTGCGCGGCGACGATGGGCTTCCCGACGCCGGTCGGACACCTGGTGCCCGCGCTGCAGTCCTACTGGCTGATCATCCACGTCTCGATCGCCGTGCTCTCCTCGGCGCTGTTCACGATCACGTTCGTCGCGAGCGTCATGCAGCTGATGCAGCACCGCCGCCAGGCGAAGCTCGAGGCCGGCGGGCGGGACATCATGCCGTTCCTGCGCCTCGTGCCGAGCGCGGGCGCGCTGGAGAACCTCGCCTACCGCATCAACGCCGTCGCGTTCGTGACCTGGACGTTCACCGTCATGGCCGGCGCGATCTGGGCCGAGGCCGCATGGGGCCGCTACTGGGGCTGGGACCCCAAGGAGGTCTGGAGCTTCGTGATCTGGGTGGTCTACGCGGGCTACCTGCACGCGCGCGCCACCCGCGGCTGGACCGGCGTCCGCTCTGCCTGGCTGAGCATCGTCGGCTACGCGTGCCTGATCTTCAACTTCACGGTGGTGAACGTCTACTTCGACGGCCTGCACTCCTACGCCGGAGTCTAGGGACCCCGCACCACAACGGCGGGCCCCCGAGCGCATCTGCACTCGGGGGCCCGCCGTTTCTCGACTGCTGAACGCCGGCTGCTGCGGCGTTCAGTTGTTGCGGGGGTCCGTGGCGGGCCCGTTCGGCGCGGGGCCGGTGCCGTTTCCGCTGCCGTCGTCGGGCTCGTCGCCGTCATCCTTCTTGTTCTTGCCCTCGCGCTTCTTCAGCTCGTCCTCGCGCTTCTTGAACTCGGCCTCCTTGGCCTGCTGCTCGCGCTCCCACTCGATCCGGCGCAGGAAGGCGGCGTCGTCGTCGGGCGCCGACGAACGCGAGGACGAGCCCGGAGCCCGGAACTCCTCCGGCGCGCTGCCCGGGCGCGGGCGCCCGAGGAAGAACCAGAGCAGGGCGCCGATGAGCGGCAGGAGGATGATCGTGAGCACCCACGCCGGCTTCGAGATGCTGCGGACGGCGTGCGGGGGCGTCCGGAGGCAGTCCACCAGCGCGTAGATGATGACGAACAGCGCGACGATCGAAGCTGCGATTGCGAGGCGAATGACCATGCCCCCAGTTTAGTTGAGACGGGCAGTGGTTCGGACCGCCGCCACAGGCCGGACCGGTAGACTCGAGGGGTGCAGTTCTTGAAATTCACCCTCCTCCGCCTGGCCCTGTTCGCCGCCGTCTTCTCGCTCATCTACTGGGTGTTCGGCTGGAACCTGTGGATCGGCGCCGGGATCGGCCTCGTGTTCGCCTTCGCCATCAGCTACCTCTTCTTCAACGGCCTGCGCCTGTCGGCCTCGGAGGAGCTCGCGGCGCGGGTCTCCGGACGGGGCGCCAAGCGCAACAAGGTCGCCGACGAGGATGCCGCCGCGGAGGATGCGGCCGCCGAGGCCGCCGAACGCGACGAGCCGGAGCGGGGCGGGCGCGACTAGCTGTTGCGCAGCACCACGGTGATGACCATGCCCACGGCGAAGAGGGCCGCGTAGCCGAGGTTGATGGCACCGGTCTGCTTGAGGACCGGGACCAGGGCGCCGCGCGAGGCGCCCTCCCCGTGGCCCGAGCGCATCATCGTCAGCGACGGGGCGACGCACAGCGGCGCGACGAGCGCCACCAGCATGAGCCAGGGGTGCTCAGCGATCAGCAGCAGCGGGAGCAGCAGCGCCAGCGCCAGCATCAGGATGTAGGCGACGCGCGCCCACTCGTCGCCGAGGCGCACGGCGAGCGTCATCTTGCCCGCCTGGCGGTCGGTCGGGATGTCGCGGACGTTGTTGGCCATCAGCAGCGCCGAGGCGATCAGGCCCGTCGAGACCGCGCCGACCCAGGCCGGTCCGGTCAGCTGGAGCACCTGCGTGAACGTGGTGCCGAGCGTGGCGACCAGTCCGAAGAACAGGAAGACGAACACGTCGCCGAGCCCCTGGTAGCCGTAGGGGTTCTTCCCGCCGGTGTAGCCCCAGGCGGCGAAGATCGCGGCGACGCCGACCAGCAGGAGCGGCCAGGCCTGCGAGACGAACACCAGCGCCGCTCCGATGAGGGCGGCCAGTCCGAAGCAGGCGAATGCGGCGAGCTTCACGTGCTTCGGCGCGGCCACGCCTGAACCCGTCAGCCGCAGCGGGCCGACCCGCGCGTCGTCCGTGCCCCGGATCCCGTCGGAGTAGTCGTTGGAGTAGTTGACGCCGATCTGCAGGAGGAGTGCGACGGCGGCGGCCATCAGCGCGCGCACCCAGTGGAAGCTCTCGTCGACGTCGTAGGCCGCGGCCGTGCCGATGATGACGGGGGCCACCGCCATCGGCAGCGTGCGCAGCCGGGCGCCCTCAATCCACTGGCCAAGACTCGCCACGTCGTCTCCCTCGGGTAGAAATTTGTTGCGTCAGCGCCCCATTTTCCCTCCTCCGGGGCCCCGGGCGAAATCCGGGTGCCGGGCGAGGGGGTCAGAAGAGCGCGATGACGCCCTGGCGGTCGGGCTTGCCGGAGGCCAGCCGCGGCAGCAGGTCGACGCGACGCCACCGCTTCGGGACGGCGGGGGCGCCGAGCTCGTCGCGCACGCGCCGGCCGAGCTCGGCGGGGTCGGCCCCGCCCGTGTAGGCGCACGCGACGGCGGCGCCCCACTCCGCGTCCGGGACCCCGACGACCAGTGCGTCCCCGGTGTCCGGGGCGGCCTCGACGACGCGCTGGACCGCGGCCGCGGAGACCTTCACGCCGCCGGTGATGACGACGTCGTCGACCCGGCCCTCGACGTCGACCAGGCCGCCGTCGGTGTCGAAGGAGCCGACGTCGTCGGTGAGGAACCAGCGTTCCCCGGTCGTGTCGGTGCTGAAGTGGGTGTTCGTCAGCCCGGGGTCGCCGATGTACCCGGCGGCGACCATCGGCCCGCCGAGGGAGAGCCGGCCGTTCTCGGCGCGCACCTGCACGCCGGGCAGCGGGACGCCGTCGTACACGCAGCCGCCGCAGGTCTCGCTCATGCCGTAGGTCAGACGCACCTGGAGGCCGTGCTTCGCGGCCTCGGCGCGGACCGCGTCGGGGGTGCGGCCGCCGCCGACGAGGATCGCGTCGAACCGCTTGAGCACGGCGAGCGTCGCCTCGTCCGGGTCGGTCAGGAGGCGCTGGAGCTGGGTCGGAACCAGCGAGGTGAGGCGGACCCGGTCGGTCATCGCGGACGCGGCCGCGGTGAACGCGGCGGGGGTGAACGGCTGGTCGACGTCGAGCCCCACGGGTGCGGTGCCGGCGAACAGGCTGCGCGTGAGGACGGAGACGCCCGCGACGTAGTGCGTCGGGAGCGCGAGCAGCCACTGCCCGTCCGCGCGCAGGTGCATGGCCGTCGCCTCGGCCGAGGCGGCGAGCGCCTCAACGGTGAGCGCCGTGCGCTTCGGCGTCCCGCTGGACCCGGAGGTGCGGATGACGACGGCGGTGCCCTCGGGGCCGTCCTCCGGGTGCGCCACGAGAGGGTCCCCGGCGAGCCCGGAATCGACGGGTTCGACCGCCGGCCCCTCGTCGAGGGCGTCGGCCAGCTGGGAGTACAGGGACTGCAGGGGAGCGGAGAGCAAGAGGCCTCAGAAGTAGTAGGGGTAGTCCGACCAGTCCGGGTCGCGCTTGGCCAGGAAGGCGTCCCGGCCCTCGACGGCCTCGTCGGTCATGTAGGCCATGCGGGTGGCCTCGCCGGCGAAGACCTGCTGGCCGGCCAGGCCGTCGTCGGCCAGGTTGAACGCGAACTTGAGCATGCGGATGGCCTGCGGGGACTGGCGGGCGATGTCCGCGGCGTAGTCCAGGGCGACCTCTTCGAGTTTCCCGTGCTCCACGGACTCGTTGACGGCGCCCATCGCCACCATCTCGTCGGCCGTGTACGTCTTGGCGCGGAAGAAGATTTCGCGGGCGAACTTCTGGCCCACCTGCCGGGCCAGCAGCGCGGAGCCGTAGCCGGCGTCGAAGGAGCCCACGGTCGCGTCCGTCTGCTTGAACTTCCCGTGGTCGCGGGAGGCGATCGTCAGGTCGGCGACCACGTGCAGCGAGTGCCCGCCGCCGGCCGCCCAGCCGTTGACCACGGCGATGACGACCTTGGGCATGGTGCGCATGAGGCGCTGGACCTCGAGGATGTGCAGGCGGCCGGCGCGCGCCGGGTCGATCGATTCAGCGGAGTCGCCACCGGCGTAGCGGTAGCCGTCGCGGCCGCGGATGCGCTGGTCGCCGCCCGAGCAGAAGCTGTGGCCGTCGTCCTTGGGGGAGGGGCCGTTGCCGGTGAGCAGGACGGTCGCCACGTCGGGGGTCATCCGGGCGTGGTCGAGCGCCCGGTACAGCTCGTCGACGGTGGCGGGCCGGAAGGCGTTGCGCACCTCGGGCCGGTCGAAGGCGATGCGCACGGCCGGCAGGTCCCGCAGCACGGCCCCCGAGCCGTCCCGTTCCACCTGGCGGTGGTAGGTCAGGTCCTGGAAGTCGAAGCCCTCCACCATGCGCCACTGCGTGGGGTCGAAGACGTCGGAGACCTTCTCGGGCAGGGCATTCGATTCAGCATTCACGATCCGAGTCTATCGCCCGCGTCCACGCGCGCCACGGCTCGGCGGCTGCTGCTTTCGGCGAGCGCTTCCGTGTGAGTTGCGTCTCGTGCCCACGGGTGCGGGTGGCGTGATCCCGGGCATCCGGCAGGGTGTCCCGCCTCACGGGTGTCTGGGACGTTCCCTACACTGAAATGTCGCGATCTGCGACCTTCTTTACGAATTTGGCTCTACCATCCCAAGGAGTCAGTGTGTCCACGAACACCCGAGAGTCCGCGCCGAACGGTGCAGACCAGCACGACGGCGGCAACGGTGCCGCCTCGAACCTGACGAGCGAGGGCTACCAGAAGTCCCTCTCCCGCCGCCACGTCCAGATGATCGCCATGGGCGGCGCCATCGGCGTCGGCCTCTTCATGGGCGCCGGCGGCCGGCTGGCCTCGACCGGCCCGGCACTGGTCTTCTCCTACGCCCTGGCCGGATTGATCGCCTACTTCCTGATGCGGGCCCTCGGCGAGCTGATCATGTACCGCCAGACCTCCGGGTCGTTCGTCAGCTACGCCGGCGAGCTCTTCGGGCCCAAGGGCGCGTTCGTCTCCGGGTGGATGTACGTCCTGAACTGGGTCATGACCGGCATCGCCGAGCTCATCGCGATCGGCCTGTACTTCCAGTTCTTCTTCCCGAACGTCTCCGTCGAGGTCTCCGCACTCTGCGCTCTCGTCCTGCTGGTGGCGGTGAACCTCTTCAGCGCCAAGGCGTTCGGCGAGGTCGAGTTCTGGGCCTCGTTCCTCAAGGTCGCCGCGATCCTGCTCTTCCTCGCGACCGGCACCGTCCTCGTCATCATGAACGCCCAGGTCGGCGAGACGCAGGCCTCGGTCGGGAACCTCTTCGCCGCCGACGGCGGCATGTTCCCGGCCGGCTTCCTCGTCTCCATCCTGGTGCTCAACGCGGTCATCTTCGCCTACAACGGTGTGGAGCTCGTCGGGATCACGGCCGGCGAGATGAAGAACCCGGAACGCGAAGTCCCCAAGGCGATCCGCGCCGTCGTCGTGCGCATCGTGGTGTTCTACATCGGCTCCGTCCTGCTGCTGGCGATGCTGCTGCCCTCGGACCAGTACAAGGCGGGCGAGAGCCCGTTCGTGACCGTGTTCGCGCAGCTGGGCGTCGGCTGGATCGGCGACGTCATGAACTTCGTGGTGATCGTCGCCGCGCTGAGCTCCTGCAACTCGGGTCTCTACTCGCTGGGGCGCGTCTTCCGCACCATGGCGAACAACGGCCACGCCCCGTCGTGGCTCACCCGCATGAGCAGCCGTCACGTCCCGTTCGTCGCGATCTTGACCGTCGGCGCCGTCTACCTGGTCGGCATCCTGGTCAACATCTGGCTCGGCGGAACCTACGCGTTCGACCTCGCCCTGAACACGGCCTCGATCGGCGTGCTGTTCACGTGGTCGACGATCTTCGCGTGCCAGATCATGCTGCGCCGGCAGAAGGGCCGCGTCTCGAAGCTGCCGATGGCCGGATCGCCGTGGACCAGCTGGGCGGGCCTCATCTCCCTGACGGTGATCGGGTTCCTGATCAGCTTCGACACCATGGTCGACCCGAACACGGGCGAGGTCTTCCGACTGGGCCTCTACACGATCTGCTGCGTGCCGATCATGGCCGTCGCCCTCTGGCTGGGTTGGCGCAAGGTGCGCCGCAACGCGACCGCCGCGGGCCTGGAGAACGAGCGCATCGACGCCTGATGAGGTCTTGGCCGGTGGCCGGCAGCACGGCCGCGTCCAGGGGGTCGTTGCCATGCGCGACGCAGGGAGCTCGGCCCTACGCGATGCAGAATTCGTTGCCCTCCGGGTCGGCGAGCGTGTGCCACGCGAACGGGCCCTGCGTCTCGCTGTAGAGGAACGTCGCCCCGCGGGCGACGAGCCGGTCCCGGATCTCGTCGCGGGCCTGCTCCGTCGGTGCGACGGGGCTCGAGCCATCGCCGAAGTACGCATCGAGGTGCATCCGGTTCTTGGTGGTTTTCGGTTCGGGGACCAACTGGAAGAGCATCCGGCCCGGCCCGTCCGGTTCGCGGATGACTCCCATCTCCCGCCAGACGAGCTGCCCACGGAACTCTCGGGTGTCGGCCTCGGTCGCGTAGCCGTCGTCGATCATCTTGCGGATGAAGTTCTCGTCGGTGGGCTCGACCTCCCACTCCAGGGTTTCGGCCCACCACGCGGCGAGCTCGTGCGGGTCGGCGGCGTCGAGCACGATTTGGATCGTGGGTCTCATATCCACAAGATAGGTCCGGCGCCGCACCGTGGCAAGGGTTCCGTGCCGACTGTGCTGGGCGACGACTCGCGGCGCGGGTGGCGTCGTCGTGTGCGCTGGACGGCTGCGCTCAGTGCTTGACCGGTGTCGTGACGAGTGACACTATTAGTGAACGAACGGTCAGTAAGTCACGCGCGGCGCGGCTCGATGATGAGCGTCGCGAACGCCGAAGGAGCACTCATGGCAGAAGCATTCTTGGTGGGCGGTGCCCGCACCCCCGTGGGCCGGTACGGCGGGGCCCTCAGCTCCGTGCGCCCCGACGACCTCGCCGCACTCACGGTGCGCGCCGCCGTCGAGCGGGCCGGCGTCGACCCGGAGCTCGTCGACGAGGTGATCCTCGGCAACGCCAATGGCGCCGGCGAGGAGAACCGCAACGTCGCCCGCATGGCCTGGCTGCTCGCCGGCTACCCGGACTCCGTCCCCGGCATCACGGTCAACCGCCTCTGCGCGTCCGGCATGTCCGCCATCACCATGGCCCAGCACATGGTCGCCGCGGGCGCGGCCGACATCGTGGTCGCCGGCGGCGTCGAGTCGATGTCCCGCGCCCCCTGGGTGATGGAGAAGCCGACGACGGCGTTCGCCAAGCCCGGCGCCTCCTACGACACGTCGATCGGGTGGCGCTTCCCCAACCCCGAGTTCCTCTCCGGCGAGCTCTCCCGCGACGGCAAGGCCACCTACTCCATGCCGGAGACGGCGGAGGAGGTCGCCCGCGTCTTCGGCACCAGCCGCGAGGACTGCGACGCGTTCGCGGCCCGCTCCCACGAGCGCGCGCTTGCAGCGATCGAGGCCGGCCGCTTCGCCGCGGAGATCGTCCCCGTCGAGGTCAAGGGCCGCAAGGGCAAGGTCACGATCGTCGACACCGACGAGGGCCCGCGCCCCGGAACCACCGCCGACGTGCTCGCCGGCCTGCGCCCCGTGGTCAAGGGCGGCGAAGTGGTCACCGCCGGGAACGCCTCGACCCTGAACGACGGCGCCTCCGCCGTCATCGTCGCCTCCGAGGCCGCCATCGAGAAGTACGGGCTCACCCCGCGGGCGCGCGTCGTCGGCGGGGCCTCGGCCGGACTCCCGCAGGAGATCATGGGCGTCGGCCCGGTCCCGGCCACCCGCAAGCTCATGGACCGGACGGGCCGCTGCATCGACGAGCTCGCCGCCGTCGAGCTCAACGAGGCCTTCGCGTCCCAGTCCCTCGCCTGCGTGCGCGAGCTCGGGCTGGACGAGGGGATCGTCAACAACGACGGCGGCGCGATCTCGCTGGGTCACCCGCTCGGCTCGTCGGGTTCGCGCCTGGCGATTACGCTGCTAGGCCGGCTCGAGCGCGAGGCCGCCCCCGGCTCCCTCGGCCTGGCGACGATGTGCGTCGGCGTCGGCCAGGGCTCGGCCCTGCTGCTGGAAAGGGTCTGACCATGGCCGAATCGCTGAACGGCGACGCCTTCACCACGCTGCGCCTGACCGAGGCCGACGACCGCCTCGAGGTGCGCCTGCACCGCCCCGAGGTCCGCAACGCGATCGACCAGGCCATGGTCGACGAGCTGCACGCCGTCTGCGCGTACCTCGAGGCCAGCCCCAAGATCCTGATCCTGGCCGGCACCTCCTCGCAGCCGCCCACCGAGGAGAACCCGAAGGGCGTCAAGGGGATCTTCGCCTCGGGCGCGGACATCGCCCAGCTGCGCGAACGCCGTCGTGATGATGCCCTCGCCGGCATCAACTCGGGGCTCTTCGACCGTCTGGCCAAGCTGCCGATGCCCGTCATCGCGGCGCTCGACGGGTACGCGCTCGGCGGCGGCGCCGAGCTCGCCTACGCCGCCGACTTCCGCATCGGCACCCCCGAGCTGCGCATGGGCCAGCCGGAGACGGGCCTCGGCATCATGGCCGCCGCCGGCGCTACCTGGCGGCTCAAGGAGCTCGTCGGCGAGCCGCTGGCGAAGGAGATCCTGCTCGCCGGCAAGATCCTCAAGGGCGAGGACTGCTTGCGCGTCGGCCTCATCACGGACCTGGTCCCCGGCCGGGAGCTGACCGACGCCGCGCACGCCCTCGCCGACCGCATCGGCGCCCAGGACCCGCTGGCCGTGCGCCTCACCAAGTCGGTCTTCCACGCCCCGCGCGAGACCCACCCGATGATCGACACGCTCGCCCAGGGCATGCTCTTCGAGTCGGAGGAGAAGTTCCGGCGCATGCAGGACTTCCTGGACCGCAAGAAGAAGTAGCCGTGGCGCCGGAAACGAACGAAGGAACCCCATGACAGAACAGAACCTCCCCACTCGCGTCGGCGTCCTCGGCGGCGGCCGCATGGGCGCGGGCATCGCCCACGCCTTCCTCATCAAGGGCGCCGATGTCGTCGTCGTCGAGCAGAACGACGACGCCGCCACCGCGGCGCGCGGCCGCGTGGAATCCGGCGTGGCCAAGTCGCTCGAGCGCGGCCTGCCGGACGGCGACTACCTCGACAAGCTCACTGTCAGCACCGACTACGCCGCCTTCGGCGACCGCGAGCTCGTCGTCGAGGCGGTGCCCGAGATCTGGGAGCTCAAGGTGGCCTCGCTGCGCGCCGTCGAGGAGCACCTCGGCGCCGACGCCGTGCTCGCCTCGAACACGTCGTCGATGTCCGTCTCCGCTCTGGCTGGCGAGCTGGAGCGCCCGGCGCAGTTCCTGGGCCTGCACTTCTTCAACCCGGTCCCGGCGTCGACCCTGATCGAGGTCGTCATCGGCGAGCAGACCGCTGAGGCCCACGTCGAGGCTGCCCGCGGCTGGACCGAGGCGCTCGGCAAGACGCCCGTTGTCGTCAACGACGCCCCCGGCTTCGCATCGTCGCGGCTCGGCGTGGCGATCGCGCTCGAGGCCATGCGGATGGTCGAAGAGGGCGTCGCCAGTGCCGAGGACATCGACAACGCCATGGTGCTCGGCTACAAGCACCCGACCGGCCCGCTGAAGACCACCGACATCGTCGGCCTGGACGTGCGCCTCGGGATCGCCGAGTACCTCGAGTCGAAGCTGGGCCCGCGCTTCGCCCCGCCGCAGATCCTGCGCGACAAGGTCGCCGCCGGCGAGCTGGGCCGCAAATCGGGGAAGGGCTTCTTCGACTGGAGCTGACGCAGCCGAACCCGGTCTGTCCCTGCGTAACGTGCTAGGACCGTCTGAACCTGGGCATGCGGCAGAATACTGTCATGACACTGTGGACCACGCCGACCCTCTCCGGGCGCCTTGTCACCCTCGAGCCGCTGGCCGAACATCACCACGACGGGCTCGTGGACGCGGCCGGCGACGGCGAATTGTGGAACCTCTGGTACACCACTGTGCCGAGGCCCGAGGCCATGGCGGCGGAGATCGAGTCCCGCCTGGCCCGCCAGCGTAGCGGCGAGATGATGCCGTTCGTCGCGGTGGCGGCCGGAGGCCAGGTGCTGGGCATGACGACGTTCGCGAACATCGACCGCGAGTTGCCGCGCGTCGAGATCGGCTACACGTGGAACCGCGTCTCGGCCCACGGCACGGGCACCAACGCGGAGTCCAAGCTGCTGCTGCTGACGCACGCGTTCGACACCCTCGGCTGCCCGGCCGTGGAGTTCCGGACCCACTGGATGAACCACCAGTCGCGGCAGGCCATCGAGCGACTCGGCGCGAAGCTCGACGGCGTGCTGCGCGCGCACCGGCGGACGGCCGACGGCGCACTCCGCGACACGTGCGTCTACTCGATCGTCGAGTCCGAGTGGCCGCAGGTCAGGGCCCACCTGCGGCACCGGCTCACCCGCTACGGCGCATGACGGCCCCCGACGCGCACTCGAGCCTGCCGTGGGACGGCGCCGTCAACGCCCACCACGTCGCCGGCCGGCTGTTTCGCATGGGCCGGCGCGAGTGGCTCACCGCAGCCGGATGGCAGCACATGTACGACGACGGGGTCCGCGCCGTCGTCGACCTGCGCAACCCCGACGAACGGGTCAGGCGTCCCACGGACCCCGAGGTTCCGGCCGGACTGCTGCCGGACGTGCGCGTGCTGTCCGCTCCGACCGAGGACCAGGGCAACGCCGAGTTCATGGCCCGCGTGGGCCGATACCTGAGCGATCCCGCCTACTACGCGGTGAACGCCGAGCTGTTCCCCGAGCGGATCGCCTCAGCGTTCCGGGCGCTGGCGCAGGCGGGCGGACACGGGGGCGGCGTCGTCGTGCACTGCTCGGCCGGCCGGGACCGGACGGGTTTGATCATCAGCCTGGCTCTGAAGTTCGCGGGCCGGACCGAACTGATCGAATCCCAGTACGCGTCGGGTCTGCGCGGCATCAACGCGTGGCATGCGGTCAGCCCGGTCAAGCACCCGTACGAGGAACACCTGCCTGAGGAGAAGATCGGTCCGCTGCTGGCTGAGAAGCTCGAGCGGCTGCACGTGTTCCTCGCCGCGACCGACGTCGAGGCGCTGCTCCGGGCGCCGGGCGGAGACCGCTCCGCCGGGCTGAGCGACGCCGAGCTGGATGCCATCCGCCGGCTGCTGGCCTGAATCGTAAGCCGACGCCCGGCCACGGGCAAGGGGTGCCCCCGCAACCGTGGGCGGGACCCGATCGGCGTATAATTTCGCCTGTGGGCAACGAAGCCTCTGCGCCGGCGGCGCAGGAAGTACGTCTCTGCCGCACCGAGGACGGTTTGCGGCTGGCATGGGCGCGTCACGGTTCGGGTCCGCCGCTGCTGATCGCGTCGTGTTGGTTGAGTAATCTGCAGTATGACTGGCAGAGTCCCATATGGCGGCACTTTCTTGATTTCCTGGGCACGATTGCCACGGTCTACCGGTACGACGAGCGCGGGTTCGGCCTGTCCGATTGGGATGTCACCGATTTCAGCTTCCAGGCCAGGCTTCGTGATCTGGAGACCCTGGTAGGCAACATCGGCCTCGATCGCTTTTCGATGCTCGGGATGTCGGGAGGTTCTCCGGTAGCACTCGCCTACGCTGCCGGTCACCCGGAGAGGATCGACCGGCTCGTACTCTACGGGGCCCTGGCCAGCGGCTGCTTCGGCGATACCGACGACGAGGCGGCCGAAGCAGGTTTCGAGGCAATGATCCGTGCGGGGTGGGCGCGGCCCGAGCATTTGTTCCGCCGGGTATTCACCTCGGTCTTCATCCCCGACGCGACCGAGGAACAGATGACCTGGCTCGACGAGTTGCAGCGTGTGTCGACGTCCACCGAGAACGCCGTTGCGTCGCGCATCGCGCGCCGGAAGATAGACGTCCAGAGCCAGCTTCCGCTGATTGCCGCATCGACGCTCGTGCTCCATGCGCGTGAAGATCAGGCGGCACCCTTCGGCTGGGGGCCGGCGCTGAGCTCCGCAATTGCCGATGCGCGACTCGTGACGCTGGAGTCCAAAAACCACATCCTCCTGGCCGATGAACCGGCCTGGACGGTCTTCCAAGACGAGGTGGCGCATTTCCTGCGCACCGGAGAACCCGACAAATCAGATATCACCGCCTTGTCGGTCCGGGAGAGGGAGCTCTTGCAGCTGGCGGCCACGGGCCTCGACAATCATGCGGTCGCCGATCGTCTGACCTTGAGTGTCCGCACCGTGGAGCGGCATTTCCAGAACGTGTACTGCAAACTGGACATCTCGGGACACAGCGCACGGGCCGCCGCAGTGGCCCGCTTGCTGTCACAGTAGCTCTACGCGGGGCACGGTCCGTGCCATGGACCGGCGCCCGGTCCAGACGAGTTGGCGCCCCGGTGCATTCCGTTGTCGGCGGCCTCCCACGTGACCGCGTCGATTTCGTGGCATTCGCCGTTTCCCAGCCAGACGTGGTGCACGTGGCCACCTTGATCGGGGTTGACCGGCGGGGACGCGGCCGCGGGACCGGCGATGCCGGCTACGAAGAGTGCGCCGGCGAAAGCGAGGGCGAGACGGAGTTTCATGATGGTACTCCTGTTCAGGTGAAGGTGAGTTCGATGTCGTTCGGTTCCGTGATGGCGAGGTAGATCGGGCAGCGTTCGCTCCAGGCCTGCCGCAACGCGGACAGTCGTTCGCTGGAGCTCGTCGAAGTGATCTCGACTGTCAGGCTGAGGTCACCCAGACGAGGGTCGGCGCCGGGGACGCCGACCAATCCGCTCAGGTCGGCAGTGCATCCGGCAGTCGCCGAGATGCCCTCGATCTCCACCTCGAATTCCGGGGCGAGTGTGTCGTTGATGAATGCGACGGCGCATCCGGCCAATGCGCCCAGGAAGTATGCCGTGGGCGAGGGCGACTGGTTGCCGCCGCCGAGGGGGCCCGGCAGGTCGATGTCCCAGTTGAACGGACCGGCCGATGCACGGGCGAATCCGTTGTTCAGCGTCGTGGTGACCTTCGGCGCGGTTTTCGCAGCCTCTCGATCAGCAGAAAACGTGGCGAAGGTTTCGCGTATGGTGTCCATGCCTTGAGAGTAGGCCCGGCCTTGTGGCCCCGCATCGGCGCGGATACCCATGTTCGATCACGGATGGGGGCGTCGATGGCGGCGCAGGCGTAGGCCCCGGATGGCACGCCATTCACGTCTCCGCCGGAGCCTCCGCCGAGCTGAGCGATGGCGAGCTGGAGGCGATCCGCCGGCTGCTGGTCTTGCCGAAGTGGAGTGCATGGCCTCGTCGGCCTGATGTTCGGCTAATTCGTGTATTCCGTGCGGAACCGAATCGTGCAATTACCTGAACATCTAGCTCGTAGACGGGGGATTCCACTGGCTGCTGGGCAGTCCGACCCCCTGGCGCCAGTGTCCGAGCAGTCTAGTGAATCATTCCGACCGGATAGCTGAGATGAGTTCGGCTTCGCGAGCTGCGCTCAGGCCGTAGCGAGGGGCGGAACGAAGCTGTTCCGTGTCAGCCCAGCTGAGGATGTCCTGGATAGTTTCTTCAGCCGAGCGCGCCTGAAGTCCTTGTGCTTCAGCCTCTATCGCGGCCATGTTGAAGAAGGATCGTTTTGACGTGTCCGACGGCGGGAGCCACAGCGGGATGTCCGTCCACGCCGCAACCTGGTGTTTCCGCATCTCGGCTACAGTCAGCGCGACGCGCTCAACCGAGCTGCCGCTTACTCGTTCAACTGCGGTGAGCAGTGCAGACAATGTGGTGCGCTGCCCGACAGCGTTGCAGGTGACGTTGCCGGCCACTGTTCCCAGCTCAACAAGCCAATCTGCGAGATCCCTGACGTCGATGAATTGGACGGGAGCATCAGCGGGTTCCGGGACGATGTGCGACCCCGAGTCAGCGAACCGGGTCACCCAATAGGCCAGTCGGTCACTGGGGTCACCGGGTCCACTGATCACGCCGGGCCGGACGATGTGGTGATCACGGAAGCTGCTACGGACCTCGGACTCAGCGAGAGCCTTGAGCTGCCCGTACGATTCCGCCGACTCTGGATCGACTCGTTCCGACGGCGTGGTGAAGACGCTATCGTCTTCGGTAACGGGGCCGTGCCCGGACGTGTCCGCGTAGACGTTGATCGTGGAAACGAAGACGTAGCGCGTGTCGCGATTGATCCGCCCGGCAACGTTCGCTACGTGCTCAGGGCCGTCAGCGGAAAGATCGAAGACGACGTCCCAGCAGGTCCCGTCTAGACCGGACATGTTCCCGTCACGGTTGCCCGGGATGGTCCGCAATTGAGGAAAGGCTCCGGGGTTCGTCTGCCCGCGGTTGCAGAGCGTGACGTCGTACCCCGCATCCATGAGGCGCTCCACAAGGTGGAGGCCGAGGAACTGAGTTCCGCCGAGTACGAGTGCTTTTCGCATGGCTTCAGCTTACGCATGCGTGAGTAGCGGGCCGGCCACAAACATGGGGCCGGGCGGGGCCGGATCTCATGGGGCAGGAACTCGTTCGCGCAAGAGCCATCGACGGTGGTGCACCTCCCAGTATTGGCTCAGATGCGGGCTGCGTGGCCGTTCAAGGCGATGCGCAACGACGAGTGGCGGCCACGCTTCGGGAGCCGGACCGCCACTCGTCATTGCGGAGGGGCGCGCGGTGGCTACGCGATCGGGTTGTCCAGATTCCCGGCGTAGATCAGCCCGCCGGCCTGGTCGCCCAGGTCCAGCATCTGCTGGTTGTTGCGCAGCTGCAGCCGGTTCAGGCAGGACAGCGAGAACTCGCCGGCGAAGAGCCCGAGCTCGTCGAAGTCCGCGGCCAGCTCCGGGTTCCGCTCCCGGTAGGCGCGCAGCCGCTCCGCCACCACGGCCCAGAACTCGTCCTCGCCGATCAGGCCCTCGCCGGCCAGCAGGGGAGCGAGGAACCGGAAGAAGCAGTCGAAGACGTCCGTGAAGATCGAGAAGACGCGCTCCTCGGCCGGCACGTCCACGCGAATGCGCTCCGCCGCCTCCGGCAGCGGCGTGCGAGGCCCGATCACGGCGACCTCCTCCGCCAAATCCTTCATGAGCATCCGGTCCGGCAGCCCGTTGCGGGTGACCAGGATGATGTTCTCGCCGTGCGGCATGAACACCAGGTCGTAGCGGACGAGGAAGTGCACCAGCGGGACGAGGTACGAGTCGAGGTAGCACTGCAGCCACGCCTCGGCGCCCACGCCGGAGCGGCGGATCATCGCCGCGGCCAGCGAGTTGCCGTCCGCGTCGACGTGCAGCAGCGAGGCCATCGTCGCCAGCTGCTCGTCCTCGCCGCCCCGGTCCGCCGGCGACTCGCGCCACAGCGCCGCCAGCATCTTCCGGTACGCGCTCGTCGCGTCGGTCGCGGACTCGAAGAGCGGGTTCCGGTACCCGACGGCGGCGACCTCCTTGAGCAGCTCCACGCGGCGCTCGTGCAGCTCCGCGTCGGAGGCGACGACCTCCTCGAGCCACTCGTTGATCGCCGGTGTCGACTCCATGTACTTGGCGCTCAGCCCGCGCAGGAAGCCCATGTTCACCACGGACAGGGCCGTCTTCACGTACCGCTTCTCCGGGTGGGTCCGGTTGAAGAACGTCCGGATCGACTGCTGCGGCTGGTAGAGGTCCTCGCCGGCGCCCAGATGCACCATCCTCCGCGTCGCCACGTCCGGGGCGAACGTCACCGCCAGACGGTGCTCCCACTGCCACGGGTGCACGGGCAGGTACAGGTAGTCGCGCGGGTCCAGGTCCGTCCCGGCCAGCGCGTCCGCGAGCCGCGCGTCGAACCGGCCGAGCGTTCCGATGCCCAGCTCGGCGGCCAGCAGCTCGCGGTGCCCGAGCCCCTCGACGGCGTCGTACCGGGCGCGGGATGCGTGCAGCGCCACCCACTCGATCGCCACCGCGTTCCCGGTCTCCGGCGCGTAGTCCAGGTAGTCCTGCGCGCCGAGCCCGAGCCGCCCGTTGTTGGCGACGAAGCACGGGTGACCCTCGGTCATCGCGGCCTCGATCCGCTGGAAGTCGCCCATCGTCTCCCCGGTCCCGGCGGCGAGTTCGGCAGCCGTCGCGGTCGAGTGCAGCTGCTTGTAGCAGTGGCTGGCCAGGGTCGAGCCGAGCTCCTCGATGTACGTCGGCAGCTGCGCGTCGGAGATCCCCAGCGTGTCCTGGAACAGCACCGCGAACTCCTGCGCGTCGACGCTCTGCTCCGCCCCGCCGGCGGTGTGCCGGACGGAGCCCGCGTCCACGCGCCAGTGGTTGAGCAGGTGCCGCGTCGCGGCGAACGCGTATTCGTGTACGACGCCGTCGCGTCCGGTCCCGCTCAGCACGTACCTCCCGCCGCCCGTCGCCTCCGGCTCGAAGAGGCGCTCGTGGGCGAACTCGCCGATCGCCTTGGCGACCACGTGCCGATTGGCAGCCGCCCAGCGCTGCGGGTCCAGATGGGCGGCGATCGTCGAGGCGGCGCCGGTGGCGCGGGCAAAGTCGGACCGGTCGCAGAAGGAGAGCAGCGCCCGCTTGGCGGGGTCGGAACCGAACGGCGGAAGATCCACGCGGCCCTGCGGGCGGAACCCGACGCGCGAGTTCAGCGCGTGCACGGCCGTGTTGGCCGCGTCCGGTTCGACGACGACGCGCACCACCGACGGGTCCGCGAACACGTGTCCGAGCGCCGCGGTCATGGCCGCCTCGCTGAACCCGGGCACGGGGGAGTCGGCGGCCGGGAGCAGCAGGTGCAGCCCGGCGTCGCCGTCCCGGTGGGCGTACTGCCCGGCCAGCTGCGAGTGCGCCGGGTCGTAGACCTCGGCCAGGAACTGCGGGGCGCCGTCGGATTCGGCGATGAACGCCCGGTGGTGCGGGTCCGCGTCGAGGCGCTGGTACTCGTCCCTGACCTCGGCCTCGGTGGCCTCCGGCATGCCCCAGAAGCGGGCGTGCTCGGTAGCGATCCAGGAGTGCAGCAGGGCGGCGTCAGTCTCCGGGCGCACCGGCCGGAATGTGAACGTGGCGGCGGTGCCGGGTGCGGTGCCGGCGGGGGTGGTCGCGGCCGGCGTCGTGTCGGTGGTCAGGGTCATCGGGTGGCCTCCTGAGGTGCTGCGGTGCGGGCGGAATCATGGGCGTCGGGGTCGGGGGAGCCGAACTCCTGGTAGGCGATGCGCTGCTCCACCGCGTAGACCTCGCGGTCGGCGATCCGGTTGACGATCACGGAGTTGCGGTAGGCGCCCATGCCGAGGTCCGGGGCGGTGAAGCCGTGCGTGTGCAGCTCGGCGTTCTGGACCAGGATGTCGGCATGCACGCCGATCGAGTACTCGCGGTCCACGTCGAACCGGCCGTCGGGCAGACGGCGGATGCGGTCCTCGATCCCGGACAGGAAGCCCGGCTCGCGGTAGCCGTACCCGGTGGCGAGCACGGCGGTGTCGACGTCGAGAGCGTGGGCGCCGCCGTCGTCGTCGTTGTGGACGTCCAGGCGCAGCCCGTCGACGCGCGAGGTCAGCGCGTCCAGCGCGGTGGCCGCCATGAGGCGCACGCGGCCGGGAGCGGATTCGACGTCGCGGACGTACATGAGCTCGTGGATGTGGTCGATCAGGTCCGCGTTGATGCCCTTGTAGAGGCCTTTCTGCGCGGCCCCCAGGGCGTCGCGGCGGGACGCGGGCAGGCCGTGGAAGTGGTCGATGTACTCGGGTGACGTCAGCTCCAGGGTGAGCTTGGTGTATTCGAGCGGGAAGAACCGCGGCGAGCGCGTCAGCCACACCAGTTCGCGCGGCTCGCCCGTCTCGGCGTGCGGGGTGTCGACCCAGTTCTCCAGCAGGTCGGAGACGACCTCGGCGGCGGACTGGCCGCTGCCGACCACCGCGATCCGGTGCCGGGAGTCGAGCTCCTCGCGCCGGTGCGCGAACCCGCTGGTGTGGAACGCGTCGCCCGTCGCCAGCGCCACGGGGTCCACGGTGTCCGGGACCCACGGCTGCGTGCCCGTGCCGAGGACGAGGTTCAGCGCGCGCACCTCCCGCGTCCCTGCTGGCGTCTGCAGGGTGATCCGGTAGGCGCCGCCGTCGTGGGTGACGTCCGTGACCGCGTGGTTGAAGCGCACCGAGCCCAGGCGGTGCGCTGCCCAGCGCAGGTAGTCGCTGTATTCGCGGCGCAGCGCATAGAAGTTCTCCCGGATGTAGAAGGGGTAGATGCGCCCGGAGGCCTTGAGGTAGTTCAGGAAGCTGTACCCGCTGGTCGGGTCCGCGAGTGTGACCAGGTCCGCCATGAACGGGACCTGCAGGTGCGTGCCCGGCAGCATCATGCCGGGGTGCCAGGCGAAGTCGTCCGCCGCGTCGAACACGGCGACGCGCAGCTCCGGCGCCCCCTCGGCGAGGGCGGCGAAGCCGAGGTTGAAGGGGCCGGCGCCGATGCCGACCGCGTCGAACATCTGGCCATCGGCCAGGTCGGTGGTGTGGTTGGGGATCATCGGGTGGCCTCCCGGCTCAGGCGGTCGCCCGCGACGACGACGGCGGCCAGCACCGCGTCGAGGTCGGCGAGCGTGGCGCGCGGGTTCAGCAGTGTCAGTTTCAGGTGGCGGGCGCCGTCGACGGTCGTCGCCGCGACCATCGCCTCGCCCGAGGAGTACAGGGCCGCGCGGATGCTGTCCTGCAGTGCGTTCACCGCGGCCGGATCCAGGGGTGCGGCGCCGTCGTGCGCGGCGGGCAGGTACCGGAAGACCACGGTGCTCAGCTGGACGTCGGCGGCCAGCTCGAGGTCGGGGTGCGCGGCGACCAGGGAGGCGGCGGTCGCGGCGAGGTCGATCAGCTCGTCGAAGAGCGCGCCGATGGCGTCGGTGCCCATCGAACGCAGCGAGACCCACAGCTTCAGCGCGTCGAAGCGGCGCGTGGTCTGCAGCGACTTGTCGACCTGGTTCGGGACGGTGCCGGCCTCGCCGGCCGGGTTGAGGTAGTCCGCGTAGTGCGTGATGTGGCCGAAGTGCGCGTCGTCGGCGAGGATGAGCGCGCTGGAGCCGATGGGCTGGAAGAACGACTTGTGGAAGTCCACGGTGACCGAGTCGGCGGCCTCGATGCCGGCCAGGCAGTCGCGGTGGCGGGAGACCAGGAGGCCGCAGCCGTAGGCGGCGTCGACGTGGAACCAGGCGCCGTGCTCGGCGGCCAGGGCGGAGCAGGCGGCCAGCGGGTCGATCGCGCCGAAGTCCGTGGTGCCCGCCGTCGCCACGACCGCCATCGGGGTCAGGCCGGCGGCGGTGTCGGCCTCGATCGCGGCGCGCAGGGCGTGTGCGTCCATGCGGTGGGCGCGATCGGTCGGGACGGCGACGACGGCGTCCTCACCCATGCCGAGCAGGGTGGCGGCCTTGGCGATGCTGAAGTGCGAGTCGGCCGAGGTGTAGATCCGCAGGCCGGCCAGGCGCTCGGGCAGCGAGCCGGTGCGGGTCGCGACTGCGTGGTTGCGGGCGATGAGCATCGCCTGGAGGTTGGACTGCGTGCCGCCGGAGGTGAAGACGCCGTCGGCGTCCGCGCCGAGGCCGATCAGGTCCGCGGCGGTCCAGCGGGTCAGGCGGCGCTCGATGAGGGTGGCGCCGGCTGACTGGTCCCACGTGTCCATCGAGGAGTTCACGCTGGTCACCAGGGCTTCGGCGGCGACGGCGGGGATCAGGACCGGGCAGTTCAGGTGCGCCTGGTAGCGGGGATGGTGGAAGTAGACCGCGTCCTTCAGATAGAGGTCCGCAGCCTCCGTGAGGGCGGCGTTGGTGCCGCCGAGCGGGGCGGCGAGGTCGACCGCGTCGATTCGCGCGCCGAGCGATTCCGGAGTGGGCCCGGTCGAGGGGCCGCGCGCGCCGGCGACGGCGGAGGCCGCCAGCAGCGTCGCGGCCCCGGATTCGGCGATGAACTGGTGGACGGTCTCGCCGGCCAGCAGCTGGTTGGCGGCCGCCAGCGGGTGCAGCGGCACTGCGGCCTCGGCAGTTCCGAGGGGGACGCCGAAGCGGTCGGTGGTGCTCACGGGTGTCATGGACTCTCCTGATGATTCGATCCCTGACAAGCACGGAGGCCGACGCGGCGGTGGGCTGGGGGGCAGTCCGCCGAAACTTCGACCTTTAAGTAAGGCTTGCCTAATGCGATGACATTAAGCGCATACAACTCGTTCTTAATTCAAGTCCCGCCGACGGCGTGTGGCACCCATCACTGGGTGCCGGGTTCCCGGCCAGTGGTTGACTTATGTCAATGACATGGTGGATGCTGGGGTTCTCCCGTCGTCGAGCCAAGGCATTCCGTTGAAGACCGTGCGTACCCTCCGCTGAATCGCGCCGCACCCCGCCGGCGCATCCATCTCTTCCCGGGAGCGCCCCCATGTCTTCAACCCCCTCGTCAGCACGCCCTCGCATGCCGCGTCACGATTCGTCACGCACATCCCTGCGGCTCGACCGCCTCGGCTTCGTCTGGCCCGACGGCCGCCGCATCTTCGACGAACTCACCGCCACGCTGACCGGCACCGTCGGCCTCGTCGGCCCCAACGGGACCGGCAAGTCCGTTCTGCTCAAGCTCGCCGCCTCGCGCCTGGCGCCGACCGAGGGCAGCCTCCGCGCGCCCGCCGGCGTCGCGTACCTCCCGCAGGAGACGACCCTGCGCACCAACGACACCGTCGCGGACCTGCTCGGCGTCTCCTCCCAGCTGTCCGCCCTGCGCGGGGTGCTCGGCGGAGACCTCGACGGAGGCGCCCTGACCCGCGCCCTGGAGGCCGTCGGCGACGAGTGGGACCTCGAGGAACGCAGCGTCGCGCTCCTGGCCGAGTACGGGCTGCCCGTCGACGGGCCCGGGTTCCTCACCCGCCGCGTCGGGACGCTCTCCGGCGGGGAGGCGATGATCGTCGCGCTCGCCGGCGTCGAGCGCGCGGGTGCAGCCCTCACTCTGTGCGACGAACCCACGAACAACCTCGACTCGGTGGCCCGCGGCCGCTTCTACACAGCCGTGGAGCGGTGGAACGCGGGCCGGGAGGACCGCACGCTGATGGTGGCCAGCCACGACGTCGAACTGCTGCGCCGCGTCGACACCATCGCCGAGCTGCGCCCCGTCGGCGTGCGCTCGATGCTCGCCGATCGGGCGGATCTGCGCACCTTCAGCGCTTCCGGGACGGACGACGCGTGGGAGGTCTACCAGCAGGGCCTCGCCGCCGAGCGGGAGGGCGCCGAGCGGCGCGTGCGCGAGGCCGAGTCCAGCCTCGCGACCGAGCGCCGGCAGAGGATCGAGGCGGATATCAAGCTCGCCCGGAGCGCGCGGTCGGGCCGGGCCGCCGCCGACAGCATGCCCAAGATCCTGGCCAATGCCCGGCGCAACCAGGCCGAGGCCACGGCCGGCCGGACGCGGACGATGAGGGCGGGCAGGGAAGGGGCAGCCCGCGCGGACCTCGACGCTGCCCGCGAGGAGCTGCCGGCGGACACCGCGATCAGCATCGACCTGCCGGACACGCTCGTCCCCGCCGGGCGTACTGTCCTCGACGTTCCGCTGGACGACGTCCCGCTGCCCCGCGGCGCGACCGTCGAGCAGTCGCCCGTCGCCGGCGCGCGCCTGCACCTGCGCGGCCCGGAGCGCGTCCGCGTGACGGGACGCAACGGGGCCGGCAAGTCGACGCTGCTCGCGTACGTTGCGGGCACCGCCGTCGTGCCGGTCGGCTGGTTGCGCCAACGCCTCGGTGCAGGTGAGGGGTGGGAGGGCCTGCGCGACGACGCCAGCGTGCTGGACAACGTGCGGGCCGTGCTGCCGGGATCGACGGACGCGGAGATCCGGGCCAAACTGGCGCGGTTCCACTTCCGCGGCGGGCGCGTCGACGAGCCCGCTGGGCAGCTCTCGGGCGGGGAACGGTTCCGGGTCGCGCTGGCGCGGATCCTGCTCGCCGACCCGGCCCCGCAGCTGATGCTGCTCGACGAGCCGACCAACAACCTCGACCTCGACTCGGTGGACCAGCTGGTGAGCGCGCTCGAGGGCTATGGCGGGGCGCTGCTGCTCGTCACCCACGACGAGGAGTTCGCGCGGCGGATCACCCCGGAGTGTGAGTGGCACGTGGGCTAGCGTGCCTGCCCGGCCCGGGCGGGCTAGCGTGCCGGGGCGTCGCCGAGCGTGGAACCCGGCACCAGTTCGCAGGGCACCAGCGTGTGGGGGAGCGCGGAGTCCGGGGCGGTGATCCGGTCGATGATCGCGTCCGCGCCGAGCCGGCCCAGCTCCACGGCCGGCGCCCGCATGAACGTCAACTCCGGGTCCGACATCGAGGCGACGGTCTCCGAGGAGACGATCGACAGCACCGACAGGTCCTCCGGGACCGCGGTCCCGGACCGCCGCAGCCCGGTCGTGAATCCCGGACTGGCGAGTTCGTTCATGATGAGCACCGCGGTGACGTCCGGAAAGTCGTCGCGGAAGGTCTCCCCGAGGCGGCGTCCGGCGCGCGGGTTCTCGCGGCAGTCGACGGAGGTGCCGGTCAGCCCGGACTGCGCCAGCGTGTCGTGGAACGTCCGGCTGGCCCGGGCGATGGCGCCGTAGGCGTGCAGCGTCGTGGGGCCCGAATGGTCGTAGACGAACGCGATGTCCGTGTGCCCGCGCGCGACGAGCTCCTCGACTGCGGAGACGACCGTCTGCTCGAAATCGATGTCGACGAAGGGCAGCCCCGTCGGATCCTGCGTGCGGCCGATCAGCGCGAACGGCGTGCTGCCGCGCCGCAGGGCGTCCACGCGCGCATCCTCCAGCTGGACCTCCATCAGCAGGACGCCGTCGATGAGGCCGCTGCGCGTGAGCTCGTCGATCTGCGCGGCCTCGTTGGCGGCCGGCCAGAGGACCAGGCTGAACCCGCGCTCGCTGGCCCGTTCGGCGGCGCTGGTGAAGAACCGGGTCGCCGTCGCGTGCAGTTGCCGCTGGAGTGCGGGGTAGAGGAGCGCGATGATGTCCGTCCGGCCCCGTGCCAGGGCGCTGCCGGCGGGGTTGCGCCGGTAGCCGAGCTCGGCCATGGCGGCCTCCACCCGGTCCCTGGTCGCCGCGGTGACCGGCTTGGTGTTGTTGAGGACGAACGAAACCGTGGCGATCGAGACCTGGGCCCGCCGCGCCACGTCCTGCATGGTGGCCATGCTGTCCTCCTTCTCGGGGTTTCCCCACATTATGCCTGCCGGCATCCGGCGGGGGTGTTGACAATGTGAATCGCATCACTCCATACTCGACTCTCAATAAGTTAAGCGCTTAACCGGCGGGACGTCAATGCGGGTCCGACCCGCCCGCCGGTCGATGAAAGGAGACGGGATGCCGGAGTCAACGAACACCGGGCGGCTGCGCGTCGGCCTGATCGGCCACTCGTTCATGGGCAGCATCCACGCGGCGGCGTGGCGGCGCGCCCCGGAGTTCTTCGACCTCGCCGCGAGGCCCGAACTCGTCGCCGTCTGCGGCCGCGACGCCGGACGCGCGGGGGAGTTCGCGGAGCGGTTCGGAATCGGGCGGGTCGAGACCGACTGGCGGCGGTTCGTCGAATCGGACGACGTCGACGTGATCGACATCTGCGTCCCGGGCGACCTGCACGCGCCGATCGCCATCGCGGCGCTGGAGGCCGGCAAGCACGTTCTGTGCGAGAAGCCGCTGGCGAACACGCCCGAGGAGGCCGAGGCGATGGTCGCCGCAGCCCGCGCCGCGGCCGCGCACGGCGTGAGGTCCATGGTCGGGTACAGCTACCGCGGCACGCCGGCGATCGCCTACGCCCGGCAGCTCGTGGAGGCCGGCCGCCTGGGGCGGATCCGGCACATCCGCGCCCGGTACCTGCAGGACTGGATCGTCGACGAGGACTTCCCGCTCGTCTGGCGGCTCCAGCGTGAACGCGCCGGCTCGGGCGCCCTGGGGGACATCGGGGCCCACCTGGTCGACATGGCCGCCTTCGTCACCGGCCAGCGTCTGCGTGAAGTCGGCGCCATGACCGAGACCTTCGTCAAGCAGCGCCCCCTGCCGGACGCCTCCGGCGGGCTCTCCGCGACGGCCGGCGCGGGCACCGGCGAGGTCACGGTCGACGACGCCGCGCTCTTCATGGGCCGGACCGACGGCGGCGCCCTGGCCTCCTTCGAGGCCACCCGCTTCGCGACGGGCCGCAAGAACGCGATCCAGCTGGAGGTCAACGGGGCCGCCGGTTCGGTGTACTTCGACTTCGAGAACCTCAACGAGCTCTGGTTCCACGACCACACGCTGCCCGCGGCCGAGGCGGGGTTCCGCCGGATCCACGTCACCGAGCCCGACCACCCGTTCGCCGGCGCCTGGTGGCCGCCCGGGCACGGGCTCGGCTACGACCACGTGTTCGTGCACCAGGCCGTGGAGTTCGCCCGGGCGATCGCCTCCGGCGCCGACCCCGCGCCCTCGTTCGACGACGGCGGCTACGTCCAGCGCGTCCTCGCCGCCGTCGAGGCCAGCTCCGCGGACGGCTCCCGGATGACCCCGGTCGCCGGCCGGCGCCCCTGATCCGCCCGCACCTTCCCACCCACGCATCACATCCACCGAGGAGAACACCATGCAGAAGACACCCGCACGCACCACCCGCCGGCGGCTGCTGTCCGCGGCGGCGACCGCCGCCGTCGTGCCCCTGGTCCTGACCGCCTGCGGCGGCGGATCGGGCGGCGAGGGCTCCGACCCGGACACCCTGACCGTCCTGGACTACTACAACAACGAGCCGGACAAGTCTCTGATGCAAGCCGCGATCGACGATTGCGGCGCGGAGATCGGCGTGACCATCGACCGCGAGACCGTGCCCGGCCAGGACCTGATCCAGAAGGTGCTCCAGCGCTCCTCCTCGAAGACGCTGCCGGACGTGCTCATGCTCGACAACCCGGACGTGCAGGAGATCGCCCAGTCGGGCGGGCTCTCCCCGCTGAGCGACTACGGCGTGGACACCTCCGGGTTCGCCGAGGGGATCCTGGACGCGGCCACGTACGAGGGCGAGGTCTACGGGATCGGCCCGGTCGTGAACACGCTCGGGCTGTTCTACAACGTCGAGATGCTCGAGGAGGCTGGCATCGAGCCGCCGGAGACCTGGGACGAGCTCGAGGCCGCGGCCGAGGAGCTGACCACGGGCGACCGCTACGGCGTCGGCTTCTCCGCGGTCGCCACCTACGAGGGCGCCTGGCAGTTCCTGCCCTTCATGTGGAGCAACGGCGCCGACGAGACGGACCTGACGAGCCCCGAGGCGGCCGAGGCGCTGCAGCTGTGGGTCGACCTGGTGGACTCCGGCTCGGCATCGGAGAGCGTCCTCAACTGGTCCCAGGGCGACGTCAAGGACCAGTTCGTCGCCGGCAACCTGGCGATGATGGTCAACGGGCCGTGGCAGATCCCCGCGCTCGAGGAGTCCGGCGTCGAATACGCGTCCGTGCAGGTGCCCGTCAACGAGGCCGGCACGACGCCGATCGCGCCCCTGGGTGGAGAGGTCTGGACGGTGCCCGTGACCGGCGACGACGCCAAGCAGGCGAAGGCCGCCGAGTTCGTCGAGTGCCTCTCCAACGACGAGAACCAGATGGAGATCGCCCAGGCCACCTACAAGGTCCCCACCCGGACCGAGCTGATCGACGACTACGTCGCGGAGGTGCCGTCGATGCAGGCCTTCGCCGACCAGGTGCGCAACGCCCGCTCGCGCACCGGCCAGCTCGGCACCGAGTGGCCGGAGACGGCGACGACCATGTACACCGGCATCCAGCTCGCGCTGACCGGCCAGGTCTCGGTCGAGGAGGCCTTCGAGCAGGCAGAGCAGGGTTGATCCGATGAGCCAGACGCACACGTCCCCGGCGGCGGACACGGCGGCCGGATCCGCGCGTGGCGCCGGCGGGGCGGCACCACCGGCGGCCCGCGCCCGGCGCATCCGGCGCGACGACGTCGTCAAGTTCATGTTCGTCGTCCCGGCGGCCGTCTACGTGGCGCTGTTCTTCGGGTACCCGGTGGTGAAGAACATCATCATGGGGTTCCAGGAGTACACGACCCAGACGTTCTTCACCGGAGAGGCCCCGTGGGTCGGCCTGGCCAACTACGTGACCGCGATGAGCAGCCAGCTCTTCGTCCCGGCCCTGTGGAACACCGCGGTCTTCACGTTCGGCTCGATCGCCGGCCAGTTCGCGATCGGCCTGGCCCTGGCCGTCTTCTTCCACCGCAAGTTCCCGCTGGGCGGGTTCATGCGCGCCGTCCTGCTCCTGCCGTGGCTGCTTCCGCTGATCGTCGCGAGCGCCACCTGGCGCTCGATCATGGAGCTCGACGGCGGCGTCCTCAACCAGACGCTGCAGGCGGTCGGGCTCGACGCCGTCCCCTGGCTGACGGACCCGGATCTCGCCCTGACCGCCGTGATCCTCGTGAACATCTGGGTCGGCATCCCGTTCAACGTCACGATCCTCTACGGGGGCCTGCAGGAGATCCCGGAGGAGCAGTACGAGGCCGCCGCGCTCGACGGGGCCACCGGCTGGCGGGCCTTCTGGCACATCACGCTGCCGAACCTGAAGGGCGTGATCTCCGTGGTGCTGATCCTCGGCGTGGTCTACACGCTCAAGGTCATCGACATCATCCTCGGCCTGACGAACGGCGGACCCGCGAACGCCACGCAGACCATCGCGATCCGCTCCTACCAGTCGTCCTTCGTGGACTTCGAGTTCGGCGTCGGGGCCGCCTTCAGCAACGTCCTGATCCTGATCTCGCTCGTCTTCGCGCTCGTCTACCTCCGCACCACGCGCCGGTCGGCCAATTAGAAAGGAGTACCGAAGTGACAACCCCCGTCGCACAACGCGCCGACTTCCGGCCGGCTTCCGTCCGTTCCCGCAAGGACCTCCGCTACACCGTGCTCGGAGCCGTCTTCGTCGCGGTCATGCTCTTCCCCGTCTACTGGATGGTGAACGCCTCGCTGCAGCCCTCCGGCAACACCCTCAACGCGGCGTTCTTCCCGACGAACCCCAGCTTCGACGGGTACGCGACCGCGATCGCCGACCAGGGGCCGAACCTGGTGACGTCCCTGATCGTCTCGCTCGGGGCCGTCGTCGTGTCCCTCGCGATCGCGACCCCGGCCGCGTACGCGCTGGCGCAGTTCCGCTACCGCTGGATCGACGCGGCCCTGCTGGTCATCCTCATCGCGCAGATGATCCCGGGCATCGTCATCGCCAACGCGCTCTATGCCGCCTACAACACGCTCGGCCTGCTGAACACGACGGCGGGGCTCATCCTCGCCGACGCCTCGCACTCGATCCCGTTCGCAATCCTGATCCTGCGGGCCTTCATGCAGGGGCTGCCGCCGTCGATCCTCGAGGCGGCCCGCGTCGACGGGGCCGGGCACGTGCGGGCCTTCGTCTCGATCGCGCTGCCGGTCTCGCGCAACGCCGTCGTGACCGCCGCCCTGTTCGCGTTCCTTTTCGCGTGGAGCGACTTCCTCTTCGCGCTGACGCTGACCACCACGGACGAGCTGCGGCCCGTCACGCTCGGCATCTACCAGTACCTCGGGACGCAGGTCTCCAACTGGGGAGCCGTCATGGCCACGGCCGTGCTCTCCTCGCTGCCCGCGATCGTGCTGCTGCTTCTGGCCCAGAAATTCATTGCCGCCGGGGCAACCGGCGGCGCGGTCAAGTAGACGGCGAGCGGCGGCGTCGTACCCGTCCTTCCCACCGACCGGACCGGCCGCGGCCGGTCCGATGAACCAACACCTCGATCAAGGAGTACACCGTGAACGGCACCACCACGCCTGAATATCCCGTCAACGTCGTCGTCTGGGGCGAGAACCGCCACGAGCAGACCCAGCAGGAGGTGCGCGACATCTACCCCGACGGCATGCACACCACCATCAAGGAGGGCATCGAGGAGAACCTGGGCGAGCGCGCCCGCGTGCAGACCGTCACCCTCGACGACCCCGAGCACGGGCTCACCGAGGAGCTGCTCGCCGACACCGACGTCCTCGTCTGGTGGGGGCACGCCGCCCATGCCGAGGTCGACGACGAGATCGTCGCACGGGTGCACCGCCACGTCCTGGCCGGCATGGGACTGCTGGTGCTGCACTCGGGGCACTGGTCCAAGATCTTCACCAGGCTGATGGGCACCACGTGCACGCTGCGCTGGCGCTCGAAGGACGACCGCGAGCTGGTCTGGACCGTGGACCCCACGCACCCCATCGCCCGCGGCATCCCGCACCCCTTCACCATCCCGGCCCAGGAGATGTACGGCGAGCAGTTCGACGTTCCCGCCCCCGACGAGCTGGTCTTCCTCTCCACGTTCACCGGCGGCGAGGTCTTCCGTTCCGGCATGACCTACCGGCGCGGCCACGGGCGGATCTTCTACTTCAGCCCGGGCGACCAGGACTACCCGGTCTACCACCAGGAGGAGGTGCGCCGGGTGATCTCCAACGGCGTCGAGTGGGCCAAGAGCCTGCGCCCCGAGCGTGCCACGCCGACCCTGCTGCGCTACGACCGCGAGGACTTCTACAACGGCCACGGGTACGAGGGGGCGATGGAGAATTGAGCCCGTTCGAGACCCGGCCCGCCGACCGCCCGCTGCGCCTCGTCCAGGTCGGCGCCGGCGGGATGGGCCGGGCCTGGCTGAAGACCATCGCCGGGAATCCGGACGTCGAGCTCGCCGGAGTCGTCGACCTCGATCTCGACGTCGCCCGTGACGCGCTCGCCGCACTCGCCGCCGCCGGCGTCGACGGGGTGGACGAGGTCGTCACCGGCCGCTCCGTGGGCGAGGTCGCCGCCCGTTCCGGCGCCGATGCGGTGGTCAACGTGACGGTGCCCGCGGCGCACCGCCCGGTGAACGAGGAGGCGCTCTTCGCGTCGCTCCCGGTGTTGTGCGAGAAGCCGGCGGCGCCGACGGTCGCCGAGGCCCTCGGCCAGGCCGCGGCCGCGCAGGCGGCGGGGCAGCTGCTGATGATCAGCCAGTCCCGCCGCTACTTCGCCGCCCTCGACGCGCTGGCCGCCCAGGTCCGCGAGCTCGGCGAGATCGGGACTGTGGACTGCGGGTTCTTCAAGGCCCCGCACTTCGGCGGCTTCCGCGAGGAGATGGACCACGTCCTGCTGGTGGACATGGCCATCCACCACTTCGACGCCGCCCGCCGCCTGATCGGCGCGGACCCCGTGGCCGTGTACTGCGAAGAGCACAACCCGGGCTGGTCCTGGTACCGCGGCGCCGCCAACGCGTCGGCGATCTTCGAGTTCGCCTCCGGTGCGCGGTTCGTCTACGCCGGCAGCTGGTGTGCGCCGGGGGAGGAGACCAGCTGGAACGGGCGGTGGAGGATCAGCGCCGAGCGCGGGACCGCCCGCTGGGACGGGGACGCCGCGCCCGTGGCGCACGAGCCGCCCGCGGCGCCGTCGACCGCCGCGCTTGAGCCGCGGGCGGAGGAGACGGCCGGCGCGCTCGCCGAGTTCGTCGACTGCCTGCGGACGGGACGCGTCCCGGAGACGGCGGCCGCGGAGAACGCGCGCAGCCTGGCGATGGTCGAGGCCGCGATCGCCTCGTCCGAGTCGGGGGAGAGGGTGCGGATCGACGAGACGATCGCGGCCTCGCTGCGCGCGGCCCTGGCTGCCGAGGAGCGTCCCGCCGTCCGCGCGCGGCTCGAGGCGATGAGAACCGGGGCAAGGTGAGTATCGCGCGGCGCCCGTCCCTCGGTTGGCACTTTGGCGGGTGCCGTCGTGGGCGAGACCGTGGCGCTGCTCGGTCTGGCCCTCGTGTTCGCTTCCCGTGCTCCGGTGGCTTGTCAGGATTCTCAGGGGCGCAGCGCGGCTGCCAGCGGGAGCAGGTTCTCGTCGATGACCGCTGTGATAACGCTTTCGTCAACGCGGAAGTATTCGTGTATCACGACGTTTCGGAGGCCGATGATGGCCGGCCACGGGATCTCGGGGTGATCGGAGCGTACGTGATCCGGGAGTGCACGGGCGGCCTCTCCGATGACGGCGAGGTTGCGAAGTACGGCGTCGTAGGCCATCGGGTGGGCGACCTCGTCGGTTGAAACCAACCAGGGTCGGTATGTCCGGCACCGTTCGACGGCATTCAGTATGTCGTCGATTCGCTCGTCAGCATCTCGCGTCACAGGGGTATCGAATCTCGGCGAGCGGTGAGGGAGACTCGTGTCCGGAGCAGGTCTGTGGTGACGACGTCCACTCGGGTCCCGAGAAGTTGAGATAGTTCCTCGCCCAGGCCCGAAATGCGCATCAACGGGTTCCCCATGTCTGGGGCGAGGTCGACGAGAAGGTCGACGTCGCTGTCCGCCCGGGCGTCCCCACGCGCAACGGATCCGAAGAGGCGCGGCGAAGTCGCACCGTAGCGCAGGAGAAGCGCGTCAACTCCCGCACGGTTCTCCGCCAGCGACTGCCGGAGCGCGATGGTGCGAGGCGTTGGGATCATGATTAATACCATACGACTTTTGCTCGACCGCCGGGAGACTGTCGTCGGCAGCGGTCGGGCGAGGAACGGCCGGCCAACCGCGTCTGCGGAGAAGTCCACCGGAGGTCAGCCGGCGGCGAGGCGTGTCAGCGCGCCGGGCTCCGTGCCGAGCAGGCGCTCGACGAGGTGGCCGAGGACGCCCGAGCGCGTCGCGGCCGGCCGCCAGTGCACCAGGGCCTGGGCGTTGAGGCCGTCGATCATCCCGAGCAGGTGCCAGGCCACCTCGTCGGGGTCGGCGATGTCGAATTCGCCGGCGGCGGCACCGGCCTCGACGACCTCGCGCAGGGCGGCGTGCCAGTCGTCCATGACGTCGCGGACGCGCGCCGCGAGCCGCTCGTTGGACCGGCCCAGCGTCCACGCCTCGACCCAGACGAGCGTCACGTCGTCGCGGGTGGCGTCGAACACGGTGGCCAGGAGCTGGGCCAGCCGGCGCGCCGGCGTCGGCGCCGTCGCGAGGATCTCGCGGACCTCGTCGAGCTCGGCGCGCGTGATCCGCTCGAAGCACGTCGCGACCAGGTCGTCCATGCTCGAAACATAGTGCGCCACGAGACCCGGGGCGACAGATGCGCCGGCGGCGACCGAGCGCAGTTTGACCGCCGAAAGCCCCTCGTCACACGCGATTTTGATGGCGGCGTCGAGGATCTCGGCGGACCGCTGGGCGGGCGGCTTGCGACTGGTGGCTCTTGACATGGTCAGTCCAGTGTAGCTACGGTCACATCGAGTTGTTGATCACATGGTCAATAAGAAGTCGCAGACCGACGGGACCCCACGCATGGGCAACGAAGTACTGACCAGACCACCCGGAGGCGCCCCCTCCGTCGCGTCCGGAACCGCGCCGGCCAACGCTCCCGGCCACGTCGAGCAGCACGGCCTCGACTACATCGCGCCGTCCGAGCGCGGCGGGTCGCCCGTCTCGCTCTTCTGGATCTGGATGAGCGCGAACGTCCTCTACCTCTACTTCGTGATCGGCGGCGGACTGGTGCTGCTCGGCCTCTCGGTCGTCGAGGCGCTCGCCGTCACCGTGGTCGGCAACCTGTGGTGGGCCGTCGTCGGCTGGCTGGCCGTCAGCGGCCCGGCCGCGGGAGCGCCCAGCGTGACCATCATGCGGGCGATGTACGGCATCCGCGGCAACCGCATCTTCGGCGGCGCGCTGGGCGTGCTCATCGGGCTCTTCTACGAGGTCATCAACATCGCGGTGGGCACCTTCGCCGCCCTCGCGCTGCTGCCGCTGATCGGCGTGGAACCGGGCGTCGTCGGCCAATGGAGCGTCCTGCTCGTCGTCGCCTTCCTCAGCTTCGTGTTCAGCGTCTACGGCCACGGAACGATCATGGCCCTGGCACCCTACTTCTCGGCGGCCCTCGCGCTCGCATTCGTGGTGCTCGGGTACTTCGTCCTGACCGCCGCCGACTTCTCCTACACCGCCCCGGAGATGCCCGCCGGCGAGCGCTGGGCGCTGATCGCGCTCGGCTACGCCATCGTCGCGGCCGGCCCGCTGTCCTGGGGCACCGGCGCCGACTACTCGCGCTACCTGCCGAAGTCCACGCCCCGTCGCGGCGTGATCGGGTGGACCGCTCTGGGCGGCTTCATCCCCTCCGCCGTCATCGGCTCCCTCGGCGTTCTCGCCGCGACCGCGATCGACATGACCGACCCGCAGCAGACCATTTCCGAGATCGTCCCGGGATGGTTCACGCCCGTCTTCCTGTTCGTCGTCTTCCTGGGGACCGTGACCAACAATGTCCTGGTCGCCTACTCCACGGGGCTCTACGCACAGGGGCTGGGCGTGAAGCTCCCGCGCGCGGCCACGGTCGTCGTCACCGGCGCCGCCGCCACCGCCATGGCCGGCTGGCTCGTCTTCGCGGCACCCAGCTTCCTCGACACCCTGAACGCGGCGCTCGAGCTGAGCGTGAGCGTCCTCGGCCCGCTCGTGGCGGTCTACGCCGTCGACATCCTCCTGCGCCGCAACCGGTACGACGGCGTCGCGCTCAACGACGAGTCCCGGGGAAGCGACTTCTGGTACAGCCGCGGCTACTTCATCCCGGGCATCGCCGCGATGGTCGTCGGGACCTCCGTGTCCCTCTTGCTGGTGAACTCGACCCTCTTCGTCGGCCCGGTCGCCGCGGCGCTCGGCGGAGCGGACCTCTCCGCGGTCTTCGCCCCCGTGATCGGAGGTGCGGTCTACGCGATCCTCTGGCGCACCACCGCGCCCTTCAAGAACCCCTCACTCCGTCCCGGCGCCGGTGCGCCGGACGCACACCGAATGGAGACCGCAGCATGAGCTGGCGCATGCCCGCAGAAACAGCCGACCACGAGCGCACCTGGATGGCGTTCCCGCGCCCCGGAACCACGCTGGGCGACGACGCCGCCTCGGCCGGCGAGGCCTACGCGGCCTGGACCGCCGTGGCCCACGCCGTCGCCGAGTTCGAACCGGTCACCATGGTGGTCGACCCCTGCGAGACCGGCCGGGCGCGCGACCTCCTGGGGAGCGGGATCGATCTGCTCGAGGCGCCCCTGGACGAGTTCTGGATGCGCGATGTCGGCCCCACGTTCGTTCTCGACGACGAACGCCCGGGAGTGCTCGGCGCTGTCGACTGGATCTTCAACGGCTGGGGCGCCCCGGCGTGGGCGGAGTGGGACAAGTCGGCGAAGATCGGGGCGTTCGTCGCCGAGGCGGCCGGGGCCGAGCGCGTGCCGTCGCTGCTGGTCAACGAGGGCGGCGCGATCCATGTCGACGGCGCCGGCACGGTGCTGGTGACCGAGACCGTCCAGCTGGACCCGGGCCGCAACCCGTACGCGACGCGCGAGCTCGTCGAGGCCGAGCTGGCCCGCACGCTCGGCACGTCGAAGGCGATCTGGCTGCCCCGGGGACTGACCCGCGACTACGAGGACTTCGGCACCCGCGGGCACGTCGACATGGTCGCCACGCTCCCCGAACCCGGGCGCCTCCTGCTCCACCACCAGACGAACCCGGAGCACCCCGACTTCGAGGTCTCACGCGCCCTGCGCGAATTCCTCGCCGACCAGACCGACGCGGCCGGGAACCCGTTCGAGATCCTCGACGTGCCGGCCCCGTCGACCCTGCGGGATGGCGACGGGTTCGTCGACTGGTCCTACGTCAACCATCTGGTGGTCAACGGAGGGGTCATCGCGTGCGGGTACGGCGACGCGCGCGCCGACGCCGCCGCGGCCGAGCTCCTCGCCGAGGCCTACCCGGGCCGGCGCGTGGTGACCGTCCCGATCCGCCCCGTGATCGACCGCGGCGGCGCCATCCACTGCATCACCCAGCAGCAGCCCAAGCTCGGCGTTTGAAGCCCGTGCAGAGTCGAAGGAGCAGAACCGTGAGCCGCTACCGAGTCGTTGAGGCGTCCATCGCCCAGCTACGCGCCGACCTGGGATCCGGCGCGGTCACCGCGGTCGAGCTGGTCGAGGCCTACCTTGCCCGCATCGACGCGTACGACGCGTCGGGCCCGGAACTGAACGCCGTCGTCGTCCGCAACGACCTCGCGCTCGAGGAGGCCGCCGCCTCCGACGCGCGCCGCGCCCGCGGCGAGACGCTCGGCCCGCTGGACGGCATCCCCTACACCGCGAAGGACTCCTATATGGCCCGGGGGCTGACGGTCGCGTCCGGCTCGCCGGCGTTCGAGCGACTGGTGGCGCAGAGGGACGCGTTCACGATCAGCCGCCTGCGCGCCGGCGGCGCCATCCTGCTGGGCCTGACCAACATGCCGCCCATGGCCAACGGCGGCATGCAGCGCGGCGTCTACGGCCGGGCCGAGAGCCCGTACAGCGCCGACTGGCTGACCTCGGCCTTCGCCTCCGGTTCCTCCAACGGGTCCGGCACGGCCACCGCAGCGAGCTTCGCGGCGTTCGGGCTGGGGGAGGAGACGTGGTCCTCGGGCCGCGCGCCCGCCTCCAACAACGCTTTGTGCGCCTACACGCCCTCGCGCGGGGTCGTCTCCGTCCGCGGCAACTGGCCGCTGGTGCCGACCATGGACGTCGTCGTGCCGCACACCCGCACGATGGCCGACCTGCTCGAAGTGCTCGACGTGATCGTCGCCGACGACGCCGAGACCCGCGGCGACTTCTGGCGCGTGCAGCCGTGGGTCGAGATCCCGGCGGCCTCGGCCGTGCGGCCGGCGTCCTACCCCGCGCTCGCGGGTTCGGCGGGGCACGACGAAGGCACCTCCGGCCACGGGACCCGCGCCGCCTCCCCGCTGGCGGGCCGGACCATCGGCGTGCCCGCCATGTACATCAACCAGGACGACGACGCGGGCACCGGCCCGGCCTTCCGCGGCCTCGACGGCGTGCGCGGCATCGGCGGCTCCACGGGGCAGCGGATCGAGACCCGGGCGAGTGCGATCGACCTCTGGGAGGCGGCGCGCGCGGATCTGGAGGCGGCGGGCGCGACCGTCGTCGTCGTGGACTTCCCCGTGGTGACCAACTACGAGGGCGACCGGCCCGGGGCGCCGACCATCGCCACGCGCGGGCTCGTGAGCCCCGAGTACCTGCAGCGCGAGATCGTGGACCTGTCCGTGTTCGGCTGGGACGACTTCCTGCGGGCGAACGGCGACCCCGCCCTGAACCGCCTGGCCGACGTCGACGGGGAGCGGATCTTCCCGCACCCCGACGGCGCCCTGCCGGACCGGTACCACGGGTTCGACGACGACATCGCGTCCTACCCGGCGCACGCGGCCGAACACCTGGTGACCGACGTGACGCAGATCCCCGAGCTGGAGGCGGGCGTGCGCGGGCTCGAGGAGACCCGCCGCGTCGACCTCGAGGAGTGGATGGACGCCCGCGGGCTCGACGCCGTCGTGTTCCCCGCCGTGGCCGACGTGGGGGCCGCCGACATGGACGTGAACCCCGCCTCCGCGGAGGCGGGCTGGCGCAACGGCGTGTGGGTCGCGAACGGCAACTTGGTCCCGCGCCACCTGGGGATCCCGACCGTGACCGTGCCGATGGGGACGATGGCGGACATCGGCATGCCGGTCGGGTTGACGTTCGCGGGCCGCGCGTACGACGACAACGCGCTGCTCGCCCTGGCCGCCGCGTTCGAGGCGACGGGGGACCGGCGGATGGTCCCGCCGCGCACGCCCGAGCTCGGCTGACCGGCGGGTTCGTGTCCCTGCCGCCCGCGGCCAGATGACCTGCAAGAATCGGGCGAACGATTGAGTTTCAGCCCCGGTTTTTGCAGGTCATCGCTGTTGGGCGACCCGCTCCCCGCCCTCTTGCCGGCGCCCGGTCAGAGCCGCGCGGGCTCAGCGGCAGAAAACACCTCGCGCCCGCCCACGAACGTCGCGACGATCCGGGACGCCAGCAGCGACTGCGGCCCGTCGGCGAACGGGTCCGCGTCGAGGATCGCGAAGTCCGCCCGGTATCCGGCGGCGATCATGCCGCGGTCCGCGCCGTCGCCGACGGAAATCGCCGCGTCGCGGGTCGCGTGGCCGATCGCGCTCGCGAGCGGCAGCGCCTGCTCGGGTTCGACCGGCGCGAAGGAGGCGTCGAGCGCCGAGTGCCGCGTCGTGGCGACGTACATGTTCCCCAGCGCGTCGTGCGGGGCGGTGGGCGCGTCGGTCGAGAACGCGAGCAGCGCGCCGGCGGCCTCGTACTCGCCCCACGCGAAGCCTCGGGCCGCGCGCTCCGCGCCGAGCATGGCGTCCCAGTTCGGGCGGACCGCGGCGTCGGTGTGCACCGGCTGCATCGACGCCGTGATCCCCAGGGCGGCCAGGCGTTCGGCCGTGCCCTCGGCGGCGTACTCGAGGTGCTCGATCCGGTGCCGGCGCTCGCGCTCCCCGTTGGCGGCGACGGCGTGCTCGAGCGCGTCGATCGCGTTCGTGCTCGCCGCGTCGCCGATCGCGTGCACGGCGATCTGCAGGCCGAGCCGGTCGGCCTGGACGACGGCCGGCCGCAGCGCCTCCAGCGGCCAGATCGGATCGGCGTTGGTGCCGTCCGTGTAGGGCGCGCCGAGCGAGGCGGTGCACGCGTCGATGACGCCGTCGGAGATGAACTTGACCCCGACCACGCGGAAGGAGCCGCCGAAGTCGCGCCCGGCCAGCTCCGCCGCGCGCCGGATCTGCGCGGTGTTGCGCTCGGCGTCGCCGTGGTTGTCGATGAGCCAGTGCGCGGCCAGGCGCACGGGCAGGTCCCCGCCGTGCCGGGCCAGGGCGCGTTCGACGGCGGCCAGGTCACCTTCGCCGAACGCCATGTCGACGGCGCCGGTCACGCCCGCGGCGAGGTAGGCGTCGAACGCCCGGTCGAGGGCCGCGTCGCGGTCGGCGTCGGTCGTGTGGGCCTCGAGGTACGGCCAGACGAACTGCGTCGCGGCCGTCTCGAGCAGCAGGCCGGTGGCGCGCCCGTCGTCGTCGCGGACGATCCGCCCGCCGATCGGGTCCGGCGTCTCGTCGGTGATCCCAAGCTCGGCCAGGGCGGCCGTGTTGACCCAGCACGAGTGCAGGTCGTTGGCGTCGAGGTAGACCGGGATATCCGGCGCGACGGCGTCGAGCATCGCCGCCGTCGGGGTCCCGCCCGGGACGGAATCGAAGAGCCAGCCGCGACCGAGGACCCGCGCCGCAGAGGGATCCTCGGCGCGGGCGCGGGCGATCCGTTCCAGGATCTGCTCCAGGTTCCGGGCGGAGGTCAGCTCGACCTTGCCGAGCGCCTGGCCGGTCATCAGCAGGTGGATGTGGGCGTCGATGAATCCGGGGACCAGCACGCGGCCACCGACATCGACCGTGCTCGCGTCGGCCCGGGCGAGTTCGGCCGCGCGGTCCTCGTCGCCGACGAAGACGAACCGGCCGTCCTCGACGAGCGTGGCCCGGGCCGTGGGGGCCTCGGCGCCGGTCTCGGCGGTGAAGATGCGGGCGTTGCGGTAGAGGGTCTGTTCCATGGTGTTCCGTTCTACGGGTGTCAGGCGGTCGGCTGGGCGGCGCGGCGGACGTCGTCGTCCTGTGCCGGGCCGGCGGGCGGCTCCGAGCTGTTGTCCGCCGCGGCGCGGCTGATCCGCGTCGAGAGCGCGGCGACGCCGGCGGTGGGGACGGCCAGGGCAACGCTCGTGATGCCGAGCGCGATGGTGAACCCCTCAGGTCCGAAGGCCTCCAGTAGAGAGGCGCCGATGATCGGGGTGAGGGCCGACCCCACGAGGTACGTCGCCAGCAGGGGGGCCGGACCACCGGCCGTCGGCCGAGAGCGCTGCCGCGACGGCCACGAAGTACATGAAGCACAGGGCGTAGACCGTGTTCCAGGCGATAAAGGCGACGATGAACGCGGTCGGGGAATCCGCGAAACCCGTGGCGGCCTTGAGGGCGCCACCGGCAACGAGCAGCACGACCAGCGGGACGGCGCGGCCGAGCCGGTCTCCGATGATCATCAGACCGATCGATCCCAGTAGACCGCCCGCGGTCGCGCCGCTCAATGCGATGCCCAGGCCGGCCGGCGTGAGCGCGGCCTGCATCTCGCCGACGGCCCCGGCCATCGCCCAGAGGGAGTCCTCGCTGATGGCCCACAGGGTGAACGTGACCAGGAGGACGAGGCCGGCGGCCAGTAGGCGGCGGTCGCTGCGCGGCGCCGGATCGCCCGAGCGGCGCCCGTCGGGCAGGGGCAGAGCTTCGGAGACGCCGGAGATGCTGGGGGGTGGACGTCGTCGGCGCCTTCGGGAGCCAGGGCGAGAGGGCCAGCCCGATGACGCAGAAGAGCGCGAGCGACCCGAAGACGTTGATCGGTGCGACGCCAAGGACCGGGATCACGGCGAGGACGACGGTGATGACGCCGCGGTTCGCGAGGCCGTTGAACCCGGCGATGCGGTCCGGGTCGCGGAAGGCGGCGAAGGCGGCGCCCGATGCGGCCACTGCGCAGCCGACTCCGGCGCCGCCGGCGAGCAGGCCCGCAATCGCGACGCCCGGGGCGGGAACGAACGCCGCCGCTCCGAAGGCCGCCAGGCCCAGCGTGAGACCGGAGCGGGCGACGGTGTGCCAGTGGGGCCCGGCGCACCACGGTGCGACGGCGAGCCCGACGACGGCGGTCAGCAGGAGCACCCCCGTGACGACCCACCCCGCGGACAGGAAGGAGAGGCCAGCAGCGTCCTGGAGCGCGGTGATCATGTAGGGCGACAGGTTGACGCCGAGGTAGCCGGCGATGCCGATGAGGAAGGTCGCGGACGTGGTGCCCAGGCGCATTGGCAGGCGGGGATCGGCGGGTGTGAGGGTCATGACGGCTCCATAGCTAATGGCATTAGTTTTTAAGAGTATGACGCAGGTCACCGAAAATGAAAACCCGTGGAATCGAGGCGTCGCGTGCGGCCGCAGCCGAGCCGGCGGGTAGCGTGGGGGCGACGGCGCCGGGCCCGGGCCGTCGGGACGGTGAGGAGGAGAACGTGGGTAGACCCGTGAGGGCGCGGCTGTCGACCGCCGCAATTGCGGACGCGGCCGTGGAGCTGATCGACTCCGGCCAGCCCTTCGGGCTCAATGCTGTGGCCCGCCGCCTCGGGGTTAAGCCCCCGTCGCTGTACAACCACGTCGACGGCGTCGACGAGATTATCGAGCTGGTCCGCGGCCGACTCGCCGCGCAGTATCTCGCCGAAGCGGGAACCGACGCGGAATGGGGTGAGGTGCTCGAGTCGATGATCCGGGCAGAGCGGCGGATGTACACCGAGCACCCGCACGTCGTCCCGCTCATCGCGACCAGCACGGTTCGCGACGAGGGCGTGATCCGCTCCTACGATCTCAAGGCGACCCACCTGGTCCGCGCTGGGTTCCCGGAGTCCGAGGTGCTGGTACTCGTCCAGCTGCTCGATGCCTTCGCGCTCGGTTCCGGCCTCGACTATGCGGCGCCGGACGCCGTGTGGGAGCCGTCCGGTCCGACGAAGACGCTCGGCCGCCTCCTCGGCGCCGGGCCGCCCGGGCGGGTCCGCAATGAGCAGGCGTTCGAGGTCGGATTGGGCATCCTGATGGACGGGCTACGCGAGCGGCTCGCCCGTCACGTGGCGGACGCTTAGTTCGGCACGCGCCGACTCGGGCTCACCAGGCGTACCCCACGAGATCGGCGAGAAGCTCGTCCGGGTCCGCCAGTGGCGCCGACTCCGGCAGCCCGTGCGAGGCGAACCAGGTGTGGATGTTGTGGCAGTCGCGCGCCAACAGCTCGATGCCGCGCGGATTGCCTGCCAGGTCCACCAGCTGCGGCAGATCGATGACCACGAGGCGTTCGCCGGCCACCAGCACGTTGCAGGGGGAGAGGTCCCCGTGAGCGAATCCCAATGAGGCCAGGGTTCGCATCGCATCGACAAGCTGTTCCCACAGGTAGGCCGCCAGCTCCGGTTCCGGTCGCACCTGATGCAGGCGTGGTGCCGCGGCCCTCGGTTTCTGTGGGTCGGCGATGAACTCCATGAGGATCTCCAATCCGTCCCACTGGACCGGGTAGGGGACCGGCGCGCCGGCCTCGAACGCCATGCGCAGGTAGTTCCACTCGGCGGCGACCCAGCGGCCCGCCTCGACCCTGCGTCCGAACGCCGTTCCCGCGTTGAGGGCGCGGGCATCGCGGGATCGCTTGACTGCGCGGCCTTCGTTGTAGATGGCGGCCCGGCGGAAGCTGCGGTGCTGCAGGTCCCGGAATCGCTTCGCCGCGAGCAGCGCCGATTCGGTGGACGTGGCGCGTTCCAGCAGGAAGACGTCGGCCTCCTTGCCGGTTTTGAGGACGCCCAGGTCGGTATCGATCGCCCCGGCATCTTCAATGACGAACTCGGGGTAGGGCGCCGGCCCGCGCTGGAGCTTCTCCACGCTGGGCCAGGTCGAGAAGCGCTGGCCCGGACCCAGTGCGTCGTCCAGTGGATTCCAGTCAGCTGACCGGTCTGCGAAGGCATGTGATTGAGGCATCTCAATCAGTGGAACACCACTATTTGACTTAAGTCAATCACTGGCTCGTACGGCAGCGTATGCCGGCACTCGCCCGACCTATCGGCGCTGGAAGTGGTTTCACTGGGTGAAATCGTTTTCATTAATCCTCTGGTCGGCGAGGTTCGAGGCGGGTGTGAGGTGCCCATAATCATCTAAATTTAAGGCTTGACATGCCGATCATGAGGATCGAGCTCTGGACGTCAAGAGCGCAAGCGCTTACAGTTTGTGCTCTGCGTCACAATAAATCGGCCTTCGTGTCGAGGGGTGGCGTGCTGCTCGGGCCCTCCGGGCGGGCAGACGCATCAAAGCAAAGGAGCTGTATCCATGAAGGAAGGTCAACGGTCCAGGCGCAGGAGGAGCGGGTCGCGCGGTCGCGGTCGGTCCGGCGGGGGTTTGCCCAGAGCGCTCGCCGCCGCGGGGGCCATCGGCGCGATGGCAGCGGGACTGCTGGGCGGCGCGGCGCCGACGGCGGCCGCGACGCCGGATAACGGCGGGCGCGACGTGGTGCTGAACCTGTTCCAGTGGACCTGGGACGCGGTCGCCGCGGAGTGTGCGTCCACGATCGGCGACGCGGGCTTCGGCTACGTCCAGGTCTCGCCGCCCGCCGAGCACATTCAGGGCGATACGTGGTGGACGTCTTACCAACCGGTCAGCTACCAGGTTGAGTCGAAGCTCGGCACGCGCGCCGAATTCGCGAACATGGTGCAGACCTGCAACGGCGTCGGCGTCGAAGTCATCGCGGACGCGGTGATCAACCACACCACGGGTGCCGGACAGTCCGGCTACGGCACGGCCGGGTCCTGGTACGCGGAGGACGACTTCCCCGTCTACTCCGCCCAGGACTTCAACGACTGCCGCGAGAACATCGACGACTACACGGACCGCTGGGAGGTCCAGCACTGCCGGCTCGTCGGTCTCCAGGACCTGCGCACCTCGAGCGAGTACGTGCAGCAGACGATCGCCGACTACCTCGACGACCTCGTCTCCCTCGGAGTGGCAGGCTTCCGCATCGACGCGTCCAAGCACGTCCCCGCGGCGGACCTCGAGGCCATCAAGTCCCGCATGGTCAACTCCGACGTCTACTGGGTGCACGAGGTCATCGGTGCGGCGGGCGAGCCCATCACCGAGGACGAGTACCTCGGCAGCGGCGACTCCCACGAGTTCGACTACGCCCGCCAGCTCAAGCACGACTTCGACGGGCAGATCGCGAACCTGCGCTACATCGGAGACAACAAGCTCCCCTCCGACCGGGCCGGCGTGTTCGTCTCCAACCACGACACGGAGCGCAACGGCGAGTCCATGAGCTACCAGTGGGGCGCCAAATACACGCTCGCCAACACCTTCATGCTCTCCTGGCCGTACGGCTCCCCGACGGTCTACTCCGGCTACGAGTTCTCCGACTTCGACGCGGGGGCGCCCGGCGCCACCGCCGACTCCGTCGCCGACGCCGAGTGCGACTCGGGGCAGTGGACCTGCGAGCAGCGCTGGGACGAGATCCAGGGCATGGTCGGCTTCCACAACACCGTCGGCGACGCCGAGGTCACCCGCTGGTGGGACGACGGCGGCAACCACATCGCCTACGGCCGCGGCGACAAGGGCTACGTCGCGATCAATAACAACGGGTACGAGGCGAGTCGGACCTACACGAGCGATCTCCCGGCCGGCGAGTACTGCGACGTCATCGCCTCCGGCGACTGCACCCAGACCGTGACGGTCGCCGCCGACGGTACCTTCACCGCGACCCTGCCGGCCTACGGTGCGCTCGCCCTGCACGTCGGCGCCCCGGGCGGCACGACGACCGATCCGGGCGACGGCGAGGAGACCGCCGACGTGAGCGTCTCCGTGCAGGCCGAGACGACCTGGGGTCAGGACGTCCGCATCGTCGGCGACCAGGGCGAGCTCGGCAACTGGGACCCGGCCGCCGGCGTCGTCCTCTCAGCTGACGGCTACCCGCAGTGGACCGGCGCAGTCGACCTGCCCGCCGGTACGACGTTCGAGTACAAGTACGTCAAGTACGACGGCGGCACAGCCGTCTGGGAGTCCGGCGACAACCGCGTCGCGACGGTCGGATCCGACGGGTCGCTCGCGCTGAGCGACACCTGGCGCGGCTGACGGACATCGAGGTGCGACGAGGCCGCGCCGGCCCGGGAGGACCCGGGCCGGCGCGGCCTCGTCGCGTTCAGTTCCGGTGTGCGGACGCTGGGCCGATCGTGTGATCCCTGCTACTCTGGGTTCTGATTACTGACCGATCGTTCAGGAAGGAATTGTCGCCGATGACAACCCATACGGCCCCCGCCGCCCAGGAAGCCCCGATCGTCCCCAGCTACGTGAAGGATGCGTGGTGGACGCCGTCGGACGGCAGTCGCGCAGCCGACGTGCTCGACGCCAACACCGGCGAGCTGCTGGCCCGCTTCGGCTCCGACGGCCTCGACCTGGCGAGCATGGTGGACCACGCCCGCACCGTCGGCCAGGACGAGCTCGGCAAGCTGACCCTGCACGAGCGCGCGCTGAAGCTCAAGGAGCTCGCGCTCTTCCTCAACGAACGCCGCCAGGAGCTCTACGAGGTCTCCTTCGCCACCGGCGCCACCAAGATCGACTCCATGGTGGATATCGACGGCGGCATCGGCGTGCTCTTCACGTTCAGCTCGAAGGGCCGCCGCGAGATGCCCAACAACAACGTGGTCCTCGACGGGCCGGCCGAGCTGCTCTCCAAGGACGGCTCCTTCCTCGGCACGCACGTCTACACGCGCATCCCGGGCGTCGCCGCCCAGATCAACGCCTTCAACTTCCCGGTCTGGGGCATGCTCGAGAAGTTCGCCCCCGCGTTCGTCGCCGGCGTCCCGACCATCGTCAAGCCCGCGACCCCGACCGGCCACCTCACCGAGGCCTGCGTGCGTCTCATGATCGACTCCGGCATCCTCCCGGCCGGCTCCATCCAGCTCATCTCCGGCTCGGCCCGCGAGCTGCTGGACGTCATGGACTACCGCGACATGCTCTCCTTCACCGGCTCGGCCAGCACGGCACAGCGCCTGAAGTCCCACACCAACGTGATTGACGGCGGCGTCCGCCTCACCGCCGAGACGGACTCGCTGAACGCCGCGATCCTCGGCCCCGACGCCGAGCCGGGCACCCCGGAATTCGACGCGTTCGTCAAGGCCGTCGTCACGGAGATGACCGTCAAGGCCGGACAGAAGTGCACGGCCATCCGCCGGACCATCGTCCCGAAGGGCCGTGAGCAGGCCGTCGTGGAGGCGATCTCCGAGCGCATCGCGAAGCGCGTCGTCGTCGGCGACCCGCGGGCCGAGGGCACCACCATGGGCGCCTTGGCGTCCCTCGAGCAGCTCCGCGACGTCCGCAGCGCGGTCGAGTCCATGCTCGCCGCCGGCGGCGAGCTCGCCTACGGCACGCTCGACGCCCCGGTGGTCCGGACCGCGGGCGGGGACGACGCCGTCGTGCCGGCGGGGGCGTTCATGTCGCCGCTGCTGCTGACGTGGGACGACGTCGACGCCGAGGCCGTGCACTCGCAGGAGGCCTTCGGCCCCGTGACCAGCGTGCTCGGCTACGACGACGTGGCCGACGCCGTCCGCCTCGCCGCCCGCGGCGCCGGCTCGCTCGTGGCGACCGTCTGCACCAACGACCCGGACACGGCCCGCGCGCTGACGGTCGGGATCGCCGGCCACCACGGCCGCGTGCACATCCTCAACCGCGAGACGGCCCGGACCTCCACGGGGCACGGCTCGCCGGTCCCGCAGCTCGTCCACGGCGGCCCCGGCCGCGCCGGCGGCGGCGAGGAGCTCGGCGGCATCCGCTCCGTCAAGCACCACATGCAGCGCACCGCCCTCCAGGGCTCGCCGAACCTCCTCACGGCGGTGACGGGCGTCTGGCATGCCGGAGCGGACCGCCGGATCGCCGGCAGCGAGACGTTCGGCGCCGACCCGGCCAACGTGCACCCGTTCCGCAAGTCGCTCGCCGAGCTGCGGGTCGGCGACGCGTACGCCTCCGACCTGCGGAAGGTCGAGCTGCAGGACATCCTGGACTTCGCCGCGGAGACGGGCGACACCTTCTACGCCCACACCGACGCGAAGGCGGCCGAGGCCAACCCGTTCTTCCCGGGCCAGGTCGCGCACGGCTACCTGCTCGTGTCGTGGGCGGCCGGGCTGTTCGTCGAGCCGGCGCCGGGCCCCGTGCTCGCGAACTACGGGCTCGAGAACCTGCGCTTCATCACCCCCGTGGCCGCCGGGGACTCGGTGCGCGTGACGCTCACGGCCAAGAAGATCACCCCGCGTGTGACCGACGAGTACGGAGAGGTCGCGTGGGACGCGGTCCTGCACAACCAGGAGGGAGAGATCGTCGCGAACTACGACGTCCTCACGCTGGTCGAGAAGGAGGACACGACCTACAAGAACTGGGGCTGACCGACGAGTCGAGCGGCGCCGGGTCCCTGCGGAACCGGCGCCGCTTTCGGCGTTTAAGGTGGAGATGCGACCCGGATATCGCTAGGTTGACTAGGGACCAGTGTTCTGACAACCGACATCTGAGGTGAACAGCATGACTGCGCTGTCAAGATTGGCCAAGCGGTGGGGGCTGCAGACGAGCTCCTTCCTCTTCTTCGTTTCAGCCGGAATCGTAGTGGTCTTCGCAGCACTCACCATCGCGTTCGTGGAACCGATGGGGAACGCCTTCGGCGCCGCATCCACCTGGCTGCTGACCAACCTCGGTTGGTTCTACATATTCGGCGTCTCGGTCTTCCTCCTCTTCTTGATCTATCTGGCCATCAGCCGCTGGGGGCGGGTGCGGCTCAGCGAGGAGGACGAGGGGCCGGAGCATTCGGACAAGGCGTGGTTCGCGATGCTCTTCGCGGCCGGCATCGGCACGATCCTGATGTTCTGGGCGGTCGCGGAACCGGTCAACCACTTCGCGAACCCGCCGCGGGCCGGCGTCGAACCGTCGAGCATCGAGGCCGCGCGGGAGGCGATGGGCTTCACGCTCTACCACTTCGGCCTGCACACGTGGACGATCTTCACCCTCCCCGGTCTGGCCTTCGCCTACTTCATCCACAAGCGGCGCCTGCCGCCGCGGGTCAGCTCGATGTTCCAGCCGTTCCTCGGCGAGAAGATCCACGGGCCGATCGGGCGGGCGATCGACGTCGTCGCGATCGTCGGCACGGTGCTCGGCGTGGCGGTCTCGATCGGCCTCGGCACCCTGCAGATCAACGCCGGCCTGTCCGAGCTGCTGGGCATCAGCGAGTCGGCCGGAGCCCAGATCATCATCATCGCCGTCGTCACGGGCGTGGCCATCCTGTCGGTGGCGGCGGGCCTGAACCGGGGCATCAAGGTCCTGTCCAACATCAACATCCTGGTCGCGATCGGGCTGCTGCTGTTCGTGCTGATCACGGGCCCGACCCTGGTCATGATCAAGGGCACCGTCGAGAGCGCGGGCACCTACCTCTTCATGCTGCCGGACCTCATGTTCTGGAACGACACCTTCCACGACACGGGCTGGCAGGGCAGTTGGACGGTCTTCTACTGGGCCTGGACCATCACCTGGTCGCCGTTCGTCGGCATCTTCATCGCCAAGATCTCCAAGGGCCGCACCATCCGGCAGTTCATCACCGGCGTCCTCGGGTTGCCCACGCTCTTCACCATCGTGTGGTTCGGCATCTTCGGCATGGGCGTGTTCGACATCGAGATGAACGGCGACGGCGGGCTGGTGGAGCGCGTCGTGGACCAGGGGGACATCCCCGGCGCGATGTTCGAGTTCCTGACGAACTTCCCGCTCGCCACGCTCACTTCGTTCGTGGGCATCGTCCTGGTGGCCGTCTTCTTCATCACCTCCATGGACTCCGCCGGCCTGGTGCTCGACACCATGACCAACGGCCACGAGGATCCGGCGCCCACCAAGCAGCGCGTCTTCTGGACGTTCTCGGTGGGCCTGGTCGCCGCGGCCCTGCTCATCGCGTCCGGGGACGAGGGGCTGTCCGTCCTGCAGGACTTCATCACCGTGGTCGGGCTGCCGTTCTTCGTGCTCGGCTTCCTCATGATGGGCAACATGCTCCGGGCGCTGAAGGAGGATGCGGGCGAACTGCCGCCACTGCAGACGCGCCGCTGGCTGCGCGTCCTGCCGCCCGAAGAGTGGATGCGTCGCCGTCGTGCCGGGACCGCGGAGGACGCGGTCATGGTTCCGGAGCCCGTCGCGGGCACCGAGCCCGAATACACGGACGACCCGTTCGACCTGTCCTCAGACCCCCACAACGATGACACGGAACACTCCGAGAAGTCGGCCAAAGAATAGGCGCACATAGACAGCGGCCCCGGAACGAATCAACGTTCCGGGGCCGCTGCACGTTGCACCGCGGTCAGGCTCAGTACGCCTTGACGCGCTGCTCCACGATCAGGTGGATGAGGGCGAACGTGCCGGCCTGGTTCGCCGCGAGAGCCGCCTCCACGGCGGCCGGGACGTCGGCGTCGGCCTCGACCCGCACGCCGAAGCCGCCGAAGGCCTCGGCCATCTTGGCGAAGTCCGGGTTCTGCAGCTGGGTGCCCGAGATCCGCTCGGGGTAGTCGCGCTCCTGGTGGGTGCGGATCGTGCCGTACTCCTGGTTGTCCATCACGACGACGAGCGGCCTCGCGCCGTACTGGGCCGCGGTGGCCAGCTCCTGGCCGTTCATCAGGAACTCGCCGTCGCCGGCGATCGAGACGACCGTGCGCTCCGGGTAGCTGAGCGAGGCGGCCACGGCGGACGGGATCGAGTAGCCCATGGAGCCGTTGCGGGCGGAGAGCATCGACGCGTAGCCGTTGGTGGGGAAGTAGCGGTGCGCCCAGTTGGTGTGCTCGCCGGCGCCGAAGGTGACCATGGCGTCGTGGGGGAGCTTCGGGACGAGGTTGGCCATCAGCGTGGCCATCCGCGCCGCACCGTCGCCAGGGGCGGGATCCGGGAGGGCGGCGAACCTCTCCTGCTCGCCGCGCATCCGGTTGGTCCACTCCTTCCACGAGTCCTTGACGTCCAGCTCCATGCGGACGAGGTCGCGGACGAACACGTCCGGCTTGGCCACGATCTGGTGCGAGACGGGGCCGGAGCGGCCGCGCAGCGCCGGGTCGATCGTGACCAGGAAGTTCTTCTGGTCCCAGTTCTGGCGGATGTTGAACCCGTCGGTAATCACATCGCCGGGGACGGTGCCGACGAAGACCAGCAGGTCGGTCTCCTCCAGCAGGTCGAAGGTCGGCTTCGGGCGGCCGTAGCCGATCGGCCCCACGTAGGAGGGGGAGTCGAATGGGACCGTGCCCTCGCACCGCCACTCGGCGGCGGCCGGGATGTGGTGGGCTTCGAGCCACTTCGTGAACTCGGACGCGCCCTCGTCGGTCCAGTCGTTGCCGCCGAAGATGAACAGCGGCTTCTCCGACTCCTTCAGTGCCTCGTTGAGGGACTTCCAGTCGGTCACGGTCATGCCGCCGTAGGCGACGGGGATCGGCGGGTGCAGCCGGGCCGGGACCTGCTTCTTGATGATGTCCTCGGGCAGCCCGACGACGACGGGGCCGGGACGGCCGGAGACGGCGGCGAACATCGCCTCGGCGACGATCTCCGAGGCGCGCTCCGCGTGGTCGAGCACCATGACGCGCTTGGCGCCGGTGCCGAACCAGGCCTTGGGGTCGAACTCCTGGAAGGCCTCCTTCTCGCGGTGCTCGTACGGGATCAGGCCGACGAAGAGGACCAGCGGGGTGGAGTCCTGCCACGCGGTGTGCAGGCCGACGTGGGCGTTCGCGGCGCCGGGCCCGCGGGTCACCATCGCCACGCCGGGGACCGGGTGCATCTTGCCGTCGGCTTCGGCCATGTAGGTGGCCCCGCCCTCGTGGCGGCACACGACTGTGTCGATCTCCGAGTGGTGCAGGCCGTCCAGGACGTCGAGGTAGCTCTCCCCGGGGACGACGTAGGTGCGCTTCACGCCGTGCGCCTCGAGGGTGTCCACGATGACGTGGCCGGCGGTTTTGGTCGGGGTGTCGACGGATCCGGCCAGAGGAGCCGGAAGCGTTTCAGTCATGTTGATGGGGCCTTTCGCCTTTGAAAGTCGGGGATGACTTTCAAGCTACCGGAGCGGCGCGGCTACGGCTAACCAGCGTGTGGCACTGTGACGAAAAGCGGGGGCCGGCGTGATCCTAGTCGCGGTAGGGGCTCGGCGGGTAGGCCGCCGCGGAGCCGTCGTCGTGCTGGTCCCGGGCGCCGGACGCCGCGTTCGCGGCGCCCGCCGGGCGCAGCGCACCCCAGACGAAGTACCCGTAGCCGGCGACGAGCAGCTGCAGCACCAGCGCGAGCAGCGTGCCGAACGCGGGCGTGCCCGAGAAGAGCGTGGCGACGCTGGCCGCGGAGCCGGCGACGACGGCGAGCCAGGCGAAGCGCACGCCGTTCGCGACGCCGACGAGCGCGGCTGTGACGACGGCGGTGGCCGCGTAGGCGAGCCAGATGCGGCCGGTCGAGGGCTGGAAGGCGTAGCCGTTGAACAGGAACGGGCCCCACTGGGCTGCGGTGAGGAGGAGCGCCAGGACTGCGCCCCAGACGAGCTGCGGCAGCGCGAACGGTGCGCGCCCGACGTCGCGCGTGAAGCGGCCGCGGAGGTCGAAGGAGCTGAAGCGCCACAGGCCGTAGGCCGCGATCGCGAGCGCCGGCACCGCGAAGACGAGGCCCTCGTAGCCGAACGACAGCGCGAGCACGAGGGGGCCCGCGAAGACCGCGAGGATCTGGACCCACCAGCCCAGGTCGTTGCGGTGGGCCAGCAGCATGAGGGCGACCGCGGTCAGCAGGGTGCTGATCGCCGCGAGCGCGACCTGGGTTCCGGAGTCGGAGCCGAAGGGCTGGTTGAAAAGGGTACTGAAGAGCTCATCCACGACGAGCCATCCTACCGGTGAAGGCTGTGCGGAACCGACGCGTCTACTTGTCGCGGGTGTGCAGGCCGTCGAGCATCATGCCGATGGCGTTCTCCTCGAGGCTCTCGGCGGTGACCGGGCCGTCCGGGCGGTACCACTCGACGAGCGAGTTGATGGTGCCGAAGAGCAGGCGGGTGGTGGTGCGCGGGTCGATGTCCCCGCGCAGCGAGCCCTCCTCCTGCGCCGCGACGACGAGCTCCGCGAGGCGTCGGTCCATGGCGCGGCGGCGTTCGAGCGCGCTCCGCTCGACCTCCGTGTTGCCGCGCAGCCGCAGCAGCAGGGTCACGTAGGACTGGCGCTCGATGAGCACGCGGATGGTGCCGCGCAGGAAGAACTCGAGCCGCTCGCCCGCGCTGCCCGTGCGGGCCCGCTCGTCGTCGCCGACCGCCTCGAGCGGGGCGAGCGCGTGATCGAGGGCCAGCCGCAGCAGGTCGCCCTTCGACGGCACGTGGTGGTAGATCGCCGACTTGCTGATGCCGAGGTTCTCGGCCAGCGTGCCCATCGACGTGGCGTCGTAGCCGTGCTTGTTGAAGACCTGGACCGCGATGTTGAGCACGGTCTCCTGGTCGTAGCCCGGCCGGCCGCGGCGCGCGCCACCGGCGGCGGAGTCGCTCCGGCCGGGTTCGGTATCAGTCGTCGTGGGCATGGGCTCTATCCTTTCACGCGCTCGCGCGGCCTACTTGTCGCGCAGGTCGTGGATGCGCTTGAGCTTGCCGACCGAGCGCGGCAGGGTCTCCGGATCGACGACGTCGATCCGGCAGGAGGAGCCGACGTGGATCTTGATCAGCTTCTGCAGCTCCGACCCGGCCGCATCGGCGCGGTCGGAGGTGCAGTCGTCGCGGCGCTCGACCCGCACGGCGAGTTGGTCCATCCGGCCGGGGCGGGTGATCTCCAGCTGGAAGTGCGGGGAGAGGCCGTCGACCTTGAGGATGAGCTCCTCGATCTGCGTCGGGAACAGGTTGACGCCGCGCAGGATGATCATGTCGTCGCTGCGGCCGGTGATGCGGCCCATGCGGCGGTGGCCTTCGCGGGCGGTGCCCGGCAGCAGGCGAGTGAGGTCGTGGGTGCGGTAGCGGATGATCGGCAGGGCCTGCTTCGTCAGGGATGTGAAGACCAGCTCGCCGTGCTCCCCGTCGCCCAGGACCTGCGTCTCGTCGAAGGCGTCGACGATCTCCGGCCGGAAGTGGTCCTCCCAGATGTGGGAGCCGTCCTTGAGCTGGTCCGACTCGCCGGCGACGCCCGGGCCCATGACCTCGGACAGGCCGTAGATGTCGCACGCGTCGATGCCGAACATGTCCTCGAGCTCGCGGCGCATCTCGGCGGTCCACGGCTCGGCGCCGAGGACGGCCTTCTTCAGCGAGGTCGCGCGCGGGTCGAGGCCGGCGCGCTGCATCGCGTCGCCGATCGTCAGCAGGTAGGTCGGGGTGCACAGGATCGCGTCCGGGGCGAAGTCCTGGATCAGCGTGATCTGCTTCTCCGTCTGCCCGCCGGACATCGGGATCACGGTGGCGCCGAGCTGCTCGGCCGCCGCGTGGGCGCCGAGGCCGCCGGTGAAGAGTCCGTAGCCGTAGGCGTTGTGGACGCGCCAGCCCGGCTTCACACCGGAGAGGCGCAGGCAGCGCGCGCCGAGCCGGGCCCAGTTCTCCAGGTCGCCCCTGGTGTAGCCGACGACTGTGGCGCGGCCCGTGGTGCCGGAGGAGGCGTGGATGCGGGCGACCTCCTCGCGCGGGACGGCGAACATGCCGAACGGGTACGTCTTGCGCAGGTCCTCCTTCTCGGTGAAGGGGAACTTGGCCAGGTCGCCCAGCTCCTTGAGGTCGGACGGGTGCACGCCGGCGTCGTCGTACTTCTCCTTGTACAGCGGCACGCGGCTGTACGCGTAGGCGACCGTCTCCTGCAGCCGCTCCAGCTGCAGCGACTCGATCTGGTCGCGGCTCATCGTCTCCTCCGGATCCAGCGGGTTCGGAAGGTCCGGCGTGGTGGTTTCGGCGGCTGCTTGCGTCATTGCTGCTTACCTCTGTCTTGCTGGCGTGGTGGTCGGGTGGGGCGCGGGCGGTTCAGCGCTTGGGGATGGTGCGTGAGCGGCCGCGGAACTCGGCGATGACCTCGTCGTCGCCGCCGGGGACCGACTGGAGGATCTGCACGTCGTACAGTCCGCTGCGGCCGCTCTGCTGGCGCCGGTTGGCGACCGCGGTGAGCGTGCGCCCGGGGATGCCGGCGCGCAGGAAGTTCACGTCGACGCCGGAGGCCACGGTGATGGTGTCGGCGCTGCCCGTGTGCGGGTTGCAGGCGAGGGCGAAGGTCGTGTCGGCGAACGCGAAGATCATGCCCCCGTGCGCGATGCCGAAGCCGTTGAGCATCTCCTCGCGCAGGGTCATGGTGGTGGTCGCGTGGCCGTCGTCGAGGCGGCGGACCTTCAGGCCGAGCCAGCTCGCCGTGCGGTCGCCCTCGAGGATCGGGTGGGGCGGGCCGGCGGCGTCGTCGTGGCCGGGCGCTCCCGGGGCCGAGCCCGGCGCGGGGGTCTCGGTGGTGGCCTCCGTCATGGGCGGTCCTCCTCGTTTTATTTACCGAACGATCATTAGGTAATAACGAAAGTGTGACCCAGGTCAAGGGTGAAAAGCAAGAACACGACGTCGGCGCCCCGCCCGGCGGGGCGACAGGAGGGGGCTCTGCCGCCCGGAAGCGCAGGTGTCGCAGATTCATTTGGAATACCAAATTAGGGTAGGATGGTCCGAAAGCACACTGTCCCCGGGAGGGCTGGTTCCATGACCCTGATTCTGAATGCCTCTTCACTGCAGGCCGCGATCGACATGCCCTCCACCGTCGCTGCCATCGAGCGTGTCTTCGGCGACGCCGCTCGCGGGTCCGCCGCTCAGCCGTCTCCCGTGGCCATGCAGGTCCCGCCGGCCGATTCGAGTTTCGTCGTCATGCCGGGACTGGCCGCGGTGGAGGCGATGGCATCGGTGAAGCTCCTGGCCGACATCCCCTCGAATGCGGGGCGCGGGCTGCCGACGCAGCGTTCGACCATCATGCTCAGCAACCACGTCACCGGCGAGGCCCTGGCCATCCTCGACGGGCGGGTGCCGACGCGGATCCGCACGGCCGCCGCCAGTGCGGTGGCGAGCAGGCACCTGGCCCGGCCGGGGTCCCGGGTCCTGGGCCTGGTCGGCGCGGGCGCGCTCGCGGTGGCGCACGTCGAGGCGATGCTCTGCGTCCTGCCGATCGAGAGGATCGTCGTCTGGTCCCGCACCAGCGAGCGAGTGGAGGAGTTCCGGGTGGCGGTGGCGCACCACGGCGTGGAGGTCGAAGCGGCCGGCAGCATCGAGGCGGTCTTCGCCGGGAGCGACGTCGTCTGCACCCTGACGCCGTCGGTCGAGCCGATCGTGCGTGGCGAATGGTTCCGGCCCGGTCAGCACATCAACGCCGTCGGGGCGCGCCCGCGCCCCGGGGAGCGGGAGATCGACTCCGCCGGCATGGCGCGGGCCCGCGTGTTCGTCGACCACCGGGGGACCGCCGCCGCGAAATCCGGCGAGTACCTGCTGGCGCTCTCCGAAGGCGCCATCGGCGAGTCGGACATCGCCGGCGAGCTCGGGCAGGTCATCAGCGGGGATGTCGTCGGGCGCAGGGGAGAGGACGACGTCACGCTGTTCAATTCGGTGGGCATCGGCCTGCAGGACCTCGCCGTCGGGCGGCTCGCCTACGACCGGGCCCGCGAGCTGGGTCTGGGGTACGACGTCGACATGTCGAGTTAGCGCGAGCGCGCACGCGGGGCTCCTCGAGGCGGCGGCCGATCACGCGCGGGCGGTTTGGGACCTTCGGTCCAGGCGCTTCTGGTATACAGTTTTAGTGTCGCCTGGATCACCTGTCGGAAGGATTCTCCGTGCTTGTCAGCAATGTCCGCCCGTGGGCCGCAGAGCCCAGTGACGTCTACCTCGACGGCGACCGGATCGCAGCGGTCACCGCGCACGACCCCCGGCGCGCGCTGGAGGCGTCCGACGTCGAGGGGAGGGGTCGCCTCCTGATCCCCTCCTTCTCCGACGTGCACGTGCACCTGGATTCGACGCGGATCGGGCTGCCGTTCCGCGAGCACACTGGCGGGCCCGGGGTCTGGGCCATGATGAGCAACGACCGGGAGAACTGGCGCGAGGCGGAGATCGCCCTGCCCAAGCGTGTGGCGGGCACCCTGGAGCGCATGATCGCCCGGGGCACCACGCGGGTGCGCTCCTTCGCGCAGGTCGATGTCGACTGCAAGCTCGAGAAGTACGAGGCCGTCGTCGCGGCGAAGGAGAAGTTCGCGGACGAGGCCGAAGTGCAGATCATGGTCTTCCCGCAGGCCGGGATCCTGCGGGAGCCGGGCACGGAGAAGTACCTCGAGGCGGCGCTGGAGGCCGGGGCCGACGTGATGGGCGGGATCGACCCCTGTGCGCTGGACCGCGACCCGGTCCGCCACCTCGATTCCGTCTTCGGCCTGGCCGAGAAGTACCAGGTGGAGGTGGATATCCATCTCCACGAGCTGGGCACGATGGGCGTGTTCTCCACCGATCTGATCGCCGAACGCACGCGTGCTCTGGGGATGCAGGGCAAGGTGAACATCTCCCATGCCTTCGGGCTCGGGGGCGTCGACGAAGCGACGACCCGCCGGCTGGTCGAGCTCTTCGCCGAGCTGGACATCTCGTGGACCACGGTGGCGCCGAGCATCACGGACCACCTGCCGATCGCCGACCTCACCCGGGCCGGCGTGCGGATCGGCCTGGGCGAGGACGGCCAGCGCGACTACTGGAGCCCCTACGGCAACTGCGACCTCCTGGATCGCACGTGGCAACTGGCGTTCGTGAACGGGTTCCGCCGGGACGACCTGATCGGGCACGCGCTGGCCGTGGCGACGATCGGCGGCGCCTCGATCATGAGCCGCGACGTGCGGCGCCTGTCCTCGTTGGAGGACCGGCCCGGGGTGTCCGCCGGCGACCGGGCCGACCTGGTCCTGGTCGACGGCGAGACGCTCGCCTCGACCGTCATGGACCGCGGTGCCGACCGCACCGTGATCCACGACGGCCGCGTGGTCGCCGACGGGCTGAAGGTCCTCTCGGTCGCCGAGAGCTACTGAGCGGCGGGTTCCCTGGACCCGGCCGCGGCCGGATAGGTGCCGGGGAACAGCGCGTCGGCACCGCGGCGGAGGTGGTCGCGTTCGGAGTAGGCGGCGACCATCTGCTCGAAGAGCGCCTGCCCTTCGGCTCGCAGCCCGTCCAGGTCGATGCCCGGCAGCGTGCCGTCGACCACCACCGGGCGCCCGGCCACGAAGGTGTCGGTGACGTTGCGGGCGGACCCGTTGAGGACGAGCGTGCGCAGCGGATCCTCGACCGCCCCGTCCCGGAAGTCCGCCAGGGACGCGATCATCAGGTCGGCCTGGGCGCCGGGGGCCAGTCGCCCGAGGTCGTCGCGCCGCAGTGCCGCGGCTCCGCCGAGGGTCCCGGCGTCGAAGAAGTCGGAGACCCGGCCGGCGTCCAGACGCTCCTCGACCAGACGGGCCAGGTGCGTCCCGACGTCGATGCCCTTGATGAGGTCCGGCGGGAAGGAATCCGTGCCGAGGCACATGTTGATCCCGGCCGCCTTGAACGCGTCGAAGGAGCTGAGCGCCTTGGAGTAGTGGAAGCTGGTCAGCGGGCAGTGGATGATGCTCACGTCGTTCCGGGCCAGGAGGTCCAGCGGGCCGCCGTCCCGCGTGGCTTCCGGCGCCTTGGCGTCGATGACGATCCCGTGGGGGATGAGGAGGCTGGCGTCGAGGAGGCCGGTGTCGACCAGCTGCTCCAAGGTGGTCCGGCCCGTGAGCTCCGTCAGGAAGCCGTCCTCGGCGGGGGACTGGAGGCAGTGCAGGCGGACCAGCGCGTCGCGTTCGACGGCGGCGCGGGCGGTGGAGCGCATCAGCTCGTCGGAGAGCGTCTCGATCCGGCAGGGGAGCAGGACGCCGGTCACCAGCGGGTGGTCGAGCTCCGCGGCGTAGTCGAGGTAGCGGAGCGCGTCGGCGAAGCCCTGCCGCCCCTCCTCCTCGTCGAAGAGCACCACCCGCCCGCCGTCCTCGTCGGTGACGTTGACGCCCGAGCGGTAGGCCGGTCCCAGGAACCCGCGCAGACCGATCTCCAGGCTGGTCTCGGTCATGCCCTGGAGTTCCTCGAAGGTCTCGGCCCAGGCGCTGTGGATCTCCGAGGCGATCGGCATGTACGTCGTCACGCCGTGCAGCGCCAGCTGGGCCAGGGCGAACCGGCGGACGGTCTGCCGCTGCTCCGGGGTGAAGACGTCGTGCCGGCGGTGCTGGAAGTAGTCCCGGGACCACTGCAGCCCCGGGGCCGTCTCCGGTGAGGGCCACGAGTCGATGATCATGTGGTCGATGTCGGTCAGGGCGTCGAGGTCGATCAGCCCGGGGGCGATCAGGCTCTGCCCGTAGTCGCGGCGCTCGTCGACGGGTCCGTCGTAGCCGGTGCCGACGTAGAGGATCTGGTCGTCCTGGACGACGACGTGCCCGTCGGTGATCAGCACGTGCTGCGTTCCATCGAATCCGAGAATGTACTGTGCGCTGAGCTGCGTGATCAAGATTCCTCCAGAGCCGTAGTTTAGTATTCCAAAATTGCCTGACGCGGGGTTCGGGGCGAGGCGGTTGAGGCTTGTGAGTGCTGCAGAGCCTGCAATCTCAACCCAAGACCCTTGTCCGGCGACGTGATCCAGCTTACACTCGTGTATACCAAATCTGGAGTTCTGGCCTTCGACGGCCAGTATCGGCGAGAGGCACGGACCATGGAGAACGAATCCACTGCAGCGGTGGACGCGGCGGCTGCCGCTGACGAATCGACGCGCGCCCGGTCGAAACTGTTCACCCCCACGGCGCGGCAGTGGGGAGCGATGATCCTCCTGTCCACCGCGATCTGCGTCGGGGCCATCCTGCTCGGAACGTACAAGATCGAGCTGGGCAGCGCCGCGATCGTCCTCATGCCCATCCTGTGGGCGGTCCTGATGGGCGCCGTGATCGGCGTGCAGCGCCTCAAGCCGCTGTCGGGCCAGAGCCGGGCGGTCTCCTCTGTGCTGCTCGACATCAGCATCGTCCTGTTCCTCGCCGCCCTCGGCGTGAACGTGGGGCCGGCACTGTCCGAATTGACCGACATCGGTCCCGCCATCCTGCTGCAGGAGGTGGGCCACATCTTCGGCACCGTGCTCCTCGCGCTGCCGGTGGCCGTCGGGCTGGGCCTCGGGCGCGTCGCGATCGGCGCCACGTGGGCGATCGACCGCGAGTCGTACCTGGCCTACGCCCTGCAGAAGTTCGGCGTGAAATCCCCCATCTACCGGGGCGTATTCTCCGTGTGGTTGCTCGGCAGCGTGTTCGGGGCCGTCTTCGTGTCCCTGCTGGCCGGCGTGCTGGGCGGCACCGGATTCTTCGATCCCCGTTCGCTGGCGCTGGGACTGGGGCTCGGATCGGGTTCCATGATGATGGGCGGCGTCGCCGCACTGTCGATCATCTACCCGGAGAGCGCGGGGGAGATCCTGGCGCTTGCTGCACTGTCCAACCTGGTGACCAACCTGGTCGGCTTCTACGCGGGTGTCTTCCTCTCGCTGCCGTTGGCGCAGCGGCTCTACAAGTTCTGGGCCAAGGTCTTCGGCCGGGACGACGAGGGACGCCGGATCAAGGGCAGGAAGGCGGACGCCGCCCGCCAGCGCGACCGGGATGTGGACGTGTCGGCCGTCGTCGTTGATCCGGAGGTGAGGATGAAACCCAGGATCTGGGTCTTCGCGTTCGGCGTCTCGCTGGCCGTTGGCCTCCTGCTCAACTTCGTGGGAACCCGAACCTTCCGGTGGGCTGACGTTGCCGGCATCCTGGTCCTCGGCGGACTGACCGCAGTGGCGTTCCTCCTGGCGCGGAAGTTCCGCTCGGTGCCGCCGAGCGTCTGGGTCCTGGCGCTGGCGACGCTCGTCTCGGCGCCGTTCATGCCCACCGCCCCGGCCGTGGTCGCGGCCACCGGGCACCTCGATGCGCTGTTCGTCGGGCTTGCATCGATCGCGCTGCTGGGCCTGAACCTGGGGCGCGACGTCAAGGCGCTCAAGACGCTGAACTGGAAGATCGTGATCGTCGCGATGGTGACGTTCTCCTCGACCTTCATCGCGGCCGTGCTCCTGGCGGAGACGGTCATCAATCTCTGAGGACGGGGAGCGCAATACCGACGGCCCGGCGCCACCTGGTGGTGGCGCCGGGCCGTCGGCTTGTGCGGGCTCCCAATGGTTGACATGCCCCGCGGGGTCGATTCCGGGGGTTGGGGGGTGGCAGGTCACCGGGGAAACCGATCCCCGCGGTCCTAGAGCTTCTCGGTCGCCTCCAGGGCGTCGAGGACGTACGCGTAGTCCCACGCGCGGTCCTTCCAGCCTTCGTAGCGGCCCGAGGCGCCGCCGTGGCCGCCGTCCATCTCGATCTTCAGCACGATCGGGTCCGTGCCCGTGGTGACCTCGCGCAGCTTCTGTACCCATTTGGCCGGCTCGACGTAGAGGACGCGGGTGTCGTTCAGGCTCGTGACAGCCGCGATCTTGGGGTACGGCACCGCGGCGATGTTCTGGTACGGAGTGTACGACTTCATGTACTCGTACACGGCCGCGTCCTCGATGGGGTTGCCCCACTCCTCCCACTCGAGGGCCGAGAGCGGCAGGTCCGGGTCGAGGATCGACGTCAGCGTGTCCACGAACGGCACCTGCGCCACGATCGCGCGGTACAGCTGCGGCGCCAGGTTCGCGACGGCGCCCATCAGGAGCCCGCCGGCGGACCCGCCCATCGCGGCCACCCGGTTCGGGGCCGCCCAGCCGGCCTTCACGACGTGCTCGGTGACGGTGATGAAGTCGGTGAACGAGTTCTTCTTCGCGAGCTTCTTGCCGTCGTCGTACCAGGTGCGGCCCAGCTCGCCGCCGCCCCGGACGTGCGCGATCACGAAGACCACGCCGCGGTCCAGCACGGACAGCCGCGGGATGCCGAAGGCGGGGTCCATGCTCAGCTCGTAGCTGCCGTACCCGTAGACCAGCGCCGGGTTGGTGCCGTCGGCCTTCACGGAGGCGTGGCGCATGATCGTGACCGGGATCCGGGTCCCGTCGGCGGCGACCGCCCAGTCGCGCTCGGCGACGTAGTCGGACGCGTCGTAGCCGTGGACCGGGGTCTCCTTGCGGAGGGTCAGCGCGCCGGTCGCCAGCTCGTAGTCGTAGATGCGCGGCGGCGTCAGGAAGGACGTGTACTCGATCCGCACGATCGGCGACTCGTAGTCGGCCCCGGCCAGCGACGCCGTGTAGAGCTCCTCGTCGAAGCCCGGCTCCACCGGTTCGGCCTGCGCTGCCGTGCCCAGGCCCTGCACCGGCAGCACCTGCACGCGCTCGGTCGTGTCCCGGCGCAGCGCCACCAGCAGGTGGGTGCGCGTCACGGCCGTGCCCTCGATCTTGACGTCGTCGCGGTGGTCGAGCACCGTCGCCCACGCCTGCTCGGCGAACGGCTTCTCGAACTCGGCGCCGGGCACCAGGGAGACCATGTTGTTCACGGCCCGCTCGACGGCCGGCCCGCCGTTGTGCGTGACGACGTAGTGCCGCCGCCCGTCGATCGTCACCGGGTCCATGCCGTGCAGGACGTGCTCGTCGCGGGAGAGCAGCAGGCGGGGACGGGCGGCCGGGTCCGTCAGGTCCAGAGTGTGCGTCTCGGCGTACTCGGAGTTGCCGACGGAGACCAGCAGCTCCGTGCGGTCGGGCGAGAGGTCGAACCCGGTCCACATCCCGGGGTCGTCCTCCTCGAACAGCACGACGTCGTCGCCCGCCTCCGTGCCGAGGGTGTGCATCTTGATCTGGTGGGGGCGCCACGTGTCGTCGACGACGGTGTAGTAGATGCGCTCGCCGTCCGGCGAGAAGACGAGCCCGTAGAACACGTTCTCCACGGTGTCGGGCAGCAGCTCGCCCGTGCGCAGGTCCTTGATCCGGAGGGTGAAGCGCTCGTCGCCGGCGTTGTCCACGGCGTAGGCGAGCAGGTTCCCGTCCTCGGACACGGCCATGCCGCCGAGGGAGAAGAACGGCTGGCCCTCGGCTTCGGCGTTGCCGTCGAGCAGGACCTCCTCGCCGTCGATCGGGGTCCCGCTCTCGATCACCGGCGGGGTCCAGTCGGCGCGCAGGTCGCCGGTGTCGGCGGCGGCGACGCGGCACTGCACGAAGTACTGCTTGCCCTCCTCGGTGCGGGTGAAGTACCACCAGCCGCGCTTGCGGGCCGGGACGGAGAGGTCCGTCTCCTCGGTGCGGGCCTTGATCTCGGCGAAGATCTTCTCCCGCAGCGGCTGCTGGTGGGCCGTGACCGCCTCCGAGTAGGTGTTCTCGGCCTCGAGGTGGGTGATGACCTCCGCGTTCTCCTTGTCGCGCAGCCACTCGTAGTCGTCGACGAAGGTGTCGCCGTGGTGGGTGCGCTCCGCGGGCACCTTCTTGGCGAGCGGGGGAGCGGTGCCGGCGTGCGGCGTCGTCGTGGTGGCGGCAGCGGCGGCCAGCTCCGCGTGGGACGGACCGCGCTCGGCGGGAGAGCTGGCGGACAGCGTGGGTTCACTCATGCACCCATTCAACTGCAGCAGCGTCGATTCCGCGCAGGCGGGCGCCGCGTGTTCGCCCATAGCGGCATGGCGTAACCCGCGCCGACCCGCTGCGGGCGGGGTCCGCCGGCCCCGCGGAATCCCCGCATCGCGGTCCGCCACCGCCTGTCGACGGCGTTGACCCGGTACCGCTCGCGCCCCGGCGGTGTGTGGTGTTGACCACTCGGCCCCGACCGCATATCCTGAACGAACGGTCAGTAAATAAATCCCGAGTGAGGTAACGATGGCTGAGCACCACACCAAGCAGGCGGCAGCGCCGGCGGAGGGCAAGGGCGCCCACCTGTCGGCCGTGCCGTCGGACGCGGAGCGCGCCGGGCAGGCGCACTTCGACGAGATCATCGCCAAGGATTCGCGCATCGAGCCGCGGGACTGGATGCCGGAGGGCTACCGCAAGACCCTCACGCGCCAGATCTCCCAGCACGCGCACTCCGAGATCATCGGCATGCAGCCGGAGGCGAACTGGATCACGCGCGCCCCGAGCCTGAAGCGCAAGGCGATCCTGATGGCCAAGGTCCAGGACGAGGCCGGGCACGGCCTGTACCTGTACTCGGCCGCCGAAACCCTTGGCACCCCGCGCGACGAGCTGAACGACCAGCTGCTCTCCGGGCGTGCCAAGTATTCGTCGATCTTCAACTACCCGGCCCGCACCTGGGCCGACATGGGGGCCATCGGCTGGCTCGTCGACGGCGCCGCCATCGCCAACCAGGTGCCGCTCTGCCGCGCCTCGTACGGGCCCTACGGCCGGGCCATGGTCCGCGTCTGCAAGGAGGAGTCCTTCCACCAGCGCCAGGGCTTCGAGATCCTGCTCGAGCTCGCGAACGGCAGCGACCAGCAGAAGCAGATGGCCCAGGACGCCGTGGACCGCTTCTACGAGCCGTCCCTGATGATGTTCGGCCCGCCGGACGGGGATTCGCCGAACTCGCAGCAGTCCATGGCCTGGAACATCAAGCGCTTCACCAATGACGACCTGCGCCAGCGCTTCGTCGGCATGATCGTCGAGCAGGTCAAGGTCCTGGGCCTGACCCTGCCGGATCCCGAGCTGCGCTTCGACGAGGAGTCGGGCCAGTGGATCCACAAGGAGCTGAACTGGGACGAGTTCAAGGCCGTGATCTCCGGCAACGGGCCGTGCAACGTGCAGCGCCTGGCGCGCCGCCGCGAGGCCCACGAGAACGGCGCCTGGGTGCGCGAAGCAGCCGCGGCCTACGCGGCACAACAAGCAGAGAAGGTGGCCTGACCATGACCGAGAACAACAGCTGGCCCCTCTTCGAGGTCTTCGTCCGCTCCTCCCGCGGCCTCTCCCACGTGCACGCCGGATCCCTGCACGCCCCCGACGCCGAGATGGCCGTCCGCAACGCCCGCGACCTCTACACGCGCCGCAACGAGGGAGTGTCCCTGTGGGTCGTGAAGTCGGCGGACATCATCACCTCGGACCCGGACTCCAAGGACCAGTTCTTCGAGTCCCCCAAGGGCAAGGACTACCGCCACGCGACCTACTACACCAAGAGTGAAGGGGTGAAGCACCTGTGAGTTCTTCGAACACCCACATCACCGAGGGGATCGAGGACGACTTCGCCTCGTTCGGCGACGTCACCGCGTCCGCCACCCGCGTCACCCCGGGCAACGCGCTGCGCCCGGAGGACATCGCCGTCGCCGGCGAGGGGCCGGCGTCGGACGCCGTCGCCGAGTACGCGCTGCAGCTGGGCGACGACGCCCTGATCCTCGCCCAGCGCCTGTCCTGGTGGATCTCGCGTGCACCGGAGATCGAGGAGGACGTCGCGCTCGGCAACATCGCGCTCGACCAGCTGGGCCACGCCCGCTCGTTCCTGATCTACGCCGGCAAGCGCCTCGGCAAGACCGAGGACGAGCTCGCCTACTGGCGCGAGGAGGAGGAGTTCCGCTCCGCGCATCTGGTCGAGCAGCCGAACGGCGACTTCGCCGTCACGATCGTCCGCCAGCTGCTGGTCGCCGTCTACCAGAACCTGCTCTACACGGAGCTGACGAAGTCCAGCGATCAGACCATCGCCGCCGTCTGCGCGAAGGCCGTCAAGGAGGTCGACTACCACCGCGACCACGCCATCCAGTGGACCCTGCGCCTCGGCCGCGGCACCGAGGAGTCGGCGCGCCGCATGCGCGTCGCCCTCGCCGACCTGTGGCCGTACGTGGGCGAGCTGTTCGCCGACGAGCAGCTGCACGACGACGTCGGCGACGCCGGCGTGCACCCCTCCACCCTGCGCTCGGCGTGGGACGAGGAGATCTCCGCCGTCCTGGCGGACGCCGGGCTCGAGGTCCCGCAGGTGCCCGACGCGATGTCCCGCGGCCGGCACGGCGAGCACTCGGAGCACCTGGGCTACCTGCTCGCCGAGATGCAGGTCCTGGCGCGCAAGCACCCCGGCGCCACCTGGTAGGCCACCGGAAAAGGAAGAGGAATGGCAGAACAGAGCGTTGACACCGACCTGTGGGCGATCGCCGCGCAGGTGACCGACCCCGAGATCCCGGTGCTCTCGATCGAGGACCTGGGCATCCTGCGCGACGTGAGACGCGAGGGCGACGACGCCGTCGTCGTCACCATCACGCCCACCTACTCGGGCTGCCCCGCGATGGGCACCATCCAGGTGGACCTCGAGAACGCGTTCGCGAAGCACGGCGTCCAGGTGCGCGTAGAGCTCGTACTCACGCCCGCTTGGAGCACGGACTGGATGACCGAATCGGGCAAGGCCAAGCTCGAGGCGTACGGCATCGCCCCGCCCACCGGTACCGGCCACAAGGGCCGCGTCACCGTGGGGATGACCGTGAAGTGCCCGCACTGCCATTCGCTCGACACCAAGGAACTCTCCCGCTTCGGCTCGACCTCCTGCAAGGCGCTGTACCAGTGCCGGGAGTGTTTGGAGCCCTTCGACTACTTCAAGGTTCTGTCATGACTGAGACTGCAACAAGCCGCCGCCGCGCGGCGTTCCACACGCTCGACGTCGCCGAGGTGCGCCGGCTGACCGCGGACGCCATCGAGGTGACGTTCGCGGTGCCGGAGGCGCTCGAGGGCGAGTTCGACTACCTGCCCGGGCAGTACGTGGCCTTGCGCAAGGAGCTGCCGGATGCCGAGGGCAAGGTGCAGGAGATCCGCCGCAGCTACTCGATCTGCGCCGAGCCGACGCCCGGGGAGATCCGCGTGGCCATCAAGCGGGACCTCGGCGGGATCTTCTCCACGTGGGCGAACGAGGAGCTCGCCGCCGGCGCGAAGATCGACGTGATGAGCCCGACCGGCGCGTTCATCTCGAAGCACCAGATGACCGGGCTGAATCATCCCGAGCTGATCGACACCGACACCGAGGACACCTTCGTGGCCGTCGCCGCCGGCTCCGGCATCACCCCGGTGCTGGCGATCGCCCGGACCGTGCTCGCGGCGAACGAGAACACGCGGTTCGACCTGATCTACGCGAACCGGGCCGCCATGGACGTGATGTTCCTCGAGGAGCTCGCGGACCTGAAGGACCGGTACCCGTCGCGGTTCGCGCTGCACCACGTGCTCTCCCGCGAGCAGCGCATCTCGCCGCTGCTCTCCGGCCGGATTGATGCCGAGAAGCTGACCGCGCTGCTGGAGAACGTGATCCGCACGGACCAGGTCGACGAGTGGTTCCTGTGCGGGCCGTTCGAGCTGGTGCAGCTCGTCCGCGACACCCTGACCGGCAAGGACGTCGACCCGGAGCGCGTGCGGTTCGAGCTGTTCACCACGGGCAAGCCGACCCGGCCGGAGGGCCACGTGGGCCGCCCGGTCCAGGCGGACGACGACGGCGACAACTTCGAGATCGAGTTCCGTCTCGACGGCCTCTCGGGCGAGGTCAAGTCGCCCGTCGCGGCGAACGAGACCATCCTCAACGCGGCCCTGCGCGTCCGCCCCGACGTCCCGTTCGCGTGCGCCGGCGGCGTCTGCGGCACGTGCCGCGCCAAGATCACCGGCGGCGACGTCAAGATGGCGGAGAACTACGCGCTGGAGGAGGACGAGGTCGACTCCGGCTACATCCTCACCTGCCAGAGCCGCCCGACGACGGACCGCGTCAGCGTCGACTTCGACGCCTGACCCGGCCCCGGCACGGCACCCGCCGTCGTCGTCCACTATCGCCCGACTCAACCTCCCGGCCCGCACCCACCCGCAACCACTGGAGCCATCGTGATCGATCTGAACATCGCGGACGGCATCGCGACCGTCACGCTGAACGCACCCGAGAAGATGAACGCCCTGGACGTCTCGGCTCTCGCCGAGCTGTCGCAGGCGTACGACGACGCCGCGGCGGCCGCCGAGCGCGGCGAGGTCAGGGCGCTGCTGCTCAAGGGGGAGGGGCGCGGCTTCTGCGCGGGCCGGGACATCTCCGGCGTCGTCCCGGCCGATGACGACGTCATCGGGTATCTGGGCGGCACCGTGCAGCCGGTGCTGGAGAAAATGGCGGCGTTCCCTGCGCCGACGTTCGCGGCCGTGCAGGGAGCGTGCCTCGGCGTCGGGCTCGGCCTGGCGATCGCGACCGACGTCGTATATGTCGCCGACAGCGCCAAGATCGGCTCGCCGTTCGCGAATCTCGGCGCGACGCTCGACTCGGGCGGGCACTGGCTGTTCACCGAGCGCCTGGGCGCGCACCGGACGCTGGATCTCATCTACACGGCGGAGCTGATGAGCGGCGAGCAGGCCGTGGCGCAGGGGCTGTTCAGCCGGTCCTTCGCCGCGGACGAGCTGTTCGAGCGCACCGACGAGATCGTCGCCCGCGTCGCGTCCGGGGCCACCGGCGCGTTCCGGGCCTCGAAAGAGCTGGTGGCGCAGATCCGCGACCAGCGTCTGGGCCTGTGGGCCTCGATGGCCGACGAGAACCAGGCCCAGGCGGATCTCTGCGACACGGAGGACTACGCCGAGGGATTCGCTGCCTTCCAGCAGAAGCGGAAGCCGGAGTTCACGGGCCGTTGACGGGAGGAGTCCCGGTCCGGGGGAGGCCAGGCGGAGGCCGCCCACCTGCGATCCGTGCAGGAGCCACCCGTTGGTGCCGGCGGCCCGGGGCAGGACCTCCCCTACGGGTTCATGCGGAAGCAGGGGCGTGCGCTTTCCGGTGGCGATGAACTGATGCCAGCGGCGCGAACGAAGCCGGCTTCGTGAGTTGAGGCCCGGTGCCAGCCAGTCCGGAAGGGGCCGCAGGGAGCTGAGAATCTCCATCTGTTGGCCTTTTTGTAGGTCTCAGAGGGTAGCGTCGAGTCTCGTGAGGACGCTGCTGCCGGGCGCGTCGATGCGCGGAAACAGTTCGAATCAGGTCTTCTCAGGCATTCCATTGATCGAATCTTCGTTCTATAATTAATTATGGTCCAGACGCAGAAAATCAGGCTCCGCCTCGGGGATATGATCCTCGCGGCGGAGCCCGCTGCGTCCGGTGACGCGGGCGCCCTCGTCGGCGCCCCGGCCCTCGAAGCAGCGGTCGCGGCACTGGGCCCTTCGGGGCTGCTGGAATTCGCCGAGCAGCTGCGCCGGTTCGCAGAAGCAGCCGGATTCGAGGCCGCGGCAGCCCTGGAAGACGCGACCCGGGAGCGCCTCGCCGCCGACCTCGATGAGCTCGGGCGGTCCTCGCCCGGAATGCGGAAGTCGGTGGGCTCGGGCCGCCTCGTCGACGACGCCCCGTCCGAGGTGGTCGCCCAGGAGATCGCGTCGGTGCGCGGCATCGCCCGGATGACGGCCGCCCGCGAAGCAGGTCGTGCGCGCACGCTCGCGGATGACCTGCCGGATGTTCTGAACGGGATGGCCGCCGGCGTGGTGGGGCCCGCCCACGCGCGGTCCATGGTGGACCTCGCGGTCAAGATCGAGCCCGAGCGCATCGATGAGCCCGTCACGGACGATCCGGCCGAGCTCGAGCAGTACGAGCGCCGGGTGGAGGCCAGCCGGCGGGAATGCCGTCGGCGCCGGCAGTCGTTCTGCGGCGACCTGCTCGAGCGCTCCCGCGGCAAGACCCCCGGACAGCTCGAGAGGTACGGCAAGCGCCGGATCGAGAAAGAACTCGACGAATCCTTCACCGAACGCCACCGCCGGGCGAGCGACCGCCGGTTCGTCGCCATCGACGCCGACGAGGACGGCATGTGCTACGTCAACGCCTACATCCCGACCGTCGCCGCCGAGGCCATCGACCGCCGATTGGCGGAATTCGCGGCCCTGCAGAAGCACCGGGATGCCGCTGACGGGGATGAAGACGAGCGCACCTCAGCGCAGGTACGCGCGGACGCGTTCGTCGACATCCTCCTCTCCGGACCCGAAGCGGTGGGTCTGCAGAACGTGAAGCCCGCAGTCACCGTCACCGTGCCTGCGACCGTGTTCCCGGGCCTGAACGGCCCGAACGGCATGTCTGGCCCGGGCGGCGCCCGGCGGAAAACACCCGAAACGGGCGGAAGCGAAGGAATCACCGCCGGCGAAGGTGAAGGCTTCACAGCCGGCCAGGGCGAGGGCTCCATAGTCGGCGAACCGCTCGCGCCTGGTGCAGACCTGCCCGAAGCAGAACGCTTCGGCGCCTTCGGCCTCGGCGAGCTGGAGGCGATCCTGCCGCAGGCCACCACGTGGACCCGCGTTGTCACGGACCCGTGGACCGGTGCGATCACCGCCTTCGACACGGAGGCCTACTCGCCCACCCGGGCCATGCGCCGGGCGCTCGCACTGCGCGACAGGACCTGCAGGGTCCCCGGATGCGGACGGCGGGCCACGGCCTGCGAGCCCGACCATGTGATCGAGCGTCAAGACGGCGGCCCGACATCCCTTGAGAACCTCGTCAGCATCTGCAAACGGTGCCACCGCCTCAAATCGTGGGGACTGCTGGGCTATGACCTCCAACCTGACGGGACGCTCATCGTCGACACCTACTGGGGCACGCGGCGAACCACTCTGCCCGACGCACCCTGGGCGGCTTGGCCCCTAGCCCCGCCGTCGCCCAGGACTCGGGAGGTGGACACCGGCGAGCCCACGGCTCAGCTTTTCATGGTCGAACCCGCCATTAGCTTTGGCGACCCGCCTGACGAGGTCCGGCAACGGGCCGACGACGAAGAGTTCCAGAAAATCGTCGCCCGGCTCGAGCGCAGCCTGGCAGCCTTCATGGAACCCTGCCCGTTCTGACCCGGGTCCAGCTGACCGTTCTGGCCAGGCTCCTCCTCCGCCGGCGCCAGCCCCGTCCGGCCCGCGCCCACCCTGCCCGGTCGGGCGGCCCCGCTCCGGCCCTGCCTGGACCGGCGTCCACCCGGATCGGGTCGGGGGAGTAGGGTGCAAGACGCAGGGGGCCGCAGCAGGCCGGAAGCGCACATTGCAGTCCCCGCACAAGGCAACACCCGCGCCATGCGCGAGGCGGGCCCCAGCGAAGCTGCTCGGCCCGGAAAGGAGCGGAGAGTGGACGGGGCCACCATCGACGACCGGAACGTGAACGATCTGAACGCCAGCGACTCGAAAGACGGCGACTCGAACGTCAGCGACCCGAACGTGAACGAACTGACCGTGGGGCAACTCGCCGATCGAAGCGGGCTGGCCGTCTCCGCGCTGCACTTCTACGAGCGCAGGGGCCTGATCCACAGCCGCCGGACCTCCGGCAACCAGCGGCGCTACCCGCGGTCCATCCTCCGCCGCGTCGCCGTCATCCGGGCCGCCCAGCGGGCCGGAATCCCGTTGAGCACCGTCGCCGACGCACTCGCCCAGCTGCCCCGCGGCGGCGTCCCCAGCCGCGCCGACTGGCAGCGCATGTCGCAGGCCTGGCGGGACGAGATCGAGGACCGGATCGTCCGCCTCGAGCACTTGCGAGACCGGCTCGACGGCTGCATCGGCTGCGGCTGCCTGTCGCTGACGAGCTGCACCATGGCGAACCCCCGCGACCGGCTCGGCGAACAGGGGCCGGGCGCACCAGCGCTGGATGTCTAGCCGGTCAGGCCGGGCGCACCAGCGCTGGACGTGTATCCGGTGGGACCCGAGGGCGCCACCGCTCTACGTCCAACCGGGCAGCGGAGTGTGCTTCGCCTCACATCCACGTCCCGCGCCTTGACCTCAACTGTGGTTGAGGTTTTAGCGTCGGGGGTATCCGAACAACACTTCGGACGCCGACCAACGAAGGTATGTGAATGACCGCACCGACCGAATCCGCAGCAGGCTCGACGGCGGAAGGCGCCGAGCCCCAGCACCCTCTGCATGTGACCAACGAGCTCTTCCGGGTCGCCTTCCGCCACCATCCGGCCGGGGTCGCCATCGTGACGGCGGCGGACCCCGAGCCGGTCGGCATCACGGCCTCGTCGGTGGCGTCGGTCTCCGCGGACCCTCCCGCGCTCTCGTTCTCCGTGTCCGGCGGGCACTCGGCCGGACGGGTGGCCGCGGCGGACACCGTCGTCGTGCACCTGATGGATGCGGCGCACATCGACACGGTCAAGGCTTACGCGACCCCGGGCACCGAGCGCTTCGCCGATGGCACCTGGGAGCCGGCCGCGACCGGCGAGCCCGTGCTCAAGGACGCCCCCTGGGCGTTGCGCTGCCGGGTGATCGAACGGGTGCCGGTCGGCAGCTCGATCCTCGTCGCGGCCGAGGTCCTGGAGATCCTCCGCGGCGAGCACAGCGAGCCGATGGTCTATCACAACAGAGCCTTCCACCGACTCACCGAGACGTCATTGATTCAGTCTCGGGACGAGGTCTGACTAGGCTGATATTCAAGGTCTGAAGGTACATTCAGAACGACGGCGCCGGCGCACCCGGCGCTTTCACCCAAAGTTGTGGGCGGGTCGCCCGGGCAAGCCGGGTCCCGCCACGCCGCGGGCGCAGAAGCGGCCGCGGATCGACGAAAGGAACGGGCATGACCGAGAAGTACACTCTCCCCGAGCTGAACTACGATTACGCGGCGCTGGAGCCGAGCATCTCCGCTCGGATCATGGAGCTGCACCACTCGAAGCACCACGCGACGTACGTCGCCGGTGCCAACACTGCACTGGAGCAGCTGGCCGAGGCACGTGAGAAGGGCGAGTTCGGTGCGATTCCGAAGCTCTCCAAGGATCTGGCGTTCCACCTGGGCGGCCACACGAACCACTCGATCTTCTGGCAGAACCTCTCGCCCGAGGGCGGGGACAAGCCGGAGGGCGAGCTGGCGGCCGCGATCGACGACGCGTTCGGCTCGTTCGACGCGTTCCGGGGCCACTTCACCGCTGCTGCGATGAGCCTGCAGGGTTCGGGTTGGGCGCTGCTGTCGTTCGAGGGCCTGGGCGGGAACCTGGTGATCGAGCAGCTCTACGATCAGCAGGGCAATGTGCCGGTGGCGTCGACGCCGCTGCTGATGCTGGACATGTGGGAGCACGCGTTCTACCTGGATTACGTGAACGTGAAGGCCGACTACGTGAAGGCGTTCTGGAACATCGTGAACTGGTCCGATGTGTCCAAGCGGTTCGAGGCGGCCCGTGCCGGCGCCAAGGGCCTGATCACCCCGGCCTAGGGGGTCGGTGGTTGTTCTCCTGCCGGCGGGTTCGTGCCGGTGGCGGGGGAGTTGTGGAGGGCGGTCGCGTCCCGGGGAACATGCCGGGACGCGACCGCCCTTTCCGTTCTTCAACGGGACGGAAGGGTGATTTCGGGGGTGAAATACGGGGCTACAGGGGCCGCATGGGCCCGTGCGCCTTCAACTACTTGCCAGTATCTAGGGAGCGCGTTAAATCGTGCCCCCGCCCGTTTCGGGCCAGGGGATCCGCATGACGGGGCGGGCGAGCCAGCCATACCCCCCTCTGGTTCGGCTCGTTCCGCCCCGTCGTGTATCCCCCTTCTCCTGCTCCCCGCCTCTAGTAGCGGGTGTCGACGTCCTCGAAGACCAGGAACGTCTGCGTGTCCAGCACGCCCGGCATGCTCTGCAGCTGATCGAAGATGACCTGACGCAACTCGGCGTTGTCGCGCCCGCGGACCAGCAGGATGACGTCGAAGTTCCCGCCCACCAGGCCGATGTGGTGCACCTGCTTGATGGCGCTGAGGCGTTCGCGCATCTCCCGCCACGAGTGCTGCCGCAGCTTCAGGGTCACGTAGGCCGACGCCGTCAGCCCCGCCTTCACCGGATCGATCACGGCCGTGTAGCGGGTGATGACCCCCTCGTCCTGGAGGCGGTTGATCCGCGAGTACGCGTGCGCCCGGGAGACGTGCGCCTTCTGTGCGATGGCCGTGACGGACTGGCGCCCGTCGCGGGAGAGTTCGGCCAGGATGCGCTCGTCCGTGGCGTCGAGGGGGACGGGGTGCGGTTGCATGGCTCTCCTTCGCTGGTTCTCCTTGACGGCGCCGTGAAACGGGCTGCAAGTCGTCTACTCCGTCTCCTGTAACGCCGCTCACGGTGACGATCTGTCTCCAAGAATACCTTCCCTGTATCCAATCTTCTGAACTTGGGCCGGAAACCGGATACAAAGTGGTGGCTTGAGCGCATACTTGATCGCAAGAACGCCGTGCGGTGTGGCCTGCGTCATGCCCGCCGGCTCGATTGCATTCAAGCCAGCGAAGGAGATGACATGGGAACGCCACCGATCGGCGCCGAGGCCCGCGAGGAGGAACGCGCCGCCTATCTCGACGAGACGGCCCGCAAGTTCGGGATCTCGGTCGAGGACTACCTGCTCCCGACGGACGGCTCCATCCGGATCCTCGACGAGACCGGCGCCATCCGGCCCGTGGCCGAGCAGGGCACCGCCCCGGGCCACGAGTACCCGCTGCCCGAGGGCGACGACCTGCTCGCCGCCTACGAGGCGCTCGTCGTCGGCCGCCGGGTCAACGACCAGAACTCGGCGCTCGTCCGGCAGGGCCGGATGGCGGTCTACCCGTCGAGCCACGGCCAGGAGGCCTGCCAGGTGGCAGCGGCCCTCTGTCTCGGCGAGGACGACTGGATGTTCCCGACCTACCGCGACTCCGTCGCCGTGATGACCAAGGGCATCGACCCCGTCGAGACCATGACGCTCTTCCGCGGCGACTGGCACGGCGGCTACGACCCCAAGAAGTACAAGGTCGGCATCCAGTCCACCCCGCTGACCACCCAGCTGCTGCACGGTGTAGGCGTCGCGCACGCCGCCAAGCTGCGCGGCGAGGACACCGTTGTCTTGGCGATGTGCGGCGACGGCGCCACCAGCGAGGGCGACTTCCACGAGGCCCTGAACTTCGCCGCGGTGTTCAAGCTCCCGGTGATCTTTTTCGTCCAGAACAACCAGTACGCGATCTCGGTCCCACTGGCGCACCAGACGGCGGCCCCGTCGCTGGCGCACAAGGCGGTCGGCTACGGCATGGCCGGCGAACGCGTCGACGGCAACGACCTGGTGGCCCTGCTGGCCGTACTGCGCCGCGCCGTCCGCCTGGCCCGCGACGGCCACGGCCCGCTGCTGGTCGAGGCCCACACGTACCGCATGCAGGCGCACACCAACGCCGACGACGCCACCCGGTACCGCCAGGACGCCGAGGTGCAGGAGTGGATGGCCAAGGACCCGGTCACCCGCATGCGCGCCTACCTGCAGAGCGAGTCGGTGCTCGACGACGCGGCGGAGGCCCGGATCTCCGAGGCCGCCGAGGCCATGGCCACCCGCCTGCGCGACGGGATGAACGAGGACGTCGCCCCGGACCCCGAGGACCTGTTCCGGTTCGTCTTCACCGAGCCGACCACCCAGCTGAACGAACAGCGCGCCCGCCTCGTCGACGAGCTGGCCCGCGACGCCGCAACCGATACGGAGGCCACCCGATGACCGTCACGACCTCTTCCGACGCCAACGGGAACGTCAGCGCGGCCACCGCCCGCGCGACCGAGCGCGCCGCCGAGAACGCCGAGGCCTCGCAGCCGCAGCCGGTGACGTTCGCCAAGGCCCTGAACACGGCCCTGGCCGACGCGCTGGAGGCGAGCGACGACGTCGTGCTGTTCGGCGAGGACATCGGCACGCTCGGCGGCGTCTTCCGCATCACCGACGGCCTGACGGACCGCTTCGGCGAGCACCGCTGCTTCGACACCCCGCTGGCCGAGTCCGGCATCGCCGGCATGGCCGCGGGCATGGCGATGAACGGGATGCGCCCGGTGGTCGAGATGCAGTTCGACGCCTTCGCCTACCCGGCGCTCGAGCAGATCTTCAGCCACATCGCCAAGATGCACAACCGCACGCGCGGCGCCCTGAAGATGCCGATCGTCATCCGCATCCCGTACGCCGGCGGCATCGGCGGCGTCGAGCACCACTGCGACTCCTCCGAGTCCTACTACGCCCACACCCCGGGCCTGAAGGTCTACGCGCCGGCGACGGTCGCGGACGCCTACCGCATGCTGCGCGAGGCGATCGACTCGGACGACCCGGTGGTGTTCTTCGAGCCGAAGAAGCTGTACTGGTCCAAGGACCGGTTCGATCTCGACGCGCTGCGCGCGGAGTACGACGGCGGCGCGCCCGCCTCGCGCTCCGAAGGCAAGGCCGTGATCGCCCGCGAGGGCACGGACGCGACCCTCGTGGCCTACGGGCCGTCGGTCTCGACCGCCATGGCCGCCGCCGAGGCCGCGGCGGAGGAGGGGCGCAGCATCGAGGTCGTCGACCTGCGCACCATCGTCCCGCTCGACGACGCCACGGTCGCCGCCTCGGTGCGCAAGACCGGACGGGCCGTCGTCGTGGCGGAGACGCCCGGCTTCGCCTCGGTCGCGAGCGAGCTCGTGGCCCGCATCCAGGAGCGGTGCTTCCACTCGCTGGCCGCGCCCGTGCTCCGCGTGACCGGATTCGACGTGCCGTTCCCGGCCCCGAAGCTCGAGGAGTTCTTCCTGCCGAGCGTGGACCGGATCCTCGACACCGTCGACGAACTGCAGTGGGAGGCCTGAACATGTCCGTCAAGACCTTTCTGCTCCCCGACCTGGGGGAGGGCCTGACCGAGGCCGACCTGCTCAGCTGGCACGTCGCGGTCGGCGACACCGTGCGCGTCGACCAGCCGATCGCCGAGGTCGAGACCGCGAAGTCGTCGGTCGAGGTCCCGTGCCCGTTCGCCGGTGTGGTCCAGGAGCTCTTCGGGACGCCGGGCGAGACCCTGGAGGTGGGCAAGCCGCTCATCGCCGTGCTGCCCGAGGGCTCGAGCGTGCAGGCGCCCGCGGCCCAGGCGCCCGAGGCTCCGAACGAGGCGCCGGCCGCCGCCCAGTCCTACCGCGAGGAGGAGCGCGCTGGCGCGTCCCCGGCGGCGGCCGCCGAGGCCGGGGGGCCGGCCGAGGAGGAGGCCGACTCCGGGTCCGGCAACGTCCTGATCGGCTACGGCACCCCGGGTGGCGCCGGGGCCAAGGGCCGCCGCCGGATGCCCAAGACCTACCGCGACCCGGTCGACCCGCGCCCCCTGCCGGCGGGCGTGGAACCGGCCGAGCCCGTGGCCGCCGCGGACGCGGAGCCGGGTCTCGCCCCGCGCGTCATCAACCCGATCGTGCGCCGCCTCGCCCGCTATCACGGCCTCAGCGTCGCCTCCCTGCGCGGCACCGGCGGCGACGGCCTGGTCCTGCGCGCCGACGTCGAGGCGGCCATCGCGGCCGCCGACGGGCAGGCGCCCTCAGAGGAGACGACGGCGGGGCGCCCCGCCGTCGTGCCGGGCACCGCCGCCGCGCACTCCGGTGCGGCATCCGGCGAGGCCGACGCGCGGACCGGGCTGGGCATCGCCGAGCGGATCCCGGTCAAGGGGGTGCGCAAGACGATCGCGGCCGCGATGACGCGCTCGCGCACCGAGATCCCCGAGGCGACCGTGTGGGTCGACGTGGACGCGACGGCGCTGCTCGAGCTGCGCGCCTCGCTGAAGTCGGCTCCGGCCGGCGCGCCCGGGCTGCTCGCGTTCATCGCGCGCTTCGCGGTGGCCGGCCTGGCCAAGTACCCGGAGCTCAACGCCCGGGTGGAGAACGTCGAAGGCGGCCAGGAGCTGGTCCGGTTCGACGGCGTGAACCTCGGTTTCGCCGCCCAGACCGACCGCGGGCTCGTGGTGCCGAGCATCGAGCGCGCCGAGGCGCTGAGCGCCCGCGAGCTCGACGCGCAGGTGCGGGAGCTGACGGGCCGCGCCCGCGACGGCAAGTGCACGCCGACCGAGCTGACGCGCGGCACGTTCACCCTGAACAACTACGGCGTCTTCGGCGTCGACGGATCGGCCGCGATCATCAACTACCCGGAGGCCGCGATCCTCGGGGTGGGCCGGATCATCGACAAGCCGTGGGTCGTGGACGGCGAGCTGGCGGTCCGCAAGGTCACCGAGTTGACGCTGGCCTTCGACCACCGCGTGTGCGACGGCGGGGTGGCCGGCGGCTTCCTGCGCTACGTTGCCGACGCGATCGAGAACCCGGGGTCGGTTCTGGCGGATCTCTAGGAGCACGCGCGGCGACCCGAGCCAGGGGGAGCGCCACGGAGGAGCCCGGTCGAATCCAGTGCGGATGCGGCCGGGCTCCTGCTGTGTCCCGGGCTCCTGCCGGGCTCCTGCTGTGTCCCGGGCTCCCGCCGCAGCCGCCTCGAGCGCCGCGCAATCCTCAAGACTCGCGCAAGTACGCCGTCCGGCGCCGGACCGCGCCGAGGCCCGGGGCGGGACCCCGCGCGCCGGCTGAAGCCGCCGGCCACTGTGGGCGGCGCGGCGGCGGCGCCGGTGAAGTGCCGGTGACGGGCCGGGATCGCGCGGGTCCGCACTACGAGGCACACGGCGAGGGGCTGGTGACGCGGATCACTATCACGATTCAGGTGGGCGGGTGAAATTCGATGTTACATAACGGTAACGTTAAGACACGTTGTGCGATTCCGGCTTGTGTCGAACGCTCCAGAATGTGCACAATAATGACACTCACAGGGACGTCGGGGGATCGCGACTCTTGAGGAACGGGAGTCGTCAATTGCGCGTCCGCGCGGAATCCGGTCGACTCTTCACCTGCAGTCCTCGCGGCTTCCGCACTGCGCGAGGCGAGATCAAGAAGGGACACACCCCACATGGCAGACCGCATCAAGCCATTTGCAATCCTCTCCCCGGACCGCGATCGCAAAGACGGCAAGCCTCGTCGCAACGTCGGCCGCCCCGCCGTCATCGACCCGGATGCGACGGCAGCCTGCGCGCTGCGCCTGTTCGACGAGTTCGGCTACGACGCCGTGACCATGGAGCAGGTCGCCAAGGCGGCCGGCATCGGCCGCAAGAGCCTCTACCGCTACTTCGCCTCGAAGGCCGACCTCGTCTGGGGCGGCAACCTCCCCGTCGGCTCCAAGGCCACCGCCATGCTCGAGGGCAAGAAGGCCAAGGACACCGAGTCGGCATTCGACACGCTCCGCGAGTACGCCCGGGCCGGCTCCGAGGACGTGGACGCCGAGGTCACACGCATCCGCCTGCGCCTGACGGACCAGCACCGCGAGCTCGCCGGCTACGGCTACAGCTTCCTGTCCGATCGCGGCCGCATCATCTCGGAGTACCTGCAGCGCTCGGGCGTCGAGCAGCCGCGCGCCGCCTACCTGGGCGCCGCGATCATCTCCGTGATCCACTCCGCATGGGTCCTGTGGGCGCTCTCCGACGACGCCGACCCGGCGCCGTACCTCGAGGACGCCATCGGCGTCATCCTCTAGCGCAGCATCGGAGACGTCGTGCAGGGCTTCGACCTGCAGCACATCGGCCGGGGACTCGCCTTCGCGCGGTCCCTGGCCGAACTGCGCTCGGCGCTGTCCGGGCCGGCCTCCCGCGCGGTCGTCCAGGCGCCGCCGGGCACGGGCAAGACCACCCTGGTGCCCCCGCTCGTGGCCGAGCTGGCGGCAGCCGACGGCGCCCCGGGCCGCGTCGTCGTCACCCAGCCGCGCCGGGTCGCCGCCCGGGCCGCGGCCCGCCGCCTGGCCCACCTGACGGGGACGCGCGTCGGCGAGCTGGCGGGCTACAGCGTCCGCGGCGAGTCCCGCACCAGCGCGTCCACCCGCATCGAGTTCGTCACCGCAGGCATCCTGCTGCGCCGCCTGCTGGCGGACCCGGGCCTCGAGTCGGTCTCCGCCGTCGTGATGGACGAGGTGCACGAACGCGCCCTCGAGACCGACCTGCTGCTCGGCATCCTCGCCGACGTGCACGCCCTGCGCGGCGGCGCCGACGGCGACCTGCGGGTCGTCGCCATGTCCGCGACCGTGGACGCGCCCCGCTTCGCGTCGCTGCTGGGCCGGTACGACGACGGCGCCCCGGCCCCCGTGGTCGACTCGCCCTCGGTGCTGCACCCGCTCGAGGTCCGCTGGGCGCCGATGCCGTCGGCACCGGCGGCCCGTGCCTCCCGCGGACCGTCCGGCGCCGGCCACCGCCTGGACGAGCGCGGCGTGCGCCGCGACTTCCTGGACCACGTGGCCGCCACCGCGGCCGGCGCCCACGCCGAGGCCCTGGCGGCGGATCCGGGCGTCGACGCGCTGGTGTTCGTGCCCGGCGCCCGCGAGGTCTCCCACGTCGTCTCCGCGTTGGAGCGGCGGGCCCCTGACGCCGAGATCCTGGCCCTGCACGGGCAGCTGCCGCCGGCCGAGCAGGACCGCGCCGTCTCCGGCCGCGGCCCCGGGGACCGCCCGCGCATCGTCGTCTCGACCGCGCTGGCCGAATCCTCGCTGACCGTTCCCGGAGTGCGGCTCGTCATCGATTCCGGTCTCTCGCGCGAGCCGCGGCGCGACGCCCGCGGCATGAGCGGGCTCGTCACGGTCTCCGCGTCGCGGGCCGCCTGCGAGCAGCGCGCGGGCCGCGCGGCCCGGCAGGGGCCGGGCACCGTGGTGCGCTGCTTCGACGAGAAGACCTTCGCCGCCGCGCCCGCCTACATCACCCCGGAGATCCAGACGGCCGACCTGACGCAGGCCGTGCTGACCCTGGCCTGCTGGGGGTCGCCCGGCGGCCGGGACCTGCCGCTGCCGGACGCGCCCCCGGCCCCCGCGCTGGGCGAGGCCGAGCTCGTGCTGCGCGGACTCGGCGCCCTCGACGAGGCCGGGCACGCTACCGATGAGGGCCGTCGCCTGGCCTCCGTCCCGGCCGACCCGCGCCTGGCACGCGCCCTGTTCGACGGCGCCGGGCGGGTCGGCCTGCGGGCCGCGGCCGAGGTGGTCGCGCTGCTGGCGGGGGACCTGCGCGCTTACGGGATCGGCCCGGCCGGCGGCGACCTGGCCCGGGCGCTGTCCGGCCTGCGCGGTTCGCGCGGCCCCGAGCGCAAGCGCTGGGACGACGAGGTGCGGCGCCTCGTCCGGCTCGCCGCCGACGTCGTACCCGAGAAGCCGGGGCGCGCCGCCGGCGGGGACGAGACCGGCCGGGTGGCGGCGCTGGCGAACCCGGAGTGGATCGCGCGCCGCGTCGGCGAGAACGAGTACCTGCTGGCCTCCGGCACGCGCGCGCAGCTCGCGCCGGGCAGCGCGCTGTCCGGGCACGAGTGGCTCGCCGCCGCCGAGGTCGCGCGCCAGGGCAGCCGGGCGCTGCTGCGGGCGGCTGCGCCGATCGCCGAGGACGTGGCCCTGGACGCCGGCGCCCACCTGCTCACCGACCGGGTCGAGGCCGGATTCGACGGCGGCCGGGTGCGGGCGAGGCGCGAACGCCGGCTGGGCGCGATCCGGCTCGAGTCGACGCCCGTGAAGGCGGACCGAAAGCAGGCCCGCGGGGCCGTGGCGCGGGCGCTGCGGGCCGAGGGGCTCGACGTCATCGGGTTCTCCGACGCGGCCGATGCCCTGCGCCGGCGGATGGGCCTGCTGCACGGCGTGCTCGGGGACCCGTGGCCGGACGTGGGGGAGGAGGCCCTGCTGGAGCGGCTCGACGAGTGGCTCGCCCCGGAGATCGACCGGCTGGCCGGCGGGGCCGACGCCCGGAGGATCGACCTGACCGACCCGCTGCGACGCCTGCTGCCGTGGCCGGCGGCGTCCCGGTTCGACGAGCTCGCACCAGAGCGGATGCGCGTGCCCAGCGGGAACACGGCGCGGGTGCAGTACCCGCAGGTCGAAGGCGAGGGTGCTGAGGATCCCGATGCAGGTGAGCCCCCTGCGGGCGATCACCCGGTCGTCGCGGTGAAGCTGCAGGAGTGCTTCGGCTGGGCGGAGACGCCCGCGCTGGTCGACGGGCGCGTGCCCGTGCTCTTCCACCTGCTCTCGCCGGCGGGCCGGCCGCTGGCGGTGACGGGCGACCTAGCCTCGTTCTGGTCGGGGCCGTATGCGCAGGTGCGCGCCGAGATGCGGGGGCGCTACCCGAAGCACCCGTGGCCGGAGGATCCCTGGACGGCGCCGGCGACGGGGCGCACCAAGAACCGGATGTAGCCCGGGGACTGAGGGGGCTGGCCGTGCCGCGGGCGGTCTGCGCTGGGAAGACGAGTTCGTGCTGTGCAGGCTGGTCCGGGCGATGTAGACCGGTCCGTCCGTGCGCGAGTCGTCGCTGGGCGAGATTTTCCCGCGCGAGTCGTTACTGAGCGCGGATATTCGCGATTCGAGAGCACTGGCTGACGACTGGAGACGGCGGCGCAGCACTGGTTGACTACTCGAGGGACCCGTGCAGCGATATGCGACGACTCGAGAACCCTGACAGCCAGTGCGCCACCGACTCGGGCGGGATCCAGTCGGCAGAAATCGCGGTTTCCGGAGGCGGGGCCGCACCCCGTCAACGCGGCCGTCGTGCTGGGACGGGCGCGGGAAAAGGCGATTGCCGCCCCTCCGCATCGGAGGGGCGGCAATCGCCTTCACTGCGCGCTTCGTCTTGGCGCAGGACTCGAGTCGCGTTAGCGGACGGTCACCTCCCCTGTGGCAGATCCTGCTGCATGGGTCTCGTCTCCCAGGTACTCGACGGCTATGTCATGACTGCCTGCTGCCAGATCGTCGGTCGGCACAATGAGCACCGCGCGTCCCCGAACGACGTCGGCAGAAACCGTCTGATCTCCCAGGGTTGCTTCCACTGCGCCCGTCGGAGTCTCGGCTTCGCTGGCCAGCCGAACGGTGACCCTGGTGTCCTTGCCGCTCTTGACGATCGGCGGTGCGACTTGGACATCGAGGACCGCCTCTTCACCTGCAGGCTCCTCTTCCCCGAGGGGTTTGACCTGGATGTTCCGGTAGGAAACGGTTTCACCTGCACCGTGATTCTGAATGCCGATGAACCCTGCCAGATCACGTTCGGGATCCGTACTCGTGAAGTCGTTCACCAGCACGCCATTGAGATGAATCCGAATCTGCTCCCCGTCGACTTGGATGTCGTACGAGTTCCACTCCGGGACCGGCAGGAGCGCTTCCTCCACGGCTGCTTCGTCCGCGCCCTGGAACGTGTATACCGCTCCTGTTGTGCGGTCCGGCTCATCGCTGGCATCGATTTGAACCTCGTAGCCCTCATTGACTGCGACCCAGGGATCGTTTCCGGGGTCCGGGAACCCGAGGAACACTCCGCCGTTGTCGTCCTTGGTCAACTTCCAGTCGAGTTTGAGGCTGTAGGAGTCGAACTCCTCGGCCGTGTGCCAGAGCAGGCCCATGCCTCCCGATGTCCTCAATGAGCAGTCCTCGTACCGGCCGAATGAGCCGGCGCCCGCAAGGCTCCAATCGGCGAACGATGCAAGGGTGCCGTCGAAGAGGGCGGTGTACCCTTCGTCGGGTTCGACAGGGGTGCAGAGATCGGACTGCTCTCCCATCGAGAGGACATCGAGATTCACGTTGCCGTCATCGCCGTCGTCATACCGCACGGCGATGGTGTTCGTCCCCTTCTGGAGGTCGACGTTGCGTGTCGCAACATCCCACGTCTTCCAATCGCCGGTGCTCGGCAACTCCCACGGGCCGACCTTCTCGCCATTGACGTAGAGGGACATCGACTTCGTCCCCTCAACCGGATGCGGGCCATTGGCGTACCGGAGGTTGACCGGGTGCGAGCCCGCCTTCTCGACTTCCACCTCGAAGGAGGCGCCCGCGCCGACGGACTGAATGCCGGCGATGAAACCGGTACCCGAATAGCCGTTGTGCTCGGCCGCGATTCCTGCGGATCCGGTCAGGACGGATTCCTCGGCCTCGTGGTAACCCTGATCGGCGGGTGACACGTATCCGGGGATTTCATTGAGCGTGTACCAGGCCTCGGTGTTCCACAGTTCGCGCCCGTCGACGTCGGTGAACGAACGCGGTGAACGGAGGTGGACGACGCGGTCCGGCTTGAGGCCATCCATCGTCACCCGCACCTTCTTGCGGTCCGCAGAGACTTCGGCGTCCGTGATGAACACCTTCTCCTCGTCGACCCGGGGGCCTCCGTACTGCTGGGTCGGTACGTACCTCCACTGCGTTGCCTGGAATGCATCAGCCGCGTCTGTGGCGATCTTCTGCACGGTCTCGTCGGACAACGGCTGCGTGTACTCCAGCTCGAATCCGTCTTCGAGGACCCTCATGTCCAGGAAGTCGAAGGTCTCGGCATCCGTCGGGGCCAGCTTCTGCAGGCCGTACCGCAGTTTGCCGGATTCGCTCCAGTTGCCGGCCTCCCCGATGCCGCCCACGTAGATGGACCCGTCAGGCCCGATCGACGTTGCGTTGACGCCTGCTTCGAGCCCGGCCGAGAATCGGAAGACCGCGCCCTGGTACTCCCCTTCGACTTTCTCGAGGGCAGCTCGCTGCAAGCCGCCGTAGGTCACGTCTCCGAAGAGCATCTGCCCCGTGTACGTTCCCTCTTCCAGCAGGACGGGCTCGCTTGGCGAATTGCCGATGTCGTTCTGCGGGATCCAGAGCGCCGGAGCGGTGACGGGCTGGTCGTCGAAGGGTCCGGCCGGCGTCGTGAAGTGGTTGAAGAACCGCCCCTCCTCGACGTGGACGAGCTTGGAACTGGGCAGCCACCCGCCCTGGTTGTCCATGGCGAAGAGCTCCCCGTCGGGTCCGAACACCATTCCGTTGGGAGTGCGGAGCCCGCCCGCGACATACTCGATCTCGCCGGACTCGCGGTCGATCTTGATGGCCGTGCCGCGGTCGGACGCGGGCTGCGGATTCGACGTCGCTCCTCCGAAGTCTATTGCTACGGAGAGGTTGACGTAGAAGGACTCCTCGTCGTGGAGCAGACCGAACGCGAACTCGTGGAACGTTTCTCCGAAGGGCCATTCCGCCAGCGTCGAACGGTCATCGTAGAATCCGTCCCCGTCCGGGTCCGTGAGCTCGATCAGGCCATCGCGTTCCGAGACGAAGATCGAATCGTCGATGACGGCGATGCCCATCGGATTGAACAGATCGGTGGCGACCTTGGTGGGGGTGATGTCCGCCGGGTCGGTATCGCCGGTGGCGTTGTCGAGCAGGAAGATCTCACCGGGTTCCGGATCCTCGACCCAGCCCACAGGACTGACGGAACCCGACGTCAGGACGGCGAGGTCCCCGTCCTCGGTCCAGTCCATGCCGGACACCATCGGCTCGAAGCCCTCCGGGCGGAGGTCCATGAGTTCGAATGAAGGGTGTACCGCATCGAGCCCGAGCCCATCGCCCGCGGTGTCATCGGAGCCTTCGCAGTACTTGGTGCCGGGTGCCGTCACGCGGACGACGCCCGCCTCCGTCGACAGGGCCTCGGTGGGTACGAGAACGAATGAATCCGTGCCGGGCACCATCCATTCGAGTCGCAGCGCCTGGCCGCCTCCGGCTTCGAGGTGCTCGATGAACAGTTCGTGCGGCCCCTCCGTCAGGGTGACAGTGGCCTCCTTCGATGATTCACCGTGCAACCCGTCATGATCCACGACCACGGAACCGTCGATGGACAGGCGCGAACCGTCATCGCTCGTGAGGCGCATGGTGTATTCGCCGGCGACGGGGGCGTGGAGCGTTCCCACTGCATGCGTCAGGAAGTTGTCCTCGAGGCCGAAGTCCCCGGCCGTGCTCCAGTCGACAGTGGGCATGAGCTTGTCCACATTGGGCGTCTGGCCGCTCTTGAGCGTGCACAGTGCCTCGAGGGATTGTTGCAGGTCGAAGGTGCGGAGGGTGATGCCGGGTTCCTGCGGCGGTTCGTCTGCGGTCGTCTGTCCGACCGCGGCAGGCGATACCCCGAGCGCGGGCACGGCAGCCGACGCCAATCCGGCAGCCGATAGGGCCATTGCTGTCATCCCGGCGACGAGCAGCCGTGCCGGTCTCGAGTTACATCGATGCATGGAGGACTCTCTCTATTCAGGTGTGGGTGACGTAGGCCACACTAAGAGCGACTTATGATTTCTGTCAATCAAAAGGTGTCTAGTTAGCGTTTGAATAGTGGGCGTTTGCGGCAAATCGACGGAGGTCTGGTGTCGCAAGAGGGCGTGAAAGGCCTGCCGGGGCGTGCTCCAATGGCATGAGAGCGACGATCTCGGGAAATTCTGATGTGACGGGGATCGACAAAACCAGGACGACTGCGAATTGAGTGAGCCGGTTCCTCATCCCATCAACGCGACTGCAGGATGGGTGAGCTGACTCGATGGGCGGGAACTCCGCGGTTCAGGTGGTGGACGCGGCGCCCTGAGTTCCGGCCGGCCGGGGCACTGGAACGCGCGCCACCGACTCGCGGTGGACCACTCGGCCTTCGAGGACGTGTCGCGCGGCCTCGATCTGCGGGTTCCCCAGGCGTGCGAGCAGCGTCTGCGCCGCCAGGACGCCCATGTCGTAGGCCGGCTGGGAGATGACCGTGATGGGCGGGTCGATCAGCGACGACCACGGCATGTCGTCGAACATCAGGAACGAGACCTCGTCCGGTACGCGCACGGCGTCGGCCCGGAGGGTGGTGAGGACCTCGAGGCCCACCATGCTGTCGGAGGCGATGACGGCCGTCGGCGCATTTTCGAGGGAGGCCATCGCGCGGGTCGCGGCGCTGATCGAATCGGGGGTCGGGAGGTTCAGTCGGATCCAGGCCGGGTCCACCTCGATCGAGGCCTCTCCGCATGCTTCGACAATGCCCGCCAGCCGCTCGGCGACGGACGAATTGGAGAGCTCGATGTCCGGCGAGTACGTATCCGACGGTGCATCGACGGCGGAGAGGAAGCCGATGCGCCGGTGACCCAGCTCGATCAGCTCGCGGGTCGCCTGCCGGGCGAGGCCGCGGAGGTCGACCTCCACCGAGTCCACGCCGAGACGCGGGATGCTGCGGTCTAGGAAGACCATGGGGCGCCCCGAGGCGAGGACGCCGGAGAGGTGGTCCACGTGCAGCGAGCTGGCAGGTGAGACGACCAGGCCGTCTACCCGCTTGTCCAGCATGACGCGGACGGCGTCCTGTTCGACGTCGACGCGCTCGCCGGTGTTGGCCAGCACGACGTCGTAGCCGTTCTGCCGCAGGGTGTCGGACAGGCCCCGCGTGGCCAGCCCGAAGAAGGGGTTCTCCACGTCGCCGATGACGACGCCGATGGTCTGCGACCGCCCCGTGTTCATGCTGCGCGCCAGCGCGTTCGGCCGGTAGCTCAGCTGTTCGGCAGCGGCGAGGACCTTGGTGCGCACCGGCTCGCTGACGGCGCCGTATCCACCCAGTGCGCGCGCGGCCTGCGCCTTCGAGACCTTGGCGGTGCGTGCGACGTCGGCGACCGTCGCCGGGCGCTGTGTCCGTGATTCGCTCATGAAATTTATTCTCCGACCCCTTGACTGCCGTCTTGGTTCGACTGTAGCTTACTTCACAACCCAATGAGACCGGACTCACTCAATATTCGCAAGGGTGAGACCGGACTCAACAATCAGCAGCAGATTGGATCGCACCGTGAAGAAGAACCTCATGACTCGCACGCTGGCCTCCCTCGGCGCCGCCGCGATAGCCGCGTCGTTCCTGGCCGGATGCTCCGCCAGTGCCGAACCCGAGCAGGAGAACCCGTACGGCCTCATCGAGCCGGGGAGTATCCGCGTCGCCAGCATCGGCGACGCCAAGCCGTACACCTACACGGACGCCAGCGGGAAGTTCACCGGGTTCGACGTCGAACTCTTCACCGACGTCGCCGGCCGCATCGGCATCGACGACGTCGCCTTCACCGGCCAGGACTTCGCCGCGATCCTGCCCGGTGTCGCCAACGGGCAGTTCGACGTCGGCGCCGCTGCGATCGGCATCACCGAAGAGCGCGAGCAGACGGTCGCCTTCACCGACGGCTACCTGGCCGGCTACCTCACCGTCCTGACGCCGGAGGACTCCGGCGTCGGCTCCGTCGAGGATCTCGCCGGCCGCCGCATCGGCGTCGTGCAGGGCTCGTTGCAGGAGGCCTACGCCGTGAAGAACTTCACCGAGGCGGACATCGTCCGCTTCCCGGACAACAACACCGCGGTCAGCGGGATGAACAGCGGGTCCGTCGACGCGCACTTCCTCGACTACGAGGCCGCCAAGGACTACATGGAGCAGTACGGCCACGTCTCGGCAGCCGACATCCCGTCCTTCGACGCCCCGGCCGGGTTCGCGGTCGCCCAGGACAACGTCAAGCTCCGCGAGGACCTCACGGAGGCGCTGCACGCGGCGATGGAGGACGGGACCTGGAAGGAGCTCTACGAGAAGTGGTTCCCGGGCTCGCCGATGCCCGAGCAGTACCTGCCGAGCGCTGAACAGGAGTAGCCGACATGGATTTCTTCGAGAACCTGTCCCAGACCTTCCTCGATTTCGAGGCCATGGCGGAGGTCTTCCCACACCTGCTGGGGACCGGCCTCGTCAACACGATCGTCCTGTCCATCGCCGCGACCATCATCGGGATCGTGGCCGGCATGGTGCTGGCCGTCATGGGGATTTCGCCCCTGCGCTGGATCCGGACACCGGCGCGCGTCTACACGGATATTTTCCGCGGCCTGCCGGAGATCCTGACGATCCTGCTCATCGGTCAGGGCTTCTACCGGATCAGCGCCGAGTTATTCGGCCCGTCGCCGTACCCCCTCGGCATCCTGGCCCTCAGCCTGATCTCCAGCGCCTACATCGGCGAGATCTTCCGCTCCGGCATCCAGAGCGTCGAGAAGGGCCAACTGGAGGCCTGCCGGGCGCTGGGCATGAGCTACGGCAAAGCGATGGCCCTGGTCGTCATCCCGCAGGGCGTCCGGCGCGTCCTGCCGGCCCTGGTCAACCAGTTCATCTCGATCGTCAAGGCGTCGTCGCTGGTCTACTTCCTCGGCCTCATGGTGGGCGAGCGCGAGCTGTTCCGCGTGGGCCAGGACGCGGCCGTCCTGACCGGCAACCTCTCGCCGCTGGTGCTGGCCGGCATGTTCTACCTGGTGATCACGGTGCCGCTGACGCACCTGGTCAACTACTTCGACCACAAATTCCGCAACGGCCGCCGCAAGCCGACCGGGCCCACCAGCGGGCTGAAGGAAGTCACGGAACTCGAGTCCACAGAAACGGCAGGTGCAGCACGATGAGCAGAACCGACACCAGGACGACGGCGGCCGGCGAGGTCGTCTACGAGGGGTCCAGCCTCGAACTGCAGGACCTGACGCTCGCCTACGGCGACGTCGAGGTGGTGCGCAACGTCTCGCTGACGGTCGCACCGGGCACGACGACGTGCGTGATCGGCCCGTCCGGCTCGGGAAAGTCCACGCTGCTGCGCGGCATCAACCGGCTGCACGAGCCGAAGAGCGGCGACGTGTGCCTCGCCGGCCGATCCGTCTTGAACGACAAGCCGGACGATTTGCGGCTGCGCATCGGGATGGTCTTCCAGCATTTCAACCTGTTCCCCGACCACACCGCCTTGGAGAACGTGGCGCTTGCGCCGTGGAGGGTCAAGGGGCAGTCGAAATCGGCGGCCCACGGGCTCGCGGAGGACCGGCTGCGCGAGGTCGGGCTGGGCGAGCGGATGGACCACCGCCCGCGCGATCTCTCCGGCGGCCAGCAGCAGCGCGTGGCGATCGCCCGTGCCCTGGCGATGCACCCCGAGGTCATGCTCTTCGACGAGGCCACCTCGTCCCTGGACCCGGAGCTCGTGAAGGGCGTGCTGCGTCTCATGGCGGAGCTGTGCGAGCGCGGGATGACCATGGTGGTCGTGACCCACGAGATGGGCTTCGCCCGCAAGGTCGCCGACCAGGTGGTCTTCATGGACGAGGGCGAGGTCGTGGAGGCCGGCACCCCGGAGCAGATCTTCGACGACCCGCAGTCGGACCGACTGCAGACGTTCCTCTCGGAGGTGCTGTGATGCCCGCGCCCATCAGGACGGCCGTGCTCGGCTTCGGGACATCGGGCCGGATCTTCCACGCGCCGTTCCTCGCCGCCGATCCCCGGTTCGACATCGCGGTGATCGCGACCTCGAACGCCGACCGGGCCGCGGCCGCGCGCAGCGAGTACCCGCAGGCGGAGGTCGTCGAGACACCGGAGGCCGCGCTGGCCCGCGCCGCGGACCTCGACCTGGTGGTCGTCGGCACGCCTCCCGGCACGCATGTCGACCTCGCAGCAGCGGCGATCGACGCCGGACTGCACGTGGTGGTGGACAAGCCCTTCGTCATCCGGTCCAGCGACGGCGAGGAGCTGGTGCGCCTGGCCGAGGCCGCCGGCGTGACCCTGACGGTCTTCCAGAACCGGCGGTGGGACGCGGACCTGCTGACCGTGAAGCGGCTGCTCGACGCCGGCGAACTCGGCGACCCGCTGGTCTTCGAGTCCCGCTTCGAATGGTGGAAGCCGGGCGGGATGCGCGATTGGAAGGGGCGCACGGACGTAGCCGACGGCGGCGGAATCCTGTACGACCTCGGCCCGCACCTGATCGACCAGGCCGTGCACCTGTTCGGCCCCGTCGAGTCGGTGCACGGGGAGGCGACCCGGCACCTCGCGTCACCGGACGCGGATGCCGACGACGACGCCGTCGTGCTCCTGCGTCACGCCTCCGGCGTGAGCAGTCGGCTCACGATGAACTCCGTCTCCGTGGCGCCGGGGCCGCGGTTCCACGTTCTCGGCACCAACGCCACCTACACCAAGTACGGGCTCGACCGGCAGGAGCCCCAGCTCATCGCGGGGCTGCGGCCCGCCGACGACGGGCTCGGGCGCGAACCCGAGGAGTACTGGGGCACGCTGACGACTCCCGACGGCTCCACCGCCGTACAGGCGGAACGCGGCGCCTACAGCGAGTTCTACCGCCTGCTCGGCGACCATCTGGAAAGCGGCGGGCCCGTCCCCGTCGACCCGCGCGACGCGATCGCCGCGCTGGAGATCATCGAACGAATCCACGGCCGCTCACGGTCGCAGCGAAAGGAAGCAACATGTCCCACAAGGTGAACACGGCCGTCGTCCTGGGCGGCGGGATCATCGGCGTCTCCGCCGCGACCCACCTGGTCCGACGCGGGGTGGGCGTCCAGCTCGTGACCGATGCCGAACCCGGTTCGGGAGCGTCGGGCCGCTCCCTGTCCTGGCTCAACTCCGCGGGCGAGCGCTCCAAGCCGTACCACGATCTGCGCATGGCCGGCATCGACCGCTACCGCACGCTGTTCGCGGCGGACCCCACCCGCGATTGGCTGCAGTTCGACGGCGCCCTGTACTGGCCGTCGGCGGACGACTCCGGGGCCGCACGGTCGCGGCACGCCTACGAGGCCCGGCACGGCTACGATTCCCACCTCGTCACCCGCGAAACGGTCGAGGCTCACACCGGCGATGTGGACCCGTCCGCCATGGTTGCCGACGGCGTCTTCAACCCCGGCGAGGGCTGGGTCTCGCTGCCGCACCTGATCGAGCACCTGCTTACGGAGTTCACGGCGGCCGGCGGAGAGGTGACCACGGGGGCCGGCAGGTGCGAGGTCGTCGTGGAGGACGGGCGCGCTGTCGGGGTCAGGACCGCCGACGGGAGGACGATCGCCGGCGACGCCGTCGTGGTGGCCTGCGGGCCCCAGACGCCCGAGGTCGTGGCACCGCTGGGCGTGATGATCGGCGACGCGTCGCCGCTGTCGATGGTCGCGGTCTCGGAGCCGCTGGCGAAGCCGGTGGCCACGGTCATGAACACTCCGCGCGCGGCCATCCGGCCGAACCCGGGCGGCACGGTGGCGGTGGACCACGACTGGTACGAGGACGCGATCGTCGAAGGGGAGTCCGGCTACGAGATCCCCGAGGAGGTCGTCGCCGAGCTCATGGCGGAGGCCGCCAAGCTGCTAGATGGCGTGGAGGAACTCTCCGCCGCGTCCTGGAAGATCGGGAAGAAGCCCATCCCGGGTGACGGCGAACCGGTCTTCGGCGAGCTCGAGGCCGTCCCGGGCTGCTATGCGGCGTTCACGCACTCCGGTGCGACGCTCGGGCTGCTGGCCGGCGAGCTCATCGCAGACGAGCTCGCGACCGGCGCCAAACACCCGATGCTGGAGGCGTTCCGCCCCGAGCGCTTCGCCTGATCCGCACCTGGGCCCGACCGACTGTGCATCCCGTGTGAATGCGGGTCGCGGCCGGTCGGGCCCTTTACCGTTGCCCGGCTGCGCCGTACGCTCTTATCACGCGGCATTTCCCGGTTCGGCCGCTGACAGGAGGGCGGAATCATGCCGATCACCAGTGTCTTCACCGACCTGGAAGCGCTGACGTTCACTGTGACGGCCGAGTTCCCTGCGGAACCGGAGCGCATCTGGCAGCTCTGGGCAGATCCACGTCAGCTGGAGAGCTGGTGGGGCCCGCCGACGTGGCCGGCCACCATCACGCGGCACGAGTTCGCTGTCGGCGGCGACGGCCGCTACTACATGACCGGCCCCAAGGGCGAGAAGGCCGGCGGCTGGTGGCACATCACGGAGATCGAGCCGCCGCACCTCTTGAAGTTCGAGGACGGGTTCTCCGGCGAGGACGGCGAGCCGAGCGGCGAGCTGGGTTCCACCCGCAACACCGTCTCGATCGACGCTGTCGAGCTGCGCGCGGGCCGGCCCGGCACGCGCATGCGTTTGGTCACGGCCTTCGAATCGCGCGAGCAGTTCAGCGAACTCGCGGAGATGGGGCTCGAGGACGGGCTCAGGGACTCGATCGCGCAGATCGACGGCCTCCTGGACAAGAACCCCTGACCCTGCCGGCTGTCTTGACGCGGCCCTCGCCTCGCACTCAGGTTCGTACGACATACTTCTTGACCACAAGGTTTGCGAATCGCGCTAGGGGTGACTTGGCATGACAGTGGAGCATTGGTCCGGCACGGGCAGCGAACTCGCGGAGCGGATCAAGCACAAGCGCCCCCGCCACCTGGTGGTCATCTCCCGCGACAAGTACCGCCCGCACCTATATCTGGACGCGGACGAGGTGGCCCGCCAGGTCGGCGGCTCGGCCGAGATCGTGATCGTCGAGAACGGCCGCACCACCTATGAGCTCGAGGAGAACCTTCCACCGGGCGACGCCGTCTACGGCAACGCTGGCCGCGTCTACCCCGGGGACCTGCTCGGCTACTCCCACACCCACCCGTCGGTCCCGATCCTGGCCGAGCGTGCGGACCTGGTCGGCCAGCGCACCCAGGACCTGATCAACCTGGTCCACGGGATGCCGATGCTGCGCCGCGACCACCAGCGGGCGGCACTGGCCGCGGCGGAGGCGGAGGTCTCCGGCACGGTGGTCGGCGTGCACGACTCGGGCGAGATCGCCTACGTGCTCCTCGAGGACGGCACCGTCACCCCGGTCCGCCACGATTCGCTGGTCCCCGGCGTCCGGCTGGACTGGTACCTGCCCGAGCAGCTCGAGGTCGCCGGGACGCTCACGGACGCCGGCCTGGACCTGCGCCATTCGCTGCTCAAGCAGCAGATCATGGACGTCTACTCGTACGGGGACGTGGTCCTGGCGCTGGTGAAGAAGGTCCGCGACGACTACGCCTACCTCGAGCCCCTGCCCGGCGACGGCATCCGTGTGAGCCGCAACGACGTCACGAGCAACGAGCACGACAGCCTGACGGACATGCTCACGGTCGGCGAGGTGGTCCCGGCCCGCCTCATCAGCAAGAAGGGCAAGCAGCGCCTCTGCCTGCATGATGTCGGGGACGACGACCCCATCCACGCGTGCCCCAGCCTCATCGCGGGCGGCGCCCCCTGGCTGGTCTACGGGCGGAATCTCCCGCCCAAACGGTACGACGACGGCGCCCCCGCCGATGCGGAGTCGGCACCCGAGGTGCCCAGCGAGCCGGAGGACGGGGCGGACGCCGTCGACGCGGCCGAGGCGCCCGCCCCGCCAGTGGCGGGCGCCCCCGCCGACCGCACGGCGGCGGCGACGGACGCAGCGGGGCAGCCGGCCCGCGTCGTGCCGCAGGCCGGGATCGATGCGGAGCAGTTGGGCGAGCTGACGGGCGCGATGGGGGAGCTGCTGCGTGAGGTCGCGCCGCTGAAGGCGCTGCTGGCCGGCGCCCAGCGCGGGCTGGTCGGGCCGTCGGGAGGGAAGGATTCGGGGCTGCGGGAGCAGTTGCGGGAGCAGCAGGCGGAGATCGCGCGGCTCCGCGAGGAGGTGGACCGGCACAAGCAGCAGGTGCGGGACATCCGGCGGCGGGCGAAGGGCGCGAAGGCGCAGCATCCGACGCGTCGCGGCCTGGCCGTGGACGATTTCCTGACGGTGGAGGACGCCCTGCGGCATGAGGTGTACGTGGAGTGGGTCAGCCGGGTGGACGCGGCGGAGAAGCCGCACTTCCCGCTGCCGGACCACTACGACGTGGGGCCGAAGTTCGCGGATTCGTTCGTGGCGCTGCAGCCGGACACGCAGGGCAAGGCGCTCAAGGCGCTGGTGGACATCCTGACGGGGCGCGCGCAGAAGATCCCGAGCCGGCAGGTGCACGCGCTGCGCACGGGCGACGGCGGGGACGACCCGCAGATGGAGCGCGCGGACGGGTCCAAGTGCTTCCGGGCGTCGGTCGAGGTGAATGCGCCGTCGGCCCGCCGGATCCACTACTGGAAGAAGCCGGACGGGACCATCGAGCTGCACGAGGTCGTGGTCCACGACAAGACGACGGTGTAGCGCCCAGGCAACTGTCATACCTGTGGATAACTAATGCGGTCGGTGGACGAACCCGTTAGGCTCGATTGCTGAGAGTGAGTTGGGGCATACGAGAGGCAGTCGTCAGTGAAACAGTTCCGTCCTGCAAACGTTGTGGTCGCCGGTCTCGTCGCGTTGGCGCTGGCCGGATGTTCGGGTACGACGGCGGAGCCCTCGGAATCGCCGACCCCCTCCTCGGCGGCGCCGACCAGCAGCGCTCCGGCCTCGCCGACCCCGAAGCCGGCGACCAGCACGTCGCCGGCGGAGAACCTGGAGAAGCCGGAGAAGCCGGAGCTGGCAAGTGAATTCTCGGCGGCCGGCTATGAGGCCTTCGTCGAGTACTGGTTCGAAGCCCAGAACTATGCGATGGCTACGGGTGACACAACGCTATTGGATGAAGTCTCTGATGACGGGTGCCGATTCTGCCGTGTACGCAGTTTCGTAGCGCACGACATCTATGATGATGGCGGCTGGGCGCAGGGCGGAGAACTGACCCCTAAAGACTTTATAACGAATATGAGACCCGTCGAAGACTATTTCCACGCGGGAATCGTCTTGCAGCAGGCGGACGGGGGCGTGTATTTGGAAGACGGTTCAGTCGATCCTGATCACGGCTTTGAGGAACTCTCGATTGAATACGACTTCCTCACTTACTTTGATGACGAGGCGGGCTGGAGCGCTGCGATCATCGAGAAGGTCGAAGATCAATGAAAATGGTCATGGCGGCCTTTCTGGCCGTTGGTGCACTACTGCCGTTTTCGCCTGGTGAGGGAGATCCGCCGACGTCCAGCATCGGAGACGATGGAAAGCACGTCGATGTCGGCGCTGACAATGTTCACACGAATACCGTGGGTGACGGAGATTCGAATCAGGCTGGTCAAGACGAGACTGTGCCGATCCAAGACGCGGCCGAGGTTTGGGAGACCTACGATCCTTACTGCCGTGGCAAGGCGACGATGCTGGACGAAGTAGCTGATTTTTGTTTTGGGCGCGCCAACAGTCGGTGCGATGAGGACGCGGGAGAAACGTATTACCAAGTCCGTCGCCACACTCGTGACAATCCAGACGGCGAGCTGACGACCCAAACGGTGTGCCTGGCCGACGATTCTCCGCTGATTGTCGATAGTGCAGTGCCTGAGGACGTCATCACTGTGACGACTGAAGAATTCCGTACCCTGCCGATCCCGTCCTCGGAGATCGTGTTCGAGTCACCGGTGGACGGACACGAGGAGTACGGGATCGCAATGATCGGGCAGCGGGTCAACCAGTGGGCCGGCAGCAGCACACACGTCTTGGAAACAACGGTGCTGGGGACGCCCGTCGAGGTCAGGGCCACGCCGCTCGAGTACCAGTGGACGTACGGCGATGGGCACCATCGGACAACCCAGCACGCCGGAGGCCCCCGCCCCGAGGGAGCCGACCCCTACGAGTACCGGACCTACACGGACAACATCTACGAGGAGACCGGCAACTTCGAGGTCAATCTCACCACCGTCTACACCGGCGAGTTCAGGCATGGCGACTCAGGCTGGATCCCGATTTCCGGCGTCGCGTCGGTGCCCAGCGATCCCAAGGTCAACAGCATTTGGAAGCGGGAGACGCGCAACGTCTCCGCTGACTGCATCGAACGTCCGGAAGGTTGGGCCTGCGAATCGCCCTTCCTGAAGACCCCGCCGTGGGAGAAAGAATAAGCGAAAGGCGGCTCGCCAGTGAAGCACGTTCGATCTGCATCAGTCGCAGCATGCGCGACCCTTGCTCTCTTGCTGGCTGGGTGTTCGGGGCCGACGGCTGAGCTCTCGAAATCGTCGGCCGTGACGTCGGCGGCACCGACCAGCAGCGCCCCGGTGTCGCCGATTCCGAAGCCGGCCACCAGCTCTTCTCCTGCGGAGAATCTGGACAAGCCGCAGATGCCGGAGCTGGCCACGGAGTTTTCGGGGGCCGGTTTCGAGGCCTTCATCGAGTACTGGTTCGAAGCCAGGAACTATGCGGTGGCGACCGGAGACACGGAGTTCATGCTCGAGGTCTCGGACTCTCGATGTGGGTACTGCCTTCAGCACCAGCAGGGAATCGATGAGATTTACGGTGCCGGCGGCTGGGTTGTTGGAGGTGAGCTGATCCCAAGTGATTTCGGTAAGAATCTGCAGCCGACGGGCGGCGGTGCCTATCACTCGTTCTTCACGCTTCGGCAGACACGCGGCGCGGCGTACTCAACAGACGGTGAACTTCTTGAGGGGTATACGTTTACGCCAGGGGATTACGACTACGAGTTTTTCGCCTTCCATGAAGACGCTACTGGTTGGACCGCTGCTCTGATTGATCTGGCTGATGGGAGCAAGTAACTGAGGTTTCGCACTCAGTGAGGAGTTGTTCGCTTGCAAATACTTCTGCAGCAGTTCCCTTAGCAGCGACATAAATTCCGATGGTTAGATGTCGCCTATGTAAGGGATCTTTAACCTCGATTTTTCATGAGGGCCGGTCAGTTGGGCCTCAGGTCTTACCGGCCGCCTGAGATGCTCG